>CAVQTW010000001.1:0-112548 GCA_963716705.1 uncultured Alphaproteobacteria bacterium
AGGGACTGTCAGAATTTCCGTGTATGGCCGGTCGGTTGAACGACACGGTCATGCCATGGCCCTGGTGAAGCGTTCGCCGAAGATGACGGCGAACTGGGCCTTGGCCATGGACCACTCACGCGGCGGCATTTTCCATTCCTTCTCGGTCCTGTTCAAGACCAGATAGAGCAGCTTGAGCGCCGCCTCGTCGGTGGGGAAGTGGCCCCTGGCGCGGACGGCGCGGCGCAGCTTGGCGTTCAGCGCCTCGATGGCGTTGGTGGTGTAGAGGATCCGCCGGACCTCGCGGGAAAGGCGAAGAACGGGATGACCTCGCCCCAGGCGCGCCGCCAGCTCTGGCCGATGGCGGGGTATTTCTGGCCCCAGGGGCCGGCCTCGAACGCCGCCAGGGCGGCCTCGGCGGCTTCGGCGTCGACGGCGCGGTAGATGTCCTTGAGCGCCGCCGCGACCGGCTTGCGGTCCTTCCAGGAGACGAAATCCAGGCAGTGGCGCAGCAGGTGCACGATGCAGGTCTGGACGATGGCCTCGGGGAACACGGCGGTGATCGCCTCGGGAAAGCCCTTCAGGCCATCGACGACGGCCAGCAGGATGTCCTCGACGCCGCGGTTGCGCAGCTCGTTCATGACCCGCAGCCAGAACTTGGCGCCCTCGTTCTGCTCGAGCCACAGGCCGAGGATCTCCTTGGTGCCGTCCGCCCGCACGCCGAGCGCGATGTGGACCGCCTTGTTGCGCACCAGGCCTTCGTCGCGGATCTTGACCCGCAGCGCGTCGAAGAAGACCAGCGGGTAGACCGGCTCCAGCGGCCGCGCCTGCCAGGTGGCGACCTCGTCCAGCACCGCGTCGGTGACCGTGCTGATCAGGTCCGGCGAGACGTCGATGCCGTAGAGTTCCTGCAGGTGGCCCGCGATCTCGCGCGTGCTCATGCCGCGCGCGTACATCGAGATGATCTTGTCGTCGAAGCCCGGGAAGCGGCGCTGGTACTTGGCGATCAGCAGCGGATCGAAGCTGCGCCTGGCGGTCGCGCGGGATCTCCAGCGCCATCCGGCCGGTGTCGGTCACCACGCTCTTGCGGCCGTAGCCGTTGCGGCTGTTGCCAGCACCGCCATCGCCGGCCAGGTGGTGGTCCATCTCGGCGTTCAGCGCCCGCTCGGCCAGCGCCTTCTTCAGCTGATCCAGCAGGCCGCCCTGGTCGAAGGCCGCGCTGGCCTGCCGTCCCGGACAGCAGCTGGTCCAGGATCGCGTCGGGATCTGCGGCTCTTTCCGTCGGGCCATGGGGGAGCTCCTTCTTTCCCATCATGACCGGCCACACACGAAATTCCTGACAGTCCCTTGCAGCGGCCGGAAACCCCAAGAATACCAGAGACTTCCACGTTGTTCACGGCCGACCGGATACCTTCGTCGGCCAAGGCGGCATCAGGTAGGGCGGCGCCGATGGCGCGGCACCGCAGCACGGGGGCGTCCAACGCCACAGCAGGCGCCGCGGCATGCCAATGCTCGAACAGCAGTTCGGCGGCACGGAGGGCGAGGATGTCGAGCCTCCGCCGAGCAATGTCTTCCCATCCTCGGTCCACCGCGCCAGCGCGGCCAACCAGCCTTGCGTCTGCCCCCGCCCAAAAGGCCAAGGCTAAGAGCCTTCTCTGATTGGGGTTGTTGGTGTCAAGCTGTTCCGTTCCTCTTCCTCGTGCCTCAAGCCATTCCCGCGGGTCACTCGCTTCTCTTCGCGGTCGGCGCATGGCCGCCGCAGGATGGGGTCAGGAGGGCGAGGCGTCTCAATCTGTCCCGCGACCTTCGGGGCATTGCTGCCCTCCGGCTCCGGACTTCTCAGCGAGATCGCCTCGCCCATCGTCCCCACGGGAACGACGCGGCTCCGCCCTCGTCAGGCGGGAACTGTGAACTCCTCTCGTCATGCGGCTGCCGCAGGCACCGCGGCCTGCTTGCCCCAGCGGAACTCGCTGCCGTCGGCCCACATGCGATGCAGGATCACCGCCAGCTTGCGGGCCACCGCGACGCGTGCGCGCGCCATGCCGCGGCGCTTGGCGACGTTCATCCCCCACGCCCGCAGCGCCGACCATTTGGTGCTGCGGATCAGCAGCGAATGGGCCGCCTCGTAAAGCGCGGTTCGCGCCAGTTCGTCGCCGCACCGGCTGATGCGCCCCTGCACGTCGGTCTCGCCGGACTGGTAGCGTCGCGGCGTCAGGCCGAGATGCGCGCCGACGTCGCGCGACTTTCGGAAGCGATCCGGCTGGTCGATCGTGGCGCGAAACGCCAAGGCGGTCAGCGGCCCGACGCCCGGCACCGTCATCAGCCGACGACACGTCGGCTCGATTCGCACCTCGTCGAGCACGCGCTTGGTCAGCCTTTCGACTTCCCTGCTCATCACCTCGACAACGGCCAGCAATGATTCAGCCAGGCTGGCAAGCACCGGGTCGTCAGTGGCCAGCGTCGCGCACGCGGGACGGAAAGTCCTTGCGGCTTGCCGTGCCGACCTTCAGCCCGACCTCGCGCAGCAGCGCGCGGATGCCGTTCTCGACGTCGCGCCGCTTGTTCAGCACCATCCGCCGTGCCGTCAGCAGCGCCCGCCACGAGCGGCAGGACGCGCTTTTGACATGTACCGCGCGATACCAGCCGGTCCGCATGATCTGCGCGATCCCGCGCGCGTCGTTGCGATCAGTCTTGTTCGGCATCGCGCCCATCGCCGCCTTGGCCTGGCGGGCCTCGATGCAGATCGCCGGGATCCCGGCCTCCGTCAGCCCGGCGTGCAACCAGGCCGTCAGCGAGCAGGCCTCAAGGCCAACCCGGTCCATCGTCATCCCAGCACGCCCCGAAGAACGCCATCCAGCACCTCCGGCTCGCTTGCCGCGCGCGCCTCGCGCACGATGCAACCCGCGTCATCGACGATGCAGATCGCCGTCTCTTCCAACGACACGTCCAACCCGGCAAAGTACCCCACGGCTGCTCCTCCTCGATGCTGTGGCCGATGCGATCAACACGGACCACGTTCCATCATCCCGAGAGGAGCAGCCACCGGATCACCGGGGAGAGACCCCAATCACCCCATCTGTCCCGGTAACCGTATTTGTCCCGGTAACCGTATTTCGGAGTGACGCCGCTGGGGAGCGAGCGGCCCTCATCGTAGGCGCGCGACCGCTGCGGGCGAGGCTGCTGCTACCCTAACGAGTTTGGTGAGGTTGTGGGCGGTGCAGACCAGCGCCCATTTGTGTTTCACCTTCTCGAGGCCGCGCAGGAGGAACTGTCGGAACCCTCGTGCGCCTTTGATCTGCCCGAAGACAGGCTCGACGACCTGCTTGCGTAATCGGTAGCGGCTGCGCCGGCCAGCGCGTCTGAGCCGCTGCCGCATTGCCGAGACCAGCGGGCCCCGGCGCTGCTCCTCGCCGCCTGTTGATTGCCGCTGAGAACTGACCCGGTTTGGGGTGAAGTTGCCGCTGAGATTTGACCCATGTTCGGACGCTAGCCTTGGCCTTTTGGGCGGGGGCAGCGGGAGTGTTGGACATGGCCTTATTGAGCGTTATCCGGCGCTGGCATTTCCGGGAGCACCTGTCGATCCGGGCGATCGCCCGCCGGACCGGCCTGTCGCGGAACACCATCCGCAAGTACCTGCGGTCCGAGACGGTGGAGCCTGTTTTCAGGACGCCTGATCGCCCCAGCAAGCTCGATCCCTTCGCCGAGCGGCTGGCAGCCTGGCTGCGGGCGGATGCCCGCAGGCCGCGCAAACAGAAACGCACGGCCCGGCAGTTCCACGCGGAACTGGCCGGGCTCGGCTATGATGGCTCGTACCGGCGGGTCGCTGCCTTCGTGCGCGCCTGGCGGGACGACTGGCTGCGCCAGCAGCAGACCTCCGGCCGCGGTGTCTTCGTGCCGCTGGCCTTCGGCCCGGGCGAGGCGTTTCAGTTCGACTGGAGCGAGGAGCATGCCGTCATCGGCGGCGAGCGCACCAAGCTGCAGGTCGCCCACTTCAAGCTCTGCCACAGCCGGGCTTTCCTGGTGCGGGCCTACCTCCTGCAGACGCACGAGATGCTGTTCGACGCCCACAACCACGGCTTTCGCGTGCTGGGTGGCGTGCCGCGGCGCGGCATCTACGACAACATGCGCACCGCCGTGGACCGGATCGGTCGCGAGCCGGGAGCGGCAGGTCAATGCCCGCTTCCTGGCCATGGCGAGCCACTATCTGTTCGAGCCCGAGTTCTGCAATCCGGCGTCGGGCTGGGAGAAAGGTCAGGTCGAGAAAAACGTTCAGGATGCCCGGCACCGGCTGTGGCAGCCCATGCCGCAGGTCGCCAGCCTGGAGGCGCTGAACGCCTGGCTGGAGCAGCGATGCGTGGCCCTGTGGGAGGAGATCCCGCACGGCGCCGAACCCGGCAGCGTCGCCGCGGTCTGGCGGCAGGAGGTGGACTGCCTGATGCCGGTCAGACGGCTCTTCGACGGCTTCGTGGATGAGACCAAGCGGGTCTCGCCAACCTGCCTCGTGCACTTCGACCGCAACCGCTACAGCGTGCCCGCCTCCTTCGCCAACCGCCCGGTCAGCCTGCGGATCTATCCCGAGCGCATCGTGGTGGTCGCCGAGGGAGCCGTCCTTTGCGAGCACCAGCGGATCATCGAGCGGTCGCACCACGGCCAGGGCCGGACGGTCTATGATTGGCGCCACTATCTGGCTGTGGTCCAGCGAAAGCCCGGTGCCCTGCGCAACGGCGCGCCCTTCGCCGAACTGCCAGAGGCATTCCGGCAGCTTCAGCGCCAGCTGCACGGCAGGCCTGGTGGTGAGCGGGAGATGGTGGAGATCTTGTCCCTGGTGCTGCAGCACGACGAGCAGGCGGTACTGGTCGCCGTGGAGATGGCGCTGCAGGCCGGCGTGTCCAGCAAGACCCATATCCTGAACCTGCTGCACCGGCTGACCGACGGCACAGCCTCCCAGATCCCGCCGATCGAGGCGCCCCAGGCCTTGGTGCTGGCGCAGGAGCCCAAGGCCAACGTCGCCCGCTATGACAGCCTGCGTCCGAGAAATGGAGGCCGCCATGCGTCATGACCCGGCGGCTGCCGCCGTCACCATCATGCTGCGCAGCCTCAAGATGCACGGCATGGCGCAGGCCGCGGCCGAGCTAACCGAGCAGGGCGCGCCCGCCTTCCAGAGCGCGATCCCCGTCCTGTCGCAGTTGCTGAAGGCCGAGATGGCCGAGCGGGAGGTCCGCTCCATCGCCTACCAGCTCAAGGCCGCACGGTTCCCGACCTACAAGGACCTGACGGGTTTTGACTTTGCCAGCAGCCAGATCAGCGAAGCCCTGGTGCGCCAACTGCATGCCGGTGCCTTCATGGAGAAGGCCGACAACATCGTGCTGGTCGGCGGGCCAGGCACCGGAAAAACCCACGTCGCCACCGCGCTTGGCGTCCAGGCGGTCGAGCATCACCGCAAGCGGGTGCGGTTCTTCTCCACGGTGGAATTGGTCAACGCCCTCGAGCAGGAGAAAGCCGCCGGAAGGAGCGGGCAGATTGCCGCTCGCCTGCTCCACGCCGACCTGCTGATCCTCGATGAACTGGGATACCTGCCGTTCAGCGCCTCGGGCGGCGCCTTGCTGTTTCACCTTCTGAGCAAGCTGTACGAGCAGACCAGCGTCATCATCACCACCAATCTCAGTTTCAGTGAGTGGGCGGCGATCTTCGGGGATGCCAAGATGACCACGGCGCTGCTCGACCGGCTCACCCACCACTGCCACATCCTGGAGACGGGTAACGACAGCTTCCGCTTCAGGAATAGCTCCGCCACCCAGGCCCATCGCGAAAGGAAGCCACAGCCCACCTGACGGGATTTGAAAACCCCCGCATCCCCACAACCCGGGTCAGATCCTCGTGGCAACTCCGGGTCAGCTTTCAGTGGCAATCAACAGCCGAACCGCTGCTGCGTCAGGCGCGCCGCCTGTTCCCCTTCGTCGAGCGCATCATCGGCGATGCCGGCTATCAGGGGCCGAAGATGGCGGCAGCCGTCGCGCGCACCGGCACGTGGAAGATCGAGATCGTCCGCCGCTGCGACAAACACAGATTCGTCGTGCTGCCGAAGCGCTGGATCGTGGAGCGCACCATCGGATGGATCAGCCGCAATCGCCGTCTCGCTCGCGACTTCGAGCGGCGTTGCCGCATCGCCGCCGCCTTCGTCCGCATGGCGATGATCCGCATCATGCTTCGGCGGCTGGCCGCAAAGCCCTCAGCGTGAATCCGAACTTCCCGGATGGGCTCTAAGGTCGAAGCAGCGCTAGCGCGGACCCGTGATGACCGCCAAGCACTTATTGGCGACCGGAATCCCTGGACGTGACGAGGCTTTCCCTGCAAGGCGCTCTGACATTCCCTGTTCCGCTGTGCAGGGAATGGCGCCCGGAGACTGAGGATTTCTGTGCCTTCCAGCCCGGCACTGCGCCATCAAATGAGCCACATGGAGCCAATTTCCCTGTTCTTTCCCTGCTGAACAGGGAAATCAGGCTGTCCAGTGGACGAGACGGGTTCGCGGGAGACTGGGCGCACAACCACGCAGTCATGGTGTCGCGGACGTTTCCTGGGTCCACGGTCCAAGTCCGCGAAAGGTCCGCCTTTCCGGCCGGACACACGAGGGCCACCGGCGGATCATGCCCGAGAGACGCTGGCCCGGCGGGTTCAGCGGGCCGACGCCGCTTCTGTCTCTCCTGGCCATTTCCGCATGTACGGATGGTATCTGACGCCGGGCAGCAGGCTGGCGAGGCGCCCGCGTCCGAACACGCGACGCCGCCGCACCCCGCCGTCAAGCGAACCCGAGCGTCCTGCACTGGTCCTGCCAATCGGTCGGAATGCGGGTGTCCTGCATCAGGCGCGACGCCGTCAGGTTCGCCGGTTGGCAGCCGCCGAGGAAGGCCTTGACGATGTCCGGCGCCAGCCAGGCGAGGCGAACCGATCGCTTCGCATAGCATTGCGAGATGCCCTGCGCCGCCGCGACCGCCGTCAGGCCCGGCGCGGTGCTCGGCACCAGCGCTTCGCGCAGCGCCCAGGCCTTGGCGATCAGCCGCACCCGCCATGGGTCCGACCGATCGGCAGCAACGGTCGATCCGACCAAGAGCGCCATCTCCCGGCCAGCACGCCGGAGGGCCACCGGTTCAGTGATGGTGGTCCGCGGGAGATGCCGATCATCTCCATCGTCGTTGTCGCGGCCGTTGCGGTCGGCGGAGGCAGCGCCGCTGCCGGGTCAGGGCGCCTCCACATCCCGAACGGACCGTTGGCGACGGCTCCAGGTGGCTGCGGCAACACGGCGGGATTCGTCATGCACCAGCAGCGCAATTGTCATCGGCAGGACATGTGCAGCGGGTACCCCCTCGTTCACCAGCAACGAATTGGATGCGGGATGCCGGAGCGCAGAAACGTACTTCTCATCGTCGTGGACCAGTGGCGCGCGGATTTCGTGCCGCATCTGGGTGCGGGCTTCCTGCGCACCCCGAACCTCGACCGCCTCTGCCGCGAGGGCGTGACCTTCCGCAACCACGTCACTACCGCCGTGCCCTGTGGCCCGGCGCGCGCGAGCCTGCTGACCGGCCTCTACCTGATGAACCACCGCGCGGTGCAGAACACCGTGCCGCTCGATGCGCGCCACGCCAACCTCGGCAGGCAACTCCGCCTGATCGGCTACGACCCGGCGCTGATCGGCTACACCACCACCACGCCCGACCCGCGCACCACTGGCCCGCGCGACCCGCGCTTCACGACCCTCGGCGACCTGATGGACGGGTTCCGCAGCGTCGGCGCCTTCGAGCCCGGCATGGACGGGTATTTCGGCTGGCTCGCGCACCAGGGCTATGCGCTGCCGAAGCGGCGGGAGGACATCTGGCTGCCAGAGGGCGAGGATTCCGTGCCGGGCGTGACCGACCGCCCCTGCCGCATTCCCGCGGCACTGTCCGACAGCACCTACTTCACCGAACGCGCGCTCACCTACCTCAAGGGCCGCAACGGCAAGCCGTGGTTCCTGCACCTGGGCTACTATCGCCCGCATCCGCCGTTCATCGCGCCCGCGCCATATCACGCGATGTACGCGCCGGCCGACATGCCCGCGCCCGTGCGCGCCAAGCATTGGGAGGAGGAGGCGGCGCAGCACCCGCTGCTGCGCCACTACTTGCGCGACATCAGGCAGGGGTCGTTCTTCCACGGCGCCGGCGGCACGGCCAGCACGCTCGACGAGGGCGCCATCCGCCAGATGCGCGCAACCTATGCCGGGCTGATCACCGAGATCGACGACTGCCTCGGCCGCGTCTTCGCCTGGCTCGACGAGAACGGGCAGTGGGACGACACGATGGTCGTCTTCACCTCCGACCACGGCGAGCAGCTCGGCGACCACTGGCTGCTCGGCAAGGTCGGCTATTTCGACGAGAGCTTCCGCATCCCGCTGGTGGTCAAGGATGCCGGCCGCAACCTGCGCGCCGGCGCGGTCGAGGAGGCCTTCACCGAGAGCGTGGACGTGATGCCCACCATCCTGGAAGGGCTCGGCGGCACGCCGCCGCGCGCCTGCGACGGCCGGTCCCTTCTGCCGCTGCTCGAGCATGCCGCACCGGAGGATTGGCGCGACCTGCTGTTCTACGAATACGACTTCCGCGACGTGCACTACTCGAAGCCCGAGAGTGCGCTCGGCTTGGCGCTCGACGAGAGCGCGCTCTGCGTCGTGCAGGATACGCAATACAAATACGTGCATTTCGCCGCGCTGCCGCCGCTGTTCTTCGACCTCGCCCGCGACCCGCACCAATTCACGAACCTCGCCGGGGATCCGGCCTATGCGGGCCTGGTGAAGGACTACGCGCAGAAGGCGCTGTCGCACCGGATGCGGCACGCGGAACGCACGCTCACCCATTACCGCGCCACGCCGCAGGGGCTCGAGGAACGCCTGCCCCCGGCCGCGCTGCCGCGCGCCGCCGAATGATCACAGCCCCGAGGAGAACCACCATGCTCCGTCGTCGCCACCTGCTTGCCGCGCCCGCCCTCGCAACCTTCGCGCATCCCGCGCTGGCCCAGGCCGACCAGCGGCCCGCGATCACCATCGCGGTGCAGAAGATCGCCAATTCCAACACGCTCGAGACGGCGCGCGAGCAATCCAATGTCGGCACGCGCACGTTCAACTCCTACGCCGAGATGCTGATCGACACCGACTGGGTCGAGACGCTGGAATTCCGCCCCGGCCTCGCCACCGAATGGCGGCGTATCGACGACCGCACCGTCGAGCTCGACCTGCGCGACGGTGTTCGCTTCCACGACGGCGCGACCATGACGGCCGAGGACGTCGTCTTCTCCTTCGGGCCCGAGCGCCTCTGGGGCGCAAGCGAGCAGCGCGCCGGTGGCACGCTGTTCTCCGGCACCACCGCCGGCATGGCCGGCAAGGCGCCGCCGCCCGAGGTGCCGGCCGTTGCGCGCCGCACCTATCCGGGCTTCGAGCGGATCGAGATCGTCGCGCCGAACCGGGTGCGTTTCGTCAACAAGACGCCCGACGTGACGCTGGAAGGGCGGATCGCGCGCAATGTCGGCGCGATCTTTTCCCGCCGCGGCTTCGAGGCGGCGCCGTCCTGGCTCGACTGGGCGCGCCAGCCCGTCGGCACCGGCCCGTACCGCGTGGCCGAGTTCCGCGCCGACCGCGAACTGGTGCTGGAGGCCTTCGACGACTACTGGGGCGGCCGCCCGCCGCTGCGCCGCATCCGCTTCGTCGAGGTGCCGGAGCCGATCTCGCGCGTGAACGGCCTGCTGTCCGGTGAATACGACTTCGCCTGCGACGTGAACCCGGACCAGATCCAGGACATCGAGCGCAACGGCGCGCTTCGAAGTGGTGGGCAGCACCATCACCAACCATCGCCTGACCGTGTTCGACAAGAACCACCCGCAGCTGCGCGATGCGCGCGTGCGCCGCGCCTTCACCCACGCGATCGACCGCAAGGCGATCGTCGATGCGCTCTGGGCCGGGCGCACGCGCGTGCCCAAGGGCCTGCAATGGGAATACTACGGCGAGATGTTCCAGGCCGACTGGGACGTTCCGCGCTTCGACCCCGCCGAGGCGCGCCGCCTGCTGCGCGAGGCCGGCTACCGCGGCGAGCCGATCCCCTACCGCCTGCTCAACAACTACTACACGAACCAGAACGCGACGGCGCAGATCCTGGTCGAGATGTGGCGCCAGGTCGGCCTCAACGTGCAGATCGAGATGCGCGAGAACTGGGCGCAGATCTTCTCGCGCGAGACGCAGCGCGGGATCCGCGACTGGTCGAACTCGGCGCCCTTCAACGACCCCGTCTCCTCCATCACGAACCAGCACGGCCCGCGCGGCCAGCAGCAGCAGGTCGGCGAATGGACGAACGAGGAATTCAACCGCCTCTCGGCCGAGCTCGAGACCAGCACCGACCGCGCCAGGCGCCGCGCGATCTTCCGCCGCCTGCTCGAGATCGCCGAGCGCGAGGACCCCGCCTATACGGTGCTGCACCAGACCGCGACCTTCACGGCGAAGCGCAAGGACATCCGCTGGCGCGCCGCGCAGTCCTTCCTGATGGATTTCCGCAGCCGGAACTGGGGGGCCTGAGGCCATGGCCGCCATCACCCGCCGCGGCGCGCTGGTCGCCGCCGCCGCCGCCACGCTGGCTCGGCCCGCCCTCGCGCAGGCCGACGATCGGCCGGTACTGACCATCGCGGTGCAGCGCCTGTCCAATTCGAACACCTTCGAGCCGCCGCGCGAGCAGTCGAATGTCGGCTTCCGGCTGCACAACATCTATTCCGAGCCACTGATCGAGACCGATTGGCTGGGCGACCTGTCGCTCCGCCCCGGCCTCGCCACCGCCTGGCGGCGGATCGACGCGCGCACGGTCGAGTTCACGCTGCGCGAGGGGGTGCGCTTCCACGACGGGCGCGAGATGACGGCCGAGGATGTCGCCTTCTCCTTCGGCCCGCGGCTGTTCGGCACGCAGGGCGCGACCGGCGCGGGGCAGAGCACGGTGCTCGCCGGCACCGCGGGCAAGGAGCCGCCGGCGGAGGTCGTCGCCGTCGCGCGCCGCACCTATCCGGGTCTCGAGCGCGTCGAGGTGCTGGGCCGGCACAGCCTGCGCTTCGTCAACCGCACGCCCGACATCACGCTGGAAGGCCGCATCGCGCAGAGCGTTGGCGCCGTCTTCTCGCGCGCCGCCTTCGACGCGGCGGAGAACTGGCTCGCCTGGGGGCGCGCGCCCATCGGCACCGGCCCGTACCGCATCGCCGAGTACCGCCCCGACACGATGCTGATCCTGGAGGCGCATGACGCCTATTGGGGCGGCCGCCCGCCCGCCCGCCGCCTGCGCTTCGTCGAGGTGCCGGAGGTCTCGGGCCGGTTCAACGGCCTGTTCTCCGGCGAATACGACTTCGCCTGCGACATCCCGCCGGACCAGGTCACGGTGGTCGAGCGCAATGCGCGCTTCGAGGTGCTGGGCAGCCCGATCAACAACATCCGCAAGCTCGCCTTCGACAAATCGAACCCGGTGCTGGCCGATGCGCGCATCCGGCGCGCCATGACGCATCTGGTCGATCGTCGCACCATCGTCGATGCGCTCTGGGCCGGGCGCACCGAGATCCCGCGCGGCATGCAGCTCGAATCCTATGGCGCGATGTACCTGCGCGACTGGGAGAACCCGGGCTACGACCCGGCCGAGGCGCGCCGCCTGCTGCGCGAGGCGAATTACCGCGGGGAGCCGATCACCTACCGGCTGCTCAACAACTACTACACCAACCAGGTGAACAACGCGCAGATCGTCGTGGAATCCTTCCGCTCGGCCGGCCTCAACGTGCAGATCGAGATGAAGGAGAATTTCAGCCAGGTGACGGAACGCTCGCCGGGCCGCGGTATCCGCGACTGGTCCAACACCTCGCTGTTCGGAGACCCGGTCGCCGGCATCCTGCGCGCCTTCGGCCCGCGCACCGAGGCGACGCGCACCGGCGAATGGATCAGCGCCGAATTCGACCGCGTCAGCACCGCGCTGGAATCCGAGACCGACCTCGAGCGCCGTCGCGCCCATTTCCGCCGTGTGCTGGAACTGCTGGAGCGCGAGGACCCGGCCTACATCGTGCTGCACCAGGCCGCAGCCTTCACCGCCAAGCGGCGCGACATCGCCTGGCGCGCATCGAAGGGCTGGGCGATGGAATTCCGCGCGGGCAACCTCCGCGTGGGGGCCTGACGCATGGCGGAGACGCCGCTCGTCGCGCTGGAAGGGTTGACCGTCGCCTTCGACGGCCAGCCAGCGCTGCGCGGCATCGACCTTGCCGTCGCGCCGGGCGAGGCGGTCGGCATGGTGGGCGAATCCGGCTGCGGCAAGTCCGTCACCTGGCTCGCGGCGCTCGGTCTGCTGCCGCCCCGCGCGCGGATCGGCGGGCGCGTGCACATCGGCGGGCAGGACCTGCTCGGCGCGCCGGCCGCGGTGCTCGAGAAGGTGCGCGGCGGGCGGATCGCCATGATCTTCCAGGACCCGGCCAGCAGCCTCAACCCCGTCCACCGTATCGGCCGCCAGGTCACCGAGGCGCTGGCGCTGCATCGCGGCATGCGCGGCGCGGCGGCGCGCGCCGAGGCCAGGCGCCTGTTCGACCAGGTCGGCATACCCGATGCGGCGCGGCGGCTCGATGCCTATCCGCACGAGCTCTCGGGCGGGCAGAACCAGCGCGTGATGATCGCGATCGCGCTCGCCGGCCGGCCTGAACTCCTGGTCGCGGACGAGCCGACCACCGCGCTCGACGTCACGATCCAGGCGCAGATCCTGGACCTGCTCTCGACGCTGCGGCGGGAGATGGGCATGGCGCTCGTGCTCATCAGCCACGACCTCGGCGTGGTCGCGGATGCCTGCGACCGCGTCGCCGTCATGTATGCCGGGCGTATCGTGGAGGAGGCGCCGGTCGGCCGACCTGTTCGACGCCGCGGCGCATCCCTACACGCAGGGGCTGATCCGCGCGCTGCCGCCGATCGACGGACCGCGCCGGCCGCTCGCCGCCATTCCCGGCGGCGTTCCCGAACCCTGGGCCATGCCGCCGGGTTGCGCCTTCGCGCCGCGCTGCCCGCATCGCGCGGCCGCCTGCGATGCCGGAACCCCACCGGCCGCGCGCGTCGGCGAACGGCATGCCGCGGCCTGCCTCCGCGCGCTTCCCGCACTGCGCGAAGCGGTGCCCGCATGAAGCCCGGTGGAGCCTTGCTGGAAGCGCGCGACCTCCTGCGCCGCTACCACATGCGCCGCGGCGTGTTCGGGCGCACGGTCGAGGTGCGCGCCGTGGACGGCGTGTCGCTCACCATCGAGCGCGGCCGCACACTCGGACTGGTCGGTGAATCAGGCTGCGGCAAATCCACGACGGGGCGCCTCGTCCTTGGCATGGAAACGCCCGATGCCGGTGCCGTCGCGTTCGAGGGCCGACCGCTGCCGGCACCGGGCAGCGCCGCCTGGCGGGCGCAGCGGGCGCGGATGCAGATGGTCTACCAGGACCCGCTGGGCGCGCTCGACCGCCGGCTGCCGGTCGGCACGCAGGTGGCCGAGCCGTTCGATATCCACGGCCTCGGCGGCCGTGCGGAGCGCGCGGCGCGTGTCGAGGAATTGCTCCGGGCCGTGGGCCTCCGCCCTGACCATGGGCAGCGATACCCGCATGAGCTCTCGGGCGGCCAGCGCCAGCGCGCCGTTCTCGCCCGCGCACTGGCGACCGACCCGGCGCTGCTGGTGTGCGACGAGCCGATCAGCGCGCTCGACGTCTCGATCCAGGCGCAGGTGATGAACCTGCTGGTGGAACTGCAGGCGCGCTTCGGCATGGGCATGCTCTTCATCAGCCACGACCTGCGCGCCGTCCGCCAGGTGAGCCACCGTATCGCGGTCATGTATCTCGGCCGCATCGTGGAGGAAGGCGAGCCCGACGCCGTGCTGCAGGATCCGGCGCACCCCTATGCGCGCACCCTCGTCTCCGCCATCCCGCATCCTGGCCGGACGGGCCAGCGCATCATCCTGCAGGGCGACCCGCCGAACCCGGCCGACCGTCCGTCCGGCTGCGCCTTCCACCCGCGCTGCCCGGTCGCGACGGCGCTCTGCGCGACGGAGGAGCCAGCGCTGAAGCGGCGCGCGGATGGCCGCCTCATTGCCTGCCACGTCGCGCACGGAGACGCCGCCCTGCCACGGAAGGCCGCCTGAGATGCTCCGCTTCGCCGCCTCACGCATCGCGCGCGCGCTGCTCACCATCTCCATGGTGGTGACCTTCGTCTTCGTTGTGCTTCGCCTCTCGGGCGACCCGGCGCAGATCATCATGGGCGCGGACGCACCGCCCGAGGCGATCGACGCCTTCCGCACCGCCTGGGGCCTCGATGAGCCGGTCTGGGTGCAGTACCTGTCCTATTTTTGGGCCATCCTGCAGGGCGACCTCGGCCGGTCCATGCGCGACGGGCGCGATGCGATCGTGCTTGTGATGGAGCGGATTCCCGCGACGCTGGCGCTCACGCTGCCGGCGCTCCTGATCAAGATCGGGCTCGGGATCCCGGCCGGCATCTATGCGGCGCTGCACCGGAATTCGCTGGCGGACCGGATCGTTATGGTCGTGGCGGTCGCGGGCTTCACCGTGCCGTCCTTCGTGCTCGGACTGCTGCTGGTGCTTCTGTTCGCGGTGCAACTCGGCTGGCTGCCCTCGGGCGGGCAGGAGAGCTGGCGGCATGCGATCCTGCCCGTGATCACGCTCGGCGTGGGTGGCGCGGCGGTTCTGGCGCGCTTCACGCGCAGCGCGATGCTGGAGGTCCTCGGCCAGCCCTATATCCGCACGGCCAGCGCCAAAGGCGTCCCCTGGCGTTCCGTCGTGACCGGGCACGCGCTGCCCAATGCGGCCATCCCGACAGTGACGATCATCGGCTTCATGGTGGGCTCACTGATCGCGGGGGCGGTGGTCGTGGAGAGCGTCTTTTCCTGGCCCGGAGTCGGCCGGCTGCTGGTAGTGGCGGTGTCCAACCGCGACCTCGCGGTGGTGCAGTGCATCCTGCTGCTGGTGGCGGTGACGATGGTGTGCGCGAACCTGATCGTGGACGTGCTCTACGGGCTGCTCGATCCGCGGCTGCGCTCCGGCGCGCGGAAGGCGGGCTGAGATGCCCGAGGCGCCGCTCACCGTCGCGACCGTCGTACCGCCGAAGCCCAAGCGCGCGGCGGTGCCCCTGCTGGTCAGGCTGGGCGGAGCCTGGCTGCTGGCGATGCTCGCGGTCGCCGTGCTGGCCGATGTCATCGCACCCTATGGATACACGGCGCTGGACCTGCGCAACCGGCTCTCGCCGCCGGCGACCTTCGGCGGGACGTGGCTGCACCCGCTGGGGACTGACGAGCTTGGGCGCGATGTGCTGGCGCGGCTGATCTATTCCATCCGCACGAGCCTGCTGATCGCCTTCGGCGCCACCATCATCGGCGCGGTAGTCGGGACGACGCTTGGCTTCCTGGCGGCGCATTTCCGTGGGCTGATCGAGCAGGCGGTCCTGGCGCTGGTGGATTTCTCGGCCTCCCTGCCGTTCCTGATCCTTGCGCTGTGCGGTGCTCGCTTTCTTCGGCAACTCGCTCGTGCTGCTGGTCTGCCTGCTCGGGCTGCATGCCTGGGAACGCTATGCGCGTATCGCACGCGGCCTGGCGCTGGCGGCCGGGGTTCAGGGCTATGCGGCGGCAGTGCGAGGGCTCGGCGCGACGCCCTGGCGGATCTATGGCAGGCACGTGTTGCCCAATATCGCCTCGACGCTGATCGTCTCGATGACCTTGGCCTTCCCTGAGGTGATCCTGCTGGAGTCGGGGTTGTCCTTCCTCGGGCTCGGCGTGCAGCCGCCCGAGACCTCGCTTGGATCCATGGTAGGCTATGGGCGCGAATATCTTACGCGCGCGCCATGGATCCTACTCGCGCCAGCCGTGACCATCGTGTTGACGACGCTGTCGGTCTCGCTGATCGGAGACTGGCTGCGCGACAGGCTCGACCCGACGCTGCGATAGGGCGCCAGCCACCGGCACATCCGCGAGATCTTCGCCCTCGTCCAAATGACAAGCGCCGAGCCAAACGAGGGCGGGGCTTATCGTCGTGACGCCGATGCAGGACGTCTCGGTCCCTTCGGCCCGTGAGCCGGTCGGGATGATGGAGGCGTATCGCGCGCTGGAGGCGAATTTTCGCACCCAGGACCAACCCCCGCGCATCACAGACCGGGCGAACAGCGCTTTCCCAAAGGTGAAGTCCTTGGACCGGAACATCGTGACCGGGCGAAGCCGGTGGCGAGATAAATTACTCGAACGGAACCTCGTCTTCGGTTGATGATTCGAACTTTGGACTTCGTCTGGATTGTCAGCGCTTTGGAGTGGGCCCCTGGGGCCGGACAAGGATCAGGCTGCAGCTTTGACAGGGCGCCGGGCCTGTTGCTCCTCGAACTGCACGGGGCTGGCCGCGATGCATGATGCCATCGACGATGCCGGCCTCGGCCAGCGCCTGACGCCGGGCGGCGCTGTCATAGGCCTTGTCCATGAACACCGCGGCCTCGTCGCCCTGCGCCAGCCCATCAGCGGCCAGGCTGTCGCCGACATCGGCGCCGGTCAGCACGGCGTCGCGGATCAGATCCGAGCCGAGATCCACCGCGACATGCGCCTTGAAGCCGAAGAAGCTGCGCTGGCCGCGCCGCGTGAAGCCGGCCTCGGGGTCCTTGGTCGAGACCTCGCCCTCGCGTTGCGGTGGGCGGGCGACCGCCGCCTCGACCAACGTCGCGTCGATCAGCGTGCCGGCCTTCAGCACCAGGCCCTTCGTGTCGAGCTGGCGGTTCAGTTCGGCGAACAGCACCGCGGCGAGATCGCACTCGGCCAGCGCGGCGCGGAACCGGCACAGCGTGGTCTCGTCCGGCGTGCCGTCATCGAGCCCGAAGCCACAGAAGCGTCGGAACGACAGTCGGTCGGCCAGCGCTTCCTCAAGGCCGGGATCGGAGAGTTGGTACCACTGCGCCAGTAACAGCGCGCGCAACATCGCCAGCGGCGGATAGCCGGGTCGGCCCGTCGGCGCGCGAAGCGGGGCGAGCAGGCGCTCCATCGGCGCCCAATCGATCAGGCCGATGATGCGTTCAAGCCGGCGATTGGAACCAGCACCCGCCGGCAGCAGCGCCTCCGCCAGGCTCGCCTGCCCAATCCGCCGCTGACCCATCGCCGCCTCGCCACCGTTGCCCTCCCACGAAGCGAATCAGCCATCAACAGCCGTGGCATGACGTTTCGCAGAGGTCTCCATGGGTTCACGGCAAACCCAAACCAGGAAATGCCGGGACCAAACATCCCGCATGGGCTTCCCTTCGCCGGCTCGATGTCGGCAAGATGTTGTGCAGGTGCACCGGAGGCCGACATGAAAATTGATCGCCGCAACCTCTTGGCGCTCACCCTGGCGACGCCGTCGGTCGCCGCGGCGCAGGCGCGCTGGTCGCCTGACCGCCCCGTGACCTTCCTCGCGCCCTTCTCGCCCGGCGGATCGTTCGACGTGACGCAGCGCGCTCTGGCGCGTGCCGTCGAACCGGCGATGGGCCAGCCCGTCGCGGTGCTGAACCGGCCGGGTGCGGCAGGCACGATCATGTTGACCGAACTGGCGCGCGCACGACCGGATGGCCACACGCTCGGGCTGCTGTCGGTGAACACCAATGCCGTCGCGCCGCAGTTGCAGACCCTGACCGTCGACCCTGTCGCCGACTTCACGCCGCTGATGGTCTACGGTTCCTTCCTGACCTTCGTGACGGTGGCGGCCACCTCGCCCTTCCGTACGCTGCCGGAGCTCATTGCCTTCGCGCGGCGGGAGCCGGGCAAGCTGACCATCGGTGTCGCCGGGATCGGCGCCAACAGCCACCTCAACATGGCGCGCCTGGCGGCCGAGGAGAACATCGAGGTCACCTTCGTGCCGTTCGCCGGCGGCGCGCCGGCGACCACGTCGCTGCTGGGCGGGCACGTCATGTGCGCGGTGGTCGCGGGGGAGGTGCTGCCCGCCGTGCGGAGCGGAGCGCTCCGCCTGGTCTCCCTGCTGAACGAGACCAAGAGCGACGAATTCCCCGACGTGCCGAACATGCCCGAGCTCGGCTATTCCTGGGCGTCGCGCCCCTGGCTCGGCATGGGCGGGCCGAAGGGGTTGCCCGATGCGGTGACCGCGCGGTGGAGCGAGGCGCTGCTCGCCGCGACGCATTCGGAGGCGTTCCTGGCGACGATGCGCACCCTTGCCATCGTGCCGGTCCGGATGGGGCCGCGGGATATGCAGGCCATGATGGCCGAAAGCCTCGCCGAGCACGAAGCCGTGGCGCGACGCATCAGGATCGGGCGCTTCGCGTCGGGGTAACGGGACGAGGCCGCGGAACGCCACGCTGGAAGGAGCCATCCGTCGACCGATGCCGGAACTTTCCGAGAGATGCGCGGCCCCACGCGGGCCGGTGTCGATGCGAGCGCCCAGACGCAGTAGCGCATTGTTGCCGCGCGATAATGTTCGTTCGATGTGGGATCCGGCGTTGATCCATCGACCGGTGGCGGCGCGCAGGATGCCGTGGAAGGCGCGCCAGGCATCGACGGCGCTCGTCCCGCGTCCCGCGCGGAGGGTCTGATGGCTTCACCCCTGCGCTTTGAGGGACGCTGCGGCCTCGTGACGGGCGCGGCGTCGGGCCTCGGCCGCGAGGTCGCGATCGGGCTTGCCGCCGAGGGGGCCAGGCTGGTCCTGTTCGACCGCGATGAGGCGGGCCTCGCGCATACCGCACGATCCTGCCCCGACAGCGTCTGCATCGTGGGCGACGCCTCCTCCGCCGCGGATGTCGCGCGCGCGGCTGCGGCCTTGTCGCCGATCACGCTGCTGGTCACGGCGGCCGGCATGCTGGGCCCGACCGTGCCGCTGCCGGAGGTCGAGGAAGCCGCCTGGGACCGCCTGTTCGCCGTGAATGTGAAGGGCACCTGGCTGGCGCTGAAACACACCGTGCCGGCCATGGAAGCGGCGGGACGCGGCGCCATCGTGACCTTCGCATCAGGCGCGGGCCTGGTCGGCAACCCCGTCTTCCCGGCCTATGCGGCCAGCAAGGGCGCCGTTGTCCTGATGACGCGCAGCCTCGTCGCCGGCCATGCCGCGCAGGGCATCCGCGCCAACATCGTCTGCCCGGGACCGATCGAGACGCCGATGCTGCGCGACAGCTTCGCCCAGGCCGGGGACGGCGCCGCGGCGCGGGAGGAATACACCCGGGCGCGCAATCCGATGGGGCGCTTCGGCACCCCGGGCGAGGTCGCCGCCGCCGTGCTGTTCCTGCTGAGCGATGCGGCATCCTACATCAACGGCGTCGCGTTGCCGGTGGATGGAGGCCGGCTTGCCTGACCGGCCCCGCCGGGCGGCGATCGTGACCGGTGCCGCGCGCGGCATCGGCGCGGCGGTCGCGCAGCGCCTGATCGATGACGGCGCGCGCGTCCTGCTGGTGGACCGCGACCCGCTGGTGGCGGAGACCGCCGCGCGCCTGGGTGGCGTCGGCCTGCAGCAGGACGTCGCCGAGGCGGGCGCCGGGGTGCTGCTGGCGCAGGCTGCCCTCGACGCCTTCGGGCGCATCGACATCCTGGTCAACAATGCCGGCATCGGCGGATCGAAGGCGCTGGCGGCGTCCGACGATGCGCTCATCGCGCGCTTTCTGGACGTGAACCTCGCCGCCGTGCTGCGCGTCACGCGCGACATCCTGCCGCATCTGCCGCGCCCCGGCGGCCGGATCGTCAATGTCGCGTCCACCTTCGGCATCGCGGGGTATCCCGGCACCACCGCCTATGCCGTGGCGAAGGGGGGCATCGCGCAGTTCACGCGGCAATTGGCATCCGAGGTCGCGCCCGAAGGCATCACGGTCAATGCCGTCGCGCCGGGCGTGATCGAGACGGCCATGACGGAGGGCCATCGGCGCAATCCGGCGTATCTGCGCGCCGTGCTGGAGCCCACGCCGCTCCGCCGCGCCGGCACGCCCGGGGAGGTGGCGGCGGTGATTGGCTTCCTGGCGTCGAACGACGCATCCTATGTCGTGGGCCAGGTCGTCGCGGTGGATGGCGGCTGGCTCGTCGGCCGCTATCCGCCACCCGAACACGAAACGGGAGACGCCTGATGGACCTGAGCGTGAAGTGGCCCGGCGGAGCGCGCGTCGCGGTGACCCTGACCTTCGACTTCGACGCCGAGACGCTCTGGCTCGCCCGCGACCCGGCCAACGCGCAGCGCCCGGGGACACTCAGCCAGGGCACCTACGGCGCGCGCGTCGGCGTGCCCAAGATCCTGGAGACATTGCAGGAAGCGGCGGTCCCCGCGACCTTCTTCATCCCCGGCTGGACCGTGGAGAACCACGCCGACCGCGCCGCCATGGTGTTGAAGGCCGGGCATGAGATCGGCCATCATTCCTACTCCCACGCCTGGATCGAGCCCGGCTTCCCGGACAAGGAAACCGAGGAGATGGAGCGCGGGCTCGAGGCGCTGAAGCGCGTGCTCGGCGTCGTGCCGCGCGGCTACCGCTCCCCGGCCGGGGAGACCAGCGACACCACCATTCGCCTGCTCGCGCAGCACGGCTTCCTCTACGACAGCTCGATGATGGCGGAGGTGAACCCCTACCGGATCCCGGCGCCGGGCGGCGGCAGCATCGTCGAATTGCCCTGGCACTGGAGCCTGGACGACGCGCCCTTCGCGCTGTTCTCCATCAAGACGCCGCGGCCGATCTTCACCAACAGCCACATCCGCGAGGTCTGGCAGGACGAGTTCCGCGAAATCCACCGCTGGGGCGGCTACTACAACCTGGTCATGCACCCGCAGGTCACGGGCCGGCCGAGCCGCATCGCGCTGCTGCGGGACATGATCGCCTTCATGCGCGAATTCGACGGTGTCTGGTTCGCCACCTGTACCGAGGTCGCGGAGGCCTGGGCCGCCACGCAGTCCTGAGCCCGACCGCTTTCTTCAACCATGCCGCAGGAGACCGACCATGCAGATGACACGACGACAGGGGCTCGCCGCGGCGGGCGCGATGCTGGCCTCGCCCCGCCTGGCGCTCGCGCAGGGGCGCGAGAGGCCGTTCCGCTTCGTGGTGAATGTCGGGCTGCAGAACCTCGACCCCATTGCGAGCCCGTCCTTCGTGACGCGCAACTTCGGCTACCTGGTGTTCGACACGCTCGTCTCGATGGACAGCCAGGGGCGGTATCGCCCGCAGATGCTGCAGGGCTGGGAGACCAGCGCGGACGGCCTCGCCTGGACCTTCCGCCTGCGCCCCGGCCTGATGTTCCACGACGGCACGCCGGTCACGTCGGAGGATGTGGTGGCGTCCCTGCGGCGCTGGGGCAATCGCGATTCCATCGGGCGTCGCCTGATGGCGGCGACCGCGGAACTGGCGACGTCCGGCGCGGATGGCTTCACGCTGAAACTCTCCCGCCCCTTCGGCGGCGTGATCGAGGCGCTGGGCAAGCCTTCGGTGCACGTGCCCTTCATCATGCCGGCGCGCATCGCCTCCGCCACGCCGCCGACGCAGCCGGTGCGGGAGATCATGGGCTCCGGCCCCTTCGTCTTCCTGCCCGACCGCTGGATCCCCGGCGAACGCACCTTCTTCCGCCGCAATGAGCGCTACGTGCCGCGCGACGAGCCCGCCGACGGGCTGGCCGGCGGCAAGGTGCCGAAGGTCGAGCAGGTCGAGATGATCACCATGCCCGACATCGCGCTCCGCGCGACGTCGCTGCAGCAGGGCGAGGTCGACTACCTGGAATACGCGCCGATCGACAACCTGCCGCTGATGCGCAGGGACCGGAACATCGTCATCTCGGAGGCGCGCGGCCAGGCCGAGATGATGTATGCCGTCAGCATCAACCACGCGTTGCCGCCCTTCGACAACGTGCTGGTGCGCCGCGCGCTGCAGCA
The DNA here is from genome assembly GCA_963716705.1 of uncultured Alphaproteobacteria bacterium. GTDB lineage: Bacteria > Pseudomonadota > Alphaproteobacteria > Acetobacterales > Acetobacteraceae > Neoroseomonas. The sequence goes on from CAVQTW010000001.1 coordinate 21,871, forward strand.
ATGCCTGGACCGGAGCGAGATCCTGGCCGGCGCGGGCTTCGCCGAGACCGGCAACCCGGACTGCACCGCGATGTTCATGTGCGGCACCGCCTTCAGCAGCGACCGCGGCGGCGCGGCGATCGCGCGCCCCGACCTCGACCGCGCCAAGGCGCTGCTGCGCGAGGCCGGCTACACGGACCAGCGCGTCGTGCTGATGCATCCGCTCGACTCCGCGCTGCTCAATCCCTTCGGCCTCGTGCTGATCGATCGCATGAAGCGCGCCGGCTTCAACCTCGATATCCAGGGGTCGGACTGGTCCTCGATCGCGCAGCGCTGGGTGCAGCGCCAGCCGCTCGACCGTGGTGGATGGTCGGTCGTGCCGGTCGTCTACACCGGCTTCGACATGGCGAACCCGCTGTCCAACCTCGGCGTCGGCTTCAACTGCACGGGCAACCAGCCCTGGGGCTATTGCGAGGCGGCGATGACCCCGCTGATCGAACGCTTCGAGGCCGAGGGAGACCCCGACCGGCGGCGCGAGATCGCCGCCGAGTTGAACCGCGTGGCGATCGAACAGGCGACCTTCCCGATCGCGGGGCAGTTCCGCGCGCCCGCCGCCTGGCGCGCGCAGCTGCGCGGCGTGATCGACTTCGGCTTCCCGGTGATCTGGAACATCGAGCGCACGTGACGCCGGTGCGGGGTGGCGCATCGGCCGAAGGGCCGCGCCACCCCCATCGGGCCGGATCGCGCGGGCGGCGCGACTACGCCCCCGCGAGCCCGGCCAGCGTCTCCGCCGTGCGATCGAGGTGGCGCGCGATGACCGCGCGCGCGGCGGCCGCGTCGCGCGCCGCGAGGGCTTCCAGCATCTCCCAGTGCTCGGCCTGCTGCGGCGCCGTGCCGAGGTCGGCGGCGCCGGCGCGGACGTAGCGCTCGACGTTCGTGCGCTGCATCCGGATCATCTCGATCAGGCGTGGCGAGCGCGAGGCCGCATGGACCGCGTCGTGGAAGGATGCGTTCAGCATCGTCCAGGACTGGTCCCGCCCGCGCGCGCGGTCCATGCGCTTCAGGATGCGCCGCAACCCACCAAGTTCGGCATCGGTGATGTGCTGCACGGCCATGGCGATGGCGAGCTGCTCCAGCGCGATGCGGATCGCGAAGATCTCGCGCAGGTCCTCGGCGGAAAGCCGCGTCACCTCGACCCCGCGATAGGGCAGCACCTGCACCAGCCCCTCGGCCTCGAGCTGCTTCAGCGCATCGCGGACCGGTGTGCGGCTGACGCCGTGGCGCGCCGCGATCTCGTCGATGTCGAGCCGCGCGCCCGCCGCCACCTGGCCGCGCAGGATATCAAAGCGCAGCGTCGCCGCGACGGCTTCCTGCCGGCTCGGGATCGTGAGCGCCTGCGCTGTGGGCACGCGCTTGCGCGCTGTCGGGGCCGATGCCATGCTCCACTGATATATTACGTATCGCGTCAAAGAAAGAACGCTTTGGGAGCTGCCAGCTTCGGACGGGACCGCTCGCGGCGCGCCGCGCCGCATCAACCGTGAACCGAAAGGGGACACCAGCATGGACCATGAACAGAAGGCGTTGCCGGGCAGGATCGGCCGCCGCGGCGCCCTGCTGGGTCTTGGCGCCGGGGTGCTCGCCGGCCAGGCGCAGGCGCAGGGAGCGGATTGGCCGACGCGCCCGATCCGCATCCTGGTGGGCTATCCCGCGGGCGGTGCGAACGACCTGGTCGCGCGGGCGGTCGCCACGCCGCTGGCCGAGACGCTGAAGCAGGCGATCACGGTGGAGAACCGCACGGGTGCCGCCGGCACCATCGCCGCCGACGCCGCCAAGCGCGCCGCGCCGGACGGCGAGACGCTCTACATGATGTCGAGCGCGCAGGTCCTGGCGCCAGCCGTGCGGCGCGAGGTCAATTTCGATCCCGTCGCCGACTTCACGCCGATCGCGCTCTGCGCCTCCGCGCCGTATTTCCTGGTGGTGCACAGCAGCGTGCCGGCGCGCAACGTGGCCGAACTCGTGGCGCTGGCGAAGGCGCGGCCGGGGCAGCTCAGCTACGCGTCCTCGGGCGTCGGCGCGGGTCCGCACCTCACCTCCAGCCTGTTCATGGCGGTGGCCGGCATCGAACTGAACCACATCCCCTATCGCGGCGATGCCGATGCGCTGATCGACCTGACCGCGGGCCGCGTGCAGGTCTCCTTCATCTCGGTGCCGCCGACCTGGCCGCATATCCAGGCCGGCACGCTGCGTGGGCTGGCGGTGTCGAGCGCCGATCGGCTGGCGATGGCCCCCGACGTCCCCACCGTGGCCGAAAGCGGCTACCCCGGCTTCGACATGGGCGCCTGGTGGGGCCTGGTCGGGCCGAAGGGCCTGCCGCGCAGCATCGTGGACAAGGTGGCCGGCGCGGTGCGGCCCATCCTTGACGGGCCGGAATTCGGCCAACGCTTCGCCGCGCAGGGCATCACGCCGGGCAGGCTCGGCCCCGATCCCTTCGCCGCACGCATCGCCGCCGACACGGTGAAGTTCGCCGACATCGTCCGCCGCGCGGGCATCACGCCCATATGACCGACGGCGTCGCGCCGGGCCGCATCGCGCTGCTCGGCGGCGGCGCGGTCGGCAGCTTCGTCGCCGGCAGCCTTGCCGCGGCGGGGCACCACGTCGTGCTGATCGACGGCTGGCCCGAACATGTCGCGGCGATCCGGGACGGCGGGCTGCTGCTGGACTGCCCGGAAGGGGAACGGCGCACCCACCCCGAAGCCTGGCACCTCGGTGAAGCGCAACGTCTGCGCGGACTGGATGTCGAGGCAGCGTTCCTGACCGTGAAGCTCTACGACACCGACTGGGCGGCGGCGCTGCTCGCGACCTGGCTGCCGCCCGGCGTGCCCGTGGTCACCTTGCAGAACGCGCTGGTCGAGGACCGCGTGGCGCGCGCGGTCGGCTGGGGCCGCGTGCTCGGCGCGATCGGCGGCGGGCTCGATGTCTCGATGGCCGGGCCGGGCGTGATGCGGCGCACCCGCCGGCGCGGCGCGGCGGGCGCGCCGGTGTTCAAGGTGGGCGAGGTGCATGGCCGGCGCACGCCGCGTGCCGAACGGATCGCGGCGCTGCTCTCGGTGGCCGATACGGCCGCGGTGACGGCCGATCTCTGGACCGAACGCTGGTCGAAGCTGACGGCGAACACCATGACCTCGGGCATTTCGGGCCTCGCCGGCCTGTCGCTGAAACAGGTCTATTCGCGCGACGATACGCGGCGCATCGCGATCCGCCTTGGCGCCGAGGCGATCACGGTGGGCGAGGCGCTCGGCTTCCGATTGCAGAAGCTGTTCGGCGCGCCGCCTTCCGTCTGGTGCCGCGCCGCCGCCGGCGATGCGGATGCGCTGGCCGACGCCCTCGACGCCATGGCGGCGCAGGCCGCGAGCATGGTCGAGGGCGGCATGTCGGGCACATCGCAGGACCTGTCCAAGGGTCGCCCCACGGAGGTGGATTTCTTCAACGCCTTCATCGCCCGCGAAGGGACGCGCCTCGGCGTGCCCGCACCGACCCATGCGCGCCTCGCCGCGCTGATCATCGAGGCCGAGCACGGACGGCTCGGCCTCGGCCCTGACAATATCGCCCGCATCGGCGGGCCGACGGAGAGCATGACGGCATGACCGAACGCCTGAGTTTCACGGCCAGCGACGGGCTGGAGATCGCCTACTATATCGACGACTTCACCGATCCCTGGACGGTTCCGACCACGCTCGTGCTGCTGCATTCGGCGATGGGCAATTCGGAGCGCTTCTATTCCTGGGTCCCGGGCCTGGCGCGGCACTTCCGCGTGGTGCGGATGGACCTGCGTGGCCATGGCCGGTCCGCGGTGCCGGCGCCGGACGTGGCGCTGTCGATGGATCGCTTCGTGCGGGATGTCGAGGAATGCATGGATGCGGTGGGTGCGACGCAGGCGCACATCGTCGCCAATTCGGCCGGCGGCTACCTGGCGCAGAAGCTGGCGATCACGAAGCCGGACCGCGTGCTGGGCCTTTGCGTCGTCGGCTCCACGCCGGGACTGAGCCCGAGCGCGCTGGACTGGCTGCCCCTGATCGAGAAGGAGGGGCTGACGCCCTTCCTCACGCGCACCATCGCCATGCGCTTCGACCTGGAAAGCACCGACCCGGGCATGGTGCGCTGGTTCCTCGAGCAGACGGCGGAGAACGACCCGGCCTATGTGGCGCGCTTCATCGGCTACATGGCGACCCAGGAATGGAGCGGCGACCTGCCGCGCATCAAGTCGCCGACGCTGCGTGATCTATCCGGGCGGCGAGACCGTCGGCACCGCCAACAGCTACGACACGATGGGCGAGCGCATCCCCGACGTGAAGATGATCGAGTACCCGCACATGCCGCACAACATCGCCGACATGATGGCCGATCGCTGCGTCAGCGACATCCTGGCCTTCCTGTCGGCGAAGTTCGGCACGCCGAAGGCCTGAACCATGCCACGCCACATCGCCTGCCTGTCCTTCGATTTCGACACCTGGTCCGGCTTCGCCGCGCGCGGCATGACCACGCCGACGCCCACCTCCCGCGGGGAATTCGGCGTGGTGGGCGCGGGCCGCGTGCTCGACCTGCTGAAGGCGCGCGGCCTCGAAGTCCAGCTGGTACATCCCCGGCGTCGTGATCGAGACCTATCCGGACGCCTGCAACCGCGTCGTCAACGAGGGGCACGAGGTCGGCCATCACGGCTGGAGCCACGTGCCGCCCGCCTGGCTGGAAGCGGATCGCGAGGCGGATGAATTCGGCCGCGCGATCGAGAGCATCGTCAGGCTCACGGGGCAGAAGCCGGCCGGCTACCGCTCACCGTCCTGGGATATCAGCGACCGTACGATCGACCTGATCCTGCAGCACGGGCTGCGCTACGACAGCAGCATGATGGGGCATGACTGCAGCCCCTATTTCGCGCGCCGCGGCGATGTGGTGGTGGCGGACCAGCCGATGCGTTTCGGCGAAACCACGGACCTCGTGGAGATCCCGATCAGCTGGTCGCTCGACGACCATCCGCATTTCGAGTTCATCCGCACCAAGACCGAGGTGCTGCCCGGCCTCGCCAATGCCGATGCCGTGCTGGAGAACTGGCTGGCCGACTTCGCCTACATGCAGCGCACCGAGGCATGGGGCGCGCTGGTCTTCACCTTCCACCCCTATGTCGTGGGGCGCGGCCACCGGATGCTGATGCTGGAGAAGCTGATCGACGCGCTGGGCGCGGCAGGCGCCGTGTTCATGACGCTCGACGAGTTGCAGGCGGAATTCCGCGAACGCGCGGGCGCCGGCGCATGACCGCCGCCTGGACCGGCCCGGGCCGCGCCTGCACGCTGCCCGACCCGACGCCCGAGACGGTGCCCGAAACCGCCGCCGTCTTCGCCAAGGTGGCCGAAAGCCGCGGCTGGGTGTCCAACCTGCTGACCTCGATCGGCCACGCGCCGGACGCGCTCGCGCGCTTCTCGGCGCTCGGCCATTACGGCCGCTACGGCACGGAACTGAACGAGCGGCAGCGCGAGCTGGTGATCTGCATCGTCGGGCGCGACATCGCCTATGCCTGGGCGCACCACGCGCCGCTGGCGCTCGATGCCGGGGTGACGGAAGCGGAGCTGGCGGCGATCAAGGCCGGCGGCACGCCGCAGGGGCTGGACGCCGCCGACCAGGCGCTTTGCGACCTGACCTTCGCGGTGACCCGCTTCGCCGGCGTGCCGGACGCGACCTGGGACGCGGTGCGCCGTAGCTTCACGCCGCGCCAGGCGACCGACATCGCGATGCTGGCGGCCTACTACCTCGCGGCCGGCGCGCTGATCATGGGCCTCGGCGTGAAGGTCGAGCCGCCGGAGATCCTCGCGATCGAGCGGGACTGGCAGACGCGCCCGCGAGTCGGCGACCGTGTCGTCGCGACGAACGCCTGAACACCCGGGGACAGGAGCCACGCCCATGCAACGACGCCAACTCGGAGCCGCCGCGGCGATGCTTGCGCTCGGCACCCTGGCCAGACCTGCCCTGGCGCAGGACTGGCCGAGCCGGCCGATCCGCGTCGTCCTGCCCGTGCCGCCGGGCGGGGGGACCGACATCCTCGGCCGCATCCTCGCCCCGCACCTCCAGGCGAGGCTCGGCCAGCCGGTGCTGATCGAGAACCGCCCGGGCGGCGGCTCGACCATCGGCACCAACCTTGTCGCGAAGGCCGAGCCGGACGGCTACACGATGCTGCTGATCGACAGCGCCATCGCGGTGAACCCCTCGCTCTATCGCACGCTGCCCTATGACACGCAGCGCGAGTTGCAGCCCGTGGCGCTCGCCGCGACCGCGCCGGTGATCCTGGTGGGTGCGCCCAGTTTCGCACCGAACACGGTGGCCGAACTGCTTGCCTATGCGCGCGCGCATCCGGGCGAGGTCAACTTCGCCTCGGGCGGCAATGGCACCTCCACCCATCTGTCGGGGGAACTGCTGCGCCATGTCGGCGGCATCAACATCGTGCATGTGCCGTTCCAGGGTTCGGGCCCCGGCGTCACGGCGGTGCTGGGCGGGCAGACGCAGATCATGTTCTCCGGCATCAGCTCGACGCGCCAGCATGTGGAAGCGGGGCGGCTGAAGGGCTTTGCCGTCACGGGCGACAGCCGTTCGGCGTCGATGCCCAACATCCCGACCTTCGCCGAGGCCGGGCTGCCCGAGATGAACGCCGAGACCATCTGGGGCTTCTGGCTGCCGGCCGGCGCACCGGGCGCGATGGCCGAGCGGTTCGCGCGCGAATTGTCCGCCGTGCTGGCGATGCCCGAGGTGCGCGCGCGTGTCGAAGCGCTCGGCTACGTGCCGCGCGGCAGCACGCCGGCGGCCTATCGCGCACGGTTCGAGGCCGAGTTGGCGAAATGGGCGCCGATCATCCGCCAGGCCGGCATCCAGGCGGGTTGACGCAGGTGAACACCCGCCTGGACGGCAAGGTCGCGTTTCTCTCCGGCGGCGGCGGCGGCATCGGCCATGCCTCCTGCCTCGCCTTCGCCGCGGCCGGCGCGCGCATCGCCGTGTGCGACCACGATGCCGCGCGCGCCAGGCGCACGGCGGCCGCCGTCGAGGCCGCGGGCGGGCAGGCGGTCGCCCTGCCGGCCGACATCCGGGAGGACGCCGAGGTGGCGGCCGCGGTCGCCGCGGCGGTGGCGCGGTTCGGCCGGCTCGATATCCTGCACAATTGCGCCGGGGGCACCGATCCGCAGGACGGCAACATCACGGATGTCGGCCTCGACGTGTTCGACCGCACCATGGGGCTCGACCTGCGCGGCACCTTCCTGTGCTGCCGCCACGCGATCCCGGAGATGATCCGCGCGGGGGGCGGGGCGATCGTCAACATGTCCTCGGGTGCCGCGCTGCGCGGGGCCAGCCCGTTCCACGTCTATACCGCGGCGAAAAGCGCGCTGCTCGGGCTGACGCGGGCGCTGGCCGGCACCTACGCGAAGCAGGGCATCCGCGCGAACGTCATCGCGTCCGGCCGGGTGATGACGGATCGCATCAAGCGCGACTGGGGCGAATTGACGGAACAGGATGCCGCGCGCGACCCGCAGAACCCCGTGCAGCGCGCGCGCGACTACCCGTTCTGGGTGGGCGAGCCCGAGCATATCGCGGCGACGGCCGTCTTCCTGGCCTCCGACGCGGCACGCATGATCACCGGTGCCACCATCGCCGCCGATGGCGGACGCTCGGCCTATTGAGGATCGCCGCATGTCCGAACGGGCGCGCCACCGCCTCCTGCTGATCAGCGCCTTCTCCCTGCCGGAGGGTGCCGGATACCGCATGCGCGCCTTCGGCGGCAGCAAGGAAGGCATGCTGCTGAATGCCGACCGGGTCCTGCCGCTGCTCGCGGATGTCGACTGGGATGTACACCCAGGCGCGCCCGCCACCCATGGCGCCTGGCCGGTCGAGACGCGGGAGGAATTCGCCATCACCGGCGTCAATCGCCTGCCGGTGGTGCGGGAAGCCTGCGAAAGCGGACGCTACGATGCGATCGTGCTGCTTGGCGGCGGCGATCCCGGCTATGTCGAGGCGCGCGAGATCGGCCGCCGCCACGGCGTGGCCGTCACCGCCTGCGCGCATGCGCAGATGCATGCGGCGGGGATGCTCGGCCACCGCTTCTCGATCCTCGACGTGTCGGAGAACCACAACCTCCGCATGGCGGACCTGGTCGTGCAGTACCGCATGACCGAGCATTGCGCCTCGATCCGGAACCTCGAATTCCCGCTGCCGCGCCCGGCCCATGCCGGGCGGGTGAGCGTGCAGGACGAGAGCGAGCGGCATGCGCGCGGCGAGCCTTCCGCGATGCTGGACGCCGCGACCGATGCCGCCGAGGCGGCGATCGAGGAGGATGGCGCCGAGAGCATCATCCTCGGCTGTTCCGCCGCCTATTGGCTGCAGGCGCCGCTGCGCCAACGGCTCCTGGAACGCGGCTGGGACATCCCGGTGCTGGAGGGCTACAGCGCGGCGATCGCGCAGGCCCGGATGCTGCTGGCGCTCGGCGTGGACGCCAGCGGCATCGCCTTCCCGAAGGACCCGCCGCCGCGTACGCGCCGGCGCAAATCCGTCTGATACCAGCGGCCGCCTTCAGCGACCGGGGGGTATCCTGTTTCCTGGCCCTCGGGCGCCGGGCGCAAACCTTGGGTTTGCTTGGCTTCGCCGGACGACCGGTGGCGCCCCCTTCGGGCGCTCGGCACGAGTCGAAGCCTCGTGCCGCTGGTCGCGACTGCGGGACATGGCATGACCGCTACGGCGCGGCCTTCAGCAGCGGCCGCGCGACCAGCAGCGTCGTCAGCGACAGTTGCGCCGCCATGGCGATCATCGGCACCACCCATCCGCCGCTCAGCGTCACCAGCAGCCCGAACAGCGCCGGCCCGGCGACATAGCCGAGGAAGGTGAGCAGCGTGGAGCCCGAGGTCGCATCCGAGACACGATCGCGCGGCGACAGCCGCGCCACCTCGGCCATGTAGACGCCGTTCCAACTGGCCGCCGCGAAGCCCGCGAGCGCCGTGAGCGACGCCGCCACCGCCAGGCTCGGCGCGGCGGGCATCGCGGCCAGCAGCAGCACCGCGGCCGATGCCGCCACACCCTGCACCAGCAGGTTGAGCGTCGGCCGCCCGGTGCGGTCCGCGAGCCAGCCGAGCACGATGCGCGCCACCACGCCCGCCCCCTGCATCGCCGCGAAGGCCGATCCCGCCTGCACCAGCGACAGGCTGCGCGTCTCCACCAGCCAGGTGACGGTGAAGGTGAACAGGCAGCCCTGCACGACCGCGAAGGACACCGCGAGCAGCGTCAGCGGCATCAGGGCCGGCGCCAGGGCCAGGGCGGCGAACGGCGCCGCCAGGGTGCGCCGGCTGAACACGCTGGCGAGGCCGATGGAGCGCGCGGCGTCGCGTTCCGCATCCAGTTCGCGCCGCAGGCCCTGGATGGCGGCGGCGGCGACGAAGGCTGTCGCGGCGCACACGACCAGCGCCACGCCCCAGCCGAAGGCGGCGGCCAGCGGGGCGGTCACCAGCCCGGCCAGCACCCCGCCCAGCGGCGCGCCCGCCTGCTTGACCGAGAAGATCAGGCTGCGGTGCCGCGGCGGCGCCGTCGCGGCCAGGATGCGGCTGCCGGCCGGCGGGCTCGGCCCGTAGCCGATGCCCAGCAGCAGCGCGGCCAGCGCCAGGGCCGGCACCGTGCCGATGCCGAGCGCCAGCAGCCCGATCGCCGACAGCGCGGCGCCGACCTGCAGCATCCTGACAGGCCCCAGCCGCGCCAGGAACGGCCCGCCGAAGGCCAGGAACAGCACGGTGCCGAGCGCGTTCAGCGCCGCGAGATTGCCGATCGCCTCCGCCGCCAGGCCCATGCTGTCGGTCAGCAGCGGTGCCACCACCGGCAGGCTCTGCGCCATGAAGGACGCGATCATCTGCATCAGCAGCGTGGCGCCGAGGGCGGCGATCCAGGGTGCCCTCATGCCGCGCCATCCAGCAGGCCGGTGGCGCGCAGCACCGCGACGCATTCCGCGACGTCGCGCGGGTCGGGCGGTGCCAGCGCCGGCCGCCACCCCGCGCCGACCTCCATGCCGAGCAGCCCGGCCAGCGTCTTGAACAGCGCCACGTGGTGGAAGCCCTGCGCGAAATAGCGGCTCTGCAGCCGGCCGGCGATGCCGCCGATGTCGCGCAGGTGCCGCGCCGCCCCGGTGAAATCGTCGCGCAGCGCGGCATCGAGGAAGCGCCCGCAATGCGGCACCGCCGCGGTCTGGCACAGCACCGGTCGGGAGGACCCGATCATGAAGCGCGGCGCGCGCTCGGGGAAGGTCAGGCGGCCGAACAGGAAGTATTCCTCGAGCGAGGTCGACACCGCGATGCGGTCGCCGACGCGCTCCATCATGCGGGCGTAGCTGGCGAAGTTCAGCGTGGTGTCCTGCACGGCGCAGACATCGGGCAGGTGCAGCAGCGCCTCCACCTGCTCGGGCGCCAGGTAGTAGCCGAGTTCGGCGAGGGTGGTGCTGTAGACCACCAGGCCGATCGCGCTGCGCTCGGCGACGTGTTCGTAGAAGGCGCGCACGCCCGCCGCGTCGCGCGGCCCGTAATAGGGCGGCCAGACCATCGCGAGGTCGGCGCCGGCCGCGGTCGCGTGCCGCAGGAGGTCGACCACATTCGCCGCCACCGGATCGGAACAGCCGACCACCACCGGCAGCCGGCCCGCCGCTTCATCGAGAACCAGCTCGGCCACGCGCTTCCGTTCGGCCAGCGTCAGCGCGAAGAATTCCTGGTGCAGCGAATGCACCGACAGGCCGCCCACGCCGGGCAGCGCCATCGTGCGCCGGACATTGCGCCGCAGCGCCGCCTCGTCGATCGACCCATCCGCGTGGAACGGGGTGTAGAGGATGGTCACGTAGCCGGAGAGTTCGGCCCGCACCCAGTCGCGTGCCTCCCCCGGCGCATAGCGCATGCGCTCAGGCGCCTTCGTCGTCCTGGCGCCAGGCTCGCATCAGTCGAGCCGGATATTCGCCTGGCGCACCACCCGCGCCCATTTCGCCGTCTCGGTGCGGAGATTCTCGGCATAGGCGGCCGGCGGGCCACCGATGGATTCGAAGCCGAGGCTCCGCAGCCTTTCCTGCACCGCTTCATGCGTCACGCCGGCGCGGAAGGCATCCGACATGCGCGCCACCGCGGCGTCCGGCGTGCCGGCCGGCACGAGCACGCCCCAGAAGGTCGATGCGGCCACGTCGGCGAGGCCGGCTTCCGCGAAGGTCGGCACCTGCGGCAGCGCACCGGAGCGGCTCGCCCCGGTGACGGCGAGCGGCCGCAGCCTGCCGGCATCCACATGCGGCCGCGCCGCGCTGATGCCGTTGAACATCAGCGGCACGTGGCCCGCCACCACATCGGTGGTCGCGGGGCCGGTGCCACGATAGGGCACGTGCACGAGGTCGATGCCGGCCACCATCTTCAGCAGCTCGCCCGCCAGGTGCGTGGACGCGCCATTGCCGCCGGAGGCGTAGCTGAGGCGTCCGGGCTGCGCCTTGGCCATCGCCACGAGTTCCTGCACCGTGGTCACCGGCAGCGAGGGATGCGCGAGGAGGATGACCGGCCCCGTCGCCAGCAGGCTGACCGGGGCGAAATCCTTTGCCGGATCGTAGGGCAGGTTCGGGAACAGCGACGGATTGATGGCGAAGCTGCTGTCCACCAGCAGCGCGGTGGTGCCGTCCGGCGCCGCGCGCGCGACGATGTCGCTGCCGATCGTGCCGCCGGCGCCGGCGCGGTTCTCGATCACCAGGGGCTGGCCGAAGGCCGCGCGGACATGCGGCTCGATCACGCGCATCAGGTTGTCGGTGCCGCCACCCGGGCCGAACGGCACCACGACGCGCAGCGGACGCTCGGGATAGCCCTGAGCGCGTGCCCGGTTCACATGCGGCACGCCAAGGGCGGCGGCGGCGGTGAGCAGGTGACGACGGCGAAGTGTCGGCATGTCGTTGCCCTTTCTTGATCGACGCATCTCAAGGCATCGTAGTGGTGGGACCCGATTGTGCAATGGCGCCCCTGGCTCGACGATGCATCGTGCGCGCCACGGCGGCACTGGAGAATGTGATGACGCTGACACCGAACATGTCGTTCCTGCCGGCCAGCGACGGCGTGCGGCTCGCCTGGCGCGTCGATGACTTCACCGCGCCGTGGCGCACGCCCACCGTCCCAGTGCTGCTGCTGCATGCCGCCATGGGGTCCTACCGGCGCTGGTTCGGCTGGATCCCGGAGCTGGCCCGTCACCACGCCACGCTGAGCCTGGAACTCCGCGGCCATGGCGCATCCGCCGTGCCGACCGAGGCGCAGCCGCTGACGCTGGAACGGCTGGTCGCGGATGTGGTGGAACTGCTCGACCATCTCGGCGTCGGCAGCGCGCATGTCGTCGGCCTCTCGGCCGGTGGCTATGTCGGGCAGCGGCTGGCGATGGCGCATCCGGGGCGGGTCGCGAGCCTGTCGTTGTTCGCGTCCACCCCCGGCCTGAAGAACAGCCAGGCCGGCACCTGGCCGGCGAAGGCGGCGGCGATGGGGCTTGAGGCCTTCATGCGCTCGGGTGTCGCCGATCGCTTTCCGGCCGACGCGGACCCCGGGCTGGTGGACTGGTTCTGCCGGCAGACCGGGGCCAACGACCTGCCCTTCATCGGGCGATTCGTCGCCCATATGAGCAGCCGCGACTGGGAGGATGAACTGCCCCGCATCGCCTGCCCGACGCTCATCGTTGCACCGGGGCACGAGCCGATCGGCTCGCACGATCAGTATGAGCGCATGGCGACGTTGATCCCGGATGCTGAACTGGTCTCGCTCGCCGGCATGCCGCACAATATCGGCGACGCGGCGCCGGACGCCTGCGTGGGCGTGCTGCTGGACTTCCTGGCGCGGCGAACGGCGTGATCCTCGGCGCCGAGGCACCGGCCCGGCCCATTCGCGGCCGTCAGCCGCGCCGTTCGACGCACGTGCAAGGACGGCGGCGAGCGGCCGATTGCCCGGCCACGGGCGCCGTGCACGAGGTGCGTCCGGCTGCCGGTGACGCAGGGTGCGCGGCACTGGCGCCATCTCATCCCGGCAGCGGAAAGCGGTCCGGATACGGCAGGTCGTCGGGCTCCACCTGATATCGAGCGACGCCGGCACGCGCACCACCGCGCAGTAGAAGGAAATCGTGAGCACCAGGCCCACGAGCCGCTCATTGTCGAGATGCGCGCGTGGTCTGCCCCCGGAAAGTGGTCCTCCCTGAAGAAGGCTCCTGGCCTGATGGGTCCGGATCGCGAAGCCTTCCTTACTGTACAGGCGGTACACGCGCTTCGCGTTCACCGGCCACCCCCCTGCGCAGCAGCACATGCAGCCGTCGGTAGCCGTAGAGCACCCGGCTCGCCGCCAGGTCCCGCAGCCGGACGCGCAACTCGTTGTGCGGATCCCGCCGCGAGCGGTAGCGCTGCGACGACCGATGGAACCCCGCGGCATGGCAGGCCCGCTGCTCGCCGATCGCGTCGGCGTCCTGCCGATGGCGCACGACGTCGCGGCGCATGGCGGGCCCCGCCACTTTCGGCGCAGCACGTCCTGAAACATCGTCTTGTCGAGCGTGAGGTCCGCCACCAGCCGCTTCAGTCGCCGGATCTCCGCCACGCCCATCCCGGCGAACTGCTTCTTCCACCGGTAGAACCTCGGCTCCGACACCCCGAGCTTGCGGCAGGTATCCTCCACCGCCGCCCCGCTTTCAGCTTGCCGCAGCGCGAAGGCGATCTGCTCGTCCGAATACCGCTTCCTCTTCATGGCGCCCTCCCTCCTCGGTCAGAGTGCCCGAAAAAATTTCGCTCCGGCCGGACCATTTTGTGGGTTCAGGACCACCTTTCCAATCGGCGGCGTGCCGCCTGGTCGGTGCTATACTGCCCTTCCCACGTGAAAGTGCCGCTTTTGATCGAACAGTATGGCTGGTCTGATGCGTTGCGGCTGGCATTCGAGCCGCATGCGCGAGTCGGCTACATCCCTGGGCGCATCATCGTCCAGCAGCGGCTGGCGAACCTGGTGGCCACGGATGTCGGCACGTTGAGCGCCAAGCTCTCCGGACGCATGCGTCACGAGGCCCGCGAGGCGGGCCACCCGGCCGCCGGCGACTGGGTGGCCGTTTCTGCGAACGCCACCGAAGGTACGGCCACCATCCATGCCGTCCTGCCTCGCCGCACGGCCTTCGTGCGTCGCGCCGCCGACAGCGTGCAGACATTGCAGGTCATCGCCGCCAACATCGATGTCGTTTTCGTCGTCACCTCGATGAACGCCGACCTCAATCCGCGTCGGCTTGAACGCTTCCTCGCGGCGGCCTGGCAGAGCGGCGCGCGGCCGGTGGTGGTGCTGACCAAGGCCGACCTGTGCGAGCAACCCGAGGCCCAGGCCGCCGAGATCGCCACCCTGGCGGCGGGCTGCCCGGTGCTCATCGTTTCGGTGCGCCAGGGTCTCGGCCTGGGCGGGCTGATGGAGCACGTGAAGCCGGGCGAGACCTGTGTGCTGATCGGCTCATCGGGCGTCGGCAAATCGACCCTGGTGAATGCCCTGCTGGGCGAGGAGCGGATGGCGACCCAGGACATCCGCGCGGCGGATGCAAGGGGGCGTCACACCACCAGCCATCGCCAACTCGTGCTGCTGCCTGGCGGAGGGCTGCTGCTCGACACACCTGGCATCCGCGAAGTCGGGCTGATTGACGCGGATGAGGGTCTGAGCACGGTCTTCGACGACATAGAACAGCTGGCCCGGAACTGCCGGTTTCGCGACTGCGGTCACGATACCGAACCAGGCTGTGCCGTGCGCGGCGCGCTGGACGCGGGCCTCCTCGATGCCGACCGCTGGACGCATTTCCAGAAGCTGAGTCGGGAACTGGCGGCGTCGGGGCTGACGAAAGACCGGATGGTGCAGGAGGTCGAACGCCGTCGCCTGGCCGCGCAGCAGAAGGCGTATCAGTCGACGAAGAAAGACCTGCGAGATTCTGTCTCCTGAACTCAATCGGCAATTGAGGCGCACATCCTCCGCCTCAGCCCTCATCGAGGAAGGCGGGCCTCGCATCCGGGTTCCACGGGACGCCGTCGGCCGCGAGCGTCTCAGCCAACATCACCCGATCCAGGCGGCAATGTCGCACGAGCAGGCGGACATAGGTGCCGACAAAGACGGGACCGTGGCCGTCGCCCGTACCTTCCGCGGTGCTGGTCAGCGCATGCGCGATCTCATGGAGCAGGACCCAGGTCGGCAGGCTCGCCGGCGCCTCGATCGCCAGGCGGGTTCCGGTCGCGAGCGTTGCCTTGGTCGCCTTGCGTGGCCGCACGCGAGGCGACCATTCCAGGCCCTCGGCCGCCCAGACGTAGTCGACGAGCGCCTGCATCCGTTGAAACGGCACCATCGAGCGGTCCAGCGGCGCGACGACCCGGTTCTCCCATGCGTAGAGCCGCCGGTCGCGCGCGCTTGTCATCGCGGGCGGCGCGGCAGTGATGGCGCACCGGCAGCGCCGTCGACCGGCCGCTCGAGATTGACGCGCCCACCGGCTTCGATCCCGTTCCGATAGGCCGTCCCATCCCGCACTGTGCGCGTCGTGTAGCTGGTGCGCAGCCGGATCCCGAGCTCCCGGAAGCCGTCGGCGATGATCCGGCGCTTCACGAGAACCAGGGCGGTGCCCGACGCGGTCGGCGTCCTGGCCGCCTCCTCCGCCGCACGACGATGCGCGGCGAGGTCCGCGATGCGCTTCGACACACGCTCGGCGAAGCCGTAGCGGAAGCTGCGGAGGCGGTTCTGCGGCGTCGCCCGGCCCTGCCGGTAGGTCTCGCTCGCGCGGTACGCCGCCTCCTCGTGGTCGACCGCGCGTGCCACGACATGCAGCAGGTACTCCGCCATGAGCACGTCCGGCTCGAGCCCGTAGAAGACGAAGATGTTCCGCCCGACCATCCAGCCCTTGGTCTCGGTCAGCTCGATGACCGGCAGGAAGATCGAGCCGAGCGCCTGCAGCCGCGGCCCGCTGAAGACGACCTGGCGTTGGATGCAGGTCTCCTGCCGGAGTTCCACCTCCGACATGGTCAGCCCGTAGACCTCGAGGAGCTCGCCGATCTTCTGGGCGGCGGCGAGGGCCTCGGCCTCCGAACAGCCGCGATCGACCGTGCGCGCCGCCAGGGCGCGGATGCGGCCTTTCACCCTCTCGAGTTCCGTCTGCTGGCTCACTGGTCCTGCGCCTCGTTCGCGTGACGTGATTGCCGGTCCACCGCATACGCCGCGCATCGCGGCGCAGCCCGCCGGCCCGCCGCCCATCCTGCCGGCGCATTCGCCATGCGCAAGCGTCGAAGCGTCTGGCGCCGTGCCTTGACCGCCGCGCGACCCCGTTCCTAGCGTGCCAGGATCAGCCTTGGCACGGACCGGTTGGTCCTTGCCAGCGAGATGTCCCGGGGAGTCCCATGGCCACGCACCGCTTCCATCCCACACGATACTTCAACGCGATCGGCGTCGCCGAACCCGTCCTGCGCGTCGCGGATGGCGACACGGTGGTGACCGACACGCTCGACGCCTCCGGCCTCGATGCGCGGGAGGTTGCCGTCGGCAGCCGGCCGAACCCGATGACCGGTCCGTTCTTCATCGAGGGTGCCGAGCCCGGGGACACGCTCGCCGTGCGGATCGATGGTCTGACACCGAGCCGCGCGACGGGTTGGACCTATTCGCCGCTCGCCCTGACCGTGCTGGACCCGGCCGCGATCATCGACCGGCCGCCGCCGCAGCGTGCCGTCTGGGACATCGACCGCGAGGCCGGGACGGTGCGGCTGCAGGACAGGGTGAAGGGGCTGGAGGATTTCGCGCCGCCGATCCAGCCCATGATCGGCTGCTTCGGAGTCGCGCCGGCTGGCGGACAGGCGCTGTCCACCGCGACCAGCGCGCAGAACGGCGGCAACATGGATTATCGCCTGTTCGCGCCGGGCACGACGGCCTGGTTTCCCGTCGCGGTGCCGGGCGCGCTCTTCTATCTCGGCGACGGGCATGCCTGCCAGGGCGACGGTGAGATCACCGGCACCGGCATCGAGACGTCCTTCGAGATGGAGGTGACCTTCCGCGTCCTGAAGCGGAGCATCACCTGGCCGCGCGGCGAGACGGCCGAGGACATCTTCACCATCGGCAATGCGCGTCCGCTGGACCAGGCGCTGCAGCACGCCACGACCGAGATGTCGCGCTGGCTCGGCGAGGACTACGGTCTGGATGCCCGCGCCGCCAGCCACCTGATGGGGCAGGTTGTCCGGTACGATGTCGGCAACGTCTTCAACCCCGCCTTCACCGTCGCCTGCCGCATCGCCAAGCGCTGGCTCGCGAAGCGTTAGGATGCACGTCGCGTCGCGATCCGGGGCAGCGAGGCGGCCTCCAGTTCGGCGCGTCGGGTCGGCTCGCCGGACATCAGGTGTTCCCGCCGATGTGCCGAGATCAAAGGAACCGGCTTCAACAGGGCCGAAAGCACAACGCGATCTGCCACCTGACCCTCCAGGACCAGCTCGACCAGGTCGGGCGCCAGCAGCGTCAATCGTAGCAGGCTGACGAGGTATCCGCGCTCGATCTTCTCCGCGGCCGCCATTTCTGTGATCGACGCGTACTTCCCTGTCGTCCAGCAGCCGCGGATACCGAAACGCCCGCGTCAGCGCCTTTACCACCGCCGTGTCTGCGCGCGTCGGCATCGCCATGGCGGCGCCCGCCGGCAGGATCGGAGTCACCACCATCTCCTGCCCAGGCGTCCGCCGGATATTGAGCGTCACCCACACGTTGATATGCGTCGGCCGAATGCCGCGCCCTTCGCCGGGCTGTGAATATGCGCCGGATCAGACCCCCGACCGAAAACGCCCGCAACTCGCTGATTGTGTTGCCTCACTTGATTATTGGGTTGGGTCCTGATCGGCGCCGATCGGGACCCAACCCCTGCGCTGCTTTCCCGAGCGCTATCAGGGTTGTAGTCCGAATTCCGGCGTGATCCCGGTTCAGCGCTTATGCATGGTCACGGGGTTGAACTCGACAACAACCGTGATCCATTCTGCGGCGCCCCTGCTGCCGGATGCCGCATGCTCAACTCACCCAATACAGCGTCGGCGCCTGCCCTGACCACAGGCGCGCTGGGCCTGGTCCGGCTGACGGTGTTCCCGCTGCGCCTGGCGTTGCGCACGCCGATGCGCCTGGCCAGCGAAATCATCACCCATGCCGAGACGCTGCTGGTGTGCGCCACCGATGGCGATGGCCGCGAAGGCTGGGGAGAGGCTGCTGCTGCCCCCACCATGACCGGCGAGGTGCTGCCAGGAATGGTTGCCGTGGTCACGCAGCATCTCGCCCCCGCCCTGGCCGCCGCGGCCGCGACACCGCCCGCAGCGGCCATCGAACGCATGGACCGCTGCATCCGCGGCAATACGGGCGCCAAGGCAGCAGCGGAGATCGCGCTCCTGGATCTCCTGGCGCGCCGCGCTGACCTGCCTTTTGCCGCATTCCTGGGCAAGCCACTGCGACAGGAGGCACCGGCGCTGTTAATGATCGGCGGAACCGAAAGGATGACGGCGTTGGCCGCCGCGCAGGAAGGCTGGGGGGCCGGCTATCGCCACTTCAAGCTGAAGGTTGGACTGGCCGATCTGGCCGAGGACGCCGCGAGCCTCAGCGAATTGCGGACCCTTCTTGGTCCGGCGGCGCACATCTCGGCCGATGCGAACATGGCCTGGACCGTTCCTCAGGCCCTCGAGTTCGTGCGTCGCGTGGGGCCTGGCGTTCTTGACTATCTCGAACAGCCCCTGGCCGATGATGACCTTGCAGGCATGGCCGAGGTGCAGGCCGCAGCCCCCTTCCCGTTGTGTCTCGATGAAGGTCTGCACGGTCTGCAGGACATTGATCGCGCGGCGGATGCAAAGGCGGCGCAGGGCGTCGGGCTCAAGGCCATCAAGCTCGGTGGCGCGCTTGGCGTCCTGCGGGCCGATGCGCGCTGTGCCGCGCGCGGCATGGCGCAGACCCTCGCCTGCAAGATCAGCGAGACCTCGATCGGCGCGGCGACGACGGCGCATCTGGCGTGCCTGATGCGGGATGTGGGCTGGGGTGTGAGCGTCACCGCCGGCGCGCTGGCTCAGGAGCCCTGCATGACGCGCGTGCTGCCGCGCGGCGGCATGCTGGCGCCCCCGCCCGGGCCGGGCCTTGGCGTCGTACCGGATCGTTCACTGCTCTGACTGGCTTGGCGATTGCATGGCCCACGCGGCGTGAATAGAGTTAATTACCGACGGCAACCAAATACGGCATCACGCAGCCAATGGTTTGAGCCCGCGACAAACGCCCGCGTCACAAGGCTCGCATCAGACGGAGACAAGGCCATGTCCATCCATCGCAGAACCGTTCTCGGCACCCTCGCCGCCGCCGCAGTCCATATCCGTCCCGCCAGCGCGGCCGAGGTGACGCTTCGCTATGCGGGCACACTGCCCACCAGCCACCATAACGCGCAGGGCCAGCAACGCCTGGCGGACCGCGTGAAGGAATTGACCAGCGGCGAGGTCGAGATCCAGGTCTTTCCGGCCGGCCAGCTCTATGGCGCGCGCGATATCCCGACCGCGGTGGTCTCGGGTGGCGTCGACATGGGCCACAACCTCACCAGCGTCTGGTCCACGGATTCGATCGCGGAGATCCCGGACCTGCCCTTCCTGTTCGCCGATGCCGCGCATGCGGAGCGATGCTGGGACGCCACCGGCCCCCTGTATCGCGGCTTCGCCGCGCTGATGGAGCGGCGGCGCATGAAGATGATCCATGCGATGTTCTTCGGATCCCTGTTCGACTTCGGCAACAATGTCCGGCTGATCCGCGCGCCGGCCGACCTGAACGGGCTGAAGATCCGCGGCTATGGGCGCCTTTCGGCCGAGGGCCTGCGCGCGCTGGGCGCCTCGCCCATCGTCATGTCGCCGGGTGAGATGTATCTGGGCATCCAGCGCGGCACGATCGACGGCGCCATCACCGGCGTCACCTCCCTCGAATCCCGCAAGATCTGGGAGGTGGTGAAGTACGCCACCATCACCGGCGCCGCGTTCGGCGTGATGGCGGTGAATATCTCGACGGCACGCTGGAACACGCTGCGCCCGGCGCATCAGGAAGCCCTGATGAAGGCAGGAGAGGACGTGTACCGCTGGGCCGCGCAGGAAAGCGCACGTCGCGATGCGCATTCCACCCAGTTCCTGCAGGACAAGAACATCGAGACCCTGGTGCTTTCCGCCGACCAGAAGGTTGCATGGAGCGCCGCCTTCGCACCCGCCGTCGCAGCCTGGGAAGGCCGCGCCTCGAACGAGGCCAAGCAGATCGTGGAAGCGGTCCGCGCGCTGCGCACAACGAGCTGAACCCTTTGCTGCCATGCCCTGGGCATGGCAGCGCCCTTTCGAGCGGATGGACAGGAGAATGCTCATGGCGGCCCACCTCGCCACGGCTTTCGACCGGGTCGTGTTCGGCATCAGCGTGGGCATGGCGCTGTTCGCCGGGCTCATCCTGGCTGGCCTTTATGTCATCGTGCAGTATGAGGTCTTCACCCGCTTTGTCCTGCACGCGCCCACCTACTGGACACATGAGGTCAGCACCTTTGCCATCTCCTGGGTGGGCCTGCTCGCCGCGCCCTATGTGCTGCGGCTGGGCAGCCAGCTGGAGGTGGACCTCGTCACCAGCCGCCTGCCGCCCGGGCTGCGCAATGCGCTCGGCATCGCGACCGACATGCTGGGCGCCGCGTTCTGCGGCTTCGCCGCGTGGTCGGGCGCGGGATTCGTGGAACTCGCCCAGCTGATGGAAGCGACGAGCGCCTCGGAGCTCGATACGCCGCTGTGGATCCCCTACCTGGTCATTCCCGTGGCCTTCGGGCTGCTGGGGCTGGAATTCGTGGCCCGCGCGCTGGCGCGCACCGGGCTGGTCCGCGGGCGCGTCGCGTCGACGCAAGCCGTGCATGTGTGAAGGCTGAGGCGCGGTCATGGTTGCTGGGCTGTTCGCGGGCCTGCTCGCCCTTCTCGCCACGGGCATTCCCGTGGGCATCGGCATCGCCATCGTGGGGATTGTCGCAGGCTATGTCGGCATGGGCGAAGCGAGCCTCGCCGCCCTGCCATCCACGCTGTTCGCGGGCATCAACTCCTTCCTGCTGATCGCGATCCCGCTGTTCATCCTGATGAGCGAGATCCTCAGCCGCGGCGGGGTGACCGAGATCCTGTTCAATACCGTCACGCGCTGGCTCGGCCACCTGCCGGGAGGGCTCGCCATCTCCGCGGTGGTCACGAGCGCCATCGGCGCCAGCATCACCGGCAGCTCCGTGGCGAATGCTGCCAGCATGGCGATCGTGTGCGTGCCCCCGCTGCTGGCGCGCGGCTATGAACGCCGCTTTTCCTACGGGCTGGTCGCGGCGGCGGGCACGCTCGGCATCATGATCCCGCCCTCGATTCCGATGCTGCTGTATGGCGAGATCACCGAGGAATCGATCGGTGCGCTGTTCATGGCGGGCATCGTGCCGGGCCTGCTGATCACGGCGGCGCTGATTGCCTATGCGGTGTTCGCCTGCGCGCGCGGCGGCGTGGCCGAGCCGATCCCGAAGGCGAGCTGGCCGGAGCGGCGGGAGGCGACGATCCGCGCGCTGCCCGCGCTCGCGCTGCCGGTCATCGTCGTTGGCGGCATCTACAGCGGCATCTTCACGCCCACGGAAGCGGCAGCGATCGGGGTCAGCTGGGCGTTGATTGTCGGTGTCCTCATCTACCGGTCGGTCGGCGTGCGGGAGATTTTCGCGGCCCTGCGCAGCACACTCATCTCCACGTCGCTGATCCTGCTGATCATCGCGGGATCCAATGTGCTGGGCGCGGCGGTGACGCGGCTGCAGATCAGCCAGGACATGCTGGCGACGGTGCAGGCACTCGAACTGCCCTCCTGGGCCTTCATCGCCTGCACCATGGTGCTCCTGTTCGTCCTGGGCATGATTCTCGAGGTGATCTCGATCATCTTCATCATCCTGCCGATCCTGCACCCGATCATCGTGAGCCTGGGCATCGACCCGATCTGGTATGCGGTGATCTTCACGCTCAACATGGAAATCGCGCTGATCACGCCGCCGGTCGGGATGGTGCTCTATGTGCTGACCGGTATCCTGAAGCGCCCGATCGGCGAGATCATCCGCGGCGTGCTTCCCTTCGTGGCCGTGCTGATCGGCTGCCTGATCGTCCTGATGATCTTCCCCGGGCTCAGCACCTGGCTGCCGAATCTCCTGCGTTGAGGATGCGTTCCATGACCGACATCGCACACCTGGCGCAGGAGGCGATCCTCGCGCTGGCGCGCATCGGAGCCGAGGGCGCGGCCGCCGATTCGCCCGAGGATGCCCTGTGGTGCGTGACCCGGTGCCTGCCCTCGCTGGTGGGCGATCCCGCCGCGGCGCTCGCGCCCGGCGCCTTCCGCGAGGACCCGCCGCCGGCGATCGGCTGCGCGGCGGCCATTTTCCTGCGCATGCCCGATGGTCGCCACCACCTGATCGCCGCGCCGGTCAACTTTCCCGCCGAGCAGCATCACGAGCTCGTCGACATCACGCTGGGACATCCCGGCGAGGTGGCGCGCAACCACCACCCGCTGCTGCTGCGCGACACCGCGCTGGTGCCGAGTTTCGTGAAGATCCTGCAGGCCTTCCGGGCGGGCTCGTCGATGTTCACGCCGCTGATGTGGCAGGGGCGCTATCTCGGTGTGTTGATCTGCGCCAACGCCGCGCGCCGCACCTTCGGTGAGCACGACCTGGCCGTGCAGAAGGCCTTCGCGTCGCTGGCCTCGGCACTGTTCGTCGCACTCGGCGGCCCACAATGGCTGGCGGGCCTCGATACATCGCGATTACCGGTGCGTCGCGTCGCCACGTGACGGCGAGCCGGGGGGGCGATCGGATGAAGGGGGTGTGACCTTCTTGCCGGGTGATCACGGGACGAATCATCCGGTCGCTCGTCGCACGGCCGGCTATGCTTCGAACGGCGCCAGTTGCTGCCAGGGAAGCACGGCTTCGATTTGCGCGGCCAGGTCGAGCAGCCGCGCCTCCGAGCCGAGGGCGCCCATGATCTGCATCCCGACCGGCAGGCCCGACGCAGCCCCGTAACCGCAGGGAACCACGGCCCCCGGCAGCCCGGCCAGGTTCAGCACCGTCGAGAATATCGCCCCGGCACGCGGCCCGGCCTTGCGGCCATCCACGGTCTGCGGTCCCGGCGCCGCCTTCGGCCAGGGCATGATCGCGGAGGCTGGCGTCAGTACGGCATGGCACTCGCCGATCCAGTCCTGCAGTTCCGCCCGAAGCACCGCGATGCGGTCCATGGCGCGCAGGTAGTCGGCAGCCGGCAGGGCGAGCCCTGCCTCCGCCTGGGCGCGGATGGAGGGCGTCACCAGCCCCTCCCATCCCCGATGGTCCGCGACAACACGCGCCACGCCGACCGAAGCCAGGGTGCCGAACAGCAACCCCACCTCATCCGCATCCCATGGCGCGGCGACCGGCTCGATGTTGTGGCCAAGAGCATCGAGCGCATTGAGCGCGGCGCCAAAGGCCGCGCGCACCTCGGGGTCCACCGGTTCGTCGGCGACCCTCGCCACGGCGCGCAGCCTGAGGCGCGGCGGCCACGGCGCCGTCGGCAGCACCGGGTCGGCGATCAGGTTGAATGCTGTTTGAAGGTCGGCCACGCAGCGCGCGATGGGGCCGATGGTCTGGAAATCCTGCGCCAGCGGCGGGAAGCCGTACCGGCGGGGCACACGGCCCAGGCCAGGGCGCAGCGTCGTCACGCCCGCCAGCGCCGCAGGGCGCCGCAACGAACCCCCAGCATCCGTGGCGATGGCCAGGGGGCCGATCCCCGCCGCGACCGCCGCGACGGCCCCGCCAGAAGATCCCCCGGGCGAAAGATCCGGCGCCCAGGGATTTCCGGTCGCGCCATGGACCGCATTGTCCGTGTAGCCCGCCAGCGCAAGCTCCGGGGTGTTCGTCTTGCCGATGATGACGGCGCCCGCGGCGCGCAGACGCGCCACCGGGATATCGTCGCGCGACGCGACATGCCCAGCGAAGAGCCTGCTGCCCCAGCCGGCCGGCAACCCGCCAACGAACAGGTTGTCCTTCACCGTTATCGGCACACCATCCATGGGCCCCAGCGCGGCACCATCGCGCCAGCGCGCCGTGCTCGCCGCGGCGGCCTCACCGGCGCCGCCCTCGTCAATCGCGATCACCGCATTGATGCGCGGATTGACCTGGGCAAGCCGATCAAGGCAGGCGCGTAGCGCGGTGTCCGGCGTCACCTCACCGGATGCATAGCCCGCTTGCAGCGCTGCCGCGGTCCACGTCCAAGGCGGCGAGATGCTCATGCGTCCAGGATCGCGGCGGCGCGAACCGGGCTGCCGGTCCCGCCCTTGATCTTCAGCGGCAGGGCGATGAAGCGGAAACGGCCCTTGCCGACAACCTTGTCAAGGTTCACCACGCCCTCGTAGTGCGTGAAGCCCATGTCGCGGCAGACATGGTGCACCTCGAAGTTGTTGCGGCCAGGACGGCCCGGACTGACGGACTCCACGGTGAAAGCCGTGATGCCCTTGTTGCCCAACCAGGTCGCGCTTTCCTTCGTCAGACCGGGGAAGTCGGTGATGTAGCCATCGGTCCCCGCGGCGCGGGCGTAGAATCCGGTATAGAGCAGCACCGTGTCGCCCCTGCGGATATCAACACCTGCCGCGCGCTCCGCCGCCTCGAGATGCGCGATCGTGATGTCCGTCCCGTCGGGCACATGGGTCAGGTCAAGACAGAGGGCTTCGGTGAAGAAGGTCTCGAGCGGCATTTCGTCGATGGTCTTCGCACCCGGCGTCTCGTCGAAATGCACCGGGGCGTCCACATGCGTCCCGCCATGGTCGCCCATGTGCAGCACCATGGTCGCCGATGAGAATTCGTAGCCGTCGACCACCCGCTTCTCGCCATGCGTGCTGAATGGATACACCTCGATAGTGGGGTGGTTCGGCAGGCGCTGCATCTTGTGGGTGATCTCGCGGCTGAGGTCGATCAGCTTCATGACGGGCTCCTGGGAACAATGCGGTCAGATTGATTACCGACGGTAATTATAGAGCCCGCATTCCCGGTGCAGCAAGCAACGGCCCGAGATCCAGGGGACGCGTCAGCGCGAATTCCACGAGCGCCAAAAGCTCCGCGGCGTGCAGGTAGTCGACGCGTGAGATGATGAGCGGCGGCGGCGGCAATCCGGCGCGCTCATAGCCTTCGGCCAGGCCCTTGGCGGCGGCGCGGGCGAAGGGCCGCGCCTCGGTCAGTGGTCCCGCTATCATCACCTGCTTCGGCCCCACCGAGGCGCCGAGCGCGAACATCGTTCGTCCCAGCACTTCCCCCGCATCGCTGACGGCCGCCACCGCCGCGGCCTCCCCGGCATTGGCAGCCGAGACCGCGCGCTCGAGGTCACGCGCACGCATGTCCCGCCAGGTCGCAGCGCGCGTCGACTGGCCTGTCAGCCGACACAGCACACCGAAGCCGGCCGCAACCGTCATCAGACAGCCGATGGCGCCGCAAACGCACCGGCCCTTGGCGCCCGGCACTGCAATGTGCCCGGCGAGACGCTCATCCGCCGTGCTGCGCACCGGCACGCCGTTGAAAAGGACGGCAGTGCCCAGACCGAAGGCCGCATGCGCCACCAGCGTCGGGCCGCTGAGTTCGGCGCGGCCGCCACGCATCGCAAGATGCGCTTCAGCCAGGCCGAGCGCGCGCCCCACCGTGTCCACCACCACGGGCACCGCGAGCCGCTCGCCAAGTTCAGTCGCCAGGTTCCGCCCGCGCAGGACGTCAAGGGAGGAATTCAGGACACGTCCCACCGCTCTGTCCACCGCGCCCGATGTCACGGCGGCGAGGCCAAGCAACCGCGCCCGGGGTACGCCCGCGGCCCGCACCAGGCCTTGGGCAGCGGCAACGATCGTCTCCGTCAGGGCAAGGTAGGAGCGTGGCAGCGCGGCCGGGAGTTTCGCTTCCCCCAGGCGATGCCCCGTCAGGTCCATCAGCGAGACACGTCGGTCGGAGATGGTCAGGCTGACGGCAAGGAAGAAAGCGCCGCGCGGGCACGGATCAAGCCGGATCAACGGTCGGCCTCGTTGGCAGGCCAGCCCCTGCGGCGTGGGCCCTTCGACGACGAGGCCGCTGTCGATCAGTTCGCGCGTGATGCGGGAGATGGCAGCGCCTGTCAGGCCCGATCGGTCCGCGATCTCGCTGCGCGAAAGCCCTGCGCGACGCATGATGAAGCCCAGTACAAGACCCTGGTTGTGCTCACGCACCGAGGTCAAACGGGAGGCGTTCTCTCTGGACGTCATATCGGTCCGGCAAGTCTCCCTTGGCGCTGGATGGATTCCAATCTGATCGTGACGAGGCGTCAATGGCTTCGCGGCGGCACAGGGCTGCGATGCTTTCCTCGCCGCGCAGATCTTCCAGCACGATACAGGTCTTGATGATGCTTGCGGGTGGCGCGGCGGATGTCCCGCACCACCTTCTGAGCCGCTGGCTTGGCGGCGAAGGCGGGGGATTTCTGGCTCATCTTCACTCTCATTGACGGTTACGCTGAGCCGGAAATCCTCCGTTCCGCAACGCCGCCACCCTGTCTCACGGGTGCTGACGCCGGACAGGTACGGACCTCAGCGTCCACGGCGCGGATGAACTGGCCGCCGTGGCCGCGGCGCTCAACAACAGGCCGCTCGGATGGAGAATGCTTGCCGAGGCTCGCGACGAAGTGCTGCAGGCGGCTCAAGGTGGCGTTGCGACGACCGATTGAAGCCAAGCTGTTCAGGGCGGTGAAAATGCCTTCGCGCGCGCCCCCAGGCGGGACGGTGCCATGGCGAGGACGCGGTATGTGACCGGACAGGCCGCGGTCGTTCTGCCTCAGGGCACAGACAGCCTGGGTTCAGGCCTGTCTCGGCGTATGTAGCAATACGAGGTGAAGCCCACCATCAGTACCAGCGCGGCGAGGTCGGTCGCCATCCCGGGGAAGATGAACACGCAGGAGATGGCAAAGGCCACGAACCGCTCCACGATTCCGAGCGTGTAGAAGTACCAGCCCGCCACGGACGCGCAGAGCGCCGAGATGCCCAACACGGCCATCGCGGTTCGCCAGATCGTCGCCACCGCGTCGCCCATCCCGAGCAATTCGGGCGAGTAGACGAACATGAACGGGATGATGAAGATGCAAAGGCCGATGCGGAAGGCGACGAGGCTCGTGGTCCACGGGTTGGTGCCCGCCACCGCCGCCGCGGCGTAGGAGGCGATGGCGACCGGTGGCGTGATGTTCGATTTGCACCCGCCGTAGAAAATGAACATGTGCGCCGCCAGCAGGGGCACGCCCAGTTGCACCATCGCCGGCGCCAGCAGCACCGCCAGGATGATGTAGGCGCCCGTCACCGGCATCCCCATGCCCAGGATGATCGAGAAGACCATCGTCAGGATCAGGATGAGGATCAGGTGGCCCTGCGAGAGTTCCAGGATCACCGAACTCAGCCGTATGCCGATGCCCGTCATGGTGATGATGCCCACCAGGATACCGCCGATGGCGACCGCAACCGTGATGGGGGCGACCATGCGCGGCGCGTTGGTCAATGCCTCCCACAACACGCTGAAGATGCGCCGGCGGTTTTCGCCGTCCAGCACCACGAGCAACACCACCAGGCTGATGATCGCCCAGATGGCGCCGCGCACCGGCGTGTAGCCCTCCATCAGGAAGTACACGAGGGCGGCGAGCGGCAGCAGCAGGTAGCCGCGCCGGCGCAGCGTCTCCCACAGCCGCGGCACCGTGCCCGGATCCACCGGGCGTAGTCCGGCCTTGCGGGCCTCGAAATCCACCTGCACGAAGATGGCAAAGTAGTACAGCACCGCGGGAATGATCGCGGCGACCATGATGGTGAAGTAGGAGACACCGGTGAACTCCGCCATCACGAAGGCGGCCGCCCCCATCACCGGCGGCGTGAGCAACCCGCCGGCGGAGGCGCAGGCCTCCACCCCCGCGGCGAATTCCGGCCGGTAGCCGGCGCGGCGCATGGCCGGAATGGTGAAAGAGCCGGTGGTGACCACATTGGCCGCAGCGCTGCCCGACAGCGAGGCCATCATCCCGCTGGAGACAACAGCGGTCTTGGCCGGTCCGCCGACGAAGCGGCCGGTCATCGCATTGGCCGCATCGGTGAAGAAACTGCCTGCGCCGGAGGCCACCAGCAGCGCGCCGAACAGAATGAAGTGGAAGATGAAGCTGGCGGTGACGCCGATGGGTGTGCCCCACAAGCCCTCATTGGTGAAATAGATCATGTCCATGATGCGGTCTGGCGAGAAGCCGCGGTGCCAGAACGGCGCGGGCAGATGGTTGCCGTACATCGCATACGCCAGGAACCCGACGGTGAGGGTCACCAGCGCCCAGCCCACCGTGCGCCGCGCCGCCTCCAGAAGCACCAGCATCATCGCGGTGCTCAGGACCATCTCGAGGTCGCTGAGCGGCGTGATGTAGGCCAGCCGCGTCGAGACATACTCGGAATTGAGGAACAGGTAGCCGCTGGAGAGCACCAGCAGCACGATGAGCACCGCATCCCACACGAACATCGCCGCGCGACCGAAGGCCGTGGTGGCGGGCCGGTTGCGGTCCAGGAACAGGATGGTCAAGGCAAAGAGCAGATGGACGGGGCGGTGGATTTCCGCGACCGGCTCGCCGGTATAGCCGGTCCAGAGCTGGTACACCGACATCCCCAGCGCGATGAGCGCCACGGCCCCCTTGAGCGAGAATTCCAGCCTCAAGGGGGCCATCACGCCCCCGGCCGGCGTGGTGGAATCGGCAGTCATGGCCGTGCGGACGCGGGCGCGCGGTTCAGCTCAGCACGCCGATCTCACGGTAGTAGCGCTTCGCGCCGGCATGCAGCTCGGCGCCCGAAACCTGCGACATGATCTGCGGCGTGAGGAAGGCATTCGCCGCCGCCATCGCCTTGAAGTCGTCCAGCCGCTGGCCGATCGTGCTGATGATGAAGTAGGCGTCCTCCTCCGACATGCTTTCGTTCACCATGATCATGGCGGTGGTGCCGAAGGTGGGCACGGGTTCGGTCTGGCCGGGATAGGTGTTGGCCGGGATGGTCAGGCGCGTGTAGCCCGGGTTGATCTCGCGCACCTGCGCGAACTGCGCGTCGCTCACCGGCAGCAGCCTCGAAGGCAGCGAGGTCGCGACATCCATGAACATCGGCCCCGGCAGGCCGCTCAGCGCGGTGACGCCCACGAAGCGCCGGTCCTTCACGCCGTCGCCGCCATGGGACTGGCTGCCGCGCGAAAGGCGCAGGTCGGTCTCGCTCAGGCCCGCCGTGCGCAGCAGGTCGGCGAAGGCCACCTGGCTCAAATTGCCCGGCGCCTGGCTCGCGAAGGGCTTGCCGCGCAGGTCCGCGATGGAGTCCACGCCGCTGGCGCGCGAGACCAGCACATGCACGTAGCTGATCTGGAACAGCATGAGGGCGCGCAGGTTGTTGACGGGCGCCGGGAAGGGCGCCTGGCCACGCGCGGCCATGCCCAGCGCCGCCGAGAAGGTGAAGGCCACCTCCACCTCGCCGCGGCTCAGCTGGATGATATTGGTGATGGCGCCGCCGACCTCGCTGTTGGCGCGGATGCCCATGTTGCCGAACATGCTCGCGAGGCCACCGCCGATCGCATACCAGGTGCTGCCCTGCGGGCCGCACAGCACGGTGATCTGGTTGGGGCGCGCCTTCGCGTTGGAAACAACCGCAGGGGCCAGGGCGACGCCCAGCGGCGCGGCCAGAAGGCTTCTTCTGTTGATCGACATGTCTCGTCCTCCGGATGGATGAATCACGGTCCTGGTGAAGCCGATGCATCGGGCGAATTTCTCGCCTCGTTTCGCCGAATGAAAAAACTGTAACCACGTGCCGTGCCGTGCGGCAACGCGTTTCTCCCTGCGGGCGATGTCGATCGTGCGTTTCAACCATGCGGTGCGCCGCATCGCGTCACCGGCGCGCGCTCAGTCCTCGCCGTATCCGCCACCGCCCGGTGTCGCGATGCCGATCACATCGCCCGGTGCCAGCGTGAAGGGGCTGTTCTTGATGTCGACCTCGGTGCCGTTGATGCGCACCGCACCGCAGGCACCCGCTCCCGCGCCGAGCAGGCCGCGGGCCGGCGCGCGCGTGCGTTCCGCGTTGAAGCCGATGGAGAATGGGCCGCCCTCGAGCATCAGGTGGTCCTGTTCGAGCCCATCGCCGCCGCGATGCCGCCCGGCCCCGCCTGAGCCGCGGCGGATGCGCCGGTGCAGCACGCGCACAGGCGATTGCTGCTCGATCACCTCGACAGGCGTGCTGGAGATGTTGGAAGGCCAGGACAGCACCGCCTCGCCCGCGCCATGCGCGCCTGCCCCCATGCCGCCATTGAAGAAGGTCTTCAGCGTGAAGCGGCTGCCATTGGCGCGCCGGCCACGCATGAGGAAGCTCCAGACGGGGCTGCCCGTGGCCGCGATCACCCGCTCCGGCACCGCCTGCGCCAGCGCGCGCAACACCAGCGCCGGCAGGTAGTGCCCAACCAACGCACGGTTGCCGCCCGAGAAGGGCCATTCGTGGTTGAGGATGGAGCCCTCCGGCGCCACCACCCGCATCGAGCGCTGCGAGCCCGCATTGTTCGGGCTCTCGGGGTCCAGCACGCATTTCAGCGCATAGGCGGTGAAGGCGAAGGTGTAGCACCAGGCGACATTGAGCGCCGCCGGGATCTGCGCCGAACTGCCGGCGTAATCCACCGTGACCGCACCGGGTGCGAGCGTCACGCGCGCCTTCAGCCGAATGGGCACGCCATCCATTCCGTCGGTCTCCTCCTCGGCCTCCCAACTGCCCTGCGGCAGTTGGGCGAGGGTGGCGCGCACCGCGGCATCGGTGCGCGCGAAGCTCGCCGCCGCGAAGGCCGTGAGGTCCGGCAGCCGCCAATCGGTCAGCAGCGCCGCCACTCGCCGGCGCACGAGGTGCAGCGCCGCCATCTGCCCATGCAGGTCGCCCAGCACCTCTTCCGGCCCGCGCACGTTGCGCGCCAGCAGCGCGAGGATGGAATCGTCGAGCCTGCCGCGCCGCGCGAGCTTCAGCGGCGGGATCTGGAAGCCCTCCTCATAGATGTCGGCGATGCGCTGCGCGCCGCTGCGCCCGCCGATATCGGGCGCATGCGCCGTGCTTGCCGCGAAGGCGACCAGCCTGCCACCATGGAACACCGGCATGGCGATGGTGATGTCGGCGAGATGCCCGGTGCCCCACCAGGGGTCGTTGGTCACCAGGATGTCGCCATCCTCCATGTCGGTCCCGAACACCTGCAGGAAATGCTCCACCGTGCGCGGCAGGCTGCCGATGAAGGAGGGGATGGATTTATGCCCCTGCGCCAGCAGGGCGCCGGCGGCATCGGTGATGATGACGGAGAAATCGTCGCTCTCGCGCACCACGGTCGAGAAAGCGCTGCGCACCAGCGCGGCCGAGGCCTCGTCCACCACGCCGATCAGCCGGCGCCAGAGCACCTCGGTGCGCACCGCGTCGAAATCGCCATTCGCCGCGGCTTCCTGCGCCAGCGAGAGCCGCACGATGCCCATGGGCCCGGCCTTCGCCTCATCGCCCGGCGCCAGCACGAGGGTGGAGCCCGCCTGCGCCACCAGCGCGGGGCCTTCGATGCGACTTGTGCCGCCCCACGGCATGGTGCGCGCAACGACGTCGCTTCCATCGGCCAGGACGATGCGCCGTGTTCCCACCGCGGCGGCCAGCGTCGGCTCCTCCAGTAGAAGCGGCGCCTCGGCATCCGTCAGCGGCACGGTGGCAACCAGGCGCAACGCGACCAGTTCCACCTCGGCCCAGTCGATGGTTCGGGTGAACACGCGCTCATACGCTGCACGGAATGCGGCGAGGATGCCCTCGGTGCCGACATAAGGGCCAGGCGGCAGCGCCACCTCGATCTCGAAGCCCTGGCCGAGGTAGCGCATGTCGGCGCTGCGGGCGAAGCGCGCCCCCGCGGCGGGCAGGCCGGATTCCGCCAGCGCCTCGGCTTCCAGCGCGCGGAAGGCGGTGTCGATCTCCGCCCCGTCCGCCTGCGCCAGCGGCCGGCCCAGGAAGCGCGCGCGGTCCACCCGCAGCGGCGCGATGCACAGCCCGATGGCGGAGGCCACGCCCGCCGCGGGCGGGCACAGCATGGTGCGGATGCCGAGCTTGCGCGCCACGTCCGCCCCGTGCAGCGGCCCGCCGCCGCCGGTCACCACCAGCGCCAGGCGGTCGGGCTCCACGCCGCGTTCGGCGGCATGCACGCGCGCGGCCGAGGCCATGTTCTCGTTTGCCAATTCGCGGATGCCAAGCGCGGTCCGCCGCGCGTCCAGCGCGAGTTCCGCGCCCAGCGCGGAAAGTGCCTCGTCGGTGGCGGACCGATCCAGGCGCATGGTGCCGCCTGCGAAACCCTCGGCGTCGAGCAGGCCGAGGGCGAGGTTTGCATCGGTCAGCGTCGGTTCGCTGCCGCCACGGCCATAACAGGCCGGACCCGGCTCGCTGCCTGCGCTCTGCGGCCCGACCTTGAGCAGCCCCAACCCATCGCGCCGCGCGATCGAGCCGCCGCCGGCACCGATCTCGATGAGGTCCACGCTGGCAAGGCACAGCGGCAACCCGCTCTCGGGCACGAAGCGCCGTTCGCGCGCGGCCTCGAAGCGCCGGGCGACCAGCGGCGCACCCGCCTCGATGACGCAGAGCTTCGCCGTGGTGCCGCCGAGGTCGAGTGCGAGCAGATCCGAGATGCCGGCCTGGCGGGCGAACCAGGCAGCGGCCAGGGCGCCGGCGGCGGGGCCGGATTCCAGCAGGGTGATCGGCAACTTCCGCGCCACCTCCAAGGGCGCAAGACCGCCCGAGGAAAGCATCATCAGAACGGGAGCGGCGATGCCGCACTCCTCTGCGATGCAGCGGCCGAAGGCTCCGAGGTAGCGCCCGGCCAGCGGCGCGATGTAGGCATTCGCGACGGTGGTCGAGAAGCGTTCGAACTCGCGGATCTCGTTGGCCACCTCGTGCGAGAGGGTGATGGGCACGCCCGGCAGGGCGGCCGCCAGCGCCGCGCGTGCCGCGCGCTCATTCGCCGGGTTGATGAAGGCATTGAGGAAGCCCACCGCAAGGCTGTCGCAGCCCATGTCCATCAGCTTTCGCGCGGCGTCCAGCAGCGAGCCTGTGTCCAGCGGCGCCAGCACGTGGCCCTGCGCATCGATGCGTTCCGCCACTTCCAGCCGGCGCTCGGCCGGCACCAGCGGCTCGGGCATGCGGATGGCCAGGTCGTAGAGTTCGAACTTCCGCTCGCGTCGCAGTTCCAGCACATCGCCGAAGCCGGCAGTCGTCAGGAAGCCCACCCGCGCGCCCTGGCGCTGCACCAACGCATTGGTGAAGAGAGTGGTGGCATGGACCACGCGCACGACGCTGGCGCGCCCGAGCCCATGCGCGTCCATCAGCCCGCGCACGGCCTCGGCCACTGCTGCGTTGGGGTCCTGCGGCGTGGTGAGCACCTTCGTGGAAACGACGCGGCGCGAGGCGGTGTGGAGCGCCACGACGTCGGTGAAGGTTCCGCCGATATCGACCCCAAGCACCAGGCCATCCCGCATGAACCATCCCCTCGGCTTTGCCCCAACGAACATCCGGGGCGTTGGTGAGCGTCAGGCTCCACCCTCAGCAACATTCACGCGCCGCGCAACTCGGCGCCTGCATGGAGACGGCGCATGACGGAGGCTGACACGCCCAAACCAGCTAGGTTCCGGATTGGACTTGCCTCGCTTTAGTGGAGAGGCATTGGGTCAGGTGATGGCGCGCACCAAGCCTCCTCGCATATGCGGCGCCGCGGAAGGCAGGCTATCGAACATCGACCGGAGCCGTCCGCCGAGCACGTCCTGCGTCGCGGCCTGCGCGCCACGGTAGGGCACATGGACGAAGTCGATGCCGGCCGCGACCGGAAGGCAAGACGAATATATCCAACGGCGGATTTGGCGATCGGGACGATGCAATGCGTCGCCGGCTGATCGGCGAGACGGCTGCCAGGCGCATGGCCGGCGGCATCTACGACGAGCCAATCATGGAGATATGTGGCGACGACGCGCGCGAGGCTGCGAGGGCAATGCTTTTGGCATGCGACAGCGTGAATAGGTGCCAAATCGCCCGCTCTCGAAGGCGCCCGCACCTCCCTGATTGTGTTGCAAGAAATGGGGATGAATTGGAGTCCGATTGGCGGCGATCGTAGTCCTGGTCCCACGCAGTTTTCCCGTGCCTTTCCAAAGCAAGGGACTGAATTCTGGCGTGTGCCGGTTCGGCGGTTGTTCGCCGGCCTGGATGCCCCTGGGCGCGCCGGGCCGCTGATGCGCGGCGAGGAATCGGTGCGATAGCGACGGCACGTCGCGAGGCGTGGCGCATCGCACACGAAGCTGGCGTTGCGCGCCCGTGCTGCTAGGCTTCGCCGAACACAAGCTGGAGGGATCGGACATGCCGCAGGAACGCACGGGTCGGCGCACCGTCCTGGCCGGTGGGGCCGCGCTCGCCGCCTCCGGCATTCTCAGGCCGCGCGAGGCGCAAGCTGCCGGCACAATCGAGGTCGTGCTGGAATCCGAGGTGGTCATTCTCGACCCGCACGTCATCACGGCCGCGATCACCCGCACCTTCGGCCTGCACGTCTTCGACACGCTCTTCGCCATGGACAATGCCGGGCAGATCCGCCCGCAGATGGTCGAGGCGTGGGAGACTTCGGCAGACCGGCTGAGCTGGCGCTTCCGCCTGCGCGACGGCCTGACCTGGCACGACGGCGCGCCGGTGACAGCGGCCGAATGCGTCCTCTCGCTCAACCGCTGGGCGCCGCGCGACCCGCTGGGGCGGATGCTGCAGGCCGCAACCGCCTCGATGGAGGCGACCGACGCACGGACCTTCACGCTCACACTGAAGGAGCCCTTCCCGCTGCTGCTGCAGGTGCTCGGCAAGCCCAACGCACCCCTGCCCGTGATGATGCCCGAACGCCTGGCGCGCCTGCCCAACACGCAGCGCATCACCGAGATCGTCGGCTCCGGCCCCTTCCGCTTCCGCCCCGATCTCTGGCGGCCGGGCAATGTGATGGTGCTGGAACGCTTCGCGGGCTACGTGCCGCGCGACGAGCCGCCCGATTTCCTGGCCGGCGGCAAGCGCGTGAAGATCGACCAGTTGAACCTGCGCGTCATGCCCGACCAGGTGACCGGCGCGGCCGCCCTGATGCAGGGCGAAATCCACTACATGCAGTACCTTCCCTTCGATCTCCTGCCGCGGCTGGAACGCGCGCGCGGCGTGCGGCTGCTCGGCCTGGGTGGGTTGCAGCAGTTCCAGGGCAGTTTCCGGCTGAACCACGCGGCGCCGCCCTTCGACAATCCGGCGGTGCGCCGGGTGCTGTGGAAGCTTGCGGACCAGACGGCGATCCTGACCGCGATCGGTGTGCCGGAGCGCTTCCGCTCGCCACAATGCCCCTCGTTCTGGATGTGCGACGCGCCGTATTCGACGGATGCCGGCGCGGCCGGCGCACGCATCGACATCGACGCGGCGCGCGCCGAGTTGCAAGCGGCCGGCTATCGCGGCGAACCGGTGGTCGCCATGCTGGTGGCGGGTTCCATCAGCCAGACTGCGGCCGCGGTGCTGATCCAGAACATGAAGCTGGCCGGCTTCAATGTCGACGAGCAGGTGATGGATTGGGGCACCGTGCTGGCGCGCCGCGTCCGCCGCGACGGGTGGTCGATGTTCTCGGTCTATGCGAACGGGACAGACATGTTCTCCCCGCTCACGCATTTCTACATCGCCTCCACCTGCGGCGATTTCCCCGGCTGGTCCTGCGACGAGCGCATCCCGCCGCTGCTGCAGGCCTTCGCGCGTGCCGAGGATGACGCGGCGCGCGCGCGCGTCGCCGCCGAGATCCAGACCATCGCCTATGAGCTGACGCCCTCCGTGATGTGGGGCCAGTTCACCATTCCGGCGGGCTATCGCACCTCGCTCACCAACATGGTGCAATCCTCCTATCCGATGTTCTGGGAGGTGGAACTCGCGGGATGACGCCGGAGGCACTGCGCGCGGCCCTGCCGCCGCTGACTGGCCGCCTGCGTATCGCGGGCCTTGCGGCATCTGTCGAAGTATTCCGCGACCCCGAGGGCGTGCCGCATATACGCGCACGCGATGCGCAGGATGCGTTTGCCGCACAGGGCTTCGTCCATGCCCAAGACCGGCTGTTCCAGATGGAACTGAACCGCCGCCGCGCCCTCGGCCGCAGCGCGGAATGGCTGGGCCCCGCAGCGGTCCAGATGGATGCGCTCAGCCGCCGCCTCGGCATGGAGGCGGCCTGCCGGCGGGATTTCGCAGCACTCGGCGATGAGGCGCGAGGGATGCTCGAGGCCTATGTCGGCGGGGTGAATGCCTACCTCGATTCCGGCGCACCACCGGCGGCGGAATACGCGCTGCTGGGCGCGGTGCCGGAGCGATGGGAAGCATGGCATCCCATCGCGGTGATGCGCCGCCTCGGCCTGCTGATGGGCTCGGTCTGGTTCAAGCTTTGGCGCGCCGCGGCCTTGCCCAGGGTGGGCGCGGCGCAGGCTGCGAAGCTGCGCTACGAGGATGGCGGCATCGACCTGCTGTGCATTCCGCCGGGTGTCGAGGCGGCGCGCTGGACCGCGACACTTGCCGCCCTCGCCCCGGCGGCGGCCGCGCTGCTCGACGCCGCCGCGCCGGACGCGACCGGCGGGGGCAGCAACAACTGGGCGGTGTCGGCGTCGCGCAGCGCAACGGGACGGCCATTGCTGGCCGGCGATCCGCATCGTGTGTTCGAGATCCCGAACATGTACGCGCAGGGGCACCTCGCCTGCGACGCCTTCGACGTCATCGGCCTCACGGTGCCGGGCGTGCCCGGATTTCCGCATTTCGCCCATAATGGCCGGGTCGCCTGGTGCGTCACGCACGCCTTCGTCGACATCCACGACCTGTTCGTCGAGCGCTTCGATGCCGGCGCGGCGCATCACCTGTTCCGTGATGCATGGTTGCCGGTGCAACGTCGCCAGGAGAGCATCGCGATCCGCGGCGCCGCGCCGCGCGAAATCACGGTGTTCGAGACCGCGCATGGCCCGGTGATCGCCGGCGATCCTGCCTCGGGCAGCGCGATCGCGCTGCGCTCCGTGCAATTCGCCGAAGCCGACCGCTCCTTCGACTGCCTGCCGCGCATGCTGCGCGCCGGCGATGTCCCGGCCCTGTTCGAAGCCACGCGCGGCTGGGGGCTGATCGACCACAACCTGGTCGCCGGCGACGTGGAGGGCCGCATCGGCCACCTGGTCCGCGCCATGGTGCCGCGACGGCCGTCGACCAATGGCTGGCTGCCCGTGCCGGGCTGGACTGGCGAACACGAATGGCAGGGCTGGATCCCCTTCGAGGCAATGCCACGGCAGATCGATCCCGCCGGTGGGCGTGATCGTCACCGCGAACAACCGCGTGGTCGCCGATGGCGGTTCGGACTACCTGTGCACCGACTGCCATCCGCCGAACCGCGCACGGCGGATCCTGGAGCGCCTCACACAGCCGCCCGGCGATGCCGCGGCGCAGGCGGAGGTCATCCACGGCGACACGCTCTCGGCCAATGGGCTGCTTTTCCGTACGCGGCTGGCCGCGCTGCCGGCCCCCGTCGCGGACGCGGCGGCCCGGCTGCGCACACGGCTGCTCGACTGGGACGCGCGCATGGCACCGGACAGTGTCGCGGCCAGCGGCTACATCGCGCTGCGCCTGGCGCTGACGCGCATCCTCGCGACGCGCAGCGGCCTTGACGCGATCGCCGGCGATCCGCTGCTCGCCGTGCCGCCGGGCGTGGTGCCGCTGAACCAGCTGTGGTGGACGCTGCCCGCGCTGCTTCGCGCGGATGATGCCTCGATGCTAGGCGGCTGGACCTGGGACCAGGCGCTGCACGCGGCGCTGTCCGCCGCGGCCGAGGATCCGCTGGCCGCGCAGCCCTGGGGCGAGGCGCATCGCCCGCGCTTTTCCCATCCGCTCGCCGCGGTCTTCCCCGAGGCTGCTGCGCTGCTCGATCCGCCGGCGCGCGCCGTGGGCGGCGACGGCGACACGGTCTTCGCCAATGGGCTCGTGCCCGCCGCGGGACCGCGCGCGACCTATGGCGCGCTCGCGCGCTACGCCTTCGATGTCGGCGCCTGGGAGAATAGTCGCTGGACGGTCTTTCATGGCGCCTCCGGACATCCCGGCAGCCCGCACTACGCTGACCAGCATGCGGACTGGGCGGCGGCGCGCATGGTGCCGATGCGCTATGGCTGGGATGTCGTCGCGGCCGCTGCCGTTGCGCGGCAGCGCCTCGATCCCCGCTGACGGTTCACGCCATCCGTCCGACCTCGGCCAGGCCCGCATCGGCGGCCTGCAGCGCCAGGTCGATATCCGCCTCGCGATGCGCGCAGGAGAGGAACATGTTGTGGCGAGGGTGGAAATACGCCCCCGCGCGCAATGCCGCCGCGCAGAAGGCGGCGCCCTTGCGGCAGTCCGGGTCGTCGTCGAACAACACCAGCGGCATCTGCGGCGGCCCGCTCTGCCGGATGCCGATGCCGTGGCGCGTGGCCAGGGTCGCGAGTCCGGCGCGCAGCCGCTCGCCCATCGCGCGCATGTGGGCGGGACCATCGAGGCGTCGCAGTTCCGCGAGCGTTGCCATCGCCGCGGCCATCGGCACCGCCGCGCACCAGAATGACCCCGTGGTGAAGATCCGGCTCGCCGCCTCGCGGAAGCGGTCGTGGCCTGTCACCGCCGAGAGCGCGTGCCCGTTGGCAATGGCCTTGCTGAAGGCCGATAGGTCCGGTCGGATGCCGACCGTCTCCCAGGAACCGCCGAGGTCGAGACGAAATCCCGCGCGCACATCGTCGAGGATGAGCGCTGCCCCTGCCGCGCTGCAGATGTCGCGCGCCGCGCGGGCGAAGCCCGGCTCCGGCAGTTCGAGGTCGCGCCCCATGTCGTGCCGGAAGGCGGTGACGATCACCGCGGCGAGGTCGCCCCCGGCCGCCTCCGCTGCATCGTGGAGCGATGCCACGTCATTGTAGTCGAAGTGCAGGAGATGCGCGCGGTCCTCGGTCGTGACGCCGGCGAGCGACGGCGTGCACCACGGCGCCGCGCCGTGATACGATCCGCGCGCCACCAGCACCTTGCGCCGCCCGGTGCCGGCGCGTGCGATGGTCACGCAGGCCGTGGTGGCGTCGGTGCCGTTCTTCTGGAACAGGCACCAATCCGCATGCGGGATCATGGCGACCAGCGTCTCGGCCAATTCGACGAGGACGGGCGCCGGCCCGTTCATCGCATCGCCGAGCGCGGCCTGGCGTTGCGCGGCCTCCTCCACCGCCGGATGGCGGTAGCCCAGCACCATCGGGCCCCAGGCGCACATCAAATCGACGAATTCACGCCCATCGGCGGCTCGCAGGCGACAGCCTTCGGCCGAGACGAAATACTGCGGGTAGCCTTCGGGCAGGTTGGCGGCATTGAGATGCCCCCAAAGCCCGCCGGGAATGACGCGCGCCGCACGGGCGCGAAGCGTGGCGTCGGCGTTCGGGGCGAGGCTATCGGGCATTTCGCGACACTCCCTGGCCGTGCTGAAGGCTGAGCACCTGAGCATGCACCTCGACCCAGGCAAACCCCTTCCCAAGCCGACGCCTACCGGGCGAGGGGCAGCGCGATCCATGCGGTTCCGGCCGTCGGTACGGCGGGCGCCGTTCCCCTCGCGGCCCAATCATCCCGTATTGTTCCGCCGTCCCGCTCGCGCTTTCCTTCCTCGCCCTTGGAGACCGACATGCCCAGCGACGATCTGTGCTTCCTCTCCGCGACGCGCGCCGCCGCGCTGATCCGCCAACGCCTGCTGTCGCCGGTCGAGCTTGTCGATGCGCTGCTGGCGCGCATCGCGCGTGCCCAGCCGTTGCTGAACTGCTTCGTCACGGTGCAGGAAGACCAGGCCCGGCGTGATGCCATCCAGGCGGAGCGTGCGGTGACGCAGGGCGCGCCGCTCGGGCCGCTGCACGGCGTCCCGGTGCACATCAAGGATCTGCTGGATGTCGCCGGCCTGCCCACGCGGCATGGTTCGGGCATCCAT
Organism: uncultured Alphaproteobacteria bacterium; assembly: GCA_963716705.1. Lineage (GTDB taxonomy): Bacteria > Pseudomonadota > Alphaproteobacteria > Acetobacterales > Acetobacteraceae > Neoroseomonas. The sequence goes on from CAVQTW010000001.1 coordinate 61,957, forward strand.
GCCGAGGCCCCGCCAGCGGCGCGCGATGACGTGCTGGTGGCGCGGCTCCGTGCTGCCGGGGCCATCATCATCGGCAAGACGACGACGCCGGAATTCGGCGTGAAGGGCCTGACCGACGGCCCCGCCTTCGGCATCACGCGCAATCCGTGGAACCTGGACCGGACACCGGGTGGATCCTCGGGCGGTGCGGCGGCGGCGGTGGCGGCGGGGCTCGGGCCGCTCGGCCTCGGCACCGACGGCGCCGGGTCGATCCGCGGGCCGGCCGCCTGCTGCGGCCTGGTCGGGCTGAAGCCGACGCTCGGCGCCGTGCCCGCGGATACCGCACGGGACACCTTCGGCAACAACACCTATGCCGGGCCGCTGGCGCGCACGGTCACTGATGCCGCGCTGATGCACGCCGTCCTGGCCGGCCCGAGCGACCAGGACCCCTGGAGCCTCGGCGGCACCGGCGCGGCGCGGCCGCTGTCCCCGGCGCTGCTCGGCGAGGACCTCTCGTCGCTGCGCATCGGCTATGTGCCGCGCTGCGCGAATCCGCGCGTCGCGGCCGATGTCGCGTCGAACACCCGCGCCGTCCTCGATGTCTGGGCGGCGATGGGCGCGGTGGTGGAGGAAACCGGCGCGGCGATCGACTGGGCCGAGTATGAGGGCCGCGTGCTGTACCAGGCGAACTTCGCCGTGTTCTGCGCGCCCTTCCTGCCGCGCTGGCGCGACGCGATGGACCCGGTGACCCTCGCCTTCATGGAACGCGGCGCGCAGTTCACGCTGGCTGATTTCCGCAATGCGCAATTCGCGCGCACCCGCCTGTTCCGCGCGGTGCAGGCGCTGTTCGAGCGCTACGACGTGCTGGTGATGCCGACCATGTCGCGCACGGCGCTGCCGGTCGGCTTCGATGCCGCGCATGACGAGGTCGAGGTGGATGGCGTCGCCTGCGGGATCACCCGACAAGGTTGGACCTCGCCGCAATATCCCTTCAACCTGACGGGCCATCCGGCGGTGTCGCTGCCCTCGGGCTTCGGCGATGACGGATTGCCCACCGGCGTGCAGGTGGTCGGGCGCTGGGGCGCGGAGGCGGATATCCTGCGCCTCGGCGGCCTTCTGGAGCGCGCACGGCCCTGGGTGGATAGGCGACCGCCCGTGCCGCATGTGGCGCAATGATGCGAGCGCAGGCCACGCAGAGCCGATCGGCGCCATCAGCATGGAGGCCTTCTGGCTCTCGGTCCCTCTGCGGGCACCGGTTCGCCTCGCGGCTGAATACATCACCCACGCCGAGGCCCGCATTGGGGTGGGCCAGCGGCACGGCCGGCGCCGAGGGCTCAGATGCTTGGGTTCCGGATCAACATGGTCGTGCAGATCCGCGTCCTGGCGCCTTCGGTCCAGCCGCCACCTGATGTCCTCGTCCTACCAAACTGCACACCATGCGCGATCATCGCGAAGTATCCTCCGGATCCGCAGGATTGCGGCCTGATCGCGGGCGGATGACCATCGCGGCGAGCGAGGTCGGTGACTGGCGCAGCGCCGGTCCCCCCCTGGCGCGACCGGTGGCGCACCCCCACGTCCCGGCTTCCTCCAAATCTCCGCCTCCCTACCTCAGGAGCATGCCCCATGAGCGACGCGCCCGACTACACACCGCCCAAGGTCTGGACCTGGCAGAAGGCAAACGGCGGGCGCTTCGCGAACATCAACCGTCCCATCGCGGGCGCGACACATGAGAAGGAGCTGCCGGTCGGCCGGCATCCGCTCCAGCTCTATTCGCTGGCCACGCCGAACGGGGTCAAGGTGACGATGATGCTTGAGGAGTTGCTGGCCCTCGGACATCAGGGCGCCGAATACGACGCCTGGCTCATCCGCATCGGCGAAGGCCACCAATTCGGCAGCGGCTTCGTTGCGGCGAACCCCAATTCGAAGATCCCCGCGCTTGTCGACCGCGGCGGCCCGGCGCCCATCCGCGTATTCGAATCCGGCGCCATCCTCGTCTACCTCGCCGAGAAGTTCGGGGCCTTCCTGCCGCAGGAGACCGCCGAGCGCGCCGAATGCCTGTCGTGGCTGTTCTGGCAGATGGGGAGTGCACCCTATCTCGGTGGCGGCTTCGGGCATTTCTATGCCTATGCCCCCAGCAAAATGGAGTATCCGATCGATCGCTTCGCCATGGAGGTGAAGCGGCAGCTGGATGTGCTGGACCGGCGCCTGGCCGAGAGCGAATTCGTGGCAGGCGCCGCCTATACAATCGCCGATATGGCGATCTGGCCGTGGTATGGCGGGCTGGTGAAGGGCTGGCTCTACGGGGCCGCCGAATTCCTCGACGTGCAATCCTACACGAATGTGCAGCGGTGGGCCGAAGCCATCGGTGAGCGACCGGCCACCAAGCGCGGGCGCATGGTCAATCGCGTGCAGGGCGATCCGGCGAGCCAGCTGTGGGAGCGCCACGATGCCAGCGACTTCGACACCAAGACGCAGGACAAGGTGCCGGCCGCCGAGGTCACGGCCTGATCCGGCCGGCGACGACCAGTTCGTCGCCGACGCGCTGCAGCACCACGCCCTCGCCCGAGGCCGGCACGATCCGCGTCAACGCCGTGATGTTGACCTGGTGCGTGCTGACGAAAAGCGCGCCGGGCCCCTCCCAGCCGAGCAGGATCCGGCGCGCCGCCGCGGTTTGCTCCGGGCCCCTCGATCGGTCCGCGAAAAAGGAGTTGAAGGCCGGCTCCGCGCGGACCAGGCCAGGAAAGGCAAGCTCCGCGGTATCGGTCGTCCGGCACCATCGTGAGGCGAGGACGGCACCGACCGTGATGCCATTGGCGCGCATCACCTCGCCGATGCGCGCCGCCTGGCTGCGCCCTTGCGCGTCGAGGTTGCGCTGGGTCGTGCAGTCGCCGAGCCGCATTCCGGCGGGGTCGCCGCCGCCCGGTGCATGGGCATGGCGGAACAGGACGATCCCGCCGCGGCGCAGCGCGCTCCAGGCCGCCGCCTCGGAGGCGCGTGCCGGGCGAATTCGCGCCCGCCAGCAGAGCGACCAGCCCGATGGCGAGGTCACGGCGCGGGACGCCGATCGACAGATGCGCAGCCATTCCGAGGCATTACTCCGGCAATCATGGATGACGCAGTCGCGCGGCGTCGTGGTGACGTGATGTCGGCGCCGATGGGGCGATGTGAAGGGGCCGCGTGCTCCGCGTCGGTCATTCGGACGGTGTCGGCTTTCTCGCCTCACCGCCGCCCGGCCATGGTGGCGCTGAACAGGATGGGGGCCCCTCATCTGATCCGGTGAAGATGCTCGCGAAAGCAAAAGCCTGGCGCCTGGGCGGCCATTCGCCGCTGCTTGGCTTGGCGACAGCGCGGCCATCTACCCCAAAGATCAGCCTATTCACCAAGGTCGGCGCCTGGTTCGGCTTGGGGCGCGCCCGCGGGCTGATCGGCAGCGCGGCGTGCGCATGGCCACCTACGGCCGCAGGGCGGCTGAGGGCCGCCCTCTCTCCCGCATCAAGCCTGAGGCGAATGCACCCGGCGAGACGAGCCGGCATCTGAACGATGAACCCGCCCCGCATGCGCCATAGGACGCGCCCACGGACCATCCGCGCCACGAGACGCGAGACCATCCCCGTTCTGCCATCGTCGGTGGCCTTGAAATTGCTTGGGAGTTGGTGACTGACGACGTTGGATCGGCGCGTCGCGACTTAAGGGCTGGCCTTCCATGCATCGTCCAATCTGTCCTTTTGGGTCGAGCGAGCGGCGCGGCCGTCGCCGCATTTCATCTGCCGCTGCCATGGCTGCTCGGTGTCCTGATCGCGGTCGCAAAGGCTCGGCATTCCGGCCTGCCCGCGGAGGGGTCGCCCCGTTTTCGCCCTGCCTGTCGCGGCATCGTCCGCATCGCCATCGGGGCCTCCTTCAGGCCGGCGACGGCAGTGGCGCTGCGTTCCAGGGCGCCCCTGCTGATGATGGCCGGCTTCGTGATGCAGGCCTGCGTCGTGCTGGCGTTCCAGCCCGCGGGTCCGGCGCTGCGGTTCGCGGCGGGCCTCGCTGTGGCAAGGACCATGCTGCCCGGGACCGCGCGGCGCGGCGTCGCGCAGATGAGACTGACTGGCAGGGTCCTCTCCGTGGACGTGGCGCTGGTCGCCACCTGCATCTCTCCCGTCATGCGCCAGGTGCCTGCCGCCTTCCGCATGCCACGGGCGCGACGAGACGCGCGCGCCGCACGGCCAGCCCCGGAAGAATGACCGCATGACCGACGAGCCCTGCTTCCTCTCCGCCGCCGAGGCCGGGCGCCGCATCGCGACGCGCCGGATGTCGCCGGTCGAGCACATCCGCGCGCTGTTTGACCGCATCGATGCCATCGACGGTCGTGTCCGTGCCTACCTGACGCCATTGCCCGACCGCGCGCTGGCGGCGGCGCGGCGGGCCGAGGCGGAGATCGCTGCCGGGCGCTGGCGCGGCCCGCTGCACGGCGTCGGCTTCGCGGTGAAGGACAACTACTTCACCGCCGGCATCCGCACGACGGCCGGGTCGCGGCTGATGCTGGACCATGTGCCGGACACCACCGCCCACATCATCGCCCGGCTGGAGACGGCCGGCGCCATCCTGCTCGGCAAGCTGAACACCTGGGAATACGGCACCGGCACCGGCGCGGTGCATTTCGACCTGCCCTTCGAGGTTGCGCGGAACCCCTGGGACCTCGACCGGTTCACCGGCGGGTCCTCCACCGGCAGCGGCGCGGCGGTCGCGGCGGGGCTGGCGCCCTTCGCGCTCGGCTCCGACACCGGCGGTTCCATCCGCCTGCCAGCGGCGGCCAACGGCCTTCACGGGCTGAAGCCGACCTATGGCCGCACGAGCCGCGCCGGGGTGCTGCCCAACTGCTGGTCGCTCGACGTGACGGGCGCGCTGTGCTGGACCGCCGAGGACAGCGCGCTGGTGCTCAACGCCATCGCCGGCCACGACCCGCAGGACCCGGGCAGCGCGGATGCGCCCGTGCCGGATCATCGCAGCGGCCTCGGCGACGGTCTTGCCGGCATGACCATCGGCCTGGTGACCGGCCTGCCGCCTGCGGAAATCCATCCCGACATCGCCGCCGGCGTCGAGGCGACGGCGCGCATGCTGGAGGCGCGCGGCGCGCGGCTGCTGGAGGTGACGCTGCCGGCGCCGCTGACCCACTACCGGCGTGCTGCCGGAATCATCAACCCGGCTGAATCCTTCAGCATCCACGAAGCCGACTTCCGCGAGCGCGCCGACCTCATGGGCCAGGCACTGCGCGACAAATTGACAACGGGTTCGATGGTTTCGGCGGCGGACTTCATTGCGGCGCAACGCCTGCGCCGGCATCTGGCCCGCGGCACGGATGCGCTGTTCCAGATCTGCGACCTGTTGCTGCTGCCCGGTGCCTACCGCGTCGCGCCGCGCTTCGACGACCCTGCCGGCACCATCGCCTTCACCCGCGAGGGGGCGATGAACATCGCGAGCCTCTCGGGCCATCCCGCCATCTCCGTCCCCTGCGGCTTCGACCCTTCGGGCATGCCGCTCAATGTGCAGGTGATGGGCCCGTACTTCGCGGAGAGTCGCGTGCTGCGGGCCGCGCGGATCATCGAGGATACGCTGTCCGAGCGCGGCCGACGCCCAGCGTTGCGCGGTGGAGCTGGTCCGGCCGGCTCTCCTGCGCCTGTGGAACGCGCCGCGCGCGACAGCGAACTCGCCCGCGCGCTGGGCGTCATGTCCGCCGAATTGCCTCGCCTGGCCGACAAATTCGCCGAGCCCGCCGGCGTGTTCCGGCCCGTGCCCTGAAAGGAAAGCCGTGATGGAACCCTGGCAACTCACCGCCGCCGCCGCTGGCGCGAAGCTGCGGGACGGCAGCCTGACGGCCGAGGCGCTGACGCGCTCGTGCCTGGAACGTTGCGTGGAACGCGAACCGGTGACGAAGGCCTTCGCCTTCCTCGACCCAATGCTCGCCGTGGCGAACGCCCGCCGCGTGGACAAGGCCCATGCCAAGGGAGTGCTGCACGGCCTGCCCTTCGGCGTGAAGGACATGATCGACACGGCCGACATGCCGACCACACACAATTCCCCACTTTATGAGGGCCTGCGCCAGGGCCGTGACGCCGCCTGCGTGGGCGTCGCGCGCGGCGAGGGCGCGGTGATCTTCGGCAAGACCGACACGGTGGAATTCGCCGCGGCCGGTCGCCGTGCACTGACCCGCAACCCGCACGACGCGACGCGCACGCCGGGAGGGTCCTCGTCCGGTTCGGCGGCGGCGGTGGCGGAAGGCATGGTGCCACTCGCCTTCGGCACGCAGACGGGCGGCAGCACGATTCGCCCGGCCTCCTTCTGCGGCGTCTATGCGATGAAGCCGACCCATGGCGTGGTGAACAGCGAAGGGGCGAAGCGGTACTCGCATACGCTCGACACGATCGGATGGTACGGGCGTGAGCCGGCGGACCTGCGCCTGGTTGCGCAGGCCTTTCGACTGTTCGGGCTGGACGCGCCCATGGCCAGGGGCCTGCGCGAACTCCGCATCGGGGTCTGCCGCACCCCGCATTGGGAGTCGGCACAGCCGGAGGCCCGGGACGCGCTGGCAACGGCCGCGCGACGCCTTGATGAAGCCGGCGTGGCGGTGGAGGAACTCGCCCTGCCGGCGGCCTTCGAGGAGATCGCCCGCGCACACCACATCGTGCTGCACGGCGAAGGGCGCGGCGCCTTCCTGCAGGAGTACCTGAAGGCGCCCGCGATCCTGCACCAGGACTTCCACGACCGCACGCTGAACAAGGAAGGCATCACACCGCAGCAGCAGACCTGGGCCTACGACCACGCGGCTGAATGCCGCCGGCTCTTCGACGCGCTGTTTCCCGGAATCGACGCCGTGCTGACGCCCGCCGCAACCGGTGAGGCGCCGGTGGGGCGCAATGACACGGGCAATCCGGTGTTCAACAGCCTGTGGACGCTGCTGCACGTGCCCTGCGTCGCGATCCCCTGCAGCACCGGTCCCCATGGGATGCCGGTCGGCGTGCAGATCGTCGGGCCACGCTTCGGCGACGCGGCGCTGCTCGAAGTTGCGTCGCTGGTCGCGCCCGTGGTCGATCCGGGGGGCGGGCATGCCGCGCGGTGACCGCTCCGGTGACCATCGGTGGGCGGATACGGGCCTTCCGCTGCGGGCCCGTTCGCGGCTGGAGCAGATCCCGATCAGGTGGAATCACCTGATCGGGTGAAGATGCTCGCGAAAACAAGGGGTTAGAGATCATTGCCGCGAGCCAAGGCGAACGGAGACGGCTCTATCGCCGCGGGCGGGGCCCCGCCGTGAAGGTGAGCGTGGCGGCCCGTTCATTGTCCACCAGCACCAGGCAGGCCACCTCCAGCGTCGCGCGGGCGACTTCGCGGGGGGTGCAGAAGGCGGAGAGTGTCGCGCCTTCGGCACTGCCGGCGAGTTCCACCGCACGGTCGCGCGGCATCGGCCCGCGCATCGCTTCGTTGCCATTCACCATGATGTAGACCTCGTGGCGCGGGCGAGATCCCAGGCCCGCAGCCACCCGCTCGGTGGTCAGGTGGCCGTCGATGCGCCAGGCCTCCTTCGAGACCGAGGGGCGCCAAAACTGTGGCGCCGCCTCGCTGCGCCCCGCCGCGGTGCGCGCGCCGCAGGACGCCAGCGCCAGTGCGACAAGGGGCAGCAGGAGGGTCAGTCGCGGCATGCGGCAGGCTCCCGGGGGCGTGGAGGTTCGCGCTTGGGTCGTGGTCGGTACAATTCCAGATTGTATGCCCGGCAATGCCCCCTGCGTCACGTTTGCGCCTTGGCCCCTGCACGTGCCGTCGATGGGTCACCCCATCGAAACGCCCGGCCAGCGGCCCCCGCGTCGGCATCCCCGCGGCAGCGCCGCCATGGCCCTGTCCGGGCTGGCGTTCCCATCCGGCCGGGCGATTTCACCCGCCCTCGTTCTGCTCTAAACCCCCCGGGACCGATGGACCGATCAAGGACCGCGACCCCCGCATGACCAGCGATCCCAGCCTCACCGATGCCGATGACGCGCCCGACCCGATGCGGATGCTCGCTGGCGCGCTGCCCTTCCTGAAGCGTTACGACGACGCCATCGTGGTCGTGAAGTACGGCGGCCACGCGATGGGCGAGGATGAGACAGCATTGCGCTTCGGGCGCGACATCGCGCTTCTTGAACAGGTCGGCGTCAGCCCGGTCGTGGTGCATGGCGGCGGGCCGCAGATCAACGCCATGCTCAAGCGGCTGAACGTGAAATCGACCTTCGTGCAGGGCCTGCGCGTGACGGATGAGGAAATGCTCGACGTCGTCGAGATGGTCCTCGCCGGGCCGGTGAACAAGCAGGTGGCCGAGGCGATCACCCGCGCCGGCGTGCTGGCGGTGGGCATCTCGGGCAAGGATGGCGGGCTGATCCGTGCGCGCAAGCTCAACCGCACCTATCGCGACCCCGACAGCAACATCGAGAAGGTGCTCGACCTCGGCTATGTGGGCGAACCCGCCAGCGTCGATCCGCGCGTGCTGCGTCTGCTGATCGGTGCCGATATCGTGCCGGTGGTGGCACCCGTCGGCGTGGGCGAGGACGGGCAGACCTACAACATCAACGCCGACACCGCCGCGGGTGCGATCGCCGGAGCCCTCGGCGCCGAACGGCTCCTGATGCTGACCGACGTTCCCGGCGTGCTCGACGCGAACAGGCGCCTGATCCCGGAACTGACCGTCGCCGAGGTCAAGGCCGGCATCGCGGCGGGCTGGATTTCCGGCGGCATGATCCCGAAGGTCGAGACCTGCATCTATGCGGTGGAGCGCGGCGTGAAGGGGGCGGTCATTCTCGATGGCCGGGTCAGGCACGCGGTGCTGCGCGAACTGTTCACCGATGGCGGGGCGGGCACGCTGATCCGTCCCTGACGGCGCCGGGCGTTTCTGTCGGCCCGCCGCGGACACGCGAGCGGTATCCACGTGCCTGGCGAACGGCAACAGTCCGGCCAGGACACGCCGACCGGCGGAAGGCCCGCGCCGCGCGCCTATCGCGCCGCGGCGCGAGAGAGCGCATCGATCCGCCAGCGCAATTCGCCATCGCCCACCAGTTCAGGCGCCACGCTCGCGGCTCCGGGCATGCCCGGAGCCAGCAGCCCCACCACGGCCTCGATCGTGGTCGTGTGCAGCCCGCCCTGGCGTCCCATGCCGGCGATGGATTTCGCGCAGCGCGTGGTGATCGCGTCCTCCACCGCACTGCGCGGCATCCGGCTGAGCCCGGCGAGCGCGGCGGCGACGAAGGCACGTTCGCCGCGCTGCGCGGCCTGCAGCATCACAGCCTCGGTGAGCGCGCCTGCGCGCAGCAGGATGGCCGCGCGCGCGGCTGCATCCTCGTCGGTCTCGCCGGGCCTGGCGGCGCCGGCCAGGCGCTTGGCCACCGCGGCGCGGATATGCGCGCAGACGGCCGGCGGCAGATCGGTGCGGGTGGCGAGCGGGGCCAGCAGTTCCTCGGCCACCAGGCTGGCCAACGCCACCGCCGCGCGCGGCGGCAGCGCCGGGCGGCGCACCAGCGGCTCCTGCCAGGCCGTGCGTTCGGCCGCCTGCACCACCAGGGCGTCGAGCGTGCTTTCGCGGATCGAGGCGCTGTGGTTGCCGAGCAGCGCCGCAACCACGCCGGTCTCGCGCGATGCCGCGAGCGCATCGGCCACGGTTTCGCTGATGCCGGGGCGCCGCGCGATGGCGGTCAGGGTGGTGGCGACCGGGGCCGCGGCCACGAGGCCGAGCAGGTCGTCCTCGGTCAGGAGCGGCGAGAGGCGAATGATCGGTTCGCACACCCTCAGCGCATGGTCGTGGGAGAGGCGCAGCACCAGGTCGCGCGGCGCCATGGGAAGATCCTTCACCGCCTCGGCGATGGTCGCGCGGATCTCCTCGGCCGTATCGGTGGCGAGTTGCGCAAGCGCCGTCCAGGCCATGTGCGCGAGGCGATCCTGCTGCGGCGCGGGCAGCCCCGGCGCGAGTGCTGCGAGGCGCCCGGCCAACGCGGCGCGCACTTGCACCTCGCCATCCGCAGCGAGGATGGCGAAGCCCTGGAAAGGTGTGGCGGGGTTGGCCGCCACCGCCTCGCGAACCTGCGTCTGGGCATCGCCCATCAGGTAGTACAGCGCCTCGGGCGGGGCCGCCGGGTCACGCGCCAGGCGCAGGCGCGCCTCGGCGGGGCCTTCGTCCAGGATCCGGGCGGCGTCGTTGAGGCTGTTCATGCCGGGGCATCCGCGAGGCACCAGCCGCCGCGGCGACTGCGTTTGGCTGCATAGAGCGCGGCATCGGCGCGGGCCACGAGGCGTTCGGCGCCCTCGCCCGAGGCCGGGTTCCAGGCCGCGATGCCGAGGCTGAAGCGGGGCGCATGGTCCGAAGGCAGTGCATGCGCGGCGCCGATGAGCAGCTCAGCGCGCGCGATCGCCGCGGCCGCATCCACCCCGTCCACCCAAAGCACGAATTCATCGCCACCCAGGCGTGCGGCGACGTCGTGCTCGCCGGCGGCGTCGCGCAGCAGGATGGCGGTGGCGCGCAGTGCATCGTCGCCGGCATCGTGCCCGTGGCGGTCGTTCAGCGGCTTCAGGTTGTCCAGATCCAGGAACAGCACCGCACCCGGACCCGCGCGTGGCCGTCCGGCCAGGCGCTGGCCCAGCGCCTCCAGGAAGGCGCGGCGATTGCCCAGCCCGGTCAGCGTGTCGGTGCTGGCCAGGCGTTCCAGTTCCTCCTGCATGCGACCGAAGCCGAGTACGGCGCCGAGCATCGCGGCCATCGAGCGCAGCACGGCGAAATCCTCATCGTCCCAGGTGCGGGCGCCCGGGTCGCGCCACGCCGCGAGGGCGGAACTGGCGAGCGGCTGGCCGCGGTGATGAAACACCGCGCGCGGGCCCGCCACCCTGCAGCGCGCCCGACCAGTCCTGCCCATCGGCCATGGCGCGCCCGGCGGCGGCCATCAGCCCCGGGGGCGGGTCCATGGTGGCGTCGGCGGTGGCCGGCGCGTCATGGCCGGGCACCAGCATCGCCGTGCCGGCGCAGCCCAGCGCATCGCGCAGCCCGCTCAGGCCGCGCGTCACAGCCTCCCGCGCCGTGCCGGCATGACGCACGGAGCCGGACAGGGCATCGAGGACGGCGGCACGTCGCAATCCGGCGGCGGCGGCGGCGGCGGCGGTTTCCTGGACCGTCACGTCATGGGCGGCGCCGCGCAGCCCGACGAAGGCTCCCCGCGAATCGCCCAGCGGCGCCAGCGACAGCGACAGGCAACGTGGCTGCCGCGCCGCATCCGCCACCCAGGCGCGATGGTTGCGTACCGCCTGGCGCAGGCTGAAGGGGCTGGCGCCCGCGCCCAGCAGCAGCGAATCCGCACGCCGGCCGAGCAGCGTCGCGGCGCGGTGGCCCAGCACGACATCCGGCCACAGGAACGTGAAGCGCCCGGCATTGTCGGTCTCGAACACCATGTCGGCGCCGAGGCCGGCGAGGTCCTGCCAGCGCTGGCGGGATTCCAGCAGGGCGCCATGCACGGCGGCCGAGGCCACCGCGGCGGGCGGGACCATCGCGGAGAGATCCTCCGGGCGGATTGCCGTGTTCATGCGCCAATGGAAGCCCGCTTCCGGTGAACGCCCGGTTACCGGCGCCGCGCGCGTTGACAGGCCAGCGCCGGGGCCTCAAGGAACCGCCACGTTGCACGATCGCCGGAGGCCGCCCGCACCATGGACACGACCGCCCTTCAAAGCCGGATCGAGGCGCTGTGGAACACCCGCGAGCGCGTCAGCGCCGCCACCGCCGGCCCCGATCGCGCCGCCGTGGAGGATGCGCTCGATGCCCTCGATTCCGGCCGCGCGCGCGTGGCCGAGCCCGACGGGCAGGGCGGCTGGAAGGTCAACCAATGGCTGAAGCAGGCGGTGCTGCTCTCCTTCCGCCTGGTCGATTCCGCGCCGATGGACACCGCCGCGGGCGCCTACGACAAGGTGCCGCTGAAGTTCGAGGGCTGGGGCGAGAACCGCTTCAAGGAAGCCGGCTTCCGCGCCGTGCCCGGCGCGGTGGTGCGCCGCTCCGCCTATCATCGCGCGCAATGTCGTGCTGATGCCCTCCTTCGTGAATGTCGGCGCGCGCGTCGATGAGGGCACGATGATCGATACCTGGGCGACGGTCGGCTCCTGCGCGCAGATCGGCAAGAACGTGCACATCTCGGGCGGCGTGGGCATCGGCGGCGTGCTGGAGCCGCTGCAGGCGAACCCGGTGGTCATCGAGGACGACTGCTTCGTCGGCGCACGCTCCGAAGTGGCCGAGGGCGTGATCGTGGAGCGCGGCGCGGTGCTCTCGATGGGCGTGTTCATCGGCGCCTCGACCAAGATCATCGACCGCGCGACGGGCGAGGTCTTCATCGGCCGGGTGCCGTCCTATTCGGTGGTGGTGCCGGGCGCGCTGCCGGGCAAGCCGCTGCCGGACGGCTCGCCGGGCCCCTCGCTGTACTGCGCGGTCATCGTCAAGCGCGTCGATGCGCAGACCCGTGCGAAGACCGCCATCAACGAATTGCTGCGCGACTGACGCCCCGCGTGGCGACCGACCCCATCCCGCTGGCGCAGGCGCTGGTCCGCTGCCGGTCGGTGACACCCGCCGATGACGGCGCGCTCGATGTCGTGCAGGCGCGCGCTGGAGCCGCTCGGCTTCGCCTGCACGCGGCTGGTGTTCGGCCCCGACGACTACCGCGTGGACAACCTGTTCGCCCGACGCGGCATCGCCGGCCCGCATCTGTGCTACGCCGGCCATACCGACGTGGTGCCCCCCGGCGACACCGCCGCCTGGACCGAGCGACCCGTTCAGCGGGACCATCCGCGACGGGCTGCTGTTCGGCCGCGGCGCCTGCGACATGAAGGGCGGCATCGCCGCCTTCATCGCCGGCCTGGCCGACTATCTCGCGGCGCGGCCAGACCATCCCGGCAGCATCTCCCTGCTCATCACCGGCGACGAGGAAGGCGCGTTCCATCGACGGCACCGCCCGCGTGCTGGAATGGATGCAGGCGCACGGACACGTCCCCGACATGGCGCTGGTCGGCGAGCCCACCAGCCGGAAGGTGCTGGGCGACACCATCAAGATCGGCCGGCGCGGCAGCCTCACCGCGCGCATCGCCGTGCACGGCACGCAGGGGCACAGCGCCTATCCCGCGCTGGCCGACAATCCCGATGCATCGCCTGATGGCCGCGCTCGGCCCGCTGCTCGCCGCACCGCTCGACAATGGCAGCGCCTTCTTCCCGCCGACCACGCTGCAGGTGACCGGCTTCGATGTCGGCAATGCCGCCTCCAACGTCATCCCGGCCACCGCGCGCGCCATGCTCAACATCCGCTTCAACGACCTGCACACCAGCGCGGACCTCACCGAGCGCCTGCACGCCGCGCTGCGCGCCGCCGGCTGCCGCTACGACCTCGCGGCCGAATGTTCGGGCGAAAGCTTCCTCACCAAACCCGGCCCCTTCGTCGATGCGCTGACCCGCGCCATCGCGCGCAGCACCGGCCAGGCGCCCGCGCTGGACACCGGCGGCGGCACCTCCGACGCCCGCTTCATCGCGCGGTATTGCCCGGTCGCCGAATTCGGCGCGGTCGGCGCCACGCTGCACCAGGTGAACGAGCACGCGCCGGTCGAGGAACTGCGCCGCCTCGCCGCCACCTACCACGCCGTGCTGGACGAGGTGCTCGGCTGAGCGGCGCCGCCCCGCCGCCACCTGGCCCGGTTGCCCGCGGCCTGGCCGGGGCGCTGCTGCTCGCGCGCGGGCGGGCGGAGGGCGTGCTCGTCTTCGCGCCCACGGCGCAGGAGGCGTTGCAGTCCTTCCGCGCGGCCCTGCTGTGCCTGCCGGTGTTCCTGCTGCTGCGCACGCTGGGCGCGGCGGAGGCGCCGGTGCCGATCGACCCGTGGCGCGCCTTCGCGGCGGACCTCATCGCCTATGTCTGTTCCTGGGCAGGCTTCGCGCTCGCCTCGCTGCCGCTGGCCGAGGCGATGGGAAAGCGCGCGCAGTGGCCGCGCCTGATCGCGGCGTGGAACTGGTCGAATGTCGTGCAGTACGGCGTGCTCGGACTGTTCACCCTGCCGATGCTGCTGGGAGGGTCCGGCTTCCTGATCGATGCGCTGGGCCTGGCCGGGCTTGGCTATGCGGTGTGGCTGCAATGGTTCGCCGCGCGCGCCGCCCTCGGCGTGAACGGGTTGCGCGCGGCGGCCTTCGTGCTGCTCGACTTCGCCATCGCGATCTTTCTCTCGGGCCTGGTGCTGCGGCTGTCCCTGGCCTGATGCCCGGGGCGCGAAGGGTCCGCCCTCGTGTCCCGCAAGCGCAGGGCTCCCGCCCGGCCTATTGCCAGTCGATCGGCTCGGCGTAGCGCACGCCGGTCAGCACCAGCCCCTCGGGCGGCGCGGTCTGCCCGGCGCGGCCACGGTCGCGCCCCTCCAGCACCGTGCGCGGCCAGGATTCCGGGCGCCGGCCGAACCCGACCTCGACCAGCGTGCCGACCAGGTTGCGCACCTGGTGGTGCAGGAAGGATCGCGCCTGCGCGACCACCACCACCTCCTCCCCCAGCCGCGACACATCCAGCCGGTCGAGCGTGCGCAGCGGGCTTTTCGCCTGGCAGGAGGCGGCGCGGTAGGCCGAGAAATCATGCTGCCCGAGCAGCCCCTGCGCCGCCGCATGCATCGCCCCCGCATCGAGGCGGCGCTGCACGTGCCATACGCGCCCCTCGTCCAGCGCCGGGCGCGCGCGGCGGTTCAGGATGCGATAGCGATAGGCGCGGCCTATGGCGGAAAACCGCGCCGACCATTCTTCGGGAACGACCGCCGCGCCGATCACCGAGACTGGGGTGCGGGCGGGTGTGGAAGTTCACCGCCTCGCGCAGCCTCTCGGGCGGCAGGCCGGTCGCGAGCGTCACCTGCACCACCTGCGCCTCGGCATGCACGCCGGCATCGGTGCGGCCCGCCGCCACCACCGGCGGCACCACGCCGCCATTGAGCCGCGCCGCCGCCTCCTCGATCACCTGCTGGATCGAGAGCCCCTGCGCCTGGCGCTGCCAGCCCACGAAGGGCGCGCCGTCGTACTCCAGCATCAGCGCGTAGGATGGCATCAGCCCAGCACCGCACCGCGCGGCAGCGCGAAGCCGCGCAGGAACTCGGCGGTGTCCATCGCCGCCCGCCCGGGCCGCTGCAGCCGCCGCAGCCGCAGCGCGCCCTGCCCGCAGGCGACCAGCCCGGCATCGTCGAGCACCGTGCCCGGCGCGCCCATCGCCGGCCTCCACGCCGGCGGCGAGCACGCGGATGGCCTCCCCGCCATGCTCGAAGAAGGTGCCGGGCCAGGGGTTCAGCGCCCGCACCCGGCGCTCCAGCGCCGCCGCATCCTGCGTCCAGTCGAGCCGGCCATCGGGTTTGGTGAGTTTCGGGGCGTAGGTGACGCCCTCCTCGGGCTGCGCCACGGCGGGCGGGTCGTCGGCGAGCGCGCGCAGCACCAGCTGCGCGCCGAGTGCGGCCAGCGTGTCGTGCAATTCGCCCACCGTGGTATGCGCACCGATCGGCACGCGCTTCGGCCAGCAGCATCGGGCCGGTGTCCAGGCCTTCGTCCATGCGCATGATGGTGATGCCGCTGGCGTCGTCGCCGGCCAGGATCGCGGCATGGATCGGCGCCGCGCCGCGCCAGCGCGGCAGCAGCGAGGCATGGATGTTGAGGCAGCCGCGCCGCGGCGCCTCCAGCATCGCCGGTGGCAGGATCAGCCCATAGGCGGCCACCACCGCGGCATCGAGGTCGAGCGCCGCGAAGGCCGCGTGCTCGGCCGTGTCGCGCTTCAGCGCGCGCGGGCGTGCGCACCGGCAGCCCGAGGTCGAGCGCGGCGCGATGCACCGGGCAGGGGGTCTCGCGCTGGCCGCGCCCGGCCGGGCGTGGCGGCTGGCAGTAGACGGCGGCGATGTCGTGCCCGGCCGCGTGCAGCGCGCGCAGGGCGGGCACCGCGAAATCGGGCTGCCCATGAAGGCGAGGCGCATGGCGGGTCCTTCCGTGCCGCGGCGGGCCCGGTCAGGCGCGTTCGCGGCCCTTGAGGTCCTTGGCGAGGCGCCGCAGCAGCATGTTGCGCTTCAGCGCGCTCAGGTAGTCCACGAACAGCACGCCGTCGAGGTGGTCGATCTCGTGCTGCAGGCAGGCCGAGAGCAGGCCCTCGCCCTCGATCTCCCGCCGCGCGCCGGTCAGGTCCTGGTAGCGCACGCGCACCTGGGCGGGGCGGGTCACGTCGCCATACTGGCCGGGCAGGGAGAGGCAGCCTTCCTCGCGCGTCGCGGTCTCGCGGCTGGCGGCGACGATCTCGGGGTTCACCAGCACGATGGGGTCGGGCTTCTCGTCCTTCTGCAGGTCGATCACCACCAGGCGCAGCAGCTCGCCGACCTGCGGCGCGGCCAGGCCGATGCCCGGCGCGGCGTACATCGCCGCCAGCATGCGCGGGGCGAGCGCGCGCACGCGGTCGGTCTCGGCGGCCCCCACGGGCTTCGCACGCGCCCGCAGGCGCGGGTCGGGCACGAGCAGGATGGGCAGGGTCTGGGCGTCGGTCATGGCGGGCGGCCGGATGTAGCCCCCCCCGCCACCCCTTGCAACCGCGGTCGCGGGCGCCAAAATTGAGCATCGGCGGGGTGCTTCGGGCCCCGCCGCCCGCTTCGCTCTCGGATGAGGAGGCCCGCTATCGTGTCGCGCCCGTCGCTGTTCGGCTCGCCCTTGTTCCTCGGCTTCGACCATCTCGAGCAGATGCTCGACCGCGTGGGCAAGAACGCCGACGGCTATCCGCCCTACAACATCGAGCAGATCGGCGAGAACCGCCTGCGCATCACCCTGGCCGTCGCCGGCTTCGCGATGGACGACCTCGCAGATCACGCAGGAGGACAACCAGCTGGTCATCCGTGGTCGCCACAAGGAGGACGTGGAGGGGCGCATCTTCCTCCATCGCGGCATTGCTTCGCGCCAGTTCCAGCGGGCCTTCGTCCTTGCGGAAGGCATGGAGGTGGAAGGCGCCTGGCTCGACAACGGGCTGTTGCACCTCGATCTCAAGCGCCCGGTTCCCGAAAGCCGGGTCAAGACAATCCGTATCGCCGCACGTACCAACGGCACGACGGCCATCGTGGAGGGCCTCCCCGAACGGGGCTGAGGCCGCCACCCACCAGCCGGGCCCATCCGGGCCGGCCCAACCCCGCGGGCCCATATGGGACGCGCAGGAAGGAGACCTTGCAATGACCGACCAGGACAATTTCGACGACGCCGACGATGACATGCAGGCCAGCCTGACGGCGGCCCAGTTGCGTGCACTCTCGCCATTGGCCTGGGCACGATATGGCGCGGCGCACATCGCCTATGTCCGCCCCGTGGTCGTGAATGGCCAGCCGGCGATTGCCATCCACGCCGCCGATGGCACGCCGATCGGCGCGGCGCCGAGCCTCGACCTCGCGGCGGCCGCCATCGCCCAGCACGGCATGGGCACGGCTCTGGTGCATTGATCCGGAATCTGATGTTCTGGACGGCGTGAACCGACTGCCCGAAAGGCCGATGCGGCGCCGCGCCGCGAGGCCTGCACGCTGGACATGAGCGACGCCACCACTGCCACGCCGACCGGCGATGGCTCGCTCATCCTGCGCGCGCAGACGGAAGGGCGCTGGGCGGATGTGCTCGCCATGGGCGTCACCAGGTCTGCGTTGGGGCCGCGCGAAACCCAGGCCGTCGTCGCCGCGGCTGCCACGCTGGGCGATGGGGAAGGGGTGCGCCGTGCTGCGGAGCGGGCGGTTGCCATCGATCTGCCTCCGCCGGTGCGTGCCGGCTGTGCGCTCATTCTCGCGCGCCACGGCTGGGCGGAGGAAAGCCTTGCCGTGCTGGTCGCCGACCCCGCCGCGCCGCTGCACCGGGCCAGCCTGCCCGCATTGATGCTCCTCGCCGGCGCGGCTGGCCTGCCGCTGCCGCTGCGCAGCCTGGCGCGCAGCCTGTTGCGGCGCACGACCGCGCACCGCACGGCCATGGAAAGCGCTGCGGCGCGCGGCAAGGCGCCGGGAGGCGCGCCAGCGCAAACCGTGGCCCCGTCCAGCACGCCAGCAGGATCGGCATGAGTTCCGCCGCCCTCGCCAGCGGCACGGAGGCGCGCATCCTCCATGAGGACGACGATATCGTCGTTATCCACCGCCCTGGCGCCTCCGCCTTCACCCTCGTGACCTTCGCTGGCATGGGCGAACGCCCGCAGGGGCTGCGCTTCTGGGCGCGGGACCCGGTCGAGAAGCTTGACCTGCACGCCATCGGCTTCGTCGGCAAGCGGGCCAACTGGTACCCGGCGCAGGCGGTGGCGCGCGCCGCGCCGCATATCCGCGCGCTGCTGCGCGGCCCGGCCATCGGCTACGGCTTCAGCATGGGTGGCTATGGCGCGCTGAAGCACGGGCGGCTGCTCGGGCTGGATGCGGCGCTCGCGGTCTCGCCCCAGGTCTCGATCGACCCGGCGGATGTGCCGCAGGACCGACGCTACCACCACAATTTCGACCCGCGCCTGAATGCCGGCATGGCGGTGGCACCCGACGACCTACCGGGCTTCGCCGTCACGCTGGCAGACCCGCATCATCCGCTCGACCGCCTGCATGCCGAGGCGGCGGGCCCGCCCGGGCGTGTCCGGCGCATCTGGCTGCCGTTCATGCGGCACGGCACGATTGCGCGGCTGACCGGCTCCCGCCTCATCAGCGAGGTGCTGGCGCTGGTGCTCGCGCAGGATCCCGACGGCCTGTGCCACCTGATGCGTTCGCGTCGCAGGGATTCGCGCCACTGGCACCATCAACTGGCGCATGCAGCGCTGCTGCGCGGGCACGATGCCATGGCGGAACGCCTGTGGGCGGATGCGGCGGCGCTTGGCACCCCCGCGGGCGTCGTCGCTCAGATGCGCCTGAACGCCGAGCGTGAGCGCGCCGGCGTGCCTGCGCCGGCCTGGCGCCGCGCCGCCCATGCCCGCGCGAATAAATCCCTGTTGCACGCTGCCGAGGCCGGCGAGCCTGCGCTGGTGCGCCGCCTGGCTACCCGCCTTCCGGCGGCGCGCATGCTGCCGCGCGGCGTCATCGCGGCGGTCAACGCGGCATTGGCGCTGGACAACTCATCGGCCATCGAGGACGCCGCCGCGCTCGCGGTTTCCGCCGAACTGCCCGTGCAGATCCGCAACCTTGCGGCGCAGCGCCTGGCCAGCGGTTCTCAGGGCATCCCGGCGCTGGCCGTGCTGCTCGCCACGCCCGAGAATTTCGAGCAACAGGAGGTGCGCGAGCGGGGCGCGACAATCGCCCTCACAGCCCAGCGCGACACTGCCATGCCGGCACTTTGGCAACAGGTGGCGCGGGCGCTGCACCGTCGTCTGGCAGGTGCCGCCGAACCGGCCGCCCCGATGGCGGTGGCCTCGCCCTTCTCGCCCGATGTCACCGCTGCCCTGCCCCGACCCCTGTCGGCCTTCCCCTGGATCGGGGAGTCGCCCGGCGCGCCACACGCTGCCACACGGGAATTCCGCAGCGCCGTCGAGGCCCAGGGCCGGCACGAAGCAACGCCGCCGGCCGCCGCGGTGCGCCTGCTTCGCGATGTCTTCGTGAACGCACGCGGCCAGATCTGGGCGCGCGAGGGCGCGGTGCATCGCGGCCTCGGTCGCCCGGTCGCCGAAGCCTCGCTCGCGGCAATGGCCGACGCGCCGGAGGTGGTCGAGGCGGCCTTCGCCGTCGAACCCTTCAACAACATCTACCATTGGACGGTGGATATCCTGCCCGGCACCGCCTGGCGGCTCGATGGCGCCGGTGAAGGCATGCCCGTATTGGTGCGCGAGGATCCGGCACCCTATGTCCAGGACTGGCTCGACACCGCCTCGGGCACGGCCGTGCCCACGATCGGTGTCGGTGCGGCGACCTTCGTCCGGCGCCTGCACCTGGGAAGGGCGGGGCTTCGGCACCTCGCGCCCTTCGGTGCGCATGCATCGCTGCTCGCGCGGGTGGGTGGCCGGGTGGATGCGCTTGGCACGCCGGGGCCGCGGCGCGTCTATGTCTCGCGCCGCGACGGGCGCAACCGCCCCCTGCGCAACGAGGACGCGCTGGAGGAGGCGCTGCGCGCGCGTGGCTTCGAAAGCATCACCTTTCGCGGCCTGCCGCTGGTCAGCCAGGCGGCCCTGCTGCGCGATGCGGAGGCGATCGTGGCCACGCATGGCGCCGGGCTTGCCAACCTGCTGCTGGCCCGGCCCGGCCGGCGCGTGTTCGAGATCATTCCCGGCACCACGGGGCTGATGTCCCTGCGCGCCTGCTTCGCACAATTGTCGCGCCTGTGCGGGCACCACCACGCGGTCTGGATCGAGGCCTTCAACGACACCTTCGGGGCGTGGTCGATCGACCTCGATCCGGCTCTGGCGCAGATCGACCGGTTCCTCGCGGGCGAGGTGCCGGCCAACCCGCCATAGCGGCGTTGGCTCGTGCCGAGGTCGCTAGAGCCGTTTCCGTTCGCCTTGGCTCAAGGTAACGGCTCTACGCGCCTGTTTTCGCGCGCATCCTGACCCGATCAGGTGATTCCACCTGATCGGGATCTGCTCTCATGCGGCCCATCCGGCATTCGAGGCGCAGGAAGGCAGAACCTTCATGCGCCACGCATCATGTGCCGCCGGGGTCGATCCACCCCACATGCCCATCGCCGCGCCGATACACCACGTTCAGCGCGCGGGTCGTGGAATTGCGGAACATCAGCACCGGCACATGCGCGAGGTCCATGCGCATCACCGCCTCGCCGACGCTCAGCAGGCTGATCTCGGTGGGGTGCTCGGCGATGATGGCGCCGTGGTCGGCGCCATTGCCGGCGGGCGCCTCGTCCTCCTCCTCGCCGGCGGCCTGGAGCACGCGTTCGAGCCCCGCGGGCACCGCATCCGCCGGGACTTCGCGTTCCGGCGCGTCGGAGCGCGAATGCTCGTTCATGCGGCGGCGATAGCGGCGCAGGCGCTTGGCGAGGTGCTCGGCCGCCTCGTCGAAGGCACGATGGGCGTCGGGGCCCTCGCCCTCGGCCCGCAACGTCAATCCGCGCCCGGCCTTGAGGTTGATGTCACAGGCGAATTGGGAACGCGAGCGATGGAATGTGACGTTGGCTTCCAGCGCGTGGTCGAAATACTTCCGGGTGATGGTGTCCAGCCCTTCATGGACATGGACCTTCAGGGCCTCTCCGGTGTCGACCTGCTTGCCTGCGACCGTGACGTGCATGGGGCTATGCCCTCCTTCTTCAGTGAAGGGGAGGGGCCGCCCCGTGGCGACCGGGCTTTCGGTCCGCATCCTCCGCGCGGGCCGGGCAGGCTGGGTCGGATCAGGCCGGGACGGCCTTCTCCCGTTTGCGCTGCACGGATGATGGGATGCGCAACGCGTCGCGGTATTTGGCCACGGTCCGGCGGGCGATGTCCACGCCTTCCGCGCGCAGCCGCTCCACGATCGCATCGTCGGAGAGGATGCCGGCAGGCCCTTCCGCCTCCACCATCGCCTTGATGCGGTATCGTACCGCTTCGGCACTGACCAATTCACCGCCGCTGGTGCCGGCGATGGCGGTGGTGAAGAAGTATTTCAGCTCGAAGGTGCCGCGCGGCGTGGCGATCGCCTTGTTGGAGGTGACGCGGGAGACGGTGCTCTCATGCATCCCCACCTCCTCGGCCACGTCGCGCAATATCAGCGGGCGCAGGCCCGAGATGCCCTGGCGGAAGAAGGCGTCCTGCCGGCGCACGATCTCGGCCGAGACCTTGAGAATGGTATTCGCCCGCTGCTCCAGCGACTTCACGAGCCAGGAGGCGGTCTGCAGCCGTTCGGCGAGCCACGCCTTGTCGTCGCGGTTCCTCGCGCCGACCACCGCGCGCGCATGGAAGCCGCGGTTGAGCAGCACGCGCGGCAGCGTCTCGGGGTTGAGTTCGATGATCCAGTCCGCCCCCGGGCCGCGGCGCATCAGCACGTCGGGCACCAGCGTCGCCGCCATCGGCGCGTCGAACCGCGCGCCCGGCTTGGGGTCCAGCCGGCGCAACTCGGCGACCATCTCCGTCATGTCCTCGGCATCGACGCCGCAGGCGCGGGCAAGGCCGCGCAGGTCGCGTCGGGCGAGCATGTCGAGGTTGTCGAGCAGCGCGGCCATGGCGGGGTCGTAGCGGTTGCGTTCCTGCAACTGCACCATCAGGCATTCGCGCAGGTCGGCGCAGAACATGCCCACCGGGTCGAAGCGCTGCATGCGCAGGCGCACCGCCTCCACCACCTCCTCGGCGCAGCCGAGCGCCTTGGCGATGGCGGCGCTGGCCACGGCGAGCCGACCGGCCGGGTCCACCAGCGCCAGCAGGTTGGCGGCGATCACGCGCTCCTGCGCGGTGCCGAAGGTCAGGCGCACCTGTTCGCCGATATGCTCGCGCATGTTCGGCTCCGGCGCGGCCATGGCGTCCACGCCCGAGAGGTCGTCCTCGAAATCGGCGCGCCCGCCGCGACCGATCGCCGGCGTGCCGGCGTCATAGACATTGTCCCACTCGGTATCGAGCGGTGCGGCATCGCTGCCGGGCAGCACATCGGATGCGGCGGCCTCGGCGGCATCACGCGCCTCGGGTGCGGCGGGCAGCGGGTCGGTGGACCGTCCTGCATCGGGGCCGGCCGGCTCGCGCTCGTCGCGTTCGAGCAGCGGGTTGCGCTCCAGCTCCTCCTCGACGAAGGCGGTGACTTCGAGGTTGGAGGATTGCAGCAGCTTGATCGCCTGGCGCAGCTGCGGCGTCATCACCAGCTGCTGCGAATGGCGCATGTCGAGCCGCGGGCCGATCGCCATCAGCGTTCGCCCCGCGACATCGGCTGCGCGTGCGTGGCGGCCAGGGTCTGCATGGCCGCCAAGCTAGAGGCTGAACCTTTCGCCAAGGTAGACGCGGCGCACGCCCTCATGCGCGACGATGTCGCGCGGGCTGCCCTCCATCAGCACCTGGCCGTCGTGCAGGATATAGGCGCGGTCGATGATCTCGAGCGTCTCGCGCACATTGTGGTCGGTGATCAGCACGCCGATGCCGCGGTCCTTGAGGTGCTTCACCAGGTCGCGGATCTCGCCCACCGCGATGGGGTCGATGCCGGCCAGCGGCTCGTCCAGCAGGATATAGGCCGGGTGGGTGGCGAGCGCGCGGGCGATCTCGCAGCGCCGCCGCTCGCCGCCCGAAAGGGCCAGCGCCGGCGCGCGGCGCAGGTGGGAGATGCCGAATTCCGCCAGCAGCGCATCGAGCATCTGCTCGCGCCGGTCGCGCACCGGCTCGACCACTTCCAGCGCGGCGCGGATGTTGTCCTCGACATTCAGGCCGCGGAAAATCGAGGCTTCCTGAGGCAGGTAGCCCAGGCCCAGGCGTGCGCGCCGGTACATCGGCAGCGTGGTGACGTCGTGCCCGTCCATCATCACCTGGCCTTCGTCTGGCTGCACCAGGCCGGTGATCATGTAGAAGGTGGTGGTCTTGCCCGCGCCATTGGGGCCGAGCAGCCCGACCGCCTCGCCGCGCTTGACCGAGATGCTCACGTTGCGCACCACCGGCCGCTTCTTGTACCGCTTGCCCAGGCCTCGGGCGACGAGTTCGCCCGGCCTCGCACCCTCCACCACGCGCAGTGTATCGCTCATCGTGGCGTCTCCTGCGGTGGTGCGGCCCCAGGTGTTGTCCCGGGTGTCGTGGCGGGCTGGCCGCCCTGTGGCATCACCAGCCCCTGCACCCGGGCGCCCGGAGCCGAGATCAGCCGCGCGACGCCGGTCTGCATGTTCACGATGGCCTCCTGGCCGGTCAGTGTATTTTCGCCGCGGGTGATGCGCACCGCGCCGAGCAGCCGGGCGAGCTGTGAATTCGGGTCGTAGACGCCGCGATCGCCGCGCACGACTTCCTCGGCCGTGCGGATCTCGACATTGCCGAAGGCCTCCACCCGTTCGAGGCTGGACGGCGCGCGCGCGCCCTCCGCTGCTGGTGCAGGCTGCGGGCGCGGGGCCGCGCCCGGCGCCGGCGTCTCGGCGAAATGCGCGACCAGCGTGTCGGCCCGCACGCGCCTTCCGTCATTGGTCACCACCACGGCATTGCCGCGCGCCACGGCCATGCGGCGCGCGGACCAGTATTCCACGCTGTCGCGCGCCGTCAGCGTGTTGTCGGGCGAGACCAGGCGCAGGTTGTCCCCGGTCATGACCATCACCGCCTGGTCCATGTCGTAGACCGCGCGGTCGCCTTCGGCGCGGTCGGTGGCGGTGCTGACGGTGACGTTGCCCTCGGCTTCCAGGCGCCAGATCTCGCCGCCGCCGGCCGGGCCCTCGGCGGATGTTCGGGCCTGGGTGGCCGCGGTGCCCCCGCGCGGGCGATAGCGCGCGAGGAGCCGGTCGGCCTCCACTGTCACGCCCCCGCGGATCGCGCGCGCGTCGCCGCGGGCGATGATCACCTGATCCTGTTGGCGCCATTCGATGCCGTCGGTGGCGGTCACGTCGACCGGGCCGCCCTGGCTCAGGTCGATGCCCTGCGCGACGGCACCACCCCCCGCGAGCATGATCGCGAGGCCGAACACCGCGCCCCTCATTGCCCGCCCTCCAGCACCGCGCGGGCGCGGCCGGTGAACACCACCACCGCGCCACGCTCGCTCAGGCGGAAGCCCTCGCTGACGAGCGTGCCGAAGGGCCCCTGCGCTGCGACCGGCCTGTCGCCGGCGGCGGAACCCTGGTCGAGCACGATCTGCGCCGCCTCGGTCACCAGCATGTTGCCGCCATCCTGCCACAGCGTGACGTTGCCGCTGAGGTCGAGGCGGTGGCGCCCCTTGTCGAAGCGCCCCTCATTGGATTCCAGCAGCACCCAGGACCCGTCGGTCATCAGGATATCGGCGCGCGGCGCGGACGAGCTGCACGATGTCCGGCGCATCGGTCTGTGCGGCGACGGTGGCGGTCACGGTGAAGGGTCGGTTCTGTTCGTCGAGCCCCTGGTAGCGCGGCTCGACCACCCGCACCGCATCCGGCGCGGTCTGGATGACGCGCCGGAAGGACACCCGCGCGCGGTCCTCCATGCGATCCAGCTCCGGCCACACGGCGATGCCCAGCAGCAGCCCGACGCCAGCCAGAGGGAACAGCCATTTCGCCAGCCGCACGGCCAGGCGCCGGCGCGCGATCTGCCCGGCCGAAGGCGCCCAGCGCTCGCGTGAGGGCGGCAGCATCCGGCGCGGCGCGGACACCCCGCTGCCGGCGCGCAGCGGCACGGGCGGTGCCGGGCGGGGCCCTTCGCTGCCGTTCATGCGACACCCGCGCGCAGCAGGTCGTGGATGTGCAGGATGCCGGCCGGACGGCCTGCCTCATCCACCACGAAAAGCGCGGTGATGGCGCGCGTGTTCATCTCGTGCAGCGCCTCGGCGGCCAGGGTCTCGGGCCGCACGGTGCGCGGGGCGCGGGTCATGACCTCGGCGGCGGAGCGCGTGAGGAGGGTGTCGCCGCCCTCATCCTTGAGGTGCCGCCGCAGGTCGCCGTCGGTGATGATGCCCAGCAGCACGCCATCCGGGCCCTGCACGCCGAGGCAGCCGAAGCGCCGCGCCGTCATGGCGATGATGGCGGCGTCCATGCGGGTTTCGGGCGGCGCCAGCGGAAGTTCCGCCGCGCCATGCATGATGTCCCGTACGCGCGAAAGCCGCGCGCCCAGCTTGCCGCCGGGGTGGAACACCCGGAAATCCGCCGCGGTGAAGCCGCGCCGTGTCAGGAGCGCCACCGCCAGTGCGTCGCCCAGTGCCAGTTGCATGGTGGTGGAGGTGGTGGGCGCGAGCCCCATCGGGCAGGCCTCGGGGGCGGCCGGCAGCACCAGTGCCACATCCGCCGCCTGTGCGAGGGTGCTGGCCGCGCGCCCGGTGATGGCCACCAGCGGCAGCGCGAAACGCTTCGCGTGGCCGACCAGGTCGGCGAGTTCAGGCGTCTCCCCGGAATTGGACAGTGCCAGCACCGCATCGCCCGCCACGATCATGCCGAGGTCGCCATGCGAGGCCTCGGCCGGGTGGACGAACAGCGCCGGCGTGCCGGTGGAGGCGAGCGTGGCGGCGATCTTGCGCGCCACATGGCCGGACTTGCCCATGCCGCTGACCACCACGCGGCCGGTGGCGCCCGCCAGCAGCGAGACGGCGCGGGTGAAGCGTTCGTCCAGCGAGGCGGAGAGCGCGGTCAGCGCCTCCGATTCCAGGGCGAGCACGCGGCGCGCGGTTTCGAGGTCGGGATGCGGTGATGGAGCGTTCACCCCACCTGTATGGTGCGCCGCATCGAGGGGGTCAATGAAACTGGACGCAAGGCGTTCAAGAACTGTGCCACGCCCTTGCCATGATCGGCGCGGCGGAGTGGGCCCGCGGCGTCGCCATTATGGCGCTCGGGCGAGCGATCGGGCCACCGCGGGCGCAGGCACGCACAGGCGCGCCATGACCGGCAGGTGGTCGGAGCCGATGTCGCCAAGGCGCTCCATGGCCAGCAACGAGATGCCCGGCGTGAACAGGACGTGGTCGATGGGCAGGCGCAGCGGCCCCGGCACATAGGTCGGAAAGGTCGCGACGAAGCCGCGGCCGATGCGCGGGTCCAGCAACCCGCCCACCTCGCGCAGCCTGGCCGTCGAGCGCGACCAGGCCACGTCATTGAGGTCGCCGACCACCAGAGCCGGCCCGCGCGCCTCGCGCATCTCACGCGCCACATGCAGGAACTCGGCGTCGCGCAGCCTGGTGCCGCGGCCGGGAATCGGCGGCTTGGGATGCAGCCCGTACAGCGTGACCTCGCCGCCGGCGGGCAGGCGCAGCGCTGCGCGGATCGAGGGCGTGTTCGAGGAGACGAGGTAGCGCACCTCCGCCCCGCCAAGGTCGAGCCGGCTGTACAGCGCGATTCCCCAGGTATCGTCGCGCGGATGCAGCAGGTGGTGCGGATAGGACTCGCCCAGCGGGGCGAGCGCCTCGATCCAGCGCCGGTCGGCCTCCATCACCAGCACGATGTCCGGATCCTGGGCGGCGACCTCGCGCAGCAGGAGGCCGGCGTCGCGGTTTTCCTCGAGCACGTTCGCGATCAGGACGGACAGCCGTGCGCCTGTCGCGCAATCGGCCGCTGCCTGCGCCTGGACGGGGTGCAGGGGCGTGAAAAGGCGCAGCCATGCCACCTGATAGGTCACCGCGGTCCCCAGCGCCGCCACCAGGAACCATGTCGAAGCCGCGCGACGGTCGAGCGCCATGATGGCCCACAGCGCGACGGCCATCGCAAGCACGGCCAGATGCGGTCGCGGGAAATCGAACACCCGGACCCACCAGCGGTGCGTGTGCCACAACGGCAGGACGGTGGCGCCGAGCAGCATCACCCCAGACAGCCAGACGATGCCCGCCGTCATGGCGCGTCGGCCCCACCCGCCAGCGGCACCGCGCGACGTGCACCGGCGGTCCGGCGGCGAGTTCCCCGTCGCGTCCGGCGAAGGGGGCGGTCGATGCAGGGGGCGGGCAAGCAGCACCTCTTCGGTTCTGCGCCGGGCAACGGCGTGTCGCCAGGTTGCGGACCTCCCGGCCCGCTGTGACGGCGGCTGACGTCAAGACGCCGCAGCGGCGCCGAAGTTGCACGCCTGCGGGGCGCCGTGGCCCCCGCGCCGTCAGTGGGACAGAATGTCCGGATCCTCGTAGCCCAGCAGGTCGAGCCGCCCGCGGGCCGGCAGGAAGCGGAAGCACGCCTCGGCGAGGTCGAGCCGCCCTTCGCGCCGCAATAGCCCCTCCAGCTTCGCCCACAGCGCATGCAGGTGCAGCACGTCGGAGGCCGCATAGGCCAGCTGCTCGGGCGTGAGTTCCGGCGCGCCCCAGTCGGAGGTCTGCTGCTGCTTGGACAGGTCCACCCCGAGCAGTTCCTTGCACAGATCCTTCAGCCCATGGCGGTCGGTGAAGGTGCGGACCAGCTTGGCCGCGACCTTGGTGCAGACCAGCGGCGCGGCGGTCACGCCCAGCGCGTGCCACAGCACCGCGACATCGAAGCGCGCGAAATGGAACAGCTTCAGCACCGCCGGGTCGCCCAGCAGCCGCTTGAGGTTGGGCGCGGCATAGCCCTGGCCGCCCAGCGCCTGCGGGATCAACTGCACCAGGTGCGCCGAGCCGTCGCCGGAGGAGAGCTGCACCAGGCACAGCCGGTCGCGATGCGGGTTGAGGCCCATGGTCTCGGTATCGACCGCCACGACGCGGCCGAGGTCGAGCCCGTCGGGCAGGTCATGGCGGTGCAGGCGGATGGTGACGCCGGCATGGGTAAAGAGGGTGTTGCCCACGGAGTGCGCGCCCTTGCGAAGGAAGGATCGGAGAAGGACGCGGCAAGCGCCCCGCCGCGCGAGGCCTTAGAACATTATCCCGCCGCGGGGAAACAGCCCCCGTGAGGCATCCGGGCCATGCCCGCGCCGGCCGGGCGGGCAGGTTGTGGCATCGTGCCACGATGGCGCAATGTTCCGGTTCAACCACGGATGAGGGGATGCCCGGCCATGAGCAGCACAGGATCGACGCGCCGCGTAGTCGGCTTCGGATTGCTCGCGCTCGCCGGCGCCACGGCGGGGCCGGCGGCGGCGCAGGACGGCCCGGCGACACCGGCCGCGCTGGTCGAGCAGTACGGCGCCGCGCTTGCTGCGGGCGATGCCCGGCGGATCGCCGGCCTCTATGCCGAGCGCGGCATCATCCTGAATCCGCGCGGGCCGGTCACCGAGGGGCGGGAGGCGATCGAGGCGATCATGGCGCGCAATTTCGGCCGCGGGCGGCCGCAACTGCGTCTCGTGACCGCGCGCTTCGACGGGGACGCCGACCAGGGAGCGATCCTCTGGGTCTGGGAGACCACCATCAACCGCGATGGGCAGCCGCCACAGGCGCAGCGCATCCGCTCGCTGCTCCATGTGAAGCGCGCGCCGGAAGGCTGGCGCATCCACGCCGACATGTACCAGGTCTATGTGAACCGCCCGCGTTGACGGCGCCGGGCCGCCAGCGTGAGGCGGCGCCCGCTGGGCATCAGGTGCCGTCTTGGTGCCCAGGAAAGGACTCGAACCTTCACGACCTTGCGGTCACTGGCACCTGAAGCCAGCGCGTCTACCAATTCCGCCACCTGGGCAGGGGGCCGGCGCCTTGCGGCGAGGGCCGGGCAATTACGCTTGGTGCGACGGGCCGTCAAGCGTCCGGCGCGGCCTTGAGGCACCGGGGTCGCCACCATATGGTCTGGCACGCAGGCCAGATGGGGTTGGAATGAGCGCGCAGCGCAGGGTGGCGACGGTTTTCGGCGGCGCGGGCTTCATCGGCCGCCACGTGGTGCAGCGCCTGGCGAAGGCAGGGCTTCATCGTTCGCATCGCCGGGCGGGACACCGAGAGGGCCGGCAAGCTGCGCACCCTGGGCAGCGTCGGGCAGGTGGTGCCGGTCGCCGCCTCGGTCACGGACGAGGCCGCGGTGGCGCGCGCGGTGGCCGGCGCGGAGGTGGTGGTGAACCTGGTCGGCATCCTGTTCGAGCGGAAGCCGGGCGATTTCGAGCGCATCCAGGCCGAGGGCGCCGGCCGCGTCGCGCGCCTGTCGGCCGCGGCGGGCGTGCGGCGGCTGGTGCATCTCTCGGCGATCGGCGCCGATGCCGCCAGCGAGAGCCTCTATGCCCGCACCAAGGCGGAAGGCGAGGCGGCGGTGCTGGCGGCCTTCCCGGGCGCCACCATCCTGCGCCCCTCGGTGGTGTTCGGCCCGGAGGACCAGTTCTTCAACCGCTTCGCCGGCCTCGCCGCGCTGCTGCCGGTGATGCCGGTGGTCTCGGGCGGGACGAAGTTCCAGCCGGTCTATGTCGGCGATGTCGCCGATGCGGTGATGGCGGCGATCGCGCGGGAGGATGCTGCAGGGCCGCGTGTTCGAACTCGGCGGGCCGCGGGCGATGTCGATGCGCGAGGTGCTGCAATACGTGCTGGAGCAGACGCGCCGGCGCCGCATGCTGGTCGACCTGCCGGACAAGCTGGTCGAGTTCCAGGCGCGGATGGGGGAGATGCTGCCCACGCCGCCCCTCACGCGCGACCAGCTGATTCTGTTGCGCAAGGACAACCTGGTGACCGAAGGCGCGGCGGGGCTGGAGGCGCTCGGGATCTCGCCGAAGGCGGTGGAGGCGATCGTGCCCGCCTATCTGCGATCGGTATCGGGCAGGCGGGTCGCGCCGCACCCTGGCCGCTGGCATGACGATCCGAATCGGACCTTTATTGGCCGGATCGGCGCGGCCCGCGGCGAGTGAGCGCCAGGAAGTGTATTTTTTAGGTAACTTATGCTGACATAAATATGGAAAAAGGACTCGCGCGTCCGTGTTCCATGCCTTATGGGACGCGTCGCCCGAGGGGTCGGCAACCGACCGCGCGCCATGCTGCGCGCCCACCCCCCGGGCAGGGACACGCCGCCGCGGGGGATCGCATGGCCGAAAAGATGCTTCAATTCGTGCGCCTGCAGCAGCGCCAGCCCGACAAGCGCGACGCCGGCGCCCGCCGCGCCGACTGGGCCGAAGTGTACCAGCCCTTCGCGCAGGAGGCCGCCGCCGCGCAGTCCTCGCGCTGCTCGCAATGCGGCGTGCCGTTCTGCCAGGTGCATTGCCCGCTGAACAACAACATCCCGGACTGGCTGAAGCTGACCGCCGAAGGCCGGCTCGAGGAAGCCTACGAGGTCGCCGCCGCGACCAACACCTTCCCCGAGATCTGCGGCCGCATCTGCCCGCAGGACCGGCTGTGCGAAGGCAATTGCGTCATCGAGAAGGGCTTCGAGAGCGTCACCATCGGCGCGGTCGAGAAATACATCACCGACACCGCCTGGGAACGCGGCTGGGTCAAGCCGCCCAAGCCGGTGCGCGAGCGGCCCGAGATCGGTCGGCATCATCGGCGCCGGCCCGGCCGGCATGGCGGCGGCCGAACGCCTGCGCGTGCATGGGCTACCAGGTCACGCTGTATGACCGCCACGACCGCGCCGGCGGGCTGATGATCTACGGCATCCCGAACTTCAAGCTGGAGAAGGACGTCGTGCTGCGCCGGCACGCAGCAATACGTGCAGGGCGGCATCGAGTTCCACCTGAACGTCGACGGTCGGCCGCGACGTCACCCTGGCCGAACTGCGCCGCAAGCACGACGCCGTGCTGATCGCGACCGGCGTCTACCAGGCGCGCGACATCGCCTGCCCCGGCGCCGGCCTGCCCGGCGTCGTGCCGGCGCTCGACTACCTCATCGCCTCCAACCGCACGGGCCTGGGCGACGAGGTGCCGGACTTCGACAGCGGCGCGCTCGATGCCGCGGGCAAGCATGTGGTCGTGATCGGCGGCGGCGACACCGCGATGGATTGCGTGCGCACCGCCGTGCGCCAGGGCGCCGCCTCGGTCACCTGCCTGTATCGCCGCGACCGCGCGAACATGCCCGGCTCGATGCGCGAGGTGAAGAACGCCGAGGAGGAGGGCGTGCGCTTCGAATGGCTCGCCGCGCCCGAGGCCTTCCTCGGCGACGCCACGCGTCACCGGCGTGCGCGCGCAGCGCATGCATCTCGGCCTGCCGGACGCCACCGGCCGCCAGCAGGTCGAGCCGATCCCCGGCGCCGGCTTCACGCTGCAGGCCGACCTCGTGATCAAGGCGCTCGGCTTCGACCCCGAGGACCTGCCGGCGGCCTTCAACGAACCCGCCCTGGCGGTCACCCGCTGGGGCACGCTGAAGGTGGACCACCGCACCATGATGACGGCCTGCCCGGCGTGTTCGCCGCCGGCGACATCGTGCGCGGCGCCTCGCTGGTCGTGTGGGCCATCCGCGACGGCCGCGACGCGGCCGAGCAGATCCATGCCTTCATCGAAGCGCGGGGCGAGACCCCGGCGCTGGCGGCGGAGTGACGAGCATGACGCATCCCGAATCCGGCGCCGAATTCGCCGCCCGCTTCGCCGCCGGCCGCGCGCGGCTGGAATCCGCCGCCCATCTCGACCTCACCGAGCACGATGCCTGCGGCGTCGGCCTGGTCGCCGCGATCGACGGCAAGCCGCGGCGCGACGTGGTGCAGGCGGGCATCGACGCGCTGAAGGCCGTCTGGCACCGCGGCGCCGTCGATGCCGACGGCAAGACCGGCGACGGCGCCGGCATCCACATCGAGGTGCCGCAGGATTTCTTCGCCGAGGTGGTCGAGCGCGGCGGCGACCGGCTGCGCCCCGGGCGCATCGCGGTCGGCATGGTGTTCCTGCCGCGACCGACCTCGGCGCGCAGGAGCGCTGCCGCCAGATCGTCGAGACCGAGATCCTCAACGCCGGCTATTCGCATCTATGGCTGGCGCCAGGTGCCGATCACATGTCGCCTGCATCGGCGAGAAGGCGAACGCCACGCGCCCCGAGATCGAGCAGATCCTGATCTGGGACCCCGAGCAGCGCGACGATCGCGACCGTCGAGCGCGACCTCTACGTGATCCGCCGGCGCATCGAGAAGCAGGCGATCGCCGCGCAGATCCCCGAACTGTACCTCTGCTCGCTCTCGGCGCGCTCGATCATCTACAAGGGCATGTTCCTCGCCGAGCACCTGACGGACTTCTATCCCGACCTGCTCGACGAGCGCTTCGTCTCGCCGCTTCGCGATCTACCACCAGCGCTATTCGACCAACACCTTCCCGCACCTGGCGCCTGGCGCAGCCGTTCCGCATGCTGGCGCACAATGGCGAGATCAACACCGCTCCACGGCAACATCAACTGGATGAAGAGCCACGAGACGCGGCTGTCCGCACGCCGCTGCTCGACCCCTTCATCGACGACATCAAGCCGATCGTCCAGGCCGGCGGCTCCGACACCGCCGACGCTCGACAACGTGTTCGAGCTGCTGGTGCGCGCCGGGCGCGACGCGCCGATGGCCAAGGCCATGCTGATCCCGGAGAGCCCGGCAACAACGCCGACCATGCCCGAGCCGCCACCGCGAACTGTTCATGCTACTGCAACGCGGTGATGGAGCCGTGGGACGGCCCGGCCGCGATCGCCGCCA
Source organism: uncultured Alphaproteobacteria bacterium (assembly GCA_963716705.1). Classification (GTDB taxonomy): domain Bacteria; phylum Pseudomonadota; class Alphaproteobacteria; order Acetobacterales; family Acetobacteraceae; genus Neoroseomonas. Next base: position 94,882 of record CAVQTW010000001.1, read on the forward strand.
CCGACGGCCGCTGGGTGATCGCCGGCCTCGACCGCAACGGCCTGCGCCCGATGCGCTACAGCGTGCACCAACGACGGCCTGCTGATCGTCGGCTCCGAGACCGGCATGGTGAAGCTGGCCGAGGACCGCATCATCGAGAAGGGCCGCGTCGGCCCCGGCCAGATGCATCGCCGTCGATCTCGACGAGGCGCGCTTCTACGACGACGCCGAGCTCAAGGACACGCTCGCCGCGCGCAAGCCCTTCGGCCACTGGACCGCGCGCACCACCCGCATCGACGAGATCGTGAAGGCCGACGGCGACGAGCGCGCCAATTTCGGCGATCGAGGAACTGCGCCGCCGCCAGCTCGCCGATGGGCTACACGCTGGAGGATCTCGGAGGTGATCCTCCACCCCATGGTGGAGGACGCGCAAGGAGGCCGTCGGCTCGATGGGCGACGACACGCCGATCGCCGTGCTGTCGCGAACAGTATCGCGGCCTGCACCACTATTTCCGCCAGAACTTCAGCCAGGTCACCAACCCGCCGATCGACAGCCTGCGCGAGACGCGGGTGATGACGCTGAAGCACGCGCCTCGGCAACCTCGGCAACATCCTCGACGAGGACCCCGCGCAGTGCGACATGCTGATGCTGGACAGCCCGGTGCTGTCCAACGCGCAGTTCGACGCGATGCGCGCGCTACATGGGCGACCACGGTCTGCACGGTCGACTGCACCTGGCCCGTGGCGCGATGGCGAGGCCGGCCTGCGCCGCGCCATCGAGCGCATCCGCCGCGAGGCCGAGGAGGGCGTGCGCTCCGGCTGCGCCCACGTCATCCTGACCGACGAGGCGCAATCGGCCGACCGCGCCGCCATCCCGATGATCCTGGCGGTCGGCGCCGTGCAGACGCACCTGGTGCAAGCACGGCCTGCGCACCTTCACCTCGCTGAACGTGCGCACCGCCGAGTGCCTGGACGTGCACTACTTCGCCGTGCTGATCGGCGTCGGCGCCACCACGGTGAACGCCTATCTGGCGCAGGAGAGCATCGCCGACCGCCACCGCCGCGGGCTGTTCGGCGCGCTGTCGCTGCGGCGATGCCGTCGCGCGCTACAAGAAGGCGGTCGACGAGGGCCTGCTGAAGATCATGTCCAAGATGGGCATCGCGGTGCTCTCCTCCTATCGCGGCGGCGATGAATTTCGAGGCGATCGGCCTGTCGCGCGCGCTGGTCGCCGAGTTCTTCCCCGGCATGCCCTCGCGCATCTCCGGCATCGGCCTCGTCGGGCATCGCACGGCGGCTGCTCGCACTGCACGCCCGCGCCTGGCAGGAGGGCAGCGTCACGCCTGCCGGTCGGCGGCCTCTACACGCTGCGCCGCCGCGGCGAGGTGCATGCCTTCGACGGCACGCTGATCCACACGCTGCAGAAGGCCGTCGAAACCGACAGCTACCAGGCCTACAAGCGCTATGCGGAAGCGGTGCGCCGGCTGCCGCCCGTCGCGCTGCGCGACCTGCTGGATTTCCGCAGCGAGGGCCGCACGCCGGTGCCGCTCGAGGAGGTCGAGAGCATCACCGAGATCCGCAAGCGCTTCGTCACGCCCGGCATGTCGCTCGGCGCGCTCTCGCCCGGAGGCGCACGAGACGCTGTCCATCGCGATGAACCGCATCGGCGCGCGCAGCGACTCCGGCGAGGGCGGCGAGGATCCCGCGCGCTGCGAAGCCCCGCCCGAACGGCGACAACGCCAACTCCGCGATCAAGCAGATCGCCTCCGGCCGCTTCGGCGTCACCGCCGAATACCTCAACAACTGCCGCGAGATCGAGATCAAGGTCGCCCAGGGCGCCAAGCCCGGCGAGGGCGGCCAGCTGCCCGGCTTCAAGGTGACCGAGCTGATCGCCAAGCTGCGCCATTCGACGCCCGGCGTGACGCTGATCTCCCCGCCGCCGCACCACGACATCTATTCGATCGAGGATCTGGCGCAGCTCATCTACGACCTGAAGCAGATCAACCCCGATGCCGCGGTCTGCGTGAAGCTGGTGTCGCGCTCCGGCATCGGCACCATCGCCGCCGGCGTGGCCAAGGCCAAGGCGGACGTCATCCTGATCTCCGGCCATGTCGGCGGCACCGGCGCGTCGCCGCAGACCTCCATCAAGTATGCCGGCCTGCCCTGGGAGATGGGCCTGTCGGAGACCCACCAGGTGCTGACGCTCAACCGCCTGCGCCACCGCGTGAAGCTGCGCACCGATGGCGGCCTGAAGACCGGGCGCGACGTGGTGATCGCCGCGATGCTCGGCGCCGAGGAATTCGGCATCGGCACCGCATCGCTGGTGGCCATGGGCTGCATCATGGTGCGCCAGTGCCATTCCAACACCTGCCCCGTCGGCGTCTGCACGCAGGACGAGGCGCTGCGCGACAAGTTCACCGGCACGCCGGAGAAGGTCATCAACCTGTTCACCTTCGTCGCCGAGGAGGTGCGCGAAATCCTCGCCTCGCTCGGCTTCCGCCGGCTGAACGAGGTGATCGGCCGCACCGACCTGCTCGCAGCAGGTCAGCCGCGGCGCGGAGCATCTCGACGACCTCGATCTCAACCCGCTGCTGGTCCAGGCCGATGCCGGCCCGCACGCGCGCCTATTGCACGCATCGAGGGCCGCAACGAGGTGCCCGAGACGCTGGATGCGCAGATGATCCGCGACGCCGAGCGCGCTGTTCCGCCACGGCGAGAAGATGCAGCTGCAGTACAACATCCGCAACACGCACCGCGCCATCGGCACCAAGGTCTCCTCGCGCGATCACGCGGCAGTTCGGCATGTCCGGCCTGCAGCCGGGCCATCTCAACGTCCGCCTGCGCGGCTCGGCCGGCCAGTCGCTCGGCGCCTTCGCGCGTGCAGGGCCTGAAGCTCGAAGTCTTCGGCGATGCCAACGACTATGTCGGCAAGGGCCTGTCGGGCGCGCACCATCGTGGTGCGGCCCGCGCCCTCCTCGCCGCTGGCGTGCGAACGACAACACCATCATCGGCAACACCGTGCTCTATGGCGCGACGGCGGGCGAGCTGTTCGCCGCCGGCCAGGCCGGCGAGCGCTTCGCGGTGCGCAACTCGGGCGCCATCGCGGTGGTCGAAGGCTGCGGCGCCAATGGCTGCGAATACATGACCGGCGGCACCGTCGTGATCCTCGGGCCGGTCGGCGACAATTTCGGCGCCGGCATGACCGGCGGCATGGCCTTCGTCTACGATGCCGACGACACCTTCGGCGTTCGCGTGAATCCCGACACGCTGCTGTGGGGCCGCCTCGCGCATCCGCATTGGGAAGGCGTTCTGTGCGACCTGATCGCGCGGCATGTCGCGGAAACCGGCAGCCGATTCGCTGCCCGCCTGCTGAACGAATGGGCAACCGAACGCGGGCGCTTCTGGCACGTCGTGCCGAAGGAGTACGCGCAGTACCTGCCGGTCCCGATGAGCGAGGCCTCGCCCATCGCGGCCGAATGATGCCAGGCAGGCGAGGGCCCGGCCTGCGGCCCGCCTGGCGCTTGAGGGCGGCGCAGGTGAAACCTTTGTTCGCTCGGTACGATACGCCCCGCCGTCGCAGAAGCGACGGCGGGTGCTGCTGAATGCTTTCACAGCACAGCGCCCGAAGCGCTTCCGATATTCTGGAGGAACGGTAATCTTCTGCGCGTGAACCCCTGTTCCATGCGCAGCGGATGAAAGGAGCGTATCGTGCGACATCTCGCCCTGGCCCTGGTGGCTGTTTTTCTTCTTGGCACGCCGGCAGGTGCACAGCAGGTGCGCGACCTCGCGAACGTCAATGGCTGGCGCGCCTATATCGCGCAGGCCGAATCCGGCTCGCTGTGCGGCATGGGCACCAATGCGAACAGGGTTGGCCGCTTCTTCTGGATCAAGGTGGAACGCCTGCGCGGCAACCTGCATGGCTTCATCCAGGTCGGCGACCGAAGCTGGAATGTCCGCCAGGGTGTCTCCGGGCGCATTGTGGTCGCGATCGACGGCAGCCGTGCCGAACTGAACTACATCGGCACCACCCGCCAGGACATGATCGAGGCGTCCTACCAGGGTGCCTTCGACAATTTCCTGAACTTCGTTCGCGCCTTCGCCGCAGGCAACCGCATGCAGGTGAGTTTCCCGGGTGAGCGCGTGGCACCCTGGTCGGCTAACCTGCGCGGCACGCGTGCGGTGACCGACGCCTTCCTCGCCTGTGTTCGGCGGCTCTGATCCAGCGGTATTGCGCTGGCCTTCAGTGCAAAGCGATCCGCATCACACCCCTCAACACTCGCGTTGCCGAGAAAGCAAGACATTGCCACCGAGCAATGTTACCCTACAATCATCATTGCCCCGCACGACAGAAGGAGGGCCGTCATGCGAAATATCGTTCTTGTCCTTGCGATGCTGTTCGGCTTTTCGGCGCCGGCCTTCGCTCAAACCCAAACACTCGTGACTATCAACGGCTGGCGCGCCTACTCGGCAACAGCACCCAGTGGTCGGCAATTGTGCGGCATGGGCACCAGCGCCCGGCGAACCGGCCGCTTCTTCTGGATCAAGGCGCAACGGCTGAGCGGCAACATCGTCGGCTTCGTCCAGATCGGCGACCGCGCCTGGTCGGTGCCGCGCAGCGCGCGCGGGCGCATCGTGGTGGAGATCGACAACCGCCGCGCCGAGCTGCGCTACACCGGCACGCGCCGCCCGACGATGATCGAGGCTTCCTACCGTGGCGCCTACGACAATTTCCTCGCCTTCGTGCGCGCCTTCGCGCTGGGCAATCGCATGGAGATCACCTTTCCCGGCGGCAGCATCCGGCCCTGGGGTGCCAATCTCGGCGGCACGGAGCGCGTGACGCAGGCCTTCCTCGAATGCGCCGACCGACTCTGAGGGCCGATCTTTGCGTGGCGGGCGGGCGGGTGGCATAAGCCCGCACCGTGCGCCTGCTGTTCCACCTTCCCCTCTCGCCCTTCGCCCGCAAGGTCCGCCTCGCCTTGGCGGAAAAGCGCATCCCGTTCGACATGCGCATCGAGCGCGTGTGGGAGCGTCGCGAGGATTTCCTCGCCATGAATCCCGCCTGCACCGTACCCGTGCTGCAGGAGGATAACGGCCTCGCCATTCCCGATTCCGGGGCGATCTGCGAATACCTCGACGAAGCCTATCCCGACATGCCGCTGCTGGGTCGCACGCTGGCCGAACGGGTCGAGGTGCGCCGCCTGGTCGCCTGGTTCGACGGCAAGTTCCACACCGAGGTCGGGCTCAACCTGCTCTACGAAAAGCAGATGAAGCGGCTGATGGGGCGCGGCAACCCGGATGCCTCGGCGATCCGCGCGGGCTATGCGAACCTGCGCCCGCACATCGAATACATCGGCTGGCTGGCGGAGACGCGGCCCTGGCTGGCCGGGCCCATGCTCTCCCTGGCCGACCTCGCGGCCGCCGCCCATCTCTCGTCGCTGGACTTCATCGGCGACATGGACTGGTCGTTGAACGAGGCGGCAAAGGACTGGTACGCGCGGATGAAGTCGCGCCCTTCCTTCCGCCCACTGCTCGGCGACCGCGTCAGCGGCGTGAACCCGCCCGCGCACTACGGCGACCTGGATTTCTGAGACGCTCCCGGCGCTGCCGCGCCGCGTGAAGGCCACGCCCGGTCAACGCCTGGTGTCGCGCCACGCCGGTGCGGCGTAGCCGCCGCCCGGTATCTGAGGGCGCAATATCGCTACCGCCCCACCGTCCCCGCCTCGGTCAGAGCCATGTTCTGCGCCGCGAGGTCGGCGGCCGCACTGTCGGGCGCCAGTTCGATCACCCGTTCCCAATCCGTGCGCGCGCCCCGCGCATCGCCCTGGATCTGCCGCACGATCCCGCGTTCGAGCAGCGCCTCGGTATTGTCGGCCTCAAACCGGATTGCCTGGGCCAGGCTCTCCGCCGCCGCCGCGACGCGGTCCAGGCGCCGCAGCGCCGAGGCGCGCAGCACCAGCGCCTCGACCGAAGCCGGATCGGCGGTCACCGCGCGGTCGAGGTCGTCCAGCGCCTCCGCCGGACGCTCCAGCGCCAGGAGTGCCACGCCGCGCTCGGTCAGCAGCCAGGGGTCTGCCGGCACCAGCGCCAGGGCGAGCGTCAGCGCCGAATAGGCGCGCTGCGGCTTGCCCGCGGCGGTCCATGCCTCGCCCGCCTGGCCGAACACCGCGGCACGCGCGGCAATCCCGGCCTCGCTGCGCGCCGCGATGCGTTCCAGCGCCTCCGCCGCGCGTTCCGCTTCGCCCAGCGTCAGCGCCGCCAGCGCGCCGCAATGCGCGGCCCCTTCGCCGCCGCCCTCCATGCCCCAGGACTCCGCCAGGCTGCGCGCGCCCTCGGGGTCGTCCTCGACCATTTCGAGGCAGCGTTCGTATTCCGGCGCGTCCACCAGGCGTGGCGGTTCGGGTGGCGTGGGCAGCAATTCCGGTTCGCCGCCGCCGCTCAGCCACCACCACGCGCCGCCGCCCGAGGCGAGCACCAGCAGCGCAGCACCGGCCAGCAGGAGACGAAGGGGCGACATGGCGGCAATCTAGAGCAGATCCCGATCAGGTGAAATCACCTGATCGGGTGAAGATGCTCGCGAAAACAACGGGCTGGAGACGTTGCCGTGAGCCATGGCGAACGGAAACGGTTCTAGTGCCCGGCCGCGCAACGTGCCAGATCACGTCGCAGGAGGTGACCATGCTGCTCGTGGCCGGTCTGGGCTATGCCGGGGGTGCCTGCGCGCGCCTCGCCACACAGGCGGGATGGATGGTCGCCGGCACCGCGCGCGATCCATCGCGCGCCGCAGCGCCGCCCGGCGTGGAGGTGGTGGGCTTCGCGCGGGCCGGCCCCGCCGTCGCGCGCGCCAGCCACCTGCTGGTCACCGCCGCACCCGGCGAGGAGGGCGATCCCGTGCTCGCCACCCACCGCACCGCGCTCGAAGCCGCGCTGGCGGCGGGCACCCTGCGCTGGATCGGCTACCTCTCCACCACCGGCGTCTATGGCGACCGCGACGGCGGATGGGTGGACGAGGCCACGCCGCCCGCGCCGGGCCAGGCGCGCAGCCGCCGCCGCCTCGATGCCGAGCAGGCCTGGGCAATGCTGGCCGCGGGGCGCGCCGCGCTCGATATCTTCCGCGTCGGCGGCATCTACGGCCCCGGCCGCGCGCCCTTCGAGGATGTCCGCGCCGGTACCGCGCGCCGCGTGGTGAAGCCCGGCCACGCCTTCTCCCGCATCCATCGCGACGACATCGCCGGCGCGGTGCTGGCGGCGATCGGCCAGGCGCTGCCCCCCGAAACGCGCGTGCTGAACCTGGTGGACGACGAACCGGCCGAGAACGGCGCCGTCATCGAACACGCCGCGCGCCTGCTCGGCCTGCCGCCACCCCCCGCCATGCCCTTCGAGGAAGCGCGCGCCGCCATGTCGCCGATGGCGCTGTCCTTCTGGTCGGAGAACCGCCGCGTGGCGAACGCCGCGACCAAGGCCGCGCTCGGCATCGCCTGGCGCTACCCGACCTACCGCGAGGGCCTAGCCGCCATCCTCGCGCAGGAGCGGGCCGAGGGTCTCGCCCAGTAGCGCCAGGTCCTGCGGGCGGGAGAGGCGGTGGTCGCCATCCTTCACCAGCACCACCCGCACATCCCCGCCCGCGACGCAGGAGGCCAGGCGCAGCGCGTGTTCCCAGGGCACGTCCGGGTCCTGCTGGCCCTGCAGGATTCGCAGCGGCACCGTGAGCGGCAGCGGCCCGCGCAGCAGCAGGTGCCGCCGTCCATCCTCGATCAGCGCGCGGGTGATGGGATAGGGCGCGCCATACTCGCTCGGGCGGTGCCACATCCCATCGCGCTCGATGGCGGCGCGCACCTCGGGCGGGAAGCCGGCCCACATCAGGTCCTCGGTGAAGTCCGGCGCGGGGGCGATGCCGACCAGCGCCCGCACGCGGGCGGGCCGGCGTAGCGCCAGCAGCAGCGCGATCCATCCGCCCATCGAGGAACCGACCAGCACCTGCGGCCCCTCGGCCAGCGCGTCGAACACCACCGCGGCATCCTCGGCCCAGCGCCCGATCGTGCCATCGACGAAGCGCCCGCCGGAGGTGCCGTGGCCGGAATAGTCGAAGCGCAGGAAGGGCGTGCCGCGCGCCTCGCACCATCCGGCGAGGAATTCCGCCTTGCTGCCGGTCATGTCGGAATTGAAGCCGCCGAGGAACACCACGCCGGCGCCGCTTCCCGCGATGCGCCGCCAGGCGAGCGGCACGCCGTCGCCGCGGTCGAGGGTGCCGGTCTCCTCCTTCATGGGGGCGCTGCCCTCCCCGGACCCCACGCTGCGGTCAGGGAGGGCTCTGCCCTCCCCGAACCCCTCCGGCCAAAGGCCGAAAGGCCTTTGGAAACCATGACCTTGGCACCCGGTCGCCCATGGTCGTGCCTGGCGCCAGGTATCGGTTTCCAAAGGCCTTTCGGCCTTTGGCGGGGAGGTCCGGAGGGGCGGCGCCCCTCCGCTGCGCGCGCCCCTCTCACAGCCGCGGCAGCCCGCGCCGCATCAGCGACGCGCAGAGCGCCCCCGCCCCGAAGGTCCAGGGCGGGCATTCATCCGTGCGGTCCACCTCGTTCACCAACGCGCCCAGGCGCGGGCTGGCGATCCGCACCACGTCGCCCTCGCGATGCGTGAAGCCCATCCCGGCCGCGCCGCGATCCTTCGAGGGCGAGAACGGCGTGCCGAGATACAGCACCGCCCCGTCCGGATACTGGTGGTGCGCGCCGACCATCTGCGCCACCAGCGCGGTGGGGTCGCGGCTGATCGCGCCGATCGCGCCGCTCTCCTGCACGGCGAAGCCGTCGCGCCCGGTGATGCTCAGCGTGATCTCCGCCTGGCGCACATCCTCGATCGTGAAGCCCTCGTCGAACAGCCGGATCATTGGCCCGAGTGCGGCCGAGGCGTTGTTGTCCTTCGCCCGGCCCAGCAGCAGGGCGCTGCGCCCCTCCACGTCGCGCAGGTTGACGTCGTTGCCCAGCGTCGCGCCCTGGATGCGGCCCTGGCTGTTGACCACCATCACCGCCTCGGGCTCCGGGTTGGACCAGGCCGAGGCCGGATGCACACCGATCTTCGCCCCGGTGCCCACCGCCGCCATGGGCTGGCACTTGGTGAAGATCTCGGCATCCGCGCCGATGCCCACTTCGAGGTACTGGCTCCACCAGCCCTTCTCGACCAGCGCGGCCTTCACCCGCATCGCCTCGGCGCTGCCAGGCACCAGGTTCGCCAGGTCGTCGCCGATGATGGCGCGCACCTCGCCGCGCACCGCCTCGGCGCGGGACGCATCGCCGCGGCAGCGCTCCTCGATCACCCGCTCCAGCATCGAGCGCACATAGGTCACGCCGGCCGCCTTCACCGCCTGCAGGTCGATCGGCGCCAGCAGCCAGGGCCGTGCCGGGTCGCGCGCATCATGCGCGCTGTTGGCCAGCGTCGCGCCGAGGTCGAGTGCCAGCGGCGCGCCGCGCGGGCGGATGGCGGCGGCGGGCTGCTCCTCCTCCATCCAGCGGGACATCGTGCCGAAGGCGGGCGTCATGTCGAAGACGGCGCCGCCGATCACGCCGATGATGCAGGGCCCCTGCGCGGTCATGATGCGCGCGGCGAAACTCCCCTCGCGAAGGTCCTGCGGCAGTCCGTCGCTCTCCGGGCGCATGCTTGGTTCCCCCTTGGCCACGACAGGCTGACCGGCCGGCCGCGCGCTGCCAAGGGGGGGCAGGTCAGCAGGCGGTCACCAGGGCCCGCCGCGCGGGTTCGCGGCGCGCCGCCGGCGCCAGGCCACGCCGGGCGCGCCATCGTGTGTGGGCGGCGGCGATGTCGCGCGCAAGCGCCACGGGGTGCCGTGCGCGCGCGGCGGTGAGGGTCGCTTCATCCGGCGCGCCGCTCATCGGCACGCCAAGGTCGGCCTGGAGGTCGGACAGCGCCTGCATGGTGCCGGCCTCCACCGCGTAGGCGAACAGCGCGAGGTCCGGCCCTTCCGCCAGGCCCTCGGCGCCGAGCGGCGCCCAGACCATGGAGCGCAGGATGCGTGCCGCGCCCTGCGGCCCCAGCGCGCGCAGCGCCGCCGCATCGGCCGGCCCGCCCACCCAGACCGAGAGCAGCCCAAGGCCGATGCCATGCGCCGCCGGGCCTTCCAGCAGCGCGTCATGCGGGGTGAAGCCGCCGCGCGCGGCCATCACGGCGGCGGCGCAGGCGTCGAAGCGTCCGGGTGCGGCATGCATGGCGCCATCATGGCGCCGCAGGGATGAACGAAACCTTACCCCGCGCCGCGAGGCGCCCTATTCCCCACGCCGCGAGGCGCCCTATCCCGCCGCGAGGCGCCCTAACACCGCCCCGCGAGGCGCCCTATTCCGCCGCCTGGCGTATCGCGGTGGGGCCGAAGCGCGGCGCCACCTGTTCCATGAACATGCGGATCGACCCCGCCGCGACCTCCGCCGGCATCGGGCCGAGCCGGAAGGAGCAGATCACCCCACCCACGCCGGTCGCCTCGATCTCGGCCATGCGCGCGGCCACCGTCTCCGGCGAACCGGCGATCAGCGCGAGGTCGGGGTTCACGCGCGCGGGGGGCACCGTCTCCTTCTTCATGATGATGCCCTGCTCGGCGTAGATCTTCTCGCGCAGCTTCTTGCGGTGTTCCTGCATGGCCTCGAAGGCCGGCAGGCCGATCCGCCGCGCCTCCTCGTCGGTCTCGGCGACCACCACGTTTCGCCACACCCAGGTCTCGTCCATGCAGCGCGCGACATGCGCGGCATCGAAGCCTGCCTCGGCCATGGCGGCGCGATAGGCGGCCAGCCGCTTCACCGTGACCTCGATCGACTGCACGTTCATCAGGAACGGCACGCCGCGCTTCGCCAGGTGCAGCGCGCCATCCTCGGAGGATGCCGCGCGGATCAGGTAGGGGTGCGGCTTGGTGAAGGGCGTGGGCCGCAGGCGCGGCACGTTCAGGGTCCAGTGCTTGCCCTCGTGGCGGAAGCCCTGCGGGCTGGTCCAGGCCTTGAGCATGATGCCCTCGGCCTCCTCGTAGCGCTCCAGCGCCTCCTCGGCGGGAATGCCATAGCCCTGGTATTCATAGACATTGTAGGCGGTGCCGCGCCCCAGCCCGACGATCACCCGCCCGCGGCCCAGATTGTCCAGCAGCGACATCTGCTCGGCCAGGCGCATCGGGTGGTGCAGCGAGACCTGCGCCACCGCGAAACCGACCTTGATCCGCTTGGTCGCCGCCAGCACCGCCGAGGCGAAGGTCACCGGATCGACATAGGCGCAGTTGCCGTCGAAATGATGCTCGGCCAGCCACAGCACCTCGACGCCGAGCTCGTCGCACAGTTTCGCTTCCGCGACGCAATCGGCGATCACATCGGCGTCGCGCTCGGGGTCGCGGCTCTCGGGGAACAGGAAATTGCTGAACCGCAGCATCTGTCGCGCTCCGCACAATGAGGACCAACCCTAGCCGAACATGGCGGCAACGCAACCTTCGCGTCATGCATGCCCTTGCACGGTGGACCGTCGCCGGTGCAGGGTTTCTGACCATCGCCACGGGGGACAAGCCGATGACCTCACGCCGCCTGCTGCTCACTGGCGCGCTTGCCCTGCCGGCCCTCTCCGCCCGCGCGCAGGAAAGGCCCATCCAGCTGTTTGTCGGCTTCGCGCCGGGCGGCAACATCGACCTCGCCGCGCGCATGGCCGCCCCCTTCCTGGAGAAGCACCTGGGCGGCGGTGCGCAGATCATCGTGGTGAACAAGCCCGGTGCCGGCGGCATGCTGATGCTCAACGACGTCGCCGCCGCGGCGCCCGATGGGCGCACCGCCGCGGTGGTGTCGTTCCCCGCGCTGGTGACCGCGCTGTTCGACAAGACACCACGCTACAGCGTCGAGAGCTTTGCCTATGTCGGCCTGCTGACGGACGAGCCCTATACGGTGTTCGTCGGCCCCAATACCCCCTACCGGTCGCTGCGCGACCTGATCGAGGCAGCGCGCGCGCAGCCCGAAACCATCAACATGGCCGGCGCCGGCGTGGGCAGCGCGCCGCACCTGGCGCTGATGGCGATCGAGCGCGCGGCCGGGGTGAAGTTCACCTGGGTGCCCACGCAGGGCGCGGGGCTGGCGATGCAGCTTGTGCAGGGCGGGCACGTGGCGGGTTCCATCTCCACCGTCAGCCTTACGGTGCGCGCGCATATGCAGGGCACGCTGCGGGTGCTGGCCATCATGGAGCGCGAGCGGTGGGAGAAGGCGCCGGACCTGCCGACCGGCATCGAACAGGGGGTGAATGTCGAGCGCGGCTCGGCGCGCGGCATCGCGCTGCCCGCCGCCACCCCCGCACCGATCCTGGCGCGCTGGGAGGAAGCGGTGAAGCTCACCGCCAACGACCCGGAATTCCGCGCCCTGGCAGAACGCGACTTCCTCATCGTACGGCACATGGACCGCGCCACCATGACCCGCTTCGTGGAGCAGGAGGCAGCATCCTATGGCGACCTGTGGCGCACATCGCCTTGGCTGCGCTGACCCCCCCGCGGTCGGCTGCAAGTTCGGGCCGGCGGTGGGCATCATGCGGGCGCCACGCCGCCGGACGTCGGCCACGTGCGGGGCTGGCGTGACCAATTTAGGAAAATAGTCTTGAGTTGGTTTTCCCGTTCGGGCTAACCTGAACCGAGTTCAGGAGGCCCGGATGGTCCGCAATGGCGCCCGACCCGATCCTGCCCGCACCGCCGGGCGTCCATCCGGCCGGGCCCATCATCCCACCGCTGCGAATTTGTCCGAAACGCGCAACCGCCGGAAATCCGGCCCGTTACGCTGCCGGGGCCAGCGCCCGCGCGCCCAGGATATGGGCGATGGCATAGGTCAGGTCCGGCCGGTTGAGCGTGTAGAAATGGAACTCGTCCACCCCGTTCGCCTGCAGCAGGCGCACCTGCTCGGCCGCCACCGCCGCGGCGACCATCCGGCGCGTCTCCGCGTCCTCCTCCAGCCCCTCGAAAAGCTTGCCCATCCAGCCGGGCACCGAGGCGCCGCACATCGCCGAGAACTTCACCACCTGCTGGAAATTCGACACCGGCAGGATGCCCGGCACGATCGGCACCGTGATGCCCGCGGCGTGGCAGCGGTCGAGGAAGCGCAGGAATATTTCGGTATCGAAGAAGTACTGGGTGATGGCGCGGGTGGCGCCGGCGTCGATCTTGCGCTTGAGGAAATCGAGGTCGGCCTCGGCCGAGAGTGCCGCCGGGTGGGTTTCGGGATAGGCGCCGACGCTGATCTCGAAATCGCCGATCCGCTTCAGGCCGCGCACCAGGTCTTCCGCCTGGGCATAGCCGCCGGGGTGTGGGGTGTAGCCATCCGCGCCCGCCGGCGGGTCGCCGCGCAGCGCCACGATATGCCGTACGCCGGCCTCCCAGTAGCGCCGGGCCACCGCGTCCACCTCATCGCGCGTGGCCCCCACGCAGGTGAGGTGCGCGGCGGGGGTCAGCGACGTTTCGGCGACCAGGCGGGCGACCGTCGCATGGGTGCGTTCCTGGGTGGAACCGCCGGCCCCGTAGGTCACCGAGACGAAGCGCGGCGCAAGCGGTTCCAGCCGTCGGATGGCGAGCCAGAGCTGCTCCTCCAGCTTATCGGTCCTGGGCGGAAAGAACTCGAAGGACAGGCTCGGGGCGGGCCGCTCGGAGGGGGCGGGCAGCCCAGGAACCCGAGGCCCGGTCAGCCAGCGGGCCAGGGTTCCACTCATGGACTTGTTCATCGCGCGCATCCTTCGTTCCGCCATCCCGGCAAGCGGGCGGCGCCCCCTGTCGCCCGTCCGGACCAGGCTGGCAAGACTTCGTCACATGCCGCGACACACCGCATCGCTGCTCGAGGTAGACTGGGTTTTGTATCCCGGCGCACAAGTGCATCGCCGAAACCCGTTCCAAAGCCATCACAGAACCTGTATTCCGCCCTCATGCTCCCCCCCGAACCCTGCGCCCGCTCCGTGGCGCGCTGGCCCTCGCCCTGCTGCTGGCGGCCGGCTGCGCCACCGCGCCCCCGGCCGACGACCCTGAGGCCGTGGCGGAATTCCGCCAGATCAACGACCCGTTCGAGCCGACGAACCGCGCGCTGTTCGCGGTGCATGAGGCGGTGGACAAGGCGGTGTTCCAGCCTGTCGCGGAGGCCTATCGCGATGTCCTGCCGCAGCCGCTGCGCACTGGCATCCGCAATGCGCTGGGCAATCTGCGCGCGCCGGTCATCCTCGCCAACGACTTGCTGCAGGGCAACATCACCCGCGCGCGGATCACCCTGGCGCGGTTCATGGTGAACTCGACCCTCGGCCTGGGAGGCATCCTGGACGTCTCCCGCGATTGGGGGGTGCCCGGCCACTCCGAGGATTTCGGCCAGACCCTGGCGGTCTGGGGTGCGGGCGAGTGGTTCTATATCTTCATCCCGCTGCTCGGCCCCTCCTCCCCGCGCGACATCGCGGGGCAGGGGGTCGATTTCCTGTTCAACCCGGGTTTCTGGCTCGGCCAGGGCATCCTGGTGGATGCGGCGGGCTGGACCCGGCTCGGCCTGACCGTGGTGGACACGCGCGAGGCGCTGCTCGAGCCGATCGACCAGCTGCGCGCGACCTCCCTCGACCCCTACTCGACCATCCGCTCCGCCTATCGGCAGCGGCGCGCCTTCGAGATCCAGAACCGCGAGGAGTTCGGCCGCACCGTGGCTCCCGCCGGCATCACCGGGTTCGGCCAGGGCGTGCAGCAGCCCGCTGAGACGCCGCGGCCGGCCCAATGACTTCGCTTCGGCAAGGAAGGACCCATATGTCGACGATGAACCGACGGATCCTACTCACCACGCCCATCCTGGCAGCGCTCGCCCTGCCGCGCGACGGCCATGCCGAGATGGACCTGGCCCGCGCCACCGGCTTCGTGCGCGACGCCGGCAACGAGCTGGTCGCCGCCATCAACGCCCAGGGCTCGTCCCTGGCCCAGCGGCGCGAGCGCGTCGCCGCCGTGCTGCGCCGGACCATCGACATCGAGGGCACCGGCCGCTTCATCCTCGGCCGCTATGTCCGCCGCGCGAGCCCGGCCGAGCTGGCGGAGTTCAACCGCCTTTTCGACGACATCATCGTGCGCAACCTCTCCGCGCGCTTCGGGGAATACCAGGGCGTTCGCTTCTCACTCGGCCGCAGCCAGCAACGCACCGAGGAGGACGCGCTGGTCAACACGATCATCGAGCGTCCGAGCACGGCGCCCTTCTCGCTGGATTGGCGGGTGAGCGAGATCAACGGCCAGCCCAAGGTGGTGGACGTGATCGCCGAGGGCACCTCGCTGCGCCTGACCACGCGCAGCGAATATTCGGCGGTGATCCAGCGCAATGGCGGCAACGTCTCCTCGCTGCTGGAGGCGATGCGCAACCAGATCGCGCAACTGGCCGCCCGCGAACGCCAGAGCTGAGCGCGCGCCCGATGCCGGCGCGCCCTTCACGTCAGGGCGCGCGGCACGATCCTTTGGGCGCGCAGCGTCTGCCGCGCGGCGCGGCCCGCTCAGTATAGGGCGCTGCGCGGCGGCCCCGCGCTGACAGTGGCTGCCATGGCGTCGAGATGCACCTTGAGCCGATCGGCGCGCAGCGCGACGTCGTCCCACAGATTGTCGAATTCGCCGGGATCGCTGGCGTGGTCGAAGATCTCGCCTTTCGCATGTTCGTGGTAGATGACGGATTTGAAGCGCCCGTCGAACACCATGGAGCCATGCGTCGAATCCGCGTGGCCACCCACGGAATCCTTGTATTCGGTAACGACGCGGGACTTGTGCACGTGCGGGTCCGCACGGCCTTCCAGGATGGGCAGCAGCGAGCGCCCCTGCATCGAGCCCGGCACGTCGAGCCCCGCCGCCTCCAGCAGCGTGGGCGCCACATCCACCAGTTCCACCAGCGCCTCGCTGACCTGGCCGGCGCTGAAGCGCCCGGGCGCCGAGAGGATCAGCGGCACGCGCACCAGGCCATCGAAGAAGCGGCAGCCCTTGAGCACCAGGCCGTGGTCGCCGAGCAACTCGCCATGGTCGCTCATGTACACGACGATGGTGTTCTCGCGCTGCCCGGTGGCGTCCAGCGCGGCCATGATGCGGGCGAACTGCGCGTCGAGATGCTCGATCATCGCGTAGTAGTTGGCCTTCACCAGCAGTGCGTCGTAGTCGCCCGGCACGTGGCTTGCGACCTTGTCGTGGTCGCGGGTTTCGGGGTCGGGCATGGGCGCGCGGCGGATCCGCGGGTCGATCGGCACGGTCTGCTGCTGGTCCACCTGCGCGAAATCCCGCCAGCGCTCGGCGTCGCTGTCGCGCCATAGCGGCAGGGGCAGCGAAGCGGGGTCGACCTTCGCCAGCGCCTCGGGCGGCGCGTCGAAGGGCGCGTGCGGGTCGAAGGCATTGACGCTGAGCAGCCAGGGGCCATCGCGGCGGTCGGCGATGAAGCGCTCGGCCATCTCGGCGCACCAGGTGCTCTGGTGCAGCGCGGCTGGCACGCCGGGGCCGCAGAAGGCGCCGAGACCGCGGAACAGCGCCTGGGGATCGACCTTCTTTTCATGCCGCAGCCAGTGCTCGTAGGCATCAGCATGCCGCGCGTCGGGTGTGGGGTGGTGGTTGTAGTGGTAGGCGCGGTAGCCATCATCCGCGCGGGCCTCGCTGTACTTCGCGGCCGCGAGATGCAGCTTGCCGATCAGCCCGCAATCGTAGCCGGCATCGGCGAAGATGCGTGTCACCAGCTTCTCATGGCCGGGAAGAAGGCAGTCGCCGTTGCGATAGACCTGGTGCGTCGCCGGATACCGCCCGGTCAGGAAGGACGCGCGCGACGGCGTGCAGATCGGCGACTGCGTATAGGCGCGGCCGAAGGCCGTGCCGCCGCCGACCAGCGCATCCACCGTCGGCGTGCGGATGTGCGGGTTGCCCAGCGCGCCCACCGTGTCCCAGCGCTGCTGGTCGGAACAGAACCACAGGATGTTCGGCCGCGCCTGCGCCATGCTCATTGCACCCGGATGTTCGCGGCGGCGACGGCCTCGCGGAACAGCACGCGCTCCGAGGCGATCAGCGCCGCGAAATCCGCCGTGCTTTTCGGCGCCGCAGCGGCCCCGAGATCGTTCATCCGCTGGCGGAATTCCGGTGCGGCCGGGCGGTCTGCACCGCCGCGTGCATGCGCGTGACGATCGGCTGCGGCACGCCGGCGGGCGCCATCAGCCCGGCCCAGTATTCCGCCTGGAAGCCCGGGACGGTGGCGGCGATCGGCGCCACGCCGGGCACCAGCGGGCTGGGCTGCGGGCTCGACACCCCGATCAGGCGCACCCGGCCGGACTGCACATGCGGTTCGGCCTCCGGCCGCGCGAGGAAGCCGAGGTCGACGCGCCCGCCCGCCATGTCCATCGCCGCCGGTCCGCCGCCGCGATAGGGCACGTGCAGCATGTCGGTGCCGGTCTTGAGCCGGAAGATCTCGGTCAGCACATGCGGCAGCGAACCGGGGCCGGGTGTCGCGAAGGTGAGCTTGCCGGGGTCGCGCTTGGCGAGCGCGATGAGCTCGGCGACGGTCTCCGCACCGGCAGGCCCTCGGCACCGCCAGCACGAAGGGTGCCGACATCACCTGCGCGACCGGGAACGAAGTCCTTTTCGGGGTCGTAGGGCAGGGAAGGGAAGGCGAACTGCACGATGACAAAGGGCGGCGGCGCCATCAGGAAGGAGGAATACGAACGGAAACTCGAGCAGCATAACA
>CAVQTW010000002.1:0-35161 GCA_963716705.1 uncultured Alphaproteobacteria bacterium
TCTTGTACCGAACATATATGTGAACGCCGCGAGAGTGAGGGCCGCTCCAGGATGGCGGTCTGGCCACAGGTTCAAATCGGGGACACGCAAGCATCTTGATTTGCTGCTGGTTGCGTAGTGCGTGCCGCGCGTGCCCGCTACCGTTACCGTTCGGCCGTTGGATCTCTCAACCACGTCCAGTATCGTCTGGTCAGCTTTGCCGGTCAGCGCAGGCCGCCATTAAACGGTAGTAAATCTTCCACGTGCCAGAGCAGCGCCCCTCCCTCTGGGCAGGGGCAAACTGAGCCAGAGGCCGTCGAGCGAAGACCGCTCAAACCGAGGTAGCGACATGGGCGGCCGCATGCTTGTCGCGAGTTACGCCGCGGATCAGCGCCGTCCGCCAGCCATTAATCCCCGCGGCAATGGCTGACCGCTCTAGTTCGCGACCAAGCTCCGCATGGGCCGCGTTGGCGCTCGGTGCTGCCCCCGTCTGGACCCGAAGCACGGAGGGAAGCCGCACCCACTGGGTTGCGACATAATTCTGGAAATCATCGCCGAGCATGGCCTTTAGATGGAACGCTAATAGGCTAGTGACCATAGGTGGTAAATTCGGAACTGGCTCTGCCTCAAAACAGGCTGCACCATAGGGTGGAATGATCTTCACGTGCCAAAGCTCCTGCTGCGCGAAGGCATCGAAGTACGGGTGAAGAAAGCGCTCGCCAGTATTCGAGCCACGGTGCAACCGGCCCTTAGCGCCAGAATTGCAAATGGAGCACGCTGGCACGAGATTACTCGGCAGAATGGCGAATTCTGGATACTCCTGCTTTGGCAGATAGTGATCTAGTGTCCCGTTATGGTGGGAACCACACATCGCGCAGCAGACGAGGTTGGCCATTCGACGTATCCGCGCCAGCGGACCGCCACTCGCCCGGCTTGTGTAGAGCCGGCGCTGTCGGTCGCGAATAGCCTGCGGGAACGGAGCCGCAGCGACGCTCCATGGGTCGCCACCGTACTGGCGATAGTTGGCGTAGGCTGCGAGCCACGCCGTCTCATGGGGCTGCCAGAAGGGCTCGCGACCGAGCGTCTTCACGGTTGTCAAACGACATCAGAACTTGGACCCTTGGCGACACGAGGAACTGGACCCCAGGTTGCTCACTCCGTCTCGGCGCCGGGCTGCGCCGCAGCGGCCTTCTGCAGAAGGCCGCTGCGGCGCTTGCCACGAAGTCGGTAGCTGTCGCCGCGGATCGTCACGACCTGGCTGTGGTGCAGCAGCCGGTCCAGGATGGCGGTGGCCACCACGGGATCGCCGAACACCGTTCCCCACTCGCCGACCGAGCGGTTGCTGGTCACCATCAGGCTGCCCCGCTCGTAGCGGCGCGAGACCAACTGGAAAAACAGGTGCGCCGCGTTCGGCTCGAAGGGCAGGTAGCCGAGTTCGTCCACGATCAGCAGCTTCGGCTTGGCGTAGAACGCCAGCCGATCCTCCAGTCGCCCCTCGGCATGGGCGCGCGCCAGCGTCGTGATCAGCGCCGTCGCCGCGACGAACAGCACCGAGTAGCCCAGCCGGATCGCCTCACGCCCGAGCGCCACGGCCAGGTGCGTCTTGCCCACCCCGGGCGGGCCGAGGATCAGCAGCGCGTCGCCATTGGCGATCCAGCGACAGGCAGCGATGTCCCGGATCGCCTTCGCATCCACCGAGGGCTGGGCGGTGAAGTCGAACCCCTCCAGCGTCCGCACGAACGGGAACTTCGCGATCCCCATCCCCATGCGCATCCGCCGCTCCTCGCGGTGCGCCACCTCCGCCTCGCACAGCACGATCAGCCCCTCCCGCAGGCTCAGCTCCCGCCGCCCCGCGTCATCCAGCAAGTTGTCCAGCCGCTCGCGGATTGCCGACAGCTTCAGCCGCCCCAGCATCGCCTCCAGGCGATCCTCGATCACCGCCGCCATCACCAGGCCCCTCCGACCAGGCGCTCGTATTCGGCCAGCGGCCGCAGCAGTTCCGGCAGCGGCGTGGGCGGCGCCGCATCGGCGGCAGGACGCCGCAGCAGGCCGACGATGCCCTCCAGGTGCTCCGCCATCACGGCGCGCTCCCGGCGGCCACCCCGTTCGGCGTGCCGGGCCACCTCCACCCCGGCCTGGCTCGCCACCACCTCGCCCGCCGAGACCCGCAGCGTCACCGAGGCGCCGATCAGCCGCCACGGCACGCTGTAGCGGTTGGTGTCGAGCTCCACGCAGCCATCCGAATGCACCGCCCGCACCAGCTCGCGGATCTGCCGGAACGGTGGCCGCCCGTTCAGCGGCCGCAGCGCCGCCGCCTCGTCGCGCCGAAAGCGCTCGATCGGCGCCTCGCCCGTGGTGCCGTGGAGGCGGACCTCGGCGATTTCGCGGGTCCAGTGCGCCAGATGCGCCTCCATCTCCGCCCAGGAGCCGAAGCGGTGACCGGCAATCGCGTTGCGCTTGACGTAACCGACGCCGCGCTCGTCCTTGCCCTTGGTGCGCGCCCTGAACGGCGCGCAGGCCCGCGGCCGGAAACCCCAGTAGCTCGCGAACGCCGCAAACCGGCTGTTGAACCGCACTTCCCGCGTCGCCGCG
Organism: uncultured Alphaproteobacteria bacterium; assembly: GCA_963716705.1. Lineage (GTDB taxonomy): Bacteria > Pseudomonadota > Alphaproteobacteria > Acetobacterales > Acetobacteraceae > Neoroseomonas. The sequence continues at coordinate 2,572 of CAVQTW010000002.1, forward strand.
TCGTGGTGGGTCACCAGCGCGCGGGCGTTGTCCACCAGCACCTCCGCGGTGATGCCGCCGAAGTGCCGGAACGCCCCCTCGATGCCATCCAGCCAGGCCGACTGCCGCTCGTGCCGGAAGGCCCGCACATAGGGCCGACGCGAGTAGCCGAGCGTCGCGACAAACAGGAACACACGGCCCCGCTCGCCCTCGACCGGCACCCGCAGCTCGCCGAAATCCACCTGCAGCTGGTGGCCCGGTGGCGTCTCGAAGCGCACCGTCGCCCGCGCCTGCGCCGCCAACTCCCGCCGCAGCGGCGCCACCGCCCGCTCCACCGTCCGCAGGCTCACCGTGATGCCCTGCTCGCGCGCCAGGTCCTGGCGCACCACGTCGGCATTCCCGCGATGCCGCCGGAACCGCTCCGCCAGCCAGTCATCGAGCCCGTCGAGCGCCGAGCCGCGTTCCGGCGCCTGGTAGGGCGACCAACCACCCGCCGCGAGATACCGCCGCACCGTCATGTGGCTACAGCCCAGCTCCGACGCGATCCGCCGCACGCCCCAGCCCAGCCGATGCAGCCTGATCATCGCCGCCACCTCGTCAGGCTCCCGCATCCCGTCTCCCCGATCGACCAGCCCTCGGCCGCCAGGGTCCACCATCAACTCGTCCATCAGGACCTCCCCCGTTCAAGAAAGGGTCCAGTTCCTCATGTCGCCGCCCGTCCAGTTTCCCATGTCGCCTGACAACGGTTCGATCCTCCTGATCGACCGTGCGGGGCGGCTTCAAGGCGAGCAAACTTAGCCCCCCTGTCCGCCGGATCGAAACTGTCGGCTGTCGCGGCTAAGCGGCCTTCGACAGGTTCTGTTTTTCGCGCGCCAGATCGGCGCTGTCGAGAAATGTCTGCATCGGGGTCTTGCCGAAGCACCAGCGACCCTGATGGGTGCGGTCCTCGTTGTAGGTGACCATCCAGCCATCCAGATCGGCCTGCAGCATCTCCACCGCGTCGTAGAGCCGCTTGCGAAAGGCGACGCGGTAGAACTCGTCGAGCAGCGTCTTGTGGAAACGCTCGCAGATGCCGTTGGTCTGCGGGCTCTTCACCTTGGTCCGGGTGTGGTCGATGTCCTCCACGGCGAGATAGAGCTCATACTCGTGCCGGTCAGCTTCGACACCGTCGAGGAGCTGCGCGTCGCGCTGATCGAGTTCGGCAAGATCTACAACACCACCTGGCTCATCGAGCGACACGGCTTCCGGCCGCCAAGCGCCGTCCGCCAGCAACAGCTTTCAACCGCAGCACTCGCCGCATAGGCTCATCACAGGTGTCTCACCAACTGCGGGCGGTACAGGATCTACCAATGTCGTCCAGAAGCAGAATCTTGCATTTTGATGATCCGGAAGCCTATGCGGGCAGTATTCACAATATCCATGCGCGCGTGACGCCGTCCGAAACAGGGGCGTATCGAGCGCGCCTGGTCTTGGTGCAACTCCCGAAAATTCACTTGGCCATGAGCGAGGAGAATCTCGCACGGCACTTTACTTTGGATGCCACGCCAGAGCGAATTTTCTTCCGCATCAAGCATGCGGATGAGGTGCCGAATCTACGTAATGGCAACCTGGTCGAGTCGGGAACCGTGGCCATCGGACGTCGCGGTGCGAAAGTCGACGATCGCACGCATGGAAAATCGGCCTGGCGTTCCCTTTCGATCACCTCCATGAATCTGGCGTTTCACGCCGAGAAACTGCGGCGGCGCAGCCTGTTCTCAATTTTCAACAAGTTCGACATCTTCCGGCCGTCGCCCAGGGCGTTTCAACGTCTCGCCGCTTTGCAGCAGGACGTGTTCCGACTGGCTGCGGACACGCCGCATGTCCTGGAACATCCGATCGTGGCGCGGCTGCTTGACGAACAGCTTCTCGACGCCCTGCTCGACATCTTGGTCAGCGAGCCGGCCGATCGGGAAAGCCTTGCTCAGCGCCGGCATCACGCGATCATGCGCAAGGTTATGCCCTTTATCGAGGCAAACGTAGCGAGACCCCTCACCCTTACGGAACTCTGCGAGGTTGGGGGCTGCTCGGCGAAGCTCCTTGAGATGGTGTTCGTGCAGGCCTACGGCCACACACCCAACCGTCACCTTCGGTTGCGCCGACTTTGGGGGGCACGACGTTCGCTCCTGGTGGCGCAATGTGCCAACGCAACCGTGTCGCAGATCGCTTGCGCATGGGGCTTCTGGGAGCTTGGCCGCTTCGCGTCAGCCTATCGCCATCTGTTCGGGGAAAGCCCATCCCAGACGCTGCGCCGCCACGCCGCATGAGCGGGCGTTGGGGTTGAGCATCGCGGAATCCGAAGTCGCACTCACGAAGTTGAACCCGTCTCGACTGAAGGGCTACGGATAATGCATCGGAAACCGATATGGCTCATGCCGCTGTCTATCATCTGTGCGTGTCGCGCCGCGGGACGGTAGCGCCGGCAATAGGAAGGTGCACACAGGAACGACCCCCCCTTCACCACCCTGCGTGGGATTGGCACGGTGGAGTTGGTGAAATCGAAGGACCCCTCCATTGCAGGGCCGCGCGGGTCGGTTGGCATGCAGCAGGACTTCTGCGGATCTGCCTCGTGGCGCGGCGCAAACCAATCTGTCGTCCACTGCCACACATTGCCCGCCATGTCATAAAGCCCATAGCCGTTTGGCGGGAAGGAGGCGACCGGAGCCGTGCGCGCAAATCCGTCTTCGACGCTGTTCTGCCAGGGGAAAGCTCCCTGCCAGGTGTTCGCCATGTGGACACCACCGGGCGTCAATTCATCGCCCCAGACAAACTCGGCGCCTTCCAGCCCACCTCGAGCCGCGAACTCCCATTCCGCTTCGGTCGGCAGGGACTTGCCCGCCCAGGTCGCATAGGCCTCGGCGTCCTCGTACGCGACCTGCACGACCGGGTGTGTCGGGCGGCTCTGGATGCCGCTGCCACGCCCCTCTGGATGGCGCCAACAGGCTCCCGTCGTCCATGCCCACCATTGCCGAAAGTCATCCGTCGGCACCGGGCCTGACGTCTTACGGAACGCCAAGGAGCCGGGTTTCAGCTGCTGTGGCGTGGCCCCCGGATACATCGACGGGTCAAGCGGCCGTTCGGCCACGGTGATGTAGCCTGTATCGTTCACGAACCGGGCGAATTGGGCGTTGGTCACCGTCGTCGCATCCATCAAGAAGGCGCCGACGCGGACGCGATGTGCAGGCGCCTCCTCCGGGTAATGCCGATCGCTGCCCATGATGAACGAGCCCCCGGGGATATGGCACATCTCATTGGCTACTGGTTCGGTGTGACGGGCATTCGGGATGTTCGACATCACTTGCGTCCTCCGGCTGCGCAACATGCCTGCGGCTCACTCAAGCCAGACAGCATGCTCGTCTCTGGGCACTGTCTACATAAACCATCTCGGGCGCGCAGCAGCACTTCTCGAACGTGGCAGCGCCGTTTTTGAGCCTGGGATTCAGGCCGCAACTGAAACCCGAAACATTCATCAGGGCTGGCGAGCATAGCGCAAACCGTGATCGGCCAGGGATTCGGCTGCGACACCAGAATCCCGCCGATTGCGCAGACCACGCCCGCCCGCGGTGTCGCCCGGAATTCGGTCCTTCGCTTTGACAAGGCACGGGAAACCGTCGCGGGTGTGGGGTCCCGATCAACGTCGATCAGGACCCCACCGAATTGCCAATTGAGGCAACATCAGCCACGAGTTGCTGGCGCCTTCACGAGGGCGCCGCTCCGGCGATTATTCAGATGCCGAAAATCCCAACCGGACTCTAATTGGCGCGGCTGCGTGCCGCGTGAATCGCGGCCTCGATCTGCGCTTTCACGGCCTCCATATTGAAGGAGGCACCGCGCTGCATTGGCGGGAATTCCACGAAGCTCTGCGCGTAGCGCGCCACCTCCTGCTGGACAAAGACGAAGCGCCAGAAATTGTCCAGGAAGAAACGATAGAAGTGCAGCGAACCATTTGCGCCGTTTGGAAAGCCCATCCGTTCGAACGGGTCCAGGCGCAGGTTCGTGATGCGCGGCCAATCCACCCGCTGGGTCGTGCCGAGCCAGCCATCCGGTTGCTCGGTGAAGCGGTACTTGTAGTCGTTGATACGCACCGCCGCGAGCGTGCTCTCGGTGAAATAGAAGATCTCGTTGCGGCTGGATGGCCCTTGCCCGGTGAGCATGGCCGTCTGGTTGTAGCCATCGAGGAAGACACGGTATCGGCGCCCGCCGAGGTCGCGCCCGGCCCGCAGCTCGTCGCGGATGTTCGGGTTGCCGGCGGCCGCCATCAGCGTCGGGAACCAGTCGAGCCCGGACATGATGCCGTTCTGCACCACGCCTGCCGGCACGCGGCCCGGCCAGCGAGCGATCATCGGCACCCGCATGCCGCCCTCGAGGCCCGTCCCCTTGCCGCCGGCGAAGGGCGTATTGCCGCCATCCGGCCAGGTGAAGTTCTCGGCGCCGTTGTCGGTCGTGAAGACGACGATGGTGTTCTGGTCGAGCCCCTTGGCCTTGAGGTGGTCCATCACCGCGCCGATGCAGTCGTCCAACTGCTTCATGCCGGCTTCCTGGACCGACCAGCCGTTCTCGGCATTCCGCGTCGCCTCATATTCCGGCGAGAGATGCGTCTCAACATGCATGCGGGTCGGATTCATCCAGACGAAGAACGGCTTGCTGGCGCTCGTCGACTCGTCGATGAAGCGGATCACGTTGTCGCGGATGACTTCGTCGAAGGTTTCCATATTGTAGCGGATGCCCGGCCGAGGATGCGGCGGCAGCGGCCCCTCGTCGATGATGCGCTGCTTGCCGATGCGGCCCCAGCGCGGCTGCTCGGTCGGGTCGTCCACATCGGTGGCGAAGGAGCGTACCAGGTTGCGCGGCCCGACCTGGTTCAGGAGGTTCTGCGGATAGTTGGGCGAGAACGGATCCTGCATCGCGTCGAGGTGGTAGAGGTAGCCGAAGAACTCATCGAAGCCGTGCACGGTCGGCAGGAACTGGTTCAGGTCGCCGAGGTGGTTCTTGCCGAACTGCCCGGTCGCATAGCCCTGGGCGCGCAGCGCGGTGGCGAGGGTCGGCGCTTCCGCCGGCATGCCGATCGACGATCCGGCCTGACCCACAGTCGTCAGCCCGGTGCGGATCGGCAGCTGGCCGGTGATGAAATTCGCCCGGCCGGCGGTGCAGGACGGCTCGGCGTAGTAGTCGGTGAACATCATGCCCTCGGCGGCGAGCCTGTCGAGGTTCGGCGTACGGCCGGCCATGATGCCGCGGTGATAGGCACCTATGTTAAACCAGCCGACGTCATCGGCCATGATGAACACGATGTTCGGACGGCTTGCGCCCCCCGATGCAGGCGCAGGCGCTTGTGCGCGGGCCGCGGGCCGCGTCTGTGCCTGAGCCAGTTGGGTGGTCGAGGTGGTGCCGGCTGCGAGCGCGGCGCCTCCACCAAGCAGAAGGTTCCGGCGAGATGGTCGGTCCGTCATCGAAAGGTTCCTGTGTAAGTGTGGTTCGGTCGGTTCGGCGCCGCGCTGCCTGCAGGCGCAGATGATTGGTGAGGCATCGCGTGCCGGGGAGCGGTTGCTCTTGCCATCACTTCTCCGAAATATCTGGAATTTGCCGGCTGCCGAACGCTTTGAGACAGCGGCTGGCCGACGGAGGTTCTGGCCCATCAGCCGCGGTGCGGGGGATCATCCACCTGCACATCGCTCGGAAAGTCGAGTGGCGACGCCCCCACGGGAGGCGTCGCCGGATTGCTCGGACCCGAATGGCTCGCGGGACGTCACTCGGACGGGTGGCCGGAGCCTGCGCGAATCGCCTCCATGACCTGCGTCAGATTATAGCTCGATGGTGCCTGCATCGGCGGGAAGGCCTGCAACGTCTCGAACCAGCGCAGCCAGAGCTGCTGGCCAATCGGCAGCATATTCCAATCGTAGATGAACGCCGTCATGGGAGCACCGATCGCGCCGCCGATACCCATCGCCGAACGCGGCGCCGGACCGACCGCCTGCTCGAACGGGTCGCGCCGGATATTGGCCACCAGCGTGAAGTAGAACGTCGTCAGTGGGTTGATCCAGCCATCGGCGCCCGGCTGAGACATGCTGTAGTACATCTTCCAGTTCCGGTAGCGCACCGCGGACGGGGTCGCTCCCGAGAAGTAGTAGAAGAAATCGCGCGCGGAATTCGGTGACCGACCAGTCAAATAGTCAAACTGGTTGACTCCATCGAGAGTGGTACGAACCAGGCCCGGGTACCCCCCCTGCTCAAGCCGTCCGCGCAACTCGTTGCCGCTTGGACCGCCGGCGATCTGCACGAAGGTTGGCAGCCAGTCGAGCGAGGAAAACAGCTCAGTGTACACCGTGCCAGGCTGGATCACGCCGGGCCAGCGGATCAACGTCGGCACGCGGTAGCCGCCTTCCCACGCCTCGCCCTTCTGGCCTCGGAACGGGGTGACGCCGCCGTCGGGGAAGGAGATCATCTCGGCACCATTGTCGGTGGTGAAGACGATGATGGTGTTGTCGAGTTGCCCCATCTCCTCGAGCTTGGCGAGAACCAGGCCGATATTGTCGTCCAGCTGCGCCATGCCGGCTTCATTGACGCCCCAGTCGCGCCCACCTCGGGTACCGAGCATCGCCTCATAGCGCGGCGGCAGCACGGTGGAGACGTGCATCCGGGCCGGATTGTACCAGGCGAAGAACGGACGGTTGGTCTGCCGCGGGTCATTGCGGCCGAGCCAGTCGATCAGCCTGCCCGAGATCTCCTCGTCGACCGTACGTGAACGATCGAGCGACAGCGGGCCTTCGTCCCGGCAGGTCTGGTTCGCGGCCCTGCCATCCGAGGAAGTGCAGGACAGGATATTGCGCGGCGGCGTCAGGCAGACCGTCGTCCGCGGGTCGACGGCGCCGGGAACCTCGGCCACCCCTGGAATCGGCGTGTTGCGGCATGGCGGCGCAACGCCCTGGGTCGTTTCGGTGCTGTTGATGTCTGGGAAGCTGACCTGCTGCATGGCGTCGAGGTGGTAGAGGTAGCCCCAGTATTCCTGGAAGCCATGCGCGGTCGGCAGCGCGTCGGTGTGATCGCCGAGATGGTTCTTGCCGACCTGCACGGTGTTGTAGCCGAGGTCGTACAGGAAGCGCGCCAGCGTCGGCGTGCCCGGCAGCAAATAGCTCGGGCTGCCCGGCAGCTGCGGCGGGATCATGCCGGTGCGCAGCGGGTACATGCCGGTGAAGAAGGCGTTGCGGCCCGAGGTGCAGCTCTGCATGGCTAACGAATCGGTGAACATCCCGCCTTCGCGGCCGATCCGGTCGATGTTTGGCGTTGCGCCGATTCCTATTCCGCGATGGTAGATCCCCGGCTGCATCCAGCCGATGTCGTCGCCCATGATGAAAAGGATGTTTGGCCGCTGGGTGGTCGGGGGCCTTGCCGGCGCCCGGGCAACTTCACCCGGTGTTGGCACCGGTCGAGCTCCTTGGGCCTGCGCCAGCGAGGGCGCACTCACCGCCATGGAAGCGCCGAGGGCTGCGCACATGCAGGCTGTTTGAACCCGGCTACGCAGTTCATGCAGATAGCTCTTTGGATCCATTGCACTGACTCCGTTCTGATTCCTGGGGGATGCCCGGACAGCTTAGCTAACAGCTGAAACCTGCATGCAGTTCGGAGCGATCGTCTATGCAGTTTTCGTATAAACGCCGCCGATCGACACACACGAAGGTGCCGCCTGAATCCGGATTTCTGGCCCGCCAAGCCACCCACAACCGTGCAGCGCCCAGTCCAGCGCCAGCAGAAACCCCTACGAAAAGTGCCCGAGCGTGACGTTTGGCATGCGGGAAGCGTCGATCCGGCGGATGGCGCCGGTTTTTTGCGGCCGGATGAGAGGCTCCGGACGCACCTCTCCCGTCAGGCGACGAGGCGTTCCGCGCTGCGAAGGTTCATGGCCTCGCCCAGCGTGTGCCGATGGGCACCATTGCGGACGAGGCCGCCGTTGAGCGGCAGCGCGGCGTTCCTCCAGCGCTGCCACGATGCGAGCGGCGGCCGTGTAGGGTGGCCGCCCGCGATGCCAGCCGCGACCAGTGCCTCGCGTCGGGTGGTGCTGTCGGAAGCCTTGCCCGTGGACACCTCACGCTGCGGCGGGCGGGCCGCCGCCGCGTCGATCGGCGTGCCGGCCTGCAGCATCAGGGCGCGGGCGTCGAGCTGGCGGTTCAGCTCGGCAAACAACGCCTCGGAGAGGCGGCGCTCGCCCAGAGCCGCGCGGAAGCGGCACGATGTGGTCTCGTCCGGCGTGCCGTCGTCGGGACCGAAGCCACAGAAGCGCCGGAAGGACAGCCGATCCGCCAGCGCTTCCTCAAGGCCGGGACCGGACAGCTGCCATCATTGCGCCAGCGACGGATAGCCAGGGCGGGTGGCGGTGCGCGCAGCGGGACCAGCAGGCGCTCCATCGCCCCCCGGTCGCTCTGGTCGGCGATGCGCTCCAGCCGCCGATTGGCAGTGGCACCCGCCGGCACTTGCGTCTCCGCCAGGCTCGCCTGCCCGATCCGACGCTGACCCATTGTTGGCAACCCGCGAAGCGAATCAGCCATCAACAGCCCCGGCCAGACGATTCGCAGAAATCTCCAGCGGTCAGCGCTTCGCGATGGACCTTGCCTCGCTTAAAGATGCTGCCACACTTCCTGTAGAACCACGAACAAGAACGCCGTCGAACAGCCAAACATCAGCACACCGGTTATCGCGATCAGCGTACCGATATGTCTCCAAGGATACTTCAGCAGGATGTCACCGTAGCCCAGTGTCGTGATCGATGCAGCGCTGAAGTAGACACCCTCTGTAACACTGCTTAAGAGCTGCACTCGACGCAAGAAAATACCCCACACAACGGCCTGGGTCACGTGCGCGGACAGCAAAGCGAAGAAGCAACTGATAAGGAGAAGCTTTCCGGTATATTTGGTTCCTATATTTTTCAGCAGCCACTCTTTATAGTGAAGCATTTCTCCAACAACATCAAATATGACTATCAAATAAAAATAAAACAATGCAAAAGCTACAAGAAGGGACAATCCGTAAATTCCAACAATGCGTTTTTTTGAAACAAAAATAGCGTGATGCGTATCAGTGGGATCTTCCAGCCCCTGATTCATGCCTCTGTTTTTTGGTACCGTCAGAAGTTTTTTGCTGTTCATTCGCCTATCCTCCCGACAGAATCATGCAGGCAGTCCGAAATCGATTAGCACTCTGCCGTTGCTGCCTGCGCCTTCAGGGCGGGATGAATCAGGGGATCACGAAGGGTCTCAGCCACCAGCATCGATCCGGAACACCCCACAAGCATAGGTGCCTTGCCCCCGGATTGAGGATCCGCAGTCTATGAGAGAGATGGCCCATGGTGGACCTGCCCCATTCTCTGCTCCTTGGGGCAACACAACTTCTCGGGCACCGCGAGCCTGCTCGGCGAACGCCCGCGGGGTCAAGTCCCGCATCGACCCATGCGGCCGCTCCTCGGTTTACACGCGTGGCTATGCCGCCAGCCGCCCCATGCGTCGGCCAGCGGCTGGAGCCACGAGGCGGTCAAACATTCGACCCACAACCGGCTGCTTAACGCCTCGATATGTGCATTGTCCGTAGGTTTACCGGGGCGCGAGAAGTCGATCTCCATCCCGTTCAGGTGCGCCCACTGGCCGAGCAACCGCCCGGCGAACTCCGGTCCGTAGCACATCGGGAAGCCTGAGCCGGATCGGGGTGAGGACGCTGTTCATCGAGCCAGAAAGTCCTTGGGACAGCGGCAACCAGGACATCCGCATCGCCGCGCACCCGATGGTCGAGAATGTTCCCGGATATCCGCGTATCCGGGTGGTAGGCTTTGGCGATTCCTCCATCGACATCGACATCTTCGCCCATGTCCTCACGCCGGTCATGGTCGAATTCCTCGCGGTGCAGGAGGAACTGTTCCTCGAGACGATCAGGACAGTCGAGGACAGCGGCACCTCCTTCGCTTTCCCCAGCAGCACCACCTACCTCGCGCGCGACAGCGGCCTCGATGGAGAGGCGACGCAACGCGTCAGAGCCGAGATGGCGCTGCGCGCTCAGGCCACACCCGCGGGACCGTTGTGATGCGCCCCCGCGCGGGTGTCAGCGCAGCGCCGCCTCAGCTGCCTCGCCGCGTGCGGCGAGGCAGCATGGCGCGTGGGCGCCTGAGCGCGGTTGGTTGCCGTCCGACCCCATTGCGCCGGCGCACCATCCAGCACGAAGGGGGACGTGATGCCCGCGATGCTGCCACCGCCGGGCCTCGTTGGGTTGATCAGAAATCGATCGGGTTGAGGAAGTTCAGCCAGGAATATCCGCGCAGTGCAACACGCCGCAGCGCGCCAAATCCGCGGTTGCCCGTGTAGATCGCGGCCCGTCCCTGCGCGCCGATCGGGAAGCCCTCCCCGGCGACGGGATCGAGCGCGATGCGGACCGCGAACAGGCCCGGCTGGGCGTTCCTGTCGCTCGGAGAAAAGGACGGCAGGTCCGCCGAGGGCAGGTACTGCCCGACCCCGTTCGCGTTCCAGATCTCGGCGACCGAGCCGCGAAACACCTGGCCGGGGAACAGGTCCAGCGCCACCTCGACCGGCTGGCCCACCTGCACCCAGCGCAGATGCTGCTGCCAATAGGTGCCCAGCACATAGTGGTCGGCATCGACAACCAGCGCCGCAATGGCGCCAACCCGCACGATCCCGGCGACCATGCCCGGCCGGACCTGGAGATTGACGATACGGCCATCCTCCGGCGCCACCAGCGTGGTGTTGGCCAGGTAATAGCGCGCCTGTGCCAGCTCCGCCTCGACCTCGGCCACGGTGGTGTTGACGTCGCCGATCCGGCTTTCGAGTTGCAGTTCTGCGCGGCGCAGCGTGGCCTGCGCCGAATACACGACCGCCTGTTGCGCGGCGGTCGCCTGGGCCCACTGATCGGCACGCAACTGGGGGGCGTCCTGTTCGCGCGCCAGCGTGGCCGTCGCATCGCGCCGTTCCGTAAGGTACTTGAGGTGGTCTCGCGCCTGCGTCAGCCCGTCACTCGCGATCGCTACGTCCTCCTCCAGCACCCGGTAGTGCTGCCGGGCCGCCGCAAGCTTCGCCTCGAGGCCACGGACCTTCGCGGCATAGACAAAGTCGTCGAAGCGGAACAGCGGCTGCCCGCGACGCACGCGCTGGCCTTCTTCCACCAGCACAGCGTGCACCAGTGTCGGCTCCGATAGCCGCGGCACCAGCTGGATGGTCGGCTGCACCACGGTCGCATGCACCGAGGCAGGGGCCGAAAAGCGGATCCCGATGACAAAGATCAGGAGCAGGTGAAGGCCGAAGAAGCCGCAGACCACGCCCCACGCGATGCTGAAGCGCAGCCATTTCATGCGGAAGAAGACAAGCCAGATCAGCCCGCCGAAGATGACGGTGATGGCAAGCCCGGCTATCACGCCCGCGGTTCCGGCGCGGACGGGCCTTCGGCATGCGTCAGCCGCGCGATCTGTTCGTTGGTGTCACGCCTTACATCGGCCGGCATGTTGCGGATATCGACGACGTCGGTGGGCTTGAAGGCCCAGATGAAGGCCTTGATCCAAGGAACGATGGCGACGAATCCGAGCCATCCCATGATGTTGACCGCCTCGGCTTCCGGGTGCCGCCGCGCGATCGCGATCCGCCCGGGGAGGCCAAGAATCAGGAGCGCGACGCCGATTCCGCCCATCGCGATGACCGCGAAGGCAAGGAACGCGACATAGTCCCAGCCATCGGGGGTGAAACCCAGCAGTGTGCTCATGATGCCTCCCAGCCGGACGTGGGTCCGACGGGACCATCGGCCGGCTTTCGATGAACCAGATGGCCGCGTAGCATGGAGGACGGCTGCGCGGCCGGCAAGGCTTGCGAATTTACCTGAACATGAAGGCGCGGCGATACACCCTGCGGCGCCGCCCGGCGAAGGAGAAGGGCGTCAGCGGCATGCCGATGATGTCGATGAAGACCGAGACATCAGTGCCGCTCGCGGGCATCTCGCCTTCCACCACCTGCACGGCGTAGCTCAGCGCGTTGTCCTGCAGCACCGGGTCGCGCAGCACCACCACGACCTGGCGCAGCTCGTTGCCCTCCAGGATCGAGACATCGGCATTCGGCGGGTCGCGCAGGAAGCTGTCGCTGCCCATGCTCCAGAACGGTACGAAATCCGCGGTGCGCAGATTGGCCGCGATGCGTTCAGGACGGTCGGAGAAGGCCAGCGTGATGGGGCTGACATCATGCAGCGTCATCCGGTGGGAACCATTGTCGTAGCTCATGCGCCGCGCGGTCTGCACGAACAGGAAGTTGGCCATGCCGGGTGCTGGTGCGCTCGCGGCGGTACCCGAGGACTGTGCCTGGGCGGCGCGTTGGGCGGCGGCCGTCATTGCGGCAGCGGCGAACAGGATACGTCGGGTTGTCATGGCTAGCTCCTCCAAGGATGACCAGGGCGCGCCGTTCTCCGATCACGCGCACCTGTATGGTTCAGGCGATAGTCCGGCCGGCGCGGCGATGCGCTCGTGGCCAGATGGCCGGATTGGCCGTCCATCCGGGGAATGTCGGCTTGGTTCGAATCGCGGCGGAAGCACCCAGTTCACGGCGCGAGGATGGCCGCCACTGCATCCGCCAGTTGCCCCGCCGCCGTACTGGCCGCCGCGACGAAGGCCGAGACCTCGACGCCGTTGACCGGCGCCGTCAGCGTTTCGGTCCGCGCCACGTCACGCCGGCGGGCCTCGCGAAACGAGACGGCAAGCTGGGCGGTCATCACCAGCGTCTGCGGGTCGGTCTGGCCAAGCCGCTGGAGGTTGACCTCCACGGTCGCCTCCGGCGACACCGAGATCGCGCCGCCGGTCCCGAAGACATTCGATCCGGGCAGCCGCTGAGCAAGGTTCTCGACCAGCACGCGCGTCATCATCGTGTTGAGGCTCTCGCCCCACCAGTCATTGCCCGATACGGCGAGGCGATACTCTGCCACCGAGCGCACGATCTGCGCGCGGTCGAGGTAGCGGGCGAGAGAGACTTCCCGCACCGCGACGTTGCGCGGCCCGCCCCAGCGCGTTGTGCCGGGCGCCGGCAACAGCGCATAGAGCACCGGCTCCGCCGAGCGGCAGGCGGCAAGCAGTGCGACCATGGCGAGCGGTGCGGCATCGCGGCGACGAAGACTCATGCGGTCACGGCCCCTGTGTCGAGCGGCCCCGGATCAGCGATTCCGGGTTGCGGTTGAGCTGATCCATCAGGCTGCGTAGCGCCCGGGCGGCAACGGTGATCTGTTCCAGCATGCGTTCCAGATCGCGCTGGAACTGCAATTCATCACCGTAGCCCCGGTTCGCCGAAACGATCAGCCGGTTCGCCTGGCTCACCGCACTGTTCAGATTTGCCATCATCTGGGGCAGGCCGCGCAGGGTCGGCAGCAGCGCGGTATCGATCCGGCGCACGGCCTCCTCCGCTGCCGTCAGCGTGCCCAAAAGCGCGGTGAGCGATGACTGTAGTTGAGGGCTGCGCACCAGATCGTTCACGCCGGCCACGGTGTTGTTCACGTTCTGGCCGATCTGTTGCCAGGGTAGGCCCTGGATATCCGCAAGGACCCGGCTCGCCGCATCCAGGATCGAGGCGAACTGGCCGGGGACCGTCGGCATCACAATGACGCTGCCTTCCATGGAAATCTCGGCAGGTGTCGCATTCTCGATCATTTCCAATGCGACCTGCTGCTGGCCGGTGATCAGGTTGGCGCTCACCAGTCGGGCCCGCATGCCCTGCCGGACCAGCAGGCGGGCATTCTCGAGCACGCCGCGGCCTTCGGCCTGGATTGACCCGGCGATACGTTCGGGCTCGATCTCATAGCGCACCGGCACGCGCAGCTTCTCCGTCTCGGCATCATAGGTCAGGTCGTAGCCCAGCACCTCGCCGATCCGCACGCCCTGGAAGGTGACCGGGGCGCCGCGTGCCAGGCCGGTGATGGAATCGGTAAAGTAGGACACGACCGGCACGCGCCGCGTGATCGCGGCGTTGTTCGCGGCTTCCTGGCTGGCATAGAGCCGGAACGGCTCATCGGGTGGCGTAGTGGTGCGTGCCTGCCGTGCGGCATCCGGCGTCTCGAAAGCGATGCCGCCGAGCAGCAGGGCGCGCAGCGATTCCAACTGCACCTGCACGCCATCCGCGCCAAGGCGCAGCGAAATGCCCGAGGCGTTCCAGAAGCGCGAGCCCGTCATCACATAGCGGTCGAAGGGCGCGCGGATGAAGGCGTGGATGGTGACGCTCTCGGCCATGTCGGCGAGGTCCCAGCCCAGTACCTGGCCGACCTCTAGGTCTCGGAAGAAAACCGGCGATCCCAGACTGATCGATCCAATCCGATCCGCTTGCAGCAGGAAGGTGCTTCCCGGTTCCTGCGCCGTCAGCAGCGGCGGATCCTCGAGCCCGGTGAAGTGGCGCTGCGCGGCTCCGCCCGGCGCTGCCGGCACCATCTGGATGTAGGACCCCGATAGCAGCGTATCGAGCCCCGTGAGGCTGCCGGCGAAGAGTCGCGGTTTCACCACCCAGAACCGGGCATTGTCGGTCAGCAGCGGTTCCGCCGCGCGCGTCGTGCGCACCGTCATCGTCACATGCGCTAGGTCCGGTGACAGGGCGATGTCCTGGACGGTGCCCATCACCACGTCGCGATAGCGCAGTTGGGACTGGCCGGCGGTCAACCCCTCCGCCCCCCGGAAAGTGATGGTGATGGTCGGGCCGCGCTGAGAATAGGTGTGCCAGACCAGGAAGCCGGCGATGAGAACGGTGACGATCGGGATCGCCCAGATCGGCGACAGCCAGCGGCTGCGGCCGACCTTCGCCATCACCTTCGCCTCAGGGAGATCGAGCGCCATCAGTGAGCCTTTCCGCGCATCTTGCGGTTCTGCCCCGCCGTATCCCACATCAGGCGCGGATCGAAGCCCTCGGCGGCGAACATGGTCAGGATGACCACGCCGCAGAAGGCGATCGCGCCGACGCCAGGGTCGATGCTGACCACACTGCCAAAGCGAACCAGCGCCACCAGGATGGTTTCCATGAAGATGTCGATCATTGACCAGCGGCCGACGGCATTCACCACGAAATAGAGCTTCGTCCGGTCGCGCAGACGGGTTGCAACGCCGAGTTGGCAGGAGATCAGCAATACCATCAGCCCGATGATCTTGAGCAACGGCACGGCCACCGAGGCGAAGAAGACCAGCGCGGCCAGCGGCCACATGCCGCCATCCAGCAGTTCGACGACACCACCGAGGATGGTGCTGGGCTGGCCGGATCCGAACTGGATGAACTGCAGCACCGGATAGACATTGGCCGGCACATAGAGGATCCCTGCCGCGATCAGCAGCGCCCAGGCGCGCGGGATGGCGTTGGGCTTGCGTGCATGAAGGGCGCTGCCGCAGCGTGGGCAATGGTCGTCATGGGCATGCGGCAAGCTGACCAGCCCGCAGGTATGGCAGGAAAGCGCGCCATTGGCCGGGCCGGACAGCGCGGTCGCGGCATGGTCAATGTCGCCATGCGGCACGCCGCGGCGCTCCATCTCGTCCCACACCGCCTGGCGGTCGAGCACCGCCTCGGCGGCAATCATCGTCAGCATCAGCAGCGCCATGGCATAGAGCGCGACGCCGATCTCGATGTGCACCAGGTCGATGAGCTTTGTGTAGGCGACCAGCACGCCGAGCAGGAAGACCTCGACCATCGACCAGGGCCGCAGGTGCTCGACCAGCGCATAGACCCGGCGCACATGGCGCGGCGGGCGCGGTAGCCGCAGCCCGACCAACACATAGACCATGGCGGACAGCTTCGCGATCGGGGCGACGACCGTGGTGAACAGCACGACGATGGTCAGTGGCCACAACCCGCTGCGGCCCATGTCGATGGGGCCGCTGAACAGGCTTGCGTGACGCACCATCCCCGCGGTGCTGACCGTCATCAACGTCATCAGGCAGGCGATCGCGAAAATCGACAATGCCGCGATGTTCAGTGCCAGCGCACGTCCAAGCGGATCCACCCGGGCCCGGCGGAGCGTGGCATCGCAGCGGATGCAGCGGGCGGTCTGCCCTGGCAACAGGGAGGGCAACCGCTGGAACTGGCCGCAACTCCCGCATTCGCAGAGCCGGCCGGATGTGCGCCAGACCTCAAGGGCGCCCGCGATGGCGGGATCGGCGGTCGGGGCGGCGAGGGTCATGAACCACCCCTAAGCTGACATGCACACGATGACCGGGCGGTCCCGGCACCCGGAAATGATGGTATCGGTGCTCCGACAGCTCTTGCAACGGTATCAGGGCCTGGATGATGCGCGCAGCGGGTCTGGCCGTGGAGCGGCCCCCAATTCGACCGGACATGCGGCAAGGCCCGGAGGGCCGAGTGGAGTGATGCCAACTCTCGCGGCCTATGACTCACGAGGGGGAGTTCCCCGACACGGCGGCGATGTGATCATGGGATGGCCCGCCCCTCATTGAGGCGCCCCTGGCATAGGCTCGCCGCTTTCGATGTGCATAAGCGCTGAACCGGGCCCCTTCCAGAATTCGCAACCGGGGCAAAACCTGAGCCGCCCCCGGTTTCTCTGGACACCCATTTGTCCGAGGAGAGAGCGGAACGATGATGTCCAGCATGAACGAGATCGATCATTCTGATGCCGTTGATGGGCCTGTGGTCAGCGAGGGCGGGCGCGGTCCGTCCACGCTGTCCCCAGGCCATGGTGCTCCCGCTGATCCCTGTGCGCCCGCAGCGGCGCCGGCACCGAAGATCGGGCCGCTGGCGCCCGGCCAGCGCTGGAGCGTCGCGCGTAAGCGCGAGGCTGTCCTACGTCTGCTGCGTGGGGAGGCTGTCGAGTTGCTCTCGCGCGAGCTCGGCCTGCCGCCGCCAGCACGAGGACATGGTGCTGCTGGCGCATGTCCGGTCGGCCTTTGCGCTGTCGAATGGCACCTACGGCAGCCCGCGCATGACGCGAGACCTGCGCGACGATGGCCTGCATGTCGGCCGCCGCCGGACAGCGCGCCTGATGCGTGAGAATGGGCTGCGGGCGCGGCAGAAGCGGCGGTTCAAGCGGACCACGGATAGTCACCACGCCTGGCCGGTGGCGCCGAACCTGCTCGATCAGGATTTCACGGCGGCAGGCCCGGACGAAAAATGGGGCGCCGACATCTCCTACATCTGGACAAAGGAGGGCTGGCTGTACCTGGCCGTCGTCATCGACCTGTTCGCCCGCCGCCTCGTTGGCTGGTCGACCGGCGACAGGTTGCACCGCGACCTGGCCCTGGCAGCACTGCGGAAGGCAGTCGTCATGCGCCGTCCAGCGGCAGGCCTGATCCATCACTCGGACCGCGGAAGTCAATATTGTTCCCTGGACTACCAGGCCGAATTGAAGGCAAACGGCATCCTGATCTCGATGTCGGGGCGCGGGAACTGCTTCGACAACGCCATGGTCGAGACGTTCTTCAAGACGCTGAAATCCGAGCTCATCTGGCGCACCGTCTTCGAGACGCGCGATGATGCCGCAGTCGATCGGCCGCTACATCGACGGCTTCTACAACCCCGTCCGTCGCCATTCCGCGCTCGACTTCACAAGCCCTGCGCAGTTCGAGAAGATGGCCATCACCTGACCCAATGCCTCTCCACTAAAGCGGGGCAAGTCCACGCCCTGTCCGAGGCCATGGACGATGGGCACTGCGGGCTGCCAACCGATCAGTTTCTTCCCCTGGCAGTGGAGCTTCTCGCGGTCCAGGCAGAGCGGGTGACCACAGCCCTGGATCTCGAACTCGCCGACGGCATGGTGGTGGCGGATCAGGTAGGAAGCGCGGCCGGCATCTTCCTGGCAGGCATATATGCGGATATGCCAGCGATCCGTAACGTGATCTTCAGCTGCACTCCGGAGACAGCCTTGCCGCCGCGCACCACTCCAGTGCTTTGCGCTCGACACGCGCATCGACGTCGCGCAGCAGATCGAATAGGGCCTCTTCAATCTCCAGCGGCTTCTTGCCTCGTAGCCTGATGATACCCGGATGGACCTAGACCCATGGTGCGCGCCAAGGCAGCCCTGATCCCGCCCCCGGTTCTGGTCCGAGCGAGAGGATTGGGTGCATGCGATGGTCGCCGCCAACCTCGGCTTCGCCTCCTTGCCGGAACACCCCGTCACCCATCCGGGCATCATCCAACGCGCGCTGACCGACCGGCATGACGCGCGCAGCGTGGCGCTGGCGACCATGCCCGGCCGCCAGCAAGCGCCGGCCGTTGCCGCCTTCGTGCGGGCGGCGCGCGGCCATCGCTGGCGGGCGTGAGCGGACGGTGGGTCAGCCCAGACAGGCGCCGCCACTCATTCGGATGATCTCGCCGGTGTCCTGTCGAGCTGGGCGGCAGGTCGACGCGGCAGCGTTCCCAGCCTGGGGCTGATGCGCCAGCAACCGATGCCCGCCAAAAGCGTGATCTTCCTGACGCTGGAGGACGAAATCGGCCACACCCCCGGCCGGTCGTCTACGTCGGCATCCGCGCGCGGTGGCGTGCCGCGACTCGCCCGTCACGACCAGAACGGCAGTCAAGGGCTAACTGCGCGGACGTTCACCAAGGCAGCGATTTAGGGGCCTCCAGCAGGTCGTGACGGCAGATTCGGCGCATGGCCGACCGCCAACACCCGCGAGTCACCCCTCCGCCGGAGACGGGCTGCTCATCGAACGATCAAGCACCCCGCGCGGTGTCCGATGATGCGCGTCCTGACGCCGAGGAACTGCTGCGTGCCCTGACCCGCGCCCTCGCGCGGCAGGCCGCGCGTGACGCGTGGGCACAGGCGGTCGGCCGCCACTCGGTTCGGAGACTTCATCATGACTGCATCGACCTCGCCGCGGCGGGACGCCGCCGCGCGCCCGTCCGGCCAAACTGCTGACCATCCGCCAGACCGCCGAGATCCTTTCGGTCTGCGACAAGACCGTGCGTCGCCTGATCACGGCGCAGGTGCTCCGCGCGCTACGCGTTGGCCGCTCGCTGCGGGTCTCGGAGGAAGACCTGCAGGTCTACCTGGCCCGCTGCCGGTAGGGCGAGACGCATGTCCACTCGAGTCCATGTCATTCCAGCGCTTCAGGCGCCGTCGTGACTGCGGCCCGTTCGTCTTTCACTACGTTATCAATGACGCGCAATCACGTTTGTTCACCCGGGACCTCAATAGTCCCAAGGAGTCCAGCTATGGTATCTTGTGGGTATTTCCGGAGCGCGGCGGAGAATGGCACATTCCCGCCCCTGGCGGAACTGCGGGCGTGCTTCGTTGCCGACGAATCCCTGCCCGAAGGCCGTCGCAAGGAATGGTCCTCGGCCTTTCGCTCCTTCGCCAAGGGCCTCGGCCAGCCGCTCGAGGTGATCTCCTCCAATCCGGTGGAGCTTCGCCGCCTCCTGCAAGGGGTAACCCCGGCCATGGCGGGTTTCCGCCCCGGCCGCTGGCGCAACGTCCTCTCCTTGGTCACCACTGCCCTGACCCATCTCGGCATCATCGTGGTGCAGAGCCGCATCGCCGCCGCCCCGTCGGCGGAATGGAACGCCATCCTGGTCCTCCTGGAGCCCGGCCCGGAGCGCCATTTCCACGCCTGGCGCTTCGCGCGCTACTGCACCGTCAGGGATATCCAGCCAGCCGCGGTCGATGACGCTGTGCTGGAGCGGTACCTCTCCGATCTCGAGCACCGCAGCCTGGTTGCCGAGCCGGCCCGCGCGGCCCGCGAGGTGGCGCGGTTGTGGAACACGGCCGCTGACTTGCACCCGACATGGCCGCAGGGCCGACTGACCGTGCCGGATCACCGCCTCACCTTCTCGCCCCCGCTCAGCGTCTATCCGCAGACCCTGCGCGACGACATCGAGCGCTGGCGCGAATGGCTCGGCAGCAGCGACTTCAAGATCAACCGCCCGTTCAGCCAGTTGCGGCCCGCTTCGATGGCAACCCGGCTGCGCCAGATCCGGGCCTACCTCGGCGCGATGGTCGAAAGCGGCATCGATCCCGCGTCCATGGTTGACCTCGCGAGCGTCGTGACGATCGGGCGAGCGGGTCAGGCTCTGCAAGTCTTCTGGGAGCGCGCGGGCCGGAAGCCCTCGGCGCATACCTTCCAAATGGCCGCCCTGGTGCTGCAGATCGGCAAGCACTGGGCCAAGCTGCCGGAGCCTGACGTCGAAGCGTTGCGCGACATGAGGCGTCAACTCCGTCCCAAGCATAACGGTATGTCCCCGCGCACCGAAGGCCGGCTCCGCGCCGCGGTGGAGGACCAGGATCGCCTCGACCGCCTGCTGACGCTGCCAGGCGCGCTGATGAACAAGGCCTGCCGCGCCGGCCCGCCCGGCCCGCGATTGGCCCAGATGGCGCAGACCGCGGTGCTGATCGACATCCTGCTCCATCTGCCCATGCGGCTGGAGAACCTTGGCCACCTCCGACTGGGTGTCCATTTCATCCACGGTTCCGGGGGGCGCACCACCGTCGACATCGCGGCGGCCGAGACAAAAAACGACCAGCGGATCACTGGGCCCTTGCCCAAAGAGGTTTCCAAGCGGATCGAGGTCTACATCGATCGCTTTCGGCCATTCCTGAACCTCGCCGCGAGCGACTGGCTGTTCCCCGGGGCGGTGCCGGGTCAGCCTAAGACCGGCGAGGCGCTGCGCAGCCAAATCCGCAAGGCGGCCGCGACGCAGTGCGGGCTGGTCCTCACCCCGCATGTGTTTCGTTCCCTCACCGGTTATCTCACGCTCCGGGACGATCGTGGCGCCCATGGCAAGGTGCAGCGCATCCTGGGCCACAAGTCGCTGGCAACCACCATGGCCCATTACAGCGGCCTCGAGGCGTCCATGACGATCGGGGACTTTGGCGACCTGATGGGCAAGCTGCGCGCCGGTGCGGTGGCGCGCGGGGCGTATCGCAAGAAACCCCGCTCGACCTCCAACCCGGCGCCGGGAGGGAAGCGCTGATGTCGGGATCGCCAACCCCGCGCCAACACGCCGCCCTGCCGCTGACGCAATGGCCGGCGCAGGATCGGCAGGCCTGGGACGTTGCCAACCGGCAGCCGGACTTCTTGGTACCGGGCGGCCGTGCAGCCGGGTGGCGCCCTTCATCGCAGCGCAATGCGCAAGGTGCCCATGGGCGGTGGCTGGCCTGGCTGCTGGAGCAAGGCATTGCCCTGGACGATGAGGCGCCGATGGCGCGGATCACGCCCGAACGATTCACGGCGTACGTGGCCTTTCTCCGCGAGGGTCGCGCCCCCTGCACGGTGGTTGGCTATCTGTCCTGGTTCTGCATGCTCTGTAAGGCGATGTTCCCCGAGGGTGACTGGCGCTGGCTGCAGCAGGCCCACAACAACCTCAAACGAAAGGCCAAGCCGACCCGCGACAAGCGGTCCCGCCTGGTGCCGGCCCAGGGACTGCTGCAATTCGGGCATGATCTGATGGAACAGGCCGGCGCCGTGCTGGACGATGCCAGCATGGCGACGACACAGCCGCGCCTGCGTGTGGCCGCCGCGCGGGACTTCCGCGACGGCCTGATGATCGCGCTGCTCGCGCTGCGGCCCCTGCGGGTCACCAACTTCCTCGGCATCGCCATCGGTCGCCACCTCCGGCGCAGAGGCAATAGGGTGACGCTGAGCTTTGATGGGACGGAGACGAAGACCAAGCTGCCGATCGAAACCACCTGGCCGGAGGAGTTGATCCCGAATCTCGATCGCTACCTTGAGCAGGTGCGGCCGATCCTCATGACCGCGAAGGTATCGGTCGATCCCGCGCGTCCGCCACGGCCAGCCGGAGCAATCCTATGGGTCGGCCAGGGCGGCACGCCGTTCACCCCGGGTGGACTGACCAGGGCCCTGCAACGCCACACCAAGCGGCGTTTTGGCCATTACGTGAATGCCCACTTGTTTCGTGACTGCCTGGCGACGACGGTGGCGAACGAGGACCCTGATCATGTGCATATCGCGCAGCACATGCTGCATCACACCAAGCTGACCACGACAGAGCGAAGTTATATCTTGACTGACAGTCGAATCGCCTTGCGCCGTCATCACGACCTGATGGCCCGCCTGCGGAAAGCAGCCCGACAGCGCCTGCGGGCCCGAGTGGAGAACACGCCGTGAGCCGCACCGATCCCGTCATCGTCAGCACCAAAGCGCCGCGGTGCGCGCTCTATGCGCGGTACAGTTCCGACAACCAGCGCGAGGCCTCGATCGACGACCAACTGCGCATCTGCCAAATCCGCGCCGAGCGTGAGGGCTGGTCCGTGGTCGGCACCTTCACCGACGCCGCCATTTCCGGCGCCACCACCCTGCGTCCCGGCTACCAGGCGCTGCTTGAGGCCATCCGCAAGGGCCAGGTGGACATCGTCCTGGCCGAGAGCCTGGACCGTCTGTCGCGCGACCTCGAACATGTCGCCGCCTTCCACAAGCTCGCCGTCTTTGCCCGGGTCCGGATCGTCACCCTCGCCGAGGGCGAGATCTCCGAGCTGCACGTCGGGCTCAAGGGCACCATGGGGGCGCTGTACCTCAAGGATCTGGCGCAAAAGACCCACAGAGGCCTGGAGGGGCGCGCCCGCCAGGGTTTCGGGACCGGGCGTCTCGCCTATGGCTATCGGGCCGTCCGCACCTTCGGCGCTGATGGCGAGCCGGTGCGGGGATTGCGCGAGATCGACCCGGCCAGCGCCGCCATCGTCCGTCGCATCTTTCGCGACTATGCCGGCGGGGCCAGCCCGCTCGCCATCGCCCGCGCGCTCAATACCGAGGGCATCCCCGGGCCGGATGGGCGGCCCTGGCATGACTGGACCATCCGCGGCCGGCCCGCGCGTGAGAACGGGCTATTGCGGAACACGCTCTATGCCGGGCGGCAGATCTGGAACCGCACCACCCGGCGCCGTGATCCGATCCGCGGCGGTTGGGTGGTGCGGGCGCATCCCGAGGATGCCATCGTCGAGACGCCGGTGCCGACATTGCGGATCATCGACGACGATCTGTGGCAACAGGCGCAGCAGCGGCTGGCCGCGGAGGCGGCTTCTGCCACCCAGAACCGAGGCAACACCTTCTGGGACCGGCGGCGGCCGAAGCACCTGCTCAGCGGCAAAGTGTTGTGTGGTTGTTGCGGGCGGCTCTTTTCGGCCGTCGGTCGCGACTATCTCGGTTGTGGCGCTGCCCGCGCCAGCCAGGGCTGTACCAACTCGCGGCTGGTCCGCCGGCCGAAGCTGGAAGCCCAGGTCCTGGAGGTTCTGGGCAACCGGCTGATGCGCCCCGAACTCGTCGCCGCATTCTGCACGGAATTCATCGCCGAATGGAACCGCATGTCGGCCGAGGCCTCCTCCGGCATCGACGTCCACCGGCGGGAGTTGAACGTTGTTGAGCGCAAGATCGAGAACATCCTGGAGGCGATCGCGGACGGGCTGAAGGCGTCGGGGATCCAGCGGAAGCTGTCCGAGCTCGAGGCGCGGCGGGGTGACCTGCTGGCGGCGACGGCAGAGTCCAGCACGCCACCGCCGGCATTGCATCCCAACCTCGCGCAGACCTATGCAGAACGCGTGGCGGGGTTGCGGCGGGGCATCGATGCGGGGAAGGGGCAGGACGTGCTGGAGGCTGCACGGGCCTTGATCGATAAGGTCATCGTAACGCCGGGCGACGATCCCGACGATCCGCCCGGGATCGAGCTGGTCGGGCAGCTCATGGCCATGCTCAAGGCCGCCGGCGCCTTTCCCAACGGAGATGATGCGAAATGCCGCGACCTCGTTTCGGGTTTGTCCACCCGTTCGGCAAAAGGGACTATGAGGGGGCAAGGCCCCTCCGAACGAAACTGGTGGCTTGGAGGGGCAAAGCCCCTTCGGCTTTCTGACACAGGCCTGACCCGATGAAATTCCCCCTCTCCTGGCTGCGCGACCACCTCGACACGCCGGCCGGCGCGGACGAGATCGCCCGCACCCTCAACGCCATCGGCCTGGAGGTGGAGGGCATCGAGGATCGCGGCGCGGCGCTCGCCTCCTTCCGTATCGCGCGGGTCATCGAGGCGGTGCAGCACCCCAATGCCGACCGCCTGCGCGCGCTGCGCGTGGATGTCGGCGATGGCGTGGAGCGTTCCGTGGTGTGCGGCGCGCCCAATGCGCGGACCGGCATGATGGGCGTGGCCGCGCTGCCCGGCGCCTTCATCCCCGGCACCGGCATCACGCTGAAGGCGGGCGAGATCCGCGGCGTGAAATCCGAGGCGATGATGCTCTCGATGCGCGAGATGGGCCTGGGCGAGGATCATGACGGCATCGTCGATCTGCCCGCGGATGCGCCGCTCGGCCAGCCCTATGTGGCGTGGGCGGGCATGGACGACCCGGTCATCGAGATCAGCGTGACGCCCAATCGCGGCGATGCGCTCAGCCTGCGCGGCGTGGCGCGGGATCTCGCGGCGGCGGGGCTCGGCACGCTGAAGCCGTGGTCGGCGCCGAAGGTGGCAGGCACCTATCCCTCGCCGCTGGCCTGGCGCATCGAGGATCCGCGCGCCTGCCTGCATGTGCTGGGGCGCGCGGTGCGCGGGCTGCGCAACGGGCCTTCGCCGAAATGGCTGCAGGACCGGCTGGTGGCGATCGGCCTGCGCCCGATCAGCGCGCTGGTGGACATCACCAACTATTTCACCTTCGACCTCGGCCGCCCGCTGCATGTCTTCGACGTGGCGAAGGTGAAGGGCACGGACCTCGCCATGCGCATGGCGCGCGAGGGCGAGGAGCTGGTGGCGCTGAACGGCAGGACCTACGCGCTCACGCCCGAGGATGGCGTCATCGCCGATGCGGCCGGCGCCGAGGCGCTGGGCGGGGTGATCGGCGGCGAGCCCACCGGCTGCGACGAGACCACCACCGAGTGCTTCATCGAATGTGCGCTGTTCGACCCGGTGCGCGTGGCGCTCTCGGGCCGCCGGCATGATGTGCGCAGCGATGCGCGGGCGCGCTTCGAGCGCGGCCTCGACCCGGCGCTGCTGGCCGATGCGCTGGAGGCCGCCACGCGCATGATCCTCGACCTGTGCGGCGGCGAGGCCAGCGAGGTGAGCGCCGCCGGGGCCGAACCCGCCTGGCGGCGCGACGCCACGCTGCGCTTCGAACGCATCGCCGGCCTCGGCGGGCTCGACCTGCCGGCGGATGAGGCGGTGGCGCGGCTGGAGCGGCTGGGCTTCGCGGTGCGGGCGCGCGATGCGGCGTCGGTCACCGTGGCCGTGCCGTCCTGGCGCAATGATGTCGCCGCCGACCTCTCGGCCTATCGCGCCGGCGGCGGGGCGCTGGCGCAGTTCGAGGGGCTGGACCCCGCCCGCGCCGCGCGCGCCGCCGAGGGTTGCGCGGCGGTGGAGCCCGAGGCCGATCTGGTCGAGGAAGTGCTGCGCCTGGGCGGGCTGGATGCGGTGCCGCCGGTCTCGCTGCCCGCGCTGGCCGTCATTCCGCCGCCGGCCTTCACCGCGAAGCAGGCGCGCGCGGCGCTGGCCCGGCGCGTGCTGGCCGCGCGCGGGATGCAGGAGGCGGTGACCTTCGCCTTCATGGAGGCGCGCACCGCCGCGCTGTTCGGCGCCACGCCCGAGGCGCTGCGGCTGGTGAACCCGATCGCCGCCGATCTCGACCAGATGCGCCCCACGCCGGTCGCTTCCCTGCTGCTGGCCGCGGCGCGCAATGCCGCGCGGGGCTTTGCCGACCTCGCGCTGGCGGAACTCGGCGCCGCCTATCGCGACGTGACGCCGGAGGGCCAGGTGCCGGTGGCCGCCGGGGTGCGGCATGGATCGACGCCGCGCCACTGGGCGGAGGCGGCGCGCGGCGTCGATGCGATGGACGCCAAGGGCGATGCGATGGCGGTGCTGGCCGCGCTCGGCGTGCCGCCGGCGGCGATGCAGGTCAGCGCCGATGCGCCGGGCTTCTACCACCCCGGCCGCTCGGGCGTGGTGCGCCAGGGGCCCAAGGTGGTGCTGGCGACCTTCGGGGAGGTCCATCCGGGCGTGCTGGCCGCGCTCGGCCTGCCCGGCCCGGCGGTGGCCTTCGAGGTGTTCCTCGATGCCGTTCCCGAACCCAGGCGCCGCCGCAAGGGCGCGCCCGACCTGCCCGCCTTCCAGCCGCTGCGGCGCGACTTCGCCTTCCTGGTGGACAAATCCGTGTCCGCCGAGGCGCTGCTGCGTGCGGCGCGCGGCGCCGACAAGGCCCTGGTCACCGAGGCCGCGCTGTTCGACCGCTACGACGGGAAGGGGGTGCCTGACGGCCAGGTCAGCCTGGCCTTGCAGGTGACGATCCAGCCGCGCGAGGCCACGCTGACCGACGCGCAGATCGAGGCCGTGGCCGACCGCGTGGTGGCCGCCGTCGCCAAGGCCACGGGCGCCGTGCTGCGGGCATGAACGCCGCCGGCAAGCGCCGCAACATGGCGCTGCTGGCGGTGGCGATCGTGCTGGTGCTTTCGGTCTGGTTCGCCGGCACGGTCGCGGTGCCGGGGCTGATCGGGCAGGGGCGGCTCAGCCCGGGGCGCGCGGCCTGGCTGACCGCGGCGGTGCAGCTCGGCTTCGTGGCGGGCACGCTGGTCAGCGCGCTGCTGTCGCTGTCGGACCGGCTCGATGCGCGCCGGCTGTTCCTGGGCTGCGCCTGGCTCGCCGGCGCTGCCTCCCTGGCGCAAACGCTGGTGGAGCCCGCCGGCGGCGCGGCGCTGGCCCTGCGCTTCGTGGCGGGGGCGGCGATGGCGGGGGTCTATCCGGTCGGGATGAAGCTCGCGGCCTCCTGGGCGCGGGGCGACCTCGGGCTGCTGATCGGCGTGGTGGTGGGGGCGGTGACGCTGGGTTCGGCGCTGCCGCACCTGTTGCCCGCGCTGGTGGGCTCGCTGGACTGGCGCATCGCCTATGCCGGGGCGGGGGTGCTGGCGGCGCTGGGTGGTGCGCTGATCCTGCCCTTCCGCGCCGGGCCGCTGCTGGGCGCGCGGCCGCCCTTCCGCCCGGCGCAGGTGCTGGAGGCCTTCCGGAACCCGGGGCTGCGCCTGGCGAATCTGGGGTATCTCGGCCACATGTGGGAACTCTATGCCATGTGGGCCTGGATCGGGGTGTTCCTGGCCGCGGTGCTGGGCCGGGCGGATGTCGGCCCCTGGGTGTTCGCCGTGGTGGCGTCGGGGGCGCTGGGCTGCGTGCTGGCGGGGCTGGCGGCGGATCGGTGGAACCGTGCGCGCGTCGCGGCCGCCTGCATGGTGGTCTCGGGCGGTTGCGCGGTGCTGATCGGCCCCGCGGCATCCTGGCCGGCGCTGGCGGTGGCGCTCGCCTTCCTGTGGGGCTTCACGGTGGTGGCGGATTTGGCGCAGTTCTCCGCCTGCGTGGTCAGCCTGTCGCCGCCCGAATATGTCGGCACCATGCTGACGGTGCAGACCTCGCTGGGCTTCCTGCTGACGGCGGTGACGATCGGGCTGCTGCCGTGGGCGATGGCGGCGCTGGGACCCGCCTGGGGCTTCGCGCTGCTGGGCATCGGGCCGCTGCTGGGGGCGGTCGCGATGTGGCGCCTGGCGCCGATGCTGGAGCGCCCCGCGGCGTGAGCCTGCCGCTCAGCGGCGCGCCGGCGCGTCGATCCCGGCGATGAAGGCGCGCAGCTCCGCGCTTTCGCGGGCCATGCGTTCGCCGGCGGCGAGCAGCAGGTCCACATCCCCGCGCGGGATGGTGAGGCCGGTGGGCACCGCCTGGAGCCGCGCGCGGATCGCGGCATCCGGATAATCGGCGAGCGCGATGCGGACCACCGCCCCGCTGTTGTCCGCGCAGGGCCGGCCGTCGATGACCGGCGCATGGGCGCAGCGCATCTCCCGCACCCGCGCCACCAGATTGTCCAGTTCGATGCCGGCCAGGGCCAGGGTTTCGAGGTTGTAGTTGTCGATCTGCCCGCCCGAGACGGCGTTGAGCACGGTGGCGATGCCGGTGACGCTGGCCTGGCGCGACAGCGCCGGGTCGGTCGCCGCCTGGCCGTCCACCACCAGGATCAGGGCGCGCCGGATGCCGCGGGCGTTTTCCACGTAGTTGTCGCCGCGCTCGCCGCCGCCGGCCAGCACGTTCAGCACGGTGCGCAGCGCCAGGTTGTCGGCGATGCCGCCATCCATGAGGTGCAGGTAGCCCGCACGGGCGGGGTCCGACAGGCGGCGCATCACGATGTCGAGCTGGCGCTGGCGGAAATCGGCCTGGACCGCGGCGGGCTCCGGCAGGGGCGGCAGCGGGGCCGCGCAGCCCGGCCCGCGATGGTTGCGCAGCGTGATGGGCGTGAACAGCAGCGGGAAGCCGTTCGAGGCCGCCACGGCCCGCGCCAGCGAATAGCGATGGAGGTCCGAGCAGATCAGGTCGAAGGGCTGCGGCAGGAAGGCGAAGGGAATGCCGGTGGCGAGTTCGGTGGTATTGACCGACAGCCGCGGCCGGCCGATCCGCACCAGGTCCCCATAGGTGGCGCCCTGGAACAGCAGCCGGTCATAGACCTGGGCCATGCGGTCGTTCGTGCCGGTCCCGGGCGTCGCCACCCAGCCCCAGTTCCAGGGCAGGGCATAGGTGCCCCAGATATACGCCTCGATGTCGCGGTGCAGGAAGGCGGCGGGGAAGGTCTCGAAGCTGCGATCGCGGTGCAGGATGTAGTGCGCGGCGGGGAAGGTGCCGCCGGAGACCGCCGAGATCTGGTCGATCTCGTCCAGCATGCGGGTGGTGCCGCCGCCGGGCCGGGGCACCGGCACGTCGCGCAGGCCGCGCAGAACCCCGTGCGCGAAGGCGGCCGAGCGCTTGCCGCCGCCGGAGAAGGCGACCATCACCATGATGTCGGCCCGCCCGTCCACCCGGTTCATCTCCACCAGGGCATAGCCGCGATTGGGCTGGTCGCCGGCCAGCGGGAGGTTCAGCCGCGCGGGGTCGGCCATGCAGGCCCCGAGCAGGGCGAGGGCCGCCACGAGGCCAGCCACGCGACCGGCGCGCCGTGGCGGCGCCGCGGATGCGTCCCGCTTCGACATGGCTGGTGCCCTCCCGCCGCCTGGTTGCGCTCGGCAGGTGGGGATCAAGGGATGGCCGGCAAGGCGGAATGGCGGGCGCTTCCATCGCCGAGGTTGGACATCCGCGGCTTCTGCCCTATCTCCCCCTCAGACGGCCGCGCGCCGCACCGCGCCGACCTTTCACCGGATTCCCATGACCGACACGCCGCTTGCCCTGATCCGCAACTTCTCGATCATCGCCCATATCGACCATGGGAAATCGACGCTGGCCGACCGCCTGATCCAGACGACCGGGACGGTGGCGGCGCGCGACATGAAGGAACAGCTGCTCGACAGCATGGATATCGAGCGCGAGCGCGGCATCACCATCAAGGCGCAGACCGTGCGCATCAGCTATCCGGCGCAAGGACGGCAAGACCTATGTCCTGAACCTGATGGACACGCCCGGCCATGTGGATTTCGCCTATGAGGTGAGCCGCTCGCTGGCCGCCTGCGAGGGCTCGCTGCTGGTGGTCGATGCCTCCCAGGGGGTCGAGGCGCAGACGCTGGCCAATGTGTACCAGGCGCTGGATGCCGAGCATGAGATCGTGCCGGTGCTCAACAAGATCGACCTGCCCGCGGCCGAACCCGACCGCATCAAGGAACAGATCGAGGATGTGATCGGCCTCGATGCCTCCGACGCCGTGATGATCAGCGCCAAGACCGGGCTGAACATCGAGGGCGTGCTGGAGGCGATCGTGACGCGCCTGCCGCCGCCCACCGGCGATGCGGACAAGACGCTGACCGCGCTGCTGGTGGACAGCTGGTACGACGCCTATCTCGGCGTGGTGGTGCTGGTGCGCGTGCGCGATGGGCATCTGCGCAAGGGCCAGCGCATCCGCATGATGTCCAACGGCGCGGTGCATACCGTCGAGCAGGTCGGCGTGTTCACGCCCAAGATGGTGGCGCGCGACAGCCTCGGGCCGGGCGAGATGGGCTTCGTCACCGCCGCCATCAAGACCGTGGCCGACACCAATGTCGGCGACACCATCACCGACGACCGCAACCCCGCGACGGTGGCGCTGCCCGGCTTCAAGCCCTCGCATTCCCGTGGTGTGGTGCGGGCTTTATCCGGTCGATGCCGATGATTTCGAGAAGCTGCGCGAGAGCGTGGGCAAGCTGCGGCTGAACGACAGCAGCTTCCATTATGAAATGGAGACCTCCGCCGCGCTCGGCCTGGGTTATCGCTGCGGCTTCCTCGGCCTGCTGCATCTGGAGATCGTGCAGGAACGCCTCTCGCGCGAATTCGACCTCGACCTGATCGCGACCGCGCCTTCGGTGGTCTATCGCCTCAAGCGCACCAACGGCGAGGAGCTGGAGCTGCACAACCCCGCCGACATGCCCGACCCCAGCGTCATCGCCGAGATCCAGGAACCCTGGATCAAGGCGACCATCATGGTGCCCGGACGAGTATCTCGGCCCGGTGCTGACGCTGTGCAACGAGCGGCGCGGCCGGCAGGCGGAACTCACCTATGTCGGCAGCCGCGCCATGGCGGTGTACATGCTGCCGCTGAACGAGGTGGTGTTCGACTTCTACGACCGCCTGAAATCGATCAGCCGCGGCTATGCCAGCTTCGACTACGCGATGGAGGGCTACGAGGCAGGCGACCTGGTGAAGATCTCCATCCTGGTGAATGCCGAGCCGGTCGATGCGCTCTCCATCATCGTCCACCGCGCCAGGCCGAAGGGCGCGGCCGGCAGCTGTGCGAGCGGCTGAAGGAGCTGATCCCGCGCCAGCTGTTCAAGATCGCCATCCAGGCGGCCATCGGCGGCAAGGTGATCGCCCGCGAGACGATCAGCGCGATGCGCAAGGACGTCACGGCCAAGTGCTATGGCGGCGACATCAGCCGCAAGCGCAAGCTGCTGGACGAAGCAGAAGGAGGGCAAGAAGCGCATGCGCCAGTTCGGCAACGTCGAGATCCCGCAGAGCGCCTTCATCGCCGCGCTCAAGATGGACGCCTGAAGCCCCACGAGTGGAGTGACCCCAACACATCCCTCCCGCGGACGATGGCGGCCTGGAGGTTGGCGAGCAGGCCGAAGACACCGCGCCTTGGCCTGCATCGGGTGAGCGCCGAGAAGAACGCTCTGACGCCATTGAGCCACGAGGCGCTGGCGGGGTGAAGTTGAAGGTCCGTCGGGGATGGCCGGACCGGCCAGGGCGCATCCCGGGGTGCTTGGGGTGGCGTGGTTGTCGCCACCCAGTGAACCGCTTTCCCGACCCGACTCGGGTAAGTCGCTGGAAATCCGATGCTCGGTGATGCTGCCACGTCCGGCAGATGAATGTTGCCCGGCGGTACGTTCAGCGCATCGCCAATAGCGCCGTAGTGCAGTGCCGGATGGTGTCGTGGGTCACCGTGTCGGACCTTCTTCATGGGAAGGCCCGATCAGGTTCGGTCAGCGTCCAATTCTGGTTCTCTTGGTCGATCAAGGGCACCGCCGCATGGGCGGACGGATAGACATGGAGGCTCATTGCATCGGCGGATTTCTCGGCGAACCTGCTGCACGCCTACGGCGCCGATGCCGCGCAGACAGCGCCCTTTTGGGACGCAGGCGGGCCGGCACCTCTTGGATCATGTTGCATGGCCGCCCAAACTCGCCCGCCGCCCCTGCCGCCGGAATGCTCCGAGCTGAACGTCATGGAGACCGCGTGGCAGTTCATGCGCGACGACGGGCTCTTCAACCGCATGTTCCTGGATCTCGACGACATCGTCGACCACTGCTGCCACCACTGGAGCCGCCTCGTCGATCAAACCTCGCCCATCATGTCCACCGGGCTGCGCTAAAGGGCGCATGGGTTCTGATCGTTGGGAACTCGCATAAGGGTGTGTGAAGCGACCCATCCGAGCTTCAGATCACAGAATCACGGACCCGCGCGCAAATTGTGTCATAATATCCAGATGGCATTCGGAATGGCACCACATCCGCGAAAGCATATAGCCAACCCGTTCCCCTCGGTCCCACTCGCAGCGGTACTGTTCGACATGGATGGCGTCGTCGTCGATACGGCTTCGATGCACGCCGCCATCTGGAAGGACATGTTCGATCGGTTTCTTGAGGAACGATCACGGCGGACGGGTGAGGAGTTTCGCGCCTTCGATGCTGGCCGCGACTACCGTCGCCATGTCGATGGCCGGCCGCGCGCCGATGGTGCGGTGTCTCTCCTCTCCCGCGGGATCGACCTGCCCTGGGGCAGCGAGGCCGACGGGCCCGAACAGGAAACGATCATCGGTCTCGGCAACCAAAAGAACCGGCTGTTCCGGGAGCGCATTGCGAAGGACGCGGTCCGGCCCTTCCCAGGTACGATGCGCCTGCTGCACGCCTTGCGCGCGGCAGGGATTGACGTTGCGATTTTCTCAGCCAGCCGCAACATGACCCACGTGCTGCGCGCGGCCGGTGTCGAGGATCTGTTCGGCATCCGCGTGGACGGTCGTGATGTGGCTTCTCTGGGCATTCCGGGCAAACCGGACCCGGCGATGTTGCCGGAAGCGGCCGCGCGGCTTGGGGTGGAACCCGCGCGGGCCGCCATCATCGAGGACTTCATTGCAGGAATTGAGGCGGGACGCCGTGGCGGCTTTGCCCGCATCATTGGCATTGACCGTGGCGGCAATCGCGACGTACTCCGCCAGGCCGGCGCGCATCTGGTCGTGGAGGATG
>CAVQTW010000003.1:0-47591 GCA_963716705.1 uncultured Alphaproteobacteria bacterium
GACAACCGTGAAGACGCTCGGTCGCGAGCCCTTCTGGCAGCCCCATGAGACGGCGTGGCTCGCAGCCTACGCCAACTATCGCCAGTACGGTGGCGACCCATGGAGCGTCGCTGCGGCTCCGTTCCCGCAGGCTATTCGCGACCGACAGCGCCGGCTCTACACAAGCCGGGCGAGTGGCGGTCCGCTGGCGCGGATACGTCGAATGGCCAACCTCGTCTGCTGCGCGATGTGTGGTTCCCACCATAACGGGACACTAGATCACTATCTGCCAGAGCAGGAGTATCCAGAATTCGCCATTCTGCCGAGTAATCTCGTGCCAGCGTGCTCCATTTGCAATTCTGGCGCTAAGGGCCGGTTGCACCGTGGCTCGAATACTGGCGAGCGCTTTCTTCACCCGTACTTCGATGCCTTCGCGCAGCAGGAGCTTTGGCACGTGAAGATCATTCCACCCTATGGTGCAGCCTGTTTTGAGGCAGAGCCAGTTCCGAATTTACCACCTATGGTCACTAGCCTATTAGCGTTCCATCTAAAGGCCATGCTCGGCGATGATTTCCAGAATTATGTCGCAACCCAGTGGGTGCGGTTTCCCTCCGTGCTTCGGGTCCAGACAGGGGCAGCACCGAGCGCCAACGCGGCCCATGCGGAGCTTGGTCGCGAACTAGAGCGGTCAGCCATTGCCGCGGGGATTAATGGCTGGCGGACGGCGCTGATCCGCGGCGTAACTCGCGACAAGCATGCGGCCGCCCATGTCGCTACCTCGGTTTGAGCGGTCTTCGCTCGACGGCCTCTGGCTCAGTTTGCCCCTGCCCAGAGGGAGGGGCGCTGCTCTGGCACGTGGAAGATTTACTACCGTTTAATGGCGGCCTGCGCTGACCGGCAAAGCTGACCAGACGATACTGGACGTGGTTGAGAGATCCAACGGCCGAACGGTAACGGTAGCGGGCACGCGCGGCACGCACTACGCAACCAGCAGCAAATCAAGATGCTTGCGTGTCCCCGATTTGAACCTGTGGCCAGACCGCCATCCTGGAGCGGCCCTCACTCTCGCGGCGTTCACATATATGTTCGGTACAAGAGGGTATGCCCCTCCAAGCCACCCCACCAAAGGCCGAAGGGCCTTTGGAAACCGATACCGGGCGCGGGGCACGCAGGCGGCGTCGAGGATGCAGCGGTTGCCTCGGTGCCCGGCACCAGGTGACGGGTTCCAAGGGCCTTTCGGCCCTTGGCCGGGTGGCCTGGAGGGGCAGAGCCCCTCCAGCTTGACGGGTGGTCTGGAGGGGCAGAGCCCCTCCGGTCTGTGGCGTCGCCGCCGGTCCGCCTGCCGCGGATCACAGCAGCGACCCCTGGTCGGTTGCCGGCTTGCGTCGTGGCGGAGGCGTGCCGGTGGCGGCGGCGCGCACCTCGCCATCCGCGAAGGTCAGCCGCAGCGCCTGTCCGGCGGCCACGGCCGCGGCGGTGGTGACGGCGTGGCCCTCGGTATCGCGCACCAGCGCGAAGCCGCGCGCCAGCACGGATTGGTAGGAGGCGCCCTCCAGCCGCGCGGCCAGGCCTTCGAGCACCGCGCGCTTCTGCCGCACCAGGGCGTGTACCGGCGCGGGGGAAAGCCGGGCGATGGCGGGCGCGCGGGCGCGGGCATCGCGCTGCCGGCCCCAGCCGGCGGACAGGCGCAGCGACAGCGCCTGCACGGCGGCGCGGCGATGCAGGATGCCCTCGCGCGGATGCGGCACGCGCAGGCCCGACAAGCGCCTGGCGGCGCCGTGCCAGCAGCGTCAGGCCAGGGCGCGCGGCAGCCGCTCCCCCCGATCATCGACGCGCTGGCGGGATTGCGCCAGGCGCGCGGGCACGTCGGGCAGGCCGCGCTCGGCGCGCAGCAGGCGCAGGCGGGTGTGGTTCAGCAGGCCAGCCACGGCCTGCGCCAGCCGTGCGGCGGTCTGCGCCAGGTCGGCGGCCATGTCGGCGCGCGCCGGCACGGCCAGCTCGGCGGCGGCGGTGGGGGTGGGGGCACGGCGGTCGGAGGCGAAGTCGATCAGCGTGGTGTCGGTCTCGTGGCCCACCGCGCTGATCAGCGGGATGGTGCAGGCGGCGGCGGCGCGGACCACGACCTCCTCGTTGAAGGCCATCAAATCCTCCAGGCTGCCGCCGCCGCGGGCGACGATCACCACATCCGGGCGCGGGACGCGCCCACCCGGCGCGATGGCGTCGAAGCCGCGGATGGCGGCGGCGATGCGCTCCGCCGCGCCCTGCCCCTGCACCGGCACCGGCCACAGCAGGATATGGCGGGGGAAGCGCCGGGCGATGGTGGTGCGGATGTCCTGGATGACCGCGCCCTTCTCGGAGGTCACGACGCCGATCACCAGCGGCAGGCGTGGGATGGGCTGCTTGCGGGCATCGTCGAACAGGCCTTCGTCGAGCAGGCGCTTCCGCAGTGCCTCGATCTTGGCCAGCAGCGCGCCCTCGCCGGCATATTCCAGCCGGTCGATCACCAGCTGGTATTTCGAGCGGTCGGCATAGGTGGAGATGCGGCCGGTGGCGATCATCTCCACGCCGTTCTCGGGCATGGTGCCGAGGTTGCGCACGGCGGTCTTCCAGATCACCGCCTCGATCTTCGCGTCGGCATCCTTCAGCGACAGGTAGATGTGGCCGGAGGGGTAGCGCTTCATCTCGGTGATCTCGCCGCGCACGCGCACGCGGCCGAAGCTGCCCTCCAGCGTGCGGCGGATGGCGCCGGCGAGGTCCGAGACGGCGTATTCGGGGATGTTGGTGGTGGCGGGCGTGTCCATGGCGCCACCCTATGCTAAGGCGCGGCCCGACGGGAACGGGGGAGCGCGGGCTTCATGAAGGTTCTGGTGGTGGGTGGCGGCGGGCGCGAGCATGCGCTGTGCTGGGCGCTCGCGGCCTCGCCGCTGCTCACGCAACTGTGGTGCGCGCCGGGCAATGCGGGCATCGCGGAGGTCGCGGAGTGCGTGGCGATCGATGCGCTGGACATCGCCGGCCTGGTCGGTTTCGCGCGCGAACAGGCGGTGGACCTGGTGGTGGCCGGGCCGGAAGGGCCGCTGACGCTGGGGCTGGCCGATGCCTGCGCGGCGGCGGGGCTGCGCTGCTTCGGGCCGAGCGCGGCGGCGGCGCGGCTGGAAGGCAGCAAGGCCTTCACGCGGGAGGTGGCGGACGCCGCCGGCGCACCGGGCGCGCGCTGGGCGCGCTTCGACGATGCCGATGCCGCGCGCGCCCATATCCGTGCGCAGGGCGCGCCGATCGTGGTGAAGGCGGATGGGCTGGCGGCCGGCAAGGGCGTGGTGGTGGCGGCGAACGTGGCGCAGGCCGAAGCCGCCATCGCCGACATCATGGAAAGCCGGGTGCATGGTGCGGCGGGCGCGACCGTGCTGGTCGAGGAATGCCTGGTGGGGGAGGAGGTGTCGTTCTTCGCGCTGTGCGATGGCACCACCGCGCTGCCGCTCGGTGCCGCGCAGGACCACAAGCGCGTGGGGGAGGGCGATACCGGGCCGAACACCGGCGGCATGGGCGCCTATTCGCCGCCGCCGGTCTTCACCGACGCGCTGCAGGACCAGGTGATGGCGCGCATCGTGAACCCGGTGCTGGCCGAGATGGCGAAACGCGGCGCGCCCTTCCGTGGCGTGCTGTTCGTGGGGCTGATGATCACAGCGGATGGCCCCAGGCTGATCGAGTTCAACGTTCGCTTCGGCGACCCCGAATGCCAGGCGTTGATGGTGCGGCTGCGTTCGGACCTCCTGCCGGCGCTGCTGGCGGCTTGCGATGGCGAGCTGGCCGCCTTCGACCTGCGGTGGGAGCCGCTTCATTCCCTGGTTGTGGTGATGGCGGCGCGTGGATACCCGGGCACCGCCGCCAAGGGCAGCGAGATCCGTGGGCTGGAACGCGCCGCGCAGGTGCCGGGTGTGCAGGTGTTCCACGCCGGCACGGCGCGGCGGGAGGACGGGGCGCTGGTGGCGGCGGGCGGGCGCGTGCTCGGCATCGCCGCGACCGGTGCGACGCTGGCGCAGGCACGGGCGGGCGCCTATGCGGCGGTGGACGCGATCGACTGGCCGGAAGGTTTCTGCAGGCGGGATATCGGCTGGCGGGGGTTGTGAACGGGGCGGTCGCGTGCTCCGCGAGCCTCAATCCCGGACCACTGTCCGATCAGGCCGAATCGCCGGCTTGGACCGCCCGCCTTGGACAACAAGGCCCCGCGTCGGCGCCCGGTCAGGCAGGATGCAGATCAGGTGGAATCACTTGATCGGGTGAAGATGCTCGCAAAAACAGAGGTCGAGAGCCGTTACCGTGAGCCAGGGCGAACGCAAACGGCTCCAGCGATGGTTCCCTGCGTCACCCGCAGCCCTTGGCGGAGCGGCTTGCCGATGATGCGGCCGGGGGTGTTCCTATCGGGCGGGCCATCGGCGCCATCGCGATGACCTGCCCTGGCCGGTATCTCAGGCGGCGTGATGGGGACCACGCGATGCCGATACTCGTTGCGTAAGCGTGGTGTACTGGATTTGCAGAAGACCCGGTCGAAACGCCTGAAGCCGTTTGCTGCCCAGGCACGAGGAGATCCGGCATCGCCGTATACCGGATCAGGTGCTGCCTTGAGAAAAAGACCCCAAAACACCGTAGATTTGGAACAAAATGCCATGACAAAAAAAGTATTGATGGTGGGTTGGCATCCGAGTGTTGTGGATTATTCAAAATGGCCGGGTTTGACGCCCGACAAGCTGGAAGCCGCTTTGCGGGCCGATGAAAAGAAACTGAACGAGCTTGGCTATGATGCAAGCATCGGGTTCATCTACAGCGGCGATACGGCGATAGCGCAGGTTGAGGCTGCCCTGAAGAATACCGCCTATGATGTGGTCTTGATCGGCGCCGGCGTTCGAAAGAACGATGATCACTTTCTGCTGTTCGAGAAGCTGATCAATGTCGTGCATGAGCGCGCACCCGGCGCGCGTATTGCCTTCAACACCGGACCGACCGATTCGGATGCGGCCGTTCAGCGCTGGGCATGATCCTTTGGATCACGCTCGGTTCACCAGCGCGGACTGGGCGTGATCAGGTCGGACGCACCGTTGTGGCTTGTGCCGGAGAGGCGATCCGCGGCCGGCGAGCGTAGGGCAAGGCTCCGCGGAGCCGTGTCACGCCAGCAGCGCGTCGATCGCCATCGCCAGCGTCACGTCGCGTGCCGATAGCCCGCCGGCATCATGCGTGGTCAGCGTGATCTCCACGCGGCTCCAGACATTCGACCATTCCGGGTGGTGGTCCTGCTTGTCGGCGAGGAGCGCGACGCGCGCCATGAATCCCCAGGCCTCGGAGAAATCCGCGAAGCGGAAGCTGCGCGTGATGGCGTCCCGCCCCTCGGCCATCGCCCAGGCGGGCAGGTCCTTGGCCAGCGCCGCGCGGCCCGCCGCATCCAGTGTCTCGACCATCCGACCCTCCTGACATCGCTTGACGCCGCATGCCCGTGCCGCGCATGGAGCCACCATGCGCTTCTCCACCCCGCCCGGCCTCGATGACCTTGTTGAGATGGCCGAGCACGCGCTCGGCGCAATCCCCGAGGTGCTGCGTGAACTGGTGCGCGGCACCGCGATCATTGTCGAGGACATGCCCGACGATGACATCCTGAAGGATATGGGGATGGAAAGCCCCTGGGAACTCACGGGGCTGTACCAGGGCGTGCCGCTGACCGCGCGCTCGGTCGGCGATATCCCGCGCGAGCCGGACCGCATCCTGCTGTATCGCGAACCCATCCTGCTGGAATGGATCGAGAACGGGGAGGACCTGTTCAGCTTGGTGCGCAACGTGCTGATCCACGAGATCGGTCACCATTTCGGGCTGTCGGACGAGGATATCGCGCGCCTGGAGGAGGATTGAACGGGTCGGCCACGCCGGCCCGGTCAGGCGCGGCCGCCGGCCAGGGTCTGCGAGGGCATTTCACCGAACAGGCGACGATACTCGCCGGCGAAGCGCCCCGAGTTGATGAATCCGTGCGACAGCGCCGCCCATTTCACGCTCGCGTGCTCCGGCCCGACCGTGCGCAGCGCCCGGCGCACGAGTGACAGGCGGCGGTACTTGAGGAACTGGTGCGGACTCTGGCCATAGGTCCCCGCGAAGGCGTCGAACAGTTTCCTGGCGGATACGCCCAGGGCGGCGCAGAGGCCTTCGGTATAGATGGGCTGCGCCGGGCGGTCGCGCAGCAGGCTGTCCACCGCATTGACGATGCGCAGTCCCTCGCGCGTGCGGCGCGGCAGGGCGTCCTGGCCTGAAGCCATGCTTGCGAAGGCCGATAGCAGCGCGTCCATCACGCGCTCCCGCAGCACCGGAAGCATCATGTGGGGAACGAACCCATGGCGAAACCTGGCCGCGTCGCGCATGGCCTGCAGGATCGCGCGCTGGAGCGCCGCCACGCCGGCCCCCCTCCAGGCGGTGACGCTGTGGCGGACGCCATCGGTCAGCGCAGACAGGCCCGACGCATCGAGCAGCGCCGCGAAGGCTTCGTCTTCGAAATCCACTGCCGCCCAATCCTGGTGGCGTGCCGCGGTGACATTGTGGATCTCGCCGCCAGGTGCCAGCAGCAAGGCATCGAAGGTGCCGTAACAATGACCGTTCATGACCGACGCATTGGCTTCGCCGACCGGGACGAACAAGGCTGCGCGGCCATGGCGCCAGGCCGCGCGGAGCACGCCGATCGGCTGTGCGGGATCGACTTCGGTGGCGGGTTCGCTGAAGCGGGCGAGGCGGATGCGGAAGTCGCCGAGGTCGAGCTGCGACAGCTCCGCGCTCAGCGACGCACGGGAGAAGCGGACGTATTCGGCATCGCTGGTGTCGTAGGACGCCGCGAGCGCGTCGATGTCCGGAAAATGGAACACCTGCATCGCGCTGCGCTGCATGTTTCCGTCGGCCAATCAATTTCTCCCTCGATTCGGAAATACCAGAACAGGAAAACTGTCGTTGGTGATGGCCGACCCTGACCGCCGACCTTACTCACCGACGGAATTGCAGATTTTGGACCTTGGTTCCAGGCCGCGGACGCGGCGTTTTCGGATAGGCTCTCTCCCTGATGGCCAGTGCGGTGGAGTATCCATCGCCGGATCAACGCAGGGCAGGCCGGGTCGTGACACCCGGTGCGCCTTTTTTTGCGCGCCTGTTCTTGGCGTGGCACGGCGGTCGCCGCGAAGCCGCCACGACGCGCCTCACCCAAGGAGACACCACGATGCAACGACGCACCCTGACCGCGGCCATCGGCTCGCTGCCGGCCCTGATGATGAGCGCGCCGGGCGAAGCGCGGGCGCAGGCCACCGGGGGCGCCGCGGCCAGCCGGGCCGCCGCGGGCGTGCCGGCCTCCATCGTCACGCCCGACCGGGTGGAATCCTGGCTGGGCCCGTTGCAGTTCACCGACGGCATCCCGGTCCCGGCGACCGCGGACAAGCTCTACGACAACCTGGACTTCACCCACGCCTTCGACGCCTTCGTGAACACCTTCCAGGGCGTCAACATGCGGGCCATCCACAAGGGCTTCCTCGACATCGGGGTCAAGGACAACGAGTTCGTCATCTTCTCGGAGCTGATGGATGCCAAGTCGCTGTTCCTGACGGCCAATGCGGACACCGTCTACTTCCTCGGCTTCATCGACCTGTCGAACGGCCCGATGGTGCTCGAGACGCCGCCGGAAGCGCTCGGCACGATCGACGACTATCTGGTGGCGCTGGGTCATCGACTTCGGCGCGCCCGGCCCCGACCGCGGCAAGGGCGGCAAGTACCTGATCCTGCCGCCGGGCTATGACGGCCCGCTGCCGGAGGGCGGCTTCTACGTCGCCCGCTCGCGCACCACGCGCGTGGCGATCCTTCGGCCGGTCGTTCATGGAGAACAACGACCCGAAGCCGGCGGTCGAGCGTGATCAAGCGCCACACCAAGGTCTACCCCTACCAGCCGGGCGGCGTCGGCACGAGCATCGCCGAGTTCCTGGCGCGGCAAGCGCACAGCTCGGCCGATCACGCCGCGCGCCGCCGACCGTGTTCCACGAAGGCAGCGGCAAGGCGATGAACACCATCCCGCCCAACGACTTCAGCACCTTCGAGATTGCTCAACGAGGTCGTGCAGCAGGAGCCGGCCACGTCGCTCGATCCCGAGCTGATGGGCGCCGCTCGCCGCCATCGGCATCGTCAAGGGCAAGCCCTTCGCGCCGGACGCGCGGATGAAGAAGATCCTCACCGAGGCGGCTGCGGTCGCCAACGCCACGCTCGCGCAGCCTGTTCATGAGCCCGCGCGATCCGGCCTGGTTCTACTACCCGGACTCGTCCTGGATGAACTTGCTGTTCGTCAGCGGCTCCGAGTTCGAGACGCCGATTCCGATGATCACGCGGAAGGCGTCAAGCCCTTCCCGCCCACCGGCTACCGCACGCTGAACGCGCGCAGCGGCGTTCTTCTACGGCGTCACCGGCATCACGCCGGCGATGGCGATGCGGCTGCCCGGCGTCGGCTCGCAGTATCTGTGGCGTTGCCGCGATGCCGACGAAGCAGTATCTTCGACGGCGCCAAGACCTACAAGGTGACGCTGCCGAAGGACATTCCGGAGGAGAAGTTCTGGTCCTTCACGCTCTACGACAACCAGACGCGCTCGATGCTCGATACGCCGCAGCGCTACCCGCGCGCCGGCAGCCAGATGCTATCCCGTCGCCGGCCGCCGAGGCGAACGCCGACGGCTCGACCACGGTCTATTTCGCGCCGACGCAGCCCGATGGCGTGAAGCGCGGCAACTGGATCCAGACCATGCCCGGCAAGGGCTGGTTCACCGATCCTGCGCCTGTACAGCCCGCTCGAGCCCTTCTTCACCAAGGCGTGGCGGCCGAGCGAGATCGAACTGGTCCGATAGCGCCGAGACGGCGCGCCAAATCCGGGCGCCAGGTATCGGTTTCCAAAGGCCCTCCGGCCTTTGGCGGGGAGGGTGCGGGAGGGGCGGCGCCCCTCCCGGTCCAGCGTCACTTCCGCCCCAGCACCTCGGCATTGTGCTCGCCCAGTTCGGGCGCGCCGCGTGCCGAGCGTGGCCTCTCGCCATCGAAGGCGATCGGCAGCCCGACCACGCGCGGCCCGCCGCCGGGCAATTCCTGCACGATCCCGACCGCGGCGAACTGCTCGCTCGCCACCACCTCGCCGATGTCGTTGACCGGCGCGCAGGGCACGCCGGCGGCTTCGAGTGCGGCGATCCATGCATCGCGCGGGCGCGTGGCGAGCACCTGCGTCGATCAGCGGCAGCAGCACCGCCTTGTTGCGCACCCGCCCGGAACCCCTGGCGAAGCGCTCATCCGCCGCCCATTCGGGATGCCCCAGCACCTGGGCCGCGCGTGCCCACAGCCGGTCGTTGCCGGCGGCCAGGCACAGCGGCCGGTCGGCGGTGTCGAACACCTGGTAGGGCACGATGACGGCGCCGCCGGTGCCGTGGCGCGTCGGCACGTCGCCGGTGGCGAGGTGGTTGTTCACCTGGCCTTCCACCCAGTGCACCGCGGTCTCGAACAGCGAGGTGTCCACCAGGCCGCCGCGCCCGGTGGTCTCGCGCCGGCGCAGTGCGCCGAGGGCGCCGATCACGGTGAACATGCCCGTCGCCTTGTCGTTGATGGAGGCGCCGCAGAAGGTGGGCGGGTCCTGCGGGCGGCCGGTCACGCTCATCATGCCGCCATAGGCCTGCAGCAGCGGGTCGAAGCCCGGGCGCATCTGCATCGGCCCGCGGTCGCCGAAGGCCCAGATCGAGCAGTAGATCAGGCGCGGGTGCCTCGCGAGCATCGCGGCGGGTCCGATGCCGATCTGGTCCACCACGCCCGGGCGCAG
This sequence comes from uncultured Alphaproteobacteria bacterium, assembly GCA_963716705.1. Lineage (GTDB taxonomy): Bacteria > Pseudomonadota > Alphaproteobacteria > Acetobacterales > Acetobacteraceae > Neoroseomonas. The sequence continues at coordinate 9,821 of CAVQTW010000003.1, forward strand.
GTTCTGGATCAGGATGTCGGCGCTCTCGCACAGGCGGTGCAGGGCCTCGACATCGGCCGCCGATTTCAGGTCGAGCGTGACGGAGCGCTTGTTGCGGTTCTGGCCGTGGAAATACAGCGAGGTGACGCCGTCCGGGCCGAAGGGCGGGCCCCAGCCGCGCGCGTCGTCGCCGCCATCGGGCTTTTCCACCTTGATCACGTCGGCGCCCATGTCGGCCATGATGGCGCCGGCCAGCGGCCCGGCCAGCGCCTGGCCGACCTCGATCACCCGAACCCCGTCCAGCGGCAGCATCGCGTTCCCCCTTCGCAGATCGGCCGAGACTACGTCCGCTTGCCGGTGGCGGCGAGGCGCGCGCGGTCCTCGGCTTTCGACAGGTCGAGCCATTCGGCGTGGCCGCCGGCGCGCGCGATGGCGGGCTTCGCGGATTTGAACGCGTGCACCAGACCACGTGTGCGGCCATAGACCGGGTGGTCGCGATACAGCACCGTCTTGAACCCCAGTTCGCGCAGCAGTTCGAACAGCAGCATCGGGTTGGGCGCCCACCAATTGGTCGGGTCGTTGGCGAGCGTGGCGCCGGGGTAGAAGACCATCGCCGGCCGGTCCATTTCCAATGCGTCCTGGTGGGTTTCGACCACCAGCGCCTCGAGCGCCATGTGGCGCATGCGCATGATCGGCGCGATCGGGTTCAGCAGGTGGTAGAACACGCCCAGGAACAGCACGACGTCGAACACGCCGTGCTCCTCCTTGTTCAGGCGCATCACGTCCTCGGGCAGTGTCTCGATGTCGAGGCCGAGCGCGCCGCGCGCCAGTTCCAGCGCTTCCCGGCCACGATAGGCAGGGTGCTGCCAGGTGAAGCTGTCGCTGGCCACCACGCGCTCGGCGCCGCGCCGCTTCGATTCGAAGGAGAAAAAGCCGTTCCAGGCGCCGATATCGAGCACGCTGCGCCCGGTGAGGTCGAGCGGATCGAACAGCGCCGCGGCCTCGGCCGCCAGGAGTTCCTGCGCCTTCGGCCCCTCGGTCGCGATGCCGGGGCGCAGCTCCATGGAATGGAACCAGGTGAAGCCGGCGATCGCGGCCCGCAATTCGGAATTGGTCATGGCGCGGTCTTTCACGGCGGGCGAGGGCGGGGCGGGCCCCGGTTTGGCGAGGGTGGATGGCAGTGGTGGCGCAGTTTCCATCAATTCGTGCGTCACGGGAACCGCGCGGCGCGGGGCATCGCGTCACCACCCCAATGGGGTGTATCCGGACCCGGCGCCGAGGAACCCCGCATGACCGCGCTGCCAGACCCCGACACGCTGCACCCGATCGAGGGCCACACCAGCACCGCTTTCCTGAGGCCGCTTCTGGCGCGGCACCCGGAGGTGGGCAATGTCTCCGCCGGCGCGTTCTCCTACTATCACGACCATGAGGACCCGCTGCGCTTCCTCGAATTCTGCGTGCGCTACAATTTCGGCATCGGTCGGCTGACGATCGGGCGCTATTGCGCCATCGCGCACCGCGCGACCTTCCTGATGCCGGCGGCCAACCACGCCATGGCGGGGCCTTCGACCTACCCCTTCGGCATCCTTGGGGGGGGCTTTGCCGATGCCCTGCCGCTGGAGGAATACCCTTGGCGCGGTGGCGGCGACATCACCGTGGGCCACGATGTGTGGCTCGGCACGGAATGCCTGGTGCTGCCCGGTGTCACCATCGGCCACGGCGCGGTGGTCGGTGCGCGCGCGGTGGTCACACAGGACGTGCAGCCCTATGCGGTGGTCGCCGGCAACCCGGCGAGGCTGGCGCGGCTGCGCTTCGACACCCGCACCGCGGCGCGGCTGCTGGACATCGCCTGGTGGGACTGGCCGGCCGGGCGCGTGGCGCGTGCCATCCCCGCGCTGGTGAAGGGCGATGTCGCGGCGCTCGAGGCCCTTGCCCGCGCAGGCTGACCGGCGCCTGCGCTATCGCGGCACGACCGCCCGCGCCACCCGCGCCAGCGTCGCACCCTGGACCACGATGGTGAACACCACCACCGCATAGGTCGCCGCAAGCAGGATGGGCTTGGCCTCCATCTCAGGCAGTGACAGCGCGAGCGCGACCGAGATGCCCCCGCGCAGGCCGCCCCAGGTCAGCAGCGGCACCGTGCCGGGGCCGAAGTTCAGCCATCGCCGCAGCCCCGCCACGGGCACCGCCACCGCGACGAAACGCCCGAACAATGCCAGCGGGATCGCGACCATCGCGATGGTGGCGAATTGCGCATCGAAGCGGACAACCAGCACCTCGAGCCCGATCAGCAGGAACAGCACCGAGTTCAGGATCTCGTCCAGCACCGTCCAGAAGCCGAACAGGTGCTGCTGCGTCTGGTCGCTCATGGCGTCCTGCGGGCCGCGATGGCCGACCAGCAGCCCGGCCACCACCACCGCGATCGGCCCCGACAGATGCAGCTTGTGCGCGATGGCATAGGTGCCGGTGACCAGGCGCCAGGGTGATCAGCGTCCTCGACTGTGGAATCGTCCACGACGCGCATCACGCGGTAGGCGAGCCAACCCGCGATTCCAGCCCAGCAGGGCGCCGCCCCCGGCCTCCACCACGAAGACCTGCGCGACGCCCGAGGCGGTGGTCTCGTCATGCCCATCGCCCGGTGCTGAGCGCGATGGCGACCAGCACCGAGAACACCACGACGCCGACGCCGTCGTTGAACAGGCTCTCGCCCTCCATCTCGGTCTCCAGCGCCTGGGGCACCTTCGACGACCTTCAGCGTGGCCAGCACCGCCACCGGGTCGGTCGGGCTGATCAGCGCGCCGAACACCAGCGCCCAGGCCAGCGGCACAGGCCAGCCCAGCGGCTGCGGATGCGAGCCAGATGCCGACACCGATCACGGCGGTCGACAGCACCACGCCGAGCGAGGCCATCAGCGCCGACCGGCCAGGCGCGGCCGCGCAGCTCGTCGAGGTCGACATGCAGCGCGCCGGCGAACAGCAGGAAGGCCAGCATCCCTTCCATCAGCGTCGCGTTGAAGTCGATCTGTCGCAGGGCGGAGGTGAGTGCCTCGTAGAGTTCCTCCTCCGGCACCGCGAGTTCGAACAGGATGAGCACCAGCGAGGCCAGCAGCCCGATCACCAGCAGGCCGATGGTGTGCGGCAGCTTCACGTAGCGGTGGTTGAGCCAGGCGAAGACGGCCGACAGCGTGAGGAGCAGGGCGCCGAGGTCGGCCAGGGAGAGCATGCGGTCACCTCTCGGGTGGGAACGGGGCGCGCCGGGCAGTCCGCTCATGATCGCAGGGAAGCATCACACTACCACCCGGCCGGGCGCCCACGGCCACCCGTGCAGGCCGTGCGGGCGAAAGCTCGCCGCGGCCGGCGCACCGTGGATGCCGGGCAGGGTCAGCCCGGCGGGCCCGCGACCTTGTCGACGTAGTTGCACCAGGGCCGCGCGACGCAGCGCCAGCATTCCGGGGCGCGCGCCTTGCACACGTAGCGCCCGTGCAGGATCAGCCAGTGATGGGCGTCGCGCAGCAGGTCGGGCGGGCAGCGCTTCACCAGTTTTTCCTCGACCTCGCGCGGGGTTTTCCCCGGTGCCAGGCCGCAGCGATTGCCCAGGCGGAAGATGTGCGTGTCCACCGCCATGGTGGCCTGCCCGAAGGCGATGTTGAGCACGACATTCGCGGTTTTCCGGCCGACGCCCGCCAGCGCCTCCAGCGCCGCGCGATCGCCCGGCACCGTGCCGCCATGCTTGTCCACCAGGTCGCGCGCCAGGGCGGCGACGTTGCGCGCCTTGGCCTGCCACAGCCCGATGGAACGGATGAAGGGGCCGATGCCCTCGGCCCCCAGGGCCGCCATGCGCTCGGGCGTGGGGGCGGCGGCGAACAGCGCCGGCGTGCAGCGGTTCACCGCCGCATCGGTGGCCTGCGCCGAAAGCACCACCGCGACCAGCAGCGTGAAGGGGTCGGTGTAGAGCAGCTCGGTTTCCGGTGCGGGATTGGCCGTGGCCAGCGCGCGGATGAAGGCTTCCGCCTGCGCGGGCGGCATCAGCCGGGCGCGGCGGGGGGTGCGGGCGGAGCCGTGGTCGGGGCGTTTCGGGCTGGGCATGATGGCGGTGGGTCTATCCTCGCCTATGTTGGGCGATGATGGCAGCCCCACCCGAACCCGTGCTGTTCCACGCCGTGTGCACGCCGCCGCGCTCGCTCACCCGGCGGGGCTATCGCGTGTTCGTGCTGATGCTGACCGCCGCGACCGGCGTCACGGCGGTGCTGTTCGCATTGCTCGGCGCATGGCCGGTGCTGCCCTTCCTCGGCGCCGAGGTGGTGTTCGCGCTCGCGTTGGTGGCGATGCACGCGCGCGGTTCGGCGCGGCGGTCGGAGGTGCTGCTGCTGACGCCCGGGCGGTTGAGCGTGGCGCGCAGCGATGCGCGCGGGCGGCGGCAGGAGGTGGTGCTCGACCCCTATTGGGCGCGGCTGGTGCATGCCGAGGACCCCGGGAATGCCGGGACCCTGCGCCTGGAGAGCCGCGGCCGCAGCATCGAGATCGGGCGCGACCTGACAGGCGAGGAGAAGGCGGACCTGCATGCAGCGCTGAGTGCGGCGCTGGCGGTCGCGCGGCGGCCGGACTTCGACAACCCGCAGTTGCGGCAGGGTTAGGGCAGATCCCGATCGGGTGAAGATGCTCGCGAAAACAATGGCCTCGAGTTGTTGCCGTGAGCCAAGGCGCACGGTAGCCGCTCCAGCGTTCTGCCCGCTCGGTTCGCTGGATGTCCAGCGAACGCCGCGGATCAGCAGGCCACTGAAACCAAGGGCCGGGGGCCCGAGAACGAAGTCCGCAGGACTTCGGAATCAGGACGCCAGCGCTGTCGTTGCCTCGATGGGGTCAATAGACCCGCGGGCGCAACCTCTCAACGCCACCGGCCGGCGTGGCGCCGCGGCGCAGCATGCAGGCGTCGTAGGCGCGCGGCAGCGCGTCGAGCAATTCGATCCGCACACGCTGTTCCTGCGCCGACATTGCCGATCACGCGGCTGTTCGCGATGGCCTGCACCTGCGGGTCGCGCTCGGCTTCCCGGCGGCAGGCCTGGCCATCGGGGCTCGGGTCGTCGGGCAGGACCGCGAGCACGCCGCCGCCGCCGCTGCACGCGGCCAGCAGCAGCACCAGGGCCAGGGGCAGGGCGCGGGTCATTCGCCCATCCAGTCCTCGATGAGGCGGCGCGCGATGGAATCGGCGCGCGGCAGGGAGAAGCCCAGCGCCTGGTGGTTCCTGATCTGGTCGCGGGTGAACCATCGCGCGTCCTTCAACTCGTCGGGGTCGATGCGGATCGCCTCCGACAGCCCCTCGGCATGGAAGCCGAGCATGATGGAGGAGGGGAAGGGCCAGGGCTGGGAGGAATGGTACAGCACGCGGCCGACATCGATGTCGGCTTCCTCCTTCACCTCGCGCCGCACCGCTTCCTCCAGGCTTTCGCCGGGTTCCACGAAGCCCGCCAGCGTCGAATACATCGACACGTTCGGGAAGCGGTGGGAATGGCCGAGCAGGCAGGAATCCTGACGCACCACCAGCATGATCACGGCGGGGTCGGTGCGCGGGAAATGCTGCGCCCCGCAGCCCTGGCAGACCATGACATTGCCGGCGCTGCGCGGCTGGCAGCCCGCGCCGCACACGCCGCAGAAGCGGTGCTTGGTGCGCCAGTGCATCAGCCCGCGCGCATGGGCGAGCACCGAGGCCTCGCCGGGCGGCAGCAGGCCGGCGACCTGGCGCAGGTCGGTGAAGGCGCCCATGCCTTCGGGCAGCAGCGGCAGCGGGTCGTCGGCGGTGGAGCAGTCCACGGCGAATACAGGGCGGCCTTCCCACAGGCCGAGGAAGGCCCAGGGGCCGCCGGCCATGCGCACCGCCTCGGCGGCCGCGCCGGTCAGCAGCACGGCCTCGGGGTGGCCGTCCGCCACGCCCTTCATCAGGCTGCGGGCGCGCCAGACCGGCGCGAACAGCGTGTCGGCATGGGCAAGGGCGGCGGCGATGAAATCGAGGTCGTCGCGCCGGTCCCCCGCGCGGTCGAGGGGGCTGCCCGTGTAGGCATTGGGGCGGCTGGCGGGAATGGAGAGCATGCGGGCGGACCCTGCCACGCGGCCCGGCGGGCGTCCATCCGGATGCCCGGGGCGGATCAGTGCCGGCGGGCGGCGTCGGCCCGGTGGTGCGTCCAGCCGGGGCAGGGCAGGCCATCCAGCATCCCCTGCGGCGGCGACCCGCCCTGTCCGGCCAGCCATGGCCCGAAGGCCGCGACATCGGCTTCGGCGGCGAGAAGCCCGTCGCCGAAGGCATCGCCCACCACGGCGAAGGCGCCGGCAGACCAGGCGGCCTCCACACGCGCTGCCTCGGCCTCACCGAAGGCCAGGTCGTGGAGCAGCCGCAGTGCCCTGCGGATCGTGGTGTCGCGCGCCCGACCCGAGGTGGGGCCACCGGCACAGGCCGCGAGGCCGAACAGGTAGCCCAGGGCGCGATCGGTCCGCAGGCTGGTGCGCGCCACCGTGGGCGCCAGGCAGCCGGCCCGCACCAGCGCCCGCGCCACGACCATCTGGTCGAGCAGCGCGAGCACCACGAGGTAGCGGGCCGAGGCAACCGGGTCGCCGCCCGTGCTGTGCAGCATGGCCGCCGCTTCGGCCCGGCAGGCGTCGAGATCCGCCGCGTTCATCGACAGCCAGTCCTGGCTTTGCTCGGCGTGGTCGCGTGGTGCGGGCGCGGGCGCGGCGCCGGCGAGAATGCTGTGCATAGGTTCCTCCGTCTGCGCATCCGGCGTCCGGCCGGTGCGCTGGCGGAAGAAAGCCCGAAACGGGAGCGGATCGTTACACCCGATCCTTCATGTTCCGTTCCGATCCCGTGCATGGGCGCCCGGGGCTGGCGGGCGGCGGGCGCTACCGGGCCGAAAGCCCCGGCCAATTGGCATCCGCGCTGCTGATGCGGCCGGGGATGTCGCGTTCCCAGCGGCGCTGCACCGACTGATTGTAGTTCAGGTAGAGCCGGCCATCGACGATTTTCCACGCGGCGGGGTCGATCGGCGCGGTGTAGCCCTCGCTGACCGCAAAGGCGCAGAAGCCGCCATAGGCTGGCGCGTAGCGTTCGGGGTCGGCGGCGAACAGGTCGCGATGCGCCGCGGAGGCGAAGCGCCAGGTGGCGCCGCGCCAGGCATGGCTGAACTCGGCGCGGCCGGGCACCGGCTGCCCCTGCGTGACATAGGCCACGACATCGGTGCCGCGCACCGCGACGCCGCCATCGGCATTGACCTGCGCGGCCTGCGCGGCGGCCGGCAGCAACTGCGCCCCGAGCGGGACGCCGAGCGTCGCCCCCGGGACGATCCAAAGCATCGAGCGGCGGGACAGGGCCATGTTCGTTCTCCTTCGCAAACCGACTTCGCGGCGATGCGCGCAGTGGTTACGCACCCCCATTGGCGTGGGGGGCCGGGCGCATGATATGGTGCCATCGGAAGGTCGGCGGCGGACGGGCTCCTCGCCAACCCGGTCAGGTCCGGAAGGAAGCAGCCGTAACGGGTTCTCGCCCGGGTCGCTTGCCGGCCTTCCACCCGCTTCGTGGCGCGCGGCCGGCGGCCGCCTGTGCGGGGCAGGTCATGTTCCGCCCGCCGGGGGATCGATCCGGCCGGGCCTGCCCCAGGGAACCGCCGCGCGCATCATGCCCTCCGACCTCCTTGGCAACGCCGGCTCGCCGGATGCGGATTCCGCGGCCGAGGAAGGCCTGCCCGCCCCGCCGGCACCCGAGGGCCCCGGCCTGTTCGGCGAAGCCGCGCCCGCGCCGATCGCCGCCCCGCCTACCGCCGCGCCCGCCGGCCCCTATCGCGTGCTGGCGCGCAAGTACCGGCCCACGAATTTCGACGACCTGATCGGCCAGGAAGCCCTGGTGCGCACGCTGCGCAACGCCTTCGCCCAGGGCCGCGTGCACCACGCCTTCCTGCTGACCGGCGTGCGCGGCGTGGGCAAGACCACCACCGCGCGCATCATCGCCCGCGCGCTGAACTGCATCGGCACGGACGGCACCGGCGGGCCGACCGCCGACCCCTGCGGCGTCTGCGCCGAATGCCGCGCCATCCTGGCCGACCGCCACCCGGACGTGCTGGAGATGGACGCCGCCTCCAACAACGGCGTGGACGACGTGCGCGAGCTGCGCGAGGCGCTTCGCTTCCGCCCCGCCCAGGGCCGCCAGAAGGTGTTCATCCTGGACGAGTGCCACATGCTCTCGGCCGCCGCGTTCAACGCCTTGTTGAAGACGCTCGAGGAACCGCCGCCCTCGGTCACCTTCATCCTGGCCACAACCGAACTGCGAAAGGTGCCGGTCACCATCCGCAGCCGCTGCCAGACCTTCTCGCTGCGCCGCGTGCCGGTGGATGGGCTGCGCGCGCATTTCGCCGCCATCGCCGCGCAGGAGGCGGTGACGGTGGACCCCGAGGCGCTGGGCATGGTCGCGCGCGCCGCGGATGGGTCGGTGCGCGATGGCCTGTCTCTGCTCGACCAGGCGATCGGGTTGGCGGGCGGCGCGCCGGTGACGGCCGATTCCGTGCGCGACATGCTGGGCCTGGCGGACCGGTTCATGGTGTTCGACCTGATGGAGGCGGTGATGGGCGGGGACATCGCCGCCGCGCTCGCCATCCTGGACCGCACGCATGAGGTCGGCGCCGACCCGCTGGCGGTGCTGCAGGACCTCGCGGACCTCACGCACCTGCTCACCCGCTTCCGCGCCGCGCCGGCACTGCGCGACGACACCACCCTGCCCGAGGCCGAGCGCACGCGCGGTGCCGCGCTGGCCATGCGCCTTTCGGTGCCGACCCTCGCCCGCGCCTGGCAGATGCTGCTCAAGGGCATCGCGGAGGTGCAGCAGGAAGGCGTGGATCGCCGCGCGGCCGCCGAGATGGTGCTGATCCGCCTCGCGCATGTGGCCGAGTTGCCGACGCCGGGCGAGATCGTGAAGCGGCTGCACGAGGCCGGCGCCGATGCCCCGCCGCGCCCCGCGCCGGGTGGCGGCTCCGGCGGGCTGCGCGCGTTGGCCGGTGGCGGCGGCGTGGCCCTTCCGGCCGCGTCGGAACCGCAGGCGATGGCCGCCCCCGTCGCGATGGCGCAGCCGCGCGAATGGCGCGACATCGTCGCGCTGGCCCATGGCGTGAAGCCGCTGCTGCACGCGCATCTGCTGCACGACGTGCACCCGGTGCGGCTGGCGGCCGGGCGTGTGGAGATCCGCACCAGGCCCTCGGCGCCGCGCGACCTCGCCGCGCAACTCACCACGCTGCTGGCGGAGGGCACCGGGTCGCGCTGGACCGTCTCGATCAGCAACGAGGCGGGCGAGGCCACGCTCGCCGAACAGGGCCGCAGCGCCGAGACCGGCCGGCGCGCCACCGCCGAGGCGCACCCGCTGGTGCAGGCCATCCTGGCCGCCTTCCCCGGTGCCACGATCGAGGCCGTGCGCGACGCCGCGGCCGACAATTACGGCCTGCCGCTGACCCCCGCCGCCGCCACGGCGGAGCCCGACGACGACATGGACGGGCGCGACTTCGCCCCGCCCGAGGCGGAACCCGCCTGGACCGACGACGACGACGACCGCAACGACGACGCATAGGTGGATGGCTCGATGAAGAACCTCGGCAACATGATGAAGCAGGCGCAGCAGATGCAGGCGCGCATGCAGGAAATGCAGGCGAAGCTGGAGGTGACGGAGGTGGAAGGCGCCTCCGGCGGCGGCATGGTCACCGTGCGCCTGACCGGCAAGGGCGACCTGCGGCGCGTGGCCATCGACCCCTCGCTGATGAACGCGGATGAGCGCGAGGTGCTCGAGGACCTGCTGGTGGCCGCCCATGCCGACGCGAAGCAGAAGGTCGAGGCCACCATGGCCGAGGAAATGCAGAAGGCCACCGCGGGGATGAACCTGCCGCCGGGGATGAAGCTGCCGTTCTGACCCGGCGCGCCGCCGCGCCGTGGTCCACGACCCTATCGAGCACCTGATCGCGCTGCTGGCGCGCCTGCCCGGCCTTGGTCGGCGCAGCGCGCGCCGCGCCGTGCTCAAGATGCTGATGGAACCGGCGGAGAAGATGATCCCCCTGGCCGATGCGCTGCACGCCGCCGCGGAATCGGTCCGACCCTGCACCACCTGCGGCAACCTCGACGCCGAATCGCCCTGCCACATCTGTCGCGACCGCCACCGCGACCGCAGCCTGGTGTGCGTGGTGGAAGGCGTGGCCGACCTGTGGGCCCTGGAACGCGCGCATGCGCATCGCGGCACCTACCACGTGCTGGGCGGGCTGCTCTCGGCACTCGACGGCAGCGGGCCGGACGACCTCGCCATCCCGCCTTTGCTGCAACGCATCGCGACCGAGGGCATCGAGGAAGTGATCCTCGCTTTGCCGGCCACGGTCGATGGCGCCACCACCGCCCACTACCTGACCGACCGGCTGAAGCCGACCGGCACCACCGTGACACGCCTGGCCCAGGGCGTGCCGATCGGCGGCGCCCTGGACGTGCTGGACGACGGCACGCTGGCGGCGGCGTTCAAGGCGCGGCGGCCTTTCTGATGGGCGAGGGTGCGCCGCGGGAGGGCTCTGCCCTCCCACACCCTCCCGCCAAAGGCCGAAAGGCCTCTGGACACCATGAGATGGGCGGTTGGAGGGAGGGGCGCCACGCGACCGCCGGGCCATGCGTCCGCGCCGAGCCCCTCCCTCCAACCGCCCATGTATCGGGTTCCAAGGGCCCTTCGGCCCTTGGTGGGGGGTGCAGGGGGGCAAAGCCCCCTTGCGTCGCCCCGTCCCCCACCACGCGCCGCGCCCTGATCGCCGCCGCCATTGCCTTCGCCGCGCCTGCGCGGGCGGCCGCGCAGGAGCGGTGGTTCCGCACCAGTGATGGCGTGCGGTTGCGGTATCTCGAGGCGGGCGCAGGGCGAACCATCGTGTTCGTGCCCGGCTGGTGCATGCCGGCGCGGATTTTCGAGCCGCAGATCGAGGCGTTGTCGCGGCGGTGGCGTGTGGTGTCGCTCGACCCGCGCGGGCAGGGGCGCAGCGAGGTGCCCGCGGGCGGGTATGAGCCGACCAGGCGCGGGCAGGACATCCGGGACCTGCTGGCGCATCTGGGCGGTGGGCGGGTGGTGCTGGCGGGGTGGTCGCTCGGCGTGCTCGATGCGCTGTCCTATGCGGACATGGCGGGGGATGGCCGGCTGGCGGGGCTGGTGCTGATCGACAATTCGGTGGGCGAGGGCACGCCGCCGCGGCCGCGGGCTTCGAACTTCTTCCGCAACCTGCGCCAGCGGCGGGATGCGACGGTGCGTGGCTTCGTGCGCAGCATGTACCGCACGCCGCAGGAGGATGCGTATCTCGACGGCATCGCGCGCGAGGCGCAGCGCATGCCGGTGGAGGCATCTATCCGCCTGCTGTCCTATGCGCGACCGCGCGAGTTCTGGCGGGACACGCTCTATGCGGTGCGCCGGCCGGTGTACTATGCGGTGACGCCGCGGCTGCGCGGCCAGGCGGATCTGGTGGCGCAGAAGCATCCGCAGCCGATGGTCGAGGTGTATGACGGCGCCGGCCATGCGCTGTTCGTGGACGAGGCGGCGCGCTTCAACGCCGCGGTCGAGACCTTCCTGGCGCAACGGGCGGCCTGGGGCTGATGACATCGCTGATGCCGCTGTTCCTCATCGCGGGTGCCGCGGTGGGGGTCGAGATCGCGCTGACGCGCTTCTTCGCTGTCGCGTCGTGGTCGGAGTACGGCTACTGGGTCATTTCCATCGCCATGACGGGATTTGCCGTCTCGGGCGTGGTGATGGTGCTGGGGCGGGGGGCGTTCCTGCGCCATGCGCGCTGGCTGTTGCCGGCGCTGCCGATCGCGATGCTGGCGGTGGGCGGGGCGGGCTGGGTCGGTGTCACGCTCAACGGGTTCAATCCGCTGGAACTGCAGAACCCGGCGACGGCGCAGCCGCAGCTGGTGAATATCGCGCTGTATTACGCGGCGCTGTTCCCGTTCTTTTTCCTCGCCGGGCTGGCGGTGTCGCTGAACTTCGTCGTGCATGCGGATCAGGTCGGGCGTGTGTATGGCTACGATCTTCTCGGCGCGGGCACGGGTGCGGTGCTGGCGCTGGTGCTGATGTTCGTGGTGCATCCCTTCGCGCTGGTGCCGGCGCTGCTGCCGTTGCTGGCGGTGGCGGCGATGATCTCGGGCGGGGTGCGCTGGCGCGTCGCGGCGGTGGTGGTGCTGGCGGTGACGGAGGCGGCGTGTTCGCGCTCGCCGCGCCGCGGGTGAATGAGTTCAAGCCGATCTATGCGCCGCTGAACGTGCCCGACAGCGCGGTGGTGGCGCAGGTGCTCTCGCCGCGCGGCGTCTATGCGCTGCTCGACAACTTCACCGAGCGGCTGGACACCGACGTGTCGAACAATGCCGGCACGCTCGGCACGCCGGCGCCGCCGCGCAGCTACGGGTTGTATCGCGACGGCGCGCGCATCGCCGCCCTGCCGATGGGCCAGCCCGAGGCCGGGCATGCGCCCTCCGCGCTCGATGCCGCGCCTTATGTGCTGCTGGAGGCGCCGCGCGTGCTCGCGCTCGGAGGCGCGGGCGGATTCCGGGCGGCGGAGATGCTGGCCCTGGGCGCGGCGCAGGTGACGGTGGTGGAGCCCGAACCGGTGCTTCGTGCGGCCCTGCTGCACGGCCTCGGGCCATCCCCGGCGCCGGCGCCGGACCCGCGCGTGGCCGTCTCGGCGGCGCATCCGCTGACTGCGCCGGGGCGCTTCGACCTGGTGGACATCGCCGGCGATTTCCTGGCCGCGGACGAGCAGAACCGCACCGCCTACGCCGCCGAGGCGCTGGCCGGATTCCTCGCGCGGCTGGAGCCGGGCGGGATGCTCTCGGTGCCGGTCGGCATCCGCGAATTGCCGGTCTATGCGGTGCGCGTGCTGGCGACGGCGCGCGAGGCGCTGCGCATCGCCGGTGTGGCACAGCCGGCGCGGCACGTGGTGGTGATCCGCTCGGCGTGGAACCTGCGCGTGCTGGTGGCGCGCGAGCCCTTCACGCCGGCGCAGGTGGAGCGGCTGCTGGCCTTCGCCGAGGAACGCTCCTTCGACCTGTCCTACGCGCCGGGCCTGGCGGTGCAGGGGCGCGAGATCTGGAACGACCTGCCGCCGGTCTCGCTCGACAGTGGCGGCGTGACGCACAGCAACGAGGCGCAGGATGCGGTGGCGCGCGAGGCCGAGCAGGTGCTGGCCGGCACCGCGCCGCAGGATGCCTTCGACCGTTCGCCGGTCACCGCCGACCGGCCCTGGCTGTCGCCGCTGGTGCGCCTGCCGGCGCTGGGCGCGGCGCTGGAGCGCATCGAGATCCTGCCGCAGCAGGAGATCGGCCTGCTGGTGAACGTCGCGGTGCTGGGCCAGGCGGTGGTGCTGGCGCTGCTGGTGTGCCTGCTGCCGCTGCTCGCGCGCGGGTCGCTGCGCGTGCCGCTGCCGGTGCTGGGGCGCGCGCTGGTGTATTTCCCGGCGCTCGGGCTCGGCTTCCTGCTCATCGAGATCGCCTTCATCGAGCATGCCGCGCTGCTGCTGGGCGACCGCACCTCGGGCTTCGCGCTGGTGCTGACGACGATGCTGGTGTTCTCGGGCATCGGCGCGATGTGGGCGGGGCGGGTGGCGGTGCCGCGGCGCGCGCTGATGCTCGCGGTGCTGGTGGCGCTGGCCTGCTGCGCCCTGGCGCTGCTGGCCGTGCGCCCGGCGGTGCTGGCGGCGCTCGACCTGGCATGGCCGGTGCGCGTGGCGGTGCTGGTGGTGGCACTTGCGCCGGTGTCGCTGGCGCTGGGCTTTCCCTTTCCGCTGGGGCTCGATCGCTTCCAACGGGAGGGGCCGGCGCTGCTGCCCTGGGCATGGGCGCTGAATGGGGCGTTTTCTGTGGTCGCCACGCCACTGGCGAACCTTCTCGGCCACGGCATGGGCCTGTCGTGGCTTCTGGCGGCGGGCATGGTTTGTTACGCTGTGGCGGTGATGTCCTGGCCACGGAGTGCCCGATGACCCTGTCCCGCCGACCTTTCCTGCTGGGTGCGCTCGGTGCCGTCGCGGCGCCGGGGGTGCTGCGTGCCCAGGGCGGCGGTGCCTGGTCGCGGGAGGCCTACCTGGCGGCGATGCGGGAGTCGGGGCGCGAGACCAGCATTTCCGACGCCGGCTTCAACGCCATCCAGGCGCGGCGGCCTGTCGCCCTGCGGCGGATCGAGAGCTACCTCAAGGCACGCTTCCAGGGCGAGGCCGACCCCGCGGTGATGCGGGCCTTCGAGCAGGTGCCGCGCGAATACTTCCACTACATGTACCAGGGCCGCACCGCGACGCCCTCCAACGCCTATGAATCCGAACCGAAGCCCTGGGGCATCGGCTATGGCTCGGCGCTGTCGGACTATCTCGGCCAAGCCTACATGACGCAGGTCTGTGCGCCCAAGCCGGAGCATGTGGTGCTGGAGATCGGCACCGGCTCGGGCTTCCAGTCGGCGCTGCTCTCGCGCGTGGTGGCGAAGCAGTATTCCATCGAGATCATCGAACCGCTCGGCACGGCGGTGCAGCGCATCTTCGCGCCGCTTGGCTACGGCAACGTGGAAACCCGCGTGGGCGACGGCTTCTTCGGCTGGCCGGAAGTGACGGGCGGCTTCGACACCATCATCGTGACCTGCGCGGCGCAATACGTGCCGCCGGCGCTGATCCAGCAATTGAAGCCCGGCGGGCGGCTGGTGATCCCGATCGGCCAGCCGTTCCGCCGCGGGCAGTTCCTGTATATCTACACCAAGGACGAGGACGGACGCGTGCGCTCGCGCAAGGATGTCGGCGTGTACTTCATCCCGATGACGGGCACGATGATGAACCAGCCGCGCCCGGCCGATGCGCCCAACCCGCAGGCGGGGCGCTAGGCGGGCGTGATGGTGTTCACGCAAGCGCGCCGGTTCGCCGCGACAGGCCCCGACGTGGACGCCCGGCCGCAATGACGCATCGGCGCCTGTCGGCTGGCGAACGCATCGTCATCGCCACCCACAATGCCGGCAAGCTGCGCGAGGTCGCGGCGCTGCTCGCCCCGCACGGCATCCGCACGGTGAGTGCCGCCGAGCTCGGCCTGCCGGAACCCGAGGAGACCGAGGAGAGTTTCCTCGGCAATGCCGCCATCAAGGCGCGGGCGGCGGCGAAGGCCGCGGGCATGCCGGCCCTGGCGGATGACAGCGGCTTTTCCGTCGCCGCGCTGGCCGGCGCACCGGGCGTGCGCACCGCCGATTGGGCGATGCAGCCGGACGGGTCGCGCAACTACGGCGATGCCATGCGCAAGGTGATGGAAGCGGCGCAGGAATTCGAGGACCGCACCGCCTGGTTCTCCTGCGCGCTGGTGGTGGCCTGGCCGGATGGGCATATCGAGGGCTTCGAGGGCCGCGCGATGGGGCATTGGGTCTGGCCGCCGCGCGGGCCGCACGGCTTCGGCTACGACCCGATGTTCGTGCCCGACCATCGCGAGGAGAGTTTCGGCGAGATGGACCCCGCGGAGAAACACCGCATCAGCCATCGCGCCGCGGCCTTCGCGCTGCTCGGCGCGGCATGCCTGCCGCCGGCGGCCGCTGCATAGGACATTGCGACTCGCCCGGCGTCCGAGGGCCACGGAGGCGAGACCTCCGTGCGCCAGGGATCAGACGAAAATGCCGGTCATCAGCCGCACCGCGATGTTCACCACGATGGCCACGCCGATGACCGCCAGGGTGAAGTTCAGCGCCTTTTCCTGCGGCACGCGCATGACGATCGGCACGCCGATATACAGCGTGTAGAGCGCGTAGAACGCCCCCGCGAGCGCCACGATCCCGCCCAGGATGGGAATGATGAGCGCCCCGCCGGCGACCCAGGCCACGGTCGGCGAGAAGGCCGCGAGTTTCAGCGCCGCGTCCGCATCCTGCGGGCCGCCGAATTTGGGAGCGAGGATCTCGATGATCTTCGCCGTCACGAACACGCCCACCAGCGTCAGGATGTAGCCCACGATGGCGCCGCTCAGCGCGCCGAAGAAACCGAACCACATCAAGATCAGGAAGCCCGCCACCGCGGGGATCGCCGCCAGGATCATGACGTAGCGCGTGAACAGCGGCACCAGGTCCACCGACTCGCCCTGGATGATGCGCCATTCCTGTGCCGGGGCGAGAACCATGCCCTTCACGCGCGCAATGATCTGTTCCATGCCTTCCCCTCGCAAAACGATCCCTGGGCGATACTGCCCAGGCCATGCGCGCCGGGGCAAGGGTTGCGGCGCTGGCCGGGGCGCCGGGCTTCTGCCAGCCTGGGCCGCGCATGCCCGATTCGCCTCTGCCGCGCTGGTACGATCGGCGCTTCCTCGTGCTGCTGGCGCTTGGCTTTTCCGCCGGGCTGCCGCTGCCGCTGACGGCCTTCACCCTGCGGCAGTGGTTCTCGGAATCCGGCATTTCGCTGGCCGCGATCGGCATGACGGCGCTGATCGGCCTCGCCTATTCGCTGAAGTTCCTGTGGGCACCGCTGCTCGACCACGCCAGGCCGCCGCTGTTTCGCGGGCTTGGGCGGCGGCGCGGCTGGCTCGCCAGCATCCAGCCGGCCCTCGCACTCTCGATCCTGGCGCTCGGGCTGACCAACCCCGCGCTGGATGCGGCGACGACGGTCGTGGTGGCGGTGGCGGTGGCCTTCCTCTCGGCCAGCCAGGACATCGCGGTGGATGCCTATCGCATCGAGGTGCTGGAGGAACGCGAGCAGGGCTATGGCCTGGCATGTTATGTCTGGGGCTATCGCGGGGCGTTGCTGGTGGCCGGCGGCGGCGCGCTGGCGATGGCGGAATTCGGCGGCTGGTCGGCGGCCTTCGCGATGTGCGCGGGGCTGGTGGGCATCGGCTTCGTGGCGGTGCTGGCGGCCCCCGAACCCGGCCGCCCGCCGCCCGAGGCGCCGGCGGACTGGGCCGGGCGGCTGCGGGTGGCCATCCTGGAGCCCTTTGCCGACATCCTGCGCCGTCGCCATGCGCTGGCGATCCTGGCCTTCGTCGCGCTGTTCAAGCTGGGCGAGGCGCTGGCCGGCATCATGACCGCGCCCTTCTATCGCGAACTGGGATTCTCGCGGCTGGAGGTGGCCTCGGTCTCCTCGGTGTTCGGGCTGTTCGCGACGCTGGTGGGCGTGGTGGTGGGCGGCTGGTTGGTGGCACGCATCGGCACCGGGCGCGCGCTGGTCCTCACCGGCATCACGCAGATGCTGTCGAACCTGATGTACATCGCGCTGTATTTCGCGGGGCACGATATCCGCGCCTTGTTCGCGCAGGTGGGGGTGGAGAACTTCACCGACGGGCTCGCCGATGCCGCCTTCGTCACCTATCTGAGCGCACTGACCAGCCGGTCCTTCACCGCCACGCAGTATGCGCTGCTGTCCTCGCTGGCGGCGGTGCCGCTGCGCACGCTGGGCGCCAGTTCGGGATGGTTCGTCGAGCTGATGGGCTGGCCGTGGTTCTTCCTGATGACCACGGCGGCGGCGCTACCGGCCATGGCCATCATGCTGTGGCTTCTGCGGCGGCTGCCGCCGCCCGCACCGAAGGAGGTGCTGCCGCCCCGATGACCCCCGGGACCGCCACGCCCGTGCTGCTGCTGTTCTCCAACTTCCTGATGACCTTCTCCTCGTAGGGACACCGCTGTGGCTGGCGGTGGTGGTCTCATGGGGGATCGCCTTCTTCGAGTACTGCCTGGCGGTGCCCGCCAACCGCATCGGCTACGGCACCTTCACCGGGCAGCAGCTGAAGGTGATGCAGGAGGTGATCCCGCTCGCGGTCGTCGCGGTATCCCCGGTGGCCTTCCTGGCCGAGACGCTGCGCTGGAACTTCCTCGCCGCGGGCGCCTGCCTGGTCGTCGCCGTCGTGTTCATCTTCCTGCCGGTCGAGTAGCCTGCCAGCACCCGCAGCAGGAGCATCACGATGCGCGTCGGCGTGCCGAAGGAAATCAAGATCCACGAATATCGCGTCGGCCTGGTGCCGGGCTCGGTGCGCGAACTGGTGCAGCACGGGCATGAGGTGCTGGTCGAGACGCGGCGCGGCGCCGGGATCGGCTACGACGATGCGGCGTATGTCGCAGCCGGCGCGCGCATCGGCCGATACCGCGGATGCGGTATTCGAAAGCGCCGAGATGATCGTGAAGGTGAAGGAGCCGCAGCCGGCAGAATGCGACATGCTGCGCGAAGCGGCCAGATCCTGTTCACCTATCTGCACCTCGCCGCGGACAAGGACCAGACCGAGCGGCTGATGGACGCCGGCATCACGGCATCGCCTATGAGACGGTGACGGATACCGCCGGCGGCCTGCCGCTGCTGGCGCCGATGAGCGAGGTGGCCGGCCGCATGGCGTCCAGGTCGGCGCCCACTATCTGGAAAAGGAACAGGGCGGCGCGGGCGTGCTGCTCGGCGGCGTGCCGGGCGTGGCCGCGCGGGTCTGCGTCATCGGCGGCGGCGTTTCGGGGATCAATGCTGCCCGCATGGCGATGGGGCTGGAGGCCAAGGTGACCGTCCTCGAGCGGTCGCTCGCACGCCTCGATGAGCTCGACATGCGCTTCGGCGGCCATCTCAACACGATCTATTCCCACCGTCGGTTCCATCGAAGAGAATGTATGCGCGGCTGACCTCGTCGTCGGCGCGGTGCTGGTGCCGGGCGCGGCGGCGCCGAAGCTCGTGACCGAGGACATGATGCAGGCAGATGCGCCCGGCTGCGTCGTAGTGGATATCGCCATCGATCAGGGCGGCTGCTTCGAGACGTCGCGGCCCACGACCCACGCCGACCCGGTCTACCGGATGCACGGGGTGACCCATTATTGCGTGACGAACATGCCGGGCGCCGTGGCGCGCACGTCGACCTACGCATTGAACAATGCGACGCTGCCCTTCACCCTGCAGATCGCCGACAAGGGCTGGCGGCGTGCGGCGGCGGAGAACCCGCACCTCGCCGCCGGGGTGAACGTGCATGCCGGTGCCGTGACGCATGCGGCGGTGGCCGATGCGCTGGGCCTTGCGCTGGCGGCGCTACCCGCATGAACGGTGCGCAGCCGGTTGCGCTGCGACTGAGGAGCGTGTCTCAGCTGTTTCATACGCTCGACCCCGCCCCTTTCCGGGAGGGCGATCTCGATGCGGAGGCGGAGGCCTACATCCTCGACCTGGTGGCGGATCTTCCTTCGCGCGCACCGGTGGCGATCACCATCCATCTGCCTGCCGCCGAAGCCGCCAGCGCGGAGGCACGGGGCATCCCGCACTCCATCCGGACGTTCTTCGACCGGCGCGCCGCGCGTGCCGCGCGCGAATTGCGGGAGAATTTCCGCAGCGGCCGGCGTGCGCTGGTGATCGGCGTGGGTATTCTTGCGCTGTGCATGGCAGCCGCGGCGGCCTTGGCATCCGAGGGAGAGGCCGGGCGACTGGCACGCATCGTGGAGGAGAGCCTCATCATCATCGGCTGGGTGGCGCTGTGGCAGCCGGCCGGGATTTTTCTCTACGACTGGATCCCGATCGCGCGGCGGCTGACGCGATTCAGGCGACTGGCCGGCGCCGAGGTCACCGTCGCGGCCGACGCGGCGTGACGTGTCTCCGGCACTGCGACTGGCGCCACGGCTTCGTGATACCAGCCTGCGTCACGCAAAATCCTGCGCCGGGACGACCTTTGCGTGTGCGATGCGCGGGCAGCGTCAACCGCTCAAGCCCGACGGCCTGGGACCTCCGGCGCGCCGGCGGGGACGGAGCGTTCGGCACCGGCGGACGCGGAGCGCGCGCGCTTCAGTTCAGCCGGATGTCCAGGCGTTGCAGCAAGGGGGCCCAGCGGGCCGACTCGCGCGTCAGGAAGGCCTGGAATTCGGCCGGCGTGCCGCCGGCGGCGATGATGCCCTCGTTGAGCAGGCGCTCGCGCACCGTGGCATCCGCGACGGCGGCGGCGCCGGCGGCATTGAGCCGCGCGATCGCCGCCGGCGGCGTGCGCGCCGGCGCCAGCAGGCCGAACCAGGTGATGGCCACCAGGCCGGGATAGAATTCGGCGAAGGTCGGCTGGTCGGGCAGGTTGGGCAGGCGTGCCTCGCTGGTCCAGCCGATGATCTTCGCGCGGCCCGAGCGCGCCACCGCCAGGCCCGTGGCGCCGCCGACCAGGATGCAGTCCAGCGTGCCGGCCAGCAGGTCGTTCATCTGGTGGGCGTCGCCGCGGTAGCCGACATCCTGCCAGTCGAGGTTCAGCCGCTCCGCGATCAGCGCACCGGCGATGTGGTTGAAGGAGCCGCGCCCGTTGTGCCCCCAGGTGACCTTGCCGGGGTTGGCGCGCACATGCGCGACGAAGCCCTCGATCGTGTCGGGCACGCCCTGCTTCACGGCGATGCAGAAGGGCAGCGTCGCGACATGGACGACGGGCGCGAAATCCTCCGGCCGGTAGGGCAGGTTGCGCCCGATCAGCGGGTTGATGGTGAGCGTGGTGCCCGAGGACATCAGCATGGTGTGCCCGTCCGGCGCGGCGCGCGGCGACGACTCGGCGGCGATGACGGTCTGCGCGCCGGGCTTGTTGTCGATCACCACATTCTGGCCCAGCAGCGGCGCCATGCGCTCGCCGACCAGCCGCGCCGTGACGTCGGTGGAGCCGCCCGGCGGGAAGGGCACGACGATGCTGACCGGGCGCGAGGGGTTCCACCCGCCCTGCGCGCGCGCCGTGCCGGCGGCGGCAAGGCCGAGCGCGGGCAGCGCCCGGCGGCCGATGGTGATGCTCATGCGCCGTTTCCTCCGAGGGGCTTTGGGCGCGAGCCTGC
Source organism: uncultured Alphaproteobacteria bacterium (assembly GCA_963716705.1). Lineage (GTDB taxonomy): Bacteria > Pseudomonadota > Alphaproteobacteria > Acetobacterales > Acetobacteraceae > Neoroseomonas. The sequence continues at coordinate 30,554 of CAVQTW010000003.1, forward strand.
CACCGCCGGCGCGGGGGTGCCACACAACAATGATTTCAGCGGCGCGACAGCGCCACCAGGTAGCGGCACGGCTTCGACTTCGACGGGTTGCGGAAGGCGTGGCCCTTCGGCTGGTCAAGGTCGAAGGCGAGGCAGTCGCCCGCTTCGAGCGCGGCTTCCTCGCCACCTTCCTCGACCACCAGGCGGCCGGCCAGCACCCACACCACCTGCCCGCGCAGGAAGGCGAAGGAGGCGGCGGTGTAGGGCACGCGCGCGCCCGGCGGCAGGTCCACCTCGACCAGTTCGGGCTCGGCGGCGGGGGGCGAGAGGGCGCGGCGGCGATAGCCGGTGGCGGGGTCCTTCCAGCGCGGCTGCGACGCGGCGCGGGCGATGCGCGCGGGGCCGGCATCCGCCTCGGCGCGGGCCAGCAGGGTCGAGACGGTGAGGTGGAAAGCGCCCGAGAGGCGGCCGAGCAGCGCGGCGGTGGGGCTGGCCTCGGCGCGCTCCACCTTGCTGATCATGGCGCGCGAGACGCCCGAGGCGGTGGCGAGCTCGGCGATGGACCAGGCGCGCGCCTGCCGCTCGCGGCGGATGCGGTTGGCCACCAGGTGGTCGAAATCCGGGGTTGTCGCGTCATCCATGATAGTGGACATGATGGTATTATAATGGATAATGCGGGCGATGACGATGCCCGCCGCACCTCGCCACAATGGTGGCCCGCCGCTCGACGAGGCGAATGAGTCAAACGGCCTGGCGCGCCCATTGCTGGCGCCGCGCGCATCGTCGCGCCTGGAAGACGCCACCGCCGGAGATCGCCCTGCGGCGCCTCGCGCGGGCCGAGGAACTCGGCATGACCTACCGCGCCTATACGCTCGAGATCCTGGAACGCGGGCGCTACCTGTGAGCCGGTGACATCACCGAGGGCGGGCTCGATGACCCACGGGTGGTCGCGCTGCTGGGCGTGCATCTGTCGCGGCTTCGCGCGCCAATACCGCCGAGGGGTTCGCCTTCGCGCTCGACCTGTCGGGCCTGCGCTCGCCGGCCATTCGCTTCTTCGGCGCCTGGGAAGGCGAAGCCTGCTCGGCGTCGGCGCACTCAAGCGCCTGGCAGCCGACCATGGCGAGGTGAAGTCGATGCACATCGCCCAGGCGCTCCGGCGCGGCGGCTCGGCAGCGCCATGCTGCGGCACATCATCGGCCAGGCGCGTGCCGCGGGCAGGTGCGCCTCAGCCTCGAGACCGGCACCAGCCCCTATTTCCAGCCGGCGGTGGCGTTGTATCGCCGCCACGGCTTCACCGATTGCGGCCCCTTCGCCGACTACGTGCCGAGTGCCGAGAACCAGTTCCTGACGCTGGACCGAACTGAACTCAGCGCCCGTTCTTCTGGCGCCACGCCTCGAACATCGGCCGGTTCGCCGCATCCGTCATCGGATACAGGCCACGGATGGTGTGGCCCTCCGCCACCCGTTCCTGCACGAAATCCTCGTAGACGGTCTGCTCGAAGGCCTCCTGCGCCACCGCATCGGCGATGTCGGCGGGGATGCAGACCACGCCTTCGCCGTCGCCCACCATGATGTCGCCCGGGATGCACGCCCACGCCGGCACAGGCGATCGGCACGTTGAGGTCGACGCAATGGTGGTGGATCAGGTTGGTCGGCGCGGAGGGCGTCGCGTGATAGGCCGGCCAGCCCATGGCGGCGATCTCGGGACTGTCGCGGAAGCCGCCATCGGTCAGCGCGCCGGCCACGCCGCGCATGCGCAGGCGGGTGATCAGGATGCCGCCCGCGCTCGCCGCGCGCGCATCGCCGCGGCTGTCGATCACGAACACGGCGCCGGCCGGGCATTCCTCGACACCCTTGCGCTGCGGGTGCTCAGGGTCCTTGAAGACATCGAGCGTATCGAGGTCCTCGCGCGCGGGAATGGTGCGCAGCGTGTAGGCGGGGCCGACCATGCGCGGTGCCTCGGGGCTCAGCGGCTGCAGGGACAGGAACACGTTGCGAAAGCCGTGCTTGAACAGCACGGTCGTGAGGGTGGCGGTCGAGACCTCGGCGAGCATCGCCCGCGTTGCGTCGTTCATGGCGGATTTCCCCCGTGGCGATGCTTCAGGAATACTCGCTCAAAGCCGCGGCTGCCCATGCCGCGCCGAGGGACAGACACGCCATGCCCGACAATGGTGCGCAGAAGCGCTCGCGATCCTTCCTGCTGGCGATCGAGGATCGCGATTTCCTGCTGCGCGATGAGATGCGCCCCTTCCGCTTCGGGATGGAATTCGCCAAGGCGGAATATGCGCTGCGCGACTGGGGCGTGCGCTCCACCGTCGTGGTGTTCGGCTCCGCCCGCACGCCAAGCCCCGAACGGGCGCAGGCGCTCGCCGACGCGGCCCGCAGCCGGGACGAGAAGCGCGCGGCGAAGCACGCGGGCGAACAGGCCCGGCTGTATGACGCGGCGCGGGATTTCGCGCGCATCGTCTCCCTGCGCGGCGGTGCCATGACGGCCAGCGGCGCGCCGCGCGACAACGTCATCGCGACCGGCGGCGGGCCGGGCATCATGGAGGCGGCGAACCGCGGCGCGTCCGAAGCCGGCGCGCCGTCGGTCGGCTTCAACATCACCCTGCCGCACGAACAGGATCCCAATGCCTGGTCCACGCCGGCGCTGACCTTCCGCTTCCACTATTTCGCGATGCGCAAGATGCACCTGGCGATGCGCGCCAATGCGCTGGCGGTGTTCCCGGGCGGCTTCGGCACCTTCGACGAATTGTTCGAACTGCTGACGCTGGTGCAGACCGGCAAGGCCACGCCGCGCCCGATCGTGCTGTTCGGGCGGGCGTTCTGGGAGCGGGCGGTGAACTTCCCGCTGCTGGTCGAACACGGGGTGATCGACGCACGAGACCTTGACCTGTTCGAGGTGGTGGACACCCCGGAGGAAGCCTGGGCCAGCCTGGTGCGGCGCGGCCTTGCGGCGCAGCCGCCGCCCACCACGCCGGAGAAGCCCTCGCCGCCTGGCCGTCGTCGGGATCCGGCGGCCGAAGTTATGCCCGCCCCGGTGCCGGAGCATCGCCCCGGCCTCGCCGCATCGCCGAGCAAGCGCCGCAGCAAACCCGCGCTGCGCGGCTGATCCGGGCCGGCCGGCCTTCCCGCCGCACCCGGCGCCGCGGGGGGGGCTTTGGTTGCCCGGCCCGCTTCGCGCCTCAGCAGGCCGCGAAAAGTCGGCCGCTACCGGCCCGCCGCTCGGTGATCCCGGCGCGGCGCAGCGCGTGCCAGTAGGTGACCGGGTTGGTCGCGAGCACCGGCTTGCGCAACGCCGCCTCTGCCTCCAGCGCCACGCCTGCGAAGGGCAGGTTGGTGCCGACTTGCACGATGGCCTCGACATCCGGGCCGTCCAGTTCGCGGACCGCGGTGCGCAGGCGCTCCAGCGTGACCCGCGCGATGGCCGCCGGCCCGGGCGCGCGCAGGCCGAGCACGCGATGCACGGCGATGCCGGCCTCCTCCAGGAAGGCCTTGGCGGCGGCGTCCCCGGCTGGAAAGAAGGGCGTCAGCAGCGCGATGCGCGTGACGCCCAGCGCGGAGAGCGCGGCGAGTGTCGCATGGGTCGGCGCGCTGACCGGGCAGCCGATGCGCGCCTCTGCCTCGTTCAGCAGAGCCGCGCCGGCGGCACCGCCGCCCACGAAGTTCTCCACCATGACACCGATCGCCACGTGGTCCGGGCGGGCGGGGGCCAGCGTGTCGAGCGCGCCCATCAGCCCCGCGACCATCGCCGCGCGTACTTCCGTGGCGTCCGCATCACCGGCTACGCGGCGGTCGGGATTGGCGATGCGCGCTGTGGCGTTGACCACGCCCGCCGGGCGGAGACCTGCCATCTCCGCCTCGGTGGTCGTGTTGGTGGCGGGCACGACCACGCCCATCACCAGGCGGTGGCCGAGCGTGTCGCGCGGGTTCAGCGCCGCGGTCGGCGCCTCACCCGCGGCACTCATCGCCCTTCGATGTCCGTGGTGCGGTCCGGCCACAACATGCGGGATACCACGCCGGCGACCACCGCGCCCGCGATCGGCGCAATCCAGAACAGCCAAAGTTGCTGCAGCGCCCAGCCGCCCACGACCAGCGCCGGGCCGGTGCTGCGTGCCGGATTCACCGAAGTATTGGTGACCGGGATGCTGATCAGGTGGATCAGCGTCAGGCCCAGGCCGATCGCGATCGGCGCGAAGCCAGCGGGCGCGCGGCCATGCGTGGCGCCGAGGATGATGACGAGGAAGAAGAAGGTCATGACGAATTCAGTCACCAGCGCCGAATTCATCCCATAGCCACCGGGCGAATGTGCATCGAACCCGTTCGCCGCGAAGCCGCCGACCTCGAAGCCTGCCTTGCCGCTGGCGATGACCCAGAGCAGGCCCGCGCCGGCGATCGCGCCCAGCACCTGCACGAAGATGTAGGGCACCGCATGCGGCGCCGGGGAAGCGGCCCGCCGCGACCAGGCCGAGCGTTACCGCCGGGTTGAGGTGGCAGCCCGAGATGTGGCCGATGGCATAGGCCATGGTCAGGACCGTCAGGCCGAAGGCGAAGGCGACGCCGACAAAGCCGATCCCCACCTCGGGGAAGGTTGCGGCCAGAACGGCCGAGCCGCAGCCGCCCAGCACGAGCCACAAAGTGCCGAGGAACTCGGCGGCAAGTTTCGGAGCCATCTCGCGCAATCCCTTTTCATCGCGGTACTGCTAATTATCGCGCTGTTACAATTCGAGCGCAACAGGCCCGCCCGGCCGGGCGGCTTGACGCGCATCGCCAGCCCGCGCCCCATGCGCAGCCTTGCGCGCCGATCTCACCCTTCTGCCCCTGCTTGCCGCCGCCGGCTTTGCGGCGGGCGGTGGCATCCGCCTGATGGACCCGCTGCTGCCCATGCTGGCCGCCGATTTCGGCGTGAGCGTGGCGGCGCTGGCGCCGGTATTGGCGGGCTTCACCCTGGGCTACGGCGCCGGGCAGATCATCGTCGGCCCGCTGGGCGACCGCTTCGGCAAGCTGCGAATCGCGGCGCTGGCGCTGGTGGTCTATGCGGCGGCGCTGATGGCCTGCGCGCTGGCCTGGGACCTCGCTTCCCTGGCCGCGCTGCGCACCGCGACGGGGCTGGTGGCGGGCGCGGTGATCCCGCTCGCCATCGCCTGGATCGGCGACGCGGTGCCCTATGCGGAGCGCCAGGTGGTGATCGGGCGCTTCCTGACCGGCATGGTGATGGCTCAGCTGCTCATCGGGCCGATGTCGGGGGTTGTGGCCGAACTGGCGGGGTGGCGCGCATCCTTCCTGGTCCTGGCGGGCCTGGCGCTGACGGTCGGGCTGCTGATGGCGCGGCGGATCGGCCGCGGGATGCTGCAGGGCCGGGTTGGCGAAGCGCGGGGCTTCGGCTTCGCGCAATACGGGCGGCTGCTGCGCGCGCCTTCGGGGCGGCGGCTGATGAGCGCCGCGGCCTGCGATGGCGCCGTGTTGTTCGGCGGCGCCTTCCCCTTTTTCGGCGCCTACCTCATCGAGCGGTTCGGGCTTTCCGCCGGTGGGGCGGGGCTGGTGGTGGCCGGCTTCGGCATCGGCGCGTTCACCTACACCAGGCTGGCCAAGCGCCTGGTCGCGCGGCTGGGCGAGAAGGGGCTGCTGCGTGCCGGCGGGGGCATCCTGGCGGTTGCGCTGCTGGGCATCGCGGTGGCGCCGACCTGGTGGATGGTGGCCGTACTCCTGATGCCCTGCGGCATGGCCTTCTACATGTTCCATGGCGTGCTGCAGGCGCGCGCCACGGAGGCCTTGCCCGAGGCCCGCGGCACCGCAGTCTCGGCCTTCGCGATGGCGCTGTTCCTGGGGCAGAGCGTCGGCACGCTGGCCTTCGGCGCGGTGCTGCATGTCGCGGGCTATGGCGCGTTGTTCGCGCTGGCGGCGGTGCTGACGGCGGTGCTGGCGGCCTGGGTGGCGCGGATGCCATCAGGCTAGGCACTGCATCGCGATGCACGCAGCGAACCGCCCGGTCGGTGCGGCGGCGCGGGCTTCCCGCGCAGGCGGGGTGGGCTAGAACCGTTTCCGTTCGCCTTGGCTCACGGCAACGACTCTAGGCCGTTGTTTTCGCGAGCATCTTTACCCGATCGGGTGATTCCACCTGATCGGGAGCTACTCTAATGATGCTTCCAGACCACCACCTCGGGCCCCGGCACGGTCGGATCCACGGTGAGCATCTGCCCGTTCATCACGCTTTGACCGGTGAAGGCCAGGATGAAGCCCCAATGGGACACCACCAGCGTATGCGCCCAGTCGTCCAGCGCCGCCATCTCCGCCCGGAACAGGCTCGCGCGGCCCTCGACCTGCGCTGCGGGCTCCTCGGTGGCCGGCCACCACACCTCCTCCAGATGCGCGAGGTCCACCTCAGGGAAGGCCTCGCGCAAATCCGTCGCGGGGCTGCCGATGTCGCAGGTGAAGGCATAGCGCTCGCGCACCACCGGCGTGATGGTCAGCGGCAGGCCCAGGCGTCGCGCCGCGGGCAGCGCTGTCTGGATCGCGCGGCGATAGGGCGAGACCACGATGCGGCGGATGTCCCGCCCCGCCAGCGCCTCGGCGGCGTCGCGCGCCTGGTCGTGGCCGAGCGGCGTGAGCACCGGGTCCACGATGCCCGGGTCCTTCCGGGTCTGGGTGAACAGCAGGTTGAATTCGCTTTGCCCATGGCGGAGCAGGATCATCCGGCGCAATTCCTCGGTCAGGCGGCCTTTCCGCGTAGCCGCCGATGCGCCCGGCGGCAACCTTCCGGCGCGGTTCATGTTGCGGGCAGGGCCCCGCGCGCCTAAGTGATGGTCTCCAAGGAGTATTCCATGACAGGCGGCCTGCCGATCGATCTGATCCTGTTTGCCATGGTCGCGGCCTTCCTCGTGCTGCGCTTGCGGAGCGTGCTGGGGCGGCGCACCGGCTTCGAACGCCCGCCCGGAGAGGCGGCCCCCGGCCTCGGCCAACCCCCCGCCGGGCGGGAGGCGGATGCTTTGCCGCCGCCCGCGCCCAGCGCCGGGCAGCGCGCCCTGCCCGACCCGCGCTCGCCCGCCGGCCAGGCGCTCACGGCCATCCGCGGTGTCGATCCCGCCTTCGACCCCGGCGCCTTCCTGGGCGGCGCCGAGGGCGCGTTCCGCATGATCGTCGAGGCCTTCGCCGCCGGCGACCGCGCCACCCTGCGCAACCTGCTTGCCGACGACGCCTATGGCGGCTTCGAGAACGCCATCACCATGCGCGAGCAGGCCGGCGAGACGCAGCGCACCGAATTGCGCACCATCCAGGACATGGCCATCGAAGGCGCCGAACTGCGCGGCTCGGTCGCGGACATCACGCTGCGCATCGTATCGGACCAGGTGAACCTCACCATCGCGCAGGACGGCTCGATCAGCGCCGGTGCCGAGGCTGTGACCGAGATCACGGACATCTGGACGTTCCAGCGCGATCTTGCGACGTCCGATCCCACCTGGAAACTGGTGGGGACCCGTCCCGCCTAAGCCCCGGGCCGGGGCGACCGCGACGCCCCTTCAGCCCCCGGGGAGTCGCGGCGCCGGCCGGGCTGGGGTATATGTCCTGCATGGTCCGGATGTGGTGCAACCGTTCGACGGTGGCGGCGCTGATGCTGGCAATGGCTGCGGCCGCCCAACCGGCAACCGCTCAGCATGGCGGCCCCACCCCTGAACCGGAGGCGGCTGCAGCCGATCCCGCAGGACCGCCCGCCCCGCCGCTGCTGCGGCTTGTGACATTCGCAGACCTGCCAGGCTGGGCCGACGACCATCACATCGAGGTGCTGCCCGCGCTGCACGCGAGTTGTGGCGCGATACGGCACATGCGGCCCGAGGCCGAATTGGGCGGAGACGGCATCGCTGCGCTGCGCGCCGGGAGCCCCGGTTCCTGGACTGCGCTGTGCGATGAGCTCCGGATCGTGGAGCGTGCCTTGCCGCGTGCGCCACGGGGGTCCGGCGCCGCCTTGGCACGGCGGCGCGTGGCCTGGCAGGCGGCGCGCAACGCCGCCCTGCGCACATTCCTCGAGACGCATTTCGAACCTTTCGCCGCCGGCGCGGGCCTCATGACCGGCTACTACGAACCCATATTGCGCGGCGCCACCGCCCCGGACGGTACCTTTCGCACGCCGCTGCATGCCCGCCCGCCAGACCTGGTCGAACAGCCGGTACCAGGCAACGCGGCGCGCCGGCGCTTCGGCATGATGGTCGAGGGCAAGCTGGAACCCTTTCACGACCGCGCGGCGATCGACGCCGGTGCGCTGGCCGGCCAGGGGCTCGAACTGGTCTGGGTGGATGACCCTGCGGATGCCTTCTTCCTGCATATACAGGGCTCGGGGCGTGTGGTGCTGCCCGATGGGGAGGTGCTGCGCATCGGCTATGCGGCGCAGAACGGGCGTTCCTACGTCTCCATCGGGCGGCTGCTGATCCAGCGCGGGGAGATCCCGCGCGAGCAGATGTCGATGCAGGCGATCCGTGCCTGGATCGCCGAGGCCGGCCACGAGCGCGCGAGCGAACTGCTGCGGGGCAACCCCTCCTACGTGTTCTTCCGCCGAGTGGAGGGGCTGACGCCCGACCAGGGACCGATCGGCGCCATGGGCGTGCCGCTGACGGCGCAGCGCAGCGTCGCGGTGGACCGCGGGCACATCCCCCTTGGCCTGCCGATGTTCGTGACCGTCCGCGACCCGATGGCGCGGCGGGATGCACCGCCGGCCGGCCGCCTGGTGGTGGCGCAGGATACCGGCGGGGCCATCCGCGGCCCGGCGCGGACCGACTTCTTCTGGGGCTGGGGCCCCGAGGCAGGCGAGCGCGCGGGGCGCATGCGCGACGAGGCGGAGGTGTTCCTGCTGCTGCCGCGGCAGGTCGAGGTGGCGGCGGCGGAGCCGGCACAGCCGGTGACCACCGCCTCCCCCGCTGCCGCACCCCTGCCGGGAAACCCGGCGCCGGTCATCGAGGCGGCCGCCCCCCTGCCGGTGGCGCCGATGGTGATGGGGCGCGAGTGACCGCCGCGCGCGGCGATCCGGACGCCACTGGCTGCGGGCGGCGGCTCTTGGCCCGCCACTGGCCACTGCCCGGCTGATGGACAGCCCCATGCCCCGGCGCGAGGATGCAGCGGGAGGATTCCGCCGTGCAGGACTGGCCATTGACGATCGCCGACGAGGAGGCGCTGGAGGAGGTGCTCTCGCGCCCCGACGCGGCGCTGGCGGTGGACCTCGCCGCCACGCCCGGCGACATCCTGGTGCTGGGCGCGGCCGGCAAGATGGGCCCGACGCTGTGCCGCCTGGCGAAACGCGCCGACCCCGCGCGCCGCGTGATCGCCGTCGCGCGCTGGTCGGAGGAAGGGTTGCGCGCGCGGATGGAAGCCTGGGGCATCGAGTGCCTGACGGCAGACCTCACCGACCGCGCCGCGCTCGCTGCCCTGCCCGATGCGCCCAACGTGGTGTTCATGGCGGCGCGCAAATTTGGCAGCACCGGCAACGAGGCGCTGACCTGGGCGATGAACGTGCTGCTGCCGGCGATGGTGGCGGAACGCTACGCCTCCTCGCGCATCGTGTTCTTCTCGACCGGCAATGTGCTGCCGCTGGTGCCCGTGGCGTCGGGTGGCGCGGATGACGCCACAGCCCCCGCGCCCATCGGCGACTACGCCGCCTCCTGCCTGGGGCGGGAGCGGGTATTCCAGCACGCGGCGGCGACGCGCGGCACGCCGTGCTTCGGCATCCGGCTGAACTACGCGATCGACCTGCGCTACGGCGTGCTCGCCGACATCGCCGCCAAGGTGCTGGAGGGCCGGCCGGTGCCGCTGGCCATGGGCCATGCCAACGTCATCTGGCAGGGCGACGCCAATGCCTGGACGCTGCGCGCGCTGCGCCGCGCCGCACCCGAATGCCCCATCCTGAACGTGACCGGGCCCGAGACCGTCTCCGTGCGCTGGGTGGCGCAGCGCTTCGGCGCGCGCTTCGGTCGCGCGCCGATGCTGGAGGGGCAGGAGGCGCCGGATGCGCTGCTCTCCAACGCCGCGCGCGCCTTCGCCACCTTCGGCTATCCGCGCGTCGCGCTGGAGACGATGCTCTGCTGGGTGGCGGATTGGGTGGCCCAGGGCGGGCGCAGCCTGGGGCGCGCCACCAAGTTCGAAGTGCGCGACGGGCGTTTCTGATGGAAGGCGCGGTGCGCCGCCCGCTCTCGGCCCGCGCCAGCGCAACGCGCGAGCGCATCCTGGACGCCGCACTCACCGAATTCGCGATGAACGGCCTGGCCGGTGCGCGGGTGGACGAGATCGCCACGCGCTCCGGCGCGAACAAGCGGATGCTCTACGCGCATTTCGGCTCCAAGGAGGAGCTGTGGCTGACCGTGCTCGAGCGCGCCTATGCCGCCAAGCGCGCCGAGGAACGTGCTCTGGACGTGGAGCACCTGCCGCCCGGCGAGGCGATGGCGCGCCTGGTCAGCTTCAACCTGCGCTACACAGCCGCGCACCCTGAGTTCGTGGCGCTGCTCAACCAGGAGAACATCCATCGCGCGGCCTATCTGCGGCGCAGCGCGGAGGTGCCGGCGATGTACTCGCCGCTGCTGGGCAGCCTGCGCGCGGTGCTCAAGCGTGGCGAGGCGACGGGGCTGTTCCGCCACGATGTCGATCCGCTGCAATTGTACGTGACCATGCTGGGCCTCGGGCATTTCTGGGTGGCCAACCGGCACACGCTCTCGACCATTTTCGGCGAGGACCTTGGCACCGAGGTCGCGCTGGAAGCGCGGGAGCGGCATGTGGTGGAGGTGGTGCTGGGCTTCCTGCAGGCCCTGAGGCGGTGGGCGGGGCTGCCGCGGCTACGCCGCGCCGCGCACGAAGACCGCCCCCGATAGGATCGCGCCGGTCACGTTGTTCACGGCGGCCTTCTGGTACTCGCAAGACGGTGAGGATGTTGCGGTTCTGCTTCTTCCAGGATTCCGTGCCGTCGCGGGGGCGCGCCTCGATGCGCCGCGCAAGTGGGTCCGCCTGCGTCATGTCGATCAGGCGCAGCAGAATCCGGTTCACCAGGTTGGGCTGGTCCTGCAGGGCCTGGTTGACCTTGAGCAGCGTGTCGCCGGATGACTGGTCGAGGCTGACCACGCTGGTGACCAGTGGGGGAGGCGGGCCATGGCTTCCTCGGCGCGGAACTGCGCCTCACGCTCGTCCAGCATGACCAGGGGCTGGCGGTCGATGATGCGGGTGCCCTCCTCGACCAGTACACCCGGAATGCGGGCGCGGACCTCCGGGCCGGCGCACGCCCATTGGACCGGTTCGACGCTGCCGGTGGCATAGACCGCGCGCAGCGCCAGGCCGACGGTGGGCATTGCGATGACAACGACCGGGGCAGTCCCCCCCAGAACGAGGCCCTTCCGGCGGCCAGGACGAGCAGGACAAGCATCAGGATGCGACGGCGCATGGCTCGGCATGGGTAGAACGCGCCGCAGCGCGGTGCCCTGGGGTGAGATCAAAGCAGGTTGCCCGATGGCGGCGCGGCGGGTAGAAGGCGCCGCCTGGGTGGCGCAGGTTTGGCGCGACGGCAGGGGCCGGCATAGCTCAGCGGTAGAGCAACTGATTCGTAATCAGTAGGTCCGCGGTTCAAGTCCGCGTGCCGGCACCATTTGGAAGCGCCGGGGACGTTTCGGGGACGCAAATCCCGTGAGATGCCGCTGTACTCGGCGGCGTGTTCCCCTTCTCGCATGATGTGGTGGCGTAGGCAGCACGGCTGCCATTCTCCCGGCGGTGTCGATGGCGCGCATCCTCAAGCGTGCTCGCCCGGCGCTACTCGCATGGCCGTGCGACGCGAGCAGACCGGAGCGGCTCGGCGGCACGGGCGCGAAAAGCGCGGCCCGGCCGCGCATCCGCCCACCCCTGCCCCCCGGGGGGTCTCCGGCCGCGCACACGTTCTATGGTGACGAACCCCTGTAGAAAATTCGCGAGGAAATCCAGATCCCCCCTGGCGGGCGACACCTTTCGGAAGCCCATATGCAGACTGTGGATGCGGAGATGCCCGACGAAATGATGAGCGGCGACGTGGCGACCCCGCGCCAGACGCTGGCAAACCCGATGCTGAAAGGCGAATTGCGGACGCGCCTCGATCGGCTGCTGAAACTCGGTACGGAGCGGGCAAACCGGCGCGATGGCGAAGTAGGGCGGCCCGAAGCCAACCCCGGCACCGGCACTCAGCGCCAAGTCGGGGGGGGTGACATGACCCATGGCCAGAATGGCCGTGCCGGCTTGAGCCGCTTGACCCGAATACGACGCGCCTGCAACAGATTGGTGGGAGAGAGATTTTGATGGAGCCTAAGGGAACGCTGCCGAAGTTTCGCCGCGCACCTCTGATTGAGGTTGTTCACGGCGTTCAATTCCGGCCGCTCCCGATGACTATCGTGCATCCGGGCCTCTTCTACGCGCGTGTTCGCGATCGATACCCGAATGTGCAGACTGTCGCGCCGCTGCCGCCGGTACGCGAGATATTCGAACCCGCCGGATCCGCGCGGATGCAACTTAGCTTTGCGACCCAAGAGGAATTGCCGCGGGCTTGGTTTGTCTCGGCAGATGACACCATGCTCATTCAATTGCAGCGCGAGCGGCTGCTTATCAACTGGCGCAAGGGCGCCGGGGATGGCGAGTATCCTCACTTTGAGAAGGTTTCGGCTGAGTTCCAGCGTGTCTATGCGGATTTTGCAGCGTTCGCGAAAGATCAAGGCCTCGGCGCCATTGAGCCCGATCAATGTGAGATGACCTACATCAATCATCTCCATCCGCCCGTGCCGCGATCCGCCTCCCCCGATCCCTCAACGCTGCTACGTGTGTGGGCCGGAAGCGCAGGGTCAGAATGGCCAAATCCCTTGGAAGACCTTTCATTCACGGCCAGATACCTGCTGACCCGTAATGACGGGCACCCATACGGCCGAATGTTCACTGCGGTTAGCACCCTTGTGTCACCTCGCCTATCCGAGCAGATCCTGCAATTGGAGATCACGGCGCGAGGAAACCCCAGTTCACCCGACCTGCTTGGTGTCCTGGATTTCCACGCGAAAGCGCATGAGCAAATCGTGACGTGCTTCGCCGGCATTACGACTGAGACGGCGCATGGCAAATGGGAGCGTTGGCAATGAGCGATGCCGCTGTGCTGACCACATCCACCTGGGCACTCCGGGCTCCAACGCGAAGCCGCGCAGCAGATGATGTGCAGGCTACTGCTGGCCGTAGTCTTGTTTCCGGCAGCGTATGGTTGACCACGGACACGCTGCGCGCCCTGAAGGCGTTCCGCCTCCCGTCGATGGTTTCAGTCCCTGCGGCCAGCGCAGCGCTTGGCGCCACGACGCCGCGCGACGTGCGCGCGGAAGCCCTTCGCGAACAGGATTTTGCTGCCGCCTTTAACGCTGCGGCCGAATTGGCACACGAGATGGTTACCGCTGACGAGATGGACCTTCCGGATCCGGATATCTGGAACTGCGCGTGGACCAGTCTAAGCCAATTTGCCGCCAAACTGACGGCTCCCCTTGTCAATCCTCTGCAACTCGGCGGAGTTAGTTGCGAGTGGCACGAGCACGGCATGAACATAGAACTGCGGTTCCGTGGTATTAACGACGTGTACACGGTCGTTGAGGACGTGAGAGGTGAAGCTGCAGAGTTTCACGGTCGTGACCCCGGCCTCATTCGTGCCACGAACGCGCTTCGCATCCTCGTCGCGCGGCAAGTCTGAATTCGCCGAACGTGCCGCCAACCGGGGTATCGCGACCGCAAGCAACGCTGAACGACCCTTCTGAGGGGCTGATCCGGCGCGTCCGGCGAAAGAAGCGCCCTGACTACGTCCCGGATCGAAGACCGGCAAATTGCGCCCACCGGCTTCAGCCTTCGAGCCGCGTCTTCCCGAGACCCGCCCGAATGCAAAGCGCTTCGATCGCTATCTATCGGTCAACGTGCTGTCTTCGCTTACGGGCTCGCTGGCTTTCCTGCCGGAGTTGGCGCGGCAACGACCAAGACTTCTACTCCGCCTCCCTGCCCGTCTCTGCCTGTCAGGAGCTTGGCCTCCGGGCGACATGGGAGCCCATCACGGACACTGGCGATCCTGCTACAGACAACGAGCATCTGGCGGCGTGCATGGTGTCGTGGAACTCTACCGCAGCGATCGCGATGCATACGATCAAGCGATAACCAAGCTGGCCAAGGCGGCGGAAGTTCTTCCAGAGTGCCTTGAGCGAACACCCGACGAGTAACTATCGCCCGAGAACGCAGATGCGTGTCCCTTCGCGGCACATCTGGACTGCTCCGTCATGCATCCCTCACGCGATCGAAGCGGCCGGTAGCCGCCACACCAATCGTCGCCCGCGCAGGAAGGCACAGCGCTCTGCCACAGGCGTCAGAAGCGCCGGCCCTCCTTCGCTTCGCGCTCTCGCGACTGGTAGGAGGCACGCGCGTCAACAGTGATCATGACGAACCGAACAGTGATGAAGGCAAGCACACACGCCATGCGAGTGCGGTAGCTCGTCGCGATGCTCTTGCCGAGGATCGCGGCGACCTACTCTTGCGCGTGGACCGTCCGACGCCGCGGCGCCGGTCGGCGCCGCATAGTCGGGGAAGATGCCGGGCAGCGGCGGCATGTTGCCGGTGCTGTCCTTCGATACGCGCACGAGGTCACGAATGGCCTGCTGGGCTCGCGGTCAGGCTGTAGAGGTTGCACCTGGCGGCGACGGCTCCGGTGGCGGGCAGGCCGATGCATCTTGCTCAGCCACCCGGCTACGATGCCACCCATGCCCAGCCGCACCCCGCCGCGCCGCTCCATGCCGACCGATCCCACCGCCGACATGGGCGAGGACGGTTCACTGATGCTCCGCGCCTATGGCGGGCGGCAGGCCGACGATTATTGGCTGTCTTTGGATGTGCGGGCGAGGACGGATGCCAGCGGCGCGAAAGTAGACCTTGGCTTCCGGTCGGGGCCGATCGCGCGGTTCGGGCCGCATGCGACGATCCGGTCCATCGCGGCCAGGATGCGGTGCTCTGCATGCGGCGGGCGTCGCATTTGCGCGCAGGTTACGTCCGATTGCCGGGGTCAGGCCGGAAGGAGCGCCGGACGGGCCGGCCCCGCAGACGCGGGCGGATTTGCTGTAGCGGCTTAGGGGCCGGCACCCGCGCCCAGGCGCCGGCTCCGCGCCAATGCCTTCGGGCGCGGCGTGGAGCGGCGCGGGACGGGGGCAGCGCCGCCATGAGGATATCTACCGGGGCCGCGGACTGGGCCTGGGTGGGGATTTTCGCGACACGCGACGAGGGTCGGGTGGGAGATCATCCCTGATGGTCACACCATAATCGGCCAGCACCGCGCGGACGCGCACACGCAGGACCGGCGAGGATGCCCATGCGAGCGTCAGGAGCGGTTCGATGGCAGCAACGGTGTCGCCAGCCCGGATCGAGGCGCAGGCTTTCCAGAACATCGTCGCGTCGGCCCCGGCCAGGCCATCGCCGTTGCCGCGCGCGCCGCCCGCGTCCCGCTTGGTGGTGCCCATCGTAAGTGATCCTCCGGGGTGACCGTGGTGTGCCAGTAGCGGTGACGCTTCTCGTCAGGCTCGCGGCGCAGGCGGCGCGCTGCCTCTGCATGGGTACCGTCCAGCGCACTCCAGGCGCCCGTCAACGCGACGACGACGCGGCGCGTCGGGCGACAATCCGGACGGAGCCAGACATTGCGGACCACGCCCAACACGATAACCACGAGGCTCGTGCGAATGCGCGTATTGAGCATGTCGGTCATCGTTACGCGCAAATCGGCGCGCCGGAGGGCGCCCATCAAAAAATCTTGCGCGTAGGGGCACGGCCGCAAACCGTGGAGAACCCGCGGGGTTTTGCCGAAAGTAATGTGTCAAGTTGGCTCACTGCATTGATGCGGCCCATGTGTCCTGAACACAGTAGCCGTCGTGATCATTTCAATACCTGCTCACCTGGTCTACAATGCCGTCATCAAGATGCAGGCAGGGTCAACGCTGATGAACACGATAGGCAACACCGGTGAACCGAGCGGTGGCATCGCGGGTCGCGGTCGCGATACCGCCCGCACGGTCCCGCTGGAGCGAGCGTGTCTCCTCGACGGTGGATGAGTTTGCGGCGCGCGTCGGCGTCTCTCGGGCAACCGCCTGGCGCCGTCTGCGCGATGGATCGGTGCGGCATATCAAGCTCGGCGGGCGGACGCTGATCCCTATGGGTGAGGTCAGGCGCATCGCGGATGGTGTGCAGTAGGCGGGTCGGTTCACGCTGATGCCCGCGCACGAGGACACCGAAGAAATCAGAGCGGCGCTGCGCGCGGACGTGCCGGCAGTGCTGCGCGCGCTTGGGCTTGGCGAGCCGTCCGCCAAGCATGGCGACGAATGGCGGTTCGGACGAAAGGGTAGCCTCGCGGTCACCGTGCGTGGGCCAAAGGCAGGGCTTGTGCGCAATCACAGCGCGGAGGAAGGCGGCGACCTGATCAGCCTCATCCAGCGTGAACGCGGCGGTGAAATCCGCGACGCCTTCGATTGGGCGCGCGGGCATCTCGGGATGGCGGCGCACCCTGTGCGCGTCGCATCCTCGCCTGTCACGTTCCTGTCGAAATGGATCGGGGCGGGCGGCATCCTTTTCTGTCCGGAGATGGCGGCGATCGGCAATGCTCGTGCCAATGCCGGTGAGGATGATCCCGCGACCATCGCGGCAGGAGAGGCGAAACAGTGAGCGTCGCAAGGCGGATGCGGAGGCGCGTCGTGCGGCCGACGAGATCGCAGCGCAGCGAGAGGCCACACGGAAGCACGACCTGGCACGCGGAACATGGGAAGGCGCGGAGGCGATCGCGGGCACCCATGCAGCGCACTACCTCATGGCGCGCGGGCTGACCGCCATTCCGAACGGCGGCGCGCTGCGCTTCGCGGCGGGCCTCGTGGAGAGCAAGTCCAAAAAGAAGTTCCCCGGCATGGTCGCGCTGGTGACGGAGCACGACGGCACCTTCCGTGCGGTCCATCGAACCTTCCTGCACCGCGAGCGGCCGGAGAAGGCGACGGAAGCGGGTGGTGGCGGACGCATGTTGCTCGGCAGTCCCGACACCGTG
>CAVQTW010000004.1:0-67288 GCA_963716705.1 uncultured Alphaproteobacteria bacterium
GTCCTTGCTGCGCCGTGCCAGACGCCGCAGCTCGGCGGCGCTGAAATCAGGTCGCAGGGCGATGGCGCGTGCCATGGTGAGCCTCCGATGCTCACCAGCTTAAATCACATCGCCACCGCGTCGGGGAATCCCCCTCGTGAGTCACCACCAACGGGAGTTGGTATAATCCGATACCAGCGAACATTCGGAATGAGGTCACAGAAATTTCCCAGCAAAAGCACGACACTTCAGAGTATCTCGAGCACGCCCGGTGCGCAGGAACCCTTATTGCTCATGCCCTGGTGTGCCGGGCGGTGGCAAGCTTAGAACAGCTCGCAGGGTGCAGGAGGCAATGTCGCTAGCTGGAGTTGCCCCCATCAAACCGGACAAGCGACTTGGGTTGCTGACTGCGCAGCGATGAACTCACGGGGCGAGCGCATGCGCAAGCCGCTGTGAAGGGGAACGTGGCGCGGATCGACGAACGGCTCCCGCCGGGTCATGGCCGGCATATCAAACCGCTCAATGGAAGCAGCATTCTGGGCGGTGCCAGCCGGCAATGCGCGCGGGCGGCTCTGGCAGGCGCAGGGGCAGTTCAGGTGGCCCCGGCAGGGCAGTTATACCGCCTGTACGGCAGATTGCTCGGCGAGAGGCACGCTCGCGTCCAGCAGGTCGCGATACGCCTTCGCAGCGTATTGGGTGGATTCAATTGGTCGTCGCAACACCCCGGGTGGAGGATGGTGCGATGGCGGGTCGGCGGCGGTCGGATCGGTCTCTGCGGCGAAAGCAACGGTCGCCAGGGCGACCGCCTGTAGCGCGGCAGGAGCATCGGCGACGGTTCTGGGCGTTGGTCGCCGAGGGGCACTCGAGCGAGGACGCAGCGATGAAGGTCGTTGTATCGCAGCCTGTCGGGTTCCGGTGGTTTCGCGCGGCAGGCGGGATGGCCCCGTCCCATCTGTTGCCGTCGTCAAAGGCGCGCTCCTGGCGCTCCCTGACCTTTGCGGAGCGAGAGGATATCGCGCTGTGGCGGGCGGGAGGTCTTGGCGTGCGTGAGGTCGCGCGCCGTCTGGGGCGAGCGCCGTCGACGATCTCGCGGGAGCTGCGGCGCAACGCGGCGACGGACCTGAGCATGCATGGCGCTGACGACCTCCTCGCAGTGGCCGCTGCCCTGAACAGCAGGCCGCGCAAGACGTTGGGATGGAGGACACCTGCCGAGGCTCTCGACGCTGCGCTGCTGTCAGTTCAGGGTAGTGTTGCGTCGACCGGTTGAGTCCAAGTTGCGACCCGCGGTCCGAGTGGTGAATGCAGTCGGCAGCTGGCCGCCGCACCTCGAGCGCTGCCCGCAGCGCAGCCAAGGTGAGCCGGGCATCGATGGAGCGCGCGATCGCATAGCCAGCGACGCGGCGCGACCAGGCGTCGAGGATCACAGCGACATAGGCGAAGCCGCCGAGGATGGCGACGTAGGTCAGGTCGGCCACCCAGAGCTGGTCCGGTCCGTCCGGCACGACATCCTTCGCCAGGTCGGGGAAGATCGGGCCATCGTGGTCGCTGTCGGTCGTGGCCACGTATCGCCGGCGGCGCCTCCGCTGCAGGCCGTGCTCGCGCATGAGGTGTAGAAGTAGCGACTTGATCTGACATTTGTCCGATCTGGCGTGGTGGGTGTCCGCCGGATCGAAACTGTAGGCTGTCGCGGCTAAGCGGCCTTCGACAGGTTCTGTTTTTCGCGCGCCAGATCGGCGCTGTCGAGAAATGTCTGCATCGGGGTCTTGCCGAAGCACCAGCGGCCCTGATGGGTGCGGTCCTCGTTGTAGGTGACCATCCAGCCATCCAGATCGGCCTGCAGCATCTCCACCGCGTCGTAGAGCCGCTTGCGAAAGGCGACGCGGTAGAACTCGTCGAGCAGCGTCTTGTGGAAACGCTCGCAGATGCCGTTGGTCTGCGGGCTCTTGACCTTGGTCCGGGTGTGGTCGATGTCCTCCACGGCGAGGTAGAGCTCATACTCGTGCCGGTCATGGGCGCCGCAATACTCGGTGCCGCGGTCGGTCAGCATCCGATCGATGCGAATGCCCTGCTCGTCGAAAAACGGGATCACCCGGTCGTTGAGGATGTCCGCCGCGGTCAGCGGCGTCTTGCGCGTGTAGAGCTTGGCGAAGCCGACCTTCGAATAGGTGTCGATCACCGTCTGCTGGTAGACCCGGCCCACGCCCTTCAGCGTGCCGACGTAGAAGGTGTCCTGTGCCAAGCAATAGCCGGGGTGCTCGCTGTCGAACTCGCCATGCGCTTCCTTGTCGAGCTTGGCCTTCTCCAGCGCCACCAGCTGGCTTTCGGTCAGCACGCCGCCATCCTGGGCGACCTTGGCTTCCAGCGCCTTCAGCCGCTTCTTCATCGTCTCAAGGTCATGGCGCAGCCAGATACAGCGGACGCCGAAGGGCGAGACCTCGGTGCCGCGCTTCTTCAACTCGTTGGACGCGCGGGCCTGGCCCCAGGCGGGCTCATCGATTGCCATCGCCACCACCGCGGCCTCGACTTCGGGCGCGGCGCGGTTCTTCAGGTTCGGCTTGGCGCGCGTGATCTCCGCCAGTGCCAGGTCGCCGCCCCTCTCATAGAGGTCGCGGAAACGGTAAAAGCTGTCGCGCGAATAGCCCATCACCCGGCACGCCTGGGTCACGCTGCCCAGCTGTTTGGCCAGCTCCAGCAGGCCAACCTTCGCCTTGATCACCTTGCGCTCGGTCATCGTCATCGCAGTCTCTCCGGTGAAACCGGCCGGGGCGCTACGCTTCGCCTTTGGCTCCGCGCCCCGGCCTCTGAACCCCACCGCAGAATAGCGTCCGTCAGATCAGATTGAGACTTCTACACATGAGGCGGCGGATCTTCTTGTGGTTCACAACCAGGCCCCGCTGCCGAAGCGCGGCCCCGACCCGGCGCCAGCCATAGGCCTCGAACTCGTCGCAGATGGCCATCATCGCCTCGACCAGGGCGGTGTCGTCGAGTTCGATCCGCGGCGCGTCGTAGACGGTGGAGCGGGCGATCCCCATCAGCTGGCATCCGCGCGCGAGCGAGATGCCGCGGGCCGACAACCGCGGACGTAAGCCCGCTTCTCGGCAGCGCTCCGGAGCGCACAGCCCCCTTTAAAAACTCAAGCTCCAGGGCCTGCCTGCCGACCAGCCGCTCGAGCGCGGCAATCCGCGCTTCGTAGTCGGCCGTGAACAACGTGGAAATCCCTGGTATTCTTGGGGTTTCCGGCTGCTGCAAGTATTCGTATTTGCAGGGTTGCGGTCTGGAGCGGGCGAAAACCTTGCAAATTGGCAGCCCTGTTGAACCCGCCGCGACGGCGTGATTCCCTCGGCGCATCGCCGCGCAGGAGCACGCCGATGCCGCCCGTATCGCCGCCGTCCGAGCAGCCCGAACTCTTCCGCTCGGCGCTGGTGAACCTGGTCGATCGCCGCCATCCGCTCGTGCGCCTCGCAGGTCTGATCGACTGGGATCGCTTCGCCACCGCCTTCGGCCCGCTCTACCGCGAGGGCGTCGGCCGGCCCGGGCTGCCCACCCGCCTCATGGTCGGCCTGCACCTGATCAAGCACATGGACGGCCTCTCCGACGACGCCGTCTGCGGCCGCTTCCTCGACAGCCCGTATGTCCAGCTGTTCTGCGGCGAAAGCCACTTCCAGCACGCCCTGCCGCTCGATCGCTCCTCGATGACCCGCTGGCGCAAGCGCATCGGCGCCGAGCGCCTCGAGGTGCTGCTCGCCGAGACGCTCGCCACCGCCAAGCGCGCCGGCGCCGCCGAGCCGAAGCACTTCGAGCGGGTGACCGTCGACACCACCGTCCAGCCCAAGGCCGTCACCCACCCGACCGACAGCAAGCTGCTGCATCGCGGCGTCGAGATCCTCGGCCGCCTCGCACGCCGGCATGGCATCGCGCTGCGCCAGTCCTACGCGCGCGTCGCCACCCGCGCCCGCCGCGAGGTCGCCAGGCTGATCCATCGCGGCCGCCACCGCGAGGCCGAGCGCAAGGTCAGTCGCATGCGCACCTGGCTCGGCCGGCTGGCTCGCGACATCGCCCGCAAGATCGCTGGCGCCGACGAGGCGGTGCGCGTGGTCTTCGCCACGCCGCTTGAACGCGTCGCGCGGTTGCTGCGCCAACGCCGCGAGGACCGCGGGCGCGAGAAGATCTACGCGCTGCACGCCCCCGAGGTGGAGTGCATCGGCAAGGGCAAGGCGCGCACCCGCTTCGAATTCGGCGTGAAGGTCTCCCTCGCCACCATCAACCGCCCGGCACCGGGCGGGCAGTTCGTGATCGGCGCGCGCAGCCTGCCGGGCAACCCCTTCGACGGCCACACCCTCGCCGCCCAGATCGCCCAGACCGAGCGCATCACCGGCGTGCCCGTCGAGCGCGCCTATGTCGACCGCGGCTACCGCGGCCACGACGCCGACAAGCAGCGCGTGTTCGTCTCCGGCCAGAAGCGCGGCGTCACGCCAACCATCCGCCGCGAGATCAGGCGGCGCGCCGGCATCGAGCCGGTGATCGGCCATCTGAAGAGTGACGGCCATCTCGGCCGCAACTTCCTCGCCGCGGCCACCGGCGACGCCATCAACGTCATCCTCGCCGCCGCCGGCCACAACCTCCGCCTCCTCCGTGCCTGGCTGATACGCCTTCTTGCGTTCCTGCTCAGCCTCATCGCGATCAGTGCACCCACCGCTCCGCTGCCCGCACCGCAGCTCGCCGCGCGCTGAAATCGCATTCTTCACGGGCGACTTCGTAGGCCTGGATGAGGTCCGCTGCTCGGGCGTCCTCGTCGAAGGCGCCGGCTTCGTACTTCTCCACCCAGACACGGATCAGGTTGCGCGAGATGTCGTGGCGCTTGGCAAGCCCGTGCAGGGTCTCGCCGCCCAGATACACCTGCGCGACCTGGCGCTTGAACTCGAGGCTGTGGGATCGGTGTCTCGCCATCGGCTTCCATCCTTCGGAAGCCCAACACCCTGGTCAAATCCAATCCACCCGCCTGTCCGGCTCCAGGGGCCCACTCCACCCCGCGCTGGAACCTGCGCGCTATCCGAAACGCGACAGCAGGGTGTGGCCGGCATGCGCGCGGCCGCGCGACAGGGCCGCTGATGGGGTCTCGCCATAGAGGGCTCGGAAAGCCTCCGCGAAGCGTCCCAAGTGCGTAAATCCAAAGCGCAGCGCGACCCGCGTCAAGCTGTCCTCGGGTTCCTTCTGCCGCGCGCCATCCTGCTGAGTGTCGAGACGTCATCGGAGCCCGCCTGCTCCGACGGCAGCCATCGAAATGCATATTTCGCCGCGCCCGCTTGAAACTGTCGGAAATCGGATAGCGATCCCCGGGTCAGGAGGGCACCGTAACCTCATGTTGAGAGAAGAGGTTAAGCAGGGCGTGCTCTCTGGGGGTTTGACGCAACGCCAGCCCGGCTGCGTGCTGTCTGTTGCTTCGATGCTGGCCAACGCGCAGACGGTGAACCCTCTGCGCGTTGAGGCGCGCCCGCACCTCAATATCATCCCGATCCTTGGCAGCGACATCAATCCGGCGCGAAACGCACTGGAGAGGAGCAGCGGTTCGACGAAGGCGCCGGACCTGCACGCCAGCAACCACAGCACGCCGTCGAAACGTCTGCGTGGCGACCGCGCCGCGGCGCAGGGCGCTTGAGACGACGACGACACGCCTCCCCTCCGCCGCGCGCGACGCGACACTCCGTTCAAACCATCAAGCTCCGAGGTATTCCCCATGGTTGAAGCCATCAAGCTGCACGACTTCGACAAGCTCAGCCCCTTCGAGATCAAGGACGAGCTGATCCGCCTGGCGAAGAAGACGTCGGTCAACCCCAGCATCGCCTTCCTGAACGCCGGCCGGGGCAATCCGAACTGGGTCGCCACGACCCCCCGCGACGGCTTCTTCCTGCTGGGCCAATTCGCGGTGATGGAATGCCGCCGGGTTCGCGACGAGGCGGCAGGACTCGGCGGCCAGCCCAAGGCGAAGGGGATCGCGGGACGGCTCGACGCCTGGCTCGCCGAGCATGCCGACATGCCGGGTGCGGAGTTCCTCCAGGCTGCGGTGGCGCTCGCCGTGCGGAAGTTCGGCTTCGATCCTGACGCCTTCGTGCACGAGCTGGCCGCAAGCATCATCGGCGACACCTACCCGGTTCCGGATCGCATGCTGGTGCACAACGAACGCATCGTGCACGAATACCTGCAATGGGCGATGTGCGGCACGCCGACTCCTGCCGGTACCTTCGACCTGTTCGCGGTCGAAGGCGGCACGGCCGCGATGTGCTATATCTTCAAGTGCATGAAGGCGAACCGTCTGCTCAACGCAGGCGACACGATCGCGGTCGGCACGCCGATCTTCACGCCATACACCGAGATGCCCCTGCTCGAGGACTATGACCTCAACATGGTCTTCGTCGAGGCCAAGCAGGAAATCGGCTTCCAGTTCGGGCCCGATCAGCTCAAGAAGCTCGAGGACCCGAAGGTCAAGGCGTTCTTCCTGGTCAATCCGAGCAACCCGCCCGGCGTGGCGCTGTCCGCCGAGACTATCGCCGGCATCGGTGAGGTCCTGAAGAAGCGCCCCGACCTGATCCTGCTGACGGACGACGTCTACGGCACCTTCGTGGAGGGCTTCCGCGGCCTGATGGGCGCATATCCGCGCAACACGATCGGGGTCTACTCCTTCTCGAAGTACTTCGGCTGCACCGGCTGGCGCCTCGGCGTCGTGGCCGTGCACCAGGACAACGTCTTCGACCACCTGATTGCCGCCCTGCCGGAGGAGACGCAGCAGAAGCTCGACAAGCGCTACGGCGCCCTGACCCTCAAGCCGCGCGAACTGAAGTTCATCGATCGCATGGTGGCCGACAGCCGGGACGTCGCCCTCAACCATACCGCCGGCCTGTCCCTGCCGCAGCAGGTCATGATGTCGCTGTTCTCGCTCTTCGAGTTCCTCGACGAGCAGAAGGCCTACCAGAAGGCCTGCATGGAGACCGTCGAGCGGCGCTTCCGCGCCACGGTCGAAGGGCTCGGCATCGAGGTGAAGGAGAACCCGCTCTATGACCGCTACTACGGGCTGGTGGACCTCGAGTTCTGGATGCGGAAATACGTCGGCGACGAGGTCGTCGCCTACATCAAGGAACACGTCCATCCGCTCGACATCGTGTTTCGCCTCGCGGAGGACCACGGGATCGTGCTGTTGAACGGCGGTGGCTTCCACGCGCCCGACTGGTCCGCGCGCATCTCCTTCGCGAACCTCGAGGACGATGTCTACGACGACATCGGCCGTGCGCTGCGCTCGATCGCCCGCGGCTATCACGACACTTGGCTGGCCCATACCGCGGCCAAGGGCTGATCCGCGCACCCTGTTTCGCTGCGCGCCCGTCCGGCGCCTGGAGGATTAAGTCATGGTATTCTTCGAGTGGTTCGCCAACACGCTCCGGCACTATCCGGAGATCGCCATTTTCCTCTCGCTTGGCGTCGGCTACTGGGTCGGCTCCTTCACCTTCAAGGGCATCGGCCTTGGCGCGGTGACGGCGACGCTGCTGACGGCGGTGCTGATCGGCCAGCTCGGCATCACCATCTCCCCGAACGTCAAGTCGGTGTTCTTCCTGATGTTCCTCTTCGCCGTCGGCTACGGCGTCGGGCCGCAATTCGTGCGCGGCATCGCGAAGGACGGACTGCCGCAGGCGATCTTCGCCGCCGTCGTCTGCGTCGTCATTCTCGGCTGTGCCGTGCTCGTGGCCAAGCTCGCCGGATTCGATCTCGGTGCGGCCGCGGGCCTCTATGCGGGCTCGCAGACCATCTCGGCGTCCATGGGGCTCGCGACCGACGCGATCAATCGCGCCCATACGCCGGATGATGCGAAGGCGCTGCTCGACATCATGCCGGTCGCCTATGCCGTGACCTACATTTACGGCACGATCGGTTCAGCGATCCTTCTCGCCATCGTGCTGCCGCCGCTTCTCGGGGTGAACCTCGAGGCGGCCTGCCGCGACTACGAAGCGAAGATGGGCGGGGGCAGCGCGTCCGCCACCGCGGGCACCGCGTGGCACGAGTTCGGCATGCGCGCCTATCGCGTCAGGGAGGGCAGCTCGGCTGTCGGAATGACCGTCGCGCAGGCCGAGGCGGCCTATCCGGAGGCGCGCCTCTTCGTCGAGCGGATCCGCCGCGGCAGCACCATTATCGAAGCCACGAGCGGGGAGGTCTTCCAGGTCGGTGATGTCGTAGCCGTCGCCGGGCGGCAGGAGACGCTGGTGAGTCTCCTTGGCGGTGCGTCCGAGGTCGAGGATCGTGACCTCCTCGCCGTCCCCGTCGGCTCCTTCGACGTCTTCGTCACGTCGAAGGCGCTCGATGGGAAGACGCTCGAGGCGATCGGCGCCATGCCTTTGTCGCGCGGTGTCTTCCTCAAGCGCATCGTTCGCGGGGTGGCCGCGACCGAGATTCCGATCCTTCCGAAGACGGTCCTCCATCGCGGCGACATCCTCTCGCTGGTTGGACGAAAGAAGGACCTCGACGCCGCTGCGAAGGAGATCGGCTTCGCCGACAAGCCGACCGATGTGACGGATGTGGCATTCGTGGGCTTCGCCGTGACGCTCGGTGCCCTGATTGGGGCGCTTGTGCTCACGGTGGGGGGGATCCCGCTGACGCTCTCGACCTCAGGCGGTGCGCTGATCGCCGGCATCGTCTTCGGCTGGCTGCGCTCCGTCCGGCCGAGCTTCGGCCGCATCCCCGCGCCGACGCTCTGGTTCATGAACTCGGTCGGCCTCAATGTCTTCATTGCGGTCGTCGGGATCTCGTCAGGACCGGGATTCGTCGCTGGGCTGCAGCAGCTTGGCTTGCCGCTGTTCCTCTGGGGCGTTGTCCTCACGTCACTGCCGCTGCTCATCGGCGCCTTCATCGGCAAGTACGTGTTTCGCTTCCACGACGCGATCCTGTTCGGCGCATTGTCGGGGGCCAGGACCACCACGGCGTCGCTCGGCATGATCTGCGACATCGGCAAGAGCCAGGTGCCGGCACTCGGCTACACGGTCACCTACGCGGTCGGCAACACGCTGCTGACCATCTGGGGCATGGTCGTCGTCATGCTTCTCTAGTGATCGGGCGGCGGCGTCCAAGCGACTGCGGGCGGGCATGCTGTCATGTCCGTCTTTGGGAGCATCGCGTCGCCGCCGAACGGCGGCACGCGCTAGAGAAATTGGATCAGACAGGATCACGACGAAAGGGTACGTCATGCATCGGTCGGGAAGACTGCACGGTGTTTTGCTGGCGACCACCGCCTTGGCCTGCATGACTGCAAGCGTCCAAGCCTTAGCGCAAACCGCGCCAACGCCGACGCCCTCGGTGGAAGAGCTGCTCCGCCGCATGGAGCAGTTGCAGAGGCAGGTCACCGAGATGGATCAACTGCGCCGCCGCGTGGACGAGTTGGAGGCAGCCCAGCGCGCCGCCCGTGCTGCTCCAAGCCCGGCTCCCGCCCGCACTGCCACCGCGCCAACCCGGACGGGCCGCACGGCAGCCGCGCCGCCGGCCCCCGTGGTCGTCGCGGCGCCGACGCCACCACCGCCCACGCCGGAGCAGCAGCGCCAGATCACGCGCGCCCAGGTGGATGAGGCTCTGCGTGGCGAGTTGCCGAATTCCTGGCGCATACCGGGAACGGACACCTCGGTCCGTCTCTACGGCTTTGCGAAGGCCAACATGTGGAGCGGCCTCAATGTCCGTGATCGCGGCGACGCCCCGTCCGTTCAAGGCATTCCACTCGGCGGGAGCGCTGCCGATCTGCAGGGGGGCGATCTGAACTTCAGTGCGCGCAGGTCGAGGATCGGCGTCGACACGCAGACACCCTCCGACTGGGGACCGGTCTTCACGCGTATCGAGATCGATTTCGCAGGCGACCTGCCGAGCGCTTCGGGTGCCGCCACCTCCTCCGGTTACATGCCTCGGTTGCGGCAGGCCTTCGTCGAGGTCGGGGGCGACGAGTTCCGCGTTCTCGTCGGGCAGGCCAATAGCGTCTGGAACGAGGGCCTGATCGAGACGCTGACGGATGCGACCTTCCTCAACGCCTCGGCCGTGCGCCAGGCGCAGGTGCGACTGACCGGCCGGCTGGCGGACGGCCTCACCGGCCAGATCTCGATGGAGGCGCCATACACGGACTACACGAGCGCCGCCGGGGTCTTTTATCCGGACTCGACCTTCGACGGCGGCGCCAGCCCCGCATTCAATCAGGTTCCCGATTTCCTTGGCCGCCTGACCTATCGCGGTGATTTCGGGGAAGCGTCGGTGCGTGGACTGGTGCGGCAGCTCAAGATCGAGACCGACGGGACGGCCGCGGCCGGCGCTGGCTCGCAGAGTACCGTCGGCTGGGGTTTCGCGGCCAATGCCAACTTCGCCCTTCGCAATCTCTGGAGTGGATTGGGTCACGACCAGCTGATCGGCATGGCCTATTACGGCGAGGGTGTCGGGCGTTACTTCAATTCCGCGTATTCCGGGCAGGGTGCTTACACAAATCTTGGCCTTCCGGGCGCCGTGACGAGTTTCAGCATCGATGCGACGCCGGCGTGGGGCGCCCTCATCGGCTACCGGCGGGTTTGGCTGGCGCAGCTGCGCAGCACCTTCGCCTACGCCTACGCACGACAGGAAAATCCCGGTTTCGTGGGAAGCTTCGCGCCAGGCTCCTCGGGGGCGCTCGCCGCGAATCGCGAGATGCAGATGGGAGTGGTCAACCTGATCTGGAGCCCCTTCGCGCGCGAGAACGGCGGGCGCCTCGTCAATGGCTGGCTGGATGTCGGTGTCGAATACATCTTCTTCCGCCGCGACATACAGGGCGGATCGGCCGCTGCCGGCGGGGGCCTGTCAGGCTACGGCATCGAGAATCGTGTGCAGGCCAGCCTGATCGCTCGGTTCTAGAGCAGTTCCCGATCAGGTGGAGCGCCTGATCGGGTCACGATGTTCGTCAAACGCAAAGGTTGGAGTTGGGTCCCATGCGCTGAGGCCAACAAAGACGCTCAGATCCCGGAGCGCGGTTAAAGCCCGCCACGATCCCTTGCCACGGAAGGAAAAATTTCATGTCGCTGCACATCAAACAAGACATCCCGAGTGATCGCCTGTCTGACGTCTATGGGTCGGAAGATCTGTCCAAACCAATGCCAAAGTACAAGATGCCCGAGAAGGAACACGACCCCCGGCTTGCGTACAGCGTTGTTCGCGACGAACTCATGCTGGACGGAAATTCCCGGCAGAACCTCGCCACCTTCTGCCAGACCTGGCTGGATGACGAGGTCCACAAGATCATGGACCAATGCGTCGACAAGAACATGATCGATAAGGACGAGTATCCGCAGACGGCTGAAATCGAGGCCCGCTGCGTTCACATGCTGGCCGACCTCTGGAACTCGCCCGACGCAGCGAACACGATGGGAACTTCGACCACCGGTTCGTCCGACGCGGCGATGCTCGCCGGCCTGGCGGCGAAGTGGCGCTGGCGGGAGAAGATGAAGGCCGCCGGCAAGCCGACCGACAAGCCGAACATGGTGTGTGGGCCGGTGCAGGTTTGCTGGCACAAGTTCGCAAAATACTGGGACATCGAACTGCGCGAGATCCCGCTCGAGAAAGACCGCCTGATCATGAATGCCGAGGAGGTGCTCAAGCGGGTGGACGAGAACACGATCTGCGTTGTCCCGACCTTCGGCGTCACCTTCACTTGCGACTACGAACCAGTAAAGGAAGTCAGTGACGCTCTCGACAAGCTGCAACAGGAGACAGGCCTCGACGTTCCGATCCACGTGGACGCGGCTTCTGGCGGCTTCCTGGCGCCTTTCTGCGCGCCGGAGATCGAGTGGGACTTCCGGTTGCCGCGAGTCAAGTCGATCAATTCGTCCGGCCACAAGTTCGGTCTCGCGCCGCTCGGCACCGGCTGGTGCATCTTCCGCGACAAGGCGGACCTGCCCGAGGATCTGATCTTCCGGGTGAACTATCTGGGCGGCAACATGCCGACCTTTGCGCTCAGCTTCTCCCGCCCCGGCGGCCAGATCGTGGCCCAGTACTACAATTTCCTTCGTCTCGGGAAGGAAGGGTACCGCAAGATTCACATGGCTTGCTACGATACGGCCCAGTTCATATCCACCGAGCTCGAGAAGATGGGGCCGTTCAAGGTGATCTATCCGGGTGATCCGAAAACGGGCATTCCGGCTTTGTCCTGGAGCCTCAAGGAAGGTTACGACACCAAAGGGTATTCCCTTTTCGACCTGAGCGATCGACTTCGCATGCGGGGTTGGCAGGTCGCGGCCTACTCGATGCCGGCCAATCGGCAGGATCTCGTTGTCCAGCGGGTGCTGGTCCGCCATGGCTTCAGCAAGGATCTCGCTTCGCTGTTTGTCGAGGACGTCAAGGCGTGCCTCGAATATTTCAAGGCGCACCCTGTAACGTCGCCGTTGTCGGAAGCAGAAGCCGGCGGATACAGCCATTCATAGTCATCAGGCCCGGCCGACACGCGGCGCGTCGGCCGGGCCTGGCGCAGGCTGTCAGCTGCGCGCTATCCGAGGCGCCTGTGGCGTTCGTCCCGGAGACCGCCGAGACGGATTGGCCGACACTCCGCAAGGCGCCCCTGGATGAGGATGAAACAGTCCTTGCGCCTGATCCCGCGCGAGCTGGACATCGCCGGCGTAATTCTGCCGCCGCTGCTTTTCGGGAACGCTCAGCTTGGCGGCAGCGCGGTGCACCGCCCATGTGCTGAACCGCTATCGCCTGTCACGCCACGTCTACAATCCGCCGCTCGTCCTCGGATCGCAACCGGTCGGTGTTGCAGGCGCATGTCCGTCGAAATGCGCGATCGGACAATGCGATCCAGACCGGGACGAAGTGGGATGACAGCTCCTGACCAGCCGCGCTCGGAAGCAGGGTGATTTCGTGGTCCGGGGCGTTGCGCGAAGCAGCGATCAATATCCAACCAAACCTGTTCCAACTCCGAGCCATGATGGGCAATGCCTTCGTCGGGATCTTGGCCGCGGCCTGCAACGGGTTCGCGCCGATGCGTGACATGCAGGGCGCCATGAGGGAGGCAGTCGGTTATGGCTTGGCTTGAGACGTTTCTTGTCAGATATCCGGAACTGGCGGTGTTCCTCGTGATCGCCATCGGCTACGCGATCGGCGCCGTGAAGGTCGGCGGCTTCGGCCTCGGTCCCGTGACCGGTTCTCTCTTCGCCGGGATCCTGGTCGGGCAGGTCGCGGATGTTCCTGTCTCTGGCATGGCGAAGTCCCTCCTCTTCCTGCTCTTCCTCTTCGGAATCGGCTATTCAGTCGGCCCGCAATTCATGCAGGCCCTGCGGAGGGACGGCTTCAAGCCCATCCTCCTGGCGATCGTCTGCTGCACAACCGGCCTGCTCGCGGCGATCGCAGTGGCGAAGGTGTTGGGGCTCGATCCGGGCCTCGCCGCCGGGCTCCTCTCCGGATCGCTGACGGAAAGCCCCGTGATGGGAACGGCGACCGAGGCGATCAACGCCCTACCCCTGCCGGCTGAGGAACGCGCGAGGCTGGTCGCCCACATCGCCGTTGCCGATGCGGTCTGCTACCTCTTCGGCGCCGCCGGACTGATCGTGTTTGTGAGCACGGTAGCGCCGAGGCTCCTCGGCATTGACCTGAAGGCCGAGGCGCTGAAGCTCGAGCAGCAACTGGGGATCAGGCGGACGCCGCCCGGCGTCGTCTCGGCCTATCGCCACTTCGAGCTGCGGGCGTACAGCCTGGCCGCGGATGGTCAACTGGACGGACGGTCGATCGCCGAGGCCGAGGCGAGGGCGGCGCAGCACCGGCTTTTCATCCAGCGCGTCCGGCGCGACGGGGCGCTGCTCGAACCGCATCCCGATCTGGTTCTGGCGGGCGGGGACGTCATTGCTATTTCCGGCAGCCGCGAAGTCCTGGTGCAAGTGCTCGGCCCCCGCGCGGAGGAGGTGGAAGACAGGGAGCTGCTGGACATCCCCGTCGCCGTCGCGGAAGTGCTGTTGACCAGCCCGGAGCTGGCCGGACGGCCTCTGCGCGAACTGAGCGAAGGCGGCTGGACGCGCAGCCTCCACCTGCGTGGCCTGCGCCGTGGAGAGCAGGACATGCCGGTGTCGCCCGAACTCACGCTGGAGCGCGGCGATCGGCTGTACCTCGTTGGGCCCGAGCCGGGGGTCGCGCGGGCGGCCGCGCGGATCGGCACGCTGATCCAACCTGCGACGACGACGGACTTACTCACCGTCGAACTCGCCATCTTTCTCGGCGGCTTGGCCGGGGTGCTGATATCCTTTCCGTTGGGCGACATGCGCATTTCCCTGAGCACGAGTGTCGGCACGCTGCTGGCCGGGCTGGCCGTGGGCCACCTGCGCACGCGTTTCCCGCTGTTCGGCCGGATTCCGGACAGCGCGGTGTCGCTGATGACGGCGCTCGGCCTCGCGGCTTTCGTCGCGATGACGGGCCTGCATGCAGGACCGATCTTCTTCGACGCACTCGCAGAGGCTGGGATCGGCCTGTTCGTGGGTGGCGTGATCGTCACGATGGCGCCCCTGGTCGTCGGGCTGTTGTTCGGCCACTTCGTCCTGCGGATGAACCCCATCCTGCTGCTCGGTGGTCTAGCGGGCGCCCTGACGATGACGGCCGGCATGGCCGCGGTGCAGGAGCGCTCGGAAAGCCCCGTGGCCGTGCTGGGGTACACGCCGGCCGTCCCGATCGGGCACATCCTCCTGACGACATGGGGATCGGTGATCGTCGGCGTGATCGCCGGCTGAACGCGGGCGCGGGCGCTCCGGCCAGCGCGCGCGCCCAACGGCGGACCAGGACGATTCCCAACGAGAGTCCGCCGGCCCTGCTGGATGTTTGTCGGGATTCGGATAGCGGAGCGTGAACCGCGTGGATAACGTGCGGCTCGTTTCCGGGTACCGCCGCCGGCCTGCCGTCTCAACGACCGGGGCGCCGGCCGAACGCGTTGGGACGGACTTGACGGGATCTTTCATGCCACATGCCGCTGCGCGTTTGGTCGCCGAAGCGGCTGTCGTGGCTCGCTTCCGCGGACCCGCGGAGGGGACCGCGATCGGCCGGTGCGACTTAACTGCCTTGGTGCGCGCGACCCCGGCAGGAGGCCACGGATTGGGCTGCCCCTCGGTCTCTTCTCGCGTGGGCGCGCTATCATGGTCGCGGCCACGCTGCCGAAGCGCCGCCACCGGCCCATCACAGCCGGCTGCGCCAGCCCGGGCCGGGTGATGCGGCTTTCCGAACAGTTCAAGTTCGCCTTCAAGGTCTCGTTGAGCCTCGTCATCGTCTATGGCGTGGCGCTATCGCAGGGCTGGGGGAAGCCCGGTTGGGCCGCCTTCACGGTCCTGGTCGCGAGCCTCGCCACGGCGGGCGAATCGATCAACAAGGGCCTCTTGCGGCTTCTCGGCACCCTCGTTGCGGCCGTGGTGACGATCGTCCTGCTCGGCCTCTTCCCGCAGGACCGCTGGGCCTTCGTCTTTTCCGTTGGTGCCTACTGCGCGTTCTGCACCTTCATGATGGTGGGCAACCCTCGTTACTACTTCTGGCTCGTTGCCGGGATGCTCGTGCCCATGTTCTCGCTGGCCGGCGGGTCCGTGCCGCTGAACTCCTTCGCGATCATGGTGCTGCGCCTGCAGGAGACGCTGCTCGGCCTGCTCACCTTCTCCCTTGTCTGGCTGACCTTCTGGCCCACCAGCAGCCGTCAGACCTTCGACGACACACTGCGCGGGCTGGTGGAGGACCTGAACGCACTGCTCGGCCAGCATCTCTCGACCGGCCCTGAGGATGCGGACGACATGGAGACGAACCGGCTCCGGACGCGGACTGCGCAGGCGCAAGCGCGCCTGCGGGATCTGCTCGAAGGCGCGCAGGTCGAGGACTACCGGATCTGGGAATCCCGTGCCGCCTGGCGCGCGGCGGTCAACCATCTGTCGTTGCTCGCCGACGAGATCGAGCGTTGGCGTTCTGGGATCGGGGATGTCCGCCACCTCGATACCCTCAAGGTTCTGCCCAGCCTGGCGGCGGATGGCGAGGAGATCCGCGCCCGCCTCTCCGCTATCGTGCGCATGCTTGCGGGCGAAGCGCCGGCGCATGAGCCCGCGCCCGTGGCCCTGCCGGTGCAGCAGGCCGCGCTCGACGCGCTGCCGCTGTTCGACCGCACCGCGCTGCTGCTGTTCCGCCATCGCCTGATCGAGGTCGCGCGGCTCGCGCAGGAAGTCTTCGACGCGGTCGCCGGTATCGAGGGCAGCGGCCGCGCAGTCGGCGCTTCGGCGCCGCGGCCGGCATCACAACTCGCCGCGGCGCTCGACCCGGACCGCCTTGCCGTGGTGGCGCGCCAGGCAGCGAGCTACCTGCTGGCGGTGCTGGCCTACATCTACGTTCCAGATATGCCACAGCCCACCATAGCGATCGTCTTTGTCGTCTCGATCGGCATGAACCTCAGCCGGACGCCGCAGGTTCCGATCGCGATATTGCTTCCCCCCATGGCCTTCGGCATCGCCTTGGGGTGCTTTGTCTACGTATTCGTGATGCCGCTGCTCTCCGGCTTCGCCGAGCTTGCGGCCGTCATCACGGCGTGCGTCTTCATCATCAGCTATCTGTTCTCGCGGCCGGAGCAGATGCTGGCGCGTTCCGTATCGCTGATGATGCTGC
The DNA here is from genome assembly GCA_963716705.1 of uncultured Alphaproteobacteria bacterium. Taxonomy (GTDB): domain Bacteria; phylum Pseudomonadota; class Alphaproteobacteria; order Acetobacterales; family Acetobacteraceae; genus Neoroseomonas. Next base: position 16,618 of record CAVQTW010000004.1, read on the forward strand.
TGATGATCGCCAACATCCAGAACGGCCAGACCTATGACGTCCTCTGGGTCACCAATCTCGCAGCAAGTTTCTTGCTGATGCTGTGCCTCGTCGCGCTGACGACGTGGTTCCCGATCTCCTTCCGCCCCGAGCAGGTCTATCTTCGGCTCGTCGCGCGCTACTTCCGCGCCTGCGTCTATCTCACGGAGGCGCTGCAGCACGATCCCCGGCAGCCGATGGGGATCCTCGAGCAGGTGCGGCGGGCGAGGCACCTGCACGCGCTGGCGGTCGTGCCGACGCGGCTCGGCATGTGGGGCCATTCCCTTCCCCTGGCCGCCAGGGGCCGCGCGACGGCCGAGCAGATCGAGGCCTTCGCCGCGAGCCTGCCTGTCATGACCTACCGTATCCGCGACGTGATCCAGGCGCGGGCCGCTCCCCAATCCGAGGCGCTGGCCCGTGCGCTCGCCGGCGACGCGCGCGCCTGGCGGATCGGGCTGCAGGAGATCTTCGGATCGCTTGCGACGGATGCGGCGGCGGCGGACCACGCCCAACTCCGGGAACGGCTCGATGCGCTGCTGGCGCATTTCCAGCGTCGCGTCGAGGCAACGCTGACGGAGGAGGGTCGTGCCACGGCGCAGACCGATGAGGGCGAGAACTCGCTGCGGCTCCTCGGCGCCCTGCGCGGATTGTCCGAGGCGCTCGTGGAGCTTGCGAGGCGGACCGCCGAGATCGATTGGCCGATGCTGCGCGAGTCGCGGTTCTAGAGGGACACGAAAGACATGAACCTTTTTCCGCAGGAGGTGGACCTCGCCGGCATCTTCCTTCCGCCGCTGCTGGTCTCCGGCACCTTTGGCCTGCTGGCGGCGTGGTACACCGCCTACGCGCTGAACCGCTTCCGCCTGTCGCGCTTCTTCTGGAATCCGCCGCTTGTCCTGGTCGCGCTGGCGGTCATCTACACCGGCCTTTTCTCCACCTTCCTGGTGCCGGGCTGACGGCGATGAGGCCGTACACGAAGCTCCTCGCGACTGCTGTCGCCGTCCTTGCCGCGGCTGGCGTCGTCGTCCTCAAATACCGAGACTATCTCGTCAATCCCTGGACTTCGCGACGGGATGGTGCGCGCCGAGGTGATCCAGATCGCACCTCGCATCTCTGGTCCCCTGGTGCATGTCCCGATCCGCGACAACGGCTTTGTCCGTCGCGGCGACCTGCTGTTCGAGATTGATCCCAGGACCTTCCGGGCGGCAGTCGAGCAGGCACGCGCGAACCTGGATCGCGTCCGCGACGAGGTGGTGGCGCTCGAGCAGGATGTCGCTGCCGGGCAAGCTGTTGTCGCGCAATACGAGGCACAGCTCCAGCAGGCACGCATCGCGATCGACGGCTACACCGCCAACGAGGCGCAGGCGCGCGCCGACTACACGCGAACGCAGGAACTCGCGAATGACGGCTTCGCGCCGCGCCAGCAGCTCGATGCCCGCATCGCCGCGCTCGACATCGCGGTTGCACGGCTACAGACGGCGCAGTCGCTGGTGATTCAGATGACCGCGGGCCGCGCGCAGGCACGCGCCAACCTCGCGCGCGCCGTGGCAAATCTCGGTGCTCCGGGGGAGCAGAACGCGCAGATCCGCGCGGCGGCGGCGGCGGTGCAAGCTGCCGAGCTCAACCTCGAATTCACACGCCAGATCGCTCCGGTGGACGGTTACGTCACGAACGTCCAGGTGCGCATGGGGGATTCCGTGGTGGCAAACCAGCCAGTTCTCGCGCTCATCGACAGCAGCACCTTCTACGTGCAGGCCTTATTCCGTGAGACGCTGGTGGGCGGCATAAGGCCCGGCGACCGAGCCATCGTCACTCTCATGAGCTACCCCGACCGAGCCCTCGAGGCGCGTGTGGACAGCGTAGGCTGGGGCATTGCCATCGACGACGGGCGGACCGGTTTCGAGCTGCTGCCGGCGGTCAGCCCGACCTTCGATTGGATCCGGCTTGCCCAGCGCATCCCGATCCGGATCCGCCTTGAGCCCCCGCCCAATCCCGTGCAACTGCGGATTGGTGCAACCGCATCGATCCTGGTGATGACCGGCACCGGCGAAAGCGGCCGCGACGCCGCCGTGCCACCAATGCCGCGCGCCCTGCAATAGGGCGCGCCGACCCGGCGTGAGCGCCTCCGCTTTGCGTGGTGGCGACAACGTGACAGGACAACCGGGCTCGCCATCGGCGTTCTTTCAGGCGGCGGATGAAATGGCCGGGCCCCGCGCGCCCGCGTGACAAGCCACTCGGTATCTGGTCGCCAAGGCGACGGCGAGGGGAGTGGTTGGCACTGATGCCAGCACCGGTGCTGGCACCGTGGCGCCGGAGCGGGTGGAAATCGTCACGCGCGGCGAGCGGCGTTGGAGCTTCCGCCTGGAGGAGAAGGTCCGGCCGGTTGGCCGAGAGGTTCCAGCCTTGCGAGACGGTGCCGACGGCGTCGCGTCACCACGGCATCTGCAGGAGCCTGCTGCATCGCTGGCGGCGCGCGGCACGGGGGGGGGTGCCGAGCCGACGCGCAGTGAGGCCGCGGCTGCTGCCGGTTCGCCTGGTGGCGCCGGATGCGGCGCCAGCCTCGTTCATTCCGCCACCCGCGTCGAAAATCGCACCCGCACCGATCAAGGTGGTGCTGCGCAATGGCCGGGCGCTGTGGTTCACCGCAACCGCGCTGCGCAAGGCTGAGCGGACCAACCGCATCGCCCGCGAGCCCGACCGCCCGTGGGACATCGACGATACCTGCTGCCGTCTGGTGGAGACCGCGGATCCCGCCCGGTCGCCACTGGATGTTGGCGGCGGAGGCTCGAAGGGCACGCCTGACGCGCGGCTGAAGGTCGCGCAACTCGCGCCGACGGCAGACGCACCGCGGCTCGCGCTCGACGAGAACAAGCGCCGGCTGCTCGACGTCGCCGATGGGCGGTCACGATTGGAAGGCCGATTGACACCTTGGTGGTGGCCGGCGCCGCTCGGCACGTCGTGTCAATGTCAGGCAGCGGCGCTTCCGCCTGCATTGGCAGTCGCGCTACGATGCGCGTGATGGAGATCGTGCACACCGTCCTGATCCTGATCGTGGCGTGCATCGCCTTCTCTGTGCTGAGCCGACGCTGGCGACTGCCCTATGCCGTGATTCTCGTGGTCGGCGGCATGATGCTCGCGCTGATGCCCGGCCTGCCGCATGTGACGCTGGACCCGGAGCTGGCGCTCGCCTTCTTCCTGCCCCCGCTGCTGCAGGTGAGCGCTTGGCGGACCGACTGGCGGGCCTTCCGGGCCAGTCTCCGCCCAATCCTGCTCCTCGCGGTCGGCTGCGTGCTGTTCACCGCGCTCGCCATCGCGCTGGTGATGAAGCTGCTGGTGCCGGACCTGCCCTGGGCGGCGGGGCTGGCGCTCGGCGCCATCATCGCCCCGCCGGACGCCGTGGCTGCCTCCGCCATCCTGAAGCGCCTACCCATCCCGCGACGGATCATGGTCACCGTGGAAGGCGAGAGCCTGGTCAACGACGCGACCGCTTTGGTGCTCTCCCGCGTTGCCGTCGCCGCGGTCGCCGTCGGCGGCGTTGCGCTGGACCAGGCGATCGGCGGCTTTGTCCTGGTGGGCGCGGGCGGCGTCGTGGTCGGCTTGGTGATCGGCTGGCTGGCCGACCTGACCTTCCGGAAGCTGAACAGCGACGCGTTGCTCGTCACCGCAGCGAGCTTCATCGCCTGCTTCGGCTCCTTCCAGCTGGCTGACTCGCTGGACCTGTCGGGCGTCATCGCCGTGGTCACCTCGGGCCTCGTGATCGGGCAGAGACAGCACCGTTCGGTCACGCCGAAAACGCGCATCCTGGCCCGCGCGGTGTGGGGGTTCGTCGAGTTCGTGCTGACCAGCCTGGTCTTCATCCTGGTCGGGCTGCAACTGCGCGGCGTCCTGGAGCGGGTCGAGGGACGCGACCTCGCGGAGCTCACAGGGCTGGCGCTGGCCGTCTCCGCGGCCCTGATCCTCAGCCGTTTCGTCTGGATCTTCATGACGAGCTATCTGCCCTCGATGATCCGCGGGATGCGCCAACACGGCGCCTTCCCGCCCGTGGGGCAGTGGGTGGTGGTCTCCTGGATGGGGATGCGCGGCGTTGTCTCGCTCGCCGCCGCGCTCGCGCTGCCGCTGGGCTTTCCGGAACGCGACCTTCTCATCTTCCTCTCCTTCTGCGCGATCCTGGCGACGCTGGTGGTGCAGGGACCGACGCTGGAATGGGTGATCCGGCGCTTCCGTTTGGAAGATCATCGCCAGCCCGGCTTGTCCCCCGACGACGCGCAAGCGTGGCGCCATGTCTCGCGCGCCATGCTGGCCGAGGTCGAACGCCGTGCGGAGGACGTCCTGGAAGGCGCGGTGGCGCGCGACCTGGTGAATGAGTATCGGGAGAAGGCTCGAGTTTTCCGCGGCGGGACCGAGGGCGGCAGTCGGGCGTATCTGGAATCGCGGCTTCGCATCCGCCTCGCCGCGCTACGCGCCGGTCGCGCGGCGCTGCTCGATCAGCGCCGCGGCGGCGGGATGTCGGACGAGATGCTCAGCGCGATCGAGGACGAGTTCGACCTGGAGGAACTCCAAATCCTGCGCGTGCTTGGCGTCACAGCTTCGGGCAGTTGAGGCCGATCGCGCATCACCGGCACGGTGTTCAGGTGAAGAAGTATTGACTTGATCTGACAGGTGATCGGCCTGCCGTGCCGGGTGTCCGCCAGGTCGAAGCTGTCAAACGAGTTCTGATCATGTGGCCTCGCCGATCTTGTGCCTTTCTCGCGCGAGCGGCCCCAGTCCAAGAAGGTCGGCATCGGGGACTTCCCGGAGCACCAGCGGCCCTGATGGGTGCGCGCCGCGTTGTCGTGCCTGATTCCACGCGGCAAGGCCGACAAGCGCTTGGCCGCGCGCCAAGACAGCCGAAGGCGTCTCGCCATAGATGGCTCGGAAGTCGCCCGCCAAGCGGCCCAAATGCGTGAAGCCGAAACTCATCGCAACCGTAGTCACGCTGTCGCCCGGCGCCGGGTGCAGGAGGGCGCGGCGCACGCTCGCCAGCCGACGGCGACGGAGGTAGTCGAGCGCCGACAAACCCGTACGCTCCCGCACGACGCGCTCAACCGTGCGGTAATGCAGCCCGGTACTACGACACAGTTCCAGCAGGCTGACAGGGACGTCTGCATGCGTCTCCAGCCAGTCCTCGATGAGGGCGAGCTCTCGCCCACGGCGGCCGCGTCGCGTGGTGTCCGTCACACCTCGTCCATCTTCGGCGGCCTCGATCAGCGCAGTCAGGATGCCGTCGCGAAGGCATCCCAGCATCCGCGCGTCGCTCCCATCCGGCGCCGCGCTCAGCGCGGTCTTGATTGCCGCGCGGTGCAGTTCGGCCACGCGGAGCGCTGGCGCGGCGGTCGAGCCCTGCAGGTGCGCGGATGCCACGTGCAGACGGCGTGGCATCTCGCCGAGCAAGGTGACAGCAGCGTCTTCGAGTGCCGCCGACGTCGTCACAACGACCAGGCAGTTCATCCGACCAAAGCTTCGCAGCGTGATCTCCTCGCCGCGCCGCCGCATGGCAAGGACATCGCGCTGGGCATCGACGCCATCGAAAGATACGCTACCAGCCGCGTTGACAGGAAAATTGAAGAAGACCGCTTCCATCTTGACGGAGGCGCGAAATAGAATCATCGATGATAAGGATGCCTCGCGCAGCAGCAGATCGGGCGCCAAGCGAACATTCGAAAACATGCTCGAAAAGCCGCCCCGACACACAGGCAGGATCGTCCCCCTGGCCACAATCGCCGCAGCCATCTCGTCGGGATCGGTGTAGCGCTCCGTCCAGGTGCGCTGCTTCGTCAGCGTTTCCAACAATGTCCGATCATGCCTCTTCATTCAAAGCGACGGCAGATGCCAACTTTAGCATAGAACGAGCGATCGTCGCTTTCCTTTGATATCCATTTGTCATCCTCTGAATCAACTGTCACGAGCTTAACCTTGCCTCTTCAATCTGGGCGCGAGGACGGCGCCGCCAAGCCGGCATCGAGGGACGGGTTTCATCGTCACCTTCGCCATCGGGATCACCTCTCGGGGCTGCCGGTCCTCCAGAACGAAACGGCGCAACTCGGCCCGGATCACCGGAGGTTCGTTCGATCGTCGCGCGTGGGCGCGACATCATGGATCGGCCGTGACCGGATGGCGCCGAAGATCGCCGGCCACGTGGTGCTCGACCCGGGCTGGATCATGCTCATGCTCCCGCTCGGGTGGGGCGAAACCTACGCCTTCAACGGCTGTGCGGCACGCCCGCACGATCTGTTTCTGTCATCCAGCCGCGATGGCTATGCGGCCACCGGAGACAGGCGCGATCTCGTTGGCGTCGGCGTATACAGGGATCGCTCGACCGCCGCCCTTCGTGCACTTTCAGGGTGGTCCCAGGACGAGTTCGCGCTGCACGACCGGCGGATATCGCTTGGCGCAGAAGCCGGTGGCAGGCTTCTCGCCGCGATCGACGGGGCGCAAGGCGCGCCGCTCGGGGCGGGGCGCCGAAGGGGTGGGTGAAACAGGCCGAGCAAGATTTGGATAGCAGGCCACTCGACTGGAAATTCTCCGCTCAGGCACCAACCACGACGGACAGTGCCGGGCAGCACCGCCTGGGGGCTCGGCTCCTCGCTGTATAACCGCTACAACACGTTTCTGTTCCAGCCCGTCATCGACTACAATATCCCGGAAGCGCCGGGCGGCTCTGTGTCGTTCTCCACGGGCATCACCGCGAACTGGGAAGCAAGGAGCAATCAAGAATGGACCGCGCCGCTTGGTTTCGCCGTCGGGAAGATGTTACGCATCGGCAGCCAAGCCATCAACGCGCAGGTCGCCAGCTACTACAACGTTTTGCGTCCCGACACCGGGCCGGAGCGGCAAATGCGCGTGCAGATATCCTTCCTGTTCCCCCGCTGACTCAGCGCTGCGTCAGCGTGCTGTTTGCACTGCTGCTGGCCGCCTGCGGCGGCGGCGAGCCGGTGACGAACCGCCCGATCGCGGGCGCCGCGCGCAACGCGCCTGACCTTTGGGACACGAACCAGGCCGGCGGGCGGGCGGATATGCTGGTGCTCGTCGCCTTCTCGGGCGGCGGCAAGCGCTCCGCCGCCTTTGGCCACGGCGCACTGCGCGGCATGCGCGCGCTGCCGGTGCCGGGTGGTGGATCGCTGCTGACCGAGATCGACATGGTTGCCGGGGTCTCGGGCGGCTCCTTCCCCTCCGCCCATTTCGCCCTGAACGGCGAGCGCAGCTTCGACACCTTCCCGGATGAGTTCCTGCACCAAGACATCGAATCCTGGATTTACGGCACTTACCTCCTGCCCTGGAACTGGGGCTGGATCGCCAGTCCAGAGGTCGGCACCAACGACCGCATGGCGCAGGTCTATGACCGGCTGATGTTCCGCGGCGCGACCTTCGCCGACCTGCGCAGCCGCGCGCGTCCGCTGCTCTCAGTCAACGCCACCGACGTCTCCTACGGCATCCCCTTCGCCTTCACGCCGGCCTTCTTCGACATGATCTGTTCGGATCTTGGCACATTCCGGCTGGCGCGCGCAGTCGCCGCCTCAAACGGCTTTCCCGGTATCTTCACGCCGATCACGCTCGAGAACCACCGCGGTCGCGATTGTACCGTGCCGAGCCCGATTAATGCTGCCGACCTGCGGACTTCCTCCGACCGGCGCGTGCAGATGCTGGGCTCGGCCTATGGCCGCTACCTTTCGCGGGAGCGTACGCGCTGGATCCACCTGATGGACGGCGGGATCTCGGACAACTTGGCGATGCGGCACGTCGCCAATTCGCTTCTCCTGATCGAGAACGACGCGGCGCGACAGCCGGAGGGCTTCCGGCGCCTGCGCCGCATCCTCGTGATCAGCGTGGATGGGGAAGCCTCGACCGACCCGACCCTGCCGCAGCGGCGAACCGTGAACGGGCTGCTGACCATCCTCGGTGCGGTCAGCGGCGGGCAGATCGACAACTACAACGTCGAAACGCTGCTGCTCGTGGACCAGCAGCTGATCCGGCTGCGCGACGTGCTGCGCCGTGTGCGCTGCGCCGAGGCGCGGCGCATCGACGGCGCGCCGTGCGAGGATGTCGAGGTCGCGCTGGCGCATGTCGCGCTGTCCGCCTACCCGGACACGGAGGTTCGCCGCAGGCTGCTGGCGATCCGCACGGGCCTGACGATTCCGAATGAGGATTCCGCACAACTTGTGGAGGCCGGCGAATCCATGATCGCGCGCGATGGGAGCCTCGCGGGCTTCCTGCATGACGTCGATGCGCCGCGGTCGCGAGCGATTGCGCGGCAATAGGCTCTCAGTGACCGTTTGAGTGTGTGACCAGCCCTCCTAGAGCAGAATCCCATCATCCTGGCTCATAGCCTGCGGCGGTGAAGTAGTTGGCGCACTCGGCTGGCGAGAAGGCGGGCAGGGCGTCGCCGATGGCGTCCCAGAGTTCGTCGACGGTGCGCGCGGCGGCCTTTCGCAGCAGGGCCTTGAGCTTGGCGAAGGCCTTCTCGATCGGGTTGAAGTCGGGGCTGTAGGGCGGCAGGAAGCGCAAGCCGCGCCGGCGCGCTCGATGGCGTCGCGCACGGCGGCCGGCTTGTGGGCGGGCAGATTGTCCATCACGACGATGTCGCCGGGCCGCAGCGTCGGCACCAGCACCTGCTCGACATAGGCGAGGAAGGCCGCGCCGTTCATCGCGCCGTCGAGCACCATCGGCGCGGTCATGCCCGACAGCCTGAGCGCGCCGACGAAGGTCGTGGTCTTCCAGTGGCCGTGCGGCACCGGCGCGCGGCAGCGCTCGCCGCGCGGCGCACGGCCGCGCAGCCGTGCCATCTTGGTCGATGCACCGGTCTCGTCGATGAAGACCAGGCGTTCGGGATCAAGATCGGGCTGCTGCGCGAACCAGGCTTCGCGCCGGGCGGCGACGTCAGGCCGTTGCCTGCTCGCTGGCGTGCGCGGTTTTTTTTGAAGGTCATGCCGCGTCGGTCGAGGAAGCGCCAGATCGTGCTCGGCGCGAACCGCTCGCCGTGTTCACGCTCCAGCAGTTCGGCGAGCTCGACCAGCGTGATGTCCACCTGCCGATCGACCGACGCAAGGATCACCGCGCCGAACGCTTCGATCCGCCCCGAGTGCCGGTCGCCGCCGCGTGGCTTGGCCGCGGTCGTCCCCGCCTCGCGCCAGGCGCGCAGCCAGCGCACCGCGGTCGCCACCCCGATCCCGAAGCGCTCCGCCGCTCCGTGGCGCGACAGACCGCCCTCCACCGCCGCAATCACTCGAACCCGCAGATCCTCAGACAAGGTCTTCGCCATCGCTGCTGGCCCCCCGCCCAGCAGACAGGGTGAATCAGATCACGCCGGCGTCGGGGAAGCACTTTCGCGAATCCATTCGAGGGGAACGTGCTCTAGAGCATTTTCCGATCATGCTGGGTCGTAACCCGCTGCGGTGAAGTAGTTGCCGCATTCGTCGGAGGTGAAGGTATCGATGATCGCCGATGGCGTCCCACAGGGCGTCGCGGGTCCGGGCGGCCGCCTTGCGCAGCAGGGCCTTGAGCTTCGCGAAGGCGATCTCGATCGGATTGAAGTCCGGGCGAATAGGGCGGCAGGAAGAGCAGGCTGCGCTCCCGCAGCGTCGATCGCGTCGCGGACGGCAGGGCGTCTTGTGGCTGCCGAGGTTGTCCATCACGACGATGTCGCCGGGCTGGAGGTCGGGACCAGCACCTGCTCGACATAGGCCAGGAAAGCCTCGCCGTTCATCGGCCCGTCGAGCACCATCGGCGCGACCAGGCCGCCGAGGCGCAAGCCGGCGACGAAGGTGGTCGTGCGCCAGTGGCCGTGCGGGATGGCGGCAAGCAGCCGTTCACCGCTTCGGGCAGCGCCCGCGCAGGCGCGCCATCTTGGTGTTCGAGACCCACGTCTCGTCGATGAAGACCAGCCGCTCCGGGTCGAGATCGGGCTGGCCGTCGAACCAGGCTTCGCGCGCCGCCTAGCACGTCCGGACGCTCCTGCTCGCTCGCGTGCGCCGTCTTCTTTTCACCGTGATCCCGCGCGCATCGAAGAACCACCAGAGCGTGCCGACCCCGACCGACACTCCGCGCGCCTCGAGCAGCCGCGCCGCATCTCGCTCCAGCGTGATGTCCGGCGTCCGCTCCAGAAGGCCAAGGATCAATGGCGCATGCGCCTCGATCCGCCCCAGCGGCGATCCCCGCCAAGTGGCCCCGGCGCCACCGACCCCACCGCGCGCTTAAAGGACGCCCAGCGGATCGCGCTCGAGATGCCAACGCCGAAGCGCGAAGCGGCTGCCCGGCACGAGGACCCTGCCTCGATCGCCGCGACAACACGCTCCCGAAGATCCACCGACAGCGCCTTCGACATGCCTGTCGGCCCCCTTCCGACAGGCAGCTTGAATCAGATCCGCCCCGCGTCGGGGAAGGACTTTCGCGAATTCAGTCAGGTCGGAAGGTGCTCTAGATGAAAGGTGAGGTTTACGTTCCTGCCAGCCTCAACCGCCTCACTTTATCAACGTTGTGGTGAGCATCTCTCCCCAAGCTCGCATGGCGAGGGTTTGATCCGGCCACCTCTGCGCCCGCTGATAGACTCCAAGAACGCCGCCACGAGTCGCCGCCTGTCGGTGGTTCAGGACGGCATCCACGACTGGTTCAGCGAAGCCCGCCTCGCCAAGCGCAGTGGCGAAGGACCGCCGGAAGTCGTGCCAGCGCCAGCCGGTGACTTCAGCCTCGGCCTCCAGCGCCGCCTTCATATCGCTGAAGGTGTCCACCGCCTTGCCTGACCTCGGTGCTGGAAAAACCATCCCGACCTTGGGCTTCTCCGCTGCCTCATGGCGGGCGCGCAGGATCCCCAGGGCCAGGGGATGCAGATACACGCGATGCGTGTCGCCATTCTTTGTCAGCGCGCCGGGCTGCGTCCACACCGCCGCGTCGAGGTCGACATGCGACCAGTCCATGCCCGCCGCTTCGCCCCGTCGGCATGGCACAGCGATCAGGAAGCGGATCAGATCGTGGTGGACGGCTTGCAGGCCTGCCGCCTCGCCGGCGGCTTCCCAAAGGCGCGCCAGAGCTGCAGGGGCAAGGTGGTGCTGGCGTGGCGCTACAGCTCTCGGGCGCCTCGCAACACGAATCACTCCTCCAGCAGTCCACCGATTGTCTCGAGCACCTCGGGCGGCAGCGGCCCTTTGTTGATGGCCGCAACCGCGTGGTCGAGTTCCGCGATGCTCGCAGTCCCGACCAGCACGGTGGAAATCTCGTCCGGCATCGCCGCAAAACGCAGCGCGAGTTCCACCAGGTCGTCCGCATGCCCGGCCTCGACCACCGGCAACAGCCGCCGCGCCGTCGCAACATCCACCGCGTAGCTGGCGCCCGAGGCGATCGGCGCCACCTGCGCCACGCCCATCGGGCTGCGCGCCTCGGACCCGCTCAGCGCGCCGCCGGCAAGGATGCGGATGGCCATGACGCCGACATCCGCCAGCGCCGCGTGGCGGATGACACCGCCGAGATCAGGCATGGTGGATCCCGGCGGGGGGGGCGTGACGCCGCTGGAGTTCAGGATGTTGTAGGGCATCTGCGCGGTGGCGAACCCGCCCTCATCCAGCACGCGCCGCAGCGCCGGCGCATCGCCCAGGCCGGTGATGCCGTAGAAACGGATACTGCCCTGCTCGCGCAGTTTCCGCAGCGCGGGCACCGCCTCGTTCAATATCTGGTCGGCCGTGAAGGCAGGCGCAGCACCTGCAAGGGTGATGGGTTCGTGCAGGTGGAACACGTCCACGCTGTCGCGCCCCAGGCGCGCGAGGCTCTGCTCGATCGAACGGGCTATGCTGCCGGCGATGTCGCTGCGCTGCTCGCCACGGATGCGCACCTTTGTGCCAACAGTCACCTGCGCGCCCAGGGCCTTCAGCGCGCGGCCCAGGTTACGCTCGGACACGCCATCGCCGTAGCCAGAGGCAGTGTCGAAATAGGTGATGCCGTGGTCGATGGCACGGCCGATGGCGCGGTCCTGCTCCGCCGCGCTGCCCTTCACCATCAGGCCACCGATCGCGCCGCAGCCATATCCGAGAACCGACACCTGAAGCCCAGTCCGGCCCAGTCGACGCTGCTGCATGACCATTCATCCCCTCGCAACCGTGCGGATGCTGCGGCAGGCGAGCCCCCGCGTCCACTCGCACGCGCAGGTCAGTGGAACACCCGCCCGGCATCGATGACGACCGTCTGCCCTGTCATTGTCTCAGTCCGGCACATGGCCACAACCATGTCGGCACAGTCGTCCTTGTCCGCCGCCTTCTTCAGCAGTGACGTGGCTGCGGAACGCTCCACCTGTTCGGGCCGCAGGTTGGCAGTGGCGCGCGTGCCCTCCAGAAGCCCGGGCGCGACGCAGTTCACCAGTGTCTCCGGCGCCAACGCCACGGCCATGCAGCGCGTCAGGTGGATCAGGCCCGCCTTCGAGACGGCATAGGCGATGGACGATCCGGTCGGCCCAAGCCCCGCGACAGACGAGATGTTGACGATACGCCCGCGCCCTTGCGCCTTCATCACCGGCGCCACCGCCTTGCTCAGTCGCATCGGCCCCGTGAGGTTCACCGCCATGATTTTGTCCCAGACCTCCATCGTCAGGCTGTCGAGGTCGGCGAACGGGATCGCCTTGTTGTAGGCGGCATCGTTCACCAGGATGTCGAGGCGGCCGAAATGCGCGGTGACATCGGCGACCAGCCGCTCCACCGCCGCGCCATCGGCGATGTCGCAGCCGAAGGCGGCGGCCTTCACCTGGTGGGTGGAGGCGAGGTCCTGCGCCACCTGCTCGGCCTGCGCGCGGCTTTGCGCGTACATCACCGCGACATGCACGCCCTCGCGCGCCAGTGCGTGGCAGATGCGCTGGCCCAGCCCGCCATTGCCGCCGGTCACCAGCGCGACCGCGCCCTTGAGTTCCATGCGATGTCCTCCCGTGCGCCTATCCGGATGCCGGCGCCAGCGTGGCGCCCGCCGTCACGCCGGGCAAGCAGGCCGCCCGTCAGGATGCGCCGATCACGATGCCGGTCGCGAGCACCAGCCCGCCGCCCAGCACGATCTGGAAGGTCGCCCGGCCGACCGGCGTCTCCATGAAGCGATGCTGCACCCACACGATCGCCCAGAGCTCGATGAACACCACCACCAGCGCGATCACCGTCGCGGTCCAGAAATGCGGGATCAGGTAGGGCAGCGCGTGGCCCAGCCCGCCGATGGTGGTCATCACGCCCGAGGCGAGCCCGCGCTTCCACGGCGCACCGCGGCCCGAGAGCTTGCCGTCATCATGGGCCGCCTCGGTAAAGCCCATCGAGATGCCCGCACCCAGCGAGGCGGACAGCCCGACCAGGAAGGTCGTCCAGGGGTTCTGCGTGGCGAAGGCGGTGGCAAAGATCGGCGCGAGCGTCGAGACCGAACCATCCATCAGCCCGGCGAGGCCAGGCTGCACCCAGGTCAGCACGAACTGCCGCTTGGCGGCCGCATCCTCCTCCGCACCGGCCGCGCCGGCGAGGTGTTCCTCCACCAGCTGCTCGGCGCCCTGCTCGTGCCGCGCCTCGGCCGCGGCCAGGTCGCCCAGCAGCTTGCGGACCTCGGCGTCGGTCGTGCGGGCAGCGGCGGCGATATAGAAGGCGTGGGCCTGGTGCTCCATTGCCCGCGCCTCGTCGCGGATGCGCTCGAGCCCGAGATTCTCCACCAGCCACACCGGCTTGCGCGCGTAGAAATCCGCGACGTGCTCGCGCCGGATCGGCAGGATGAGGTCGCCGTAGCGTGCGCGATACACATCGATCAGAAGCCGCCGGTGCTCGTTCTCCTCCGCGGCCATGGCGTCGAACACCGCGGCGGAGGCCGGGTAGGCGTCGCGCAGGCGGCTCGCATACAGGGCATAGATGCTGCCGTCCTCCTCCTCGGAGGAGATCGCCAGGGAAAGGATCTCGCGCGGCGTCAGGCTGTCGAAGCGGCGTGTCGACGAGCCAAAGAAGGGCAGGATGGATCTCATGCGGCGAACTCCCTCATGCGCAGGATCTGCGCCGGCCAGCGGGATCGTCAACGTGGCGGGATCGACGCCGCCAGCGCGACCCGGCGCCTGGCGCGTTTTCGGTTCGCAAAGGCTCACGAAAAAAGGCCCAAGCATTTGTTTTTGCGAGCATCTTTGTTCGTCCAAGGGATTCGATTTGAACGGATGATGCGCTGGGTTCCAGCCTCATTCAGGTCCATCCGATGAGGATGGCGGCGATGGCGACGGCGGACGCGAAGTTTGCGGCGAGCTTGTCGTATCGTGTGTGGATGCGTCGCCAGTCCTTCAGCCGTCCGATGGTGCGCTCGATGATGTAGCGCGCCTTGTAGGCGCGCGCGTCGAAGGGCTGCAGGTTCTTGCGAGTGGGGTTGTTCGGGATCACCGGGGTGGTGCCGCGGCCGAGCAGGAAGTGGCGCAGGCCGTTGCTGTCGTAGGCGGTGTCGGCGGCGCACAGGGCTGGTGGAGGCAGGTTGGCCAGCAGGCCATGGGCAGGGCGCAGGTCGCCCATCTGGCCGGGCGTGACGGTGAAGGCGAGGATGCGGCCCGCGCCGTCCACGACCAGATGGATCTTGGTGCCCCGGCCGCCGCGCGAGCGACCTATGGCCTGGAAGTCAGCCCCCGTTTTCCGCCTGCTGCACCGCGGTGTGCCTTGGCGGTGGTGCTGTCGATCAGTTGCAACCCGCCCGGCGTCGCCTCGACCAAGGCTGCCAGCATTCCCGCCCAGATGCCGCGGCCCGACCAGCGATGGTAGCGGTTGTAGATCGTGGTCGACGGGCCGTAGCAGGCCGGGCAATCCTGCCAGCGTCCGCCGTTCTTCAGCATGTGCACGATGCCGCTGATGACGCGCCGGTCGTCCACCCGCCGCGCACCAGGCTGGTTCGTCGGCAGCAACGGCGAAATCGATGCCCACTGCCGATCCGACAGCCGGAACTCTCCCGCCATGATCAACGCTCCGCTCAACCCAGAGCTTGTTGAGGTGGACGGCCCCAAGGCATCGCGATGTGCCAGTGTTTGGCTGTTGAAAGGCAATACGCTGCGTGATTCAACGGCTTCCGAAGCCCCCAGCCTGTTTGGCGCCCGCTGGCGGACCTCATCTGGGCCAGCGGTCATCGGCCGCGCCAACAGGCCGGACACATGACCGCGTCCGACCCCCGTCATCCGCGTCCAGCCTCTTGTCTCGAAGGGGCCGTTCACACATGAGTCACAGCGCGCCGCGTCGCGGCTGCATCTGATTGGGTTTGGAGCCTAGCCCCAGGGGTTGCGCCGGCCGCCACCCCAGGGTCCCGTGGCCGGGCGCGCGGGTGCCGACCAGCCGCCGCCCTGGCCCATCTGCGCCGCCAGCTGCTGCAGGGCCGCGACGCGGTTCGCCGTGCGCGGGTGGGTCGAGAACAGGTTGTCCATCCGCGCGCCGGAGAGCGGGTTGATGATGAACATGTGCGCCGACGCCGGGTTGGCCTCGGCATTGTAGTTCACATGCGCATGCGCCTGCTGTTCCAGCCGCTGCAGCGCCGAGGCCAGCGCCAGCGGATTGCCGCTGATCTCGGCGCCCAGGCGGTCCGCCTCGTATTCGCGCGAGCGGCTGATCGCCATCTGCACCACCGCCGCGGCGATCGGGGCCAGGATCATCATCAGGATCATCGCGATGGGGCCGAAGGGGCTGGCGTTGCGGTCGCGGTTGGCGCCGCCGAAGAACATGCCGAATTGCGCCAGCATCGAGATCGCGCCTGCCACCGTCGCCGTCACGGTCATGATCAGCGTGTCGCGGTTTCGGATATGCGCGAGTTCGTGCGCGATCACGCCCGCCACCTCGTCCTCGGGCATCAGGTCCAGCAGGCCGGTGTTGACCGCCACCGCCGCGCTGGTCGGGCTGCGCCCGGTGGCGAAGGCATTGGGCTGGTCCTCGTGGATGACATACAGCGCGGGCATGGGCAGCCCGGCGCGCTGCGCCAGTTGCGCCGTCATCTGGTACAGCCGGGGCGCATCCTGCGGGCCGATCGGCTGCGCGTTGTGCATGCGCAGCACCATCTTGTCGCTGTTCCACCAGGCGAAGATGTTCATCCCGCCGGCGAACAGCAGCGCCAGCACCATTCCCTGCTGCCCGGCAATCGCGAAGCCCAGCGCCCCGAACACCGCGGTGAGCGCCGCGAGCAGCACCGCCGTGCGCATGTAGCCGCCCATCTTCAACTCCCGTCTGTTGTGGCCGTCAGGAGGCCCCACATAAAAATGGCCATGACCGACACCCCGCGCAACGATGCCCCGCCCGAACCCAAGCCCGAAACGAAGCCGCCGCCGCCTAAGTTGCCCAAAGAGATCGGCGGGCCGAAAGGGCCCGAGCCGACCCGGTTTGGCGACTGGGAACGAAAGGGAAGGGTGAGCGACTTCTGATACGATCGGCACCAGGCCTCGGCTCGTGCCATGCGCCGGATGGACGCCGCCCTTCGGCCGGTGAACCCGGGGAGCCGGATGGCTGCGTCCGGCGCCCGAGGGCATCGACGATGGTGACCGGTGTCCGGCGCCTTCGACTGCTGGCAGGATGCCGGCGGGCCTTGGCGACCATCCGCCGGCCGCCGGCATCGCTGGCCGGGGCCGCGAAGGCGGACCGCCCGGAGGTCCGCAAGCCAAGCCATGCCGAAATGCGGCGTCCGGCCATCGGGGCATGTTCGCGTGACCGGAAAACCCGCCCTGGCGAGACCTTCGCAACTCGGCGCGGCCACCCGCACGGAGCGCGAACGCGCTAGTGCCCAGGCAGCCGCGGCGGCCACAAGCCGTTGATTTCGTGAGCTTGTTCGAACTCGGCGCGCAGCCGTCAGCGATTCGTTCGCGCAACTCGGGCCAAGTGCTTGATTCGGAACGCAGCACCCTGGCCGCCATGCCGGTATTGAATCACCTTCTGTTCCAGAACCGCCCGGCAGCGTCACGAAGGCTGGCGCGCGAGCACCCAGGCCAGCACCAGGATCAGCACCGCCGCCACACCGAGCGAAACCCCCAGCCCGACCGTCGCACCGCCCAGTCCGAACAGCACCGGCCCGAGCGACTGCCCGCCGAAGAACGAGAAGGCATGCAGCGACATCGCGCTGCCGCGGAAGTGCTGCGAGAGTTCCGTCGCACGCATCTGGATGGCGTTGTGGATCATGTAGAAGGCGGTGCCGAGACCGAAGCCGGCCAGCACCAGCGCCCAGAATTGCGGCGCCACGGCGAAGCCGAACAGCGCGATGCAGCCCAGCCCCCCGCCGATGCGCACCACCCCCGCCTGGCCGAAGCGTTCCAGCAGCCAGCGCGCCATGAGCGCATAGGCGAGGCCCCCCACCCCGAAGGCGCCGATCGCCAGGCCCGCCTCGGTGGTGCCGCCGATGCCGCGCGCGATGGCGAGCGGCGCGATGAAGGGAAACGCGCCGAAGATCAGCGCGCCCTCGATCGCCACCATCGTGTACAGCGGCAGGGCGCTGGGGTTGGCGAGGATGGTGCGGTAGCGCTTCGCGGCCACCACGGGGTCGTAGCGCGTGTGCGGTTCGGGCTTCAGCCCGCGCGAGGCCGAGACCAGCGCCACAATGCCCGCCACGGCGCCGAGCGCACAAAGTGCCAGCATGGCCCGCCAGCCCGCGACCGCCGCCAGCGGCCCGGCCACGGCGCCGCCGGCGATCTGCCCCGATATGCCGAAGACCAGCATCCGCGACAGCGCCACCTGGCGGAACCTGGGTGGCACCGCATCGGCCATGATGGCGAGGGTGAGCGGCATCATCCCGCCCGCCGCGGCACCCGACAGCGCGCGGAAGGCCATCAGCCAGCCCAGCGAGGCCGCCAGTGCCGAGGCCAGCAGCATCACCGCCAGGACGCTGACGCAGATGACCACGATGCGCCGCTTGCCCAGCGAATCCGCAACCGGCCCCAGGATTGGCTGGACCAGCGCGAAGGGCAGGGTATAGGCGGTGCCGAGCAGCGCGGCCTGCGCGACGGAACTGCCGAAATCCGCCGCGATCTCGGCTACCACCGGGTCGGTGGCGCGGGTGGCGAGCGCGCCGGCGAACACCGCCGGGCCGTACATCGCCATTACCCGGCGCATCGCCGCGCGACTGGCCGTCTCGTCGTTCGTTCCGCCCGGCAATGTCATGCCCTCATGCTGCGCCGCAGCAAGGGCGCCGTCCAGGGAGGGCAGGCGTCGGCTATTTCGGGAAGACGAAGCTGAGGTTGATGCGTAGCCCCCATTCCGGGCCGCCGGAGGGCGCTTCGGCGTAGTAGCGCAGCCCCCCGCCCACCTGCACGCGTTGCCCGCCGATCGTCACCAATTGCTTCAATCCGGCATTGATCGGCACAGTCCATTGGCGGCGCGCCCAGTCACAGGTGCTCTCGGTATTGAGGAACAGCGTCGTCTGGCTGGGGAAGATGTCGTTGACGAAGGGCTGCAGGAAGGTGGCGTTGACCGCTTCCTGCCAGTCCGGCGTGCCGCCCAGCGGCCAGATGTGGTTGACCAGTGCGCCGCAGATCCAGGGGCCGTCCTGCCGGAGCGCCACCCCCGTCGGCCCGGCGCCCCCTCCGGATGACAACCCATCACGCCGCGCCTGCCGCCTGGTTCCTGATGAGGCGAGCCACGGGCCCGGTCCCCGTAATGCGGGCCGGCATCACCTCAACTCCACCTGCACATCCCGAAGCGTACCCGTGAAACGGAAGGGCGGGCCGTACTCGTCCGACACCGGCGAACCCGTATCATCCATTGCTGCGCACCTGCGACCCACCCGCGCTGGCCGCGATCCTGGCGTGGCCGCTCGTGGCACCGTCCTACCTCACCGCGCGCATCGGCCTGCGCTTCGCCGAGGCGCGGGAGGCGGCACGCGCGGCGGGCGGCCATGCCGCCTTCCCGGCCATCGTGCTGGAGCCTGTCGGTGTCGGGCTTGCCATCGCGACGACGTCGGATGTGGTGGCGCCGGCCACTGCGCCAGTCGCCGCGCCATTGCTGCGCGGCGGCGCGCTCGTGGCGCTGCGCTGGCACGAACCCTGGCTGGTCACGAATATCGCGGTCCTCGCGCTGCGCGGGCGGCCGCTCTCGTCGCCCGCCACGGCGATGCTCGAGGCGATGGCCGCGGCGGATACAGAGGCTTTCGCTCTGGCTGGCGAGCTGCTGCCCGACCTTCTCGGCGCGATCCCGCGCGCGCATGCCGAGCCGGGGCGAAGGGCCAAGGACCGCTGAAGCCCGGTTGCGTGATCGACCGAGCGAACCCTGGTGCCCTGATTCCGAGGTCCTGCGGACATCGTTCTCAGGACACTCGCCCCTGCCTTCAGTGCCCTGGTGATCCGCTGCACTCGCTGGGAGTCCAGCAAATTTCGCGGGCAAGACACTAGACGCCTTGCCCGTACCGGTCCCGTGCAGGCAGGCGGCCGGTCCGCCCTGCTCAGAACGACGCGGCCACCAGCGAGAACTGGCAATCGCCCGGCAGCGCCGCGACGAAGCGGCGCAGCGCGCGGAGCGGCAGCGGTTCGTCATCCGCGATGCCGTACACCTCATCGAGCAGGCCCGTGATCTCGAGCGGCGAGACCAGCGCGCACCAGCAGGCTGTGGCGGTCTGCCGGCCGGTCAGCGCACCGCGATGGATACGCTCCACCACCTCGTTGAACACATCGCGCGCACCGGCCGGGAAGAAGGGGCTGATGCGGTAGGGCGGGCCCGCCAAGGGCACGACCTTGCCGCGCAGCACCGGCGCCACCAGGTCTGGCCCGCCGATGTAGACATCCCGGTAGCGCGCGGTTCCCATGGATCAGCCCACCTTGTTCTCGATCAGGTCCTGCACCACGCCGGGGTCGGCGAGGGTGGAGGTATCGCCCAATCCCTCGGTCTCGTTGGCGGCGATCTTGCGCAGGATGCGGCGCATGATCTTGCCCGAGCGTGTCTTGGGCAGGCCAGGCGCCCATTGGATGGCGTCGGGCGTGGCGATCGGGCCGATCTCCTTGCGCACCCAGGCCACCAGTTCGCGCTTCAGCACATCGCTCGCCTCGATACCGGCCTTGAGCGTGACATAGGCGTAGATGCCCTGGCCCTTGATGTCGTGTGGCATGCCGACAACCGCGGCCTCGGCCACGGCGGGGTGCGCCACCAGGGCGGATTCCACCTCGGCGGTGCCCATGCGGTGGCCGGCCACGTTGATCACGTCGTCCACGCGGCCGGTGATCCAGTAGTAGCCATCGGCGTCGCGCCGCGCGCCGTCGCCGGTGAAATACATGCCCTTGAAGGTCGAGAAGTAGGTCTGCCCGAAGCGCGCATGGTCGCCGTAGATGGTGCGCATCTGGCCCGGCCAGGAATCGAGCAGCACCAGGTTCCCCTCGGTCGCTCCTTCGAGGATGTTGCCTTCGCTGTCCACGATGGCGGGCTTCACGCCGGGCAGCGGCAGGGTGGCCGAGCCGGGCTTCTGCGCGACCGCGCCGGGCAGCGGGCTGATGAGGATGCCGCCGGTCTCGGTCTGCCACCAGGTATCCACCACCGGACAGCGTTCATCGCCGACCACGCGGTAGTACCATAGCCAGGCTTCCGGATTGATGGGCTCACCGACCGAGCCGAGGATACGCAGCGAGGATCGGTCGTGCTTCTTCACCGGCGCTTCGCCGTCGCGCATCAGGGCACGGATGGCGGTGGGCGCGGTGTAGAAGATATTCACCTTGTGCTTGGCGCAGACCTGCCAGAAGCGGCCATTGTCGGGCCAGGAGGGCACGCCCTCGAACATCAGCGTGGTGGCGCCGTTCGCGAGCGGGCCATAGACGATATAGGTGTGGCCGGTGACCCAGCCGACATCGGCTGTGCACCAGTAGATCTCGCCCTCGCGGTAGTCGAACACGATCTCATGCGTGAAGGACGCCCAGACCATGTAGCCACCGGTGGTGTGCAGCACGCCCTTGGGCTTTCCGGTGGAGCCGGAGGTGTAGAGGATGAACAGCGGGTCCTCGGCGTTCATCCGCTCGGGTTCGCAGGTCTCGCTCTCGGAGCCGGTGGCGTCGGCCCACCAGTGGTCGCGGCCCTCCATCATCTCGACCGCGCCGCCGGTGTTCTTCGCGACGATCACGTGGCGGATGGAAGGGCAGGTCAGCAGCGCCTCGTCCGCATTGGCCTTCAGGGGCACCTTGCGCCCGCCGCGGCGGCCTTCATCGGCGGTGATCAGCATCGAGCATTCGCTGTCCTGGATGCGCGAGGCCAGGCTGTCTGGCGAGAAGCCACCGAAGACGATGGAATGGACGGCACCCACGCGCGCGCAGGCGAGCATCGCGACCGCCGCCTCGACGATCATCGGCAGGTAGATGCAGACCCGGTCGCCCTTCTTCACGCCGAGGCGGCGCATGGCATTGGCAAGTTTGCACACCCGCGCGTGCAGATCGCGGTAGGTGACCTTGGCATCGGTATTGGGGTCGTCGCCTTCCCAGATGATGGCAACCTGGTCACCGCGCGTGGCGAGGTGGCGGTCAAGGCAGGAGACCGAGGCGTTCAGCTCGCCATCCTCGAACCACTTGATCGAGACATCGCCGGTGAAGTCCACCGCCTTGATCTTCGTGGGCGGCTTCATCCAGGCGATGCGGGCCATCTCGCCGCGCCAGAAGCCGTCGGGGTCGGCATCGGCGGCGGCGGTCATCGCCGTGTGCCGCGCGGAATCCACGCGGGCCTTCGCCACGATATCCTGCTTCAGCGCGATGATGTCATCCGCCATGGGGTCGCCTCCCTGACTGGTGTTTTTCTCTGAGCGGGGATTTGCCGACCTGCGTTGATCCAGGTCAATCCGGGCCCGGCTTCATCGCGGCGCGTTGCCGCGCGCATCCGCACGCTGCCGCCGGTGGCTAAAGCCCGGCATCCTCCGGGACCAGCACGCGGTCCTGCTCGTCCAGGCGCATCGGCACTGCCTCCAGCGACTGTCCGTAGCACGGGCCGGTGATGCAGAACCCGTCCTCGACCCGGAAGCGTGCGCCATGGGTGGAGCACAGGATCACCTGGCGCTTCGCATCAAGGAAGCGGTCCGGTACCGGGTCCAGCGGCACGCCGATATGCGGGCAGGAATTCACATAGACCCAGACCTGCCGCCCGCGCCGCACCGCGAACAGCCCTGTGAAGGCCCCCGGCGCGGCCGCGAAGCCCTTGGACTGGCCATCCGGGATATCGGCCAGGGCGCAGAGCACGCGCTCGGTCACCGCGGGCGCGCTCATCCACCCTCGGCAAGGCGCAGGCGCCGCGGCGCGTCGATGAGCCACGGTCCCATCATCGCCCCTTCCACCCGCCCATCTTCAGCAGGCGCTGCCAGTGCGCATCCGCGATGGGCATGACCGACAGGCGCGACATGCGCACCAGGGCGATATCCGCCAGCGCGGGCTCGGCCTTGATGGCCGCCAGCGTCACCGGCCTGGGCATGGCGCCAACCGCTTCGAGGTCCACGCACACCCATGGGCTGCCCGGCTCGGCGGTGGGGTCGGCATAGGCCTCGCCGACCACCTTCACGATGCCCACGATCTCCTTGCCGATGTTGGAATGGTAGAAGAAGGCGCGGTCGCCCTTGCGCATGGCCAGCAGGTTGTTCTTGGCCATGTGGTTGCGCACGCCGGTCCAGGGCTCGACCCGGTTGGCCACCTGCTGGTCCCACGAGAAGGCGTCGGGTTCGGATTTCACCAGCCAATAGGTCATTGTTCACGCCTCAAGCGCCGGGTGGGCTTGCGCGCGGGTCGGGCGGTGCTGGGGGCGACGGGTCGTTGGGCGCGGTCGCGCCCTGCGCTCCCGGCCCGAGGCTGGGCCTCGGGGCGCTGTGGTTGGGTCTCAGGCGCCGGTATCCGCCGGCATGGCTTGCGCACCGGTGGGGTGGTGCGGGCGCCGAGCGCCTCATTCAACATGCGCGCCGTCCTTGTAGACGATCCGGTAGGGGCGGATGTCCACGCGGGCGAAGCAGCCTGCGCGGGCGAAGGGGTCGCCTTGGGTCAGCGCCTCGACCGCCGCGCGGTCGGGCGCCTCGATGATGCGCACCGAGCCGATCGAGCCGCCCTGGGCATCCATCACCGGGCCCGCAAGTATCAGCATGGCGCGATGCTTCTCGAGCCAGGCAAGGTGGTCCGGCCGGGTCGCGCGGCGGGTTTCGGTCATGCCTGGCCTGTCCTCGATGGTCACCGCGAACAGCATCTTGCCCTTTCCCGCGGGCGCCCCGCGGCCTGAACGTGACGCCACGTAACGCCGCGCCGCCCCCGCTTCAATAACCGGCGTTCATACCCTAGGTTGTCAACGTGGATGGACGCCTGACCGCCGACCCCGAAGCCACGCCCACCCGGCTCTCCGCCGGCGGGCGGAGCCTCCACCAATTCGCCAATCCCGGCCGCTTCCTGCGGACGACGGGGCGGCTCATGCCATGGCTGTGGTTCTCGGCGCTGGCCGTGCTTGGCGCCGGGCTGGCCTGGGGGCTGGTGTTCTCGCCCGCCGATTGGCAGCAGGGCGAGACCGTCCGCATCATGTATGTGCATGTGCCGATGGCCTGGCTGGCAATGGGCGGCTACACCATGCTGGCCTCGGCATCGATCGCCTCGCTGATCTGGCGGCATCCACTGGCGGATTTGTTCGCGCGGGAACTCTCGCCGGTCGGCGCCGCCGTCACCGCGCTGTGCCTGGCCACCGGCAGCCTGTGGGGCAAGCCGATGTGGGGCACCTGGTGGGTGTGGGATGCGCGGCTGACCTCGGTGCTGGTGCTGTTCTTCCTGTGGCTGGGCCACGCCGCGCTGGTGCGCGCCTTCGACGACCAGGAGCGCGGGGCCAAGGCCGGCGCCATCCTCGCGCTTGTCGGCATCGTCAACATCCCGATCGTGAAGTTCTCGGTGGATTGGTGGAACACGCTGCACCAGCCCGCGAGCGTCACACGGCTGAACGCGCCCGGGATGCATGTGGACATCCTCTATCCGCTGCTGGTCTGCGCCCTCGGCTTCACGCTGCTGTTCGCGGCGGTGGTGCTGGCGCGCACCCGCGCGGCGGTGATGGAGCGGCGCGTGCGCGCGCTGCAACTCGCCCGCGCGCGCATCGAGGAGGGGGCGGCGGCGTGAGCCTGCATTGGTGGCACATCGCGATCTCCTATGCCCTGACGCTCGGCGCCTTCGGCGCGCTGGCGGTGGGCGCGGCGCTGCGTCACCGGGCGGCGAGGCGGATGCTGGCCAGCCTCGATCCGCGGGCCGAGCGCCCATGAACCAACCCGCCCGCCAACGCCCCCCTACACAGCGGCCCGAGACCCCGCCTCGGGCCGGGAGCGCACGGCGCGACCGCGCGCGACCTCCCGCCGCCGCCAGCACCGCCCTGCCGGCGCCTGAGGCCCACAAAACAAGCTGCCGGATGGCCGCGCCGGAGCTTGAGGCTCAAGAGACATGACCCGCAAGA
The DNA here is from genome assembly GCA_963716705.1 of uncultured Alphaproteobacteria bacterium. GTDB lineage: Bacteria > Pseudomonadota > Alphaproteobacteria > Acetobacterales > Acetobacteraceae > Neoroseomonas. The sequence continues at coordinate 41,001 of CAVQTW010000004.1, forward strand.
AACGCCGCCTGATGCTGCTGCTGCTCTGCGCCCTAGGCCTGGGCACCGCCACCGCGCTCACGCTCACCGCCTTCGAGGACAACATCGTCTTCTTCCGCTCGCCCTCCGATGTGGTGCAGGCGACGCCCACGGCGGACCGAGCCTTCCGGCTGGGTGGCCTGGTCGAGGCCGGCAGCGTGGAGCGCCGCGCGGGCGCCGATGGCCGACCGGCCGCGACCTTCCGCGTGACCGATGGCGCCAACGCCATCGTGGTGTCCTATTCGGGCGTGCTGCCGGACCTGTTCCGCGAGGGGCAGGGCGTGGTCACGCTCGGCCGGCTGCTGCCCGACGGCACCTTCCGCGCCAGCGAGGTGCTGGCCCGCCACGACGAAACCTACATGCCGCCCGAAGTGGCGGATGCGCTGCGCCGCGCCGGGCACTGGAACCCCAGCGAGGGGGGCGCGCCGCCGCCGGCCACCTGGAACACCGCCCCGCGGGAGCGCAGCGGCTCATGACGCGCCGCCGCCGGCCCGGCATCAACGGGAAGCCCTGCCCATGATCCCCGAACTCGGCCATTTCGCCCTCGCGCTGGCCTGCATCCTGGCCATTGCGCAATCCGTGCTGCCGATCGTCGGCGCCACGCGGCGCGACGTGCGGCTGATGGCCACCGCGGGGCCGCTGGCGGCCGGGCAGTTGCTGGCGGTGGGGCTGTCCTTCGGCTGCCTGCTCTGGGCCTTCGCGGTGAACGACACCACGGTCTCCAACGTCGTGGCCAACAGCCATTCGGCCAAGCCGATGATCTACAAGCTGTCCGGCGCCTGGGGCAACCATGAGGGCTCGATGGTGCTGTGGGTGCTCATCCTGGCGCTGTGCGGCGGCGCCGTGGCGGGTTTCGGGCGCGACCTGCCGAGCGCTCTGAAGGCCCGGGTGCTGGGTGTGCTGGCCTGGGTGGCGGTGGGCTTCCTGGCCTTCATCCTGTTCACCTCCAACCCCTTCGACCGGGTGTGGCCGCCGCCGCCCGACGGGCAGGGGCTGAACCCGGTGCTGCAGGATATCGGCCTCGCGATGCATCCGCCCATGCTCTACCTGGGCTATGTCGGCTATGTCGGTGACCTTCGCCTTCGCGGTCGCCGCCCTGCTCGAAGGGCGCGTCGATGCCGCCTGGGGGCGCTGGGTGCGGCCGTGGTCGCTGATGGCCTGGTGCGTTCCTGACGCTGGGCATCTCGCTGGGGTCCTGGTGGGCCTATTACGAGCTCGGCTGGGGCGGCTACTGGTTCTGGGACCCGGTGGAGAACGCCTCGCTGCTGCCCTGGCTGGTCGGCACGGCGCTGCTGCATTCGGCGATCGTGGTCGAGAAGCGCGATGCGCTGAAGGTCTGGACGGTGCTGCTGGCGATCCTGGCCTTCGCCATGAGCCTGCTCGGCACCTTCCTGGTGCGTTCGGGCGTGCTCAAAGCGTGCACGCCTTCGCCAACGACCCGGCGCGCGGCGTGTTCATCCTCGCCCTGCTGATGATCTACGTGGCCGGCGCCTTCGCGCTCTTCGCCTGGCGGGCGCAGAAGCTGGCGCCGACCGGCATCTTCGCGCCGATCTCGCGCGAGGGCGCGCTGGTGCTCAACAACCTGCTGCTGTGCTCGATCGCGGCGGTGGTGCTGGCCGGCACGCTGTGGCCGTTGTTCGCCGACATCCTGACCGGTGCGAAGATCTCGGTCGGCCCGCCCTTCTTCAACACGGCGACCGCACCGCTCGCGATTCCGCTGGTGCTCGCCATGCCGATCGGCGCGATGCTGCCCTGGAAGCGCGGGCGACGTATGGGGCGCGTTGCAGCGGCTATGGTGGGCGGCGGTGGCGTCGCTGGCGATCGGCTTCCTGGCGCTGGCGCTTCGCGGGCTATCCGGTGTGGCCGGCGCTGGGCGTGGCGCTGGCGGCCTGGCTGATCGTCGGTGCCATGGCGGATGTCGCCGACCGCATCGCGCTGTTTCGCCGACCCGCGCAGGCCTGGCAGCGCGCCCGCGGTCTGCCGCGCGCCGCCTGGGGCGCGGCCATCGCCCATGCCGGCATGGGCGTGACCATTGCCGGCGTGGCGGGCATGGGGCTGGCGACCGATACGCTGATCGCGCTCAAGCCCGGCGAGAGCACGCGCCTGGCCGGCTATGAATGGCGGCTCGACAGCCTGGCCGACGCGACCGGCCCGAACTACACCGCCCGGCGCGCCATCGTGACGGTGACGCGCGACGGCCAGGTGGTCACGGTGCTGGCCCCCGAGCGCCGCACCTTCACGGTGGACCGCCAGACCACGACCGAGGCCGCCATCCACACCAACGCCATCCGCGACCTCTATGCCGTGCTGGGCGAGGAACGGGAGGGGGCGGGCGTGCTGCGCCTGCACCACAACCCCTTCGCGCCGTGGATCTGGTTCGGCTCGCTGATCATGGCGCTGGGCGGCGGGCTGTCCCTGTCGGACCGGCGGATGCGCGTGTCCGCACCCGCGCCGAAGGGCGCGACGGTGGGGGCATGACCGCGCGGCCGGACGAGGCTGCCGGCGCCCCCGCCGCGCCGCGGCGACGGCGGTGGATGCTGTTTGCACCGCTCGGCCTCGCGGCCGGCGCGGGGGTGGGGTTCTGGGTCATGCTGCGCGGGCTGCAGACCGGAGATTACGACCCGCGCGGCGTGCCCTCGGCCCTGCTCGGGCGCCCGCCGCCCGATTTCGCGCTGCCGCCGCTGCAACCGGGCACCCTGCCCAGCGTGGCCTCCGCCGACCTGCGCGGCCCGCTGCCGGCACCGGTGGTGGTGAATTTCTGGGCCTCCTGGTGCGTGCCCTGCATTGTCGAGCATCCGCAACTCATGCGCCTGGCGCGGGATGGGGTGAAGGTGCTGGGGGTCAACTACAAGGACCGCGCGGCGGATGCCGATGCCTTCCTCACCCGCCACGGCAACCCCTTCGCCGCGCTGGGGCGCGACGAGCCCGGGCGCGTGGCGATCGACTGGGGGGTCTATGGCGTGCCCGAGACCTACCTGATCGACCGCGAGGGCCTGATCCGCTGGCGCTTCGCGGGGCCGGTGACGCCCGACGTGCTCGACAAGGACCTGCGGCCCTTGCTGCGGCGCTACGCCTGATGGGGAGGGCTGCCTACCCGATGCGCCTGGCGATGGCGGTGGCGCTGTTCGCGCTGCTGTCGCTGCCCGCGCTCGCCGCTGTCGGGCGGCCGGAAGACCGCCTGCCCGACCCGCAGCAGGAACTCCGCGCGCAGGAGATCGGCCGCGAATTGCGCTGCATGGTCTGCCAGAACGAATCCATCGAGGACAGCGACGCCGACCTCGCGCGCGACCTGCGGCGCATCGTGCGCGAGCGCATCGCCGCCGGCGAGGACCGCGCCCAGGTGATCCGCTTCGTGCACGACCGCTACGGCGATTTCGTGCTGCTGCGCCCGCCGCTCAATGCGGTGACCGCGCTGCTGTGGGCGATGCCGGTGATCGCGCTGGGCGGTGGCCTGCTGGTGATTGTCCTGCGCCGTCGCCGCGCCGCCGCCGCCCTTGAACCTGCCCCCCTGACCGACGCCGAACGCCGGCGCCTGGACGAGTTGGACCGCGGAACAACAGCGTGATCTGGGTTGCCCTGCTTCTTCTGGCGCTCGCCGCGCTGCTGCCGCTCGCCGCCGCCCTGCTGCGTCCCGCCGCCGCGCGCGGCCGGCGCGAGGCCGACATCGCGCTGTTCCGCGCGCAACTGACCGAACTCGACCGCGAGAAGGAGGCCGGGCGGCTCGACGAGGCCGGGCACCGCGCCGCGCGGGTGGAGGTGCAGCGCCGCCTGATCGCCGCCGCCGAGCAGCCCGAAGGGACTGGCGCGACGACCCGCACCTCGGCGCTGCTGGTCGCGATGGTGCCGCTGCTGGCGGCCGGTGGCGTCGGGCTTTACATGCTGCGCGGCTCGCCGGGGATGCCCTCCGCGCCCTATACCCTGCGCGCCGAGGCCAATGCGCGCGACACCGAGGTGCTGGACCGCCTGCGCGAGCGGCTGGCTGACCTCGACCAGGCGAGCGAGCAGGCGCGGCAGGGCTACATCCTGCTGGGCAATGCCGAGCGTGCGCGCGGCAATGCCGAGGCCGCCATCGCCGCCTGGTCGAAGGCCGCCGCGGCGCGCTTCGATGCCGAACTGGCCGGCGACATCGCCGAGATGGAAGTCGCGCGCGGTGCGGCGGCGCAGGCCACGCCCTGGATCGCGCGTGGCCTGGCGGAGGCGCCGGCCGACCCGCGCCTGCGCTTCCTGGCCGGCCTGGTCGAGGCCGAGAGCGGCCGCCCCGCCAATGCGCGCTCGGTATGGCAGGCGCTGCTGAACGAGAGCCCGGCCGATGCGCCCTGGCGCGGGCTGCTGGAGCGCCGGCTCAGCGCCTTGCCGTAACTGGCGGTCTGGGCGGACTTGGCAGGCGCGCCTCGGGCGCCGGCGGCCGGGCCACGGGCAGGGCCGGCGCGGGCGTGGGGGCCGACAGCGTCTCGATCGCCAGCAGCACCTGCAGGTGCAGGTTCTCATTCTTGTCGATGCTGAGGTGCGTCTCGCCGGCGATCTCGCGGTTCTCGATGACCCCGTCGAAGCCTGGCGCAGGGGAGAGCACGCGCTGGAAGGGGTCGCCATCCTGGTGGAAATTCAACACCCGCAGCGGCCCCTTCGCGACCACCCGCACCACCGTCGGGTCGAAGGTCACCACCAGGTCCGTGGGAATGCCGGCCAGGCCCAGCCTTTCCGCCATCAGGATGGCGTCGTCGGCGCCGTAGGAATGGCCGATGGCGCAGAACGGGCGCGGCAGCCGGCCCTGGCGCGAAGCCTCGGCCGTCTCGGTCGCCAGGCGCCGCCATTCCACGTGGTTGTGGACCGAGGCGTCGTAGCCCGCCTGGCGCAGCCGGATGGTCAGCACGTTGAGCCCGGTCGAGAACACGTTGGCGAGGCCGCGCAGCAGCACCACGCGCCCGCGCGGCGGGCCGGGCAGGGGCGCGAGCCTGGTCGGGCCGCAGGCCCCCAGGGCGAGCATGGCGCCGATGGCGGCGCGGCGTGGCAGGCGGGCAGGCGTGGCGGAAGGCAGCATGACCTGGTCCGTGGGCGGGTCGATGGGAAGCGAAGGGATGGGCGGCGCGTGTGGCTCCGGCAAGGCAGCCTGCGCGGTGGTCAGCGCATGAACGGAACCACCCTGGGCGTTCGGGCGGCATAGGCGTCCCAGGCGGGGCCGAAGGTGTCGCGCATGAGTGCCTCCTCGCGTGCGACGCGGAACAGGTACAGCGTGCCGAAGCCGATGATCCCGGCCGGGCCGATCAGCCAGTTCTGCAATGTCAGTGCCTGCGCCAGGGCCCACAGCCAGAAGGCGGTGTACATCGGGTGGCGGACGAAGCGGTACACGCCGCCGGTCACCAGCGCATGCTCCCGCCGCACCGCCAGCGTGACCGACCAGTTGCGCCCGAGTGCCTTGTGCGTCGCGTAGAACAGCCCCAGCGACATGGCGAAGACGAGCAGGCCGGCGAAGGCGCGCGCGGCCGAGAAGGGCTGGTCCAGCGCCGCGGGAAAGCCGGTGACGATATAGGCGAAGGGCAGCAGCCCCAGGCCGGTGAAGGAAATGCCCAGCAGCGCCTTCTCGCGCAGGTCCATCGCGTCGCGCAGCACCTCGTTGCGCTTCGCCTTGCGCTCGAAGGGCCGGCGGATGACCCACCAGGCGACCATGCACAGCCCGTGGAGCAGCTTGGCGATGAGTGGTGTCACGCGGCCTCCTGCACGGCGCTGCCCAGCGCGCCATCGGGGCCCAGCAGGCGGTCCGGCGAAGGGCCGTGGCCCACCGCGCCGGGCCCGCAGGCGATCAGCCCCCAATCGTAGAAGTATCGCCGGCCATTGCCGGTGACGTAGATGCGGTGCGCGCGCAGCATGGAGCGGCGAACGCGCCGCCAGATCGCCGGTTGCAGCATGTCGCGCGGATGGATGCGCTCCATGCGCGGCCCCTGGCCCGCCAGGCCCAGCGTCGCGACCGGATCTGCACGGTGGAAGGACACGAGGTCCCGCCGCGATGTGTATTCGACCCAGGCGAGCCGAGGCGCTGCCGCGACGCGCGCGATCGCCGCCCGCAACCGTGCCGCCTGCGGCATCAGCGCGATCTTGAGCACGGAGGAGCCGAGGCCGACCAGCACCAGCGGCGGTGCACCGCGTGGCGGCTCTCGCTCGGCGGCAAGCGAGATCGCCAGCGCCTCGACCAGCAACACCATGCCGAGGCTGTGGCCGCAGAGCACCACCTCGTCCACGTCACGCGACCTGCGCGCATGGGTGATCTCGGCAGCGAAGCGCTCGACGCGTTCGGTGATCTCCGGCCGCGATCCGTTCGCCAGGTCGCTGGCGAAGACCCAGTCCGCGAAAAGGTGGCCCAGATGTGCGGAGCGGTCCGCCAGAGCGATCAGCCCGCCCGCCACCGCGGCACCGAGTGCCAGCCCCGCCCAGCCGCCAAGCGCCAGCCCCGCCGCCAGACCGCCCAGCAGGGCACCGCAGATCAGCACCATCGGCAGCGCGGCAAAAATCAGATAGCGCCAAGCCGCGGTCCGGTAGCGGCCGATCGTGCCATCGGCCAGCAGCCGCGCCAGCGCCGCGCCGCCGCGCAGGATGCGGGCGGGCAGCGGCCGCGCGAGGCCGGGCGCCATCAGGTCGTCCCAGGTGAGGATGCGGATCTCCGCGCCGGTGGACCAGTCGGGACCGGCGATCCGGGCGGCGAAGCTCAGGGCCGCGCCATCCGCCGCGGCGGGGCCAATCGTCGCGCGAAGGCCCCAGGCCATGGCGCTGCGCTCCAGCGTGCGCGCCAGACGCTGCTGCTGTGCCGCCGGCCCGAGCGGCTCGTAGCCCGGCACATGCAATACGATCCGGCGCCGGACAGGCAGGTTCGGTCTCGGCAGCGCGGTGGTCATGCCTTCACGGCCTCGCGCCGATACCCTGCATGGCGTGTCATGACACGGGCCGGGACAGGGTCGATCTCAGCGGATGGCCTTCACGCAGGAGATCCTCACCGGCGCTGCCTGGCCGGCGCACGAGAGCAAGGAGGTGCGGCGCGTCCAATCCCTCAGGTGCCTCGGGTCGCCGCGGGGGCGGGCGCGGCGGTCAGCCGGCGGATGGCGGCCTTGAATTCGGGCGCGTCCCAGGCGGCATCGCCTTCCAGCCGCGCGCGTTCCTGCCCGCCGCGGTCCACGATGAGGGTGGTGGGAAGCCCGCGCGCGCCGAGCGCCCGCCCGGCGGCGCCGCGCGGGTCGAGCCAGACGCCGAGGTTGGTTACGCCGGTGCGTGTGTAGAACGCCTGCACGGCCTCCTGCCCGCCGCGGTCCGACGACAGCGGGAGCACCGTGATGCCCTCCCGCGCCAGGGCGGCGGCGAGGCGGTCCAGCGCCGGCATCTCGGCCACGCAGGGCGGGCACCAGGTGGCCCAGAGGTTGATCACCAGGCCGCGCCCGGCGAAGTCCGTCACGGCATGGGCGCGGCCCTGGGCATCGGTGAAGGTGAACTCCGGCAGGGCGGCCGCGCCTTCGCGCAGCCGGTTCAGCCCATGCGGCGCCGCCACGGCTGGACGGGCCGGAACGGCGGCGAGTAGGGTCCCGGCCGTCGCCAGCGCCGGGGCGGCCTTGAGAACGGAACGGCGCGTCGGAAACAGCACGAAAGACACTCCCTCAAGTGAGCAGCAACGCCAACCGGCAATGGGGCGGGCGCTTCGCGGAAGGCCCCTCCGCCATCATGGAAGCGATCAATGCCTCCATTGGTTTCGATCGCAAGATGTGGCGGCAGGATATCCGCGGCTCCCTCGCCCATGCCGCGATGTTGCAGCATGTGGGGATCATTTCCGCGGATGACGAGGCGGCGATCCGCGACGGGCTCGGAAAGATCGCCGAGCGTATCGAAAAAGGGGACTTCCCCTTCGACGAGGCGCTCGAGGACATCCACATGAACATCGAGGCGCGGCTGAGCGCGACGGTGGGTGATGCCGGCAAGCGCCTGCATACCGGGCGCAGCCGCAACGACCAGGTGGCGCTGGATGTGCGCCTGTGGGTGCGCGATGCGATCGACGGGCTGTCGGAGCAGGTGCGCGACGTGATGCGCGCGCTGACCGAGCGCGCCGCCGAGCATGCCGGCACCGTGATGCCGGGCTTCACGCATCTGCAGCCGGCGCAGCCGGTCACGCTCGGGCATCACTTCCTGGCCTATGTGGAGATGCTCTCGCGCGACCTGTCGCGCCTGGCCGATTGCCGGGCGCGGCTGAACGAGTGCCCGCTGGGCGCGGCGGCGCTGGCGGGCACCGGCTTCCCGATCGACCGGCACATGACGGCCAAGGCGCTGGGTTTCGACGGCCCCACGCGCAACAGCCTGGATTCCGTGGCCTCGCGCGATTTCGCCGCCGAGTTCCTGTTCTGCTGCGCGATGTGCGCCACGCACCTGTCGCGGCTGGCCGAGGAAATCGTGATCTGGACCAACCCCTATTTCGGCTTCGTGAAGCTGAGCGATTCCTTCACCGACCGGCAGTTCGATCATGCCGCAGAAGCGCAACCCCGATGCCGCCGAACTGGTGCGCGGCAAGACCGGGCGCGTGGTCGGCGCGCTGGTCGGGCTGCTGAGCGTGATGAAGGGCCTCGCCATGACCTATTTCAAGGACATGCAGGAGGACAAGGAAGGCGTGTTCGACGCCGCCGAGACGCTCACGCTGTCCCTCGCCGCCACCGCGGGCATGGTGCGCGACCTCAAGCCCGATGTCGGGCGCCTCGCTTCCGCCGCGGGGGCGGGCTTCTCCACCGCCACCGACCTGGCGGATTGGCTGGTGCGCGAACTCAAGATGCCCTTCCGCGACGCCCACCACGTGACCGGCGCGCTGGTGCAGAAGGCCGAGGGGCTGGGCGTCGATCTCGCGGGCCTGACCATCGAGGAGATGCGCGAGGCCGAGCCGCGCATCACCGAGGGCGTGTATGATGTGTTGAGTGTGGCGGCCTCGGTGCGCTCGCGCACCTCGTTTGGCGGCACGGCGCCGGCGAATGTCGCGGCCATGGCGGCGGAGTGGAAGGCGAAGCTGGCATGAAGGCGGATCAGCATGGGGCGGGACGGGGCCCGCGCGCGGTCTTGGTGGTTTTGGCCCTGGCCATGCTCGCCGGCGCCTGCGGCAAGGTCGGGCCGGTGCGTGCGCCCGGCCCGCCGGAGGAGATCACCTATCCGCGGGCCTATCCGAACCGCTGACCAGGGCGGTCGGCGCACAATGGCGGGGTTCGACCACGCCCCAGCCATAGACCGGGTCGCGCCCGGGGGGGCCTGCGTCGCGCGCCTGCGCTGCCAGGACGCCGACGCGCTCAGCGCCGCTCTCGGGCATCAGGGCGAGCGCTGCGCTGACCACCGGCGCCGCGAAGGACGTGCCCGACCAGCGGCGAAGCCGCCCCGCCGTGCCGGAGGCCAGCGGCACCTCCACGCCGTGCGCAGCGAAGGCGATGTGCGGCCCGGTCGCCGCGCGCGGCCAGGGCTGGCCGGCGGTATCCACCGCCGTGACCGCGACGGTCCAGCCATAGGCTGCGGGGTAGAGCGGCGCCGCGCGGGGCCCGTCATTGCCTGCCGCCGCGACAAAGATGGTGCCGCCGGCCGCGGCCCCGGCGCCCACGCGATCGACCACCGCATTGTCGGGCCCGACCACCGAGACGGTGGCGATGCCCGCGCCGATCGCCCCCGCGCGGGCGATCGCGGCCGCCAGGTCGTAGGCGTCCGCCACCTCGCCATCCGGGCCGAGGTGGAAGGCGTCGAGCACCACGATCCGCAGGCCGGGCGCGGCGGCGGCGAGGCGGCTCGCGACCGCCGTGCCATGGGCGGTGCGCGCGCGCCGACGGCCAGGACCGCGCAGCACTTCCTGGCGCTCGATGCGCCCGGCGAGATCCGGGTGGGAGGCATCGACGCCGGTATCGACCAGCGCCACCAGATCGGCCGATGGCTGGCAGCCCGACGGGGCGGGTGGCGGCGCCTCCACAATCGACGTGGCCTCGCCGGCAAGGCGGTAGCGATGGTTGCGGTCCGCCGTTGCGCCCGGGGCCACCGTGCGCAGCCGGGCCAGCGCCTGCGCCTCGGGCAATCCGGCCGGGCCGCGCAGGCGCACGAGCCCTGCCGGCGCGCGCTGCGCCACCACGGCGAAGCCCTCGGCACGCAGCCGCGCCAGGGCGGCCGGCGTGATGCCCAGGGCGACGACGTCGGCGCGCGGCGGCGCCGGGCGGCCGGCCACGGGCGGTGCGGGCGCGGCGCCGAACAGCCGGTCGAGCGAACGCTGCCAGGATTGCGGCATCGGGATCTGACCGGGGTTGGGGCCGAGGCCCTGCCGGCCGGAGGACCAGGTGCCGGCGCCGTCGCCGCCTGGCCCGGCCGCTGCACCCCCGCCGGCGCCTGCGTTTCCGCCGCCGCCCGCGCCTCCGCCTCCGCCGCCGTCGTCGCCGTCGTCATCGGCGCGCGCGGCGGGTCCGCCGGTGAGCAGCACCAACGCGATGACCGACAGAAGCAGCAAGCCTCGGCGCCTCATTGCAGCCCTTATCGTCACGACCATGGCCACCTGATATGGGCCACATCCGGGGTGCTGCGACACCTCATTGCATGGAGCGATCACTGCGTGTCCTCCTTCCGAACGGACCTGGTGGCGCTGCTGCCACGGCTGCGCCGTTTTGCGCAGGCGCTTTCGGGCCGGCAGGACCTGGCCGACGACCTGGTGCAGGAAGCCTGCGAGCGCGCCCTGCGCAGCCAGGAAGGCTTCATCCCCGGCAGCCGGTTCAATTCATGGATGTTCCGCATCCTGCGCAACCTCTGGGTGGATGGGCACCGTCGGCGTGCCGCGCGCGGCGGCGTCCACGAAACGCTGGACGATGCCGAATCCCTGCCCTCGACCGATGGGGCCGGGCTTGTCATGAAATTGCTCGAATTGCGGGACGCTGAACGCGCGCTGCTGCGTTTGCCCCAGGAGCAGCGTGAGGCTCTTGTGCTGACATGCGTCGAGGATCTGACCTATGCGGAAGCGGCGGTGGTGCTGGGCGTGCCGCCGGGCACGGTGATGAGCCGCGCGGCGCGGGGCCGGATGGCGCTGGCGCGCGCCCTCGCGCCGCCGGCGGGCGACGAGCCGAAGCGATGAGCATCAGCGACGAAACCCTCATGGCCTTCGCCGATGGCGCCTTGCCCGCGGCCGAGGCCGAGCGCATCGCCGAGGCGGTCGAGGCCGACCCCGCGCTGGCCGAGCGCGTGGCGCTGCTGGCGGAGGGGCGGCGCATCGCCGCCGGCGCCTTCCGCGACGTACTGGACGAACCGGTGCCCGCCCGACTGCTGGCCGCCGCCAGCGCCGCGATGCCGGGCGCAGCGCCGGCGGCGGCCGTCATCGCCAACGACAACCGGCGCCGCGGCTGGCGCGTGGCGGCGCTGGCCGCGGCGGCGGGTCTGGTGCTGGGCGTTTTCCTGGGCGACCTGGTGCCGACCGGCGACGCGCCCGCGGGTGGCGGGCTGGTGCCACCCGGCCTGGCCGCGGCACTCGAGGGCGCGGGGGATGGCGCGATGACGATCGGTGGCACGCATCTGGTCGATGGCCGCCTGTACTGCCGGCGATTCTCGATGCCGCAGGGCACGGGCGAGGTGCATGGCCTGGCATGCCGGGACCCAGAGGGGTGGCGGCTGCGCGTGGCCGTCGCGCGCAGCGGCGCAGGCACCTTCCAGCCGGCCAGCGGGGACGACCCGGTGATCGCCGATGTGCTGGAGCGCCTGGGCGCGGGCCCGGCGCTCGATCCCGCCGCCGAGGCAGAGGCACAGCGCAGGGCCTGGCGCCCGCGCTGAGCGCCCCGGCCGGCGCAGCGTCGCATGCGGATGGCGTCGCCGGCCGGACCTTCGGAGCCGCGCCCGGCTCCAGCGCGGCCGTCATCGCGACACGACGGACGCCGGGCCGCCCTGCGGCGACCCGGCACCCCTCTCCCATCCGGCCGGACCAACCCCCCGCCAGGTCTCAGCCGAAGGAGAAATCATCCGTGGAGAGCGAGCCGACGGAGACCCCGAGCATCGTCACCGAGCTCGGCGCCGCCAGGCTGCCCCAGGACACCACGGCATCGCCCGCGGCGGTCTCGCCGAAGCGCAGGTCGTCGAAGTCGTCCACGCCGGCGACCGCGATCTGGATCTTGTCGTTGGTTACCGAGAAGTCGGTGATGACGTCGGCGAAGGTGCGCCCTTCGAAGCGGAAGGTGTCGTCGCCCTCGCCGCCCGTCATCAGGTCGTTGCCGGCGCCGGCGAAGAAGAGGTCGTCGCCCTCGCCGCCACGCATCGTGTCGGCATTGGCGCCGCCATCGAGCGTGTCGTGGTCGGTGCCGCCGTCCATCAGGTCGTTGCCGGCCCCGCCCATCAGTACGTCGTCGCCGGCCTCGCCGAACATGCGGTCGGCGCCGGTGCCGCCATCGAGCGTGTCGTTGTCGGCGCCGGCGAAGAGCTGGTCGGCGCCGCTGCCGCCCAGAAGCAGGTCGTTGTCGCGGCCGCTGCGCAGGATGTCGTTGTTGGCGCCGCCATCCAGGGTGTCGTTGCCGATGTCGTCGGTCAGGCGGTCGTTGCCGTCCTCGCCGAGGGCGACGTCGTTGCCGATGCCGCCGTTCAGGCTGTCGTTGCCGAGCCCGCCGGACATCGTGTCGTCCTCGGCGCCGCCGAGGATGGTGTCGTGGCCCTCGCCGCCGACGATCTCGTCGTTGCCGGCCTCGCCGACCAGGAGGTCGTCGCCGGCCCCGCCGAAGATCTCGTCATTGCCGGAGCGGCCGAAGATGCGATCCGCGAGACCGGTACCGATGAGGACGTCATTGTCCTCGGTGCCGAAGATGATGGGCATGGTGCGCTCTCCCGTCGTGGTGGCTCGGCCGGAGGAGTCCGGCCGAGGTGCCACCACAACGTGCGGATGCGGACGCATCTTCCCGTGCATCGCGAAATGGTGATCGTGGCCGCGGCGCGGGTGCACGGCGTGGCCTGGCCGGTTGCCGGCGCGCGTGCCGTACCGACCCTGGCGAAGCGGGCCGGAGCCCGGAGCCAGGCCGGGCCGCCCGGCCCGCCGGAGCGGGGTTCGCTATCCGAACCGCTGAGCGCGCCGCCCCTACAGCCCGACCGCCTCGCGCTGCTTCGCGAAAAGGTCGGCGGTGCCCGAGCGCGCCAGCGCCAGCAGCGCCATCAGCTCGGCGTCGCTGAAGGGCGCGCCCTCGGCGGTGCCCTGCACCTCGACGATGCCGCCCGCGCCGGTCAGCACGAAATTGGCGTCCGCATCGGCCTTGCTGTCCTCGGCGTAGTCGAGGTCGAGCACCGGCACCTGCTGGAACACCCCGCAGGAGACCGCGGCCACCTGGTCCTTCAGCGGGTTGCGCGTCAGCACGTTCATCCGCCGGCAGTGCTCGAAGGCCAGGTGCAGCGCCACCCAGGCGCCGGTGATGGAGGCACAGCGGGTGCCGCCATCGGCGGTCAGCACGTCGCAATCGATGGTGACTGACATCTCGCCCATGGCCTTGAGGTCGGTGACTGCGCGCAGCGAGCGCCCGATCAGCCGCTGGATTTCCTGGGTGCGGCCGGATTGCTTGCCGCGCGCCGCCTCGCGGTCGCCGCGGGTATGGGTGGCGCGCGGCAGCATGCCGTATTCGGCGGTGACCCAGCCCTGGCCCTGGCCGCGCAGGAAGGGCGGCACCTTGCCCTCGACCGAGGCGGTGCACAGCACCTCGGTCACGCCCATGCGGATCAGGCAGGAGCCCTCGGCATGGCGGGCGGCGCCGGGTTGCAGGCTGACGGGGCGCAGCGCGGCGGGGGCGCGGCCGGAAGGGCGCATCTGGGCATTCCTTGGAAGGTGGCGGAAAATGGCGGCCGGGGCGGGTGGCGTCCAGCCCTCGCGGTGCTTATTTGCGGTGGGCGGTCGGCGTTGACGCGGGTCAAGCCGGTCCGTAGCGTGGCAGAACCCGAAACATAGCCGAGAGATGGGACCCAGCCCCAAACTCCCTCCCGGTCCGGCCGGGCTAACCCTGGCGGGCCTCGACAATCGCAGCGCAAGCATCCTTCGGGAGCTGGTGGAGACCTACGTGCAGACGGGGGAGCCGGTGGGCTCCCGGACGCTGGCACGGCGCCTGCCGCTGGGCCTTTCCCCCGCCACCATCCGCAATGCCATGGCCGACCTCGAGGATGCCGGGCTGCTCTATGCGCCGCATACCTCCGCCGGGCGGCTGCCGACCGAGCGCGGGCTGCGGCTGTTCGTGGACGGGCTGCTGCAGTTCGGCGCGCTGGGCGAGGAGGAGCGCGAGGCCATCACCGCGCGCTGCGCCGCCTCCGGCCGCTCCTTGCAGGAAACGCTGGGCGAGGCCGGGCAGATGCTCAGCGGCCTGGCCGGCGCGGCGGGGCTCGTGGTGGCCCCCAATGCCGAGGGCGCGGTGCGCCATCTGGAATTCGTGGCCCTCGGCCCCGGCCGCGCGCTGGTGGTGCTGGTGCTCGATGACGGGCGGGTGGAGAACCGCGTCATCGACGTGCCGGCGGGCCTGCCGGTCTCCGCACTGCGTGCAGGCTTCCAATTACCTCAATGCCCGCCTGACGGGCCGCACGCTGGAGGAGGCGCGCGGTGTCATCGCCGGCGAGATCGCGCACAACCGCACCGCGCTCGATGCGCTGACGCAGCAGGTCATCGAGGCGGGCCTGGGCACATGGACCGGCGGGCAGGGCGGCTCGCTGATCATCCGCGGCCAGGCGCGGCTGCTCGACACCATCGACCAGGCGGGGCGGATCAGTGAGATCACGCGCCTGTTCGAGCGGCTGGAGCAGCAGGAGACGATGATGCGCCTGCTGGACCTCGCGCAGCGCGGCGAGGGCGTGCAGATTTTCATCGGCGCCGAGAGCGGGCTGTTCGACAGCGCCGGGCTGTCGATGGTGGTGGCGCCGTTCCGCAACGGCCAGGAGAAGATCGTGGGCGCGATCGGGGTGATCGGGCCGACGCGGATCAATTACGGGCGGGTGATCCCGGTAGTGGACTACACGGCCCGGGTGATCGGGCGGCTGCTGGGTTAGAGCAGGTCCCGATCAGCTGGCATCACCGGAACGGGTGACGATGCTCGCGAAAACGGCTCCAGGCCGCTGTCCGCGGGCGGCGTTCGGCGGGCTCGGCGCCCCCGGGCACAAGGGCCGGCGCGTCAGGCCGGTTCCGCCGCCGTGCGCCGCGCGATGCGCCCGCCACCGGCGGTCTCCGTCGGCCTGAGGGCAAGTTCCAGCGCATGGCGCAGAGTGCGCAGCTTGCGCTCGTTCTCCACCTTCAGCCCGAACACGTCCTTCACGTAGAACACGTCCACCGCCCGCACGCCGTAGGTGGTGATATGCGCGCTGGCAATCTGCAGCCCCTGGTCGCTGATCGCCGCCGTCACGTCGTGCAGCAGGCCGGGGCGGTCGCGCCCGTTCACCTCGACGACGGTGTAGGTATTGGAGGCGTGGTTGTCGATCACCACGCGCGGTGGCACGGTCACGGCGCGCAGGCGGGCGGGCTCGCGCTTGAGCTTGCGGATCTCCTCGCGCAGCTTCAGCCGGCCGGACAGCGATTGCTCCACCAGCACCGACAGCCGGGCCAGGCGATGCGGCGCCTCGAAGGCCCCGCCCTGGGTGTCCTGCACCCAGAAGGTGTCCAGCGCCATGCCGTCGGTCATGGTGTGGATGCGCGCATCCACGATGGTGGCCCCCGCCACCGCCAGCGCGCCGGCGATCTTGCTGAACAGGCCGGGATGGTCGGCGCAATAGACGGTCACTTCCGTGACGGCGCGGAAGTCCAGCACGCGCGTGCGCACCGTGAGTGGCGCGCGCTGCTCGCGCGCCTCCTGGATGATCGCCGCGTGCCGGGCATGGGTCTCGGGGTCGAAGGACAGCCAGTAGCCAGGGTAGCCGAGATCGAGGAAGGCCTCGACCTCCGGCTTCGGCCGATCGGCCAGCAGCAGGGCGGCGGCCTCCCGCGCGCGGGCCACGCGCACGTCGCGCTCGGGCACCGACAGCCCGCCGGCCAGCACCTCGGCCACGCGCCAATACAGCTCGCGCAGCAGCGTCGCCTTCCAGTTGTTCCACACCTTGGGGCCGACCGCGCGCATGTCGGCCACGGTCAGCACCAGCAGCAGGCGGAGCCGCTCGGGCGATTGCACCACCTCGGCGATGTCGAGGATGGTCTTGGGGTCCTCGATGTCGCGCTTGAACGCGGTCTGGCTGATCAGCAGGTGGTGCAGCACCAGCCAGGAGACCGTCTCGGTCTCCTCCGGCGTCAGGCCGAGCGTGGGGCAGATGGCCTGCGCGAGCTGCGCGCCGAGTTCGGAGTGGTCGCCGCCGCGCCCCTTGGCGATGTCATGCAGCAGCATCGCGACATACAGCGCGCGGCGCGACTGCAATTGGCCGATGAGTTCGGAGGCCACCGGCGCGATCTCGTTCAGCGTGCCGCGTTCGAGCGCGGCCAGCACGCCCACCGTCTCGATGGTGTGCTCGTCCACCGTGAACACATGGTAGGTGTCGAACTGCATCAGGCCCACGATGCGCTGCCAGTCGGGCAGCAGGCGGGAGATCAGCCCCGCCTCGTTGAGCAGGCGCAGCCAGGTGCCCGGGTCGCGGCCGGTGAGCAGGTCGAGCAACTCCGCACTCGCCTCCGGCTCCCCGCGCAGCCGTCGACAGGTGGCGCGCGTGGCGCACGATGGCGCGGAAGGCCAGCGGATGGATCTCGAGCCCGCGGTCGCGCGCCAGGCGGAAGATGCGCAGCATCAGCACCGGGTTGATGGTGAAGTCGTGCCCGGGTGCGGCGATGATCTTGCCATCCGCCAGCGCGAAACCCGCCTGGGTCAGCGCCTTGTCGGATGACGGCACGACCGCCGGCGGCCCGAGCGCGGCGCGCTCGATGGCGGGCTCCAGGATGCGCGTGTAGCGCGCCACGTCGCGCACGGTCAGGAAGAAGTGCTTCATGAAGCGCTCCACCCCGTCCTGCAGGCCGTGGCGGGTATAGCCCATGCGGGCGCCGACCACGGGCTGGAGGTCGAAGGTCAGGCGTTCCTCCGCCGCGGCCGGTCACGATGTGCAGGTGGAAGCGCACGGTCCAGAAGAAGTCCCAGGCGCGGCGGATGGCGCGCGCCTCCTTGGCCATCAGCAGGCCGCCGCCGGGCGAGTCAGGACCGACCAGTTCGGGCATGCGCTGGACGTTGAATGCGTACCGCGCGAGCCAGTACAGCGTCTGCAGGTCGCGCAGGCCCCCGCGGCCTTCCTTGACATGTGGCTCGACCAGGAAGGGGCTCTCGCCATAGCGCGCATGGCGCTGCATCCGTTCGGCGCGCTTGGCGGCGAGGAAGGGCTTCAGCCCCCATTCGGCGCGCGCGCGGCGGAAGGCGTCATCGAAGCGGCGGAACACCGCGCGCTCGCCGGCGATATGGCGGGCGTCGAGCAGGCCGTCAGCACTGTCGCATCCGCCTTGGCATCGACCAGGCAATCGGCGCGCGAGCGGGTGGCGTGGCCGACCTTCAGGCCGAGGTCCCAAAGCAGGTACAGCATGAACTCGACCGACTGGCGCCCGCGCGGGCCCATCTGCGCATCGGTCAGGAACAGCAGGTCGATGTCCGAGAAGGGTGCGAGCACGCCGCGGCCGTAGCCGCCGGTCGCGACCAGCGCCCAGGGCTTCTCGCCGGGCAGCATGGGCAGCACGGCCTCGGTATAGGCATGGATGCCGGCCATGACCGTGTCGGTCATCGCGGCCAGCCAGCGCGCCGCCGCCAGGCCAGACAGTTCGTTCGCCTCGAAGCCGCGCTGCACGCGATTCTGGATGCGGCCGAGGTGCCGGCGCAGCGCAGTCACCGCGGCATCGCGCGGCAGAGCGGCGCCGCCGGGAATCAGCTCGCCGAGCAGGGTCGCGAGCACGATCGGAGGTTCACCCGCAGCGAGAGCCGGCCAGGACGCCGGCCCCTCGGCGGATCCGTCGGCAGGTCCGGCGGCCTCGAAGGATGTCATCGGGCAGGAGACTACCTATTCCCGGGCGGGTGGGACAGCCTCCTCCGCCAAGGATTTCAGGCGGTAGAGCACATCGAGCGCATCTCGCGGACTAAGCGCATCGGCATCCAGTTCCGCAAGCATCGCCAGCGCGGCATGCGCCGGCGCCGCGGGGGGTGCGCACCGGCCGGCGCGCGGGCGAAGAGCGGCAGTTCGTCCGACAGCGGATCGAGCCCGCGCGCGCGTGCTTCCAGCGCCTTCAGCACCTCGTTCGCGCGTGCCAGCACCGGGCGCGGCACGCCGGCCAGGCGCGCCACATGCACGCCCCAGGATTTCTCGGCCGCACCGGGGCCGACGCGGTGCTCGAACACCACTTCGCCGCGCCATTCGCGCACCTGCATGGTGGCGGGTGCGAGGTCCGGCAGCTTGCCCGCCAGCGCCGTCAGCTCGTGGAAATGCGTGGCGAAGATGGTGCGGCAGCGGATGCGGTCGTGCAGCGCCTCCAGCACCGCCCAGGCGATGGCCAGGCCATCCCAGGTCGCGGTGCCGCGGCCGACCTCGTCCAGCACCACCAGGGACCGCGCGGTGGCCTGGTTCAGGATCGCCGCGGTCTCGGCCATCTCGACCATGAAGGTGGAGCGCCCGCCGGCGATGTCGTCCGCGGCACCCACGCGGGAGAACAGCCGGTCCACCAGGCCCAGCCGCGCGCTCTCGGCGGGCACGAACAGCCCGGCCTGGGCCAGGATCACCAACAGCGCGTTCTGCCGCAGGAAGGTGGACTTGCCGGCCATGTTCGGCCCGGTGAGCAGGCACAGCCGCGCGCCGGGCGAGAGGTCGCAGTCGTTGGGCACGAAGGCAGGCCCGCGCGCGCGGGCGAGCGCCGCCTCAACCACCGGGTGCCGCCCGGCCACCACCGCGAAGTCCGGGCGATCGGTCATGTCCGGCCGGCACCAGCGGCCATCGGCGGCGAGTTCGGCGGCGGCGGCGTGGATGTCGAGTTCCGCCATGGCGGCCGCCGCGGCGGCGATGCCCGGTGCGGCATCGAGGCAGGCCCGGCGCAGGTGCTGCGCCACCAGCCTTTCGCGCCGGGCGGCCTGCTCGCCGGCCTCGGCCACGCGGCGGTCGAGTTCGGCCAGCGCGGTGCAGGTGAAGCGCATGGCATTGGCCATGGTCTGGCGATGGACCGGCGCCTGC
Organism: uncultured Alphaproteobacteria bacterium; assembly: GCA_963716705.1. Classification (GTDB taxonomy): domain Bacteria; phylum Pseudomonadota; class Alphaproteobacteria; order Acetobacterales; family Acetobacteraceae; genus Neoroseomonas. Next base: position 60,141 of record CAVQTW010000004.1, read on the forward strand.
GGGCCTTCCTTCGGGCCTTCGCGCAGCAGGCGTTCGCCGGCGGCCGAGGGCAGTTCCGCCAGGAAGCCGAATTGCTGGTGGTGGCGGATCTTCAGGCTGGCGACGCCCCAGGCCTGGGCGAGGTCCATCTGCAACGCGGCCAGCGCCTCGCGCGCGCCATCGCGCAGGCGGCGCAGCGCATCGAGTTCGCCATCGAAGCCGGGTGCGACCAGGCCGCCATCCTCCAGCCGGGCGGGCAGCGGGTCGGCCAGGGCGCGGGCGAGTTCGGCGCGCGGGCTGGCGCCGGCAGCAGCGCGAGGCGCGCGGCGGCGACCAGCGCCGGGGCGGGCGGGGGCAGCGGCCCGTGGCCGTGCTGTCATCCAGCGCGGCGGCCATCGCCTCGGCGCGCGCCAGGCCTTCGCGGATGGCGCCGAGGTCGCGCGGGGCGAAGCGGTCGAGCGAAAGGCGGGCCAGCGCGCGGGCCATGTCCGGCGCGCCCTTCAGCGCGGCGCGCAGGCCAGCGCGCACGGCCTCGGCCGCCAGCAGGAAGCCCACCGCATCGTGGCGCGCGCCGATCGCGCCGGCATCGGCGAGCGGCGAGGCAAGGCGCGCGGCCAGATTCGCGCGACCCGGCGGGCGTGACGGTGCGATCGCACCGCGGCGAGCAGCGCGTGGCGCGGGTCGCCGCGTTCGCTGCGCAGGATCTCCAGGCTGCGGCGCGTCGCGCCATCCATCTGCAGCAGCCCTCGCCCGCCCGATCGGCACCGGCGGGGCGAGGCGCGGCAGGCGCGCCGGCCTGGGTCAGCCGAACGTAGTCGAGCGCCATGGCGGCGGCGGCGACCTCCTCCGGCGCGAAGGTGCCGAAGCCCTCGATGGTCGCGACGGCATAGGCTTCCGCGACGCGGCGCAGCGCCATCGCGCGGCGGCTCGGCATGGGCGATGCGCGCGCCGAGGGTGGCCAGCGCCGGGCCGCGCGCGAGCGCCTCCGGGGCCAGGATCTCGGCCGGTTCCAGGCGGGCGAGCAGCGCCGGCAGGTCCGCCGCCGCCAGGCTCTCGGTGCCGAAGGCGCCGGTGGTGACATCGAGCCAGGCAGCACCCAGCCGCTCGCCCGCCGGTGCCAGCGCCAGCAGCCAGGCGGGGCGGCGCGCTTCGAGCAGCGCCTCCTCGGTGACGGTGCCAGGGGTGACCAGGCGCACGACCTCGCGCCGGAGCGTCGGCGCGCGGCGGGCCTTGGCTTCCTCGGGCGTTTCCATCTGGTCGCACAGCGCAACGCGGAAGCCCTGGCGGATCAGCCGCGCCAGGTAGGCTTCGTGCGCGTGGGCGGGCACGCCGCACATCGGCACGCGCTCGCCCTGGTGCTCGCCGCGGAAGGACAGCGCGATGTCGAGCGCGGCGGAGGCGGCTTCGGCGTCCTCGAAGAACATCTCGTAGAAATCGCCCATGCGGAAGAAAACGATGGCCTCCGGATGCGTCGCCTTCGCCGCGAACCATTGCGCCATGGCGGGGGTCGCGCCGGAGGCGCGCGGGATCGAGGAGTTGCCGGAGGCGCGCGGGATCGAGGAGTCGCCGGAGGCGCGCGGGATCGAGGAGTTGCCGGAGGCGCGCGGGAGGGGGCCTTCGCCGGGCGGGCGCGCCGTGCGCGCTGCGCCGGCTTGCGGATTTGCCTTGCGGTCCGGGGGCGGCGCGCTTGTCATGCACGGCGTCTAGACCGGAAACCGGCACAAAGGGAGGGATGGATGCGACCCGAAGGCCTCGACCACGCCAATCTGCGCCTGCGCCCGCAGGACCTGCCCGCCGCGCTGGCCTTCTACCGCGACCTGATCGGCCTCGAGGAAGGCCCGCGGCCGGATTTCGACTTCCCCGGCGCCTGGCTCTATGCCGGCGGCCAGCCGATCCTGCATTTGGCCACACGCGGCGTGGTGGCCGCGCCGACCGGCCCTTCCGCCGGTGCCTCCTTCGAGCACATCGCCTTCCGCATGCGCGGCCTGCCGCAGGTGCGCGCCACGCTGGCCGAGCGCGGCGTGCCCTATGCCGAGGCGCCGCTGCCAGGCTTCCCGCTGCATCAGCTGTTCCTGACCGACCCGTTCGGGCTGCGCGTGGAACTGACCTTCGACATGACGGATGCGTCGAACCAGGAAAGCGCCGCGGCCTAGGCACGTTTGCCGGGCGGCGCGTTCATCCGGCGCGGCCGCCGAAGCCTCTGCCTGGCCTTGCATCGGCTGCACGAAAACGGGGGACTCGCCGTAGATGCAGGGCAATGCCGCGGCTGCGAAGCCGGGGGGTCGCCGTGGCGCGCGCGCGGGGCCACACTGGCGGCTTCGCATGAAGAATACCGGGGACGGAACGAAGCCAATGGATGATATCAAGCAGCCGCCCGCCGAGGACACGCGCACCGCCCGCGTGACCGGCGAGGAGGCGCTCGCGCTGCACGCGCAAGGGCCGGCCCGGCAAGCTCGAGATCACGCCGACCAAGCCGCTGACCACCGCGCGCGACCTGTCGCTGGCCTATTCGCCCGGCGTCGCCGCCCCCTGCCTGCACATCCACCGCGACCCGCAAGCTCGCCTATGACTACACCGCCAAGGGCAATCTGGTGGCCGTCATCTCCAACGGCACCGCCGTGCTCGGCCTCGGCAATCTCGGCGCGCTGGCCTCGAAGCCGGTGATGGAGGGCAAGGCCGTGCTCTTCAAGCGCTTCGCCGATATCGACAGCATCGACCTCGAGGTGGACACCGAGGAGGTCGACGCCTTCGTCAATTGCGTGCGCTATCTCGGCCCGACCTTCGGCGGCATCAACCTCGAGGACATCAAGGCGCCGGAGTGCTTCGTCATCGAGCAGCGCCTGCGCGAGCTGATGGACATCCCGGTCTTCCACGACGACCAGCACGGCACCGCCATCATCGCCGCCGCCGGCCTGATCAACGCCTTCCACCTGACCGGCCGCGAGCTCGACGACACGCGCCTGGTGGTCAACGGCGCCGGGGCCGCCCGCATCGCCTGCGTCGAGCTGATCAAGGCGATGGGCATGCGGCACGAGAACGTCATCCTGTGCGACACCAAGGGCGTCATCTACCAGGGCCGCACCGAGGGCATGAACCAGTGGAAGTCGGCGCATGCGGTCGCGACCGAGGCGCGCACGCTGACCGAGGCGCTGGAGGGCGCGGACGTCTTCTTCGGCCTGTCGGTCAAGGGCGCGCTGACGCCCGAGATGGTGCGCGCCGATGGCGCCGAAGCCGATCATCTTCGCCATGGCCAATCCCGACCCCGAGATCACGCCCGAGGAGGCGCGCGCCGCGCGGCCGGACGGCATCATCGCCACCGGCCGCTCGGACTATCCCAACCAGGTCAACAACGTGCTGGGCTTCCCCTACATCTTCCGCGGCGCGCTCGACGTGCGCGCCAGCACCATCAACGACGCGATGAAGATCGCCGCGGCCGAGGCGCTCGCCGATGCTGGCGCGCGAGGACGTGCCGGAGGAAGTGGCCGCCGCCGGCGCGGGCATGGCGCTGCGCTTCGGCCCCGAATACATCATCCCCAACGCCTTCGATCCACGGCTGATCTCGCGCGTTTCCCCGGCGGTCGCCAAGGCGGCGATGGACAGCGGCGTGGCCCGCAAGCCGATCGTCGACCTGCACCGCTATGCGCGCGAGCTCGCCGGCGCGGCTCGATCCCACCGCCGGCGCGCATGGAGGCGATCAGCGACAGCGTGCGCCAGAACCCCAAGCGCGTCGTCTTCGCCGAGGGCGAGGAGGAGAAGGTGATCCGCGCCGCCATCGCCTTCCGCAACGCCGGCTACGGCACGCCCGTCCTGGTCGGCCGCGAGGACCGCATCGCGCGCCGTCGCGGCCGCCATCGGCATCCCGCTGCCCGACGGCATCGAGATCCACAATGCGCGCCTGTCCGACAGCAACCGCCACTATGCCGAGTTCCTGTATGCCAAGCGCCAGCGCGACGGCTTCCTGCTGCGCGACTGCCAGCGCCTGGTGAACCAGGACCGCAACGTCTTCGCCGCCTGCATGGTCGCGACCGGCGATGCGGATGCCATCGTGACCGGCACCACGCGCTCCTATGCCGCGGCGCTGGAGGACATCACGCATCGCCATCGACCCGGTGCCCGGGCGGCGTGGTGTTCGGCGTGACCATCATCGTCTCGCGCCGCGCGGGCACGGTGCTGGTGGCGGATACCGCGATCCATGAACGCCCCGATGCCGAGACGCTGGCCGGCATCGCGCGTGGTTCGGCGGCGGCGGCGCGCCGGCTGGGGCTGGAGCCGCGCGTGGCCTTCCTCAGCTTCTCCACCTTCGGCGACCCGCGCGGCACCATTCCCGGCTCCATCCGCGACGCGGTGAAGCTGCTGGCCGAACGCGGCGCGGATTTCGAGTTCGATGGCGAGATGTCGCCGGATGTGGCGCTCGACCCGGGGCTGCGCGCCTCGCTCTATCCGTTCTGCCGGCTGACCGGGCCGGCGAATGTGCTGGTGATGCCGGGGATGCACGCCGCGCACATCCTCACGCGCTCGGTGCCGCGGCTGACCAGTGCGACGGTGATCGGCCCGCTGCTGACCGGCCTCGACCATTCGGCGCAGATCGTGCCGATGCAGGCGGGGGTGAACCAGATCCTGGACGTGGCCTGCCTGGCCGCGCATGCCGCGCCGCGCAAGTGAGCGGCCAGGGCGACATCCTGACCATCGGCTACGAGCGGGCGACGCCGGCCAGCCTGCTGGAGGTTCTGCGCGCCGCCGGCGTGCAGACCCTGGTGGATGTGCGTGCGCTGGCCAATAGCCGCCGGCCGGGTTTCGCCAAGCGGTCGCTCTCGGCGGCGCTGGAGGGGGTGGGCATCGGCTACCTGCACCTGCGTGCGCTCGGCACGCCCGCCGAGGGGCGCGCGGCGGTGCGAGCCGGTCGGCCGGAGGTTATGCGGCGCATCTTCGCCGCCCACCTGGCCGGCACCGAGGCGCAGGCGGCGCTGGCCAACCTCACCGACCTGGCGGGCCGGACCCGGGTGTGCCTGCTGTGCCTGGAGGCAGACCCGCGGCATTGCCACCGCACGCTGGTCGCCGAGGCCGTCGGGCTCGGCGTGGTGCACCTGCAGCCCTGACGCCGCGGCGCGTGGCGTCAGGGCCGCGCGGGCTGGGCGGGTGTCGCGGGCTGGGCGCCGGGGGTGCTCGGCTCGGTCAGCCTTTCGCCCTGGCGTGCCGTCCAGTTGCCGGCACCCTGGAGTTGCTCGCCGGTCCAGCGCAGTGCGCGGCCGATGGCTGGTGTGGTGCTCTCGGCGGCGCGCTCCACCGCCTGGCCGGTCGATTCCGCCGCACGATCGATCGCCGCGCCGGTGCGCGCGCCAAGGCCCGGTTCGGCGGCGGGGGCGGCCGGCGGCGGGGTCGCGGCGGGGGCGGGGTCCTGGCGCGGCACCGGCGGGGGCAGGTTGCCGCTGCCCTGCGCCAGGGCGGGGGCGGCCAGCAGGCCGAGGATGGCAGCGGTTGGGATCAGACGCATCGAGGCCTCCAGCAATGGCGCGGCGCTGCGGTTGCCCCGCGCGCCCAGGAACAGATGATGGGTCGGCGTCGTGGCGACAACGGGGCGCTGTCGGCGCCGACGCGACCGGTCATGCCTGGCGCATGAAGGTTTCACCTTGGTGCGCCTCAGACGCCGGGCGGCTGCCTTCCGGCAGCCTTCGCGGCCTCGGCCGTTTGCGCCGCAGGTGGCAACTTCCTGCGCTTGGCATCATGCCAACGGCACGAGCTTCTCACTCGTGCCGAGGCCGAGACTGCGGCCCGCCGGGAACCTGGTGAAGCCAGGCAATCCGCAGGGTTGCGCCCGGCGCTTGAGGGCCTGGCCCTGCCTGCCAGCGGTCGAACCATTCGGCCGCTGATATCAGTCCCCGAAGGCCCAATGGCCGGCCCGGCGCAGCTTGCGCCCGGTCCAGTCGGCCGCGCGTTCCAGCGCGGAGCCGGTACGCCGGGCGCCGCGTTCGACCGCCGAACCGGTACGGCGCGCGCCGCGCTCGACGGCGGCACCGGTGCGCCGCGCCGTGCGTTCGGCGCCCTGGCCGGCACGCTGAACCGCGCCTTCCGATGCCGCCGCCGGGAGCGCCGTGGCCGAGGCCAGCAGGGCCAGTATCCATGTGCGTCGCGTCATCGCCGAGAGATCGGCCTTCGGGCCCGCCGGGTCAAGAATCGAGTCGAATGCCCAGCTCGCGGATCAGCGGCCGCCAGGTCGCGTTCTCGGCGGCCACGAAGGCGTCGAATTCCGCGGCCGACCACGAGGTGGTCTGGATGCCGAGCGTGCGGGCGCGCGCCTGCATGTCGTCCGACGCCACGGCGCGGACCAGTTCGGCGTTCAGCCGTGCCACGATCGGTGCCGGCACCGCCCTGGGCACGCTGATGCCCTGCCAGCCGAAGGCCACCGCGTCCACGCCGAGTTCGCGCAGCGAGGGCACCGCCGGCGCCTCGGCGGTGCGCGCATCGGTCAGCACGGCCAGCGCGCGTACCCGCCCGTCGCGGATGAAGGGCAGGCCGGTGGCTGTGTCGATCATCACGAGGTCGACGGCGCCGGCCAGCAGGTCGCGCATCGCCGCCTGGCCGCCGCGATAGGGCACGTGTTCGGCGGCGAGGCCGGCGCGGCGCTTGACCAGCTCCATCGCCAGGTGGTGCGGCGAGGCAACGGCGGGCGTGCCATAGGTCGGCGCGCGGGAGGCGGCGCGCAGCGCGGCGAAATCCGCGAAGGGCGCATCGGCGCGGCAGACGATGTAGAGCGGGAAGCGCCCGATGAAGCCGACGCCGGTGAAGTCCCGGTCCGGGTCGTAGGGCAGGCGGGCATAGAGCGCGGGGTTGTAGACCAGGATGCCGTTGTCCACGTGCATCCAGGTCAGGCCATCGGCGGGTGCGCGCGCGACGGTCTCGCTGGCCAGCACGGCGCCGCCGCCGGGCCGGTTCTCGACCACCACGTTCTGGCCGAGTCGGGGGCCCATCTGCGCGGCCATCAGCCGCGCGAACACGTCCGAGGGGCCGCCGGCGGGATAGCCCACCACCAGGCGCAGCGGCCGGTCCGGCCAGGCCGGCTGGGCCCGCGCCCCGCCCGCCGCCAGGGCCAGCCCCGCCGCCATCACGCCGCGCCGTCGGATCATCGCCCGTCATCCTTGCTTCGCCGGGGCGCCACATTGCCGCCGCGCCGG
>CAVQTW010000005.1:0-44016 GCA_963716705.1 uncultured Alphaproteobacteria bacterium
TCGCCGAGGTTGCATCACCTTGCGCGAGTTTGGCGGAAGGCTAAGTCGCGCAGTTCGTCGGATTTCATGTTCATTTTGTGAGAACTGCGCGGCTCCCGTCCTCTTTCCACCATCAGGCCCCGAAAAAGTCGGTGATGACTAGGCCATTCGAGTGCCCCGAAAAAAGTTCTGCGTCCGATTGATTTTTGATTCAGCTGACGTGAATTCGAAAACGGTTGTCGAAGTTCATCGCGTGCAGGATCTTCTTCGCGTCATCGAGCTCTTCAGCGTCAACCCTGCGGCAATCGAGTTGATATTCCGCTTTTCGAGAAACGATTCGTATCTCATCGCCTCGAAACTCGATTTCTTCGAGTAGGTCGCCGTCATCTTCGTCACGATCCTCGTCAGAAACGCTGACGCCGCGCTCGGAGTCATCCAGGGTGAACTCGTACTTCGGCGTGCGCATCAGAATGAGGCTGCGAATCTCGCCTGGATCAGTCCGGCCTATCGCGAATGACACAATCAAGTCGTCGCCTGAATCCGTGGTAATAAACTCGACTCGTTCCATGTTGGCCTCCATGAGCGAACCAGTGGAATTGATTCAAAAATCGGATGGTGCAGGTTGTTCGCCGCGCGTCTCAAGCTTTCGTGCTTTGCGTTCCGCCTGCTTTCGCTTCCTATCTCGGACGATCTGCTCGATCGACCTGACGTGGTCCGGTCGCCTCTTGCCGAAACGTTTGAAATAGAGTTGTTCGATGAATTCGGGAAGAGGCGCTTTCCACGTCTGTTGACGATGGTTCGCCTTCTGACCGAGTTTCTTCGGATTCAAGCCCAGCTCTCGTGCCATCTGAACGTGGGCATGGGAGAGGTGAAATCGATCGCGTGCATCGACCCAGACTTGATGCTTCGGTGAGAGTTGCTTCTTTCCCATGCCTTCGTTGACCAGTCTAACTTAGAGAATCCGCGAGTTCGCCAGCTCGCCAAGCCGCGCTCTTCTCCCTTTTGTCGGTTAGATATGGGCGGGTGTGTGCAGCTAACGTAAGCTGCCTGATCTTAACAAAGAGCGACAGGAGGTTCAGCAGGAGGCCGATTGTGGCTATCGGCTGGCGGAGCCGGGGACGGAAGTACATGTCGACGGCCGGGAGTCGTCACCATGTCCATCAGCCTTGAAACGGTTGCCGCAAAGTATTTGGCCACCAAAAAGCTCTCGTCCGGAACCTGCAAGGAGTACCGAGCGACCGTCACCAAGTGGATCGCCTGGGGAAAAGGAGTCGACGTCGATCAGATTGAGAGGACCCACCTGCGAGACTTCCTCGACTGGGTCCACGAGAAAGCAGCGGGCGACGGCGGCTCGAACGCCGGACGGACTGCCAACAAGGCCCGCGAGAATCTGAGAGCCATCCTGTCGTGGGCCTGGGAGCAGGACTATTCTGGAGAAGCTTCCGCGGTTTCCCAAACCCAAGCCGCAGCGTGATGTGGCCGGACGCCACTACCTGACGAAGGCGGACCTGAACGCACTCTACTTCGCCACGTACGAACTGAAGCGACCGAGGGGCTGGAAGCAACCGCTAACGGTCGGCCACTACTGGCGGGCGGCCTTGGTCGTGTTCTTCAACTACGGCGTCGACACCGGAACGGTCTTCAAGTCCGCCGCGTTTCACGAGCCGATCCTGTGGCGGCACGTCTCCTGGCGTCCCGAACCACCGAACGGCAAGGGCAGAGACTCTCGCTACGGCTGGCTGTACTATCGCCGGGTGAAGACGAAGAAGCAGTTCTATCGACCGATGAATCGAGTCGTGCAGGTGCACCTCAAGAGCCTCCGGCCCGACGAACCACAGCCCGACCAGCCGGTGTTTCACTGCGGCAGCTCACGGCCGAACGCGCAGTTTCAACGTCTCTGCAGCTTGGCAGGAGTGAAGCCGAAGCAAGATGTCGAAACCGGTGAGGAGAAACTCTGGGTCTTGAAGGATCTCCGAAAGACGTGTGCGACGTACTACGACGAGCACATGCCGGAATCGTCGATCGAGATTCTCGGGCACTCCGTCGGCGGCGTGACGTATCGGCACTACGCACACCGCGATCCACTCGCTTTCAAGGCGATCATGTCGCTGCCCCAGCCGACGGCGTTCAACGGCGCTTGTGCATGGATTCGATGGCGAGTGCCCGTGCTGTCGCCGAAGATTCCGCCAGGCGTGAAATCCGGCCGGAGCGGCACCTCCGAATTAACTGCGGAGGTGTCGCCACCGGTGGAAGACCGCTGAGGTTAGTTTGGGTAATTCGTGATCTCGCATCGGGTCGTCGAGCGAGGATTTGGAACTGAAGGAGGTCTTCACGACCGCTGCGCCGAGCGAGGACTCGAAATTGCACGAAGTTATGTACACCGCTGTTTCTCGCCAACGTCTCGTAATGCAAGCGGTGTGAAGAGTTGGCAGCCTACTTAGCCAGACAAAGCTAACCCCGTTATCGGTTCCTCGGAAGGACGCGGACCAGTTGTCGATGTGTGCCAAAAGCCATTTCGTGAAGTCGTACCACTTCACGAGAACGACCGGCGAACCACGACCCGGCAAGTTGAAGCGGCTCAAGCGAAACTCCGTTTTCGAGTCGCCCGCCGCCTACGGCGGCGAAGTTAAAGGGTAAAAGGAAGAAAGGATAAAGGGTTAGCTCTAATCTCGTCTCCAGCCCACCAGCCCTAACAATAAAACACTTCCATACAGCAGCGGACTTGGCTCAGGGATACTTGCCACACGAAAACCGATAAAATCGCGCTCGACGGTGGGACCGATGTTGCCGCGGAGCGACGCCGCAGAGAGGAAGGCGTTGCCGTTCCAACTACCCCCGCGAAGACCACGAGACGGACCACTGACCATTTCATTCCATTCAGAAACATTGCCTCCTTGATCGAACGTGCCGTACGGGCTGGTGGAAACCGTGTAGGCACCCACATCCGTCAGGTAGACTTCGTTGTTGTCAAATACCAAGGAACCTGTCGTGGCATAACCATTGTCAAAGCCATTAGGAACGCCGTCATTCTTAAAAAGATTCGCCGCGTTTTTGAAGCCGCCAGGCGGCTGGACTGAAAGAGGCGTCACATCGGTTGACATGGGAAAGTCCCAGTAGTTGCCCGTTAGACCATCGTTCTTGTGATAGGCTGCCTTGTACCATTCGTTTTCGGTCGGAATGAAGAACGGTGCCAACGTTGCGTGTGACGCTGCTGTTATCCGGATTCGTGACGCCTGCCAGGGTATAGGCACCGTCCTCCGTGGTGCTATTGTTCTGCGCACCAGTCGGCTGACCATTGTGCAACCAGTTGGTGAATCTCGCCGCGTCCCAGAAGCTGACGAAGACGACCGGTTTCGAGCCCATAGAATGTTTCACGGAATAGGAACACGTCGTTGGGCAAGCCTGGACAATCCCGCCGCGTGCACTTGTTCCCATCGAGGGGTTGTAAAGCCCGTGGGTGTCCACGCCAGCGACGGCATTCAGGAATTCGGCGTACTGATCGTTCGTCACTTCATGCTTTGCGATAGAATAAGCGTAGTCAACCGCGCCAAACGTTCCCTGCGGCTGAACATCGCCTGCATTCCCGGAGTCACCCACCATCGCCCAATCCAAAACCACGGTACCGCTGACTGGGCACGACCAAAAACACAAAGCAACAAGGAGTGATCCGAAGAGAAATTTCATGGTCGGAGTCTCAAGGTGATGTGACCGATTCAGTCTAGGAGTGTACATGCTAAGTTCGCCAACCCTCCGATTCAAGCGTGTTTCAATTGTTTAGCGAATCGGTACGCGGCGTGGCCCGGCAACTTATCAGAATATGAATCGCCAAACGCGGGAAGAGTCTTCCACGTAGTGGTTGGTCCCGTTTATTGGATTCCAGCTAGGCTCATAGGTCGCCAGCACCTCCCACTACTCGGAGAACTCCTTCTTGCATGAGGTAAATTTACCGATGTTATTTCAAGTTTCGGCAAGCCCGCAGCGGAGAGGACATCCTCGTGCAATCCCAGATGGACGTAAGTCGCATCGGTCTCGTCAGATCGGTGACACCGATGAGCTTAGCCGGTTGGCAGCACAAATCCGCGTCGGTGAAAAAGACCTCGGAAGATAGCTCGATCCGCTACCAGCCCGAAGTTATGTACACCGACCGCAATGCGGGCAATCGCTCCGAGACCGAAGGGTGTCACTCCTCTGCTTCTCCGGCACTCTCCGAGCAGCAAGAGGTGTATCCTGAGTGACCAGACCTCTGAAGGTATTTCCAAGGCCATTCGCGTCGGATTGCCCCCTGGCGCAGATTCGCCGTCTGTGTTCGTGGTGGAGGTATCGCTGTCAGCGCGTGACGATACGGAAGTCACGTTGCCACATACGGGCATGGTCGAAACCCGCTCTAACAAGACAGCCGTGTAAAGCGGCAGAAGGCAGCTTGGTGGCCAGAAGTCGATGGGGGCGTTCTATGTTGCCAAAGTGACTAGCGCGAGGTCCCCGTGTGAGGTAGAGGTAGGGCCCGGCAACAAAAAGCCAACGTCCCAAGGGCGATGACAACCAATGTGGGGTTGGCTGGCTCGGGAACCAGCGTGATCTCTCCAGTTGTGTAAAGCTGACTGACGTCCCATACCGTGTTAGGGGGAAGTTCAATCCGTGAAAACAAATTGTCGGGAGCGAGTGGTTCAGGCCAGTCAAACAAATCGAGCGTTTCGCCAATCTCCGGTAGGGCACCCGAAACCAGCAACGTTCCACCGAGTTCGATCGGGATGTTGGAGCCGATAGAAACGTTCGGAGTACTGACAAAACTCCCTTGGTCACCCTCGAACAACTGACTGCCCAGCTGCAATGTGGCGCCATCGCCGATAATCAGTTTGCTCGCTACCGTCACCACATCGCGGCCGCCCGGCGCTACGAGGTCCGTACCCCGTACCGTTAGCGTCTCACCGGCAACAAGTTCCAGCCCCCGAATCTCGTGATCGGGCCAGATAAGATTGTCTGTCCGCGTCGTCGCTTCTGGAACGAACGTCTCGCACCGCGAAGGTCGGCCCGAGTGAAGTCCGCGTTGTCGAGCCCGACCACAGTGAACGCGCTCGACGAGCTGGGCGTCCGAGAAATCGGAGTCATCCAGATTCAGCGCAGCGAGTGCGGTTAAATTTTCGTCCCGCGAAGTCTGCACCAGAAAAGTCCGTGTGATATAGCTCGATGTCACGCAGGTCCTGATCCATGTAAACTGGCTGTTGAGAAGAGTTGCTCCTTGGTAAAGTTGGAGATGTCTGGTCCGAACCTCGCACCGATTACGGTCGCACCGCTGAAGTTCGCGTTCGCAACGTTGCTGACTTGGAAGTCCGCATCGTAAGGTCCGCTCCTCTGAAGTTCGCGTCTTCCAACAATGGCGGAGCAAAGCCCGCTCCGGCAGCCACGGTCTCGCTGAGGTCGGCATCCCTGAGCTGGTGAATCAACACGGCTCCCGAGAGAATGGCCTGGTTGAAGTTCGCACCCAACAAGGAGCCTACCAGAAACCGATCTAACCTCGCGTTCGTTAGGTTAGATCGTTGAAATCGCGCCTGGTCCAACCAACTCTCCGAGAAAATCGCACCCTCGAGGTTTGTGTCAGAAAGGTCGGCGAACCGCAGATTGCGTTCGTCGGTGTACCAGTTCGACAGATCGATGCCGGGCCCAGCGTGATTCCCGCCAGGAATGATCTCTCCGGTCTGCCAGTTCTTGATATCCGCATATACAACGTTGGCAGCGGTAACAACAAGCAGTGCTACGGCGGAAAGGCATCGCAGTGGGAGCGACATCATAGCTGTTCACCTTAAGTCTGAGACGAGCGGCGAAAGGAGGAGTTATCTGAACACTACAAACGAGGCGTGAGTCGAGTCTGTATTCTCAAATACGCTTTACTCCAAGATGAGCCACAGACGCGGCTATGTCCACCGATTGGCTTGTCTGATTCAAGACTTGCGCCACCGTCTACCTGAGGGCACTAACCCCACCGGGTCAGCCACGCCCTGGGTTCACAAACGGCGAAGACCGAAAGTGTCAAGAAAGGCGAACGACTGGTCTACCACCTTAACACGCATTGTCCGCGAGGGGCATCCGAACTGCACGCGGTGATCAAATGCAGAAAGACCCCAATTCGCTAAGCGAATCGGTCTTTTCCCCCGCCTGCAATTCAGTAAATTCCTTCGTGCAGGAGGTCACATCACCTGCGGAGGATAGCTCGATCCGCGCGTCCTGAAGGAGGACAACCTCGTGCACTTTCAGGATCACGCAAGTTGCAGCGGTCTTCTCAGATCGGCGAGACCTCGCGGTTAGCCCAATTTTTTAAGCTCCGAAGTTTGTCCAACCGCTGAGGATGGGTTCAGGCGGTCAGACAGAGGTCGCGCCACCGACGCAGTTTTTCGCCTCGAACGTTGCCATGCGAGTGCTGGACAATAATTCTTAGCCAAACGATAAGGGGAAATTCTTGCTGAATATATCCTGGGAAATATTGATGATGATGGTTACCTGAGAAGGGAGTTGGAAGCCATAGCCGACGATCTGGCCTTTTCGGTTGGACTGGAAGCCACTTATGAAGAACTTCATGAGGTTTTGATGATTATTCAGGAATTTGATCCGGCGGGGATAGGAGCCAGAAATCTGCAGGAATGTCTTCTTCTTCAGATTGATAGAAAAGACCTGGAACAACCAGTCATCATCATGGCCAAAACCATCCTGAAGAATCATTTCGAAGAGTTTACCAACAAACATTATGATAGGATCATTCAACGACTTGACATCACAGAAGGGGATTTAAAAACTGCTTTGGAGGAGATCTTGAAACTCAACCCAAAACCCGGTGGAGCAATGGGAGATTCTCAGGGAAAATCATTTCACCACATTGTCCCTGATTTCATCCTGGATGAGAGTGAAGGGGAACTTCAGCTTTATCTCAATTCAACCAATGTTCCTGAATTAAGGGTCAGCAGGACCTATTCGGATATGTTTGAAAGCTACAATGCCAATAAAGCTTCTGCCAGCAAGGATGAAAAAAATGCCATCACTTTTGTTAAGCAGAAGCTGGATTCAGCCAAGTGGTTCATTGATGCCATCAGGCAGCGGCAGAATACCATGATGCTGACCATGAATGCCATCCTTGAATATCAACGGGACTATTTCTTAGAAGGGGATGAAATAAGAATGCGTCCCATGATACTAAAGGATATCGCCGAAATGACAAATCTGGATATTTCTACCATTTCGCGGGTAGTTAACAGTAAGTATATTCAAACCCATTTTGGGATTTATCCGCTTAAATATTTCTTTTCGGAAGGAATGCAAACCGACAGTGGGGAAGAGGTCTCCACAAGGGAGATCAAAAAAATCCTGGAGGATTGCATTAACAATGAAGATAAACGTAAACCCCTTACAGATGACAGGCTCGCAGTCATTCTAAATGACAAGGGATATCAGATTGCCAGAAGAACTGTGGCAAAATACAGGGAACAGCTGGGCTTACCCGTAGCCAGGCTTCGCAAGGAGCTGTAAACTGATGGATATGAAGAAAGCAGTCTCTGTGATCTCATACATATTCCATCCCCTGATCATGCCAACCCTGGGACTGTTTCTTATTTTGAATTCAGGAACCTATTTATCCCTCCTGGATCCCGCTGCAAAAAGAGCCATCCTGTTTGTAATGGCATTGGGCACCCTCTTTTTTCCCCTGATCATGGTTCCGGTCCTCTATTACAGAAACCTGGTTTCAGGCCTGCAGTATGCCACCAGGGAGGAACGTCTGATTCCTCAGCTGATCATCCTGATTCTCTATATCATCACCTTTATCTATTTTATCCGGCTTCCCTTGAACAGGGTGATACACGCTTATGTATTATCTGTTACAGCCACCCTTTTTCTGGTGCTTGTTTTAAATCTAAAGTTTAAAATCTGCATTCATTCGGCTGCTCTCGGGGGACTCACCGGCCTGATCATTGCCCTGATTTATCTTTTCGGCTCTCCTATGCAGGGTACCCTGATCCTTTCACTGCTCGCAGGCGGAATAACCGGGAGTGCAAGACTCGCAATGGGAGTGAACCGATCAATAGAAATCTATGCGGGGTATTTACTTGGTTTTGGAATTGTACTGATTACTCTTCTGGTGTACTAGTTTCATCTCCTTTATCATTCTCATCGAGCATCACATTTAGCCTAATGAGTACTTCATTGTAAACCTGATCCAGCAGATATGGATACCTGCTGTATTCAAACATGGTAGTATCAAACATTTCCTG
This sequence comes from uncultured Alphaproteobacteria bacterium, assembly GCA_963716705.1. Lineage (GTDB taxonomy): Bacteria > Pseudomonadota > Alphaproteobacteria > Acetobacterales > Acetobacteraceae > Neoroseomonas. The sequence continues at coordinate 8,232 of CAVQTW010000005.1, forward strand.
AGTGATGCTGTACTTATCCAGGATCGGATTCAGCACATCAATGCTGTCTGCTTCAAACCGGCGATGAAATTTCCGGTCATTGGTGATTCCGTCCACCAGATGAAGATCCACCAGAACCTGAATCAGTACATCTTCCGGGACAAATTCTTTACCGCTGATGGTTTTCTTCTGGATACAGCCGGATAATACCAAAGCAGAAACAATCAGAAGAATAAAAGGAAACCGCGAACACATATCTTTTATTTGATATCATTAAAACGATAACCGATCATGATTTCATGTGTTCCCGTATTATATTTTCTGAGGGCGGAAATGCCGATATCATATGCATAACCAAAAAAGAGCATCTCCTCATAACTGTATCCCAGAAGAATCCCGATGGATTCATGATAACGGTAAGCTACAGCACCCCATAACATCTTTTTCCATTCGGCCCTGTGCCGTTATATCAAAACTCAACTCCTTGGGAGCAGTACCCTTGATCATCACCGATGGTTCCAGCATCCAGTCCTGGTCTATCTGGAACCGGTAGGCCCCAGTGAGGTTGATGTGGGTTTTTAACCGGTTCAGTCCGTTCTTGTTGTCAAATACCTTGAGGTTATTATTCAGCAGCTGGGCAGCTGACAATCCCACATAAAACTCCTCCGCATACAGGTAAACCCCGATTCCCGCATCGGGAAGATAGGAGGTACTGACCATCTGCAGAATGGCGGATCAGAAACATCTCTTGGATTTAACTGGGTTCCATCGATGCGGAATTGCATGATGCTGGCTGAGATTCCCATGGAGAGTCTTATATCTCCGGTAATGGCAATGTTATAGGCATATGAACCGGTAATTCCTGTCCTGCTGGTGGGACCGGTCACATCGTTGTATACATATCCACCATATCCCATGTCAAGGTTTGCATGCGGACCATAGAACGCAATGGAGTTGGTCACCGGCGGATCTGCCAGACCAACCCACTGGAACCTGTGATTGGTCCGGATCTGGTAAAAATCATGATACTCCTGCAATGGCCGGATTGATCACGAAATCATTGAACATGTATTGGGTATAATGGGGCAATTGCTGTCCATGCAATCCAGTCGAACCAGTGATAATTCCAACAATATAATGTATGTAACTCTTCTCATGCTACCTGATTATCGTTACGTTCCCTGTAATGGGGTTCGCACCACTATACGGGATGATTACATAATAGTATGTTCCAACGGGCGCATCTTTTCCCCGAGTTGTTCCGTCCCAACTGCTTCCACTCGTCATAACCCACTGTTGGAATAGACTGGTCTCCCCAACGGCTGTATACTTCCACCACCATATCCGGGAAGCGTTCGGAATTTTCGATTTCGAAATAGTCATTGATTCCGTCACCATTGGGTGAAAATACATTGTAGACCTGAAGATCCTCAATGACTTCGATGAAGATTGAATCCATCTCCTCACATCCGTAGGAATTGGTACCATAGTACATAATACCGATCGATTGATACAGGAGTGGCCAGGGGTTGGAAATATTGCTACTTATCAAGTCCGGTACCGGGTTCCCACCTGTATTCACTGAAAGGACCGCCGGTTGCTTCCAGTTGAATAGAAGCACCAGTGATGACAAAGGTGTCTTCAGTGGCTGAAATACCCGATTGTGGGTATAACATTACAGAAATGGAATCGATGTTATAACAGCCATATGGACTGGTTTCCTCCGTGATCATAAACACAAAGGTGGTGGATTCGGTAAGCGGGAGAGTTACGGGATTAGCAATGGATGGATCAGAAAGGAGAATGGCAGGTTCCCAGCTGGGGATATGCCCGCCAAGTCCGTTTAATTGCAGCGTTTCACCGGAACAGATGGTGGTATCTTCCCCGGCATATGCATCCACAATGACAAGGCTGTTAACCAGGATGGTATCGAAGCGGAAACAGGCATCGGAATCTGTTGTCTCCAGGATATAGGTGCCCGCTACAATATTTGAACGATCCCCATCTGTACTGCCATCTGACCAGAGGAAGGAGAAGGTTCCTGAACCACCGGAAACCGTAATATCTATGGCCCCTGTTTCACTAAATGCACTGCACTCTGCAGGAGTGATAAGCCTGGAAAGAATGATCTCCGGAGGTTCCGCAATGGTTACTGAATCGGTAAAGACTTTACCCGCTTCATCCCTTGCCACAAGATAATAGGTGATGTTCCCGGGAAGGCCTTCAAACAGGGCTACCGAAACGAAATTCATACCCCCGTCAATGGAATACTCCACGTTTCCTTCAGCATCCTGTGGAACAAGTAAAATGGATCCGTCATCTGCTCCGAAGCAACTTACATCTATTGTATTGACAGCCACATCCAGGGGCGGAACATCAAGTATGTTTACTGTCTGCCTGAAGGGACAACCGTTAAGATCCCTGACGATCACATGATAGGATCCGGCTTCCAGATCAATGTACACCGTATCACCGGAGAAGGCCCCTGTATCTCCTTCTATGGTGTACTCATAGGGTGGAATCCCTCCGGTGGTTCCGGAGATGGTAATGGAACCAAGATTTCCGTAGGTGGCATCTGTTTTTGTAATGGTTGCCATCACAGCTTCGGGTTCAGTGACTGTTACAGGCTCAGTATGCTGTACAACCCACTTCGTCCCTTACAAAGAGTGAATATGAGTCAGCCGCCAGATTATTGAAAGTGCCTGAAGGTCTGATATACCAGGCCACCCAATGAATATTCCAGCACGCCCGTTCCACCACTGGCAATGGCCTCAATCGCTCCGGTTGTATCATCTGCACAGGTGGTTATATCGGTGGTGGTGAATGTAACAGAAAGCAGGGGTGGATCCACCAATGCAAAGGATCCTCCGTAGACTAAACAGAGGTTTGCATCCCTTATATACACTTCGTAGATATCAGGTGCAAGATCTGTAAAGAGACTGTCGGTGGACCAGGAACTCTGGTTATCCACAGAATAATCGTATGGAGGCACGCCACCGGACATATAGATGCTGATGGTACCGTCATCGATCCCATTACAACTGATGTTCTCGTCAATCAATGAATCAATCACAAAAGGTGGTGGTTCTGTAATAATAAAAGGTGATGAGTCCACAGGACCACAACCTTCCGCATCTTCCACCGACACAATGTAAGTACCAGGTATAAGACCATTAAAGATTCCGGTTGCACTGGTTACGGATCCCGGATTTAAGGTATATTTCAGTGGTACAGTTCCACCGGTAGCAGTGATCTCGATGATCCCGTCATCAGCTCCTGAACAATGATGGGTGCCATCCTGGAACGCTGCGGCCTGGCCGAGGACCTGCTGGAAGGCACCGGGCAGTTGTTCGGCAAGGTGCCCGGCGGCCTCGCCTATGCGGTGATCGTGGTGGGCGCGGTGCTGGGGGCGATCACCGGCACGGTGGCCGCCAGCGTGATCGCGATGGGCATGATCATCGCTGCCGATCATGATCCGCTACGGCTACGACATGCGCATCGCCACCGGCGTGATCGCGGCCTCGGGCACCATCGCGCAGCTGATTCCGCCCTCGCTGGTGCTGATCGTGCTGGGCGACCAGCTCGGCAAGAGCGTGGGCGACATGTACAAGGGCGCGATCGGCCCGTCGATGATGCAGATCATGCTGTTCCTGCTGTTCATCGCGGGGGTCAGCCTGGTCTCGCCGCACAAGGTGCCGCCGCTGCCGGCCGAGGCGCGCACCCTGCACGGCTGGCCGCTGTACTGGCGCGTGCTCAAGGGCATGGTGCCGTCGCCTGGTGCTGATGTTCCTGGTGCTGGGCACCATCTTCCTCGGCCTCGCGACGACCGACCGAGGCCGGCGCGATGGGCGCGATGGGCGCCATCGTGCATCGCCGTGATCAACCGCCGCTTCACCTGGGCGCTGCTGTTCGAGGCGATGGCCAACACCATGCGCATCACCGCCATGGTCATCTTCATCCTGATCGGCGCCACGGTGTTCACGCTGGTGTTCCAGGGCGTGGACGGCTCCATCTGGATCGAGCACCTGCTGGGCGCACCTGCCGGGCGGGCAGACCGGCTTCCTGATCGTTCGTCAACATCTTCGTGTTCTTCCTGGCCTTCTTCCTCGACTTCTTCGAGATCGCCTTCATCGTCGTGCCGCTGCTGGCACCCGTGGCGGCCAAGCTCGACATCAACCTGGTGTGGTTCGGCGTGCTGCTGTGCGTGAACCTGCAGACCTCCTTCATGCACCCGCCCTTCGGCTTCGCGCTGTTCTACCTGCGCGGCGTGGCGCCGAAATCGGTGCTGACCAAGGACATCTACTGGGGCGCGGTGCCGTTCCTGTTCCTGCAGCTCACGCTGGTCGCCATCGTCATCGTCTGGCCCGAGAGCGTGACCTATTGGCTCGACAGCGGCACCGGCGTGGATCCGGCCAGCGTGACCATCGAGGTGCCGATGACCGCGCCGCAGGACGACAGCGCCGTGCCCGTGTTCCGGTAGCGCCGGCCAGCCTCAGTTGCGCGGCAGGCGCGCCAGGCTCGGTGCATCCGGGTTCTGCGCGCGGTGGCGCAGGAAGTGGTCGGCCAGCACGATGGCCATCATCGCCTCGCCCACCGGCACGGCGCGGATGCCGACGCAGGGGTCGTGGCGGCCCTTGGTGAGGACTTCGGTCTCGTCGCCCGTGACGGTCGACCGCTGCGCGCGGGGTGAGGATCGAGGAGGTCGGCTTCACCGCGAAGCGCGCGACGATGGGCTGGCCGGTGGAGATGCCGCCGAGGATGCCGCCGGCGTTGTTGGAGAGGAAGGCGACGGTGCCGTCGTTGCCCATGCGCATCTCGTCGGCGTTCTCCTCGCCGGTCAGGCGCGGCGGCGGCGAAGCCGGCGCCGATCTCGACGCCCTTGACCGCGTTGATGCACATCAGCGCCGAGGCGAGGTCCGGCGTCGAGCTTGCCGTAGATCGGCGCGCCCAGGCCCGGCGGGCACGCCTTCGGCCACGACCTCGATCACCGCGCCGACGGAGGAGCCGGCCTTGCGCGACTGCCGTCGAGGTAGTCGTTCCCAGCCGCGCGGCGGCCGCGCGGTCCGGGCAGAAGAACGGGTTCTCGCTCCACCGTCGTCCCAGTCCCAGCCGGCGCGGTCGATCGTCGTGCGGGCCGATCTGGACCAGGGCGCCGCGCACGCGCACCTGCCGCGCCGAGCACGCTTGCGCGCGACGGCGCCGGCGGCGACCCGCATCGCGGTCTCGCGCGCCGAGGACCGGCCGCCGCCGCGATAGTCGCGGATGCCGTATTTCGGCTCAGTAGGTGAAGTCGGCGTGGCCGGGGCGGAACTGGTCGTCGATCTCGCGAGTAGTCCTTCGAGCGCTGGTCGACGTTCTCGATCAGTCAGCGAGATCGGCGTGCCGGTGGTCACCGTCGCCGTCGTCCTCGAACACGCCGGAGAGGATGCGCACCTGGTCGGGCTTCCTGGCGCTGGGTGGTGAAGCGCGACTGGCCGGGGCGGCGCTGGTCGAGCCAGGGCTGGATGTCGGCCTCGCGTCAGCGGGATGCCCGGCGGGCAGCCGTCGACCACGCAGCCGATCGCCGGCCCGTGGCTTTCGCCCCAGGTGGTGACGCGGAACAGGTGGCCGAAGGTGTTGTGCGACATGGTCTGGAAGGGCTGGCCGCTATTGCCGATTCGCGCCGGATTGCCCATCGCGACCGCGCCGGCCGGGACATCGCGGGTGACGACGCTGCCCGCGCCGATCACCGCATCCTCGCCGATGGTGACACCCGGCAGGATGATCGCCCCGGCGCCGATCCAGGCATGCGCGCCGATGCGGACCGGGCGGCCGAATTCCAGGCCGGCGCGCCGGGTTGCCGCATCGCGCGGATGGTCGGCGGCGATGATCTGCACCGCGGGGCCGATCTGCGCCCCCTCGCCGATGCTGACCGCCACCACGTCCAGGATCACGCAGTTGAAGTTCAGGAAGGCCCCTGCCCCGAGGCTGATGTTCAGCCCGTAGTCGCAGTGGAAGGGCGGGCGGATCGCAGCACCTTCACCGACATGGGCGAACCTCTCCCGCAGCATGGCCCGCCGCCCGTCCGAAGGCAGCAGCAGCGCCTCGGGCGCATTGTAGCGGGCAAGCCATTGCCGCGTGGCTGCAAGGTCGGCCTGGATGTCGGGTGCCGCGGGATCGTAGAGTTCGCCGGCCAACATCTTCGCTTTTTCGCCTGACGTCATGCGATCCATCCCGCCGTCTGCGAAGCCCTGCCGTCAGGCGCGATGCGTGTGCCCTCGGCCGGTCGCTTCACCCCTTCTCCACCGTGATGTCCGGCGCATCGGGGTTCTTCATCCCCACGATGTGGTAGCCGGAATCGACATGATGCACCTCGCCCGTCACGCCCGGCGCCGAGGTCCGACAGCAGGTACACCCCCGACCCGCCGACCTCCTCGATGGTCACATTGCGCCGCAGCGGCGCGTTGTACTGGTTCCAGCGCAGGATGTAGCGGAAATCGCCGATGCCGCTCGCCGCCAGGGTCTTGATCGGCCCGGCGGAGATGGCGTTCACGCGGATGCCGCGCTCGCCCAGGTCGGTCGCCATGTAGCGCACCGAGGCCTCCAGCGCCGCCTTGGCCACGCCCATCACGTTGTAGTGGGGCGTGACCCGCTCCGCGCCCAGGTAGGACAGCGTGAGCAGGGACCCGCCGGCCTGCATCAGCGCCGCCGCCCTCTGGCCCACCGCGGCGAAGGAATAGCAGGAGATGTCCATCGCCTGCAGGAAGGCCGCACGCGGCGTGTCGATGTAGCGCCCGCGCAGGAACTGCTTGTCGGCATAGCCAATGGCATGAACCAGGAAGTCGATCCGGCCCCAGGCCTTCTCGATGCTGGCGAAGGCCGCATCCATGCTGGCGTCGTCGGCCACGTCGCAGGGCAGCACCAGGGAGGAACCCACGCTCTCGGCCAGCGGCTTCACCCGCTTCTCGAGCGCCTCGCCCTGGTAGGTGAAGGCGATCTCGCCGCCCTGGGCCGCCACCGCGCGGGCGATTCCCCAGGCGATGGACCGGTCGTTGGCGACCCCCATCACCAGGCCCCGCTTGCCCTGCATCAGGCTGCCCGTGGCGATTCCGGGCGCTGGCGCGGCGTCATTCATCGCTGTTGGACCCGTCCGTTTGTTCCGCGAGCCCCGGGTCGTGCCATGGCGGTCGGTGCGGGGCAAGTGCTTCCGCCCCTTGCCGGCGCGCCACGCGGGCCGATACAGGCAGGCACAGGAGTATCCCATGGACGCCACCGCCACCCCCGACAACCCGATCGCCATCTTCGAGGCCTGGATGGCCGAGGCGGCCGGCAGCGAGCCCAACGACCCCAATGCGGTCTGCCTGGCCACCGCCACGCCCGATGGGCGGCCTTCGGCGCGCATGGTGCTGCTCAAGGGCGTCGATCCGCGCGGCTTCGTGTTCTACACCAACCTCGAGAGCCGCAAGGGCGGCGAACTCGCCGCGAACCCCCAGGCGGCGCTGTGCTTCCACTGGAAAACCCTGGCCCGCAGCGTGCGCGTCGAGGGGCCGGTGGAGGCCGTCAGCGATGCCGAGGCCGATGCCTACTACGCCACCCGCGCGCGCACCTCGCGCCTGGGGGCCTGGGCCTCCAAGCAGTCCCGCCCGCTCGAATCCCGCTTCGCGCTGGAGAAGGCGGTGGCCGAATACGGCCTGAAGCATGCCGTCGGGGAGATCCCGCGCCCGCCCTTCTGGTCGGGGTTCCGGGTGCTGCCGCGGCGCATCGAGTTGTGGCGGGACATGCCCTTCCGCTTGCACGAACGACGGGTATTCCACCGCGATGGCGAGGCCTGGCGCCTCGAGATGCTCTATCCGTGACCGCCGCGTCCGATGACCGCGAGACGAAGGGGCGGCACGGCCCCAGCGCTGCGGGACCATACCGGACGCGCGAAACCGAACCACCCCGCCAGCGCGGCCCTGCCGATGCGCCCATGAGCCAGGCCCCGAGCACCATCCCCGAAGGCCAGCGGGAGGCGGCTGCCTTCCTGGCCCGCCTGTCCGGCACCCGGCCGGTCGAGACGCACATCTCGGCGGTTTTTCCAGGCCCGACCACGGCCTGGAAAATGAAGAAGGCGGTGGCACTCGGCTTCCTCGACTTCACGGCCATCGAGGCCCGCGAGCACTTCTGCCGGCGCGAACTGGAACTGAACAAGCCGCACGCGCCGGGCATCTACCGCGATGTCGTGCCGATCACGCGCGGGCCCGACGACGCCCTGCGCGAGGGCGGTGAGGGCCCGGCCGTGGAATGGGTGCTGCGCATGGCGCCCGTGCCGGCCGCGGATTTCCTGGACACCGTGGCCGCACGGGGCGGGCTCGACGCGCGGATGCTGGACGCGGTGGCCGATGCGGTGGCGGCGATGCACGCAGCCGCCCCCCCGGCGCAGACCGACGCGCCCGCGGTGATGTCCGCCATCCTGGAAGGCAACCTGCCCTCGGCGCTGCGCGCGGGGCTGCCGGAGGGGCGGGCGCAGGCCTGGGCCGTGGCGGCGCGGCAGGTGCTCGCGGCGCTGGCCCCCATGATCGCCGCGCGAGCCGCCGCAGGCCATGTGAGGCGCTGCCATGGCGACCTTCACCTGGGAAACCTGTGCCTGTGGGAAGGCCGCCCCACGCTGTTCGACGCGCTGGAATTCGACGAGGCGCTGGCCTGCATCGATGTCGGCTACGACCTCGCCTTCCTGCTGATGGACCTCGACCTGCATGTCGGCCGCCCGGCCGCCAACCGGGTCCTGAACCGCTACCTGGCGCGCACCGGCGATGCCGGCCTGGTGGCGGGCCTGCCGCTGTGGCTGTCGCTGCGGGCGATGATCCGCGCGCATGTCGAGGCCACGCGCGGTCATTCCTGGGAGCACCTTCTCGATGCCGCCGAGGCGCATCTGCGCCCGGTCGCGCCGCGGGTGGTGGCGGTGGGCGGGCTCCAGGGCACTGGCAAGTCCACGCTGGCAAGGGCCCTCGCACCGGAGTTGGGCCGCTGCCCCGGTGCCGTGGTCCTGCGTTCCGACGAGATCCGCAAGCGCCGCGCGGGTGTCGCGCCCGAGACCCGCCTGCCGCCCGGAGCCTATGCGGAAGCCGAGAGCCTGTGCGTGCATGAGGAAATGTTCGCCATGGCCCGCGCCGCGCTCGGTGCCGGCCAGGCGGTGGTGCTCGATGCGGTGTTCCTCGCCCCATCCCATCGCGACGCTGCGGAGGCGGTGGCACGCGAGATGAACCAGCGCTTCGACGGCGTGTGGCTGGATGCGCCGCTCGATGTGCTTCGGGCGCGGCTCGCCAGACGCCGCAACGACGCTTCCGACGCCACCGAGTCCGTGCTGATGCGTGCCGCAGCCGCCGAGCGAGGCCCCATCACCTGGCATCACGTGCCGGCCGAGGGCGATGCCCTGGGCGCTGCGCGGGCGGCCATTGGCGTTGCACGGCGTTCCGTGTGCTAGGCTTGAGCGCGGCGTAAACCATACCGCAGCGATGAAGGGGAGCTTCATATCATGGCCTATCGGCGACTGCTGCTGCCGCTGACCGGGACCGCCTCCGGCGAGGCGGCGCTCGCCACCGCGCTGATCGCGGCGCGGACCTGGAATTCGCACGTGCATTGCCTGCATGTGCGGGTGGATGCGCGCGATGTCGCGCCGTTGGCGGGCGAGGGCCTGTCGGGCGCGATGATCGAGGAAATGATGGCCGCGACGGAACGCGAAAGCGGCGAGCGCGCCGACCGCGTGCGCACGCTGTTCGACAAGTTCACCTCCGGCCTCGGTGGCGTGACGCTCGCCGACAACCCCGACACCGCGGCGAAATCCGGTGGGCCGACGCTCTCCTTCGAATTGATCGCGGGGCGGGAGGAGGACATCGTCGCGCAGCAGTCCCGCCTGTACGACATGGCGGTGGTGCCGCACCCCGAAGCGGGCGAGGATGTCTCATCGAGCGATGCGCTGCATGCCATCCTGTTCGATTCCGGCCGGCCGGTGCTGATCGCGCCGCGCAATGCGCCCAGCGATATCGGGACCCGGGTCTGCGTGGCCTGGAACGGCACGGCCGAAAGCGCCGCGGCGGTCGCGGCCGCGCTGCCCTGGCTGCACAAGGCGGCCGCGGTGCAGATCCTGTGCGCGGATGAATACCAGCGGCGCGGCCCGAAGGCCGAGGGCATCCAGTCCTACCTGCGCTGGCACTCCATCCCGGCCGAGATCGTGCAGTTCAAGCCCACCACGCGCGAGGTAGGAGCGGGGCTGCTCGGCGCGGTGCGCGACTTCGGTGCGGACCTGGTGTGCATGGGCGCCTATTCGCACTCACGCCTGCGGCAGTTGATCCTGGGTGGCGTGACGCGCCACGTGCTGGAGAATGCCGAGATACCAGTGCTGATGTGCCGCTGAGCTGGTGATCCGGCGCGACGGCGGCGCATGGGCCGCCGGCGCACCGGTGCCGCGATCAGTTGCCGGGACCGACCAGCGTCACTTCGATGCGCCGGTTCTGAGCGCGGCCTTGCGGCGTCGCGTTGGACGCGATCGGGTTCGCCTCGCCGCGGCCGTCGGCCGAGATGATGTCGCGCGGCGCGCCGAGCGAAACGAGGGCGTCGGCCACCGTGTCCGCGCGGCGCGAGGACAGGTCGAGGTTCGAGGCAATGCCTTCGCGGCGCAGCGCGGCGCCGACCGGTGTGGTGTCGGTATAGCCCTCGATGATGACGCGGGTATTCCGCAGGCCCCGCAGCGTCGGCACCATCTTCTCAAGCTGTTCCCGCGCGCTGCGCTCGATCCGGTAGCCGCCCGAGGGGAACAGGATGCGGTCGCTCATGGTCACCTTGAGGCGGCCTTCGAGCATCACGATCCGCGCCTCGTCGGCATTGAAGCGCGCCTGCAGCTGCTGCTGTGCACGCTCAAGCTCCTCGTAGCGTTCAGCGGAGACGCAGCCGGTGAGGCCAAGCAGCCCGAGCGCGGCCGGCGCCAACGCGCGTTTGAGGAATGTGCGACGCATCTGTGATCTCCGTGCAGGATCCGGCGGCATGGCGGCGCGGCACAGCCTGTCTGCCGCGCTGATTGGCCCGGATGGCGGCATCCATGACCGATTGTCGCGGCGGGCGCGCCGGCAAAACCCTATCCGTTCTGGGCGATCCAGGGGTCGGGACCCGCAAAGAGCGCCATTATTCATCCCGTGAATGGTGGCGATGCGGCGGCCCCCGTGGCGGGCCGTCAGCCACCGCCTTATTTGCGAAGGTGGAAAAGGAAACACGACGTGCCCGCGGGCGCGACCTCCCTTGGAGAACCACGATGATCGAAATCCGCCCCTTCGCGAGCCTCGGCAAGGCCAGTTTCGGCTGGCTGAACGCGAACCACCACTTCTCCTTCGGCCACTACAACGACCCCCAGCGCATGGCCTGGGGCAAGCTGCGCGTGTGGAACGACGATGAGATCGCCCCGGGCAAGGGGTTCGACCCGCATCCGCACCGCGACATGGAAATCATCACCTATGTCCGCGAGGGCGCCATCACGCATCGCGACAACCTGGGCAACGAAGGCCGCACCGAGGCCGGCGATGTGCAAGTGATGAGCGCGGGCACCGGCGTGGTGCATGCCGAATACAATCTTGAGCCCGGGCGCACGACGCTGTTCCAGATCTGGATCATGCCGGACCGCCGCGGCGCCGCGCCGTCCTGGGGAGCGAAGCAGTTCCCGAAGCACCAGCGCGAGGCGGGCTTCGAGGTGCTCGCGTCCGGCCGCCCGGCCGATGAGGGCAGCGGCGCGCTCGCCATCAATGTCGATGGCGCGGTGATGGCCGCGACATTGAAGAAGGGCCAGACCCTGGTGCAGCCGCTGCCGGCCGGGCGCGCCGCCTATATCGTGCCGGCGAAGGGCGCGGTCACGGTGAACGGTGAGCCCGCGGCGGCGCGCGATGGCATTGCCATCCGCGACGAGCTGGAATTCGCCATCACAGCGACCGAGGATGCGGAACTGGTCATGGTCGAGGTCGCGGCCGACTGAACGCGCCGCGCCATCCGGGCGCCCGTCCGGACACGCCGATGCCGCCACCGCCCCGGCTCCGCCTCGGTTGCCTGCGGTGCCGGCTCGGCCCGTCGCCACGATTCCGTCCGAACGGATGATCGTCTACCCTGTGCAGCCCAACCGCTGCGGAGGCGACGATGCCGACCCTGCCCGACGGCACCACCATCCCCGCCCTCGGCCAGGGCACCTGGCACATGGGCGAAGCCGGCCAGGTGCGCGGTGCCGAGATCGCCGCACTGCGCCTGGGCCTCGATCTCGGCATGGCACTGATCGACACCGCCGAGATGTATGCCGAGGGCGGTGCCGAGGAGGTGGTGGGCGAGGCCATTACAGGCAGGCGTGAGGAGGTGTTCCTGGTCTCGAAGGTCTATCCCCACAATGCGTCGCGCCGCGGCACCGTGGCCGCCTGCGAGCGATCCCTGCGGCGGATGCGTGTGGAGGCCATTGATCTGTACCTGCTGCACTGGCGCGGCTCGGTGCCGCTGGCCGAGACCGTTGCGGCCTTCGATGGCCTGCGCCGCGCCGGCAAGATCCGCCATTGGGGAGTCTCCAACTGCGACGTGGACGACCTCGAGGAACTCGGCGCCGCGCTGGCGGAGTGTGCGGTGGACCAGGTGCTCTACAGCCTGGAGCATCGCGGTGCCGAGTTCGACCTGCTGCCCTTCTGCGCGGCGCGGGGGATGCCGGTGATGGCCTATTCGCCGGTCGGGCAGGGCGGCAAGCTGCTGCGCCACGGTGCGCTGGCGGAAGTGGCGGCGCGGCACGGCGCCACGCCGGCGCAGGTGGCGATCGCGTGGACGCTGCGCGACCCCAATATTGTCAGCATTCCGAAGGCCGCCGATCCGGCGCATGTGCGCCTCAACGCCGCGGCGCGGGACCTCGTGCTGTCCGCCGACGATCTCGCGGATCTCGATGCCGCCTTCGCGCCGCCCACCCGCAAGCGCGGCCTGGCGATGCTGTAGCGCGCGCCCTCATTCCGTCTCGCGCTTCGCCCGCTCGGCCTCACGCAGGTAGTCCTCGGTGGTTTTCGTGATCGGCCGCGGCGCGCCGGCATAGGGATCGAGCCCGCCCGAGGTGGCCTCGGTGATGCGGCAATCCTCGCACAGGTCCAGGATGGCGTGGCGCGACGGGTCGGCGAACATCCAATGCGCCGAGAGCTTCGCCTTCACCCGCGCGATCGAGGCCTGGGTGCCGAACAGCTTGCCGCAGCGCGTGCAGGCCGCCGGTTCCTCCTGCTTGACGACCTGCGGCGTGCTGGCGGCCTCGGTGAAGTTCAGCCGCGGCTCGAGGGTGATGACCTTCTCCGGGCAGGTCGCGACGCACAACCCGCATTGCACGCAGGCATCCTCGAGGAACTTCAGCTGCGGCGTCTCGGGATTGGCGGAGAAGGCCGAGGTCGGGCACACACCCGTGCAGGCTAGGCACAGCGTGCAGCCGCCGGCCTCGACATGCGCGATGCCAAAGGGCGCGAGGGCGGGCATGGGCACGGTCTGCGCCGGTGCCTTCGCGGCCTCCCGCAGGGCGCGCAGCGCCTGCAGCGCCATCTCCCGCGGCGAGCCGATCGCCTGGTGGGTGGAGGGCGCGAAGGCGAAGGGCGCGCGGGGCAGGGCGGCCAGCGCCTCGCCGAGCGTGAAGGGGTCGTCGGTCTCGATCGCCCCGGCGCGGGGTGTGGCGTGGCCGAGGTCGAGGCCCTCCAGCGCGGCGTTCAGGTAGTCGATGTTGCGCAGCAGCCCCTCCGCCCCGTGGCCGCGACGGCCGGGCAGCAGCACCCGCACCGCCCCCGCGCCCCAGGCCATGGCGCCGGCCAGCAGCGACAGGTCGAGCGCCGTGGGTTCGTTGACCTTCAGCGGCAGCACGCGCGCGGGCAGGCCGCTGCCCTGGCGGGACAGCGCATCGAGCATCGCCTCGCCCTGCGCCTCGTCGTGGATGAGCAGCACGGGGGCCTCCCCGCCGGCCTGCCGATAGGCCAGCAGCAGGGTGCGCATGCGTCGCGCCAGGGCCGCCGGCGGCGGCAGGGTGTAGGTGGCCGCACCGGTCGGGCACACCGAAGCGCAGGCGCCGCAGCCCGCGCAGATCTCGGCGCTGATGACCACATGGTCCTTCTGCGCGCCGGTGCCGGGGGTGATGGCGCCGGTCGGGCACAGGTCGATGCAGCGCGTGCAGCCGTTGCGGCGGTTGCGCGCATGGGCGCACAGCGCGGCATCGAATGCGATGAAGCGCGGCTTGTCGAAGGTGCCGACCAGCGCGCCGGCTTCGGCGATCGCGCGCTCCACGGCGGCGGCATCGGCCGGGTCGGCGCGCAGGTAGCCCTGGCGGACCTCATGGGCCGGAAACAGCGCGGCCGCGCCCGTGAGGTCAAGCACCACATCCGCGCGGCTGACCGCGCCATCGCGCCCGGGGCCCCATTCGTAGCGCGCGCGCGAGGAAGGCCGGGGCATCGCCGCGCCATCGACCGTCACTTCGAACGCGCCGAGCCAGCCGGTGGCGGTGCGTGCGCGCGCCTTCATCACCGGGAAGGGCAGGTTGCGCGGCGGTGCGACATCCTCCGCGCCCGTCAGCAGCACGGTGATGTCCAGCCGATCCGCCAGGCGCGAAGCTGCCTCCAGCGCCACGCCATCGCGCCCGAGCACCAGCGCCACGCCGCCGCTCTCCAGCGGCACCAGGGGCGTGGCCGGCATCGGCTCGGCCGCGGCGGCGAGCAGCGCGGCCATCTTGGGCCCGGCGGCGCGGCCCTCGGCGGCCCAGCCGGCATGTTCGCGGACATTGACGAAGACCGGCACCTCCGCGCCCGCTTCCTCGGCTTCCTGCGCAAACAGCGGTGCCTGCGCCGTGCAGGCAACGGTCAGCGGCCGGCCGGCGGCGAGCGCCGCCATGAAGCGGTCGAGTTGCGCGATGCACAATTGTTCCGCGGTGCGGACCTCCACGCCCGTCCCGCAGCCACGCGCCAGCGCCTTCTCATCGAGGCGCATGGTGTCTTCGCAGCTGCACACCAGGGCGATGCGCCCACCGGTTCCGCTCATTGACTGCAACGCCTCCCAAGAGCAGATCGCCGACGGCTATTGCCGGCCGGCGGCGCGAAGGTGTTCGCCCGACCAACCTCCGCCCGCCCCGCTGTGAAGTCGGGGGCGGGCGGCATATATGCCGGCACGGACCAAGATGCGAGGGACGCCGCCACCGTGACCGAGGGCCTGCCCGACCTGCCGAGCGTGTTCACCCCCATCTTTGCCCTGCGCGAGGCGGGCGACGCGCTTGCCCGCGCTGTCGATCTCGCACCCGAGCATGGCGCCGGCACGCTGGTCTGGGTGCGCTCCTGGTCGCGGGTGGAGGCGGCGGTGGTGCTCGAGCCGGACCATCCGCTGGCCGCCGCACGCCCGGTATTGCTCGCCGCCGCCGCGGCCTTCGCGGATGCCGCGGGCGCGCTCGGCCCACCCGAGATGCCCATCCTGTTCGACTGGCCGGCGCGCATCCGCGTCAATGGCGGGATCGTCGGCGAGGCGCGGCTCGCGACCCCCCCCGGCTGTGCCGAGGATGCCGTGCCGGATTGGCTGGTGGTCGCGATCGAGGCGCGCTTCGCCGACCCGGCCGAAGCCGAGCCCGGCCGCGATGCCACCCGCACCACCCTGTTCGAGGAAGGCTTCAACGAGACCACCCCGGCCGAGATTGTCGCCTCCTGGGCGCGGCACCTGATGGCGACGCTGGCCGAGTGGGAAGCGCGCGGGCCCGCGGCGCTGGCCGAGCGCTACCTGGCGCGGCTGGACCCCGCGCTGGGCGCCGGGGCGCGGCGCGGCATCGACCCCGCCACCGGCGACCTGGTGCTGGAGCGCGCGACGGGTCGCGAGCGCCTTGCGCTGGCCGAGGCGGTGGCGGCATGACCCGCCTGCCGCGCACCATCCGGCTCGACCCCTCGGATGCGCTGGTGTTCCCGCGCGCCGCCGAGCCCGGCGAATGGGCGGTCCCCGGCGGCTTCTGTTTCTGGGACGAAGACCCGGCGGCGATGGAAGGCAGGCGCCGGCAGGCCTTCCGCGCCGGTTTCCTCGGCCTGGGCAGCTTCGGCTGGTCCACGCTGGTCGAGGTGGCTGAGGCGACGGAGGCGCAGCGCGAGGCCGCGGTGCTGGCGCTGGCCGCGCATCTGCGCGCGGCCTATGGCGCGCCCGATGCGGCCGCGGCCCGGGCCGCGGCGGAGGAGGAGGTGGGTTTCGCCGAATCCCTGTGCGAGCACCCGCCCGGCACCATCGTCGCGATGGCGCGCAGCGCAGAAGGCGGCGAGGTGCGCGAACGCTTTCGCACCCTGCATGAGCGCCCGCAGCAGCAGCGCGGCTACGAGACGCTGCCGGTGTTCGCCGCCGTCTCGGTGGAGGGCGAGGAGGAGGAGGAAGCGCCGCTGCGCCCCGACCTCGCGCGGATGGCCCGTGCGGACGCACCGCGAGCCGCGGATGCTATGCCCGTCGGCAAGGCGCAGCGACGGTGAGCGCGCTGCTCTCGCCGGGCGACTTCTGGGTCGCCTCTGGCCATCACCTGTGCGACGCGGCCCCGCATGGGCGCCTCGCCGCCACGCCCGACCTGTGGCGTGCCTTCCTCGCACGGCCGGAACTCGTGCCGCCCGAGGAGGCCTGCGCGGCGGAACGCGCGCTGCACGCCGCGTTGATGGAGGCACCGTCGCAGGTGGTGGACCCGGGCCGCATCGCGGCACTGGCCGATCCCGACGCACGGGAAAACTTCGGCCATTTCCTGGCCTTCCGCGACCGCGTGATGGGAGAAGCGAGCCTGGAGGCGGCGTGGCTCGCGCTGTTCCGCGAGGGTGTCGGCCAGACGCCGCCGATCCTGCTGCAGATGCTCACGCACCTGGTGGCGCGCGCCGCGATGGAAGGGGAGGGCGACCCCTTCGCGCTGCGCGCCGCCGAGCTGTTCTTCCGCACCCAGCGCGCCGCGATCCACCAGGGCGCGATGCTGCTCGCCGATGAGGAGGTGGTCGAGATGCGCGGGCGCGATGGCGGCTTCGGCGCGCTCGGGCAATTGCTGATGGAGGCCGGCTCCCCGCCGCGCGAGGTGGAGCTGGACGTGCTGAACGAGGCCAACGGCCACCTCTATGCCGGCCGGTCGGATGCGCATGACTTCGCGCTGGACATCGCCGAGGGCCGCGATGGCCAGCGCGGCCTGGCGCGCGCGCTGGAGCGCTTCATCCGCCATGTGCTGGGCGAGGCTGTGTCCATCCGCGCCGTGCCGGTCATCGAGGACCATGACTGGACCTGGCATGTCGGCCTCGATGCCGAGGCGACCGCCATCGCCAATGATTTGTGGCGGGGGAAGAAGGTGAAGCAGGAGAGGCTGGCACGCATCCTGTGGCTGGGCGTGCTGGACTTCGCCGATGCTTCGCGCGTGCTGCCGCGCGTGGCGGGCAAGCCGGTGTACCTGGCGCTGGCCATGGACCCCGCGGGCCGCGTGCGGATGAAACCGCAGAACCTCGCGGCTGGCCTGCCGCTGATCGACAGGCAGGAGGCGGCATGACGCTGGAAGTCCCGGGTACCATCCGCATCCCGCTCGGCGTGGTGGCCGAGCGCCGGCCCGGTGTCACGCCCTGGGCGGAGTTCGCCTGGTCCGCGCGCGACGTGATCGAGGACCCGCCGGAGATCGCCCCCTGGACGGTGCTGCGCGAGGAGGCGGGGCGCACCGCCTTCTTCGCCGGCATCGCCGAGGTCGCGCTGCACCCGACCGACACCGACAACTACAAGCACAACCTCGAAGCCGCCGAACCGCTGGTCTGGGTGGTGCTGCGCCCGGTGGGAACGTCGCCCGGCTTCGCGCTGCAGACCGTGACGGTCGATGCCGGCGAGGCGCATCTGTATGCCGATACCGGCGACGACCTGCTGGAGGCGCTGCCGATGCCCGCGCGCCTGCGCGCCCAGGTCGAGGCCTTCGTGGCCGAGCATCATCGCGAGCGCGGCTTCCACAAGCGCCGCCGCGACCGTGCCGATACCCAATCTCTCGGCCGCCGCGCCCCGGTGGACGAGACATGACCGCGGAGGAGGAGAGCGAAGGCTTCCTCTCCCGCTGGTCGCGCCGCAAGCGCGCCGCGGAGGCCGGCCTGGCGGTCACCGACGCGCCGGCGCAGCCCGCCGCTGGTGCCGATCCGGCGCCGCCCGCCCTGCCGGCCGAGGATGCGCCGCCGGTGGTGGTGGCCGAGGAGCCCCCATTCGACCCCGCCAGCCTGCCGCCGATCGAGGAATTGACGTCAGCCAGCGACTTCACCGCCTTCCTGCGCCACAACGTGCCCGCTGCGCTGAAGCGTGCTGCGCTGCGCCGGGCCTGGACGCTGGACCCGGCGATCCGCGACTTCGTCGGCCTGGCCGACTACGACTGGGATTTCAACGCGCCGGACGGGATCACGGGCTTCTCCCTCGAACTCGGTGGCGATGTGAAGCGGCTGCTGGCCCAGGCGGTCGGGATCGAGCGCGACGAGGAAGCGGCGGCAATCGCGCAGGCGAAGCGCGACATGCCGGACGAACCGCCCCTGCCGCTCGAAGGAAGCGATGAGGCGCCACCATCCGAGGCGCCGGCCGCGCCACCCGAGGCTGAGCCGGTGATGGCTGAGGCGGTGCCGGCCGATGAAGCGCCGGAGGCCGGTGCGAGGCGGTCGCGCCATGGCTCCGCTCTGCCCAGTTGAGAGGCGCTCGCAACAACGCGCAACGATTTCGAACGCGTTGTTGAGCGCCTGATTTCAGGCTATTATTGAGGGAATTCGGGAGAGGGAGGCTGGTCACGGGATGTCCGAAGCGGGCAGCATTGCCGCACCACAGCAGGACACGGTGACCACGGAGCGTGCGCGCATTTTCGCGCTGCTGGGCCGCCTTCTGGTGGCGGCGCCCGATGCCGGATTGCTCTCGGCCCTGACCTGCCTGCGCGGCGAGCGAACGCCGCTTGGCACCGCCTATGGCGCGCTCGCGCGGGAAGCTGCCGCCGCCGACCCGGTCGGCGCCGAGCGCGAGTTCCACGACCTTTTCATCGGCCTCGGGCGCGGCGAATTGCTGCCCTTCGGGTCGTACTATCTCACCGGCTTCCTGCATGAACGGCCCCTGGCCGCGCTGCGCGCCGACCTGGCACGGATCGGCGTCGAGCGCACCGAGGGCGTGGCGGAACCCGAGGACCATATCGGCTCGGAATGCGAGGTCTATGCGGGGCTGCTCTCGGGCGCCTTCGCGGGTGGCGCGACGGCGGCCGAGTCTCTTCTTCGCGCGGCACCTGCAGCCCTGGGCGGCGCGGTTCTTCGCGGATCTCGAACGGGCGGAGGCGGCGCGGTTCTATCGCGCGGTCGGCACGCTGGGCCGCGTGGCGGTCGAGACGGAGCAGGCAGCCTGGGGGCTGCCGGCATGATGATGGCTGGGAGCATGGCACGATGAGCGTGAATGAAAATACGGCGGCCGAACGCCGCGGCTTCCTGAAGGTCCTGGGCCTGGCGGCCGGCGGCGCGGCTGCGGCCGGCGTGGCCGATGCGGCGGACCTCGCGCGCGCCGATTCGGTTCCGCCCGGCACGGCCAGCAAGGAGAACCAGGCCGACCGGCTGAAGGCGCGCTACCAGCCCAACGCGGCGGACGTGCAGGCCTTCTACCGCACGAACCGCTACGGCGGCGGCTGAACCGGGCAAAGACGAGAGAGGGAACCAAACCCCATGCTGATCAAGCGTTCCGAAGGCCGCGCCGCGAAGCAGCGCCTCGCCGCGGCCTACCAGGGCCTCTCCTCGGGTGGGCTCGACCGCCGCGCCTTCCTCAGGCAGGCAGGTATCACCGGCGTGGGGCTCTCGGCGCTCGGCGCCATCCCGCTGAGCACCGTGCGCCCGGCCCAGGCGGGGCCCATGAACCATGCGCAGCCGGTCACGCGGGTGAAGAACATCTGCACCCATTGCTCGGTGGGCTGCACGGTGACCGCCGAGGTGCAGAACGGCGTCTGGGTCGGGCAGGAACCCGCCTGGGAATGCCCATCAACCGCGGCACGCATTGCGCCAAGGGCGCGGCGGTGCGCGAGATCGGTGCATGGCGACCGCCGCCTGAAATACCCGATGAAGCTGGTGGCCGGGCAGTGGCAGCGCATGACCTGGGACCAGGCGATGGAGGAGATCGCCGACAAGCTGATGGCGGTGCGCCAGACCTCGGGCCCGGATTCCACCTTCTGGCTCGGCAGCGCCAAGTTCTCCAACGAGGGCGCCTATCTGTACCGCAAGTTCGCCGCCTTCATGGGGACCAACTCGGTCGACCACCAGGCGCGCATCTGCCATTCCACCACGGTCGCGGGTGTTGCCAACACCTGGGGCTACGGTGCGATGACGAACTCCTACAACGACATCCGCAATTCCAAGACCATGATCATCATGGGCGGCAATCCCGCGGAGGCGCATCCGGTCTCGCTGCAGCACGTGCTGGCGGGCAAGGAGATCAACCGCGCCAACATGATCGTCATCGACCCGCGCTTCACCCGGACCGCGGCGCATGCGACCGACTTCGTGCGGCATCCGCCCCGGCACCGACATCCCGCTCATCTGGGGGCATGCTCTGGCACATCTTCGAGAATGGCTGGGAGGACAAGGAGTTCATCGCGCCAGCGCGTCTACGGCATGGACGAGTCCGCGCCGAAGTGGCGAAGTGGAACCCCGCCGAGGTCGAGCGCGTGACCGGCGTGCCGGGCGCGCAGCTGCGCAGCGTCGCCGAGAAGTTCGCGACGCAGAAGCCGTCGACGCTGATCTGGTGCATGGGTGCGACGCAGAAGACCGTCGGCACCGCCAATGTGCGCGCCTTCTCGATCCTGCTGCTGGCCACCGGCAATGTCGGCGGCGACGGCAATGGCGCCAACATCTTCCGCGGTCACTGCAACGTGCAGGGTGCGACGGACCTCGGGCTCGATGTCACCTCGCTGCCGCTGTACTACGGCCTCTCGGAAGGGGCGTGGAAGCATTGGTCGCGGGTGTGGGAGGTCTACTACGAAAGGGTCCTGCGTTGGCGCGCTTTGACGGAGCAAGGCGATGATGGAGGCCCCGGGCATCCCGACCACGCGCTAGTTCGATGCCGTGACGCTGCCCAAGGACCAGGTCGCAGCCAGCGCGACAACACGAAGGCCATGGTGGTGTTCGGCCATGGCGGCAACACCGTGCACGCGCATGCCGGAGATGCGGTGCGCGGGCTCGAGAAGCTCGACCTGCTGGTGGTCGCCGACCCGCATCCGACCACCTTCGCGGTGCTCGCGAAGCGCCGCGAGAACACCTACCTGCTGCCGATCTGCACGCAGTTCGAATGCGACGGGTCGCGCACGGCCTCCAACCGCTCCATCCAGTGGGGCTACCAGGTCGTGAAGCCGATCTTCGAGAGCAAGACCGACTACGAGGTGATGTATCGCCTCGCCGGCGCGCTGGATAAGGCCGCCGAGAAGCGCAACATGCCGGTCCGCTTCCAGACCGAGATGTTCAAGAACATCGAGGTGAAGGGCCAGGAGCCGGTCGCCGAGAGCATCCTGCGCGAGATCAACCGCGGCGGCTGGTCCACCGGCTACTGCGGCCAGTCGCCGGAGCGGCTGAAGCTGCATATGGAGCACCAGGACAAGTTCGACCTGGTGACGCTGCGTGCCAAGGCCGACGCGCCGGCCGAGATCGCCAATGATTTCTACGGCCTGCCCTGGCCGTGCTGGGGCACGCCGGAGATGCGCCACCCCGGCACGCACATCCTCTACAACACCAACCTGGCGGTGAAGGATGGCGGCGGCACCTTCCGCGCGCGCTTCGGGCTGGAACGCAACGGCGTCTCGCTGCTGGCCGACGGGTCCTATTCCAAGGAC
Organism: uncultured Alphaproteobacteria bacterium; assembly: GCA_963716705.1. Taxonomy (GTDB): domain Bacteria; phylum Pseudomonadota; class Alphaproteobacteria; order Acetobacterales; family Acetobacteraceae; genus Neoroseomonas. Next base: position 30,019 of record CAVQTW010000005.1, read on the forward strand.
AGCGAGATCACCGACGGCTATCCGGAATTCACCGTGGCCGTGCTCAAGCGCCTGGGCTGGTTCGATGAACTGACGGCGGCGGAGAAGGCCTCGCTGGAGCGGCACTTCGGCGCCGGCATCGACAGCGCGTCCTGGTCCACCGACCTGTCGGGCGGCATCCAGCGCGTGGCGATCGCGCATGGGTGCATTCCCTTCGGGAATGGCAAGGCGCGCGCCAATGCCTGGAACCTGCCCGACCCGATCCCGGTGCACCGCGAGCCGATCTACACGCCGCGCACCGATCTGATCGCGCAATACCCGACGCTGCCTGACCGACGCGGCTTCCGCCTGCCGCATCTGGGGCAGAGCGTGCAGAATCGTGCAAAGGACCTCGCGCCGAACTTCCCGATCATCCTCACCTCCGGCCGTATCGTGGAGTATGAGGGCGGCGGCGAGGAGACGCGGTCCAACAAGTGGCTCGCGGAACTTCAGCAGGACATGTTCGTGGAGATCAACCCGCAGGACGCCGCGGCGCGCAACATCGCCGATGGCGCCTGGGTGCTGGTCGCCGGTCCCGAGATGCCCACCGGCAAGGCCACCCGCATGAAGGCGCTGGTGACCGAGCGCGTGGGCCCGGGCGTGGCCTGGATGCCCTTCCACTTCGCCGGCTGGTTCATGCAGGAGGACCAGCGCAGCAAATACCCGCAGGGCACCGACCCGATCGTGCTCGGTGAGAGCGTGAACGCCATCACCACCTACGGCTACGACCCCGTGACCTTCATGCAGGAAACGAAGGTCACGCTCTGCCAGATCCGCGCGGCGTAAGGGAGGACCACGAAGATGGCCCGCATGAAGTTCCTTCTCGACGCCGAGCGCTGCATCGAATGCAACGCCTGCGTCACGGCGTGCAAGAACGAGCACGAGGTGCCCTGGGGCATCAATCGCCGCCGCGTCGTCACCATCAACGACGGCAAGCCCGGCGGAGCGCAGCATCTCCATGGCCTGCATGCACTGCACGGATGCGCCCTGCGCCGCCGTGTGCCCGACCTCGTGCTTCTACACCACGGCCGATGCCGTGGTGCTGCACGACAAGGACACCTGCATCGGCTGCGGCTACTGCTTCTACGCCTGCCCGTTCGGCGCGCCGCAATATCCGCGCGTCGGCAATTTCGGCACCCGCGGCAAGATGGACAAGTGCACCTACTGCGCCGGCGGCCCGCAGGCCGACAATACCGCGGCGGAATACATCCAGTACGGCTCGAACCGGCTGGCCGAGGGCAGCCTGCCGCTGTGCGCCGAGATGTGCTCGACCAAGGCGCTGCTCGCCGGCGATGGCGAGATCATCGCCTCCATCTACCGCGAACGCGTGCAGAAGCGCGGCTACGGCTCGGGTGCCTGGGGCTGGCGCACGGCCTATCGCGAGACGGTGGCGATCTGATGCGCCCGCTCATCCTCGCCCTCGCGCTGCTCGTGGCCGCGCCGGTTGCCGGCCACGCGCAGACCAACCCGCAGGTCAGCGGCACGCCGACCAACCCGACCTCCATGCTGCCGCCGGTGGCGGACGAGCTGGAGGTCATGCAAGGCGCTGCAGGGCGGCCGCGTGGCCGGGCGCATCACCATCCCGGACCAGCAGGCGGCCAGCCTGATCCAGCCGCAGGGCCGGTCGTGGCGTGAATTCCACAACGTGACGCTGGCCTGGATCGGCGGCGTGTCGGTGGTGGGCATGCTCGCCATCCTGCTGCTGTTCCGCATGACCAAGGGGCGCATCCCGATCGAGGGCGGGCCTTCCGGGCGCACCATCCAGCGCTTCAACGCGCTGGAGCGCGGCAACCACTGGATGGTGGCCTCCACCTTCATCATCCTGGCGCTGTCGGGGCTGAACATCACCTTCGGGCGGTTCATCCTGCTGCCGTTGTTCGGGCCCGAGACCTTCGCCCTCATCAGCCAGTGGGGCAAATACGCCCACAACTTCCTGGCCTTCCCCTTCACGCTGGGCATCGTCGTGATGCTGCTGCTGTGGGTGAAGGACAACATCCCGAACGGGCGTGATGTCGCCTGGCTGAAGGCGGGCGGTGGGCTGGTCGGCAGCGACCACCCCGATGCCGGGCGCTTCAACGCCGGCCAGAAGGGTATCTTCTGGATCACCATACTGGGCGGCGCGGCGGTGGCGGTGACCGGCTACATCCTGGTGTTCCCGTTCTTCTTCACCGATATCGCCGGCATGCAGCTCAGCCACATCATCCACAGCGTCGTCTCGGTGCTGATGATCGCCGTGATGCTCGCCCATATCTACATCGGCTCGGCCGGGATGGAGGGTGCCTTCGACGCCATGGGCTCCGGCCAGGTGGATGTGAACTGGGCCAGGCAGCACCACAGCCTGTGGGTCGAGCAGGAAATGGCCAGCGGGCGTGCCGCGCCGCCGCCGGCCGCGGCCAAGGCCGCCGGCGCCGACTGAGCCCGTCGCCAGCGGTGAAAACGACGGACGGGCGCATGGCGAAGGCCGTGCGCCCGTTCCGCTTGAAGGAATGCACGCCGTGACGCGGATCATCGGCCTCGCGGGCTGGAGCGGCGCGGGCAAGACCACGCTGATGGTGAAGCTGCTGCCGTGCCTGATCGGGCAGGGTGTCGCCGTCTCCACGCTCAAGCACGCGCATCACCGTTTCGACGTGGATGTGCCGGGCAAGGATTCGTATGAACACCGCCGCGCCGGCGCACAGCAGGTGATGGTCGCCTCCGGCGCGCGCTGGGCGCTGATGACCGAGTTGCGTACCGCGCGCGAGCCGGCGTTGCCTGAGCTGGTCGCCCGCATGGACCCGGTGGACCTCATCATCGTCGAGGGTTTCAAGCGCGACGCCCATCCCAAGATCGAGGTGCATCGCACCGCCAACCAGAAGCCCTGGATGCACCCGGACATGCCCGGCATCGTCGCAGTCGCCGCCGACACCACGCCACCCTATGACCTGCCCTTCGCTGGCCTCGATGACATCGCCGCGGTGGCTGCCCTGGTGCTGGCCCATGCCGCGCCGCTTGCGTCGATCGCCTGGGGCGTGGCGCAGGAGGCCTGATGGCGCAGCTCAGCGACGATTGCTTCGCCTTCGGCGGCACCCTGATGGCGGTGGAGCAGGCGCAGGCGCTGATCGCCGCGCGCATCCCCGATGCGGAGGGGCAGGAGCAGGTGCCGCTGCTCGCCGCGCGCGGGCGTGTGCTCGCGCAGGACCTGATCGCCACCGTGCCGCTGCCGCCCTTCTTCAACGCCGCCGTGGATGGCTGGGCCTTCCGCCATGCCGACCTCGCCGCCGGCGCCCCGACGCGCTTCATCGAGGCCGGGCGCGTGCCCGCCGGGCAGATGGCCACGCGGCCGGTCGATGCTGGCGAGGCCGTGCGCGTCTTCACCGGGGCACCCATGCCCGCGGGCACCGACACCTGCATCATGCAGGAGGATGTGCAGCGCGAAGGGGCCGCCATCCTGGTGCCGGCGGGCCTCAAGCGCGGCGCCAATGCCCGCCCGGCGGGCGAGGATGTCGCGCGTGGCGCCCTCGCCCTGGCCGGCGGGCGGCGCATCGGACCCGCCGAGATCGGCCTGGCCGCGGCACTCGGGCATGTCATCTTGCCGGTCCGCCCGCTGCCGCGCATCGGCGTGTTCTCCACCGGCGACGAACTGGCTGAGCCCGGCGCCCCGCTCGGCGCCGCACAGACCTATGACAGCAACCGCTTCACCCTGCTCGCGCTGCTCGCCGGCCTGCCCTGCGTGGCGACCGACCTCGGCATCCTGCCCGACGACCCCACGCGCACCGCCGATGCTCTGGCCGCGGCCGCGCGCACGCACGACCTGCTGCTGACCAGCGGCGGCGTCTCGACCGGCGAGGAGGACCATGTGCGCGCCGCCATCGAGGCCCGCGGCCGGCTGGTGTTCTGGCGCCTGGCGGTGAAGCCCGGACGACCGGCGGCGATGGGCGTCCTGCCCGCCAGCGGCAGCGATTTCGCGCGGGGGGCGACGCCGGTGGTCGGGCTGCCGGGCAATCCGGTCGCGGCGGTGGTGTGCTTCCTGCACCTCGCCCGCCCGCTGGTGCTGCGCCTGGCGGGGGCCACCGCCGATGCGCCCACGCGCTTCGGCGCCATCGCGGATTTCGCCTATCGCAAGAAGGCCGGGCGGCGGGAATACGTGCGCGTCGCGCTCGCCTCGGTGGATGGGCAGACACGCGCCCGGAAATTCGCGCGCGAGGGCGCGGGGCTGCTCACCTCCCTCACGCAATCCGATGGCTTCGCCGAACTGCCCGAGGATGTCACCGAGGTCGCGCCGGGCGACACCGTGGCGGTGCTGCCCTTCGCCGGCCTGCTGTAGTGCCGCCGGCGAGTGCCGGGCTGGTGCTCTGCGCCCTGGCCGCGCTGCTGCTGTGGCGTGATGTGCGAAGCCTCTGGCGGCGCGCCTTCTGGGCGCGCGCGATGGCGGATGTGACTTTCATGCCCGGCGCGGCCGCGCCTGCCTGGCGGATCGACTTCATGGCGACCGACGGCGTTCCGGTCAGCCTGCACACGCGCAACCTGGGCCTTGTCGCGAAGCGCGAGGGTCCCGGGCCGGTCGAGGTGCTCTACGACCCGCGGGCCCCGCGGCGTGGCGTGGAGATCCCGGCACGCCTGGGCCTGCGCGTGCCGGTCGGGCTGGGCCTTGCGGGCCTCGGCCTCGCGCGCCTGCTGGGCTGAACCTACAGGCGGGCGCCGCTGGTGGTGAAGGCGGTCTGCGCCGTGCGCTGCACCCTGTTGTCCAGGATATAGGCCGCCCCCACGGCGATGATGGCGGCAAGCACGATGCCGGACAGGATGGCTTTCATGGGTGGCGTTTCCTCAATCGGAATCTGCCTGATGTATGGCGCTCGCTGCCCCTGATTGCAACAACGTGAGCATGCGCTCCGCCGCGTCGAGGTCCTCGGGCGCATTGGCATTGAAGAAGGGATCGACCGGCGCATCGGGCCAGTCCGCATGGGCGCAGCCGTGCCGCGCCGTCCAGCGGTCGATCTTGCGCTCGCCGGCGAGCAGCGCGGCGCGCAGGTCCTCGCGCAACCCCACCGCCCACAACCCGACCGGTGGATGCACCTGCCCGGCCGAGCGCGCGCAGGCGAGCTTCACGCCCGCCGCCGCGCGCACGGCATGCAGCCGCGCCACCAGGTCGTGCGGGATGAAGGGGGAATCGCCCGGTACCGACACCACCCAGGCGGCATCCGGCCGCGACTGCGCCGCCCAGTCGAGCGCGGCCAGGATGCCCGCCAGCGGCCCGGGATGGTCCGGCAGCCCATCCGCCACCACCGGCAGCGCATAGGCGCCAAAGCGCGCGGGGTCGCCATTCGCGTTCACCACCACCGCATCGACCTGCGGCGACAGGCGCGCCAGCACATGGTCCAGCATCGGCCGCCCACCGAGGCTGCGCATCGGCTTGTCGCCGCCGCCCATGCGCCGTGCGAGCCCGCCGGCCAGCACGCAGCCGAGCGTCTCAGCCCGCATCGTCGCCCGCCATCGCCTCGGCGCTGTTCTTGCGCCAGTGCCTGGCACTCTCCTCGGGCACGTAGGCGAGGTCGGCGTCGAACACGATGCGCTCCGCCCCGGCCAGCGCCACGAACCGCTTGCCCTTGCACCGCCCGATCAGCGTGACGCCCGCCTCCTGCGCCAATTCCACGCCCCAGGCGGTGAAGCCCGAGCGGGACACCAGGATCGGGATGCCCATGCGCACGGTCTTGATGACCATCTCCGAGGTCAGCCGGCCGGTGGTGTAGAAGATCTTGTCGCCGGCGCGGCGCCTGGTTGCGGAACATCCAGCCGGCGATCTTGTCCACCGCGTTGTGGCGGCCGACATCCTCCATGTACACGACCGGCGCATCGCGCACGCACAGCGCGCAGCCATGGATGGCGCCCGCCTCCAGATACAGCGTCGGCAGCGTGTTGATCGCGGTGCAGCAGGCGATAGAGCCAGGAGGTGCGCAGCTCCGCCTGCGGCAGCCGCACCTGCGCGAAACCCTCCATCAGGTCGCCGAAGGCGGTGCCCTGCGCGCAGCCGGAGGTCAGCGTCTTCTTCTTCAGCTTCGCCTCGAAATCCGTGCGCTCGGGCGTGCGCACCACCACCACGCCGAGATCCTCGTCGTAGTCCACGCCGGTCACCTGCGCATCGGGGCGCAGCATCCCCTGGTTCAAAAGGTAGCCGAGCGCCAGATCCTCCGGACGATCGCCGATCGTCATCATCGTGACGATCTCCTGGCCGTTCAGGTACAGCGTGAGCGGGCGCTCGACTGTCACACTCGTCTCGATCGGTGCCCCGGTGTGGTCCACGCCGGACACGCGGCGCGTCAGGCGCGGGTCGCTCGGGTCGGGCCGGACCAGCAGGTCGTCATCCATGCAGTGCAAGATGGGCGGCGGCGGCGCTGCGCACAAGCGAAGGCCAGGGCTCTGCCCTGGACCCGGCAAGGGCCGAAAGGCCCTTGCATCCCCGTCACCGAGGGAGCGCTATCCCGCGGCCGGCGAAGTAACGGCGAAGGCCGGCAACGAGGAGAGCGGGCATCGGACTGGGACGCGGGCGTGTCACCGGACGGGTTGTGGAAGCGCAGCGCGCCATCCGCCACGCCGAACACCAGCACCAGGTGGCCGCCACGCGCCAGGCGGGTCCGCCACCGGCCGGCGGATCGAGGGATGCACGGAGGCGATGAACAACCCGCCACCCGATACCAGCGCCGGAATGGCCTCGGCCGACACGTCCACCACGACCTCGGCGGCCATGCCATGCACCTCGCGCAACCAGGCCACGGCGGGGGCATAGACCAGGCCGCGAATGCCGCCATCGGGCCGCTCGACATAGCCGCCGCGCGCGGTCAGCTCGCGCGCGAGGTCGAAGGCCGGCGGCGGCGCGATGCCGCGGGCCGCCAGCGCCATGCGCAGGCACGCCACCCCGCACAGGTGATCCGCCCAGCGCGCATATTCCGCCGCATCCGCCGCGCCGGAACGCGACCACAGCGGATCCTCCTCGGCCTTCAGCGTGCCGGCGAGGATCTCCGCGATGCGGTCATGCGATTCCCATTGCCCGAAATAGGGCGGGATCACCGCGGGCCCTGTGCCCGGCCCCGCCGCCACACGTCATCCACCGGCGACCAGTTGCCCGGCGCGCGCAATTCCTTCGCCAGCGCCTCGGCCATGGCTTCGAAGATGATGCGGCCCTTCTCGGCGGTCGCGGCGCGCGCATCGCCACGCACCCCGGTGCCGGGCGCGCGCTCGGCGAAGGAGCGGAAGCGCGTCACCCCGCCCGTCGCCGCCGGCTGGTCGGCCGAGAAGGACGCCGCGACCTGATCCTGGCGCACCTGCGCGGGGTCCAGGTGCAGCCACACGCTGGTCTCGGCCTCGCACGCATGCTGCATGCCGCCCTGCGTGGTCAGCGTGGCGGCGATCTGCGCCGCGGCCAGCTGCGGCGCGGTGGCGGTCAGCACGGGAATGGCGAATTCATGCGCCAGTTCGCGCGCCGAGACCGCCAGCGGATCGTTGTTGCCGCCATGGCTGTTGAACAGCATCACCCTGGAGAAGCCGTCCGCCATCACCGAGCGCACGATGCAGCGCATCACGCCCGCGAAGGTCGCGTAGTCCAGGCTGATGGTTCCACCGAACGGGAAGTGGTGTTCCGACAAGCCCAGCCACATCGGCGGCAGCACCACGGCGGGCAGGTCGGTGCAGAGTTCCGCCGCGCGCACCGCCACGGCATGGCCGATGAAACTGTCGGTCCAGACCGGCAGATGCGGGCCGTGCTGCTCCAGGCTTGCGACGGGTAGCACCACCACGGCGTCGCGTTCGGCCAGTGCGCGCAATTCGGGCGCCGTCAGGCGTTCCCAGCGAGTTTCGACCATGTCCAGCGCCCCCTTCGCGCTGGCCGGACCATCCGCCCGCGCGCCGCGTCAGTCCAGCCCCAGCAGGCCGCGCGCGAAATCCCGTGCCTCGAAGGGGCGTAGATCCTCGGCCTTCTCGCCCACGCCCACCACATGCACCGGCAGGCCGAATTCCTGCGCCAGCGCCACCACCACGCCGCCCTTGGCGGAACCGTCCAGCTTGGTCACCGCCAGGCCGGTGACATCCACCATCTCGCCGAACACGCGCACCTGCTGCACGGCGTTCTGGCCGGTGGTGGCATCGAGCACCAGCAGCACCGAATGCGGCGCGGTGGCATCCACGCGGCGGATGATGCGGATGACCTTCCGCAACTCCTCCATCAGCGCGGTCTTGTTGTGCAGCCGCCCGGCGGTATCCACCAGCAGCACGTCGAGCCCCTCGGCCCTGGCCGCGGTCAGCGCGTCGAAGGCGAGGCCGGCCGCATCGGCGCCGGGCTTGGCGGGCGGGAACAGCCGCGCGCCGGTGCGTTCCGCCCAGACCTGCAATTGCTCGACCGCGGCGGCGCGGAAGGTATCCCCGGCGACGAAGCCGGCCTTCAGCCCCTGGTCGCGATACTGCCGGCCGAGCTTGGCGATGGTCGTGGTCTTGCCGGTGCCGTTCACGCCCACCACCAGCACGACATGCGGCGCGCGGGCGGGCTCGATCACCAGCGGGAGGGCCACCGGGGCGAGGATGGCGGCGATCTCCTCGGCCAGCGTGGTCTTCACCTCCTCATCCGTCACTTCCTTGCCGAAGCGGGTGCGGCGGAAGCTCTCGACGATGCGCGCGGAGGCAGCCACGCCGAGATCCGCGCCGATCAGCGTTTCCTCCAGTTCCTCCAGCGCGGCTTCGTCCAGCCGGCGCTTGCGGAACAGCGTCGTGACGCTGTCGGTGATCTTGGCGGTGGAGCGCGACAGCCCCGCCTTGAGGCGGGAGAACCAGCCGCCGGTCGCCGCCGGCGCCTCGGCTTGCGGCGGTGGCGCCTCGGCAGGCGGCAGCTGGGATGGCGGAGGCAGTTCGACGGGTGGTGCTTCGTTCGGCGGGTCGCGGAACGGCGGTGGGGTCTCCGCAGGAGCGTCGGGGGTAGGGTCCTCGACCGGGGGTGGTGGGACGGAGGGCGGTTCCGGCGGGCGCGGTGGCGCCTCGGGCGGCGCGGGCGGCGGCGGGGTGTCGGGCACCGGCGGTGCCGGCGGGGGCCCGGGCTGGGCCGGGTCGCTGCCGCGCAGGCGGGTCCAGAGGGTGCGCAGCGCCATCAGGCAGCCTCCGCCAGCAGGCCCTGCGCGTCGGCGCCGATGACGCGGCAGCGCCGGATGGTGCCGGGCTCCGCGCTGCCGCTGTCCAGGCGCACCGGAGCGAAGTGTTCCGTATGGCCGCGATCGGGGTGTTCCATCAGCACCGCCTCCTCCCGGCCCAGGGACCGGGTAAACAGCCGCGCGGCGGCGGCGGAGCCGGCCTCGCGCAGGCGGGCTGCCCGTTCGCGGCGCAGCGGCACCGGAACCGCGGGCATGCGCGCGGCCGGCGTGCCGGGGCGCTCGGAATAGGGGAACACATGCAGGAAGCTCAGGTCGCATTCCTCTACCAACGCCAGTGTCTCGCGGAAGTTGTCCTCGGTCTCGGTCGGGAAGCCGGCGATCAGGTCGGCGCCGAAGGCGATGCCCGGGCGCAGCATCCGCGCACGGCGCGCCATCGCCAGCGCATCGGCGCGCAGGTGGCGGCGCTTCATGCGCTTGAGGATGATGTCCGACGCCATGCTGCAGCGACAGGTGCAGATGCGGCATCAGCCGCGGCTCCTCGGCGATCAGCCGCCACAGGTCCTCATCCACCTCGACCGGATCGAGCGAGGACAGCCGCAGCCGCGGCAGTTCCGGCACCAGCGCCAGCAGCCGGCGCACCATCTGGCCGAGCGTCGGGCGGCCGGGCAGGTCGGGGCCGAAGGAGGTGATGTCCACCCCGGTCAGCACCACCTCCCGATAGCCGGCTGTCGACCAGCGCGCGCACCTGCTCGACGATCGCGCCGATCGGCACGGAGCGCGAATTGCCGCGCCCGAAGGGGATGATGCAGAAGGTGCAGCGATGGTCGCAGCCCTGCTGCACCTGCACGAAGGCGCGCGCGCGGCCGGCGAATTCGGTCACGAGGTGCGCCGCCGTCTCGGTGGCCGCCATGATGTCGCTGACCGGCACGGCGGGGGCATCGAGCGCAGCCCAGGTTTCCGGCTTCAGCTTGTCGGCATTGCCGATGACGCGCTCGACGCCCGGCAGCGCGGCCCAGCGGTCCGGGGCGATCTGCGCGGCGCAGCCGGTGACGATGATGCGCGCGCCCGGATGGTCGCGATGGGCGCGGCGGATGGCCTGGCGGGCCTGGCGCTCGGCCTCGGCGGTGACGGCGCAGGTGTTCACGATGATGGCGCTGCCCTGGCCCGCCTGCGTTTCATCGCCCGCGAGGGCGTGGGACGCATCGCCCGCGATGGCGCGGAGGCGGATCGCGCATGGCCTCCAACTCGTAGGTGTTCAGCCGGCAGCCGAAGGTCAGCACGCGGACCCCGCCATCCGCGCCCTGGTGCTGCGGCGGCGATTGGGCCGCGCCTTCGCCTGCCTTCGCCATCGCGCTCACCTCCGGTAGCCTTCGAGGTCCAGCGTGCCGATGAAGGCGGTGGCGACCGGCCCGGTCATCAGCACATGGCCATCCTGTTCGCGCCATTCCATCGCGAGGTCGCCGCCGGGCATGCTGATCGTGGCGCGGCGCCCGGTCAGGCCGCGCCGCACCGCGTTCACGATGGCGGCGCAGGCGCCCGAGCCGCAGGCCAGCGTCATGCCCGCGCCACGTTCCCACATCACCAGCCGGACATGCTCGCGCGACACCACCTGCGCGAAGCCGATATTGGCGCGGTCGGGAAAGATCGGGTCGTGTTCCAGCCGCGGGCCGAGCAGCGGGATATCGAGCGTACCGAGGTCGGCCACGAAGAATGTGGCGTGCGGGTTGCCCATCGAGCACGCCGCCGGGTCCGCCACCGGCCCGAGCGAGAGCGGCAGGTGCAGCGTGTCCATGTCCCTCGCCAGCGGAACCTCCTGCCAACCCAGCCGTGGCGCGCCCATGTCGGCGCGCCACAGGTCGCCTGGCAGGCGTTCCACCGGCAGGTCGCCGGCGATGGTGCGGACCACCACGCGCCCGGCGCCGCGCTCCTCGGCCACCAGCGAGGCGATGCAGCGCGTGGCATTGCCGCAGGCGCCGGCCTCCGAGCCATCGGGGTTGCGGATGCGCATGAACACGTCGGCGCCGGGCGGCGGCGGTTCCAGCACGATGACCTGGTCGCAGCCGATGCCGGTGTGCCGGTTCGCGACGGCGGCGGCGAGCGCAGGCGTGACGGGAAGCGGATGCGCGCGCGCGTCCAGCACGACGAAGTCGTTGCCGAGGCCATGCATCTTGCGGAAGGGCACCATCATGATCCGGGATATAGGCCGTCGCGACCTTGGCCGGAACCCGCCCCGGCCGCAGGGCTGTCACCAGTGGTCCGGCGCCGCCCGGCGGCGCTGCTTCGCGCAGCGTGGAACTGGCGCCGCCCGTCCGGGCGCGACGCGGTGGCCCGGTCAGCCGTTCAGCAGGCGGTCGATCTCGGTCTGCTCTAGGTCCGGCCCGGCCTGCGCCGGGTCGGCAACCGTGGCGGCAGCTCCCGTCACCGCGACCCGCGGTGCCTCGGGCACGCTGCCGGCGGGCATCAGCGTCTCCAGCATGGTCTCGACCTGCTGCAATTGCTGGATGGCGCGGCGGATGCGCTGGCCGGTCAGGTCCTGGAAGGAGCAGGCCTGGAAGATCTCGCTCACGCGTTCGGTCAGCGCGGCGATGGAGGCGGTGTCGCGCGTGCCGCGGTCGAGCCAGGTCTGGATGGCCTCGGCGGCTTCGAGGATGGTGTCGGCGGCCGCCTCGGTGGCCTGCACCACGGCTTCGAGTTCCAGCCCCGAATTGCGCGCCCCGGCGGCGGGAATGGCGATCAGCCCGGCGATCTGGGCATGGACCTCGGCGATGCGCGCGGCCAGGTTGTCCTCGCTCATGCCCAGCAATTGCACCGAGGCGGCGACCTCCGCGCTCAATTCGGCGATGCGGCGGTCGACGAAGGCGCGCAGCGCGGCGAAGTCCGGCGCGAGGGCGTCGCGCAGGATGTCGGCGGGGGGCGAAGCGATGGCTGTGCTCAAGGGGAGGGGCCTTCTGTCCCGGCGGGGTTGGAGGCTGAGGTAACGCCGACAGTGGTGAAGGCTCCGTTGCCATGGCGCGCGGGCTTGCGGCGGTGCGTGGCGGGCGGTATAGCCGCGCTCCCCCGTGCCATGGCCCCTACGGACATGCCTGGCCGGGACAGCCTCCCCGCCGCATGGTGCGGCCCCGGTCCATCCGGGTGCGAAGCGGGAGGTGCGGACCCCACAGGAGGGCCAAATGTCCAAGATGAAGACGAAGTCGAGCGTGAAGAAGCGCTTCCGACTGACCGCGACAGGCCGCGTCAAGGCCGGCGCCGGCAACAAGCGCCACATGCTGACCGCCAAGACCAACAAGATGAAGCGGCAGAACCGTGGTTCGTTCATCCTCGACAAGCAGGATGGCGATACGGTGAAGCAGTGGATGCCCTACGGCAGCGCGCGGTAAGGGAGAAGCACCATGGCTCGTGTCAAGCGCGGCGTTACCAAGCACGCCCGTCACAAGAAGGTCCTCAAGCTCGCCGAGGGCTATGTCGGCCGGTCCTCGACCGGCTATCGCCCCGCGCTCCAGCGCGTCGAGAAGGCGCTGCAATACGCCTATCGCGACCGGCGCAACCGCAAGCGCGAATTCCGCGGATTGTGGATCCAGCGCATCAACGCGGCGGTGCGCGAGCACGGCCTGACCTATTCCCGCTTCATGGCGGGCATCAAGGCGGCCGGCATCGAGATCGACCGCAAGGTCATGGCGGCACTCGCCTTCGACGAACCGGCGGCCTTCGCGGCGCTGGTGGAGAAGGCCAAGGGCGCGCTGCCCGCCTGAACCCTTGCGGCCGGGGGTTCCCCCGCGCCGTTCCAGCGTTTAGCACAGGGCCGCTTCCCGGGCTGACCGGGGCGCGGCCCTTTGCGTATTGCCGGACCTGGTGACATGACCGACGACCTCGCTTCCCTGCAGGCCGAGACCGAGGCGGCGCTGGCCGCCGCGACCGACCTGCGCGCGCTGGATGCCGTGCGCGTCGGCGTGACCGGCAAGTCGGGCAGCCTGACCGCGCTGCTCAAGGGCCTCGGCGCCGTGCCCGCCGAGGCGCGCAAGGAACGCGGCGCCGCGCTGAACCGCCTCAAGGGCGCGATCGAGGCCGCGATCGAGGCCCGCCGCGCGGTGCTCGACGCCGCCGCGCTCGATGCGCGCCTGGCCGCCGAGCGCATGGACGTGACCCTGCCGCCGCGCCCCTTCGCCGCCGGCACCGCCGCCGAGGGCGGCATCCACCCCATTGCGCGCACCATGGAGGAACTCACCGCGCTGTTCGGCGCCATGGGCTTCGCCGTGGCGGAAGGCCCGGACATCGAGGGCGACTGGTTCAATTTCGGCGCGCTGAACATCCCCGACCACCACCCCGCGCGGCAGGATCACGACACCTTCTACCTGCCCGCCATCGATGGCCGCCGGCCGGTGCTGCGCACCCACACCTCGCCGGTGCAGATCCGCACCATGATCGCCCAGGAACCGCCCATCCGCGTCATCGTGCCCGGGCGCACCTATCGCGCCGACCACGACGCCACCCATTCGCCGATGTTCCACCAGGTGGAAGGGCTGGTGATCGACCGCGGCATCACGCTGGGCCACCTCAAGGGCTGCCTGATCGACTTCCTGCGCGCCTTCTTCGGCATCTCCGACCTGCCGGTGCGGTTCCGCTCAGTCCTACTTCCCCTTCACCGAGCCCTCGATGGAAGTGGATATCGGCTGGTCGCGCAAAACCGGCGAACTCGGAAAGGGCGGCGATTGGCTGGAGATCCTGGGCTCGGGGATGGTGCAGCCGAAGGTGCTGGCCAATTGCGGCATCGACCCGCGCGAATGGCAGGGCTTCGCCTTCGGCATGGGGATCGAGCGCATCACCATGCTCAAGCACGGCATCCCCGACCTGCGGCCGTTCTACGAGGCGGATGTGCGCT
>CAVQTW010000006.1:0-20135 GCA_963716705.1 uncultured Alphaproteobacteria bacterium
GGCATGATGGGCGTGGCAGCGTTGCCCGGCGCCTTCATCCCCGGCACCGGCATCACGCTGAAGGCGGGCGAGATCCGCGGCGTGAAATCCGAGGCGATGATGCTCTCGATGCGCGAGATGGGCCTGGGCGAGGATCATGACGGCATCGTCGATCTGCCCGCGGATGCGCCGCTCGGCCAGCCCTATGTGGCGTGGGCGGGCATGGACGACCCGGTCATCGAGATCAGCGTGACGCCCAATCGTGGCGATGCGCTCAGCCTGCGCGGCGTGGCGCGGGATCTCGCGGCGGCGGGGCTCGGCACGCTGAAGCCGTGGTCGGCGCCGAAGGTGGCAGGCACCTATCCCTCGCCGCTGGCCTGGCGCATCGAGGATCCGCGCGCCTGCCTGCATGTGCTGGGGCGCGCGGTGCGCGGGCTGCGCAACGGGCCTTCGCCGAAATGGCTGCGGGACCGGCTGGTGGCGATCGGCCTGCGCCCGATCAGCGCGCTGGTGGACATCACCAACTATTTCACCTTCGACCTCGGCCGCCCGCTGCATGTCTTCGACGTGGCGAAGGTGAAGGGCACGGACCTCGCCATGCGCATGGCGCGCGAGGGCGGGAGTTGGTGGCGCTGAACGGCAGGACCTACGCGCTCACGCCCGAGGATGGCGTCATCGCCGATGCGGCCGGCGCCGAGGCGCTGGGCGGGGTGATCGGCGGCGAGCCCACCGGCTGCGACGAGGCCACCACCGAGTGCTTCATCGAATGTGCGCTGTTCGACCCGGTGCGCGTGGCGCTCTCGGGCCGCCGGCATGATGTGCGCAGCGATGCGCGGGCGCGCTTCGAACGCGGCCTCGACCCGGCGCTGCTGGCCGATGCGCTGGAGGCCGCCACGCGCATGATCCTCGACCTGTGCGGTGGCGAGGCCAGCGAGGTGAGTGCCGCCGGGGCCGAACCCGCCTGGCGGCGCGACGCCACGCTGCGCTTCGAACGCATCGCCGGCCTCGGCGGGCTCGACCTGCCGGCGGATGAGGCGGTGGCGCGGCTGGAGCGGCTGGGCTTCGCGGTGCGGGCGCGCGATGCGGCGTCGGTCACCGTGGCCGTGCCGTCCTGGCGCAATGATGTCGCCGCCGACCTCTCGGCCTATCGCGCCGGCGGCGGGGCGCTGGCGCAGTTCGAGGGGCTGGACCCCGCCCGCGCCGCGCGCGCCGCCGAGGGTTGCGCCGCGGTGGAGCCCGAGGCCGATCTGGTCGAGGAAGTGCTGCGCCTGGGCGGGCTGGATGCGGTGCCGCCGGTCTCGCTGCCCGCGCTGGCCGTCATTCCGCCGCCGGCCTTCACCGCGAAGCAGGCGCGCGCGGCGCTGGCCCGGCGCGTGCTGGCCGCGCGCGGGATGCAGGAGGCGGTGACCTTCGCCTTCATGGAGGCGCGCACCGCCGCGCTGTTCGGCGCCACGCCCGAGGCGCTGCGGCTGGTGAACCCGATCGCCGCCGATCTCGACCAGATGCGCCCCACGCCGGTCGCTTCCCTGCTGCTGGCCGCGGCGCGCAACGCCGCGCGGGGCTTTGCCGACCTCGCGCTGGCGGAACTCGGCGCCGCCTATCGCGACGTGACGCCGGAGGGCCAGGTGCCGGTGGCCGCCGGGGTGCGGCATGGATCGACGCCGCGCCACTGGGCGGAGGCGGCGCGCGGCGTCGATGCGATGGACGCCAAGGGCGATGCGATGGCGGTGCTGGCCGCGCTCGGCGTGCCGCCGGCGGCGATGCAGGTCAGCGCCGATGCGCCGGGCTTCTACCACCCCGGCCGCTCGGGCGTGGTGCGCCAGGGGCCCAAGGTGGTGCTGGCGACCTTCGGGGAGGTCCATCCGGGCGTGCTGGCCGCGCTCGGCCTGCCCGGCCCGGCGGTGGCCTTCGAGGTGTTCCTCGATGCCGTGCCCGAACCCAGGCGCCGCCGCAAGGGCGCGCCCGACCTGCCCGCCTTCCAGCCGCTGCGGCGCGACTTCGCCTTCCTGGTGGACAAATCCGTGTCCGCCGAGGCGCTGCTGCGTGCGGCGCGCGGCGCCGACAAGGCCCTGGTCACCGAGGCCGCGCTGTTCGACCGCTACGACGGGAAGGGGGTGCCTGACGGCCAGGTCAGCCTGGCCTTGCAGGTGACGATCCAGCCGCGCGAGGCCACGCTGACCGACGCGCAGATCGAGGCCGTGGCCGACCGCGTGGTGGCCGCCGTCGCCAAGGCCACGGGCGCCGTGCTGCGGGCATGAACGCCGCCGGCAAGCGCCGCAACATGGCGCTGCTGGCGGTGGCGATCGTGCTGGTGCTTTCGGTCTGGTTCGCCGGCACGGTCGCGGTGCCGGGGCTGATCGGGCAGGGGCGGCTCAGCCCGGGGCGCGCGGCCTGGCTGACCGCGGCGGTGCAGCTCGGCTTCGTGGCGGGCACGCTGGTCAGCGCGCTGCTGTCGCTGTCGGACCGGCTCGATGCGCGCCGGCTGTTCCTGGGCTGCGCCTGGCTCGCCGGCGCTGCCTCCCTGGCGCAAACGCTGGTGGAGCCCGCCGGCGGCGCGGCGCTGGCCCTGCGCTTCGTGGCGGGGGCGGCGATGGCGGGGTCTATCCGGTCGGGATGAAGCTCGCGGCCTCCTGGGCGCGGGGCGACCTCGGGCTGCTGATCGGCGTGGTGGTGGGGGCGGTGACGCTGGGTTCGGCGCTGCCGCACCTGTTGCCCGCGCTGGTGGGCTCGCTGGACTGGCGCATCGCCTATGCCGGGGCGGGGGTGCTGGCGGCGCTGGGTGGTGCGCTGATCCTGCCCTTCCGCGCCGGGCCGCTGCTGGGCGCGCGGCCGCCCTTCCGCCCGGCGCAGGTGCTGGAGGCCTTCCGGAACCCGGGGCTGCGCCTGGCGAATCTGGGGTATCTCGGCCACATGTGGGAACTCTATGCCATGTGGGCCTGGATCGGGGTGTTCCTGGCCGCGGTGCTGGGCCGGGCGGATGTCGGCCCCTGGGTGTTCGCCGTGGTGGCGTCGGGGGCGCTGGGCTGCGTGCTGGCGGGGCTGGCGGCGGATCGGTGGAACCGTGCGCGCGTCGCGGCCGCCTGCATGGTGGTCTCGGGCGGTTGCGCGGTGCTGATCGGCCCCGCGGCATCCTGGCCGGCGTGGCGGTGGCGCTCGCCTTCCTGTGGGGCTTCACGGTGGTGGCGGATTCGGCGCAGTTCTCCGCCTGCGTGGTCAGCCTGTCGCCGCCCGAATATGTCGGCACCGATGCTGACGGTGCAGACCTCGCTGGGCTTCCTGCTGACGGCGGTGACGATCGGGCTGCTGCCGTGGGCGATGGCGGCGCTGGGACCCGCCTGGGGCTTCGCGCTGCTGGGCATCGGGCCGCTGCTGGGGGCGGTCGCGATGTGGCGCCTGGCGCCGATGCTGGAGCGCCCCGCGGCGTGAGCCTGCCGCTCAGCGGCGCGCCGGCGCGTCGATCCCGGCGATGAAGGCGCGCAGCTCCGCGCTTTCGCGCGCCATGCGTTCGCCGGCGGCGAGCAGCAGGTCCACATCCCCGCGCGGGATGGTGAGGCCGGTGGGCACCGCCTGGAGCCGCGCGCGGATCGCGGCATCCGGATAATCGGCGAGCGCGATGCGGACCACCGCCCCGCTGTTGTCCGCGCAGGGCCGGCCGTCGATGACCGGCGCATGGGCGCAGCGCATCTCCCGCACCCGCGCCACCAGATTGTCCAGTTCGATGCCGGCCAGGGCCAGGGTTTCGAGGTTGTAGTTGTCGATCTGCCCGCCCGAGACGGCGTTGAGCACGGTGGCGATGCCGGTGACGCTGGCCTGGCGCGACAGCGCCGGGTCGGTCGCCGCCTGGCCGTCCACCACCAGGATCAGGGCGCGCCGGATGCCGCGGGCGTTTTCCACGTAGTTGTCGCCGCGCTCGCCGCCGCCGGCCAGCACGTTCAGCACGGTGCGCAGCGCCAGGTTGTCGGCGATGCCGCCATCCATGAGGTGCAGGTAGCCCGCACGGGCGGGGTCCGACAGGCGGCGCATCACGATGTCGAGCTGGCGCTGGCGGAAATCGGCCTGGACCGCGGCGGGCTCCGGCAGGGGCGGCAGCGGGGCCGCGCAGCCCGGCCCGCGATGGTTGCGCAGCGTGATGGGCGTGAACAGCAGCGGGAAGCCGTTCGAGGCCGCCACGGCCCGCGCCAGCGAATAGCGATGGAGGTCCGAGCAGATCAGGTCGAAGGGCTGCGGCAGGAAGGCGAAGGGAATGCCGGTGGCGAGTTCGGTGGTATTGACCGACAGCCGCGGCCGGCCGATCCGCACCAGGTCCCCATAGGTGGCGCCCTGGAACAGCAGCCGGTCATAGACCTGGGCCATGCGGTCGTTCGTGCCGGTCCCGGGCGTCGCCACCCAGCCCCAGTTCCAGGGCAGGGCATAGGTGCCCCAGATATACGCCTCGATGTCGCGGTGCAGGAAGGCGGCGGGGAAGGTCTCGAAGCTGCGATCGCGGTGCAGGATGTAGTGCGCGGCGGGGAAGGTGCCGCCGGAGACCGCCGAGATCTGGTCGATCTCGTCCAGCATGCGGGTGGTGCCGCCGCCGGGCCGGGGCACCGGCACGTCGCGCAGGCCGCGCAGCACCCCGTGCGCGAAGGCGGCCGAGCGCTTGCCGCCGCCGGAGAAGGCGACCATCACCATGATGTCGGCCCGCCCGTCCACCCGGTTCATCTCCACCAGGGCATAGCCGCGATTGGGCTGGTCGCCGGCCAGCGGGAGGTTCAGCCGCGTGGGGTCGGCCGTGCAGGCCCCGAGCAGGGCGAGGGCCGCTCCGAGCGTAGCCACGCGACCAGCGCGCCGTGGCGGCGCCGGGCAGACGCCCTGGTTGACATCGCTGGTGGCCTCCCGCCGCGCTGGATGCGGACGGGAGGTGGGCATCAAAGGCCGGCCGGCAAGGCGGAATGGCGGACGCGGCCATCGCCGAGGTTGGACATCCGCGGCTTCTGCCCTATCTCCCCCTCAGACGGCCGCGCGCCACACCGCGCCGACCTTTCACCGGATTCCCATGACCGACACGCCGCTTGCCCTGATCCGCAACTTCTCGATCATCGCCCATATCGACCATGGGAAATCGACGCTGGCCGACCGCCTGATCCAGACGACCGGGACGGTGGCGGCGCGCGACATGAAGGAACAGCTGCTCGACACCATGGATATCGAGCGCGAGCGCGGCATCACCATCAAGGCGCAGACCGTGCGCATCAGCTATCACGGCCAAGGACGGCAAGACCTATGTCCTGAACCTGATGGACACGCCCGGCCATGTGGACTTCGCCTATGAGGTGAGCCGCTCGCTGGCCGCCTGCGAGGGCTCGCTGCTGGTGGTCGATGCCTCCCAGGGGGTCGAGGCGCAGACGCTGGCCAACGTGTACCAGGCGCTCGATGCCGGGCACGAGATCGTGCCGGTGCTCAACAAGATCGACCTGCCCGCGGCCGAACCCGACGCGCGTCAAGGAACAGATCGAGGACGTGATCGGCCTCGATGCCTCCGACGCCGTGATGATCAGCGCCAAGACCGGGCTGAACATCGAGGGCGTGCTGGAGGCGATCGTGACGCGCCTGCCGCCGCCCACCGGCGATGCGGACAAGCACCGCTGACGGCGCTGCTGGTGGACAGCTGGTACGACGCCTATCTCGGCGTGGTGGTGCTGGTGCGCGTGCGCGATGGGCATCTGCGCAAGGGCCAGCGCATCCGCATGATGTCCAACGGCGCGGTGCACGATCGTCGAGCAGGTCGGCGTGTTCACGCCCAAGATGGTGGCGCGCGACAGCCTCGGGCCGGGCGAGATGGGCTTCGTCACCGCCGCCATCAAGACCGTCGCCGACACGCAATGTCGGCGACACCATCACCGACGACCGCAACCCCGCGACCGAGGCGCTGCCCGGCTTCAAGCCCTCGATCCCCGTGGTGTTCTGCGGGCTGTATCCCGGTCGATGCCGATGATTTCGAGAAGCTGCGCGAGAGCGCTGGGCAAGCTGCGGCTGAACGACAGCAGCTTCCATTATGAGACTGGAGACCTCCGCCGCGCTCGGCCTGGGTTTCGCTGCGGCTTCCTCGGCCTGCTGCATCTGGAGATCGTGCAGGAACGCCTCGAGCGCGAATTCGACCTCGACCTGATCGCGACCGCGCCTTCGGTGGTCTATCGCGTCAAGCGCACCGACGGCGAGGAGCTGGAGCTGCACAACCCGGCCGACATGCCCGACCCCAGCGTCATCGCCGAGATCGCAGGAGCCGTGGATCAAGGCGACCATCATGGTGCCGGACGAGTATCTCGGCCCGGTGCTGACGCTGTGCAACGAGCGGCGCGGCCGAGCAGGTCGGAACTGACCTATGTCGGCAGCCGCGCCATGGCGGTGTACATGCTGCCGCTGAACGAGGTGGTGTTCGATTTCTACGACCGCCTGAAATCCATCAGCCGCGGCTATGCCAGCTTCGACTACGCGATGGACGGGCTACGCGAGCGGCGACCTGGTGAAGATCTCCATCCTGGTGAATGCCGAGCCGGTCGATGCGCTCTCCTTCATGGCGCATCGCAGCCAGGCGGACCGGCGCGGCCGGCAGATCTGCGAGAAGCTGAAGGAGCTGATCCCGCGCCAGCTGTTCAAGATCGCCGATCCAGGCGGCGATCGGCGGGCGGGTGATCGCGCGCGAGACGATCTCCGCGATGTCGCAAGGACGTGACGGCGAAGTGCTATGGCGGCGACATCAGCCGCAAGCGCAAGCTGCTGGACAAGCAGAAGGAGGGCAAGAAGCGCATGCGCCAGTTCGGCCGCGTCGAGATCCCGCAGAGCGCCTTCATCGCTGCCCTCAAGATGGACGCCTGAGCCCCACGAGTGGAGTGACCCCAACACTTCCCTCCCGCGGACGATGGCGGCCTGGAGGTTGGCGAGCAGGCCGAAGACACCGCGCCTTGGCCTGCATCGGGTGAGCGCCGAGAAGAACGCTCTGACGCCATTGAGCCACGAGGCGCTGGCGGGGTGAAGTTGAAGGTCCGTCGGGGATGGCCGGACCGGCCAGGGCGCATCCCGGGGTGCTTGTGGGTGGCGTGGTTGTCGCCACGCAGTGAATCGCTTTCCCGACCCGATTGGGTAAGCGAAGGAAATCCAGATGCTGGTGATACTGCACGTTGCGGCAGATCAATGTGCCCGGCGGTACGTTCAGCGCATAGAATAGCGCCGTAGTGCAGTGCCGGATGGTGTCGTGGGTCACCGTGTCGGACCTTCTTCATGGGAAGGCCCGATCAGGTTCGGTCGAGCGCCCGGATCTGGTTCTCTTGGTCGATCAAAGGCACCGCCGCATGGGCGGACGGATAGACATGGAGGCTCATTGCATCGGCGGATTTCTCGGCGAACCTGCTGCACGCCTACGGCGCCGATGCCGCGCAGACAGCGCCCTTTTGGGACGCAGGCGGGCTGGCACCTCTTGGATCATGTTGCAGGGCCGCCCAAACTCACCCCGCCGCCCCTGCCGCCGGAATGCTCCGAGCTGAACGTCATGGAGACCGCGTGGCAGTTCATGCGCGACGACGGGCTCTTCAACCGCGTGTTCCTGGATCTCGACGACATCGTCGACCACTGCTGCCACCACTGGAGCCGCCTCGTCGATCAAACCTCGCCCATCATGTCCACCGGGCTGCGCTAAAGGGCGCATGGGTTCTGATCGTTGGGAACTCGCATAAGGGTGTGTGAAGCGACCCATCCGAGCTTCAGATCACAAAATCACGGACCCGCGCGAAAATTGTGTCATAATATCCAGATGGCATTCGGAATGGCACCACATCCGCGAAAGCATATAGCCAACCCGTTCCCCTCGGTCCCACTCGCAGCGGTACTGTTCGACATGGATGGCGTCGTCGTCGATACGGCTTCGATGCACGCCGCCATCTGGAAGGACATGTTCGATCGGTTTCTTGAGGAACGATCACGGCGGACGGGTGAGGAGTTTCGCGCCTTCGATGCTGGCCGCGACTACCGTCGCCATGTCGATGGCCGGCCGCGCGCCGATGGCGTGCGGTGCTTCCTCCTCTCCCGCGGGATCGACCTGCCCTGGGGCAGCGAGGCCGACGGGCCCGAACAGGAAACGATCATCGGTCTCGGCAACCGAAAGAACCGGCTGTTCCGGGAGCGCATCGCGAAGGACGCGGTCCGGCCCTTCCCCGGTACGATGCGCCTGCTGCACGCCTTGCGCGCGGCAGGGATTGACGTTGCGATTTTCTCAGCCAGCCGCAACATGACCCACGTGCTGCGCGCGGCCGGTGTCGAGGATCTGTTCGGCATCCGCGTGGACGGTCGTGATGTGGCTTCTCTGGGCATTCCGGGCAAACCGGACCCGGCGATGTTGCTGGAAGCGGCCGCGCGGCTTGGGGTGGAACCCGCGCGGGCCGCCATCATCGAGGATTCCATTGCAGGAATTGAGGCGGGACGCCGTGGCGGCTTTGCCCGCATCATTGGCATTGACCGTGGCGGCAATCGCAACTCACTCCGCCTGGCCGGCGCGCATCTGGTCGTGGAGGATGCGGGTGAGCTCGCCTTCAATGCGCATCACGGAATCACGATCCGCACCATCTCCACGCTTCCCGCCGCCAGCGATGCGCAGGTAATGGTTCGCGCCAAGCTCGCGGGCGCCAGGCCGTGTGCGTTCCTCGACTACGACGGCACGCTGGCGCCGATCGTGCCGGACCCCGACAATGCGCTGCTCCCGGACGGCATGCGTGACGCGCTTGCCGCGCTCGTCCGTCGCTGCCCGGTTGCGATTGTCAGCGGTCGCGACGTCTCGGTCATCCGGCGCCTCGTCGGGCTGCCAGGGCTCACCTATGCCGGAAGCCACGGCTTCGAGATTGTCGGCCCGGAGGGTGGGGCGGCGCACCTGGAGACAGGCGTCGCCTTCCTCGCTGCGCTGGACGCAGCGGAGGGTGCTCTTCGCCGGGGCCTCGCCGATATCGTCGGCCATGTCGTGGAACGCCAGCGCTTCTCGATCGCCGTGCACTTCCGGAATGCCTCGCCCGTGGATGCCAAGCGCATCGCAGCGACAGTCGACGCCGTGCTTGCCGAGATGGACGGACTTCGCCAGGGCGCCGGCAAGAAGGTCATCCGCATCCAGCCGGCGATCGACTGGGACAAGGGCCGCGCCGTGCGCTGGCTCCTCGAACGGATGGATGATGGAGGTGAGGGGCGGATTCCCATCTACATCGGCGATGACGTCACCGACGAGGATGCCTTCCGCGCATTGGCCGGCACCGGCGTATCCCTCGTGGTGCAGGGCGAGGAGGATCGCCCCACCTCGGCCGACTACGCCTTGGCCGGCACCGGGGACGTCCGTCGTTTTCTGGGCTTGCTCGCGGACCTCTGCAACGAGCCGAAGGGCAAGTGCACATGACCGGATGGGTCTTCACGCATGACGGCTACGATCCTGCCGTGGAAGGTCGCAGGGAAGCGCTCTGCACACTTGGCAATGGGCATTTCGCGACACGCGGCGCGGCTCCCGATTGCTCCGCCGATGGGCTGCATTACCCCGGCACCTACCTGGCGGGCGGATACAACCGGCTCACCTCGGTCATCCAAGGGCATGAGCTGGAGAACGAGGATCTGGTCAATCTGCCCAACTGGCTGCCGCTGACCTTCCGGATCGACGAGGGCGACTGGTTCCGCATCGAGGCGGTGGACATCCTCTCCTACCGGCAGGAGCTCGACCTGTATGCAGGGGTGCTGCATCGGGATCTGCGGTTCCGCGACGCGTTGGGCCGGACGACGCGCTGGCGCGAGCGCCGCATCGTCAGCATGGCCGATCCGCATCGCGCGGCGCTGGCGGTCGAACTGACCGCCGAGAACTGGTCGGGCCGCCTGACGGTGCGCAGCGCCCTGGATGGCGGCGTGATCAATGCCGGGGTGCCGCGCTACAGCGCGCTGTCCAACCGTCACCTCGAGACGCAGGAACTGCGCCACCTCGGCGTCGACATCCTGTTTCTGCGCACGCGCACGACGCAGTCGCAGATCCTGGCGGCACTGGCAGCACGCACGCGCATCTACCGCGGCGACGTGGAGACGCAGGTGCAGCGCGTCACCGAGGCTACGGAAGACTGTATCCACCAGGACATCTCCTGCGACCTCACGGAGGGAGAGACAGTCGCGGTGGAGAAGATCGTGGCGCTGCACTTTTCACTCGACCTTGGCAGCTCCGAACCAGGGCTTGAGGCAAAACGCGCGCTCGCTGACGCGCCTCGGTTTGATGCGGTGCTGGCACCGCATGCCCTTGCCTGGAAGCACCTGTGGGAGGAATGCGACATTGCGCTCGACAGTGAGGGAAACTCCGCGACCGAGCTGAAGCTCCGCCTCTATATCTTCCACCTCCTGCAGACCGTCTCGTTGCACAGTGCCGACCGCGATGTCGGCGTGCCGGCGCGTGGCTGGCATGGCGAGGCCTATCGCGGGCACGTTTTCTGGGACGAGCTGTTCATCTTTCCCTACCTGACGCTGCGCCTGCCGATGCTGACCCGGGCGCTGCTGCACTATCGCTACCGCCGCCTGCCGGAGGCGCGGCGGGCGGCGCAGGCGGACGGGCTGCGCGGGGCGATGTACCCGTGGCAAAGTGGCAGCAATGGTCGCGAGGAAAGCCAACGCCTGCACTTGAACCCACGCTCCGGCCGTTGGGTGCCGGATACCACCTGGCGGCAGCGCCATATCAACGCGGCCATCGCATACAACATCTGGCAGTATCACCAGGCCACCGACGACCACGAGTTCCTCTATGCCTATGGCGCCGAGATGCTGCTCGAGATCGGGCGCTTCTGGGCGAGCATCGCCGCCTACAATCCGCTGATCGACCGTTACGAGATCAAGGGCGTGGTGGGTCCGGACGAATACCACACCGCCTATCCGGGCACGCCACCGGAGGAGGAGGGCGGCCTGGACAACAACGCCTACACCAACGTCATGGCCGCCTGGGTTCTGGGCCGTGCCTGTGACGTGCTGGAGCTTCTCCCTGGCGCGCAGTGCCGGCGCCTTCGTGAACGCATCGGCATCGCGCCTGAGGAGATCGACCTCTGGCGCGACATAAGCCGCAAGATGCGCATCCCCTTCCATGACGAGGGCATCATCAGCCAGTTCGAAGGCTACGGCGCATTGCGCGAGCTCGACTGGGAGGGCTACCGCGCGAAGTATGGCGACATCCAGCGCCTCGACAGGATCCTTGAGGCCGAAGGCGATTCGGTCAACAATTACCAGGCGTCCAAGCAGGCCGACGTGCTGATGCTGTTCTACCTGTTTTCCGCCGACGAGTTGGGCATGCTGTTCGAACAGCTGGGTTATCCTTTCGGCTACGACAGCATCCCGCGCAACGTCGAGTACTACACGGCACGCACCTCCCACGGTTCGACACTGAGCCGGATCGCGCATTCCTGGGTGCTTGCGCGCTCGGACCGGCCGGGCTCCTGGCATCTGTTCCAGAGCGCGCTCGACAGCGACATCATCGACATTCAGGGTGGCACGACGCGCGAAGGCATCCATGTCGGTGCGATGGCGGGCACGGTGGACCTTGTACAGCGCTGCTACATCGGCCTCGAGATGCGGGCGAACGTGCTGCACTTCGATCCTGCCCTGCCGTCCGACCTGGGCTGTGTCCGTGCACGTGTGCGTTACCGGCGCCAGGTTCTTGACATCGAGGTGGATCACGATCTGCTGAAGATCCACAGCCTGCCCTTTACCGCCGATCGCATCACCATCGCCTACCGCCGGCACTATCGCGATGTCGCGCCCGGCGAGAGCTATACCTTCCGCCTGCTCAAGCCCGAGGACCGCAACCGCGACGAAAATCGCCGAACGCCGCCCCCGCCATAAGGAGGCAACGCATGACGACAGAACCGACGAAGTCCCGCGCGGGCCGGATCACAGCGATCAGCGGCTCAGTCGTCGATGTCCATTTCGAGCATGCCCTGCCACCCATCAACCAGATGCTGCGGTGCGGTAGCGACGGATCCATTGCAATCGAAGTGGCGGACCTGCTGGGCCCGCATGTGATCCGAGGGATCGCTCTGAACGCCGAGCAGAACCTTGCCCTCGGCATGGAGGTGATCGACACCGGCCAGCCTGTGACCGTACCGGTTGGCGGCGCGCTGCTGGGCCGGATGCTGAACATGTTCGGCGAGCCCATCGATGACGGGCCGGCTCTCGGTGCCCTGGAGCGGCGGCCGATCCATCATGCCCCAGTGTCGCTCGTGGGGCGTGAGGTCCGTTCCGAGATTTTCGAGACCGGCATCAAGGCGATCGACCTGTTGTGTCCGCTGGAGCGCGGCGGCAAGGCGGGTCTTTTCGGCGGCGCTGGCGTCGGCAAGACCGTGCTGATCACGGAGTTGATCCACAACATGGTCGGCCGCTACCGCGGCGTCAGTCTGTTCTGTGGCATCGGCGAACGTTGCCGGGAAGCCGAGGAATTGCATCGCGAGATGCAGCAGACCGGCGTGCTCGATCGCACTGTCATGATCTTCGGCCAGATGAACGAGTCGCCGGGCATCCGCTTCCGCGTCGGTCACAGTGCCCTCACGATTGCGGAGTATTTCCGCGATGACCAGCAACAGGACGTGCTGCTGCTGATCGACAACATCTTCCGCTTCGTGCAGGCGGGCGCGGAGGTGTCCGGGCTGCTTGGCCGCATCCCCTCACGCGTCGGCTACCAGCCGACGCTCGGGACCGAGCTTGCGGCGCTGCAGGAGCGCATTGCGAGCACCGTGGCGGGGGCCATCACCTCCATCCAGGCTGTCTACGTACCTGCCGATGATTTCACGGATCCGGCCGCAACTCATACCTTCGCCCATTTGTCTGCGTCGATCGTGCTGTCTCGCAAGCGGGCGAGCCAGGGGCTCTATCCGGCGATCGACCCGCTGCCCTCGACATCGCGAATGTTGACGCAGGCAGTTGTTGGTGCACGGCACTATTCCATCGCACGTGCCGTACGACACGCGCTTGCGGAGTACGGGGAACTCCAGGACCTCATCGCCATGCTCGGCCTTGAGGAACTTTCGGAAGCCGATCGGGCGACCGTTGCCATCGCCCGGCGCCTTGAACGCTTTCTGACGCAGCCCTTCTTCAGCACCGAGGCCTTCACCGGTCGCAAGGGCGGGCGCGTCGCGCTGGAAGACACGCTTGAAGGTTGCGAACGCATCCTTGCCGGGCAGTTCAACGATACACCGGAGCAAGCCTTCTACATGATCGGCGCGATCGTGGAAGCAAAGGTGGACCGCGCGGAGGCCACGGCATGAGGCTCAAGGTGATGTTGCCGACCGAAACGGTCGTGGACGAGGAGATACTGCGGCTGGTCGCGGAGGCTCCGAATGGCGCCTTCGGTCTGCTGCCGCGGCACATCGACTTCGTGACGGCGCTGACGCCAGGCGTCCTCCTGTACGAGGACACCGGCGGGACCGAACGCTTTCTCGGCATCGACCAAGGCATCCTGGTGAAACTGCAGGACGAGGTGCTGGTCTCCACCCGTGGCGCGGTCGTCGGTGCCGGGCTCGATGATCTTCGTGAGGCGGTGCGGGAGTCTCTTCATCGAAATCGGTGATCACGAACGTGCCGCACGCAGCGTTCTGGCTCGGCTTGAGGTGGGGCTGGTGCGCCGGCTGATCGAGATGCGGCAGGATAGCGGATGAGCCCCTCGGCGCCGCAGTCACGCCCGCCGGGCTCCGACACGGCCGAGGAGATCGACCGGCAAGGCAGCACGCAAAATGCGCGCCCGCAGCACGCGCGCGCATGGCGTCTGGTTCGGCCTTGGGATGCTGGGCCTGATAGGCTGGTCCGTCGCGGTGCCGGTGATCATGGGCATCGTGATCTGGCCTGCGCCTCGATGCCTGGCTGCAGGATCGCATTTCCTGGACTTTGACGCTGCTTTTTGTCGGGCTTGCCTTGGGATGCATCAATGCGTGGTACTGGATGAAGCGCGAGGGTCGCGAAGACTGACGCACCCCCGGGCATGCCCGCGACAGGAAGGGGAGGACGCCAATGGACTTCGCCGCCACGGACTTCGGTCTTGCCCTGCTGATCGGCACCGCACTGGGCGTTGCATACATGGCAGCGCTGTGGTGGTCGGTGCGACATTTCGCCTCGACGGGGCATCCGTTGGGGCAGTTGCTGGGCGGCGCGCTGCTTCGGATCACCATGTTCGTCGCGGTGGTCCACTTGGTCGTGGACGGCAGCTGGGAGAGGCTGGCGGGTGTGATGCTCGGCTTCCTCGTGGCTCGCACCGTGGCAACGCGGCTGGCACAGGCGCCGCCTGTCGGCCCGCCGGTGGCGTGAAGGCCGGCCGGTATGGAACTCTCTCCCGATAACCTCGCGTTCTGCAGGCAGGGCCGTTCGCGCTCAATGCCACGATCGTCTTCACCTGGGTTGTGATGGCGGTGCTCGTGGTTGGTCGCAGCCGCGGTGCCGCGGCTTTTGTCGGATGGCGAAGCGGTGTCGCGCTGGCAGAACCTGTTGGAGGCGTCGGTCGAGAACCTCGACGGCCAGATCCGCGACGTCAGCCAGCAGGAGCCGGGCCAGTACCTGCCTTTCGTCGGCACGCTCTTTCTGTTCATCGCAGCGTCGAACATGCTGGCAATCGTTCCCGGTTTCCGGCCGCCGACGGGTTCGCTGTCCACCACGACGGCCCTCGCGATCTGCGTCTTCGTCGCCGTGCCGGCCTTCGCGATCGCGGAGCGCGGCGTCGTGGCCTACCTGCGGACCTACATGCAGCCGACGCCCTTCATGCTGCCCTTCAACGTGATCGGTGAGCTGTCGCGCACGATCGCGCTGGCGGTCCGGCTCTATGGCAACGTCATGAGCGGCACCGTGATCGTGGCGATCCTGATCGGCATCGCGCCCTTCTTCTTCCCGGTTCTGATGCAGGTGCTCGGGCTGCTGGTCGGCGCTGATTCAAGCCTACATCTTTGCGGTCCTTGCCATGGTCTACATCGCTTCCGCAACCCAGACTCGCTCGCGGCGCGAGCATCGATGCGCACCGGGATGGCGCCGAAAGGACATTGCGCATGGATGATACGGCTCTTGTTGCGGCGGTCTCGATCATCACCGCCGGGACTGACGATCGCCATCGGCTCGATCGCACCGGCGCTCGGCGAGGCGCGTACCGCCGCACAGGCGCTGCGGCGATCGCGCAGCAGCCGGACGAGGCGAACACGCATCACGCGGACGCTGTTCGTCAGCCTGGCGATGATCGAATCGACGGCGATCTACTGCTTCGTCGTCACCATGATCCTGACTTTCGCCAACCCGTTCTGGAAGCAGATGATCGCCAGGCCGGACGGGCGAGCCATGCAGATCGACTGGGTCACCGTCGCGGCCCAGATCGTCAACTTCCTCGTTCTCGTCTGGCTGCTCAAGCGGTTCCTGTACGGCCCGATCATGCGCGCGATGGCGCGAGCGCGAGGCCCGGATCGCCGAGCGCGTGAACAGGCCGAACGGGCGCGCAGCGGAAGCCGCAGGCGGAAGCCGAGCACCATCGCGAGATGCGGCATGAGCTCGAGGTCGACAGAGCACAGTGCTGGAGAAGGCGCGGCAGGCCGCGCTGGAGCAGGGGCGCTCGATAGAGCCGCGGCGCGCCCGAGGTCGAGGAACGCGGGCACGATGGCTGCAGGCAGATGCGCGACCCGAGCAGGACCAACTTCTGCGCGATCTGCGCCAGGCGCGCAGCGAACGTTCTGAGATACTGGCACATCGCGGGCTGAGCGATCTTGCCGACACGCGACTTGAGGAGCCGCATCGTGCATCGGTTTCGTCGAGCAGCTGGAGGCGCTGGACGAGGACATCGATGCGCGCACTGTCACGGGCAAGCGCGCGACGATGGCGACGGCCGCGACGGTGCGCACCGGCCTTCGCGCTCTCCGCCCAACGCGCGACGCCAGATCACCAAGGACTGCATGAGCGCCTCGGCCTGGAGGCACGCGATTGACATGTCGAGAGTCGCCGGAACCTTGCCTGCGGCATCGAGCTGGCCGCCGGCAGCCGACGTGCTGCGCTGGAGCCTTGATGGCTATCTCGAGGCCTTCGAGGTGGACGTCGCCGCAGCGCTGGCCGAGGCCGAGTCTGCCGCCTGCAGCAGGCGTGACGGCGAGCAGGAAGACAGGTGAGACCCGTGCTCGGCGATCTGCGTCAACGACGTTTCGGCAGCTGTCGATCTGGCGCTCGAAGGCGTATCGTCCGCGTCTGGTCGCTTTCGAACGCGGGACCGTGAGGAAGGTGGCTCAGCGGCATCGCGCACGGTCACCGGATTTCGCCGATCGCACGCGGATAGCGAGTTGATAGCCTTTCCCGACGGGCTGCTCGGTATCGCCGCCGATCTCGACATGGACAGCTTTGGCGTCGATCCTGCTCGGCGACAGCACGCGTTTGAGCATGCGGGCGGAGGTTCGGCGGAACCGGCCGCGTGGTGGATGTCCCGGTGGGCCAGACCCTGCTGGGACGCGTGATTGACCCGGCCGGCCGGCCGCTCGACGGCAGGGGTCCGATCCGGACGCAGATCCGCTGGCCGGTCGAGCGGCGCGCGCCGGCCATCATCGACCGCGCCCCGGTCGTCGCAGCCGCTGCAGACCGGGATCAAGGCTGATCGATGCCGCAGTCCCGATCGGCCGCGGCCAGCGCGAGCTGATCGTCGGCGACCGGCAGACCGGCAAGACGACCATCGCGGTCGACGCCATCCTCAACCAGCGGGGCAGCGACGTGATCTGCGTCTACTGCGCCATCGGCCAGCGCGGCGCGGCCGTGGCGCGCGTGATCGCAGCACTGCGCGAGCACGGTGCAATGCGACGACTGCGTCGTCGTGGTGGCCGGCGGCGAGGACCCGCCCGGGCTGCAGTTCATCGCCCCCTACGCCGCCACCACCATGGCCGAGTACTTCATGGAGCGAGGGCCGCGACGTGCTGATCGTCTATGACGATCTGACGCGGCATGCCCGCGCCTACCGCGAACTGTCGCTGCTGCTGCGCCGGCCGCCCGGCCGCGAGGCCTATCCGGGCGACATCTTCTACATCCATTCGCGCCTGCTCGAGCGGTCGACCCACCTGCGGCGCGGACACGGGCGGCGGCTCGCTGACCGCGCTGCCGATCATCGAGACCCAGGCGCAGAACCTCTCGGCCTACATCCCGACCAACCTGATCTCGATCACCGACGGGCAGATCTACCTGTCGCCGACGCTGTTCCAGAAAGGCCAGCTGCCGGCGGTCGACATCGGCCGGTCGGTCTCGCGCGTCGGCGGCAAGGCGCAGCTGCCGGCCTACCGCGCGGTCGCCGGCGATCTCCGGCTCGCCTACGCGCAGTTCGAGGAGCTCGAGACCTTTGCGCGGTTCGGCACGCGGCTCGACCGAGGACACGCGGCCGGCCTGGAACGCGGCCGGCGCGTGCGCGAAGTGCTGCAGGCAGTCGGAGCACGACCCGCTGACGGCGCCCGGAGCAGCTCGTCGTCCTGCTGGCGGCGACGCAGGGCCTGCTCGACGCCGGTACCCGTCGAGGCGAGTGGCGGAGGCCGAGGCGGCGCTGCGCCTCGCGGTGCACGGCGACTGCCGGCGCGCTCGCCGCTCGGCTGGCGGCGGGCGCGAAGCTGTCGACGCAGGACCGCGAGCGACATGCTGCCGACGGCGGCGCGGCGAACTCGACGCGTTCCAGGCCGACGAGCGGGACCGCATGGAGACGCTCGAGGCCCTGGCCGGCGGATCGGCACGACCGAGGACCTCCGTTCGATCGTGCGCACGATGAAGTCGCTGTCGGCGGTCAGCATCCGGCAGTACGAGGAGGCCGTGGCAGCGCTCCGCGACTACGACCGGACCGTCGAGCTCGGCCTGCAGGTCGTCCTGCGCGCCGGCCCTCGCGCACCAGCCGGCAGCCACGTGGCAGCACCGCGTCGCGATCGTGCTCGGCTCCGACCACGGGCTCTGCGGCCGCTTCAATCGGCAGATCGGCGACTTCGCGCAGGTCACCGCGCGGCGCGAGGGTGTGGGGCAGGACGATGTGATCCATCTGGTCGCCGGCGCACGCGTCGCCGTGCAACTGGAGGCCGGCGGTGCGCGGCACATGGAGACCTTCGCCCTGCCATCCTCGGCGGCGGGTCTGAGCGACCTGGCACGCGCGAGATACTCCTGCGCGTAGAGGCACTGCGCGCCGATGCGGGGCATACCGAGCGATCCATCGGCCGTGTGATGGTGTTCCACAACCGGCGCGCCGGGCGTGCGACAGCGGCGCCGAACAGCGTGGGCCTACTGCCCCTCGGTCCGCATTGGCGTGATCAGATCGCGCGGCGTGAATGGCCTTCGCGCGTGCTGCCGACCTTCACCATGGCGGCGCCGACGCTGCTGAAGGCGCTTGTCGGGCAGTACCTGTTCCTCGTGTTGTTCCGCGCCGCGGCGGAATCGGCGGCGAGCGAGCATGCGACGCGTCTCGCCACCATGCAGGCGGCGGAACGCAACATCGAAGAACAACTCGGCGATGTGCGCGCAACCCATCGCCGTCGCCGGCAGGACTCCATCACGGAGGAGATGCTCGATATCCTGACGGGCTTCGAGGTCCTGCGCGCCGACGCCGCGTCTGACGGGCGCTGACGCGGGTTCTCAGCCGCGCCGCGCCGCGGGTTTCCGCGGCCATTCCTGCTCCGCCTCGCCCGCGGCTTCACTCGGCCCCTCTCACGCCAAAGCACCGGCCGCGGCGGCGGTTGATCTGCATCATGGCTGCAAGCGGGCTCCGCTGCGACGGTTCCTGCACAGGAGGCAGGAGGACACGAGAGCCATGGCCACGGGCACGGGTACGGGTACGGCGGCACGCGGGCCGGTCGGCGGATACCCGAGAATTCCCACGGCGGCCGGTGCGGGGCGCGTCGCGCCCAGTCTCGTGGACGACGATGCCGCCTGCCGGACCTTCGGCTGGGCTTCGGCGCGAGTACTCCTGGATGAGCTGCCCGACGGAGGGATCAATATCGCGCATGAGGCGGTAGATCGCCACGCAACCGGTGCCCGTTCCGGTTGCGCGATTTTGCGCTGATCGGGCGGCGATGCCGGCGCCGGTCCTTTACCTGGGCTGAGCTACGCGCGGCGACGAATCGCGTCGCGAATGGGCTGCGTGGCCTCGGCCTGCAGGAGGGCGAGCGTGTCTTTGTCCTCGCGGGTCCCGTGCCGGAGCTCTACCTCACCGTCCTTGGCGCGCTGAAGGCGAAGTGTGTCGTCTCGACGCTCTTCTCCGCCTTCGCACCAGAGCCGATCGCGACGCGGCTGGAACGCGGCGAGGCGACCGCACCGGTCACGACGGAAGCGCTCTACCTGCGCAAGGTGGCCGGCCTGCGGGACCGGCTGCCCAATCTCCGCCACGTCGTTTTCGTGGGCGAGGAGGGTGCGGTCACCGGCGTATCCGATACGCACGCCTGGTCACGGCTCATGGCTGCGGCAAGCGTGGACTTCGTGATCCCGCCTTCCGCACCCGAGGACATGGCACTGCTGCATTTTACCCGCGGCACGACCGGCCGCCCGAAAGGTGCGGTGCATGTCCACGATGCCGTCGTGATGCTTGCCATGACCGGGCTGATGAAGCTCGACCTCCACGCAGACGACATCTTCTGGTGCACTTCGGACCCCGGCTGGGTCACCGGCACTTCCTGCGGGATCATCGCGCCGCTCGTGAACGGCGTGACCACCCTGGTGGGGGAGGCCGAGTTCGACGCCACCACCTGGTACGACGTTCTCGAGAAGGAACGGGTGAGCGTCTGGTATACGGCGCCGACCGCGATCCGCATGATGATGAAGCTGGGCGCCGAGCCGCCCGCGGCGCGCTCTCCGCACTACGCTTCAAGGCCAGCGTCGGCGAGCCGCTAAATCCAGAAGACGTGGTCTGGAGCCAGCAGCCTTCGCCATGCCCTTTCACGACAACTGGTGGCAGACCGGGCCTGGCGGCATCAAGATCGCCAACCATCGCGGCGATGGACGTCAAGCCTGGCTCGATGGGTCGCCCGCTGCCGGGGATCACGGCGGCCATCGTAGAGCGCGTGAAGGCTGGCCTTGCGGTGATCGAAGCCCCGATGGTCTCCGGCGAACTGGCACTGCGCGCCGGCTGTGCCTCCATGATGCGCGGCTACCTGCATGGGGAGGCGCGCTACGCGAAGTGTTTCGGT
>CAVQTW010000007.1:0-190728 GCA_963716705.1 uncultured Alphaproteobacteria bacterium
GATGTCGTCCACGATGACAAGGGTCAGGTGTGCAAACGACCCGCTTGGTTTCGACGAGCTTCGAACCGGCGCTGACCTGGTTTCGACAGGCTCAACCGGCGCTGGCCTGGTTTCCTAGATGATGTCGTCCACGATGTCACGTAGCCGAGGGCCAGATGCGTAAACGACCCGTTCGCACGGGGCGTGCTCACGAAGCGGTTGCGGGATGCGCGCGAACGCCAAAATGCCCCGATTTTGATCAATCGAGGCATTTTGCGTCGCCAGCTTTGCGGTTTTCGTGTATGGATTAACCCGGCATACCGAGGCGTAGCCCCGGCTGCACGCTCGGCCGCAGGGGCCGAACCTGAGTCGCAGTCACGGCAGCGAGTTCCTCACGGCCAAGTGAAGACGCCGTGTCTTCTGCCGCCGCATGGCCATTCAATTTGGTCTCCGTGGTCGCATCGGCCGTTGCGTTCGACCCATCCATGGCCACGTCTGCGCTATCTTCCGCTATCACATTGTCGGCGACAGTTGTCACCACCTGCTCAACATCTTTTGCTACGTCATCCATGAAGATCTCCCTTGTCGACCATCACCCACCGCGGGACCGGCATCCTCGACGTACTCGCAGAGGCAAACAGAGCAGTGATGAAAGCGTCAGCGGAAAGCTGCGTGCGGGTTGCCGTCAATCCGATCCAGAGAGTGGTGAGGGGGTCGTGAAGGGTGCGAATCGGGATTGGGTTGCGCCAGCTGTCTGCCGGTTCTGTGAACTGATGACGTGCCGGCCCAGGTAAAGTTACGGGGAAGTTTGGGGAAGTCTGCTGATCAGCAGGCGGCCGCTCGCCTCAATGATGGCGTGGTCATCGGTTTGCAGGCGGTGGAAATCTTCCGATGAAAGCGTAATGAGGGGGACTGGCTTGGCGTAGAGTACATCGGCGACAATCGCGGCCAGGGCAAAGAAGCTATCGACGCCGGTGGTGAGAATGGCGGCGGGGGCGGTGCCGGCGCGCACGGCTTCCAGCAGGACCGCGGTCGTGGTGGAGGAGCGCCGCGCGTAAAGGGCAGGGCCAACACGCGGCCGGTCGCGCACTGACCGGATAAGCGGATGGCGCTGGTCGATAATCGTGCCGGTGCGGTAATCGAAGCCGCCCCAAAAAGAGAGGGGCTCGCTGCTCACCAGCGCGGTACCGGCTGCGGCGCCGGGAATCACAACGTCACCGCGCATTATCCATTCCATAGCGCTTCATCCCGGACAACTCGACCAACCACCGCCGACCGCACGCAATCTTCCAGGCTGCCGAAGGTGACCTGAGTGTTCAGCAGGCCGGGCGAATAGTAGGCATACTTGGCTGAATTGGTCATGAGCAGCTTGATCGCCGGCGGCAACATGGGCGTGGTCAAGATACAGGTGTCAACCGTCAGCTCGCCGCCGAATGCCCGCAGCGCGGCCAGATGACCGGCGCGCTCGGCCAGCAGCGCCATGGCCCGACTCGTCGTCACCAGCAAGCGAAGGTCATCATGCTTGCGCTTGCCGGCCAGCAGCGGGGCAAGCTGAGCGAACTCGGCCAGGGAAAAGTGGGGGCTGCCGAGCACAATCATGTCCAGCTGATCGCCGGCGGCCGTGGTTAGGTCGCGCCGCGCGGCGCAGAGATCGGCGTGGGTAATGTCAATCGTGCGGGCCGGCGGCCGATCCTGAAAAGCTGCCGCCAGAGTCGGCGCCTCGGGCGTCACCCCGACAATGTGAAATAGCGCCACTGCGCCCGACGCCGCGCCGGCCGCGGCCAGCGCCTTCAGCTGATCCTCGGCCGGTGTGACCGTCAACCCCGTAATGACGGGAATCCGATCCTGAGCCAGCTTGCCCATGAGGTGACCCAGCACCGGGTAAAAGCTATCGTCGGCTTGGACCGCAACCGGAACATCAATGAGGCGCAGAGCAACATCTGCCCAGCGCGATTCTCAGTCAGATGCAGCCCGACAGCCGGTACGCGCCCGGTGATGGCACAGCAGATATCCAACAGATCCGGATAGCGTTCGGTGCGGGCGCCGATGACCGAATTGGCAAAGGCGATGGCGTTGGATTCAGCCCAAGCGATCTGCTGACCAAAGGCCGGCTTCCACTCAGTTTGATAGGGAGCGCAGGTCCAGGTGGGCGTGCAGCCCATCTGCTGATAGGCCATCATTTGGCGGTGGGCCTTGGCGGCCCAATCCGCGGGCACGGCCCACTCCTGCCAGTGATGCTCGTCCAGTCCGCTGACGTTGAGCGTGGTCGGGACGCGCACCTCGCGTGCCAAAAGCGGCCAGACGCTCGGCAAAGGCCAGCCCGGCGTCGCCGATGTAGAGCGTGCCGTCAATGTGCGCGCCGCTGATGTCCATGAGCGTCGCGGCTCCGTAAACGGGCGCCATGCGCACCAAAATCGCCATGGCCATTTGCGCGGCCGCCCCCTCCTCGCCCGCCAACATCCGCTCATCCAACGGGGATAAGTGCAACAACTTACCGTCCAATCCGAGACACCTCACGCTGCCTTTTGCAATCGCATTGCTTCCGCTCAACAAATTCACATTTCATTCACAATCCTGCGCCATACTGGATTCACGCAGGCAAATGAGTCTGTCAATTCAATTCACACAGGAGCGAAGTAATGAGTGAACAGAGTCAAATGATGACACAGCACGGCCATCCGAGCAAGCTAATCCGCATTGGGATCGCGGCGCTGCTGGCGCTACTGCTGGTGGGCGCGGTGACGACAAACGTGCGGCAGGCGGCCTGGTCGCAGGGCTACGCGCTGGGCCTGATTGCCGGCAGCGACGGCGGTGACGCCTTGTCCCAGTATTTGCTGTATAACAATGGCGCGCCGGGCTGGGGTGCGCAGGGGCGTGGCGGTCCGCCGGCGGCTTTCTTCGTGATCGGCCTGCTGATCTTCAGCTTCTTCGCCGTTACGCGACTGGCCCGCATGGGCATGATGGGGCGGATGGCCGGCGAACCATGGGGCGCTTCTGCAAGTCGGCGGCCCGGCCCGCCGTGGCATACAGAGCCCGCTGACAAGACCGAGCAGACGCCGGACACGCCCGCAGGCGAAGCGACGGTAAAGCAGTAGGCAGGGTCTACTTAAAAGTCGTTCTTCCCCTGAAGCCGCAGGTCGCGGCTTCAGGGGAAGAGCGACCTAGGCCAGCCGGACAGAACGCAGATGACGCAGTTAAACGCAGATTTTGGTCTTCTCTCATCTTGTCACCCTTTCTTCCTGTCAATTCGCCCGCCCACCATGAATCACGCCCGACGACGATTATCATCACCGGGCGCTACGGACCGATTTTTGCTATAATGCAGCCCTTCACGCAAAGGCAGCGACTCAACGCTATGAATGAGCTAATTTTAGTGGTCGATGATGAAGCGAAAATTGTAAAGCTTGCCCGCGACTATCTGGAGCGCAACGGCTTCCGGGTGGTGGCGGCCGAGGACGGCGTTACCGCGCTGGCCGCGGCCCGACGCGATCGACCGGATCTGGTCATTCTCGACCTAAATCTGCCCGCGCTGGACGGGCTGGACGTCTGCCGTACGCTACGCCGCGAATCAACCGTGCCCATCATCATGCTGACCGCGCGGGTGGAAGAGATGGACCGCCTCATTGGGCTGGAGTTGGGCGCGGACGACTATATCACCAAGCCCTTTTCGCCGCGCGAGCTGGTGGCCCGGGTCCGGGCGGTG
Organism: uncultured Alphaproteobacteria bacterium; assembly: GCA_963716705.1. GTDB lineage: Bacteria > Pseudomonadota > Alphaproteobacteria > Acetobacterales > Acetobacteraceae > Neoroseomonas. The sequence continues at coordinate 3,683 of CAVQTW010000007.1, forward strand.
CTGCGTCGCGTCCAGGGAGATTTGCAAGCGAGCAGCGTGTTGAGGATTGGGGATTTGACCATCGATGAAGCCGCTCGCCAGGTTGAATGCGCGGGCAAAAATATCGATCTCACGCGCATCGAGTTTGATCTGCTCACCGTTTTGGCACGCCATCCCGGGCAGGCGCTGTCGAGGAGCCAACTCATCGACCGGCTCCATGGCGTGAGTCAGGAGAGCTACGATCGCAGCATTGACGCCCACGTCAAGAATCTGCGCCGCAAGCTGGAGGTCAACCCCGGCGCACCGCGCTATATTGTGACGGTCTACGGCGTGGGCTACAAGTTTATGCGTGAGGCGTAACAGTGCCCGACTCTTGTGATCGATCAGCCGCGGGTCCGCCACGCAGTTCGCACCGGCAGGCCGACCCACCCTGGCAGCAGGGTCAGCCCGGAGAGTGGAGGCCTCACGGGCCCGAGTGGCGGCGCAAGCGTCGCTTTTTGCTCAGTCGCCTGCTCATTGTCTTCACACTATTCACCGGCCTAATTTTCGGCGGCGGGGCGTTGATAAGCTTGCTGCTCTCCAATATCTTCGCCGCCGATATTGCGGGCGGCCCAATCTAGGCAGTAGCCGCGCATGGTCTGGCTGAGCAGTTGCGGCCTGCTCATCTTCATCCCCCTGTTCATGCTTACGTTGGCCGCACGCGCATACCGCCGTTATGCCACACCGCTGGCCGACGTCATGGCCGCGGCCGATGCCGTGGCCGACGGCGATCTCACTGTGCGCGTGGTCGAGCGCGGTCCGGGCGAGTTCGCCCGCCTCTCACGCTCGTTCAATCGCATGACCGCGGCGTTGGAGCGCAGCGACCAAGCCCGGCGCAACCTCACCGCGGATGTGGCCCACGAATTGCGCAATCCGCTGCACATTATCCAAGGCAATCTGGAAGGCGTCATTGACGGCGTTTACGCACCAAGCGTCGAGCACATTGCCGCAACGTTGGAAGAGACGCGTGCACTGACGCGCCTGATCGAAGATCTGCAGACGATTTCCGCGGCCGAAGCGGGTCAACTCACGCTCATCACGGAAGTAGTCGACGTTGCCAATCTCTTAGATGACGTCGCGACGTGCGTTCGAACCGCAGGCTACCGCAGCCGGTATCGAGCTAACCGCCACCGCGATCGGAGAGCGGTCGGCGCTCACGCTGTCCGGCGACCGCGGGCGACTCCACCAGGCGCTGGCGAATCTCGTGACCAATGCGCTGCGGCACACGCCGGCAGGAGGCGAAATCGGCCTCCAGGTCGAGCTGCACGACGAGGAGGTGCTGCGCATCACCGTACGCGACAGCGGGCGCTGGGATTGCCCCTGCCGCGCTACCCTACATCTTTGACCGCTTTTGGCGCGGTGACCCGGCGCGCAGCCACCAAAGCGGGGCCGGCAGCGGCCTGGGTTTGGCCATCGTGCGCCAGCTTGTGGAAGCCCACGGCGGGCGGATTACAGTCGAGAGCAGCATTCACGGCGAAGGAACCGCATTTACGATTGACTTTCCCCGTAGAAATCCGAGACTCAGCGCTTGACGATCCCACAACGCGACGCAAACGGGCATCCGCTGCATGCGTCGGCAGGAGGCGCTCTGGCTGCTGATCGCCCTGGCGACGCCGCTTTTCGTTAATTTGTGGGTGGAGCAGCAGTTTGAGGCGTCGAAGGTCTGGCTGTTGCGCCCATTGGTCGGCGCTCTTGGCGCTCGTGTGGCTGGGCGCCGGCGGTCAGCGGTGGGCGGTCGCGGCCCCTGCCGGCGTCAATCCGCCGCGGCTGATCGCCCTTGCCTCGTGCTCGGCCTGGCCACGTTGTTGAGCGACTATCGCTTTGTCGCCCTCTTTGGTACGTTGATCGTGCCGGCGGCTTGCTCACCCAGTTGAGCTATCTCCTGCTCTTCCTGATGGTGGCCACCCGGATTGATGCGCCGCAGAGTCGCACGCCTGCTCCACGTCATGATTTTCAGCGCCGTGCCCATCGTCCTGCTGGGGCTGTGCAAGCAGCCGGGTGGCAACTGTTCCCCACCTTGACCGACGCACGCAGCCCCTGACGACGACGCTGGGGCGCGCCAATTTCACCGGCGCCTATCTGGCATTGCTGCTGCCGCTCATGCTGGTCGCAAGCGTTTGGCGCCTGGACGGGCGCAGCGCCTTGGCTACGCGGCGCTCTTTGGGTTGACGTTGACGACCGTGGGCTTCCGCAGGCTCGGGCCGCGTGGCTTGCCGCGGCGGTGGGCGTCGGCATGCTGCTGTGGTTGCAGACCGCGCCACGCTGGTCCCGTCGCCGGCGTTGGCTGACGGCGGGCGCGGCCTTCACTGTGCTGGCCGGCGGCTGCTGCTCCTGCTGCTGCAGGGCGCGTGCGGCCGGCGGCTCCATCGCGGCCCGCTGGACGATTTGGCAAGCCTCTTTGCGTCTCTTGTGGCCGCCTTCGCAGATGCATCTCTGGCTCGGCTACGGCGCGGATACCCTTGAGCTCCACTTCCCCGTCGGTCTATCCGCCGCAGCTTGTCTACTATCAGGGACGCGGCGTTGTCGTGGATCGGGCGCACAATTGGCTGCTCGATTGGTCGCTTAACTATGGCGTGGTCGCGACCGTCCTGCTCATCGGGCTGGTCGGCCTCATCTTGCAACGCGGGTGGCGCCACTGGTAGCGCCTGAAGCTAAAAAAGGGCAACCGCTCCAACTAAAGCAAAGCTGGAGCTCTCGGGCTGGTTGGCGCGTGTACCTGGCGGCTCGATCTGCGCGCAGCTTGCTGGCAATCTCTTTCTCTTTGAAGTTGCGGCCACGGCCGTCGTCTTCTGGCTGCTGTTAGCGATTCTTGTAGCGCCCGCGATCCACCACCTGCGCAGCCGCTGGTGGCCAGTTCCTGCACGGGTCGGGCGGCCGCTGTGGGGCAGTAGGCCGTGATGGCGGCCACGTGCATGTCCTCGGCGGAAGCTGGCAGAGCAGCGTCGTCCCTTCCGCGCCGATGCATAGGCTAGCGGCGCGGTACCCAAGCGCTGGTGCAGGGCGATATGCTGACGGCGCGAACGCCTACACCGCGGCCGTTGCGCTATCAGCCACGGCGCGCCGCTTCACACGGCTTTGGCGCTGAGTGCGGCCGAGGTCGGTCACTTTGCACAGGCCGAGCTGTCGCTGACAGCAGGCCATCCTCCTGCGGCCGACTGATCCCGTTTGTACACGCCACTTAGCGGCCGTCTACGCCGAGGCTCCGCGCACGTCGCCTGACCGGCTTGAGGCGGCCTATCGCGCCGTACGAGCAGGCCATTGCGCTGGGGCCCACCTGGCGCTGACTTATCAACAGTACAGCCGGCCGGCCTGCGCTCGGGCGATGTGGCGGTTAGCCCCGGCAGACTCGCGCAACATGCCGTCGATCTGGATGCCACGGACGGAATCGCCTGGGCCATTTTGGGCTGGACGCAGCTGCAAGACGGGCCTGCCGCAGCGCTGGCGGCCTTTACCCAAGCCGTTGAGTGGCAGCCTGACATCGCCGACTTTTATGTGGGCTCGCCACCGCCCACGCCCGGCAGGGCGATCTTGCTGGGGCTGCGTCGCGCGTGCACGCGAGCCTTGCCCTCGATCCAGTTCTATCCGCCGGCCTTGACACTCCAGGTACGATTGCAGGAGTAACCCAAGCCCCCCCTCTTTCTCTTCCTTTGCCGCCCCCGCCGCCCACAGTTGCCGTTATGACCCTTTCAAGGAGGATCCATGAAAACGCAAAGCTATCTTCCCCATGTGATGTTGGCGACAGCGCTCTTGTTGCTGTTCGGCGGGTTGGGCGCCTACTGGCCGAGCTGGGTGGGCGCCGCCCCGGTCATCTTTACCCCCCAGGCGACCGTGGCCGATGCCATTACCTATCAAGGCTACCTCACCGATCCAGACGGTCGTACCGCTCTCTGGCGCCTTTACCATGCGCTTTGCGCTTTACAATGCTGCCGTCGGCGGCGACCTGCTGTGGGAAGGCGGCGATACTGAAATCGACGTGAACAACGGTCTCTTTACCACGCGAGCTTGAGGTTGTACGGACATGTTTAACGGCGAAGGAGCTGTGGGTCGCACAGTACTGTCAATGGCGAACTGCTAACGCCACGGCAGGAGATTTTGCCGACACCCATGGCGCACACGCTGCGTCCCGGCGCCATTGTCAAAGGCACGGCCAACGCACTTCCCAATAACTATGTGCTCGATGTTCAGATGAACAATGACGCATTCGCCTTCAATCGCGGGGCCAGTCTTCGGCCACTCCACCACGGGCAATGCCATTCAGGGGCTGGCGACCAAGCGGACGCGCCATCTATGGGCAGACCGAGGAGGGCTTTGCGGTCTATGGCTTTGACGGCGGCAGCGAGGCGAATCGAGGCTATGGCGGCTACTTTTTATAGCACGAACGGCATGGGCGTCTATGGCTACAGCGGCGGCGACCGCAGCCACCCGAATATCTATGGCGCCGGCGTGTCTATGGTCAGAGCAACCAGGGCGTGGGCGTCTACGGCCGCGGCGACACCTCCGATCAGTCACACCTTTTACAATGAAGGGGGCTACTTTGAAGGCGGTAAAGGGCTCTTCACGCGGGGTACTGACTCGGCGGGTGAAGGCGGGTACGGGGCCACATCTTCAGCATCAATATCGGGGTCTCTATGTGCAGGGCAACGGCTCATCGTTCGACGCATACTTTGGCGGCAATGGCGGCATCAGTACGAATGGCGTCATTGACCACTCGGCCAGCAGTGCTCGCTCGTGGTGAACGTGGGGCAAGCGGCCATCGCGCCCGGTGATTTGGTTGCGATGGTCGGGGTCGCGCCCTCGCCTGAAGGACCGAGCCGATGTTGGCCGTCGCCAAGGTCAACGACGCGAATCGCAACGGCGTCATCGGCGTGGCCGCCGAATCGATGTCCGTCGCAACACGTATCTTCGAGGACGAATCCGAACAGATCGATTTTACGCCGGCCATCGGCGCAAGCGAACCAAACGGCTATCTGGTTATCATCACCGACGGCTTGGCGCCGGCAGTTAACCTGAACAGTCTTGCCGTTGCCACAGGCTGGCAGATTGGCGACAAGGTGGCTCTATCAACGAGCGGTGAGCTGGCGCGGTCCAGTCGGGGGCTTGACGGACCCGCCATTGGCAAAGTGGCCGGTGCGCTCGATGAAGCAGCCGGCACGGTGCTTATTTTGTTGACATCGACTAAGGGGGGGTGAGATGAAGCGTATCGTCCTACTGCTCGCGCTGGTCGTGTTCCTTCTTCCTTGTGGTCTGGCAGCCGCGCAAGCGCCCAATACCTCGGTCGTGCAACGCACCATTGCAATGAGTGGGGCCGCGGTCAACTCTGAAAGCTATTCAGTCGTGACGGTCATCGGTCAGCCCTCAACTGCGGTTGTGGCCAGTTCAACTTACAAGGTTTCAGGCGGCTTTTTGTATGCTCATCCGCCGAGAGCATCGAAGAGTGACCACAATCTGTGGCTTCCCGTGATACGAAAGTAGATATTTTTCGGCAATGATCCACTGACATCACTACCCGGCCGGCGGAAAGAAGACCGGCACCAGCGTGCACCCACAGCCCGATATTGGCGGCGAGGTTGGCGAACCACAGCAGCCGGAAGGCGGGGTGGCGAAGGGGCGCGAAGGCTGCGGGCATGGCGGCAACCTGACAGAGCAGGCGGCGCGATGGAAATGCGCAGATGCCGCGCGGTCAGCCCCGCAGCGGCGGGCGCGCGCCCGCCTGCCCGGATGCGCGCGCCGCGGCGAAGCGCTGGACGGCGCCCGCGCGCGCATGCAGCGCAAAGACCAGCGCGTAGGAGATGATCATCAGCAGGAACCAGGCGCCGAACTTGCCGATCGGCACCACCGACCAGCCGCCGCGCTGGTGCGGATACAGCCAGGCGCCGGCGAAGGTGCCGAGGTTCTCGGCGAACCAGATGAACAGTGCCACCAGCGCGAAGCCCAGCAGCAGGGGCATGCGCCGCCAGCGTCGCCAGGGGCGGAAATGGACCCAGCAGCGCCCGAACAGGATGGCGGTGGCGACGAACAGCGCCCAGCGCGCATCCCACAGGTAGTGGTGGGTGAAGAAGTTGACGTAGATCGCCGCCCCCAGCGCCAGCACGGCCCAGGCCGGCGGATGGCCGGTGAAGCGGAAGTCGAACAGCCGCCAGGCGCGCGCGATGTAGGAGCCGACCGCCGCATACATGAAGCCGGTGAACAGCGGCACGCCGCCGATGCGCAGCAGCGAGGGCTCGGGATAGGTCCAGGAGCCCATCGCGGTCTTGAACACCTCCATGCCGGTGCCGACCAGGTGGAACACCAGGATGACGCGCGCTTCCTCCGGCGTTTCCATCCGCGTGGCGAGCAGCGCGCCCTGCAGCGCCAGGCAGGCCAGCAGCAGGAAGTCGTAGCGCGCCAGCCAGGCGTCGCGCGGGTAGAACAGGTGGGTGGCCACCAGCAGCGCCAGCAGCGTGCCGCCGAACAGGCAGGCCCAGCCCTGCTTCACGCCGAAGCGCAGGAATTCATAGGCGCCGGATGCCAGCGGCCCGGCCCGCACGGCGCGCGCCGAGAGCCGGCGCTCGGTCGCGATGAAGCGCGCGGCCGGCGCCCAGTGCCGGGCCGCGCTGGGGCGGTGCGCGCTCAGTCGAGTGTCGAGGCGGGGCCGGTCGGCCTGGCGGTGCGGTTCCAGATGCCGCGGATCTTTTCGCTGACGCCGACCGGGTCGGCGATGCCGCGCAGCACGTGGGTCTCCTCCGACCGGCCTTCCATCGCCTTGACGATGATGTCGCCGATGCCGGTCATGCGGTGATAGAGGCTCTGCTTCACCACCACGTCGCGGATGCGGAAGATCTCGATGTCGTCGCGGGTTTTCGTCCAGAAGCCCGAGGTGACGGTGATGCGCTCGTTGGAGACGGAGATGCGCTGCCGGCCGAGGAAGGGCAGGCCCAGCATCAGCACCGACAGCACCAGCCACATCGGCCCGTAGGACCGCTTGGTCTCGTGCGCTTGAAGGATCAGTGTCTCGGACATGCGGCCCCCTGTCTCACATCTCATGGATTAGGGGCTGGCGCGGCGCGCGGCAACGGGGAAGGCATCGCCGATGCCACGCCGGCCGGAGGGTTCGATTCTCCTTGCGGTTTCGGTCTTGGAAGAAAAAACTTTCTTCGAGAGGGGGAATTGCGCCGCATCTGGGAAAGAAGTTTCTCTGTGCGCCTCGACCTCTCGCCCGGAGCCGCTGCCGCCATGCCGAAGATCTACGTGATCCACGAAAACGATGCCTGGCTGGCGCCGCTGCGCGCCTCCTTCGCGGCGGTCGGCGCGCCGCACGAGGAATGGTTCCTCGACCGCGGCCTGCTGGACCTGACCCGGCCGCCGCCCGAGGGGGTTTTCTACAACCGCATGAGCGCCTCCTCGCACACGCGCGGCCACACCTACGCGCCGGAATACGCCGGCGCCGTGATCGAATGGCTCGAGCGGCATGGTTGCAGCGTGGTCAACGGGCGCCGGGCGCTGCAGCTGGAGGTCTCCAAGGTCGCGCAGTACGAGGCGCTGGCCGGCTTCGGCATCCCGGTGCCGGCGACCGTCGCGGTGGTGGGCGAGCAGCACATCCGCGACGCCGCGGCGCGCATTGGCTTCCCGCTCATCCTCAAGCACAACCGGGCGGGCAAGGGGCTCGGCGTGCAGCTGGTGCGCTCGGTCGCCGCGCTCGACGAAGCGGTCGCGCGCATCGCCGCCAACGAGGACCCGCACGCCCATCCGCGCGACGGCATCTGGCTGGTGCAGCGCTACATCGCGGCGCCCGAGCCCTTCATCACCCGCGCGGAGTTCGTCGGCGGACGCTTCCTCTATGCCGTGCGCGTCGATACCTCCGAGGGCTTCGAGCTCTGCCCCGCGGATGCCTGCGCGATCGAGGAGGGTGCCGCTTGCCCGGCCGTGGCGCCGGGCGAGAAGTTCCGCATCCTGGACGGCTTCACTCATCCGCTGATCCCGCGGATGGAGGCCTTCCTGGCGGGCAACGGCGTCGGCGTCGGAGCCATCGAATTCATCACCGACGAGACCGGGGCGACCTACGCCTACGACGTCAACACCAACACCAACTACAATGCCGAGGCCGAGCGGCGGGCCGGCATCTCGGCGACCGATGCGCTGGCGCGCCACCTTCTCGCCCTGCTGCCGCGCGCGGCGCAGGCGGCGTGAGCGCGCGCCGCCTGTTCCCACCTGGCGCGCCGGTCAAGCAACGAGCCAGGCGGCGAGCGCGGTATTGACCGCCTCGGGTGTCTCCATGGTCGGCAGGTGGCCGGCCATGGCGAAGTGGCGCAGCCGCGCACCGGGGATCATCGCCGCGATTTCCTCGGCGAGGTGCGGCGGCGTCAGCGCATCCTGCGCGCCCACGCCGACGAGCGTGGGCACGGCGATGCGCGCGAGGTCCGGGCGCGAATCGGCGCGATGCATGATCGCCTCCTGCTGGCGCAGGAAGGCTGGCTGGCCGATGCGCTCCGCCATGGCCATCACCTCCTGCGCGAGCGGCCCTTCGAGGCGTTCGGGATGGATCAGTTGCGGCAACAGCCGCGGCGTGACGCCCCGGAACTTCCCCGACCGCGCCAGCGAGATCAGCCCGCGGCGCCGGCGCGTCTGCTCCTCGGTGTCCGCGCGCGCGGAGGTGTCCAGCAACGCCAGGCGCGTGACGCGCGCGGGGGCCTGGCGCAGCATCTCCAGCGCGACGTAGCCACCCATCGACAGGCCGGCCAGCGCGAAGGGGCCATCCAGGGATGCCAGGGCGCGCGCGGCCATCGCCTCGATGCGGTCATCCTGCGTGAGGTCGGCCACCACGGGCCGCGCCAGCGGCGCGAGGGCGGCCACCTGGTCGCGCCACAAGCGCGCGTCGCACAGCAGGCCAGGCAGCAGCACAAGGGCGGGGCGTTCGCTCATCGGGTGGCTGTAATGCGGCGCGACGGGGCGGACAATGCGCCGCGGCGCAGGTTCGGGGCGCCGAAAACCTTGATCTTCGCCGCGAAACGGCGCATATGCGGAGCGCTCGTGGAATGGCGGGCCGGATCGCCGGCCCCGCATGCGCGCCCTCTCGGGGCTCGGCCATCCCCGCAAACCCCGAAGGCAGCCCGGTGCGCCGGGTCATGGAACAGACCGTTTTGAACGATACGCCCTACACGGCCGCCCCCGCGGCCGACGCTCCGGCACAGCCGGAAACCTCCCCCGTGCAGGCCGCGGCCGCACCCGAACGCGACCCGGCACCCGCCGAGGACACGCCGCCCGCGATGGATGCCGGCGTTGTGGTGGACGGCGTGCCGGTCGAGGCCGCGCCGGACGAACGCAGCGCGGCCGAAGCCGCCTATGACGACGAGGATGAGCCCGAGGCCGCACCGCCCGCACGCACCACCTTCGCCGATATCGGCCTGTCGAAGTCGTTGCTGCGCGCCGTGTCGGAAGCGGGCTACATCCACCCCACGCCGATCCAGGAACACGCGATCCCGTGGGTGATGATGGGCCGCGACGTGCTGGGCTGCGCGCAGACCGGCACCGGCAAGACCGCGGGCTTCGTGCTGCCGATGCTCGACATCCTGACCGGCTCGCGGGCCAAGGCGCGGATGCCGCGCTCGCTGATCCTGGAGCCGACGCGCGAACTCGCGCTGCAGGTGGCCGAGAACTTCGAGAAATACGGCAAGTACCTCAAGCTCAACCACGCCCTGCTGATCGGCGGCGAGAGCATGAACGACCAGCGCGACGCGCTCGAGAAGGGCGTGGACGTGCTGATCGCCACGCCCGGGCGGCTGCTCGACCTGTTCGACCGCGGCCGCATCCTGATGGCGGATTGCAAGCTGCTGGTGATCGACGAGGCCGACCGCATGCTGGACATGGGGTTCATCCCCGATGTCGAGCGCATCGTCTCGCTGATCCCCAAGCTGCGCCAGACGCTGTTCTTCTCGGCCACCATGGCGCCGGAGATCCGCCGCCTGGCCGATGCCTTCCTGTCCAACCCGAAGGAGATCAGCGTCTCGGCGCCGGCCTCCGTCGCGACCACGATCACCGCCGGGCTGGTGTATGTGCAGCCGCACGACAAGCGTGAGGCGCTGCGCCGGCTGATCCGTTCCGAGCAGGTGCAGAGCGCGCTGATTTTCTGCAACCGCAAGGTCGAGGTGGACATCCTCTACAAGTCGCTGAAGAAGCACCGATTTCAGCGTCGGCGCGCTGCATGGCGACATGGACCAGCCGACGCGCTTCGCGACACTGAATGCCTTCAAGGCGGGGCAGTTGCAGTTGCTGGTGTGTTCGGATGTCGCCGCGCGCGGCATCGACATCGGCGGGCTCAGCCATGTGTTCAACTTCGACGTGCCCTTCCGCGACGAGGACTACGTCCACCGGATCGGCCGCACCGGCCGCGCCGGTCGCGAGGGCCGCGCCTTCAGCATCGCCACCGCCGATGACGTGAAGAGCGTGGCGGCGATCGAGAAGCTGACCGGCAAGCCGATCCCGCGCATGGAGATCGAAGGGCTCGACCCCGTCTCCGACGAGGACCTGGAAGCCGCCCGCAACGCCCCGCGTGGCCGTGGCCGTGGGCGCGGTGCCGCCGCGCCGAAGGGCCGCAGCAGCAGTGCCAGCCGCGAGGGCGGCGGGCGCGAAGGTTCCGCCCGCCGCGAAGGTCCCGCGCGTGAGCGAACGCCGCGCGCCGCGGCGCCGACCGAGGCCGTCGAGGACGCCGCCGCCGACGCGCCCAAGCCGCGCCGCGCGCGCACGCCTCGCGCGCCGCGCGCCGAAGTGATCGACGCCGCACCCGAGGCCGAGCGCGAAGCCGCGCCACGCCGCGGGCGCGATACGCCCCGCGCGGAGCGCGACGCACCCCGCGCCGAGCGTGATACCGTCCGCGCCGAACGCGACGCTCCGCGCGCGGAGCGTGACGGCCCGCGCCGCGACGCCGCCGGCCCCCCGCGTGAGCGGCGCTATCGGCAGGAGGATCTCGGCCCGTCGGTGAAGGGCTTCGGCGATGCCGTGCCCGCCTTCATGCTGATCCCGCTGCCGCGGCCGCGCGCCCGAGAAGCCCGCCATGGCCGACGACGCTCCGGAAACCGAAGCGGCCTGACACCGACCGCGGGCGCGACCGCCAGGCGCGCCCGCGCCAAAGCATTGCCCGAGCGCCGGCACGCGCCCATTCTGCCGGCCACACGCCGGAGGAAGACCCATGAACGTCGTCCGCAAGCCCGCAACTCGCACGCAGTTCGTCTGGGACGACCCGCTGCTGCTCGACGACGCCGCTCACCGACGACGAGCGCATGATCCGCGACGCGCCCGGCGTTATGCCCGGAGAAGCTGCTGCCGCGGGTGGTCATGGCGTTCCGCGACGAGAGTTTCGACCGCGAGATCATGAACGAGATGGGCGAGATGGGCTTCCTCGGCGCGATGCTCGACAGCTATGGCGGCTCGGGCGTCAGCCACGTCGCCTACGGCCTGATCGCGCGCGAGATCGAGCGCGTCGACAGCGGCTATCGCTCGGCCATGTCCGTGCAGTCGTCGCTGGCCATGTATCCGATCTACGCCTTCGGCTCGGACGAGCAGAAGGACAAGTTCCTGCCGAAGATGCGCACCGGCGAACTGGTCGGCTGTTTCGGCCTGACCGAGGCCGATGGCGGCTCCGACCCGGCCTCGATGCGCACGCGCGCGAAGAAGGTCGACGGCGGCTACATGCTGAACGGGGCCAAATACTGGATCACCAATTCGCCGATCGCGATCTGGCCGTGGTCTGGGCCAAGCTGCGATGACGTGATCCGCGGCTTCATCGTCGAGCGCGGCATGGACGGCTTCACCACCGACAAGATCGGCGACAAGCTGTCGCTGCGCGCCTCGATCACCGGCGACATCGGCCTGAACGACGTCTTCGTGCCGGAGGCCAACCTGCTGCCGGGCGTCAAGGGCCTGCGCGGCCCGTTCTCCTGCCTGAACAAGGCCCGCTACGGCATCGCCTGGGGCGCGATGGGGGCGGCCGAGTTCTGTTTCCACCTGACCCGCGACTATGTCGGCGAGCGCATGCTGTTCGGCCGGCCGCTGTCGTCGCGCCAGCTGGTGCAGAAGAAGCTGGCCGACATGCAGACCGAGATCTTCCTCGGCCTTGGAGGGGGCGCTGGCGCTGGGCCGGCTGCTGGACGAGGGGGCCTGGGTGCCTGAGGCCATCTCGATGATGAAGCGCAACAACTGCGGCAAGGCGCTGGATATCGCCCGCGTCGCCCGCGACATGCACGGCGGCAACGGCATCACCGGCGAGATGCATGTGATGCGCCACGCCATGAACCTCGAGACGGTCAACACCTATGAGGGCGCCCACGACGTCCACGCCCTGATCCTGGGCCGCGCGCAGACCGGCCTGAACGCATTCGGCTGAGCGCGCCCCGCCAGGCGCGGCGCGACACGGCAGGAGGCGCGGCATGCTGACCGGCAGCGACCTCCTGACGATCGAGCACACGATCCAGCTCGCCATCGCGCCGGCCTTCGTCCTGGGCAGCATCATGGCGGTCATCAACCTGCTGATCGCGCGGCTGCAGCGGCTCTCGGACCGCGCCGTCGAACTGCGCGACGGCAAGCCCGGGCTGCCGGACGAGGACCGCCTGCTGCGGCGGCGAACGCGCGCGATCTTCTCCGCGATCACCGCCTCCATCGTGGCCGCGGTGTTCATCTGCCTGCTCGTCATCGTCTCCTTCCTGGAGCCGGTCTTCGGCCTGCGGGCCGGGTTCCACCTGGCGGGGCTGCTGGTGAGCGGCATGGCGGCGCTGACCGTGGCGCTCAGCCTGTTCCTGTTCGAGGTGCTGCTCTCCGCACGAACCCTGCCGCATCGCGCCGACCCTTGAGCGCCGCGCCGCCCAGCCTGACCATCGCCCGCATCGGCAGTTCCGGCGACGGCATCGGGTCGCTGCCGGACGGCTCCGCCTGCTACGTGCCGCGGACGCTGCCTGGCGAGGTTGTTCGCGTGCGCCTGGCCGGGCGGCGGGGCGACGGGCAGGTTGGGCGGGCCGAGGCCATCCTGGACGCCAGCGCCGAGCGCGTGGCCCCGCCCTGCCCCCATTTCGACCAGGGCTGCGGCGGCTGCGCCGTGCAGCATTGGGCCCCCGCCGCGCAGGCCGCCTGGAAGCGCGACCGGCTGGTGGAAGCCCTCTCCCGCGCCGGCTTTGCCGACGCCGCGGTGGGCGCGACGGTCACCACGCCGCCGGCCCGCCGACGCCGCGCCGACCTCGCGCTGCGGCGCGGGACGCGGGGCGTGGTGGTCGGCCTGCACCTGGCCGGCGGGGCCGAGGTGCTGGACCTGTCGGTCTGCGCCGTGCTCGACCCGCGCATCGTCGCGCTGTTCGAACCGCTGCGGCAGTTGCTGCGGCAATTGTCGGCGCTGCGGCGGGAGGGCTCGGCGGTGGTGAACCTGCTCGACAGCGGGCCCGACCTGCTGCTGCGCACCGACCGCGCGCTCTCGGCGCAGGACCGCATGGCGCTGGCGCGTTTCGCGCAGGATGCCGGCATCCCGCGCATCGCCTGGGCGCTGAAGGACGCGCCGGCGGAGATCGCGGCGCAACTCGGCCCGGCGGGCATCGCGCTGTCCGGCATCACGGTCGAGCCGCCGCCGGGGCCTTCCTGCAAGCGAGTGCGGAGGGCGAGGCGGCGATCGTGGCGGCCATGCTGGCGGCGCTGCCCAGGCGGCTGGCCGGGCGCGGGCGGATCGCCGATCTGCATGCCGGGCTGGGCACGCTGAGCCTGCCGCTGGCGGCGCGCGGGCGGGTGACCGCCTTCGAGAGCGATGCCGCCGCCGTGGCCGCGCTGTCGGCCGCCGCGGGCCGCGCGGGCGTGCCGGTCACCGCGCAGCGGCGCGACCTGGTGCGCCAGCCGCTGTCGGTGGCGGAGCTGGCACCCTTCGCGGCGGTGGTGCTCGACCCGCCCTTCGCCGGCGCGGCGGAACAGGCCACGCTGCTGGCGCGCAGCGCGGTGCCTGTCGTGGTCTATGTGTCGTGCAACCCGGCGGCGCTCTCGCGCGACGGGCGCGCCTTCGCCGCCGCCGGCTGGCAGGTGGTGGCGGCGACGCCGGTGGACCAGTTCGTACACTCGGCGCAGGTGGAGGCGGTGGTCGCCTTCGCGCGCCCGTCGCGCTGACCGCGCGGCCTCAGGCCGGCTCGACCTGCGAGAGATAGAGCGTCGCGACGCGCCGGTGCTGCAGCAGTTCTGCCGCCGTGCAGGGTTTCGCGCGCGAATCCCCATCGACATAGCGCAGAGGGTAGCGCGCACCGAGTGCGGCGAGCAGTGCCGGAGCCTCGGTGCAGCGGTTGGCGTCGAATTCCAGCAGGATGCGCAGCTTGGGGCTGCGGTCGAGCAGCCCGCCCAGCCCCGCGACAATGGAATCGGCCGCCGAGGCGACACCGATGCGCAGGAAATCGACGCTGCCGGGTTCGAGCTCCTGCAGGGCCACACTGGGTGATGGGCAGCCGGCCTTGCCTTCCTCGTAGGTGAACCAGTTCGCGAATGGCCCGTCATAGGGGCCCACCAGCACCGAGGGGATGCGCAACGCCTCGTGCTTCGCTTCGGCCGCGGCGAGACGATGGGCGGTGATCACGCTGCCCAGACCATTGACCAGGATGTTGCGGCGCAACAGCCAATGCAGCCATGGGTTGGGTTCAAGCGACACCACCCGCCCCTCGGCGCCCACGAGGTCGGCGAGCAGGATGGAGTAATAACCGTAGATCGCGCCGACATCGTAGATGGTCTCGCCGCGCGCGACATTGCGGCAGACGAATTCCGTCACCCAGTATTCCCAGTAGCCGTCCAGCAGCAGATGCGGGGCGATACCGCCATCATTGGCATCGGTGAACATCTTGAAGCGCCCGAGCGTGCGGCACAGCACGCTGCCATCGGGCAATGGCACGGTCTGGGTTCGGTCGCGGATCAGCGCCTCGACCTGGCGGCGGTTGCCGCCGCGCAGCAACTCCTCGAGCGTCGCGATGTCGCGGCGACCGAGTGCGGAATGGATCGATTCCAGTTCAGCGCGCAGCACGGCCATTTCGCCGCGGATACGGAACAATTCCTCGTGCGTGCCCTGCATGGCGCCACGCGCCTGCGCCCCGCCGGTCGCAAAGAGCCAGGCGAGAAACCGGGGCACCAGGCCGATCCGGCCCGTCGCCTCGGGCGGCATGGGGAAGTGGGTGTCGTCTTTTGGCACCAGAGTTCCTTGACCAGCGCGGATAAGGCGCTCGTTGAGGGGCGAGATAGCCGCTACCGCGGCGCTGTTGCAACCCAGCCCCCGGTGGTATGATCGAGCGAAGCCCCGGGGCCCTCACCCTGCGCGCACCACAATGAACAGGAAGTTCATCATGTCGTTCAACCGCCGCTTCGCCCTCATGGCCGCCGGGGGGGCGCTCTCGACGCCATTGCTGCTGCGCTCCGCCGCGGCGCAGGCTCCTGCCGCCGCGCCGTCACCTTCCACTGCGCAGGCCCCGGGCTTCTACCGGTTCAAGGTCGGCTCCATGATCGTCACGACGGTGCATGACGGGTTCTTTGCCCGGCCTGTCGAGGGCTTCGTGCGCAACGCGCCTCTCGCCGATGTGCAGGCGGTGCTGGCGGAATCCTTCCTGCCGACCGACCGGCTCGCGATCCCGTTCACGATCACCTTCGTGCAGCGTGGCGACACGCTGGCGGTGTTCGACACCGGCAACGGCGTGACGCCCGCCACCGCCACCAACGGCAAGATGATCGCCAACATGGCGGCTGCCGGGATCGACCACGCGCGGGTGACGCACGTGATCCAGAGCCATTTCCATGGCGACCACATCAACGGCCTGCTGAAGGCCGACGGCACGCAGGCCTTCCCCAATGCGGCGGTCTTCGTGCCCGCACCCGAATGGGCCTGGTGGACGGATGAGGGCAACATCACGCGCAGCCCCGAGGCGCAGCGCGGCACCTTCGCCAATACCGCGCGGCGCTTCGCGCCCTATCGCGACCGGGTGCAGCAGTACCGCCCCGGGGCGGAAGTGATCCCGGGCATCACCTCGATCGCCGCCTTCGGGCATACGCCAGGCCACACCATCTTTCGCGTCGCGGATGGCGATGCGCAGTTCATGTTCCTCGCGGACCTCACGAACCGCCCGGAACTGACTGCCCCGCGGCCGGACTGGCAGATCGTGTTCGACTTCGACGGCGACGCGGCGGCGGCGACCCGCCGGCGCGTGTTCGACATGGTCGCGACCGACCGCATCCGCGTCACCGGCTACCACTACCCCTTCCCGGCGAACGGCTTCATCGCGAAGCACACGGCCGGCTTCCGCTTCATCCCGGCGGACTGGTCGAGCGCCGTCTGATCCCATCGCTTGATTTGCGGGCGCGGCGCCACGATGTGACGTCGCGCCCGGTGGATCGGGCGTTGGAGATCGTCATGTCATTCTCTCGTCGTGCGGTGCTCGGCGCCGCTACACTGACCGCTGCGCCCGCCTTGCTGCGCCCGTCTGTCGCAGAGGCCCAGGGCGCGCCGCCGGCCGCCGGGCCGCCCTTCCACCGCTTCAGTGTCGGCGCCCTGACCGTCACGGTGGTGACGGACGGCACCAATATCCGCCCCGATGCCCGCCAGGGCCTGGTGGTGAACGCGACGGCCGAGCAGGTGACCGACGCCATGCGCGCGGCCGGCATTGCCGGGCCGGCGATGCGCAACCCCTACAACGTCACCTTCGTGACCACGCCGCGCGGCCTGGTCGCGCTCGATGTCGGCACCGGCGGCTTCCCCAATACCGACACCGGCGCGCTGCATGCCAACATGCGCGCCGCCGGCCTCGACCCCGCCGCGGTGACGCTCATCGTCCACACGCATTTCCACGGCGACCATATCGGCGGCCTCACCACCAGCGATGGCGCGGCGGTGTTTCCGCAGGCATCCATCATGGTGCCGGAACGCGAATTCACCTTCTGGAACGACGAGGGCGAGGAATCCCGCGCCTCCGCCGCGCGCAAGCCCGCCTTCGCCAATGTTCGCCGGCGCTTCGCCCCCTATGCGCAGAAGGTCACGCGCTTCGCCCCCGATGCCGAGGTGCTGCCCGGCATCCGCGCCGTGGCGAGCAACGGGCACAGCCCCGGCCACACCTCCTTCCTGGTGCATGACGGGAATGCCCAGGCGCTGGTCATCGGCGATGCCGTGACAACGCCGGCCTTCTTCATCGTGAACCCCGAATGGTATCCGGTGTTCGACATGGACCCGGCCATGGCGGTCGAGACCCGCAAGCGCCTGCTGGACCGCGCGGCCACCGAAAGGATGCCGGTGATCGGCTATCATTTCGACATGCCGGCGACCGGGCGGATCGAACGCGCGGGCAGCGGCTACCGGCTGGTGCCGGCCGGCGCCTGAGCGCGCCGCACGCAACCGTGGCGGTCGCTCGTCCGTCGGGTCTAGGCTGAGGGCAGGAGGACCCCCGATGCCTGTATTCCGCGTCCTGGCCGCCACGCTGGCGCTTCTCGCCGTCGCCGCACTTCCGGCTGCGGCCAATTCCATCGACGGCCACTGGTGCACCGAGGATGGCCTGCGCCTGACCATCAGCGGCCCGAGCATCGTGACGCCCGGCGGCGCACGGATGCAGGGCGAATACGGCCGCCACGACTTCGCCTATACCGCGCCCCCCGGCGACCCCGCCGGCGGGGCGCGCGTGGTCATGCGCCTGCGTGGCGAGAACCTGATGGAAGTGCAGGCGCCGGGCCTCGACCCGCTGTGGCGGCGCTGCGCGGCGCCGACCAGCTGAGGCCGCCGCCGCGCATCAGACGTGGAAGGATTCGCCGCAGCCGCAGCGGCCCTTCTCGTTCGGGTTGGTGAAGGTGAAGCCGGCGGTCATTGCCTTCACTTCGTAGTCCATCACCGTGCCGATCAGGAACAGCGTGGCCTTGCGGTCGATCAGCACGGTCACGTCCTTGTCGGTGATGACCTCGTCGGTGGCCGCGGCGGCGTCGGTCCAGGACAGGTCGTAGGACAGGCCCGAGCAGCCCTTGGTGCTGACGCCGATGCGCAGCAGGCGGCCGTGCTCGCCCTTGGCGTAGAGCGCGCGCAGCCGGTCGGCGGCGGCATCGGTCAGGGCCATCAGCGGCGGCAATGGGCGGCGCGGGCGGGTGGCTTCGGTGGTGGCGCTCATGGTGTCGGTCCTCAATACATGTTGAGGGCGAGGCGGGCGTCCTCGCTCATGCGCGAGGGGTCCCAGGGCGGGTCCCAGACGACTTCGACGGTCACGTCCTCGACGCCTTCCACGCCGCGCACGGCGTCGTCCACCTGCGCGGGCAGTTCCTGCGCGGAGGGGCAGGAAGGGGTGGTCAGCGTCATCTCGACCTTGACCTTGCCGTCATCGCCGATCTCGACGGCGTAGATCAGGCCGAGCTGGTAGATGTCCACCGGGATCTCGGGGTCGTAGACGGTGCAGATGGCGGCCACCACGGCATCCTCGCTCACGCGGGGCGCGGGAGGCTTCACCTCGCCCTCGGGTGTCCAGGCAGCGTGGGTCTGCGGGGCCGTGGTCAGTGGCGCGTCATCACTCACTGCTCGCCTCCTTCTTGCCGTCGAGCGCGGCGTTCAGCGTGTGCCACGCGAGCGTCGCGCATTTCACGCGCGAGGGGAAATCATGCACGCCGGACAATGGCGCCAGGCGTTCCATTTCGTCAGCCAGGTCGGCGCCGCAATCCGGGCAGGCGCCGGTCATGGCGAGTTCGCGGAACTTGGCGCCGAGCGCGCGGGCCTGCGCCTCGGTCTTGCCCTTCACCGTCTCGGTCATCAGCGAGGCGGAGGCGGTGGAGATGGCGCAGCCGCGGCCCTGGAAGGCGGCATCGGCGATGGAGCCGTCCGGCGCGCGCTTCACGAACAGCTCGATGCGGTCGCCGCACATCGGGTTGTCGCCGCGCGCGGTGGCGTCGGCATCCTCGAGCCGGCGGAAGTTCCGCGGCTTGCGGCCGTGGTCGAGGATGACCTCCTGGTAGAGGTCGCGCAGGTCGTCGAACAGCCCGCTCATTTGAAGAACTCCCGCGCCTCGGTCAGCGCCTGGGCCAGCAGGTCGACCTCCTCCTTCGTGGTGTACAGACCGAAGGAGGCGCGCGTCGTGCCGTTGTCCATGCCGAAGCGCGCGTGGAGCGGTTCCGCGCAGTGGCGCCCGGCGCGCACGGCGATGCCGGCGCGGTCGAGCAGCGTGGCCAGGTCGTGCGGATGCGCGGCATCGAGCGAGAAGGCGAAGACACCGCCGCGGTCCTGCGCGCTGCCCATCAGCGCGAGCCCCGGCACGTTGGCCAGCGCGCCCATGGCGTGATCGACCAGCGCGCGCTCATGCGCCTCGATCGCCGGCATGCCGATGGCGGTGACGTAGTCGATGGCGGCATGCAGGCCGACCGCTTCCACGATCGCCGGCGTGCCGGCCTCGAACTTGCCCGGCGGCGGCGCCCACTCGGATTTCTCGAAGGTGACGAGGCTGATCATGTCGCCGCCACCCAGGAAGGGCGGCATGCGCTCGAGGTGCTCCATGCCGCGCCCACAGCACGCCGATGCCCGTGGGGCCATACAGCTTGTGGCCGGTGAAGCAGTAGAAGTCGCAGCCGATCGCCTGCACGTCCACGCGGCGATGCACCACCGCCTGGGAGCCGTCCAGCAGCACCTTGGCGCCATGCTCATGCGCGAGTGCCACGATGCGCTCCACCGGCGTGACCGTGCCGAGCACGTTGGACATATGCGCGATGGCGACGAGGCCGACCTTGCCATCGGCGAGTTTCGCGGCGAGGTCGTCCATGTCGATCTCGCCGGCATCGGTCACGCGGCACACGCGCAGCTCGATGCCGCGGTTGTCGTCGCGCAGCATCTGCCAGGGCACGATATTGGCGTGGTGCTCCAGCTCGCTGATCAGCACCGCCTGGCCGGGCTTCATCACGCCGCGGCCCCAGGAATGGGCGACCAGGTTCATCGCCTCGGTGCTGTTCTTGGTGAACACCATCTTCGCGCGTATCGCCGGCGTTGATGAAGCGCGCGGTCGCCTCACGCGCGGCCTCATAGGCGTCGGTGGCGAGTTCGCTCAGCCGATAGGCGCCGCGATGGACATTGGCGTAGGCGGTTTCCATGCAGCGGACCATGGCGTCGATCACCGCGCGCGGCTTCTGCGCGCTGGCGCCGCTGTCGAGGAACACCAGCGGCCGGCCGCGCTGCGTCTGCGACAGGATCGGGAAATCCTGGCGGATGCGGGCGACGTCGAAGCCGGGCTGGGGCAGGCTGTCCATCACGCGGCCGCCCCCTGGCGCTGCCACCAGGAATCCACCGCGCGGGTGAGGGCCGCGCGCAACGTCTCGTCGGTCACCGTCTCCACCGCCTCGTGCAGGAAGGCCTCGACCAGCATCGCGCGGGCCTGCGGCAGCGGGATGCCGCGCGCGCGCAGGTAGAACAGGCTGTCGGCATCGAGCGCGCCCACCGTGGCGCCGTGGCTGCACTTCACGTCGTCGGCGTAGATCTCCAGCTGCGGCTTGCTGTCGATCTCGGCTTCCTCGGACAGCAGCAGCGCCTGGTTCATCTGGTAGCCGTCGGTCTTCTGCGCCTCCCGCCGCACCAGGATCTTGCCCTGGAACACGCCGCGCGAGCGGCCGGTCAGCACGGTCTTGTAGGTCTGGCGGCTGGCGCAATCGGGCGCGGCGTGGTCGAGCGCGGTGGTGGTGTCCACATGCTGGCCCTCGGAGGCCATCTGCGCGCCGTTCATGTGGCAGGCGGCGCGCGGGCCGACCAGGGCTGCGTGGATCTCGTTGCGCGTCAGGCGCGGGCCGGCGGCGACGGTGAAGTTGTCGTACACCGCCTCGCTCGCGATGCGGGCGTAGATGGTCGAGAGGTGGAACACGCTGGCCGCTTCCTGCAGCATGCGGCCATGGGTGAGCGTGGCGCGGGCCGCGACCTCGATCTCGAAGACCGGGTTGTGCAGGCAGGCGCCGCTGCCCGTCGCGGTCTCGATGAGGGTGAGGCGCGCACCTTCGCCCAGGCGGATCAGGTGCCGCGGATGGAAGGCGAAGGGCCGGCCGGGATCGACCGCGACCGAGACCAGTTCGAGCAGGCCACCATCGACGTCCTTCGGCACGTCGATGAAGATGCCATCCTCGAACAGCATGGTGTTGAGTGCCGCGAGCGGCTCGCTCTCCGGCTTCGCCAGCGCACCCAGATGCGCCTCCGCATCCACCAGGTGCTGCGCGAGGCCGCGCGCGGAGAAGGCGAGGCCTTCCAGCGTGGAGAGGTCGGGGCGGAAGCGCCCATCGACGAATACGGCGCGATGGGGCGCATTCGCGGCCGGCAGCGCGACGGCGCCATCGACCGAGGTCAGCGGTTCCGCGAAGGCGGCCTGCGCGACGGCCGAGAGGTCGGTGTATTTCCACTGCTCGATGCGGCGGGTGGGGAAGCCGCGCGCGGCGAAATGCGCGGCGGCATCGGCGCGCATGCCGTTGAGCCAGGGCTTGCGCGCGCCGGGCAGGTGATCCTTCAGGCCCTCGTAGCGGGCGAGGAAGCCGGCCGCGCCGGTCTGCGCCGCCGTCATGCCGCGGCCTGGACGGCGCCGTAGCCCTGCGCCTCCAGCTCCTGGGCGAGTTCCGGCCCGCCCGACTTCACGATGCGCCCACCCATCAACACATGCACGCGGTCCGGCACGATATAGTCGAGCAGGCGCTGGTAGTGGGTGATGACCAGCGCGGAGAACTCCGGCCCGCGCATGGCGTTGACGCCATCAGCCACGATCTTCAGCGCGTCGATGTCCAGGCCACTGTCGGTCTCGTCCAGGATCGCCAACGCCGGGTTCAGCAGGGCCATCTGCAGGATCTCGTTGCGCTTCTTCTCGCCGCCGGAGAAGCCGACATTCACGCCGCGCTTGAGCATGTCCTCGGGCATGGCGAGCTCCTTCATGCGGGCGCGTGCCAGCTTGAGGAATTGCATCGCGTCGAGTTCGGGCTCGCCACGGCCACGGCGCGTCGCGTTCAGCGCGGTGCGCAGGAAATTCGCGTTGCCGACGCCGGGCAGTTCCACCGGATACTGGAAGGCGAGGAAAAGCCCGGCGGCGGCGCGTTCCTCGGGCTCCATCGCCAGGATGTCGTGGCCCTCGAAGGTCGCGCTGCCGCCCGTCACCTCGTAGCCGTCGCGCCCCGCCAGCACGTAGGAGAGCGTGCTTTTCCCCGACCCGTTCGGGCCCATGATGGCGTGCACCTCACCCTTGGGCAGCAGCAGGTCGATCCCGTTCAGGATCGGCTTGCCATCGACTTCGGCGGTAAGTCCTTCGATCTTCAGCATGGTCTGTTCCCAAATTCCCTGCGGCGTGACTAGCCGACGCTGCCTTCGAGCGAGATGGCGAGCAGCTTCTGCGCCTCCACCGCGAATTCCATCGGCAGTTCCTTCAGCACCTCGCGGCAGAAGCCGTTGACGATGAGGCCCACCGCTTCCTCCTGCGTCAGCCCGCGCTGGCGGCAGTAGAACAGCTGGTCCTCGGCGATGCGGCTGGTGGTGGCTTCGTGCTCCACCTTCGCCGTGGCGCAGCGGTTCTCGATGTAGGGCACGGTATGCGCGCCGCACAGGTCGCCGATCAGCAGGCTGTCGCATTGCGTGAAGTTGCGCGCGCCGGCCGCCTTGGCGCCGATGCGCACCAGGCCGCGATAGGTGTTCTGCCCGTGCCCGGCGCTGATGCCCTTGGAGATGATGGTCGATTTCGTGCGCGGGCCGATGTGGAACATCTTCGTGCCCGTATCGGCCTGCTGGTAGTTGTTGGTGATGGCGACGGAGTAGAACTCGCCCACGCGAATCCTCTCCCTGCAGGATGCAGGAGGGATACTTCCAGGTGATCGCCGAGCCGGTCTCGACCTGCGTCCAGGAGATCTTGCTGCGCGCGCCGCGGCAGGCGCCGCGCTTGGTCACGAAGTTGTAGATGCCGCCCTTGCCCTGCGGCATCGCCCGGATACCAGTTCTGCACGGTGGAATACTTGATGGTGGCGTCGTCCATCGCGACCAGCTCGACCACGGCGGCGTGCAGCTGGTTCTCGTCGCGCATCGGCGCGGTGCAGCCCTCGAGGTAGGAGACGTGCGAGCCCGCATCCGCGATGATCAGCGTGCGCTCGAACTGCCCGGTGCTCTTGGCGTTGATGCGGAAATAGGTGGACAGCTCCATCGGGCAGCGCACGCCCTTGGGGATGTACACGAAGGAGCCATCGGTGAAGACGGCGCTGTTCAGCGCGGCGTAGAAATTGTCGCCCTGCGGCACCACCGAGCCGAGATACTTGCGCACCAGCTCGGGGTGCTCCTGCACCGCCTCGCTGATCGAGCAGAAGATGATGCCCTCCTTGCCCAGCCGCTCCTTGTAGGAGGTGGCGACGGAGACGCTGTCGAACACCGCATCGACGGCGATCGGCATGCGGCCGGCGGCCGGCGTGTCGCCCGCGCCTTCCACGCCCGCCAGGATCTCCTGCTCGCGCAGCGGAATGCCGAGCTTGGCATAGACGCGCAGCAGTTCCGGATCGACCTCGTCGAGCGAGGCCGGCCCGACCTTCTTGACCGGCGCGGCATAGTAGTAGCTGTCCTGGTAGTCGATCGGCGGGTACTTCACCGCCGCCCAGGTTGGCTCCTGCATCGTTTTCCACGCGGCAAAGGCGCGCAGGCGCCATTCCAGCAGCCAGGCGGGCTCGTTCTTCTTCGCGCTGATGAAGCGCACGATGTCCTCGTTCAACCCCTTGGGGGCGAACTCCATCTCGATATCGGTCTCGAAGCCGTACTTGTAGCCGGATTCGGCGACGGCATTGACGGTCTCGATGGTCTCGGTGACGGCGGGCATGATGTTCTCCGTCCTATTCGGCGGCGAGGGGTTCGGGCTGCGCCAGGGCGGCCGGGGCGCCCGCGAGGCTCGCGATGGAAATGCCGGACAGCGCCCGGCGGATGGCGTCGTTCACCGGGTCCCACCGGCCGCGCACCGGGCAGGTGGCCTCGGCGTCGCAGAACCCTGCCGCGTTGTCCACGCAGGCGGTGAGCGCGATGGGCCCGTCGATGGCGGTGATGACATCCGTCAGCGCCATGTCCGACAACGGACGCGACAGCCGGTAGCCACCGGTGGCGCCGCGACGCGCCTCCACCAGCCCGCCATGCGACAGGATCTTGAGCACCTTCGCGACCGTGGGTTCCGCCAGGCCCGTCGAATGCGCCAGGCCCGGTGCGGTCATCACACCGCCAGCCTGCGCCTCGTCGAGCCGCGTGAGCACCACCACCGCATAGTCTGTGAGTTTCGACAGCCGCAACACGGCCGCTCCCTTTCCTTAATCCGGACTTCTCCGGTCCTGATTGAAATGCGCTCGCCCCCCGCCCCTGTCAAGGCGCCTGGACGGGCGTTTCCGTGCGCCGCATCCTGGCCGCGCAACAGCAGGAAATACGCGCATGCCGATGCTCCGAACGGATGACGGAACCGACCTTCACTACGAGGAGGCCGGCACGGGCACCCCGATGGTCTTCGTGCATGAATTCGCCGGCGATGCGCGCTCCTGGGAGCCGCAGATGCGCTTCTTCGCGCGCCGCTACCGCTGCATCGCCTTCAACGCCCGCGGCTATCCGCCCTCCGCCGTGCCGGAGGATACCGGCGCCTATTCGCAGGACCGCGCCACCGACGACATCGCCGCGGTCATCACCGGGCTCGGCCTGGCGCCGGCGCATGTGGTCGGCCTGTCCATGGGCGCCTTCGCGACGCTGCACCTGGGCCTGCGCCACCCCGGGCCTGGCGCGCAGCCTGACCGCGGCCGGCGTGGGCTACGGCGCGGCGCCGGGCAAGCGCGAGCAGTTCCGCAGCGAAGTGGAGGCAACCGCCACGCGCATCCGCGCCGAAGGCATGGAGACGATGGGCGCTGTCTATGCCCGCGGCCCGACACGCCTCATCTTCGAGGAGAAGGACCCGCGCGGCTACGCCGAATTCCGCACGCAGTTGATGGAGCATTCCGCCCCGGGCTCCGCCAACACCATGATGGGCGTGCAGCGCGAACGCCCCGCACTCGGCGACCTCGAGGCGCAGTTCCGCGAGCTGCGCGTGCCCACCCTGGTGATCGCCGGCGACGAGGACGACCCCACCTTGGAACCTTCGCTGTTCCTCAAGCGCACCGATCCCGTCCAGCGCGCTGCTGGTGATGCCCAAATGCGGGCACACCATGAACCTTGAGGACCCCGACGTGTTCAACCGCGCGGTGCTGGATTTCGTCACGCAGGTGGATGCGGGGGCCTGGCGGATGCGCATTCCGGAGAGCATGACGGGGGCGATCATCGCGGCGAAATCCTAGGAACGCACCAGGGAGGGCTCTGCCCTCCCCGGACCCCTCCCGCAAAGGGCCGAAGGGCCCTTTGATCCCGTCACCTATAGCGCGCGCTTCATGCCCACATGGCTCGCCACGAAGCCGAGGGATTCATAGAAGCGGTGGGCGTCGGGGCGGGAAGCGTCCGTGGTCAGCTGCACCAGGCCGCAGCCGCGCGCGCGACATTCCGCGATCGCCCATTCGAACATGCGCCGGCCCAGGCCCGAACCGCGCTGATCGGCCGCGATCCGCACACTCTCGATCTGCCCGCGCCACAGGCCCAGCCGCGACAGGCCGGGAATGAAGGAAAGTTGCAGGCATCCGACCACCCGCCCGTCCTGATCCGCCACGGCCAGCGCCTGGTTCGGATCGCGTTCGATCGCCGCGAAGGCATCGACATAGGCGGCGTTGGGCGGGTCGGACGCATCCTCGCGCGCCTGCCCCAGCACATCATCGGCGAGCAGGGCGATGATCGCCGGCAGGTCCGCCGCGGTGGCACGGCGGAACACCGCTTCACTCACGGCGCGTAGAGATCGGCGCGCGTCAGCGGCAGGCCGGAGGCGCCGCGCGCGCGCTTCGTCGCCAGCGTCTGGAAGATGCCGACCGTGCCGCGCTCGAAGGCCAGCGCGCAGCCGGCCATGTAGGTCATCCAGATCTGCGTCTTGGCGTAGCCCACTTCCTTCTCCGCCGCCTCGCGGTTGGCGTAGAGCCGTTCGGTCCAGGCGCGGCAGGTGCGCGCGTAGTGCTCGCGCAGCGCCTCGACGTCGTGGATCTCGAAGCCGTTGCGCTCCAGCGCGTCGTGCTCGGCGCCGAGGTGATCCAGTTCGCCGCCGGGGAAGATGTAGCGCGTCAGCGCCTCGAACTCCGGGCGCTTCTTGCGGAAGGTTTTTTCGTCGCGCTTCATCGGCCGCGCGATCGCGTGGTGGAGATAGGCGCCGCGCGGGCGCAGCAATTCGCGGATGCGCGCGAAGTAGCCTTCCCGGTTGTCGAGGCCGACCGCCTCGTACATGCCGACACTTGCCACCTTGTCGAAGGGTTCGGCCTGGAAGGTGCGGAAATCCGCCAGTTCGATGGTGACGCGGTCCTCGAGGCCGAGGCGCTTCACCTTCTCGACCGCATAGGCGTACTGCTCCTCGGCCAGCGTCACGCCATGCGCCTTCACGCCGTAGTGCTTCGCGGCATGGCAGACCAGCCCGCCCCAGCCGCAGCCGATGTCGAGCATCCGCTCGCCCGGCTGCAGCCGCAGCTTGCGGCAGACGAGGTCGAGCTTGGCGACCTGCGCCTCCGCGAGCGTCGTCTCCGGCGTCGGGTAGTAGGCGCAGGTGTAGACCATCTCGGGGCAGAGAAAGAGCGCGTAGAAGGCGTTCGACAGGTCGTAGTGGAAATGCATCAGCGCGCGGTCGTCGCGCCCCTGCGCCGAATTTCGCCGCATCGCCGGGGCCGGAGAAGGCGTGCGAGCCCTGGGACTTGCCCGCCCCGAAGGCGAAGGGCAGCAGCCCGCGCGCCAGCGCCATCTTGTCGAGCCGCTTGAGCAGGCCGCGGCGACCGTTCTCCGCCCGCTCCGCGAGGTCGAGCAGCGTGCCGCCTTCGATCGCGACATCGCCGGCCGCCATCGCTTCGATCAGCGTGGTCAGGCGCGGGCGCCGCACCAGCCGCGTCAGCGCGGCGGGGTCGCGGATGGCGAGCGCGACATCGCCGCGCGGCGCGGGCCCGAGCGGCACGTCGGACCCGTCCCACAGGCGGAGCGTCAGATCCGCCTTCAGATGCTCCGCGACATGCGCTGCCAGGCGGCGGACGCGTTCGACACCCTTGTCCGCCGCCATGGCCGTCAGATCCGCACGCGGTCCGGCGCCACCCAGCGCAGCGGATCGGCCCAGATCACGTCGGCCGGCGTCACCGGCTTGTCGAGCCGGTTCATCCCGCGCAGCTGGTCGATGGCGAGCTGGATGTTCGCCACGCTGTCGGCCGTCAGGTTCATCCGGTAGGCGACCTTGGTCATCAGTTCCGCGATCAGCGCGCGGTCCTGGCGCAGGAAGCGCGCGACCTGGCGGGCGGCATCCTCCTTGTTGCTCTCGATGAATTCCTGCGCCTGGATCAGCGAGCGCATCAGCTTCTCGGTGGTCGGCCGGTTCTCGGTGGCCCAGGCCTTGTTCATGTAGACGAAGTTGCGGACGATCTGGATGCTCTCGTTGTTCACCAGGATATGGGTGTTGGGAATGGCGCGCTGCGCGCGGGTCGGCCAGGGCTCCCACACGGCGAAGGCATCGATGTTGCCGCGTTCCAGGGCGGCGACCATCTCCGGCGCCTCGACATTCACGATCTCGTAGTCGGCCGGGTTGAGGTTCAGCTTGGACACCACCGAGAGCCAGAAGGTCTCGGACCCCGTGCCGCGCGCGACACCCACGCGCTTGCCGCGCAGCTGGTCCATGGTGGTGATGTTGCGGCCCAGCACGCTGATCCAGCGCAGCAGCGCCGTGCCCTCGGCGACCGCCACCACGTTGGAATCACGCACGTTCGCCGAGACGCCGGCCTGTTCGGCGCCATAGGCGGAATTCACCTGGTTGCCGATCAGGAAGGCGATCATCGCCGAGCCGGAGGGGCCGGTGTTGACCGTCACGTCGAGCCCGTTGCGTTCGAAGAAGCCGCCTTCCTTGGCCACGTAGAAGGGCGCGAAGGAGGGGTCCACGCCGGTCGCGATGGTCACACGGGTGGGCGTCTGCGCGCTGGCGGGCAGGATCAGCGCGGCGCCGGTGGCGGCCAGGCCGCCCTGGAGAAGATCCCGTCGGTTCATTGAAAAGCCTCCTGTTGGGTCTGTTCTTGACGAAGCGGTAGGGCCATCGCGCGCCGCTGCCAAGGGCCCCCGCGCCGAGGCCACGCTTCGTCGGGGGCCTGAACACCGCCGCCCCTGCGCCGTCTAGACCCGACGGCATCGCCCATGCGCAGGATACCGCCCGATGACCACCACCCCCTTTTCGGCCGCCGCGTGGTCTGGGCCGCCTTCACCATCGCCATATTCGGCTGGGGGTTCGGCTTCTATGGCCCGCCGGTGTTCCTGCATGCGGTGATTGCACGCACCGGATGGGGCGTGGGGTTCGTCTCGGCCTGCGTCACGCTGCATTTCCTGGCCGGTGCGCTGGTGATCACCCGGCTGCCGTGGCTGCATGCGCGCTTCGGCGTGGCGGCGGTGACATCGGCGGGCGCCGTTTTGCTGGCGGCGGGCGTGGTGTTGTGGGGCTTCGCTGCACAGCGCGCGCTGCTGGTGCCCGCGGCACTGCTGAGCGGCGCGGGCTGGGTCGCGCTCAGTGCGGCAGGGATCAACGCGATGATCGCGCCGTGGTTCGTGCGCACGCGCCCGCGCGCGCTGTCCACCGCCTATAACGGGGCCAGTGTGGGCGGCATCGTGTTCTCGCCGCTCTGGGTCGCGCTGATCGCGGCGCTGGGCTTCGGCGGCGCGGCGCTGGCGGCGGGCGTGGTGATGGTCGTGGTGGTGGCCTGGCTGGCGTGGGTGGTGCTGCGGCATACGCCGGCCTCGCTGGGCCAGGGCCCGGATGGCGATGCGCCCGGCGCGGCCGTGACGCGCATGACGCACCCGCTCGCGCGCCCCTTGCCCGGCACGCTGATCTGGCACGACCGGGGCTTCGTGACCCTGGCCGGCGCCATGGCGCTGGGCCTGTTCGCGCAGATCGGCCTGGTGGCGCACCTGTTCTCGCTGCTGGTGCCGGCGCTCGGTGCGCAGGGCGCGGGGCTGGCGATGGGCATGGCGACGGGGGCGGCGATCGCCGGGCGTTCGCTGGCCGCACGGCTGATGCCCGAATATGCCGACCGCCGCGCTGGTCGCCTGCGCGAGCTACGTGGTGCAGCTCGCCGGCAGCCTGGTGCTGGTGGCGGCGGGCGGGGAGTCCGTGCCGCTGCTGCTGGTGGGCATCCTGCTGTTCGGCGCGGGCATCGGCAATGCCACCTCGCTGCCGCCGCTGATCGCGCAGCGCGAATTCGTGGCCGAGGACGTGCAGCGCGCGGTCGCCCTCATCATGTCGATGGCGCAGGCGGCCTATGCGTTTGCGCCGGCGGTCTTCGGCCTGGTGCTGGCGTTCGGCGCGCAGGGTGCGGCCCTCGGCCTGGCGGCGCTGGTGCAGGCGCTGGCGATCGCCTGCATGCTCGCCGGCAGGCGGCCGCTGGCCGCCGTCACATCGTCGCGTTGAAACGCCCGGCGAAGGCGCGGATCAGCATCCGGAATATCCGGTCGGTGGTAAAGCCGAGCAGGCCCAGCGCCACGAGTGCGACGAAGATGTCCTCGATCTGCATGAACAGCCGCGCATCCCACAGCAGCTTGCCCAGCCCGTCATTGGCAGCGACCAGTTCCGCCGCCACGATGGTGACGAAGGCATTGGCCATGGCGAGGCGCATCCCGGTCAGGATGTAGGGCACGGTGGCGGGCAAGGCGACCAGTGAGAACACCTGCATGCGCGACGCACCCAGGCATTGCGCTGCGCGGATCTTGTCGCGCCCCACCGCGCCGACGCCGGCGGCGGTGGCGATGATCACGACGAAGACGGTGGTATAGGCGATGAGGAAGATCTTGCTCTCCTCGCCGATGCCGAACCAGATCACCGCGACGGTGATCATCGCCACGGCCGGGATGAAGCGGAAGAACTCCGTCCAGGGCTCCAGCAGAAGCCGCACCACCCGGAAGGAGCCGATGGCCAGGCCCACCGGAATGCCGATCGCCGAGCCCAGCAGGAAGCCCTGCAGGATGCGCCGCATGGAGGCGACGATCTGTTCCTGCAGGATGTTGTCCTCGATCAGCACCACCGCGCGCTCGAACACCGGCCAGGGGCCGGGGAACAGCGACGGAGGAGACCAGGTAGCGTCGCCGCCAGGTGCCAGACCAGGAACAGCAGCGCGAAGCCGACGATGTAGCCGCCGACGGTGGCGAAATTCTCAGTGCGCACCGTGGATCTCGTCGTGAATGAGGGCATGCACTTCGCGGAAGGCCGCCATGAAGGCATCCGACGTGCGCGCGCGCGGGAAGGGCAGGTCCACCGGGATCACCGCCTTCAGCGTGCCGCCGGGCCCGCGCTTCATCACGCCCACGCGGGTGGCGAGTGCCACCGCCTCCTCGATGTCGTGGGTGATGAACAGCACGGTCTTGCGGGTTTCCGCCCAGATGCGGCTGCAGTTCGCCCTGCAGCACGGCGCGCGTCATGGCGTCCAGCGCGCCGAAGGGCTCGTCCATCAGCAGCATGCGCGGGTCGTTGGCGAGTGCGCGCGCGATCTGGATGCGCTGCTTCATCCCGCCCGAGAGTTCCGAAGGGTGCTTGGCGCCCTGCCCGGTCAGCCCGACCATGTTCAGGTAGTGCTCGGCCTTGGCGCGGCGCTCGCGGCGGCGACAGGCCGCGGATGCGCAGGCCGAAGGCGATGTTGTCGAGCGCGGTCAGCCAGTCATACAGGCTGTCATGGCCCTGGAAGACCACGCCGCGATCGGCGCCGGGGCGCTCGACCGGCACGCCGTCGAGCAGGATGCGCCCCGCCGTCGGCTGCTCGAAGCCCGCCACCATGTTGAGCACGGTGGTCTTGCCGCAGCCCGAGGTGCCGAGCAGGCAGAAGAACTCGCCTTCCTCGATCTCCAGGGAGAAATCGCGCACCGCCTCCCACGCGCCCGTGCGGCCGCGATAGGTCTTGCCCACGCCATCCAGCGTCACCTGCGCCACGGAAGCCCCTTTGTTTCCTGCGCCGGATATTAGGGGCCGCGCGCGGGCGCGGCAACCCGGCTTCACGCCCCGCGAGGCCGGGTCTAGAACCGTGCCAGCGCAAGACCGCACAGGAGGAACAAGCCAGATGCCGAACATGCTCGAGGGCAAGGTCGCGATCGTCACGGGGGCCGGCAACGGCATCGGGCGCGAGATCGCCATCATGATGGCCGGCCAGGGTGCCAAGGTCATCATCAACGACGTCGGCGCCTCGGTCTCCGGCGAGGGGCAGGACGCGACACCCGCGCAGCAGACCAAGGCGATCATCGCGCAGAATGGCGGCCAGTCCGAGATCTCGGCCGAGAGCGTGGCCACCTGGGCCTCGGCGCAGAAGATCGTGCAGGCGGCGATGGACCATTTCGGCCGCATCGACATCGTGGTGAACAACGCCGGCATCCTGCGCGACCAGATCTTCCACCGCATGACGCCCGAGGAATGGGACAGCGTCATCGCCGTCCACCTCAACGGCTCCTTCTACGTCTCCCGCGCGGCGGCGACGCATTTCCGCCAGCAGCAATCCGGCGCCTTCGTGCACATGTCGTCCACCTCCGGGCCTGATCGGCAATTTCGGCCAGGCGAACTACTCGGCCGCCAAGATCGGCATCGTCGGGCTGTCGAAGTCGATCGCGCTCGACATGGCGCGCTTCAACGTGCGCTCGAACTGCATCGCGCCCTTCGCCTGGTCGCGCATGACCGGCACCATCCCGGCGGAAACCCCCGAGCAGAAGCGCCGGGTCGAGCGCATCATGCAGATGACGCCGGACAAGAACGCGCCGCTGGCGGTGTTCCTCGCTTCCGATGCGGCGAAGGATGTCAGCGGGCAGATCTTCTCCCCGCGCATGAACGAGCTGTTCGTCTACAGCCAGATCCGCCCGATCAAGTCGGTGCATCGCTCGGAAGGCTGGACGCCGGAGGCCATCGCCGAATACGCGCTGCCCTCGCTCAAGCAGGGCTTCTCGGCGCTCGATCGTTCGGGCGACGTGTTCTGCTGGGATCCGATCTGAGCCTGGCGCTGCGGCGGGGGGTGGCGCTGGCGGTCTGCGCCATGGCCCTGCCCGCCGCGGCGCAGGTGCCCCGCGAGGTGCTGGACGCGGTGCAGCGCCTGCCGCCCACCCGCGCGCTGGAGGCCGTGCAGCGCGCCTCGCCCTGCGCCTTCGCGCCCGTGGCGCGGCACCTCGATGCGCTGCCCTCCACCATCACCTGGGCAAGCCCCGATGCGGTGGTGGTGTTCGACGGACTGCCCGGCCTGCCAGCCACCAACCGCGCGGTGGTGCTGCGGCCCACGCGCGAATTGCTGGCGCGCGCGGCCACGCGCGACCTGGTCGCGCAGGGCGGCGTCAGCCTGCACGCGCACGACCTGGCACTGCTGCCCGCCACGGCCCCCACGCCTTCCTTCCTCGCTTTCCACGTCGCACCCCCCGCCACGCCGCCCGAGGGCTGCGTGGCGCAGGGGCCGCGCTGAGCCGGACAGACCATGACCACCCTCGCCCCCGCGCTGTTGAACCCCCGCCGCATCGCCCTGGTCGGCGCCTCGGGCGACCCCAAGCGGTTGACCGCGCGGGCGCAGATCTACCTGCGCAAGCACGGCTTCGCGGGCGACCTGTTCCCGGTCAACCCCCGCGCCGACACCATCCTGGGCGAACGTGCCTATGCCTCCATCGCCGACATCCCCGGCCCGGTCGACCTCGCCTACCTGCTGCTGGGCACCGAGCATGTCGAGGGCGTGATCGCCGATGTCGCGGCCAAGGGCATCCCGGTCGCCGCCATCCTCGCCGATGGTTTCGCCGAGGCGGGGCCGGAAGGCCAGGCGCGGCAGGATCGGCTGCTGGCCACCGCGCGGGCAGCGGGCGTGCGCATCCTCGGGCCCGAATTCGATGGGGCTGATCAACCTCAATGCGCGCACGGCGTGTTCGGTGAATGCGGCGCTGGAGGCCGAGAGCCTGCCCGCCGGGCGGCTCGCGCTGGTCTCGCAATCGGGCTCGATGCTGGGCGCCATCATGGCGCGCGGCGCGGCGCGCGGGCTCGGCTTCTCGCACCTGATCAGCACCGGCAACGAGGCCGACCTCACCGCCAGCGAGATCGCCGGCCTGCTGGTGGACGACCCGCAGGTGGACGCCATCCTGCTGTTCCTCGAAGCCATCCGCCGCGCCGACCTGCTGGCCGATGCCGCGCGGCGCGCCCATGCGGCGGGCAAGCCGATCATCGCCTACAAGCTCGGCCGTTCGGCGGTGGGGGCGGAACTCGCCAATAGCCATACCGGCGCGCTGGCGGGCTCGGATGCGGCGGCGGATGCCTTCTTCCGCGCGCATGGCATCGCGCGCGTCACCATGATCGAGGCGCTGCTGGAAGCCCCCGCCCTGTTCATCGGCCGCAGGCCGCTGGCCGCGCCGCATCGCGCGGTGTCGGTGATGACCACCACCGGCGGCGGCGGCGCCATGGCGGTCGATGCGCTGGGCGTTGCGGGCATCGAGACGCGCGCGCCCGATGCCGCCGCGGTCGCCGGGCTCATCGCCGCCGGGCTGCCGCATCACGGGCGGATGATCGACGTGACGCTGGCCGGCACGCGGGCGGACAAGGTGCAGGCCGGCCTCGACCGCGCTGGCGCCGGATGCGCAGACCGACCTCGCGCTCTCGGTGGTCGGCTCCTCCGCGCAGTTCCGCCCGCATGACGCGGTGGCGGGCATCATCGCCGCCGCCAAGGCGGGGCTGGCCAAGCCCATCGCGGCCTTCCTGGTGCCGCAGGCGGACCTCTCGCTGCGCATGCTGGGCGAGGCCGGCATCGCCGCCTTCCGCACGCCGGAATCCTGCGCCGATGCGATCCGCGCCTTCCTCGACTGGCGCGCGCCGCGCGAGGTGCCCGCCGCAGCCTCGCTGTCCTACCCGCTGCCGGCCCGCCCGGACGAGGCCGATGCGCGCGGGCTGTTCGCCGCCATGGGCCTGGACAGCGGCTTCGCCGTGATGCGCACCCCGGGCGATGCGCCGGAGGACATGCACTTCCCGGTGGCGCTCAAGGTCATGTCCCCGGATCTCGCCCACAAGACCGAGGTGGGCGGGGTGGTGCTCAACATCGCCGATGCCGCGGCGCTTCGCACCGAGGCGGCGGCGATGCTCTCGCGCGTGCGCGAACGCGCGCCCGAGGCCTCCATCACCGGCTTCCTGGTGCAGCCGATGACGAAGGGCCTGGCCGAGGCCATCCTGGGCTTCCGCCGCGACCCCGAGATCGGCCCCGTGGTGCTGGTCGGCGCCGGTGGCATCATGGCCGAGCTGCACCGCGACACATCGCTGCGCTGCGCCCCGGTGGACGAGGCGACGGCGCGGGAGATGATCGCCGAGGTGAAGGGCCTCATGCCGCTCGTCGGGCTGGCGCGGGCTGCCGCGCGGCGATGTCGATGCGCTGGCGCGGGCCATCGTCGCCGTCTCCCGCCTGGCATCGCTGCCCGAGGTGGCGGAGGCGGAGGTCAATCCGCTGATCGTCGGCGCGCAGGGCGTGACGGTCGCGGATGCCTGGGTGGTGCGCGGCTGACCTTCCAGCGGCGGCGCTGCGGTGCCACCCTGCCGCCATGTCCACCGATGACCTGATCCGGGCGCGCTACGGC
This sequence comes from uncultured Alphaproteobacteria bacterium, assembly GCA_963716705.1. Classification (GTDB taxonomy): domain Bacteria; phylum Pseudomonadota; class Alphaproteobacteria; order Acetobacterales; family Acetobacteraceae; genus Neoroseomonas. Next base: position 38,310 of record CAVQTW010000007.1, read on the forward strand.
GCCCTGCCCTTCACCCCGCCGGCCGAGATCCCGCCGGCCCTCGCAGCCCTGCTCGACCGGCGCGTGACGCGCCGCTACCGCCCCGACCCGATCGAGGAAGCGCTGCTGGCCACCGTGCTGGCGGCGGCGCAATCGGCGCCCTCCAAATCCGACCTGCAGCAGTATTCCATCATCGTCACGCGCGATGCCGGCAAGATCGCCAAGGTCGCCGACTGGATCGGCACCATGCCCTGGATCAAGGACGCGCCGGTCCTGCTGCTGTTCTGCGGCGACATGCGGCGCGGCCAGGCGGCCTGCGCGCTGCACGGGCGCGCGCATGCCAACAACAACATGGACACCTTCCTCAACACCGCGGTGGATGCGGCGCTGGCGATGGGCATGGCAATCGCAGCAGCGGATGCGGCGGGGCTCGGCACCTGCCCGATCTCCTACGTGCGCAGCCATATCGAGAAGGTCGGCCCGCTATTCGCGTTGCCGGAGGGCGTCTATCCCGTCGCCGGGCTGACGCTGGGCTGGCCCGAGGCGCGCAACGACCCCACGCCGCGCCTGCCGCCGGCAGCCGTGGTGCATCGCGAGACCTATGACGACGCGGCGCTGCCCGAATCGCTGGCCGCCTACGACACGCTGCGCCCACGCCAGAAGCCGCGCTACCCGGATGTGCATGGCCCCGCCCCGGACGGCTGCACCTGGTCGGAGAATGCCGCGCGGCAACTCGCGGTGCCCGAGCGCTTCGGCTTCCGCGCCTGGCTGCGGCTGAGGGGCTTCGCGCTTGACTGAGATCCCGCGCCGCGAGGACCCCAGCGCCGACAACCCCGGCGGCGCCGATGCGGAAGGGCATGTGCGCCGCCGCGTGCGCCCGCGCGATGCGGCAAGCCTGATCGTCTGGCGCGCGGGGCCCGATGGGCCAGAGGTGCTGATGGGCCGGCGGCATCCGCGCCACCGCTTCATGCCCGATGTCATGGTGTTCCCCGGCGGGCGCGTGGATGCCGATGACCACCGCCAGCCCGCGACGCGCGAGCTCGGCCCGCTCACGCAGCGCATGTTGCAGCGCCGGGCCACGGCGGCACGCGCGCGCGCCATCGGCATCGCAGCCGCGCGCGAATTGTTCGAGGAAACCGGGCTTGTGCTGGGCGAGGCGCGCGGCGCGGGCATCGCGGCCGACCTCGGCGCGCTGCACTACATCTGCCGCGCGGTGACGCCGGGCGGGCGGCCGATCCGCTTCAATGCGCGCTTCCTTGCCGCGCCGGCGGAGGCGGTCAGCGGCGAGATCGCCGGCTCGGGCGAGCTTGGAAGGGCTCGGCTGGTACACCCAGGCCGCGCTGCACCGCCACCATGTGGCGGACATCACGGCGAAGGTGCTGGTGGAGTTCCTCGCCTGGCTGGAGATGCCGGCCGTGGCGCGCACGGCGCGGCCGCTGGTGGTGTTTCGCGGGATGGATGACCGGCGCTTCGAGACCTGATCAGCCGGCGCGGCGGTCCCGCCGTGGCTCCAGCGTCCAGAGCCCGGCCAGCAGCAGGGCCCCACCGAACAGCGCCAGCAACGCCGCCGCGGGCAGCGGCAGGCGCCCGGGTGCCGCCGCATCGCCCAGCAGCATCAGCACCAGCGCCAGGTTGGTGAGCAGGCCGGCGACGATCAGGGAGAGGGAAATGACTGGCATGGCGGCGGCTCCGTTCATCCAGGGTTAGACACCACCGGCGAGGCGCCGCCGGGACCACGTCGTGGCGATTTTGTGGCAGGCCCCGCATGGACAGCGGGGCAGCCATCTGAAAATGTTGCACTGCAAAGTACGAACAGGAGGTTTCCCACATGCGCAGGCTTCTCGCCGCTGCCCTGATTTCCGCCGTTTCCGCGGGCCCAGCCCTGGCGCAGGCGCCCGCCGCCGCCCAGCCACCGCTGCGCTGCGCGGTGGATGGCACCTTCGCCCCGCACGCCTTCCCCTCGCTGCAGGGTGGCGTGCAGGGCTTCCAGATCGACCTGTTCCGCGAGGTCGCGCGCCGCATGGGGCGTGAGATCGTGATCGACAGCGCGTCCTTCTCCGGCCTCATCCCGGCGATGAATGCGGGGCGCTACGATTTCCTGTGCGCGCCCACGACCGTCACGCGCGAGCGCGCCGAGGCGCTGCTGTTCACCGAAGGCTACCTGTGGACGGAACTGCAATTCGGCATCCGCCGCGGCACGCCGCCGATCCGTTCGGACGAGGATCTGCGCGGAAAAACCATCAGCGTGAACAAGGGCACGCCCTATGAACGCTGGGTGACCTCCAACGCCGAACGCCTGAACCTCACGCTGCTGGCCTTCGACACGCAGCCCGATGCGGTGCAGGCGGTGATCCAGGGGCGCGCCTATGCGAACCTCTCGGGCAATACGGTGGTGCGGTACTCGGCCTCGCGCACGCCGCTGTATGTCGCGGATTACGTGCTGCCGGGCTCGCGGCTGCATTGGGGCACGCCGTTCCGGCGCGATTCCGGGGCGATGCGCAACCAGGTCGAGGACATCCTGACCTGCATGAAGCGCGACGGCACCGTGGCACGGCTGTCGCAACAGTGGTTCGGCTCGGACCCCGGCCCCGACCAGGCCGAGCGTATCGAGTTCCCCGGCTATGGCCCGCCCGACATGCCGGGCTGGGATTCGACCCCGCAGAACCCGACTTGCGGCTGATGCGGGCCACGGCCCTGAAGGCGCGGGGGGCGTGAGCGCCCCCCCGCCGATCGTCGATGCACGCGCCATCCACAAGCATTTCGGCGCTCTTCACGTGCTGAAGGGGGTCGACCTCAAGGTGGCGGAGCAGCGAACTGGTGTTCGTGATCGGGCCCTCGGGTTCCGGCAAATCGACGCTGCTGCGCTGCCTCAACCGGCTGGAGGAGCCGTCCTCCGGCTCGGTGGTGGTGGACGGCATCGACATGCTCGACCAGCGCACCGACATCAACCAGGCGCGCCAGCGCATCGGCATGGTGTTCCAGTCCTTCAACCTCTATCCGCACATGACGGCGCTGGGCAACGTCGACGCTGGCGCTGCGCAAGGTGCAGCGGGCAAGGCGCGCGCCGAGGCGGAGGCGCTGGGCCCAGGCGGCGCTTGAGCGCGTGCGGCCTCGCCGACCGCGCCGGACCACACGTCCGCGGCCAGCTCTCGGGCGGCCAGCAGCAGCGCGTGGCCATCGCGCGCGCGATCGCGCTGGAGCCCCGCGTGATGCTGTTCGACGAGCCGACCAGCGCGCTCGACCCCGAGCTGGTGGGCGGCGTGCTCGCGGTGATGCGCGACTTGCGCGAGGCGGCATGACCATGGTCGTGGTCAGCCACGAGATGGGCTTCGCCGGCATGCCGCCGACCGGGTGGTCTTCATGGACGAGGGCGCTGATCGTGGAGGAGGGCCGCCGGGCGAGATCTTCGCCAACCCGCAGCACGAGCGCACGCGCGCCTTCATCGGCCAGATCGAGCGGCACTGAGCGCGGCATGACCGGCTGGGAACGCTTCACCGACACGCTTCTTCAACGCGCAGCGTCATGGCGCAGTACCTGCCCAAGATCATCGAGGGCTTCGTGGCTGACGGTGGTGCTGGCGCTCGCCATCATCGCGACCGGCCTGGTGCTGGGGCTGCTGCTGGCCCTGCTGCGCGCCTTCGGCATCCGGCCGCTGAACTGGCTGATCATCTTCGTGGTCGACCTGTTCCGCGCGCTGCCGCCGCTGGTCATCATCGTGCTGATGTATCTTCGGGCTGCCCTCGGCGGGGATGGCGCTCTCCGGCTTCGTCGCCACCTGGCTGGCGCTGTCGATGGTGCTGATGGCGTTCTCCGAGGAGATCTTCTGGGCCGGCATCACCTCGGTCGTGCAAGGGGCCAGTGGGAGGCGGCGCGCTCGACCGGGCTGACCTTCGTGCAGACGCTGCGCCACGTGGTGCTGCCGCAGGCGCTGCGCCTGACCATCCCGCCGCTGACCAACCGCACCATCGCCATCACCAAGGGCACCGCGCTCGGCTCGGTGGTGGCGGTGCAGGAGATCCTGGGGGCGGCGAGCGGCGGCGGTGTCGCACTCCTACAACCCCTCGCCGCTGACGATGGGCGCCATCGCCTACCTGGTGCTGTTCTTTCCCGTGGTCGTGCTCGGCCGCTGGATCGAGACGCGCTTCGCGTGGAGGAAATAGGCGATGGATGAGTTCCTGTTCGCCTTCCTCAACTGGCAGATCGTGCAGGAGGCCTGGCCCATCCTTTGGTCGGGGCTGCAATCGACGCTGCTGCTCTCGGCGATGGTGGTGCCGCTGGGCGCGATCGGCGGCGTGATCCTGGCGGTGCTCTCGACCCTGCCCTCGCCCTGGGTGCGCTGGCCGCTGCGGGTGTGGGTGGACACGTTCCGCGCGCTGCCGCCGCTGGTGCTGCTGATTTTCCTGTTCGCGGGGCTGCCCTTCGCCGGCATCGATGTGGGCGCCTGGGGGGCGGTCGCGATCGGCTTCTTCCTCAATACCGGCGCCTATTACGGCGAGATTTTGCGCGCGGGCATCGACAGCGTGCCGCGCGGGCAGATCGAGGCGGCGCGCAGCACCGGCCTGACGTCCGGGCAGACCATGGCGCATGTCGTGATGCCGCAGGCGGTGCGGAACACCATGCCGGACCTGATCTCGAACACGTTGGAGGTGGTGAAGCTGACCTCCATCGCCTCGGTCGTGGCCTTGCCGGAGTTGCTGTTCCAGGCGCGCCAGGCGCAGAGCGTGACCTACAACGCGACGCCGATCGTCGCCGCCGCGGTGGTGTATTTCATCCTGCTGTGGCCGGTGGTGCGGCTGCTCTCGCGCCTGGAGAACCGCCAACTGGCCGGGCGGCGCTAAGACCACCCTGCGCCGTCAGTTCCCAAAGCCCAGAAAAAGGGCGGGGGTTCGGGGGAGGTTCCCCTCCCCCGACCTTTCTACATCACAGCATACACATCATAGGTCGGCCCGCTGGGCGGCCGCTGCCCGACGCCGACCGCGAGCACCTTGTTCATCCAGGCGAGGTCGGCCGCCCCGGTCTCGAAGCGCATCGCGGTGCGGAAATAGTATTCGGACGGATCCACCGCCTCGCCCGCATTGAGCCGTGCCAGCACCTCCGGCGTGCCGGTCCGGATGCCGCTGTAGTGCATGTACACATGCCCGCCGGAGGCGGCGCGGATGGTCAGGCGCACATCCATGTGCGCGGTGCCGTCGGCATCCACGCGCAGCCAGTCGCCAGCGGTGCCGGGCAGGACCTCGCCGGTCAGGCGCGGGCCCTGCACGGTGCCGCCGGTGACCGGGATGATGCGCAATTCGCCGCGCCCTGCCTCGCCGACCATCTGCGGCGCGCCGACGGAGAGCACCATGCGGAACAGGAATTCGCTATGCAGCGGCAGCGGTGTCATTGGTCGTCCTCTCTCGTGATGGGTCGGCGGGCGGGACGCGCTGGCGTCAGCGCTGGCGCCAGGGCAGGCCATCGGCCTTCCAGCCCGCGACGATGCCGCGGTGGCCCTTCGCGTCCACCGGGCCTTCGAAGCCGTCGGCCACGTTGAAGGCGTGCGGGAAGCCCGCCGCCTGCGCCGCCTGGCCTGCAGCCAGCGAGCGCGCGCCGGACCGGCAAATGAAATACAGCTTGTGAAGCGGCGTCAGGCCCGCCTTGTGCAGATGGTCGGCGAAATGGTCGTTCACCTGCATGGTCGGATAGATCTGCCAGGGGATGAGCACGGTCTGCTTGGCCAGCGAGGCGAGATCGGGCAGGCCCACGAAATTCCATTCCGCGTCGGTGCGCACATCCACGAGGGCGACCTGCGGGTCGTCGCGCAGCGCCTCCCAGGTGTCCTTCGGGCTGATATCCGGCACGCCTGCCATGGTTCGACCTCCGCATCGGGCCCTGCGCCCCGCTGCTTAATTGGTGCAGCGCGGCATCCAGGGCAACCACCGGGCGATTGGTGCCCACTGGCGCCCCGGCCTGCACGCGCCATTTCAATCGCATGGTGACCTTTCGCACCGGTGCCTCGCGCATTCCGGTCCTTGCCGCTGCCTCCTTCGCCACGGCCACGCAGTCCTTCGTCTTTGCCGGGCTGCTGGCGGAGATGGCGGCCGACCTCGCGGTGCCGGTGGCGCAGGCGGGGCAATTGGCGACGGCCTTCGCGCTGGCCTTCGGGCTGGCCGCGCCCGTGGTCGCGGCGCTGGTGGCGCGGCGGGAACGGCGTTCCACCATGCTGGTCGCGCTGGTGGTGCTGGCCGCGCTCAACCTGCTGATCGTGGCGGTGGAGTCGTTTCCCGCGTTGGTCGCGCTGCGCATCGCGGCGGGCATCGCGGCGGCGGGAGTGATCCCGGCCGCGACGGCGATGGCCGTCTCGCTTGCCCCGCCGGAGCAGCGCGGCCGCGCGGTGGCGATGGTGATCGGCGGCACCACGCTCGCCTTCCTGCTGGGCATTCCGCTGGGCTCGGTGGTGGGGGATGCCTTCGGCTGGCGCGGCTGCTTCGCCTTCGCCGCGGCGGTGGCGGTGGCCGCGGCGCTGGCCATCCGGCTGCTGGTGCCGCGCGTGCCGGGCGATGCCGGCGGGGTCTCGGGCGGCATCGCGGCGCTGCGCATCCCGGGCGTGCTGCCCACGCTTGCGTTGAACTTCACGGCCTTCACCTCGGTGTTCGCCATCGCCGCCTATATCGGGCCGGTGACCAACCAGGTGTCGGGGCTGACCGGCAGCGGCGTCGCGGTCATGCAGGCGCTGGTGGGCGTGGCCTCGATCGCCGGGTTGCCGCTGGGCGCGATGCTGGCCGATCGCGGCGCGCGCGCCGCGGCGCTGCTGCCGGCCGGGATGCTCGGGGCGAACCTGCTTCAGGGCGCGTTGCTGCTGGGCTGGGCGGGCGGGTCGGCGTTGGGGCTGCCGCTGCAGGCGCTCTCGGTGCTGGTCTCGGCGGGGTGCCTGTTCGCGCTCTCGCCGGTGGTCGGCGCGCGGCTGGCGATGCTGGCGCCGGGCGCGCGGGGCTTCGTGCTGGCGTGCAATTCCTCGGCGATCTTTCTCGGCCAGGCGGGCGGCGCGGCGCTGGGCGGGCTCGGCATCGCGCTGTTCGGCCTGGCCGGGGCCGGGCTGCTGGGGGCGGCGGCGGCGGTGCCGGCCATGCTGCTGGCGCGCGGCCTGGCGCGCCCGCCGGCCTCCTGACAGGCGCCGCAACTGGTGTAGCCTTTCCCTCCGCCCGGCACGGGGCGCGCAGGGAGGGAACACGCATGCATGGCTTGATGCAGGACTGGCCGCTGCTGATGCACACGGTGCTGGACCATGCGGCGATCCAGCACCCGAAGCGCGAGGTGGTGTCCCGCTCCGTGGAGGGCCCCTTCCACCGCACCGACTACGCGACCGTGCGTGCCCGCGCCCTGAAGGTCGCGCAGCGCCTGGAGCGCGAGGGCATCGCGCAGGGCGACCGCGTGGCCACGCTGGCCTGGAACACCTGGCGGCACCTGGAAGCCTGGTACGGCATCTCGGGCATCGGCGCGGTCGGTGCACACGGTGAACCCGCGCCTGTTTCCCGAGCAGATCGCCTGGATCATCAACCACGCCGGCAGGACCGCATCCTGATGCTCGACCTCAGCTTCGTGCCGCTGGTGCAGGGGCTGGCGGAGCGGCTTTCGCATGTCGAGCGCTTCGTCATCCTGACCGACGCGGCGCATATGCCCGAGACCTCGCTGCGCAACGCCGTGGCCTACGAGGACTGGATCGCCGAGGCGGATGGCGACTTCGCCTGGGCGCGGCTCGATGAGAATGCGGCGGCGGGGCTGTGCTACACCTCCGGCACCACGGGCGACCCCAAGGGCGTGGTCTATTCGCACCGCTCCAACGTGATCCACGCCATGGTGTGCAACCAGGCGGACTGCTTCGGCCTCGCCGCCGCGGACCGGGTCATGCCGGTGGTGCCGATGTTCCACGCCAATGGCTGGGCGCTCGCACTCTGCGCGCCGATGGTCGGCGCCGGCGCTGGTGATGCCCGGCGCGAAGCTGGACGGCGCCTCGGTGCACGAGGTGCATCGACGCAGGAACGGGTCACCTTCTCCGCCGCGGTGCCGACCGTCTGGATGATGCTGCTGCAGCATCTGGAAGCGACCGGCGGCGCGTCGATCGCATGCAGCGCGTGGCGATCGGCGGCTCCGCCTGCCCGCGCGGCGATCACCAAGGCCTATCGAGGAGAAATACGGCGTGCGCGTCATCCATGCCTGGGGCATGACCGAGATCTCGCCCGTCGGCACGCTGTTCGCGGTGAAGCCGGAGGTGGCGCATCTGCGCGGCGAGGAGAGGCTGGCGCTTGCAGGCGAAGCAGGGCACGCCGCCCTACACCGTCGAGATGAAGATCACCGACGATGCCGGCAAGCGCCCTGCCCTGGGACGGCACGACCTTCGGCCGGCTGAAGGTGCGCGGCCCGGCCGTGACGCGCCGCTATTTCCGCCGCGAGGAGGAGGAGGTGCTGGACGAGGACGGCTTCTTCGACACCGGCGACGTCGCGACCATGGACGCGAACGGCTACATGGAGATCACCGACCGCTCGAAGGACGTGATCAAGTCCGGCGGCGAGTGGATCTCCTCCATCGCGCTGGAGAATGCGCGCGGTCGGCTATCCGGGCGTGGCCGAGGCGGCCGTGATCGGCCATGGCCGATGCGAAGTGGGACGAACGGCCGCTGCTGATCCTGGTGATGAAGCCGGGCGTGCTCTCACCGAGCCTGGAGGAGATGCGCGGCTTCCTCGCCGACAAGGTCGCGAAGTTCTGGCTGCCCGACGACCTCGTGGTGCTGGACGAGATCCCGCATACGGCGACAGGCAAGATCCTGAAGACCAGGCTGCGCGAGATGTTCAAGAACCATAGGGTCGTTGTGTGACGTTCTTGCGGCCCGGGGCGACGCCTCGGGCCGGGAGCGCACGGCGCGACCGCGCCCAGGCCATCCGCCGCCACCGGTGCACCAGTGCCCTGCGCGCGGATGCGCGCGACGGCGCCTGATACCAAGCGCACGAAGTTCCGACCTGCGCCGCGGGGGGGCGACGCGGCCCGCGGCTCGTGCCGCGCAGCCAAGCCGCGCGGATGCGCGGCGCCCGGCGCCTGAGGGGCACGAAGGTGAAACCTTCGTGCGCTCGGTATGAGGCACTGCTACGTGAACAGGCTCCAGAACATCCTGAGGCTGGTGATGCTGAGGAACACCGCGAACGCCCGCTTCAGCCACAGCGGCGGGATGGTATGCGCGAGGTGCACCCCCCAGGGCGTGGCCAGGATCGAGGTCGGCGCGATCAGCGCCACGCCGATCAGGTTCACATAGCCGAACGACCAGGGCGGCGTCAGCGGATCGTTCCAGCCGCCCCAGACGAAGCCGATGGTCGCCGGGATGGAGATGATCAGCCCGAAGGCCGCCGAGGTCGCGACCGCCGCGCGGATCGGATAGCCGCACATCGACAGGATCGGCACGCCCAGCGTCCCGCCGCCGATCCCCATCATGGCGCTGACCGAGCCGATGCCGATGCCCATCGCCTGGCGCGGCGGGCCAGCCGGCACGGTCTCGGTGATTTTGAAGTCCACCGCGGTGAAGCCCATGTTCAGCGCGACCAGCAGCGCCACCATGGCGAACACCGCCGTCAGCCCCTCGCCCTTCACATAGACGGCGAGGAAGGTGCCCAGCGCCACGCCTGCCAGCATCGCCGGCCAGATGGAGCGCAGCAGGGCGATGTCCATCGCCCCCTTCGCGTAGTGCTTGCGCGCGGACTGGATGGAGGTCGGGATGATGGTGGCCAGCGAGGTCGCCACCGCGAGCTTCATCTGGATGCTCTCGGGAATGCCGAACAGCGGGAACACGTTGAACAGCAGCGGCACGATGACGATGCCGCCCGCCCACGCCGAGCAACCCCGCCAGCGTGCCCGACACCAGGCCCGTGGCGGCCATCGCGGCGGCAAGGGCGGCCAGCCACAGCGGATCGTTCAGATGTTCCATGGCGTGCGATGTCCGGGATGGGCGGGGCGAAGGGGGCGTGGCATACACGCTGACCCTTCGCGCGTCACCCCGCCTTGCCCCTGATCACCGACCCCTGGTTCTACGCCCTCGCCATTCCTGCCGTGCTGATCACCGGGATCAGCAAGGGCGGCTTCGCCTCGGGCGCGGGCAACCTGCTCGTGCCGCTGATGGCGCTCACGGTGCCCGCGCCCATCGCGGCGGGCATCGCGCTGCCGCTGCTCTGCGCGATGGATGTCTCGGGCCTGAAGGCCTGGTGGGGCAAATGGGACAAGCGGGAGATGCGCGTGCTGATCCCCGGCGCGCTGGCCGGCATCCTGGCCGGCAGCCTGGTGTTCAGCATGTTCTCCAACCGCGCCATCCTGGCGATGGTGGGCATCACCACGCTGCTGTTCCTCGCGCGCACGCTGTGGCTGGCGCGGCACAAGGTCGCGCCGCCGCCGGCGCCGCACAATCCGCTGAAGGGCATGATCTGCGCGGCAGGGTCGGGCTTCACCTCCACCATCGCCCATGCCGGCTCGCCGCCACTGGCGATCTACCTGTATCCGCGCCGGCTCGACCGGCAGGTGATGGCGGCGACCACCGTGGTGTTCTTCGGCATCGTCAACTACGTGAAGCTGGTGCCCTATTTCTTCCTGGGCAACCTCACCATCGCCAACCTCTCGACCAGCCTGGTGCTGCTGCCGCTCGCACCGGTGGGCGTGTATCTGGGCATCTGGATGCAGAAGCACGTCTCCGATGCGCTGTTCTACCGGCTGCTCTACGGGCTGCTGCTGGTGACCGGCGTGAAACTGACCTGGGATGGGGTATTCGGCGGATGACCGAGGCACGGATGCTGGGCGTGCTCGGCGGCATGGGGCCGCTGGCCGGGGCCACCTTCATGCAGCGCCTGACGCTGCTCACGCCCGCCACGCGGGACCAGGACCACATCCCCGCCGTGCTGTGGTCGGACCCGCGGGTGCCCGACCGCACCGCCGCGAGGCTGGCCGATGGCGAGGACCCCCTGCCCTGGCTGTTGCGTGGCATCCGTGGCCTGGAAGCCGCCGGCTGCGGCGCCATCGCCATCCCCTGCAACACCGCGCATGGCTGGTTCGACGCCATGCAGGCAGCCACGCGCCTGCCCATCCTTCACATCGTGGAGGCGGCAGCGGATGAACTGCTGCGCCTGCAGGTGACACGCGGCATGGTCGGGCTCCTGGCGACGAAGGGCACGCTGGCCATGCGGCTCTACCAGGACCGCCTGGAAGCCCGCGGCCACGAATGCCTGATTCCTCCAGACGAGGAGATGGACCAGGTGGTGATGCCCGCCATCGACCGCGTGAAGGCCAACGACATCGCGGGCGCCTATGCCCCGCTGGCTGAGGCCGCACAGCGCCTGATGGCGCGCGGTGCACGGGCGGTGGTGCTCGGCTGTACCGAGGTCCCGCTCGGCATCGCCGCCGGGCCGGCGCTGCCCTTCGCGGTGGCCGACACGATCGACGCGCTGGCCCGCGCCGCGATCGCCTGGGCGAAGCCCGCCGGGTAGGGCGGGTCAGGCGCTGCGGCGCGCCTGGGCCATCTCACGCTGCAGGAAGAAGTTCAGCACGGTGCGCAGCGCCGCTATGGCGGCAAGCTTGCCGATCTCCTCCCAGCCCGGGGCGATGGCGGTGCGCAGGATGTCGGCGGCCAGGGCGAATTCCAGCGCCAGCACCAGCCAGCGCGCAAGGCGCAGGCGCACCTCGTCCTTCGCCGCATCGGTCGCATCGTTGGCACCAAAGAAGGAGCCGAAAAAGGCGCGGAAGAAGCCGATGACGGCCTCCGCCACCGCCAGGGCAACGACGATCACCGCCGCCGCCTCGACAGCGACCGCGACATATTCGGTCACCTGCTTGATGGCGTCATGCATGGATGGATGCCCGCGATACGCCCGTGACGCCCGAAGGCAAGGCCGCTTGCAGGCGCGTCAGTCGCAGTCGCACCCCGGCGCCGGGCCGGCATCGGCGCGCACGATATGGTGGTCGATCCATTCCGCCACGAGCCGCCGCGCTTCCGACACCGAGGCTTCGGGGTGATGAATGCGGTACAGCGACGTGCAGGCGCCGAAGGCGCCGAAATCGCCCGCACCCTGCTCGAGCAGTTCCCGATAGGCGGTCACCACCGCGCGCTCGCAACGCCGCGCAATATGGCTGAAATCGCGGCCCATGGCGGACCCCTCCGAAGCATCAATTGCGAATCACTCGCAACCGATAGACAGGTTAGCGACACCTGAACCGCCGTTCAAGTGAGACCCGGCCCGAGGCGCGCGGCGCACGGGTCAGCCGCGCGCCACCGCCTCGGCGATGGCCTTGCCGACATCCTGCGTGCCCGCCTGGCCGCCCATGTCGCGGGTGCGCGGGCCGCCCTCGGCCAGCAGTTTCTCGATGGTCGAGACGATGGCCGCGGCGGCCTCCGTCTCGCCCAGGTGCTCGAGCATCATCGCCCCGGACCAGATCTGGCCGATCGGGTTGCAGATGAAGCGCCCGGCGATGTCCGGGGCGGAGCCGTGCACCGGCTCGAACATGCTGGGCGCGGTTTTCTCGGGGTTGATGTTGGCGACTGGCCGCGATGCCGATGGAACCCGCCACCGCCGGGCCGAGGTCGGACAGGATGTCGCCGAACAGGTTGCGAGCCCACCACCACGTCGAACCAGTCCGGATGCTGCACGAAATGGGCGCACAGGATGTCGATGTGGAACTGGTCGGTCTCACCTCGGGGTAGTTCTTCGCCATCTCGGCGAAGCGCTCGTCCCAATAGGGCATGGTGAAGATGATGCCGTTCGACTTGGTGGCGGAGGTCACCTTCCGGCGCGGCCGCGTCATCGCCAGGTCGAAGGCGTATTTCATGATGCGGTCGCAGCCGATGCGGCTGAGCACCGATTGCTGGGAGACGAATTCGCGCTCGGTGCCGGCGGAACATCCGCCCGCCGATGGAGGAGTATTCGCCCTCGGTAGTTCTCGCGCACCACGTAGAAGTCGATATCGGCGGGGCCGCGATTGGCCAGCGGGCGACGTCGAGCCCGGCAGCAGCTTGCACGGGCGCAGGCTGACATACTGGTCGAATTCGCCGGCGGATCGGGATCAGCAGGCCCCAGAGCGAGACATGGTCGGGCACGCCGGGCCAGCCCACCGCGCCGAGGAAGATGCTGTCGCTGTCGCGCAGCCGGTCGATGCCGTCATCGGGCATCATCTTGCCGGTCGGCGGCGTAGGTCTCGCAGGACCAGTCGTAATGCGTGAGGTCGAGCTCGAAGCCGAAGCGGCGCGCCGCGGCATCGAGCACGCGCAGCCCCTCGGGCGTGGTTTCCTTGCCGATGCCATCGCCGGGGATGACGGCGATGCGGTGCTTGCGGGTGGCCATGACGTGTCTCCTGGAACGGCGCGCACCCTAGCCGGCCGCGCCGCCGGCACAAGACCGCCGCGCTATTGCCGGCGCAGCCCGGTCAGGCGCACCACCTCGACGAAGCGCGCGCGTTCGGAGGCCATCACGGCGGCGTATTCGGCGCGCGTGCTGCCCACCAGCTCGGCGCCATTGGCCTCGAAGGTGGCGCGCGCCTGGGCGTTCTGCCCCGCCGCGCGCGCCGCCGCCTCGATGGCGGCCAGCACCGGCTCGGGCGTGCCGGCGGGGGCGACGATGCCCACGATGTTGGACATGTCGAAGCCGGGCAGGCCCTGCTCGGCCAGCGTGGGCACCTCGGGCGCCGCCGGGCTGCGGCGCGGCGTGGAGATCGCCAGGATGCGCAGCCGCCCCTCGCGCGCCTGCGCCAGCACCGGCGGCAGGCCCGAGACCACCACCCGCGTGGTGCCCGCCACCGTGTCCGACACCGCCGGCGCCGCGCCGCGATAGGGGATGTGCGCCACCTCGATCCCGGCGCGTTCGGCAAAATAGGCGGCGGTCATGTGCATGATGCCGCCGGAGCCGGAATTGGCGATGTCGATGCTGCCCGGCCGTGCGCGCGCCAGCGCCACCAGGTCGGGAATGGTCTGCGCGGGCACCGAGGGGTGCACCGCGATCACCACCGGGGTGATGCCCATCAGCGAGACCGGGATGAAGTCCCGCTCCACATCATAGGGCAGCCCGGCTTCGAGCAGCGGCTTCAGGCTGAACTCCCCGCCCGAGGCCCAGAGCAGCGTGTACCCATCCGGCCGTGCCTGCGCCACCAGCGCGGTGCCGACCGACCCGCCCGCGCCGGTGCGGTTCTCGATGATGATGGACTGGCCCAGCAGCGGCTGCATCGCGGCCGCCGAGGCGCGCGCCATGATGTCCGACCCGCCGCCGGGCGGGAAGGGCACCACCAGGCGGATCGGCCGGTCGGGCCGCCAGGCCTCGGCGCGGGCGATGGAAGGCGCCAGCGCGAGGCCGGCGAGCAGCGTGCGGCGGTTCATGGTCAATGTCCTGCACCAGCCGCCGGCGGCGGCGTGAAACCGGCCTTCTGGGTGCCGCGCACCGCCGCCTCGCCGCCGTGACGGGCGATCATCGCCGCCTGGTCGGCCTTGGCCTGGCGGTCGGCGGCTTCGAGATCGACCAGGGTGGCGAGGCGCGCGGCGAGCTGCGCGCGCGTGGCCTCATGCCCAGGATCCTCGCCGAGGTCGTGCAGTTCCTCGGGGTCGGCCTGCATGTCGAACAACTGCGCCGGCGCGCCGATGTAGCGCACGTATTTCCAGCGCAGCGTGCGCATCATCGCGAAGCCGTCGGGGCCGTAGGTGTGGAATTCCGACAGCGCCGTGCGGTCCTGGTCGGGCTTGCCCGCCAGCGACAGCAGCGAGGCGCCGGTCAGGCCGAGTTCGCCGATGGCATCGCCCTCCCCCACCGCATCGAGGATGGTGGCGGAGAGGTCGGTCAGCGTGACCGGCGTGCCGCAGCGCAGCCCGGCGGGCACGTCCGGCCCCGCCAGCAGCATCGGGATGCCGGCGCTTTCCTCGTACATCGTGGCCTTGCCCCACAAGCCGCGCGCGCCGAGGTTGTCGCCGTGGTCGGAGGTATAGGCGATGCGCGTGCTGTCCTCGAGCCCCGCCGCGCGCAGCGCCGCGAGCACGCGCCCGACCTGTTCGTCGAGGTAGGAGGTCACGCCGTAATAGCCGGCCAGCGCGCGGCGCACATCGGCCTCGTCCTTGAAATGGGCGTCGTAGTTGGAGCGCCGCGCGAAGGTCTGCACATAGGGGTGGGTCGAGCGCTGGTCGTGCGCGTATTGCTTGGGCCAGGGCAGGTCGTCGCGCCCGGCGTAGCGGTACCAATGTTCGGGCGGCGCGGTCAGCGGGAAGTGCGGGCAGACCAGCGAGACGAACAGCACCCAGGGCTTGTCGTGCTTCTGCGCGCCGGTCTCGCGCAGCCAGGTCACGGCGGCGGAGGCCACCTGGCGGTCGTACAGCGTATAGGCGCTCTCGCCGGGCTTCGCGCTGGCCAGCAGCGCGGCGCCGTTGCGCTGGTCGTCGGGGTCGCGGATCAGGTGGGTGATGTCGCCGCGGCCATTGGCGATCTGCATCGGCAGGAGGTTCTCGGTGAAGCCGTAATCCTGCCCCGCATGGCCCTGGTAGTGCAGCTTGCCGATCGAGGCGACGTGGTGGCCGCGATCGCGCAGCACCCGCGCCCAGGACGGGATCGAGCCGTCATAGGCGATGGCATTGTCCCAGAAGCGATGCCGGTGCACCGGCAGGCCGGTGATGAAGGAGGCCCGCGCGGGCACGCAGATCGGGCTGTCGGTATAGGCGGCGGTGAAGTTGGTGGCGCGCGCCGCCAGCGCGTCGAGGTGGGGTGTCTCCACCACCGGGTCCCCGGCATAGCCGGCGATCTTGGGGTTGTGCTCGTCCGACATGATGACGAGCAGGTTCTGCGGCACCGCAGCCATGAGTTCTGTTTCCTTCCCTTATCGGGGAAGGATGGCGCGCGATGGCGCGGCTTGTCAGCCCCCCGCGCGCATGCGGCCGGGGTTGAGGATGCCGGCGGGGTCGAGCGCCGCCTTCACGCGGCGAGAAAGGGCGGCCAGCGGCGCGGGTTCCTCGGGCAGCACCGCGACCGAGAGGCGCAGCGCCTCGGGCGCGCGGAACAGCGTGCAGGTGCCGCCCGATTGCGCCGCGGCGGCGGCCATCGCGGCGTGGGTGGCGGCACTGGCGGGGGCCGCGACCCAGACCAGCCCGCCGCCCCAATCGAGCAGCGCACGCCCGCCCTGCTGCGCCGCCGCCTGCGCCACGGCAGGCCCGGCGGAGGGGCGGACGGAGACGCGCCAGAGTGCCTCCTCCGGCTGGGCGGCGAGCGGGGCTGCGTCGCGCATGTCGCGCCAGAAGGCGCGGCTGGCGTCGCCTTCGATGATGGTGGCATCGCCGAAATCCGCGAGGTCGGCGCGCAGGCGGTCCATGCGGTAGGCGACGGAGGGGGCGAAATCCTCCAGCCGCAGCGCCGCCAGCACGGTGGCGCCGGGCAGCACCGCCGCGCCGGTCACGCCGAAGGGGCTGCCCAGACCCGCCGAGAGGGCGCGCACGCCGGCGGCCGAGGTCGGGCACGGCGACCAGCAGCGTGGCGGTGGCTTCGGGCGCGGGGAGCACCTTCAGGGTGATCTCGGTCATCACGCCGAGCGTGCCGTAGGAGCCGGCGAGCAGCTTGCACAGATCCAGGCCCGTGACGTTCTTCAGCACGCGCCCGCCGGAGCGCAGCACCTCGCCCGTGCCGTTCACGAAGCGCACACCCAGCACATGGTCGCGCATCGCGCCCCAGGCGATGCGGCGCGGGCCGGAGAGGTTGGCGGCGACGATGCCGCCGAGCGTCGCGGCCTCCGGCGTGTCGAGCAGCGCGCGGGTGTCGGGTGGCTCGGCGATCAGGTGCTGGCCGTGCTCGGCGAGCGCGGCCTCGATCTCGGGCAGGGGCGTGCCGGCGCGCGCGGAGAGCACCAGTTCCGAGGGGCGATAGAGCGTGATGCCGGTGAGGTTGCGCACCGAGAGCCGCCGCGCCGCCTGCACCGGGCGCAGCAGGCCGCGCTTGGTGCCGCGGCCCTCGATGGCGAGCGGCTCGCGCGCCGCATGGGCGGCGGCGATGGCGGCGGCGATGCCGGCCTCGTCGGCGGGGGCGAGGTCGGTGGCGTCGTTCATCGATGGGCCTGGGCGGCGGGGCCGCTGCGCGGCGGTGTCGTGCCGATGACGGGGCCGCCTGAACCGCAGCGGGTGCCGGCCTTCGTTCGGCCGAGGCCCTTCACGCGGGGAACCATGCCCGGCGCCCGCATGTGCCAAAGCTGGAGGGATGCGACCGATGGTGCTGGCGCGGGCGGCATCATTCGGCGGCGAGCGGCAGCGGCGCGTCCTGCAATGGGAAGACCTTGGAGGGGTTGAGCAGCCATTGCGGGTCGAAGGCCGACTTGATGGCGCGCTGCTGGTCGAGTTCGCGGGCGGTGAACTGGACCGTCATCAGGTCGCGCTTCTCGACGCCCACGCCGTGTTCGCCGGTGAGGCAGCCGCCGACCTCGACGCAGAGCGTCAGGATGGCGGCGCCGAAGGCCTCGGCGCGCTGGAAGGAAGCCGGGTCGTTGGCGTCGAACATGATGAGGGGGTGCAGGTTGCCGTCGCCGGCGTGGAAGACGTTGGCGACCTTGAGGTCGAACTGCACGCTCATCTCGCCGATGCGCTTGAGCACATGGGGCAGTTGCGAGGTCGGGATGGTGCCATCCATGCACAGATAGTCCGGGCTGATGCGGCCGACCGCGCCGAAGGCGCCCTTGCGGCCCTTCCAGATGGCCAGCGACTGCTCGGCGCTTTCGGCGACCTTCATGCTGAGCGGGGCGAAGCGGGCGCAGATGTCGCGGATGCGGCCGAGCAGGTCGTCCTGTTCGGCGGTGCTGCCCTCGACCTCGATGATGAGCATGGCCTCGGCATCGAGCGGGTAGCCGGCATGGGCGAAGGCTTCGCAGGCATGGATGCAGGGGCGGTCCATGAATTCGAGCGCCACGGGGATGATGCCCGAGCCGATGATGGCATCCACCGCCGCGCCGGCGACCTCGGTGGAATTGAAGGCGGCGAGCATGGCGCGCGCGCCCTCGGGGCCGCGCAGGATGCGCACGGTGACCTCGGTGACCAGGCCGAGCTGGCCCTCGGAGCCGGTGATCAGGCCGAGCCAGTCATAGCCGGCGGAATCGAGGTGGGCGCCGCCGATGTCGATGACCTCGCCCTCGATGGTGACGAATTTCAGGCCGAGCAGGTTGTTGGCGGTGACGCCGTATTTCAGGCAATGCGCGCCGCCGGAATTCATCATCACGTTGCCGCCGATCATGCAGGCGAGCTGGGATGAGGGGTCCGGCGCGTAGAAGAAGCCATCGGCGGCGACGGCGTTGGTGATGCCGATATTGGTGACGCCGGCCTCGACCACGGCGAAGCGGTCGTCGAGGTCGATGTCCAGGATGCGGTTCATGCGCATCAGGCCGATGACCACGGCATCGGCGAGCGGCAGGGCGCCGCCGGAGAGCGAGGTGCCGGCACCGCGGGGGACCACGCGCACGCCGTTGTCGTGGCAGTAGCGCAGGATGGCGGCGACCTGTTCGGTGGTGCGGGGCAGGACGACGGCGAGCGGGACCTGGCGGTAGGCGGCCAGGCCATCGGTTTCATAGGGCTTGAGGCGGGTGGCTTCGCTGATGACGCCATCGCCGGGGAGGATGGCGGCGAGGGCGGCGATGATCTCGTCGCGGCGGGCGAGGATGTCGGGCTTGGGCGGTGGCTGGGCGATCACTTGGCGTTCCTCCGTGGTCGGAAGATGCGCATGCGGGCGCGGCGCGGCAAGCGCCGGGGCGCGGATGCGGTGGCGCCGGAGGTGATGAAGGGGAGCGTGAGCCCCCCTTTCCGCGCAGGCCTGTTCGCGGCCGGGGGGTGCCCGGCGCGGGTGGTCAGCCCTGGCGGGCCTTGAGGCGCGGGTTCTTCTTGTTGATCACGTAGACGCGGCCACGGCGGCGCACGACGACGCAGTTCTTGTCGCGGGTCTTGGCGGTCTTCAGGGAATTGCGGATCTTCATGGTCTGCCCTCGTGAGGGGGCGCTTCTAAGGGGGGGGGAGGCGGGCGTCAACCTGGGGAGGGGGGCACTTTAGGGTTTTAGGGTTTTAGGATTTTAAGGGGGGTGGATGTGCGGGTTTTGGACAAAGTGCAGGGGTTAGGCAGGGGTTAGGCGGCGGGGTGAGAAACTCTGCGCGGAACGGACGGACAAGTCAACGAACCCCAAGAACGATAAGCCAAAGAGAAGTATGTTTCAAGGTTTTATTTTCCCATCTTCTCTACCTCGTATAGGGAACTGGTCGAAATCAGATGCGCCTGACGAAGGCAAACACTTGCCAGAAGCTAAGACTGTTTGGCCACTTCAAATTCGCCCGCACCTTCAAATGTCCTTCAATCACAATCTATCATTTTACTCGTAATATTAAAGTGTTAACCGCTAACAACAGCAATTTTTGTGCCAACTTCGCAACATCCCACATCTCAAAGCTAACATTTACCAAACACTTTATCTCAGCACTCAGCAAAGGATGAGCGATGCCTTCGCGACTCCAGTCTAATTTCTTGTCATTTGTTACAAGAACAACATGCTCAAACGGGACTCCTCGACCTTTTGCCAACAAGAGAGCATCAAGCATATCTAGCGAAACAAAAAAATCACCATCACCGTCATCCTTAAGTCCTGGCGGGGTCTTTGTTTTTTTTCGATGGAGCGCAAGGGCGGCAAACCGCTCCCTTTCAACATAACTTATCAACGCCTTTTCTTTAGAACCTCCAATAATGACAGTGTTCGGCGCACCGTGGAACCATCGTAAGCATAACCAAAAGAGAACACGAAATTCTGCTAAGAGCGTAGAAAATCTTTCGGCATAATCATGAAAATTGCCATCTACTTTCTCGATTTCCGCCTTTAGCGCTTCGAATTTCTTCCCAATACCCGTCGCAATAGAATCTGTTACAGTCAAATTATTGTTCCAAAATTCCTGAATAGATTGTCCTGGCAAAATAATCGGCGCCACATGTCTCGTATTAAGATAGTCTACTACATCTACGAGAGGCCCAAGCCTCTAAGAAATGCGCTTGAATCTATTGCGATGGCTGTTTTTGAAAGTTCAATATCTATCGGATCCGGCTTATACGCATAAATAAGCGCTTCAATGGAAGACAATTCCGTCTCACGGTTAAGAACTGTTAAAATCCTGGCTTCTCGAAATTCTTTGTTATTCAAGTCAGTCATTGAACCAAAGACCGCCGGCTGCCTCAGCCAATTTCTTCCCCACATGTTCTACTGCCTCAGAATCCCATTCTTCCACCTCTTCCAGAACATCACGCCACTCCCCGCTGATCGCACGCGGCAGGAATTGATCCTTGAAACTATCCCACGAGTTAATGGCCTTGGGGCGCCGCTCGAGGTCGGCCAAGAACGTGTTCCCAATCGTCGCCGACCAATAGGCGCCGTCCTCCTCGCTCATACCCTCCCATTCGCCAGACTGCCGAGCCCAGATAAAAGTGCAGAGTGCCGGTACGTTCCGGCGTTATCGTGTTCTCCACAATTGACCGCCGCATAAAGCCAAGAGCGCTTTTATTGTACGATCTTGTTGTAAGCTGCCGTATAAAATCATCCTCAGAGGGATTGAGATCTCGCATATCAGGTACAATTGATCTCCAATGGTTTGTAGAGACTAGTCTGCGTACCTCACCAAATCGCCGCTCGACATTACCGGTACCAAGGGTCCCAACAATAATTCGACGAACTACTAAACGAAGAATGTATTCCATGCCAATCAACGGGTCAGGTACATCAGCAATTGACAAGAGCAATGGCCGAACCGCGATAACGCCGAGACTATTAAGCGCCGAAAATACTTTTGAGCGCCTGGCTCTGCAGGACCACCCGAGACTGGGATCAATCATCTGAAGGTAGATAGGTAAACGCTTGTTGAGTAATTGCATGAGTTGAGGAACGCTAGGCGGTTCTTTTCCAGACACAGAGATACGTTTTGCTAAAAAACCAAATAGATCTTTGGGAAGAATATGACCCGCATCGACGGTAACAGCATGCCTAATGAACTGTACGAAATTATTTGTTCCCTCATCGACAAATCGACAATGTGTCAGCTGCCACTCCTCATATCGACCAGATCGAAGCCGCTCCGGAGTCTGACTAAGCACGTAATTCTTGAGAAGGTCCGCAGTCGTCAATTCCTTCCCTCTGGTATTAATTACCTCATATACCTGATAAGCTGAAGAAGGATCTGGATGAACAAAGACAGCGAAATAAAGACGATCGGTGAGGAATTTTGTCCACTTTCCCAAACGCTTAAATGGATCTATTGCCAAATCATCCTGCAATTTTCCTAATAAGTATTTATATGACTCAGCCATTCGAGCGGATACAGAATCCTTATCCGCGACGCTTGGCGCTTTGCCGCTATCCAGAATTTCTTGCAAGGTTGCGTTATCACGGGAGTCAGAGAGTTTAACGCGCGGGTCAGTTTCATCAGATTTATAATTTATTGCCCGAAGAAAATCCGCCTGGATACGATCAGCTAGAGCATTCCTCCCAAGCCTAAAAGATTCATGATATATAGCATTTGGCAAGAAAAGTAAGCGTTATTATTCTCTGCTGGCCATCAACCACATATTTTCTACTCTCTCCGTCAGTAAGAATAATTAACCCCATAAAATACGATTCTGAATCTATATAGGCGCTCAAATCATTCCAGAATTCAGATACCTCGTCCTCACCCCAAGAGTATTCTCTTTGAAATGGGGGAATTTCAAAGGTTGTATTGGAGAACAATGCGCCTGCACTGCTAGCAGATGCATTCAATGGCGTATGCAAGATTTTTAGTCCTTTCCGGTTCCGTCGATACCTGCGCGACTCAGCTGACACATAATAGACTAGCTGCGTTTTGATGCTCATTCAACGGCCCTCAACCGCAGATGCATATGCTTAGCAGCTCGACCTCCGGGCGATTTAAAGGCTGCGCAACCGATCATCTATGCATGCGAGGCATTGTGACAGCATCCCGCTCCCGTGCTCAGCCCAAGCTAAGATCCGTTCGGCGCGTCCCCAACGGTCGAGCCAAGCACCGCAGTATCGGTTCCCAAAGGCCCCGGGCCTTTGGCGGGGTGAGGTCCGGAGAGGGGCGGCGCCCCTCTCCGCTCGCGCGCCAGCCCCGCCCTACGCGAACCCCCGCATCACTCCGCCGCCACCCGCGCCGCCACCTCCTCCGCCAGCCGCGCCACCCCATCGCGCGTCTGCGGCAGTTTCCGCCCCAGGATCTGTTCCGCCACCTGGGTCCGCAGCACCTGGGCCGTGCCGCCGGCGATCGCGAACATCCGCGCGTCGCGCACGTAGCGTTCCATCGGGTTTTCCCGCGAGTACCCCGCCGCGCCCCACACCTGCAGCGCGGTGTTGGTCACGCGGATGGCCATGTCGGCGGCCATCACCTTGGCCTGGGCGGCCGCCAGGCGGTCCGGGAAGCCGTTGGGCCCGGCCGAGCGTGCGGCGCGCCAGACCAGGGCGCGGGAGGCTTCCAGTTCGATCGACATATCCGCCAGCATCCAGGCCAGGCCCTGGAATTCGGCGATGGGGCGGCCGAATTGCCGGCGGGTCTGGGCGCGGTCCAGCGCGTGCTCGTAGGCGCCGGCGGCGAGGCCCAGGGCGACCGTGGCCGCGCCCACGCGCTGGCCGTTATAGGCATCCATCAGCCGGCCGAAGCCGCGCGCCCAGCCGCCGGGCGGGCGCAGCACCATGGCGTCGGGCACCACCAGGGAGCGCATGGCGATGTTCGCCTCGGGCATGCCGCGCAGGCCCATGGACGGGATGCGTTCGGCGGTCATGCCGTCGGGCATGGCGTCGGTGTCGCGCACCACGATGAAGCCGCCGATGCCCAGTTCCTTCCCGTCCTCGAAGGCGCGGGCGAAGATCAGGTGCAGGCGGGAGACGCCGCCGCCGGTGATCCAGGTCTTGTCGCCCTCGATCACCCAGTCATTGCCGTGCTTGACGGCGCGGGTGCGCATGTCGGTGGCGGCGGAGCCCGCCTCGGGCTCGGTGATGAGGATGGCGGGCTTGTCGCCGGCCAGCACGAGGTCGGCGGCGATGCGTTTTTGCGTGGGCGTGCCGTAGGCCATGATGGCGCCGACCGCGCCCATATTGGCTTCCACCGCGATGCGCCCGCAAACGGCGCAGGCCTTGGAGAATTCCTCGATCACCAGCACGGCGTCGAAATAGGAGCCGCCGGGCCCGCCCCATTCGCGCGGCACGGTGAGGCCGGTGAGGCCCGCCTGGGCCATGCGGCTCACCATCGGCCAGGGGTATTGTTCCGTGCGGTCGGTGGCGGCGGCCTGGGTGGCGGCCTCGCGGGCGAGTTCGCGCGCGGTGTCGCGAAAGCGGGCTTGTTCCGGTGTCAGCCTGTCCATGTCCTCAGCCTCCCAATAGACGCCGTTCGATCGCCTCGGCGGCGGCGCGGTCCAGTCGCAGGGCGCGTGCGAAGGTGTCGAGCCATGTTCGCTCCGCACCTTCCACCCGGCCGGCCCCGGCCACCGCGGCGGCATAGACCTGCGCGGCCAGCATAGGGTCGCGCGCGTCGCGCGCCAGGGTTTCCGGGGGCACGGCGCGGTCGAAATCGCTCAGTACGGCGTCGCGCGCGGCCGGGCCGAGGCCCGCGGCATCCAGTTGTTCGGCGATGCGGGCGCGTTCCTCGGCGTCCACCTCGCCATCCGCGCGGGCGGCGGCGATCATGGCGCGGAGCATCAGCACGCCCTCGCGGTCCTCCGCGGCGATCACGGGCGGCGCCTGTGGCAATCCGGGCATCGGCGCCCAGCCCTCGGACGGGGCGGGCTTGCCGGACGGGGCCTGGCCCCAGGGGCCCGGGACGCCCGATGCCGGCACCGAGCCGCGCGATCGTGGGGTGGCCCGCGTTCCGCCCGGCAGCGGGGCGGGCTTGCCGGAGGGCGCCTGGCCCCAGGGGTCGGGGTTCTCCGATGCCGGCACCGAGCCCCGCGACCGCGGGGTGGATTTGGGCCCGCCGGGCACCGGGGCGGGCTTGCCGGCCGGCGCGCCCAAGGCGCCACGGGTCCTGCCGCGCGGGGCGGGCGATGGTGGTGGTGGCGTCGAGGGCTGCTGCGCCTTGGACATGGCCTCGATCGCGACCCCGGCGAGCATCGCCAGCGCGCGGCCGAGGTTCTGCTGCCCGCCGCGCGACCGAGTGCCGCGCCGCACGCCGCGTGGTGCGCTGCCGCCGCCCAGCACGGCACCCAGAACACTCCCGAGGTCGAACCGCGCCATCGACAACGCCTCCTGTACCTGGCGGTCTTTGCTACAGATCGCCGAGCGCGCCGGCAATGCACGGCACGAGGGCTCGGAACTCCTCGGCGCGCGGGCTGCGCGCGCGCCATGCCAGGCCGATCCGCCGCGCGAAGCCACCCGAGAGCGGTCGCACGACCACCCCCGCGCCCGCGGTCACGCCAGCGGCGATGGCGATGCGCGGCAGCAAGGTCACGCCAAGCCCGCTGCCCACCATCTGCACGAGGGAATGCAGCGAGGTCGCGGCGAACCCGTCCGATGCCGCGAGCCCCGCGCCATGGGCCGCGGAGAGAACGTGCTCGCGCAGGCAATGCCCGTCCTCGAGCAGCATCAGCCTTTCGCCGGCCAGCGCCGCGGCCGGCACCTCGGCATGCTGCGCCAGCGCATGGTTGGGCGGGCAGGCGAAGGAGAAGGGATCGGTGGCGATGCTCAGGGTCTGGGCGTCGCCACAGGCACAGGGCAGCGCGACCACCAGCAGGTCGAGCCGTCCGGCCTCCAGCCCTTCCACCAGGCGTTCGGCGATGTCCTCGCGCAGCCACAGGCGCAGGCGGGGGTGCGCGGCGCGCAGCCGCGGCATCAGGCGTGGCAGGAGGTAGGGGCCGATGGTGGGGATGATGCCGAGGCGCAGCGGGCCGCTCAGCGGCTCGCGCGCTGCCTGAACCACCTCCACCAGCACGGTCATGGCCGCGAGCGCGGCGCGGGCGTGGCCCACCAGTTCGCGCCCCAGCGGCGTGAAGACCGGCCGCTTGCCGCCCGTGCGCTCCAGCAGGGCGGCATCGAGCTGGCGTTCGAGCGCGAATATGCCGGAGGAGAGCGTGGACTGGGTCACGGCGCAGGCCGAGGCGGCGTGCCCGAAATGATTGTGTTCGGCCAGCGCCACCAGGTAGCGAAGTTGCTGCGGGCTGGGCAGTGTGGTCATGCCCGAGGATATCGTGATGCCAAGGCCACATGCCATGGCATCGCCGTCACGGTGGCGCCACGGCCCTGGTTGCGCCGGGCGTCAGGCGGCGTCGGCGCCGTCGCCGGTGCCAAGGCCCACCAGCGCTTCGCGGTCCATCAGTTCGATGCCTGAATGCCCGTGCAGCCGGATCCAGCCGCGTTTGCGAAAGGAGGAGATGGCGCGGCTCACCGTCTCGAGCGTGAGGCCGAGGAACTCCCCGATGTCGGCGCGCGTGGCCGGCAGGTCGAAGACCGGTCCGGCATGGCCGCGGTGTTCCTGGGCCTCGGCCAGCGACACCAGGAAGCCCGCCACGCGTTCCTCGGCGCTGAAGCGGCCCAGCGCCAGGACATGGTCCTGGCATGCGGCCAGTTCGCGCAGGCACAGGTCGAGGAAGCGGCGTTCCATCACCGGATAACGCCGGAACATCTGTTCGAGACGGCGGCGGTCCATCCGGCAGATCGTGCCGCGGGTGAGCATCTCGGCGCCGAAGGCGTGATCCTTCTCGGGGGTGAAGCCCAGCAGGTCGCCCGGGAAACGGAAGCCGATCACGGCCTGTCGCCCGTCCGGCAACACCCGCGTGAGCCGCGCCATGCCGCCGGTCAGCGTGTAGACGAAGCGCGCCGGGTCGCCCTGATGGAAGACGATGTCACGAGGTTCCAGCGCAACGCGCTCGCTCTCGTTCGCCATGTCTTCCAGCGCGGTCGTGTCCAGGGGCGCGCACAGCCCGATCGAGCGTGACCCGCATTTCGCACATACGCTGTGATCGCTGACGCGCGCATCCATGAGTGCGCGCGTCATGGCGAGAGGATTCATGGTGCGGCCTCATTCGAGGTTCTGGCAACACCGGCCACGGACGCCGACGAACGCCTGTACCCGAGTTGGCACACTCTCCCCGCTGTCTTGCGGTAGATCAAGAGGAAACGCATGGATGGCAGCCCATACGCCTGGGCATGGGTCCGGCCGGCGCGCGCCGCGGCAACTTGATGCTTGCGCCGCCGCACCGGCCGGCGAGACTGCCATTCGCCCGCCATCCATGCCGGCGCCACAGGAGACCGCCATGGCCATCGCCGACACCCCGCCCGACTTCCGCCTGGATGGCCGACGGGTGCTCGTCACCGGCGCGTCCATGGGTATCGGCCGGGCCATTGCCTGCGCCGTGGCCGCGGCGGGGGCCGACGTGGTGCTGGCCGCCCGTGGCCGGCCGGGGCTCGAGGAGGTGGCGGGCGTCATCGGCGCGGCGGGTGGGCGCGCCACGGTCCTGCCCTTCGATGCCGGCGACCCCGCGGCCATCGAGGCCGCGCTCGCGGCCGCCGGGGCGATCGACGGGCTGGTCAACAATGCCGGCAGCGTGACGCGCGAACCCTTCCTCGAGGTCACCGCCGCCGAGATCGACCGGGTGATGGCGCTGAACGTGAAGGGCGCGGCGCTGGTGGCCCAGGCGGCGGCGCGCGGCATGGCGGCGCGGGGCGGCGGGGCGATCGTGAACATCGCCTCCATCGCGGGCCTGGTGGGGGCGCGCAACCGCAGCGTCTATGCCGCCTCCAAGCACGCGCTGGTGGGCCTCACGCGGGTCATGGCGCTGGAACTGGCACCGGCGGGCATCCGGGTGAACGCGATCTGCCCGGGGCTGGTGAACACGCCGCTGGCGGCCGACCTGATGGCCGACGCCAAGTTCGTGGCCGCGGCGAAGGCGCGCATCCCGATCGGGCGCATCCTCGATCCCATCGACATCGCCGGGCCGGCGGTGTTCCTGCTCAGCGCCGCGGCGGCCGGCATCACCGGCATCGCCATGCCGGTCGATGGCGGCGTGACGGCGGAGTAGCGCGCCATGGCCCTCACGCTGCGCGCCTGCGGCGCCGCACGGACCGTCACCGGCCTGTCGTTGCTGTTCGAGACCTCCCAGGCGCGCTTCCTGGTCGATTGCGGCCTGTTCCAGGGCCCCAAGACGTTGAAGGCGCTGAACTGGGAGCCCTTCCCCTATCGCCCGGCCGATATCGACGCGGTGCTGCTGACCCATGCGCATATCGACCATTCCGGCCTGTTGCCGAAGCTGGTGAAGCAGGGCTTCCGCGGTCCGATCCACGCCACCGGCCCGACCGCCGACCTGTGCGCGGTGATGCTGCCCGAATTCGGGGCATATCCAGGAGATGGAGGTCGAATTCCTCAACCGCCGCAACCGCCGCCGCGGGCGCGAGGAGGTGGAGCCGATCTACACCTCCGCCGACGCCGCGGCGGCCATCCGCGCCTTCCGCCCCGTGGCCCTGGACCGCTGGATGGAACCGCTGCCCGGGGTGCGCGCGCGGTGGTGGAATGCCGGGCACATGCTGGGTTCGGCCTCGATCGAGCTGGAGGTCACCGAACCGGGGGAGGCGCCGGTGCGCGTGCTGGTCTCGGGCGACCTCGGCCCCGACTGCACGGTGTTCCATCGCGACCCCGAGGGCCCCGAGGCGCTCGACCACGTCTTCCTCGAATCCACCTATGGCGACGAGGACAAGCCCTGCGTGGACCAGGCCGCGCGGCGCGAGCGCCTGGCCGACCTGGTGAACGAGGCCCACCACCCGAACGGCGTGCTGCTGGTCCCGGCCTTCGCGGTGGAGCGCACGCAGGAGATCTGCTGGGACCTCGTGACGCTGATGCAGGCGGGGCGGATCCCGACCGCGCCCATCATGGTGGACAGTCCGCTCGCCATCCGCGCGACCGAGGTGTTCGAGGAACATGCCGGGCAGCTGGAACAGGGCCGCTCGGTGCGCCGGGCGCTGCGCTCGCCGCTGCTGAACTTCACCGAAAGCGGCGAGCAGAGCCGGCGCATCGCGCAGACCGAGGGCTTCCACATCATCATTGCCGGCTCGGGCATGTGCGATGCCGGGCGCATCCGCCACCACCTCAAGCGCTGGCTGTGGTCGCCGGCGGCGACCGTGCTGCTCACCGGCTACCAGGCGGAGGGCACGCTCGGCCGACTGCTGTCGGAAGGCCGCCAGGAGGTGAAGATCCAGGGCGATACCATCCGCGTCGGCGCCGCCATCCGCCAGATCCGCGACTATTCCGGCCATGCCGACGCCCCGGAACTGGCCGCCTGGCTGAAGGCGCGCGGGCCGGTCGCGGGTGGCGTGTTCCTGGTGCATGGGGAGCCGCCGGCCATGGAGGCCCTGTCGCGGCGCCTGACGGGCGAGGGCATCGCCCGCGCGGGCCAGGTGCTGATGCCCGCGCTGGACGATGCCTTCACTCTGGCCGCCGGCCGCGCGCCGGTGCCGCGCGAGGCGCCGCGCCGCCGCGCCGACCCCGCCGAGGCCGGCCGCCCGGACTGGCACAATGCGCGAGCCGCGCTGCTGCTCTCGATCGAGGATGCCATCGAACGCACCCCGGATGCCGGCGCGCGCAAGGCGCTGATGGCGCGCCTGCGCGCGGTGCTGGAGGAAGGGCGCCCGCGCTGAACGGCCGCGGGCGGCGGGGCATGCGGGCTTCCGGCCTGCCGCCATCGGGCGCATCGCTGCCCGTGCCGGCAGTCTCACCGGCCCGGATGGTGCGACCTGATCGCGAAGTGCTGGTCCGGCCGGTGGCAGCGGCTGCGCCGACCCCCACATCTGGCTGATGCCCGATCCCGTGATCCTGTGGTTCCGCCAGGACCTCCGCCTCGCCGACAATCCCGCCCTCGCAGCCCTGGAGGGCCGGGCTGTGCTCCCCGTCTTCGTCATGGAGGACGGCCCATGGGCGCCGGGCGGGGCATCGCGCTGGTGGCTGCACCATGCCCTGGAGGCGCTGGGTCGCGACCTGGCGGCGCGCGGCGCACCCCTGCTGCTGCTGCAGGGCGACCCGCGGCGGCTGATCCCGGACCTCGCCGAGCGCATCGGCGCCACCGAGATCCATGCCGGGCGCCGCAGCGAACCGGCCGGGCGCGCCACCGACCGCGACACAAATGACGCCCTCCAGCAGGCCGGGCGGCGGCTGGTGCTGCATCGCTCGGCCCTGCTGCACGAGCCGCATCTGGTCCGCACCGGGGCGGGCAATCCCTACACGGTGTATTCCCCCTTCGCGCGGGCGCTGTTCGCGCTGCTGGAAGGCCTGCCGAGCGCCCTGCCCGCCCCTGACCGCATCGAAGGTGTCCCGGATGCGCCGGAAGGCCTGGCGCTCGACGCCCTGGCCCTGCTGCCGAGGCCGGACTGGGCGGGCGGGCTGCGCGCAGCCTGGCAGCCCGGGGAAGCCGGGGCGGCGGCGAGGATCGAGGCCTTCCTGGAGCACGGCCTCGCCGGCTATGCCGCGCGGCGCAACACGCCGGGAGCCGAATGGGGCACCTCGGGGCTGTCGCCGCACCTGCACTGGGGCGAGATCTCGCCGCGCCAGGTCTGGCACGCGGCGCAGGCGCACGCGGGCGGCGGCAAGGGGCTCGAGACCTTCCTCAAGGAGGTGCTGTGGCGGGAATTCTCCCACCACCTGCTGTGGCACCGGCCCGACCTTCCCGAGACACCGCTGCGACCGGAATTTGCCGATTTTCCCTGGAAGCGGGACCCCGCGCTGCTACGCGCCTGGCAGCGCGGGCAGACCGGCTACCCGATCGTCGATGCCGGCATGCGCCAGTTGTGGCAGACCGGCTGGATGCACAACCGCGTGCGGATGGTCACCGCCTCGTTCCTCGTGAAGCACCTGCTGCAGCCCTGGCAGGATGGCGAGGCCTGGTTCTGGGACACGCTGGTCGATGCCGACCTCGCGGCCAATGCCGCCTCCTGGCAGTGGGTGGCGGGCTGCGGGGCGGATGCGGCGCCGTATTTCCGCGTGTTCAACCCGGTGCTGCAAGGCGAGAAGTTCGACCCCGATGGCGCCTATGTCCGCCGCTGGTGCCCCGAACTGGCGCACCTGCCCGACCGCCTCATCCACCGCCCGTTCGAGGCGCCGGCGCTGGTGCTGCGCGAGGCCGGCATCACCCTGGGGCAGGAGTATCCGGCGCCGCTGGTGGAGCTCGCGGCCGGGCGGGCGCGGGCACTCGCCGCCTTCGCCGCCATCAAGGGCGACGCCGCGGCGTGAGGGTCACGCTGGAGAGCCTGCGCGCCGCCGGCTTGCGTGGCCTGCGGATCGTGGGCGACGTGCATGGGGACGCGAAGGGCTTCGCCGCGGCAGTGGCGGGCGCCGAGGCGGCCGGGCTGTTCGTGGTCCAGCTGGGCGACCTGACCGATCATGGGCCCGACAGCCCGGCCGTGCTGCGCTGCATCTTCGCGCTGCGCGATGCCGGGCGCGGGATGTTCGTGCTGGGCAACCACGACCTCAAGCTGCGCCGCGCGCTGACCGGCCAGGCCGTGCGGGTGGAGCCGGCGGGGCTCGGCCGCACGCTGGCGCAGCTCCAGGCGGCGCCGGACGGGGCGGCGCTGCGGGCGCGCGCCATCGAGGAGATTGCCCACGCGCCGGCCTGGCTGCGCCTGGGGCGGCTGTTCTGCGTCCATGCCGCCTTCCATGACGGGATGCTGCTGCACGACCCGCCGCCCCGCGCCGGCGCGGCCAAGCCCGAGGGCCTGGTCGGGCGCGCGATATTCGGCCAGGTGACGCCGCGCCGAGGGCCGGACGGCTTTCCCATCCGCCTCACCGGCTGGGTGGAGCGCATCCCGCCGGGCATCACCGTGCTGGTCGGGCACGACAACCGCTCCCATGACGGCCGGCCGGCGGTGATGGTGGCGCAGCATGGCGGCGGCAGGGCGGTGTTCCTCGACACCGGCGCGGGCAAGGGCGGGGCGCTTGCGTGGCAGGATTTCACCCTGGACGAGGCGGCGTTTGACGCATCGCAAGGACAGTCAGCCCCGATGACGAATTGATGACGGTGCGTCAGCCCGGGCTGGGGCGGCATCACCCACCAGTGGGCGCCGCAGCCGGCCTGGGCCGCGTGCGCAGGCATATACGGAGGTCGCATGGACCAGGAAACCCCGCCGGACGGCCCCGACGATGCTGCACGGTCCATGGGTGAGGCAGCCGCCGCGCTCGGCAGGTCGCGACGCCACGGTCGCCCCATCCGCGACCCGGAAGCCATCCGCCACGCCTTCGAGACCGGCGCCTACCCCTATGCCACGCGCCTGACCGAGAAGGAGTATGTGGCGCGCATCCTGCCGCTGCAGGTCGAACTGCTGAAGGCGCAGAACTGGATCAAGACCGCGAATGAACGCGCGACCGTGCTGTTCGAGGGCCGCGACGCGGCCGGCAAGGGCGGCACCATCAAGCGCTTCATGGAGCACCTGAACCCGCGCGGCGCCCGCGTCGTGGCGCTGGAGAAGCCGACCGACCAGGAGCGCTCGCAGTGGTACTTCCAGCGCTATGTCGAGCCACCTGCCGAGCGGCGGCGAGATCGTGTTCTTCGACCGCTCCTGGTACAACCGCGCCGGGGTCGAGCGCGTGATGGGCTTCTGCTCGGCCACCGACTACCTCGAATTCATGCGCCAGGCGCCCGAGCTCGAACGCATGCTGGTGCGCTCCGGCATGCGCCTGTTCAAGTACTGGTTCTCGCGTGACCCGGGAGGAACAGGCGCGGCGCTTCAAGTCGCGCGAGACCGACCCGCTGAAGCAGTGGAAGCTGTCAGCCCGATCGACAAGGCCACCCTGGACAAGTGGGACGACTATACCGAGGCCAAGGAGGCGATGTTCTTCTACACCGACACCGCCGACGCGCCCTGGACCATCGTGAAGTCCGACGACAAGAAGCGCGCCCGGATCGAGGCGATGCGCCATTTCCTGTACCACCTGCCCTATGAGGGCAAGGACGAGGCCCTGGTGCACGAGCCCGATCCGCTGATCGTGGGATCGACGGTGCATGTGATCGGCCAGGCGGCGCATGTCCTGGGCCGCACGCTGCATCCCGAGCCGGCGAAGCAGGTCAGGGCCTGACCCCTGCGGCACGAGGCTCCGGCTCGTGCCGAGGCCGCGAAGGCGGGCTGCCGGGAGCCCTGCGAAAGCCAGGCAAACCGCAGGCTTGCGCCCGGCCCTTGAGGGCATGGAGATGCGGATCTCAGCGGTCGAAGGATCCGGCCGCTGACATGATACCGTCGCCCGACGCCGCGCCCTATTCGGCCGCGGCGCGCTGGGGCTGGCTGCCCGGCGGGCGCACCCGCAACCGGCGGATCCGCCGCGGGTCGGCCTCCAGGATGCGGAATTCCATGCCCGAAGTGTGCGACACCAGCTCGCCCTTGGCCGGCACGCGGCCGGCCAGGGTGAAGACCAGCCCGCCCATCGTGTCGATGTCGGCGGCGCGTTCCTCGTCGGTCAGCACCAGACCGAGCGTCGCCTCGAAGGTCTTGACCGGCATCCGGGCATCGAGGTCGTAGGTGCCGTCGGGCCGCTCGGTGATGTGCGGCTCCACCTCCTCATCGTGCTCGTCGGAGATGTCGCCCACGATGGTCTCGACGAGATCCTCGATGGTGATGAGCCCGTCGATGCCGCCGTATTCATCCACCACCAGCGCCATGTGGATGCGCGACTGGCGCATCTGCAGCAGCAGGTCGAGCACCGGGATGGAGGGCACGACGAACAGCGGCTTGCGCAGGATGGCCTTGAGGTCGAACGGCCCGGAGGAGCCCACCGAGGCGAACACGTCCTTGATGTGGACCATGCCCACGATCTCGTCGAGGCTTTCGCGATAGACCGGGTAGCGGCTGTGCCCGTCCTTCTGGATCAGGCCGATCGCCTGGTCGAGGCTGAGTTCCTCCGGCATCGCCATGATGTCCGCGCGCGGCACCATGACGTCGTCGGCTGTGGTGCCGCGCAGGCGCAGCACGTTGGACAGCAGCGCGCGTTCCTGGGGATCGAGGTCGGTGTGGTCGGGCTCGGCGCCGACGATATCGCCCAGTTCCTCCCGCCGTTCGATCAGTTCCTCGACGCGGCCGCGGACCGAATCCGCTTCCTTGCGGCGCAGCAGGCTCTGCAGTTTCCAGAACAGGCCCGACCTTGGGGTGACCTCGCTCATTGTCCTTGGCTCTCAAGCGCCGGGCGCCGGCATCCGCTCGCGTGGCTTGCGCGCAGGAAGGGCCGCTCGTGTGGCGGCGGGCAATCGCACGCGGTCGCAAGGTGCGCTCGCGGCATGGGGCGGGGCCCCGGGCCGATGGCAAGTGCCGGCATGGCCTTCATGTCGCCCCCCGCCAGGGGTTGGGCAGGCCGAGTCGGCGCATGACGCGCGCTTCGGCGCGTTCCATGCGCCGCGCTTCCCCGGCCACCAGATGGTCGTGCCCGGCCAGGTGCAGCGCGCCATGCGCCACCAGATGCGCCAGGTGCGCCGCGGCCGGGCGCCCGCCTTCGCGCGCCTCCCGCCGCACCACGCCCAGCGCCAGCGCCACATCGCCCAGATGCCCGGGCATGCCGGAGGGGAAGGAGAGCACGTTGGTGGGCTTGGCCTTCGAGCGATGCGTGCCGTTGAGGCGCTTCACCTCACGGTCGTCGGCCAGAAGTACAGTGATCGCGCCCCGTGCGCCGGCCTCACGCAACGCCGCTTGCGCCGCACGGCGCGCAAGCGCCTCAGGCCCCCTGACGGCGGCGCGCCATCCCGGCGCCGCCAGGACCACGGACACCGCCGGGGCGTCCTGCAATCCGTTCCGAAGCCCGGCCCCGTCGCCTGATGCGCGCCGTGGGCCAGGACGGCTACTTCCCGGTTCCATCTCTCTCCTTCTTCGCCCGCTTCTGGTCGTCGGCCACCCCGTAGGCGGCGACGATCCGGGCCACCAGTGGATGCCTTACCACATCCCGCTCGGCAAATCGCGCCACACCGATACCATCCACCCCTTCGAGGATGCGCAGCGCCTCGGCAAGGCCCGAGGGCTGGCCGCTCGGCAGGTCGACCTGGGTCGGGTCGCCGGTGATCACCATGCGGCTGCTCTCGCCCATGCGGGTGAGGAACATCTTCATCTGCGCCGGCGTGGTGTTCTGCGCCTCGTCGAGGATGACGAAGCGATGCGCCAGCGTGCGGCCGCGCATGAAGGCGAGCGGGGCGATCTCGATCTCGCCCGAGGCGATGCGCCGCGCCACCTGTTCGGCCGGCAGCATGTCGTGCAGCGCGTCGTAGAGCGGGCGCAGATAGGGATCGACCTTCTCCTTGCAGGTCGCCGGGCAGGAAGCCCAGGCGCTCGCCGGCCTCGACCGCCGGGCGCGACAGCACGATGCGGTCGACCCGGCCCGGTCTGCAGCAGCGCGACGCCCTGCGCCACCGCGAGGTAGGTCTTGCCGGTGCCGGCGGGGCCGATGCCGAACACCATCTCGCGACGCGCCAGCATCTCGATATAGGCGGCCTGGGCGGGCGAGCGCGGCGCGATGGCACCCTTGCGCGTGCGGATGGCGCGGCAGGTCTGCCAGCGGCAGGCGGGGCTCGCCCATCTCGGCGCCGCCCTCGGCCAGGCGCAGCGCCGCCTCGACCTCGGCCGAGCCCACATGCTGGCCGCGCTCGAGCCGCTTCCACAGCGCCAGCAGCGCGGCCTCGGCCAGCGCCGTGCGTTCCGCCCCGCCCGAGATGGCAATGCGGTTGCCGCGGGAATTGAGCCTGACGCCGAGCACCTGCTCGATCCGCGCCAGGTGCCGGTCATGCTCCCCGTACAGCAGGGGCAGCAGGACGTTGTCGTCGAATTGCAGCGTGACGGAGCGGTGCTCGATCTGGCTGCGCGGGTCCGTGGCGCGGAGGGCGATGCTGGCGGTTGCGGTCAAGCGGCGGATCTCTCCCTGGTTGCGTCGTGGCAAGGTCTCGGGCAGAACGCCCGTGAGGGAATTCGGGATGCCCGGCGGTGATCGCCACCGGCACCACCTGCCCGGCAAGGCCGGCGGGGCCGTCGAAATGCACCGGGTTCAGCCAGGGCGTGCGGCCGGCCATCTGGCCCGGATGGCGGCCCGGGCCGGTGACCAGCACCTGCGCCAGCATGCCCTCGCGCGAGCGGTTGAAGGCGGCCTGCTGGTCGCGCAGCAGGGCCTGGATCTCGGCCAGGCGCTCGGTCCTTCACGTCCTCGGCCACCTGGCCGGCCATGGTGGCGGCCGGCGTGCCGGGGCGGGCGGAGTATTTGAAGGAGAAGGCCTGGGCGAAGCCGATGTCGCGGATCAGCGCCAGGGTGGCCTCGTGGTCGGCCTCGGTCTCGCCGGGATGGCCGACGATGATGTCGGTGGACAGCGCGAGGTCCGGCCGCACCGCGCGCAGGCGCTCGACCAGCCGCCGGTAGTCGTCGGCGGTGTGGCCGCGGTTCATCGCCGCGCAGCAGGCGGTCGGAGCCCGACTGCACGGGCAGATGCAGGAAGGGCATGATGGCGGGCGTGTCGCCATGGGCGGCGATCAGGTCGTCGTCCATGTCGCGCGGGTGGGAGGTGGTGTAGCGCAGCCGTGCCAGACCCTCGATCTCGGCCAGAGCGCGCAGCAGGCGCCCGAGCGTCCAGGCGCGCGCCGTCCGGGCCCTCGCCGTGCCAGGCATTGACGTTCTGGCCGAGCAGCGTGATCTCGCGCGCGCCCAGCGCCACCAGGCGCCGCGCCTCCGCGATCACCGCCGCCGCCGGGCGCGAGTATTCCGACGCCGCGCGTGTAGGGCACCACGCAGAAGGAGCAGAACTTGTCGCAGCCTTCCTGCACCGTGAGGAAGGCCGTGACGCCCTGCGGCGCGGCGGTCTCGGGCAGGTGGTCGAACTTGTCCTCGGCGGGGAAGTCGGTCTCGATCACCGCGCCGGCGGCGCGCGAGGCGCGCGCCACCATCTCGGGCAGGCGGTGGTAGGATCTGCGGGCCGAGCACGATGTCCACCCAGGGGGCGCGGGCGGTGATCTCGGCGCCCTCGGCCTGCGCGACGCAGCCGGCGACCGCGATCACCATCTCGCCCGCCGCGCGGCCTTCTTCGCCTCGCGCAGGCGGCCGAGGTCGGAGAACACCTTCTCGGTCGCCTTCTCGCGGATGTGGCAGGTGTTGAGGATGACCATGTCGGCCTCCTCCACCGCTTCCGTGGGGGCATAGCCGAGCGGCGCCAGCACATCCGCCATGCGGGCGCTGTCGTAGACGTTCATCTGGCAGCCCCAGGTGCGGATCAGCAGGCGCTTCGCAGGGGCTTTCGCGTCGGTCATTCGGGGTCAGGCTCCGCCGGCTTCGCCGCGGGGGTCGCGGCCAAGGCAGGCGGGGGACATGCGCACCAGGGCGGCGCGGGTCAAGCGACCGTAAGCCCGAAGCGGAACTTCATGGCACACAGCCTGAACGTCGCGCTGCGCGCCGGGTCAAGCATGGTGATGGGTCGCGCCCGGGCCCGCACAGCGTCCGGCAGGGCTCAAAGGGCGGCGGCGGCGCTGCCCGGCACGCGCATCCGCAGCGGCGCCACCGGCCGGTTCTGCCGCAGCAGGGCCGCGCCCTCGGCGACCACCTCGCTCACCGCCGCGGTCAGGCCCTTGCGGTCGGCGAAGGCGGCGGGGTCGACCGGCTCGTGCAGCAGCAGCGTGGCGCGGGCACCCGAGCGCCGGGCGATGCGCCAGAAATGCGTGGCGAGGTCCATGTCGCCATACCAGGCGAAGAAGGGGCGGTCCCGCCGGCAGGCCGGCAGCCCGCCGAGGCGGTCGTACACCAGCGAGATCGGCTGCACCTGCTTCGCATGCTGCGCGGCGGCCATGAAGGAGGAGCGGAAGGGCAGCACCCGCGTGCCGTCGTTGGAGGTGCCTTCGGGGAACAGGATGAGGCTG
The DNA here is from genome assembly GCA_963716705.1 of uncultured Alphaproteobacteria bacterium. Taxonomy (GTDB): domain Bacteria; phylum Pseudomonadota; class Alphaproteobacteria; order Acetobacterales; family Acetobacteraceae; genus Neoroseomonas. The sequence goes on from CAVQTW010000007.1 coordinate 75,118, forward strand.
TCGCCGGCGGCCAGGCGCGCCTGCATCTCGACCGCCTCGCGCCCGGTGTGGTTGCGCCGGCGGCTGACGAACACGGTGCGCCCGAGCCGCGCCACGGTGCCCGCCAGCGGCCAGGTGCCGACCTCCGCCTTCGACACGAAGGCCGCCTGCACCACCGCGCCCAGCACCAGGATGTCGAGCCAGGAGGAATGGTTGGACACATGCAGCACCGACCCGCCCTGCGCGGGCGTGCCCACCACCTGGATGCGCAGCCCGATGATGCGGCACAGCACGCGATGGTAGGTGCGCGCGAAGGACTGCCCGGCGGTGCCCGGCAGGCGCACCAGCACCATCTGCACCGGCGTCGCGAGCAGCGTCCACAGCACCGCGAAGATGATGCGGCGGATGGCGCGGATCCGCCCGCCCATCGGCCGCGGCTCCATCACGTCGCCCCACACCACGCCGGGCATCCAGGGGCGGAACCGCAGCGGGTTGCGCCGGCCGAGGTGGCGCGGCCTGAGGGCTTCTTCCGGCGAGCGGGCGACTGCTTCCATGGCCACCGAGGTAGCGCGCGGACCATGGCGGAGCAATGACGCCGCGAAGAAGGATGCATGACGCGGTGCCGATGGATGCCGTTTCCGCCGCGCTTGTCGCCTGACGGGGGTGGGCACCGCACCGCGCGCGCACCCGGCGGGCCAGCGGCGCGCAAATCGATGGAAGCGGCCAGCCAGCACATCCACGCGGCTGCGCGCCGGGCGGAGATGCGAGCGCAACAACCGGACTGGCGCACGCCCGGGTCCGCGCGCATCACCGCACGATGTCCGCCCTCGCCTGGTCGCTATTGGTTGCGCTCTCGCTCCTGTGGGGCGGCTCGTTCTTCTTCGTGGGTGTGGCGGTGGGCGAGGTGCCGCCGCTCACGCTGGTTGCCGCGCGTGTGGGCCTCGCCGCGCTGATCCTGTGGGCGGCGCTGCCGCTGCTGGGCGCCCAGGCGCCGCGCGGGTGGCGCTCCTGGCGGGCACTGGCGGCGATGGGGCTGCTCAACAACGCCATCCCCTTCTCGCTGATCGTCTTCGCGCAGACCACGCTGCCATCGGGCCTCGCTGCCATCCTGAACGCCACGACGCCGCTTTGGGGCGTGCTGGTCGCGCATCTCGCGACGCGCGAGGAGAAGGCGACAAGCGCGAAGCTCGCGGGCGTGGCGCTCGGCTTCGCCGGCGTGATCGCGATGATGGGGGCCGACATCCTCGACGGCGCCATGGCGGCCGGAATCGCCACGCTGGCGATGCTGGCGGCGACCTTCTCCTATGCCTGCGCGGGGGTGTTCGGGCGGCGCTTCCGGGCGATCGGCGTGCAGCCGATGCAGGCGGCACTGGGCCAGGTCAGCGCCTCGGCGGTGATGATGCTGCCGCTGGCGCTGCTGGTGGACCGGCCCTGGGCGCTGCCCGCGCCATCCGCCGCGGCGCTGGCATCTGTGCTGGGCCTGGCGGCGCTGTCCACCGCGCTCGCCTACATCCTGTATTTCCGCATCCTGGCGCTGGCGGGGGCGGTGAACCTGCTGCTGGTGACCTTCCTGGTGCCGGTCAGCGCCATCCTGCTCGGCACGCTGGTGCTGGGGGAGGCGCTGGCGCCGCGCCACCTGGTCGGCATGGCGCTGGTCGGCGCCGGGCTGGCGGCAATCGACGGGCGCCCGTGGGCCTATGCCTCGCGCACCTTGCGTTCGTAGTGGCGATAGTACTTGTCGGTCACGAGGTCGGTCTTGACCACCACCGCGACATCCGTGGTGTTGAACTGCGGGTCGAGCACCGCGCCGTCGCCGACGAAGCCGCCCAGGCGCAGGTAGCCCTTCACCAGCGGCGGCAGGGCAACCAGCGTCTGCTTCACATTGACCAGGGCGGGGTCCTTGCGGCGCATCTCGACGAAGCGGTCGGCCACGGCGCGCGGGCGGATCTCCTCCGGCGCCAGGTGATTGGCATGCAGGTAGGTGAGCTGGTCGGCCAGCGCATCGAGGTCGGTGCCGGGCAAGGAGGCGCAGCCGAACATCAGCGCGATGCGGTGCTTGAACACATAGGCGGCGATACCGCCCCACAGCAGCTGCAGCGTGCCCCGCGTCCGGTAGGCGTCATCGACGCAGGAACGCCCCAGTTCCAGCACCTCGCCCTCAAAGGCGACCAGGCGCGAGATGTCGTATTCGGCGGCCGAATACCACCGGCCGAGCTTCGCCGCACCCGGCCGGCGCGTCAGGCGATAGGTGCCCACCACCGAGGCCGCGCCCTCGCCGCGGTCGTGGTCCACCACCAGAAGGTGGTCGGCGACATCGTCGAAGGCGTCGCGGTCGCGATGGGAGGCGCGGGTCGCGGCATCGGCATGCGCGCCCATCTCCTGGTAGAACACGCGGTAGCGCAGCGCCTGCACGGCATCGACCTCGGCCGCGTCCACCGCGAGCCTGACACCGAGATTGCCGGAACGCAGTTCACCGAAGCCCGGCCCCTCATCCGGGTTGGTCAAGCGCCGGGCTCCGTGCGGCGGCGGCGCGGGACGGGGCGGGCGGGGTCTGCTTCCTGCCGGCGGCCGAACAATTCCAGGCGCTGCCCGACCAGCGAAAACCCCAGCCTGCGAGCCATGATGCGTGCCAGGGCCTCGAACTCCTCGTCGGCGAATTCGATCACCCGGCCGGTGTCGACATCGATCAGGTGATGGTGGTGGCCGCGATCGGCCGGGTCGTAGCGGGCACGCCCGCCGCCGAAGTCGCGCTTCTCGAGGATGCCGTTCTCCTCGAGCAGGCGGACGGTACGATAGACCGTGGCGATCGAGACCTTGCTGTCGAGGGCGAGGGCACGGCTGTAGACATCCTCGACATCGGGGTGGTCTTCCGCCTCGCTCAGCACGCGCGCGATCAGCCGGCGCTGTCCCGTCATCTTGAGGCCGCGCTCGATGCACAACCGTTCGATTCGGGACGGGGCCTCCGGGGGCGCTGCCGCGCGCGACTGGATGCGGCTTTCCATGCGGTCGTTGGAATCCCAAATTCATGCCGGCACGGTTCCGGCGCGGGATGCGACCATAGTCCCGCCGGCGTCGCGCGGCCAATCCGGCCGCGCGGCGTGGCTCAGCCGGCCTTGCCCTTCATGCGCGCGCGCGGCGTGGTGCCCAGGCCGATCTTCTTGGCCAGCGAGGAGCGGTGCTTGGCGTAGTCCGGCGCCACCATCGGATAGTCCGAGGGCAGGCCCCAGCGCTCGCGATACTGGTCGGGCGAGAGATTGTAGGCGGTTTTCAGGTGGCGCTTGAGCATCTTGAGCTTCTTGCCGTCCTCGAGGCACACCAGATAGGCGGGCGTGATCGACTTCTTGATCGGCACCGCCGGCTGCGGACGCTCGGGCTCGGGCGGCGGCGACGCGTCCACCCCGGAGAGGGTGCGGAACACTTCCTGGATCAGGCCTGGCAGTTCCGACGCCGGCACCGGGTTGTGCGAGACATGTGCCGAGACGATCTGCGCTGTCAGCCCAAGAAGCTCGGTGTTCGGATTAAACTCGGCCATCAATTCAGCCCCCCATTGATTATCACACAATGACGGGTCTACCCCTCATTCAAAGTTGGGGCAATGTTCAAAAGGATGGATTTCGTGACAACGACCGATGATTCTGCCCGGACAAAGAACTCCCGGTCGATCACGTCCTCGATATCACTGGCGAGACTTGCCCGATGACCTTCGTGCGCGTGCGGCTTGCGCTGGACAGGCTGGCTGGGGGCGCAGTTCTGGAAGTTCTGCTGAAGGGGGACGAGCCGCGGAGAAATGTTCCGCGCACCGCCACGGAACAGGGCCACGCGGTGCTGTCCGAAACCCTCCGCGCCGACGGTATTACGCGCCTGTTGCTGCGCCGCAAGGGCTGAGCGGCAGCCGCAGCACCAGCGCATCCGACCCGTCCGGGTAGTAGCGCCGCCGCCGCCCCGCCTGCTGCCCGCCGAGCGCCAGGTACAGCGCCTGCGCCGCGAGGTTGCCCTCGGCCACTTCAAGGAACAGGACGCCCGCGCCGCGCCGCGCGGCCTCCCGCATCAGGCCCTGCATCAGCGCGCGGCCGGTGCCCATGCGCCGCAGCGAAGGGCGCACCGCCAGCGTCAGCACCTCCGCCTCGCCTGCCGCGACACGGCCCATCGCGAAGCCTCGCGGCTGCCCGCCATGCTCCGCCAGCAGCGCGAAATGGCCCGGCAGGCCAAGCAGCAGCGCGATGGCATCGCCCGACCAGCGATCGCCCGGCGCGAAGGCCTCGTGGTGCATCGCCGCCAGGACGCCGGCGGTGGCCGCGGCGGCGGGCACGACCTGCATGGCGCTCAGCCCGGGGCGCGCACGGCCGGCGGCTCGGCATAGAGCGGCACCGCCGCGCGCGGCGGCAGGGCGCCGGCCAGGCGCAGCGCGGCCACGCGCGCGACCATCGCCGCCAGCGGCAGGCCAGGATGGGCCTGCGCCGGCGTGCCGCGCGCCGCCAGCGCCTGCGCGACGACCTCCGCCGCATCGCCGAGCACGAGCACCGGCCCGGTCGTGGCGGGCAGCGCATCCAAGGGCGCGACCCGCGGCGCGTCCGGCAACGCGGCACCGGGGGCGAAGATTTCCAGCACGACGCGGCCGCGGCGATTGTCGATCGCCGCCCACAGCGCGCGCGCGCCGCGCTGGCCCTCCGGCAGGGCGGCGGCCAGGGCCTCGCCCGTGGTGACCCCCAGCAATGGCACCCCGGCACCCTGGGCGATGCCTTCGGCCAGGGCGAGGGCGGCGCGCAGCCCGGTGAAGCCGCCGGGGCCGACGCCCACCGCCACCGCATCCAGCGCCGGGGCGCGCAGGCCCGCACGCGCCAGCACCGCGGCCGCCATCGCCGGCAGCAGGGAGGGATGCCCGCGCGCCGCCTCGGCCGCCTGCTCGGCCAGCACCTGGCCGTCCGCCAGCACCGCGCAGGAGCAGCGCGCCAGCGCGCCCTCGATGGCAAGAAGTCTCATCCGCGCGGCTTTACGGGCTTTCGCGGGGGAGCGGAATGGAGCGCGTTTTCGTGCCCTCAGGCGCCGGGCGCCGGCATCCGCCGGCTGGGCTTCGCCGGACTGCCGGCGGGCCGCAGTCGCGGCCTCGGCACGAGGCAAGACCTCGTGCCGCTGGTGTGGCTTGTGCGAGCCCTCAGGCGCCGGGCGCCGGCATCCGCCGGCTGGGCTTCGCCGGACGCCGGCGGGCCGCAGTCGCGGCCGCGGCACGAGGCGGAGCCTCGTGCCGTTGAGATCACGCGACCGGCGGCACGATCCCCTCGCGCGGGTCGATCGGCAGCAGGCGGTCCAGCCCGCTCATCGTCTCGAACAGCCGCGCCACCTGCAGCGCGCGCGCATCCTGGCGCGGGGGGGCGACCACCTGCAGCCCCACCGGCCTTCCGTGCTGGTCGAAGCCGCAGGGCACCGCCACCGCGGGGCAGCCGGCCAGGGTGGCGAAGGCGTTGATGAGCGACCCACCCATGTAGTTCTCCAGCACCTTGCCGCCGATGCGCTCGGGGGCGCGCAGCATCACGTCGAAGGCGGGGGTGGAGGCGCCGGGCGTGATCAGCACGTCGCAGCGGGTGAAGATGTCGCGCAGCGCGCGGAAGAAGCGGGTGCGTTCATGCTCGGCCCAGGCGAGGCGGGAGGGGGTCTCGGCCAGGCCGCGCTCGGTCTGCCAGATGATGTCGGGCTTCACCTGGTCGCGGTGCGCGGCCAGCAGCGCCTCGCGGTCCACCACGAAATGCTGGCTGCGCAAAACGAGGAAGGCTTCCATCAGCGCGCCGATCTCCGGATGCGCCGGTTCGATGACGCAGCCGAGGCTTTCGAAGCGGCGGACCTCCCGCGCGCAGATCTCGGCGGTCTCGGCATCCATCGCCATGGCGCCGCCGAAATCGGCGGCGAAGGCGATGCGCGCGGGGATCTCGGCTTCCGCCGCCGCCACCGCATCGGCATGGGAGCGCGCGGGTTCCTCCCAGGTCAGCGGATCGGCGAGGTCCCAGCCCGCCATGGTGTCGAGGAACAGCGCGAGGTCGGGGATGTTGCGCGCCATCGGCCCCTGCACGGACAGGGTGGACCACAGATCCTCCTGCGTGCCGCGCGTGACGCGCCCCGGCGAGGGGCGGATGCCCACCACCGAGCAATAGGTGGCCGGCCGGCGCAGCGAGCCGCCATGGTCCGAGCCATGCGCCAGCCAGACCTGCCCGGTGGCGAGCGCCACCGCGCCGCCGCCGGTGGAGCCGCCGCAGGTGAGCGCGGTGTTCCACGGGTTGCGGGTGCGGCCGAACACCTCGTTGAAGGTCGAGCCGCCGGCGCCGAATTCGGGGGTGTTGGACTTGGCGATGACGATGCCGCCGCGGCGCTCGATGCGCTGCACCAGCGGGTCGGATTCGGTGGGGATGTGGTCGGCGAAGATCGGGCTGCCATAGGTGGTGCGCACGCCGGCGACATCCGTGAGATCCTTGATGGCGACGGGCAGGCCGGCGAGCCAGCCGCGCTCGTGCGCGGCCTCGCGCCGCTCCCCGCGCAGCAGCGCCTTCGCGTGGTCGCGCGCGCGGTCGAGGCACAGCGTGGGCAGCGCGTTCACCGCCGGGTCCACCTGTTCGATGCGCGCGGCGGCGGCGTCGATCAATTCGAGCGGCGAGACCTCGCCGGCGCGCAGCAGGGCGACCGCCTCGGTGGCGGGGATGCGGGTGAGCGAGGTATCGGCCAAGGCGGTGGTTCCCTTGCGGCGTGTCGTGGGTCAGTCGAGCGAAATGGCGGCTTCCACCACATGGTCGAGCCCCGGCGCATCGGGCGAGGTCAGCGCCATGCGCAGGCGCAGCACGCGCCCCGGGGCGGCGGTGGCGCGCGCCACGCGCTCGACCTCGCGCTGGGAGGTCACGCCGACCTCCTTGAGGAACTTGCGCAGTTCCATGTTGAAGCGGTCCTCGTCCATGGCATGGCTCCCGTGCGGCGCGGCGCGGTTCCATTCCCGCCGCGCGCCGTGGCAGCCTGCACCGCCCAGGAGCATCGCGCCATGTACAACCCGCCGCATTTCCGCGAGGACGACCCCGAAGTGCTGGCGGGCATCATGCGCGCCGCGCGGCTCGCGCTGCTGGTGAGCGCCGCGCCGGATGGCGGTGCGCCGGAGGCCACGCACCTGCCGCTGCTGCTCGATGCCACGCAGGGGCCGCATGGCGCGCTGGTGGGGCATGTGGCGAAGGCCAATCCGCATTGGCGCGGGCTGGCGGCGGCGGGGGTGGCGCGCGCCATCTTCGCCGGGCCGGAAGCCTATGTCTCGCCCTCGCATTATGCCTCGAAGGCCGAGCATGGGCGCGTGGTGCCGACCTGGAACTACGTGGCGGTGCACGCCATCGGGCCGGTCGAGATCATCGAGGATGCGCAGCGGCTGCACGCGCTGGTCTCGCGGCTGACCGAGCGCCACGAACGGCCCCGCGCGGAACCCTGGGCCGTGACCGATGCGCCCGAGCCCTTCGTGGCGGGGCAGTTGAAGGGCATCGTGGGGCTGGTGCTGCGCATCGAGACGCTGATCGGCAAGCGCAAGCTCTCGCAGAACCGCAGCGAGGCCGACCGCGCCGGCGTGGCGGCGGGCCTGGCGGCCAGCGAGGACCCGGCCGACCGCGCGGTGGCGCAGGCGATGGGGCGCTGAGGCGCGGGCCGTTCCCGATCGGGTCGCGATGCTTGCGCAAACGCCAGGCATGCGACCCGGTTCGGTGAGCCGGGCGATGACGCGCTGAGGCTACCCTTCCAGCCGCTTCTCGATCCGCTCCAGCGCCGCGCGCATCGCGGCAACGTGGCGGGCCTGGCGGCGCAGCGCGAAGCCCATGGCGGCGATGCCCAGCAGCGCCAGCGCCGGGATCGACCCCGCCCCGGCATAGAGCAGCCGCCCGCGCTGCCAGCCGGACCCACCCAGCGGTGTCGCCTGCCAGGCCAGCAGGCCGCAGCCGACCAGGCCCAGCACGCCCACCACCTGCAGATACCGATACGAGAATCATGCCGCCCCCCGCCGCGCCATCGCGGCTTCCAGGTGTTCTCGAGCAGGCAGGCAATGGTCATGGGCCCGACGCCGCCGGGCACCGGGGTGATGGCCCCGGCGACCGCGCAGGCCTCGTCGAAGGCGACATCGCCGACCAGCCGGCCATCGGCGCCGGCGGTTGATGCCGACATCGACCACCACCGCGCCGGGGGCGATCCACTCCCCGCGCACCATCTCGGCACGGCCGACCGCGGCGACCAGCATCTCGGCGCGCCGGCATTCCTCGGGCAGGTCGCGGGTGCGCGAATGGGCGATGGTGACGGTGCAATCGGCGCCGAGCAGCAATTGCGCCATCGGCCGGCCGACGATCTGCGAGCGCCCCAGCACCACCGCGCGCGCGCCACGCAGCGCCACGCCGAATTCCGCCAGGATGTGCATCACCCCACGCGGCGTGCAGGGCACCAGGCCCGGCTGGCCCGGCGGCGAGGCGGCCCGGCATTGAGCGGGTGGAAGCCGTCCACATCCTTGGCCGGGTCCACCGCGGCGATCGCCGGCCTCGGGCCGGATATGCGCCGGCAGGGGCAGTTGCACGCAGGATGCCGTCCACCGCCGGGTCGGCGTTCAGCGCGGCGATGCGCGCCAGCAGCGCGGCCTCGGTGGTCTCGGCGGGCAGGTGCTCGGTGGCGCTGTCGAAGCCGGCCTCCTGCGCGGCGCGGTCCTTGTTGCGCACATAGACGCCCGAGGCGGGGTCCTCGCCCACGCGCACCACGCGCAGGCCGGGGCGGAAGGGCAGGCCGGCGATGCGCTGCGCGCCAGGCCGGCGCGCAGCCGCGCGGCGATCGCCTTGCCGTCGAGGATTCGCGCGCTCACGACCGCGTCAGGCTCAAAAGCCGACACCGCTGTCCAGCAGCCCGACCTGGATTTCCGCCAGCAGGATGCGCGTTGCCTGCAGCAGCAGGATGACCACCAGCGGCGAGAGGTCCACGCCCCCGAGGTTGGGCAGGAAGCGGCGGATCGGCCGCAGCGCCGGCTCGGTCACGCGGTAGAAGAAATCCGGCCAGCGTCCAGACAAAGCGGTTGCGCGTGTCCAGCACGTTGAAGGCCAGCAACAGCGACAGCACGGCGGAGATGATGAGCGCCCAGACATACAGGCTGATCGCCGTATCCAGCAGCCAGAACAACGCGCGCATGCACCCTCCTGCGAAGCGCGGGCAACCTAGAGCAGATCGCGGCGCGGTGGAATCACCCGCGGGGCGGGAAATCGGCCCCTTCGCAGGCGCGGGCAGGCGCCTTGACTTCTCCCGGGCGCTGGGGCACTCAGCCGGCCTCGCGCGGGTCGGGGCTGTAGCTCAGTTGGGAGAGCGCGTCGTTCGCAATGACGAGGTCAGCGGTTCGATCCCGCTCAGCTCCACCACCCGCCCGAGACGCTTTCGCCCCGCGACGCCCTCCCCTACCGTGCCACCAGCACGCATGAGGGCCCCGCGATGACCGACACCCCCCACGGACTTCCCGGCCACGACAAGGTGGTGGTGATGCGCGCCATGGCGCGGCACTGGTGGGCCTTCGTGCTGCGCGGCGTGGTGGCCATCCTGTTCGGCGTGCTGGCCTTCATCTATCCCGGCCTCGGGCTGGTCACGCTGCTGGCCTTCCTGGCCGCCTGGCTGGCGGTGGAAGGGGCGGCGACGCTGTGGCAGGCGATCGCCGGGCGCGGCGAACGCCATGGCGTCTGGACCTGGATCGACGGGCTGCTGTCGGTGGCGGCGGCGGCCATCCTGCTGTTCGCCCCGGGCCTGTCCGCCTTCATGCTGGTGCTGATCGCCGGCGGCTGGGGCGTGGGCGTGGGGCTGGCGCGGCTGGTGCTGGCCTTCCGCGCGCGGGACGTGCTGCTGGGGCTGCTCGGTGCCGTGACGGTGCTGATCGGCGCCTGGCTGCTGGCGCGCCCGGGCCCCGGGTTGGTGGCGCTGGTGTGGCTGGTGGCGCTGGAGGCGGTGCTGATGGGGGGCATCCTGGTGGCGCTGGGGTTGCGCCTGAAGCGCCTCAACCAGGCGGAACCATCGCCACCTCACCAAGCATGATGATGCCGCCGGCCAGGATGTGCAGCCCGGCCATGCCGAAGGAAAGCGGCTGGCGCAGCCGGGCCCACCAGGCCGGCGCCACGCCCTCGGCCTGAAGGCGGCGGTCGGTGGGCGGCAGCGAGGCGAACACGCAGGCCAGCATCAGCAGCCCCATGGCGAGCGGCAGCAGCAGCGCCGACCACGCCAGCAGCGACGGCACGACCGAGAACACCAGCCGGCGCGCGAAGCCGGCATCGCCGGGCCGTGTCGCGGCGAGGCCCCACCAGGCGCCGCCGATGAAGCTCGCGATCACCGCGCCATAGGCAAGGCCGATGCGCGCGGCGGTGTCGCGCATCTCCGGCAGCGCCAGCATGATGGCGACCATCGCCACGCTCGGGACGAGGCCGGCCACGCCCAGCAACTGCGCGGCACGGGGGATGGGCGAATCGGACATGGAGCCTCCTGCGCATTTCTGCGCGGAGGCACCGGGCGCTGCCAAGCCTCCCGGCCGAACGCCCGGCGCCCGCGGGCGCGAAAACACCGCTACCGGCGGCCCGAGGCTCCGGCTCGTGCCGAGGCCGCGCAGGCGGCCTGCCGGCGGTCCGGCTTCACGCCGCGGGCGTGCTCCTCGCACGACACCCCGCAGGCGTGCTCCTCGTTCGACACCCTGCAGGCGTCCGGCCTGGCGTCTGAGGGCAAACCCATCAACACCGGCGGTCGAACGCCTCGACCGCCGGGATCAGCCGCGGATCCAGGTTTCCGAGAAGGCCAGCATGGCGGTGGAGATGCGCTGCCCGGCGATCTCGCGCGGGATGGGCGCGCCGGGCCGCGCCTTGCCGTCGATGGTGACCGTGGCGGTTTCGCAGCCCACGAACAGGCTGGGCATGTGGTGCTGGCCGGTGGCCGAGCTCGCCGGCGTGAGCGCGAAGCAGAAGGGCTTGCCCAGGCCCGACCAGGCCAGTTCCACCGTGAGGCCGGCGCCGCGCACCGTCTCGCTGTAGTGGCTGATGGCGTCGCCGCCGGCCTGCACGCTCTCCAGCGGCTTGTATTGCAGGCCCTTCAGCCCCGGCAGGCCGCGCCAGGCGCCGAAATGCGCGACGTAGTCGGCGACCAGCCAGCGCGCGAGCTTCTCGTTGTCGGTCAGGCAGATGTTGGGCCGGCCGGGCGGCGGCGATTCATCCTGCGGGGCGGCGAGCAGCACCAGCGCATGGCCGCGCCCATGCGGCGAGAGCACGACGCGGAAAAACGAGGCCAGCGTGGTGAAGGGGCCGGCGGGGTCCTCCTTGAGGGAAATGCCGGGATTCTCGCCGGACCATTCGACGGTTCCGGGGAAGGTCAGCGTATCGGCCATGGCGGGGTTCCCTTGCTGCGCCGGCAGGGTGCAGCGCGCCGCCGCGCGGATCAATGGGTGCGCGGTGGCACCAGCAGCGTGAAGTCATCGGATGTGCGCCCGGCGGCGGCCTCGGCCAGGCCCCGCACCAGGCGGTCGGCGATGGGCACGCGGTAATGCTGCGGGTCCCAGTAATGCGTGTCCTGCCGGGTGATCGGGCTCGGGATCATGAAATCCGCCAGCACGGTGCCCGGACGCGCGCGCGCGATCTCGGCGATGCTGCCCTTGCAGGCGTCCCATTGCAGGGCGCCGCGCGTGCCCGGCGGCGGTTGCAGCGACACGTGATAGGGCACGAAGAACAGCAGCACCGGGCTTGCCGCCGGCAGCGCGGCGAGGCGTTGCGCGAGCAGCGCGTGGGATTCGAAGACGAAGTCGGGCGGTGTTGCGGGGGCCGGCTCCTGCGGGACGGGCGTGAGGTTCGCCGCCGCGCGCGCGGCATCGTAGGCGGCATCGTCGGGCAGGAAATCGGCGTAGCCGTCGCGCCCGTAGCGCGGCCGCGCCAGGCCGAGCATGGCGAGCGCCTGCTTGCCCGCCTCCTCGGCCGCGAAGGGGTTCAGGATCTCGCGATAGCCGCGCCAGAGGTTGTCGCCATACATCCAGTCCGGGAAGGGCCGCGGCGTGAGGCGGCGCAGCGGGCCGGTTTCGCACCACACCATGTCCAGGCCCAGCAGCACGTGGCGCGGCGCCGCATGGCTGCGGGTGAACAGCGCCAGCATCTGCGATTGTTCCCAGGCCGTGCCGCTGTTCATCGAGAGGTTGGCGAAGCGGCCGCCGAACACGTCGTTGAGCAGCGCCGGGCGCAGCAGGCGCGCCGAGGAGGTGCCGATGACCACCGAATCGAAGCGGCCGTCGCGCGCCAGCATCGGGTAGGAAAAGCGCTGGTTGGTGGTGACCGTCTCGCGCGGCAGGGGCAGGCCGGCGGGCAGCATCCCCCAGGGATCGACCAGCGCGATGAAGGCATAGGTGAAGGCCAGCGGCGCCGCCGCGAAGGCGAGCAGCCGCTTGAGGAACAGCGCCCAGGCGCCGGGGCTTTCAGAACTGGAAGTAGATGAACTCATTGGGCACCCGGCCGCCGACCAGCAGCAGCATGAGGAACAGCACGACACCCGCCGCCGCACCCACCCAGGGCACGGCGCGCAGGCGTTCCAGCGCGAACGCCTGCGAGGACGGCCCGAATACCGCCACCACGCAGCCCGCCAGCAGGGCCACGGTCTGCGTGGTGTCCATGGCGATGGCGCCGCGCGGCCATGGCAGGGCCGCCATCGCCTCCAGCATGCGCGCGGCGGTGGCGAAGTCCGGCGCGCGGAACAGCACCCAGCCCAGCATCACGAACAGCGTGGTCAGCGCCCAGCCCAGCAGCCAGGGCATGCGCAGCCCGGCGCGATGCCAGGCGCCGTTGATGGCAAGTGCCAGCCCGTGCAGCCCGCCCCAGACCACGAAGGTCCAGCCGGCGCCGTGCCACAGGCCGCCCAGCAGCATGGTGATCGAGCAGCGTTCACCGCCTGGCGCGCCGCGCCCGTGCCGGTTGCCGCCCAGCGGGATGTAGAGGTAGTCGCGCAGGAAGCGCGACAGCGTCATGTGCCAGCGCCGCCAGAAGTCGCGGATCGAGGCGCTGCGATAGGGCGCGTCGAAGTTCGCGCGGCAGGCGGAGGCCGAACATCAGCGCGAGGCCGATCGCCATGTCGGAGTAGCCGGAGAAGTCGAAATAGATCTGCAGCGTGTAGGCCAGCGTGCCGAGCCAGGCATCGGCGGAGGCCATGGCCTCGCCGCGCCGCCGCGCGGATGAAGGCGGCATCGGCGACCGGGGCGAGCGTGTCGGCGATGGCGACCTTCTTGACCAGGCCGATGCGTGAACAGCACGAAGCCGCGCGCGAGGTTCTCCGCCATCTCGCGGCCGGCGCGGATCGAGCGCGAATTGCCAGATCACCTCGTTGTGGCGCACGATCGGCCCGGCGACCAGCTGCGGGAAGAAGCAGACGAACAGGAAGAAGTCCGCCAGCGGATAGACCTTGGCCTGCCCGCGCTTCAGGTCGATCAGGTAGGACACCTTCTGGAACACGTGAAGAAGGAGATGCCGAGCGGCAGGATGATGTTCCACCCCTCATGCCGCCCGCCCAGCACCCAGGCGACGTTGTCGGCGATGAAGTTGGCGTATTTCACCCAGGCCAGCACGCCGAGGTTCATCACGATGCCCAGCGTGGCCCAGGCCCCGCCCGGGCGGCCCGCATGGGCGCGCGCCACCAGCCAGTTCGCCGCCGTGAGGCCGACCAGCAGCGGCACGAAGCGCACATCCCAGAAGGCGTAGAATACCAGCGAGGCGAGGATCACCCACACCTGGCGCGCCATGCGCGTGGGCGCGACATACCAGCCCGCCAGCGCGAGCGGCAGCAGGACGAGGATCAGCGCCTGGGAATTGAACAGCATGCGGCGGCGGCGCGGCTCAGCGCCGCAGGCTCTGCCCGCTGTAGCAGGGGTTGGCCCGGGCCACCGCGCGCAGGTCTGGCGGCAACGGCGCCATCTGGTTGCGCGACATCCGCGCGCGCGCCTCGCGCGACCATTGCGCCGGCGCGATGGAGGGGTCGGCGAAGGAGCCGCTCACCTGCACGGGAATGTCGAGGGCGAAGAAATCCGTGGTGTCGCTCTGGCTGCCGATGATCAGGTCCAACGTCTGGCTGTTGAGGTCGAAACTGGCGATGCCGCTGATGGTGCCGGTGCCCGCGCGGATGCGCAGCGGTGCGGCCTGGCCGCGCCCGGCGCGCATGTCGATGGCCGCGAGCAGGCAGGACACGCGCGTGGTGCCGGTCGATGTGCGGAACAGGGCGCGCAGGTCGGTCGAGGCCATCTCGATCACCTCGTGCGCGATGCGCCCTTCGGGCATCGACACCACCGCCGAGATCCGCGCCTGCTGGGTCGCCTCGTTCAGCGTGGTGGCCTGCGCGGCGACCGCGAAGCGCCCCTCCAGCCGCCCGGACAGCGGCACCGCATGCAGCCCGAAGGCCCGGCGCAGCGTATCGACATCGCCCTCGCGCATCTCGACATCGGCGCTGACCTGCGTGCCCCCGCCCTCGGCCGGCGTGAGCTCGGCCGAACCCGACAGCGCCGCGCCGAAGGCCTGCACAGCCACGTTCTCCAGCGCGATCCGCCCCGGTTCCACCACCGCTTCCAGCCGCACCTCGGTGCCGCGGAAGGCGGCATAGACCAGCTCCGCCGCGCCAAGGCGCACGCGCAGCAGCGGGTCCGGCTGCGCGGGCACCACCAGCGGCAGGTCGGCATCGCCATGCGCGCCTTCGCCCGAGGCCGGCGGCGCGCCGAGCAGCCGGTTCACGTCCAGCCGCGCGATCGTGGCCTCGGCGGTGATGGCATCGGGCTGCCCCGCCGCCCCCTCGCGCAGTTCGAGCAGCGGCGCGGTGAAGGCGGTGCCATCGAGGCTGCCCTGCGCGGCGGTGAGGCGCCACAGGTCGCCTTGGCGCGTCAGCGCGCCGGCAAGCTCCGCGGCCACTTGCGGGCCGGCCTGCGGGTCGGCGCCGGCCATGGCGAGGATGTCGCGCGGGCTCGAGCCCACCAGCGTCAGGCGCATCTCGAGGCCATCGACATTCAGCGGATCGGTCGCGGTGCCCTCGGCCAGCAGCCAGGTGTCCGGCGCGGTGGCGCGCAACGTCATCGGGAAGGGCGTGGCGGCGTCGCGCAGCGTGGCGATGGACCCCAGCGCGCCCTCCAGCGTCAGCGCCACCCCGTTGTAGCTGCCCTGCGCACGCAGCGCGGCCGGCTGATCGACCGCCGCGGCGGTGATGACGGCGACATCGAGCACCGTGCGCAGCATCGCCCCGCCGGTGGTGCGGAAGGTGATGTCGCTGCCGGTCAGTGTCACCTCGTGCAGCATGGGAAAGCCGCTGCGGTCGGGCGGGGCGGCGGCGGGCGGGCTCGCGGGCCGGTCGCCGAAATGCCAGTTGGCGCGGCGCTCGGCGGTGCGTTCGAGCAGCAGGGAGAAGCCCTCGCCTTCCGCGCGGCGCACCACCACCGCGCCGCGCAGCAGCGGCAGCAGCTCGATCGCGGCGGAGAGCCGCGCGAATTCGGCCATCGCCGGGCGCGTGCCGCCCTCGATGTTGTCCAGCCGCAGGCCGCGCAATTCGACGCCCAGCATCAGGCCGGGCGAGACGCGCAGGCTGTCGATGGCCACGCCACGGCCCAGCGCGGCGGATGCGCGCGCGGCGGCGAAGGCGCCGAGGTCCACCCTGGGCAGCACGATGAAGCCCGCCGCCAGCGCCGCCAGCGGCAGGCCGGCCAGCACGCCCAGGATGATCTTGCTGCGGCGGCGCATCGGCCCTGTCCATGCTCCCGATCTGCGCCTGGATGACACCGGCGGGCGCATGCCCCGGCCGCTGGTCCAGGCCCGTTTGCCACCCGCCGGCGCCGCGCGGAAGCCTTCGGCGTTCTGGCCTGCGCCGGGCCACCATCGGCGCGCATCGGCGGCACGCGAGGGTGGACCCGGGCGGCGGTTCTATACCACCCGCCCGGCCGGGCGAAAGGCGCCGGCCTCAGCCCGCCGGCGGCGGGGCGTTCTCCTGGCCGAGCGCGGCCACGCGTTCATGCAGCGCCTCGCTCAGCCGCTCCGCGGCGGCGCGCGGATCGAGCCCTTCCGGCACCAGCCCGGCCAGCGGCACCGGCGCGCCGAAGGCGATGCGCACCGGGTGGCGGCGCGGCAGGCGTGCGTCGCGCGGCATGGCCTCGAAGGCGCCGGCGATGTGGGCGGGGATCACGCTGACATGCTCCATGCCCTCCAGCACCAGGCCGATGCCCGGCAGGAAGCGTTGCAACTGGCCATCCGGCGAGCGCCAGGATTCCGGGAACCACACCAGCCCCTGCCCGCGTTCCAGCACCCGGCGCGCCATGGCGATCGCCTGGGCGGGCGCGCGTTCCTCCACCGGGAACACCTGGAACATCCGGCAAAAGGCGCGCGAGGCGCGGTTGGTGAACAGGCGTTCCACCGCGCCGCTCCACCACAGCCGGCGCGCGGCCTGCAGCGGCAGCGCGGCGGCGACCAGCCCCGGGTCGAGGTCGCTCACATGGTTGGCCACGATCACGAAGGGCCCGTTGCGCGGCACATGCGCGGTGCCGGTGGCGCGCAGGCTGAACATGCCGCGTGCGATGCCGCGCGCCAGCGCCCAGCCGCCCACGCGCAGCGGCAGCATCCAGGCGGGCGGCGGCGTGGTGGCGGCGTCGACCTGCCCGGCGAGGTCGGCGGCGGCCACGGCGGGCACCACCGGCGGCGCGCCGCCCGCCGCGCGCAGCAGCAGCGCGCGCAGCGTGGTCATCTCGGCCATTTCCGGCTCAGTCAGGCGCAGGCCGGTGCGGCTTTCGATCTCCATCGCCAGGGTGATCCATTCCAGGCTGTCGATGCCGAGATCGAGCGCGGGGTTGGCATCGGGCGCCACCGGGCGGCCGGGGTAGCGCGCCTTCAGGATGTCCCAGACCTCGCGCGCGCCGGGGCTGGCGACCAGCGCGGCATCCTCTGGCGAGAGCGCCGCCGCCGGCCCCGGCGCGCGGCCTTCGCGCAAGTCCTTGTAGAGCCGGCCCAGGCGGAAGCGCTGCAGCTTGCCCAGGCGGGTGCGCGGCAGCGCCTCGCGCGCCAGCGCATAGCCGGCCAGGCGCTGGTAGGAAGGCAGCGCCTGCGCCACCTCGGCCAGCGCCACGCGCACCACATCCTCCACGCGCGGGCTGCCGCCGGCGCGCAGGGCCGCGAGGTCGGGCAGCACGATCGCCACCAGCGCGCCGGCATTCTCCAGCACGGCGATTTCGTGGATGGCGGGGTGGGCGCCATAGGCGGCCTCGACCTCCTCGGGCATCACGTTCTTGCCGCCGCCCAGCACGATCAGTTCCTTGCTGCGGCCGGTGACGTGCAGGAAGCCGTCGGTATCGAGCCGCCCGAGGTCGCCGGTGCGGAACCAGCCATCCTCGGTGAAGGCGGTGGCATTGGCCTCGGCATTGTTGCGGTAGCCGGCGAACACGTTGGGCCCGCGCAGCAGGATCTCGCCGATGCCCAGCGCATCGGGCTCATCGATGCGGATGGTCGTGTCCGCGGCGATCGGGCGGCCCTCGGAGCCCACGCGCTGCGCCCGGGGCGTGTTGCCGGTGAACAGCGAGGCGGTCTCGGCCAGGCCGTAGCCGCTGGCCACGCGCCAGCCCAGCGCCTCGAGCATCCAGGTCGGTTCGGCATCGAGCCGCGCGCCGCCCGAGACCATCAGCCGTAGGTCCGGCGCCATCTGCGCGTGCAGGGAGGCGAACAGCCGCCGCCCGACATCGAGCCCACCCTTGCGCAGCGCGGTGGCGACTTCCAGCATCGCCGCGAAGGCCATGCGCGCGATGCGCCCGCGCGCGGCGACCCGCCCCTCCAGCCCCGCCAGCAGCGCCACATACAGCCGCGGCACGCCGACCATGATGGTCGCGCGCCCGCCCTTGAGCGCGCGCACGATCTGCGGGCCGGTGACCGCCTCGGGCAGGATGATGGTGGCCCCCGCGGCCAGCGGCGTCATCAGCCCCACCAGGAAGGGGTATACGTGGTGCAGCGGCAGCGGGACCATCATGCGGTCATCCGCGCCGATCAGCCCCTGCGCCAGCACGCCGGTCAGGTTGGCGTGCAGGTTGGCGTGGGTGAGCGTGAACAGCTTGGGCGCGCCGGTGGTGCCGGAGGTGGCGACGATCAGCGCCTCATCCTCGGGCCGGGACTCGGGCAGCGGGCCGGGTTGCGCGGCGCGCAGGGCGTGCCAGCCCTGAGGGGCCTCGGGTGCATCGACCAGCACCACGCGGATGCCCGGCGGCGCGGGCATCTCGGCGGCATGGGCGGCGGAGAGGAACACCCAGCGGCAGCCGGCCTGCGCGACGATGGCGGCGCATTCGGTCGCACCCGAGAGGTCGTCGATCGCCAGCGGCAGCGCGCCGGCGGCGCCGAGGGCCAGGCGCACGATGATCCAGTCGGGCGAATTGGGCGCGTGGATGGCCACCGGTTCGCCGGGCGTCATGCCCGCGGCAATCAGGCCGCTGGCGAGCAGATGCGCCTGGCGCGCGATCTCAGCCGCCGGCCAGGGCCGGGCGGTCTCCCCCTGCATGGTCAGCAGGGCGGGGGCATCGCCGCGGGCGGCGAGTGCCTCGATCAGCCGGGCGGGGGTCCAGCACGCGGTGCCGGCGCGCGGCGCCATGTCCATGGCAAGTCTCCGTGTGTCGCAGCCTGCGGTCTACAGCACTATCCGATCGCGCTGGATCCGTGTGATCGGATTTCGTGCCGCGGGAGCAGGTTCCCAGGCACGATATCCGGCCGCAAGGGCGCAGGGTGCACGCGGCGCAGGCGGGGTCCCGCCTCGCCCGCCCCGCCGCGGCGTGGCATCCTCGGCGCCGACACGGAGGATGATTCATGGCCGAGACCAACCTGCAGATCCTGCTCAAGCGCCGGCCGATGGGCGCCCCCGTCGCGGCGGATTTCGAGGTGGTGGAGACCCCGGTGCCGGAGCCCGGCGAGGGCCAGGTGCTGGTGCGCGCGCGCTTTCTCTCGCTCGACCCCTACATGCGGGGGCGGATGGCGGATGCGAAATCCTATGCCAAGCCGGTCGCGCTGGGCGCCGTGATGGAAGGGCAGACGGCGGGCGAGGTCGTGGCCTCCAAGCATCCTGATTTCAAACCCGGCGAGACCGTGCTGGGCGGCTTCGGCTGGCAGCGCTTCTCGGTGGTCGGGCCGGAGCGGCTGTTCCATGTGCCGGCCGACAACCCGCCGCTCTCGGCCAGCCTCGGCGTGCTCGGCATGCCCGGCCTCACCGCCTGGACCGGGCTTGAGGATATCGGCCAGCCCAAGGCGGGCGAGACCGTGGTGGTGAGCGCGGCATCCGGCGCGGTGGGCCAGGTGGTCGGGCAGATCGCCAGGATCCGCGGCTGCAAGGTGGTGGGCATCGCCGGCGGTGCGGCGAAATGCGACTTCGTGGTGAAGGAACTGGGCTTCGATGCCTGCCTCGACCACCATGGCGACCTCGATGCGCAGCTCGACGCCGCCGTGCCCGAGGGCATCGACGTGTACTGGGAGAATGTCGGCGGCAAGGTGCAGGCCGCGGTGTTCCCGCGCCTGCGCGATTTCGGCCGCATGGTGATGTGCGGGATGATCGCGCAATACAATGAAGCACCCGGGGCGGACGCCGCCGGCGCGCCGGCCGGGCCCAACCTCGGCCCCGTGGTGCGCAAGCGCCTGCGCATCCAGGGCTTCATCGTCAGCGACACCGGCTGGCCGCGCTACGGCACCTTCCGCCCACAGATGGAAGGCTGGATCCGGCAAGGCCAGGTGCGCTGGCGCGAGGATGTGGTGGAGGGCCTGCGCAACGCCCCGGAAGCCTTCATCGGGCTGCTGAAGGGGCGCAATTTCGGCAAGCTGGTGGTGCGGGTGGACTGAGACCAGGCGCACCAGGGTTTCACCTTCGTGCCCCTCAAACGCCGCGCGGGCCGCATCCGCGGCCCTTGGCTTCGCGGCACTTGCCGCCGCACGGATTCGCGCGCCAGGCCCCTGAGGCCGCAGGTCGAGCCTTTCTGCGCTTGGCATGAGACCCACGGTCGAGGACGTCGATCGGCTCGTGCCGGAGACACTCGCCCGACGCGGCGGGCCATCATCCGGGCGGCCCGGCGTCCGCACGGGCTGCCGGACGGCCGCCATCGGGCCACCAACGACGCGACGCGGGATCAACGCCGCGTGCCGGGTCCATGACCCTGGCCGCCCGCTCGTGCCATGAAAGTTGCTGGACAAGTGGGGCACGGCCCAGGATATCGATGCGTATGCGCGCCATTCGTCCGGACACATGAACGATCTGACGGCCGTGGGTCCGGCGATGCGCGAAGCTGAACGTCCTGTCTCGGAGGCACGGCAGCACCGCACGCCGCGTTTCGGCATGCTTCTCGCCGCCAGCGTCCTTCTGCCCGCGCTCATCCTCGGGGCCGCTGGCTGGAGCGCCTGGGGCTCGACCAATGCCGAGGCGGACCGCGAACTCGCCATCGCCGCGGATGCGGCCGCCGCCTACACGCAACGCGTCATCGACAGGCACGCGCGCGCCGGAATGCGCATCGCCGAACGCCTGGGGGGCGCCGAAGACCCGGCTGTTCTCTCCACCAACCTGGCGGTGCGCGAACGCATCGACGACGTCATCGCGGACCTCCCGCTGCTCAGGGAGGTGGTGGTGACGGGCAGCGCCGGCACCATCCTCGTCCACGCCAACGGCACGCCAGGTGCCGAACCCCGGGCCCTGTCCGCCGCGCCGCCACCCGTCGCGGCCAGCGGCGACGGGGAGGTGATGACCACCGCGGCCTTCCGCCCGCGCGATGCGGCCGCGCCGTCATTCCGCATCGTTGTCCCGCGTGGGCCCGGACTGGGCACCGTCGCCCTCGGGCTTGATTCGAACCAGATGGGCGCGGATTTGCGCCGCATGGTGGCGCATGCCGACGTCTCTGCCGCGCTGGTGCGCGCCGATGGGCAGATCCTGGCGCGATCCCCACCGTTCCGTGACCCGCCGCCGCCACTCGGCGCGGACCGGCCGCTGGTCGCCGCCATCGCCGCCGGCCAGGTTGCCGGCGCCCTCGAAGGCACGACCCCGCGCGACGGCAGGCCGGTCATGGTCCGGTTCCAGCTGCTGGCGAACCTCCCGCGCCTGGCCGTCGCCGTCGCCCTGCCGCGCGCGGAGCTGGTGGCACGGTGGTGGGAGAAGATGATCCCTCTTTTCGCCATCGGCCTGCCCGCCATGGTGGCGCTGGTCGGGCTGGCCTGGGTGGCGCGCCGCCAGCAGCAGGCTCTGGAACTGGCCATGGCGGGGCTTGCCGACCGTGTGGCGGAGCGCACGGCATCCCTCCAGGAGGGCCAGGAACGGCTGCGCCTTGCGGTCGAGTCCGGGCTGTTCGGCACCTGGGAGACCGACCTGCGCACCGGCCTGACCACGCGCACGGCCCACGCCATCGATATCCTGGGGTTGCGTCCTGATGAGACGACGACCCCGGTCGAGGAATGGGGAGCACGGATCCATCAGGCCGACCGCGCCCGCGTGCTCCGCGACTGGACCGCCACGACGGCTGGAACGCTGGCGAGCTACCGGCAGGAATACCGCTACCGCTGCCCGGACGGCACCTGGCGCTGGCTGGAGAGTACCGGCGCGGCAGTCCGCCACGACCCGGCTTCGCGCAAGCCCGTCCGTATCGCCGGCATGGTCCGCGACATCACCGAGCGGCGGGAGGCGGAGGAACGGCGCGAATTGCTGACGCAGGAAGTGAACCACCGCGCCCGCAATACCCTCGCCATCGTGCAGGCCATCCTGCGGCTGACCCGTGCCGAGAATGCCGCGGACTTCGCGCGGCTGGTGGATGGGCGGGTGGCGGCGCTGGCCCGCGCGCAATCCCTGTTGGCCGCCGAGCGCTGGACCGGCGCGCCGATCATGGCCGTGCTGGGTGAGGAACTGGCCCCGTTCGGCGGGCCGAACGGGCAAGGGGGCGCGGCGGGCGACCGCTTCACCCTGGAGGGGCCGCCGCTGCGGCTGCGCGCGGAAGCGGTGCAGCCGCTCGGCATGGTGTTCCACGAACTGGCGACCAATGCGGCGAAGCATGGCGCGCTGTCCGTGCCCGGCGGGCGCGTGCGCGTCGCCTGGCGCGTGGATGAGGCGGCCGGGATGGTGCGCATCCAGTGGACCGAGACGGGCGGCCCACGCCCCGCGGGCCTGCCCAAACACCGCGGCGTGGGCTCCCGCGTCATCGAGGCGACGATGTCAGGGCAATTGGCCGGAACGGTCGAACGGCGCTGGCCGTCGGAAGGGCTGATCTGCGACCTCACCATCCCGGTGGGTGAACTGCGCGCCGGGCCTGCGTGATGCGCCGGTGTGGCCTTCGGTTGCCCCGGCTTACGCCAGCGACGCCCGATCCTTGTCATTGCGAGGGCTCCCGGCCGATCAGGTGATCTCACCTGATCGGGGTTTTCCCCGGGTCTTTTTACTGGACTGTTCGCGTTCGGCTTGCCTGGCAGCGCCGATGGCCCCTCACGCGCGGCGGCGCAGCACCAGCGTGGTCCAGGGGCCGATGTCGATCCGCCGTTCCAGCGCCATTCGCGCCTGACGCCCGAACGGTCAGCCGAACAGGTCGAACCCGTCCGACACGAACCGTACGCTGCCGTCGCCCATCAACATGTTGGCGCCCCCGCCATGGTGCGTCGACGGCGCGGCTTCGACCGGCACGGGATCGGGCGAGAGATCGTGTGGCGAAGTCGTGTCCTCGAAATTGGCATGGGTGTCATCCCATTCCGCCGACGCTGCGGTGCCGAACAGGAACACCTCCGTATCGCCGGCAACGGCGTCCCGGCTGTCTGATGGGGGAACGGTCACCTTGATGGTCAGTTCCTTGATCTCGATGGGCATCGCATGTCTCCTCGGGAATTGGATGGGCCGTTTCGGGGCGGCGTGCGACGAAGCGCTTCACGTCGGGCAGCGCCCGCTGCGAAGGCCTGGCCGGGCACGCGTCGCGCCCGGCCGCTTCGGATGGGCGCGCGCAGGCCGCGCCTGACGGTCACTCGAAACCGTCACTCGAACCCTTGAGGTGGCCCATGGAGTACGACCCGGCGTCGAGGCCGATCGACGCCGCATCCGCGAGGTCGTCGAAGGGCCCCTGCAGAATCGACGGCGTGTTGTCCGGCGCGACGATGATCGAGCCGTGGGTGATCGCGTCGTCGGCGGCCGGGTGTGGCAGGGCGTCCTCGTCCCCGCTGTCGTCCGTGGCGGAGGTGCGCCGGACGTTCACGTACCGGAATTCGGGTTCGGCGGAACTTGACACGTCTCCCTGCAAGGCGAGCAAGTCGTAGTTCATGTAGATCGGCATGATGTTGGCTCCATTGGTTGGCGTCGATGAGTTGGCGGTCGCGCGGCTGCGCGGCCGTCCCATCCGATAGTTCGGTTCGCCCCCGGAAAGGAACCCGCAGCCCCGCAGGACGCCCCTGCGCCATTGCATCCGCGCATGGGCCTGATGCAGCGTTGCGGCGGGGGAATGTGATGCATGTCGCTGAACTGGGATGACCTGAAGGTGCTGCTCGCGATCAGCCGGTCCGGTTCGCTGACCAGCGCCGCCGCGCTGCTGGGCATCGACCAGTCCACCGCCGGGCGCCGCATCTCGGCGCTGGAGGCTGATCTCGGCGCCATCCTGTTCGCGCGCTCCAAGAACGGCTTTGCGCCGACCCCGGCGGGCGAGGTGGTGATCGCCCGGGCGCTCGAGATGGAAGCGCGCGCCATCCGCCTCAGCGAGGAGGTTGCCAATGCCGGCCAGGATACGGTCGGCCTGGTGCGTCTGATCGGCAATGCCTGGACCATGACGCGGCTGGTGGAACGCGCCGTGCCGGCCCTGCTGGCCGCGTATCCACGGCTCGACCTGCGCACCATTGGCGGGCCGCAGCCGCGCAGCCTCAGCCGCGGCGAGGCGGCGGTCGCGCTGTGGTTCGAGATGTCCCCGCGCGAATCCGAATTCGCCGTCAAGCTCGGCGACGTGCCCTACGCCATCTACGCGCCGGCCGGCGTCGATCCGGCGCCGCTGCCCTGGGTGTCGTTCTGGGACGATGAGGCGCCGCGGCGCGCGCCGATCCGCTGGATCGAACGCGAACGCAAGGCCGGCCAGGCGCTGCGCCTGACCGCGACGGATTCCTCCGTGCTGCGCGCGGGCATCCGCAACGGCTTGGGCAAGGGGCTGCTGCCGATGTGCCTGGCCGAGGGCGATCCCGCGCTGGTGCGGGTCACGCCAGGCGCACCCGAGCTCATGCGCGCGCTGCACCTGCATGCGCATCCGGACACCATCCAGACGGCGCGGATCAAGGTGACCATGGCCTGGCTGCGCAAGTCCTTCGCAGACGTGTTCCTGCCGGGCGACTGATCGCAGCGCGGCGTGATAGGGTCGAACCGTGTTGCAACAGGACCCCCATGCGGCTCCAGGACGACGACATCGACCTCGTGCGCGGCAGTTTCTGGCATGTCTCCCGCATGGGACAGGAGACGGCCGGCCTGTTCTACGACCGCCTTTTCGAAATCGCGCCTGACACGCGCGCCCTGTTCCCCACCGACCTCACGGAGCAGGGCACGAAGCTCATGAGCATGCTGGGGTCGATCGTCGCACGGCTGCACGACCACGACGTGCTGTCGCTGATGGTGGCGGATCTCGGCCGCCGCCACGTCGGCTACGGCGCGCAGCCTGCGCACTACGAGGCCGTGGGCGCGGCACTCATGGCGGCGCTCGCGCGCACCCTGGGCGACCGCTTCACGCCTGAGGTTGAGGCCGCCTGGCAGGGCGCCTTCGACGCACTGGCCCGGACCATGATCGAGGCCGCCTGGCCACCGGCGGCGCGCACCGCCTGACGTCGCGGGTTCACCCCCGCCGGCGCAGCACCAGCGTGGTCCAGGGGCCGATGTCGATCCGCCGTTCCAGCACCAGCCCCTGCCGCCGGTGCGCCGCCAGCACCATCCGCGCCTGGGTGCCCAGCAGCCCGGCCAGGATGACGGTGCCGCGCGGTGCCAGGTGAAGTGCGAGCTGTCGCGCCATGGCGCAGAGCGGGCGGGCCAGGATGTTGGCGAAGATGAGGTCGTAGCGCTCGCCCTTCAGCGCGCGATGCGTCCAGCCATCGGCCAGGATGGAGCGCAGGCGCGGGGCTGTCAGGGCATTCAGCCGGGCATTCTGGTCGCACACCCGCACCGACCAGGGCTCGATGTCGGTGGCGAGCACGCGGCGCGCGCCCAGCCGCGCCGCCGCCATGGCCAGGATGCCCGAGCCGCTGCCGATATCCACCACGCGCCTCGCGCGGCGATGCGCCACGCCCTCCAGCGCGATGAGGCAGCCCTGGGTGGAGGCATGCTCGCCGCTGCCGAAGGCGAGGCCGGCATCCAGGCGCAGCACCAACCCGCCCCGGCGTGGTCGCGTGCGGCACATGCAGCGGGCGGATGAGGAAGCGGCGGCCCACCGGCATTTCGGGGAAGGCCTGCACGGTGCGCGCGAGCCAGCCCTCGGCCTCGACCGGGCCGGCCAGCAGCGCGGGCGGGTCGATGCCGGCGACGGCGGCGGCGAGCGCCAGCGCGGCTTCCAGTTCATCATCATGCGCGCCGGCCTCGCGCACGCCCTCGATGCGCCAGGTGTCGGTGGGTTCGTCGCGGAACAGCGCGACGGTGGCGCAGACCTGTTGCAGCGCCGCCTCGAACAGCGGCACGGCGTGGTCCGGCAGGGCCTCGATGACCAGGGTTTCGAGCGGTTCGGCGCGGCGCTTCGACAGCGCGCCGGGCGAATCGGGACCCGAGGGGCGCATCACGCCTTTTCCACGAAGCGGTCGAGCACGCGCTTGTCGCCGGCCTTCTCGAAGGCGATGTCGAGCCGGTCCTCCTCCACCCCCGTCACGCGGCCATAGCCGAATTTCTGGTGGAACACGCGCTGGCCGACGGTGAAGGCGGCGGCGGCGGCGGGGCGTTCCTTCACCTCCCACGCGGCGGCCTCGATCATGCGGCGCGGGCGCTGGGCGAACAACCCGCTGCCGGCAAACACCGAGGCGCCGCGGGCCTCGCGCTGGGCGCCGCCCTCGCGCACCACATGGGCGGCGGGGATCTCGTCGAGGAAGCGCGAGGGGATCTGCGCCTGCCAGTTGCCGTAGATGCTGCGGTTGCCGGCATGGCTGATGATCGCCATGCGCCGTGCGCGCGTGATGCCGACATAGGCCAGGCGGCGTTCCTCCTCGAGCGCCTTGTCGCCGCCCTCGTCGATGCTGCGCCGGGAGGGGAACACGCCCTTCCTCCCAGCCGGGCAGGAACACCATGTCGAATTCGAGGCCCTTGGCGGCGTGCAGCGTCATGATCGAGACGCGCTCGCCCTCGGCTGCCTCGTCATTGTCCATCACCAGCGCGACGTGTTCGAGGAAGGCGGCCAGGCTCTCGTAGTCGGCCATGGCGCGCGACGAGTTCCTTGAGGTTCTCCAGCCGGCCGGGCGCTTCGGGCGACTTGTCCTGCTGCCACATCCCGGCATAGCCGCTCTCGTCCAGCAGGGTCTGGGCCATCACCACATGGCCTTCGGCGGGCAGCATGGCGCGCCAGCGTGCGAAGCCCTGCATGAGGTCCGACAAGGCCGCGCGGGCACGGGCCTGCTTGATGGCGCCGGTCTCCAGCGCGCGCGCGGCAGCGAGCGTGAGGGGGATCGCTTCCGCGCGCGCGATGGCGTGCATCTCGCGCATCGCGGTGTCGCCCAGGCCGCGCTTGGGCGTGTTGGCGATCCGCTCGAAGGCGAGGTCGTCGGCGGGCTGGGCGACGATGCGCAGATAGGCCATGGCATCGCGGATTTCCTGGCGCTCGTAGAAGCGCGCGCCGCCGACGATGCGATAGGGCAGGCCGATGGCGATCAGCCGTTCCTCGAAGGCGCGGGTCTGGAAGCCGGCGCGCACCAGGATGGCGATCTCGCCGAGCGATTGGCCGGACCGGCGCGCGGCCTCGATCCGCTCGCCCACCATGCGCGCCTCCTCCTCGCTGTCCCACAGCGCGACGATGCGGATGTTCTCGCCCTCGGCATCCTCGCGCCCGGGGCGCAGCGTCTTGCCCAGGCGGCCGGTGTTGTGGGCGATGAGGCCGGCGGCGGCGGCGAGGATGGGGCGGGTGGAGCGGTAGTTCGCCTCCAGCCGCACGATGCCGGCACCGGGGAAGTCGCGTTCGAAGCGCAGGATGTTCTCGATCTCCGCACCCCGCCACGAATAGATCGACTGGTCGTCGTCGCCCACGCAGCAGATGTTGCGGTGGCCCTGTGCCAGCAGCCGCAGCCATTGGTACTGCACCAGGTTGGTGTCCTGGTATTCGTCGACCAGGATGTAGCGGAACCGCCGCTGCTATTCCGCCAGGATGTCCGGGTGGCCGCGCAGGATGGTGACGATGTGCAGCATCAGGTCGCCGAAATCCGCGGCGTTGAGTGCGCGCAGCCGTTCCTGGTAGGTCGCGTAGAGTTCGGTGGCGCGGCCCTGGGCGTAGTCGCTGTCCTCGGCCGGCGGTGACCTGCGTCGGGCGTCAGGCCGCGGTCCTTCCAGCGCTGGATCACGCCCATCAGCCCGTTGGGCGGCCAGCGCTTGGTGTCGATGTTGGCGGCCGCCATCACCTGCTTGAGCAGCCGGCGCCTGGTCGTCGGTGTCGAGGATGGTGAAGTTGGACTGCAGGCCGACATGCTCGGCGTGCCGGCGCAGCATCCGCGCGGCCAGCGCGTGGAAGGTGCCCAGCCACAGCCCCTCGGCCGGTTCGCCCAGGATGGCGGCGACGCGCTCGCGCATCTCGCGCGCCGCCTTGTTGGTGAAGGTGACGGCCAGCACCTGGGAGGGATAGGCCTTGCCCTGCAGCAGGATGTGGGCGAAGCGCGTGGTCAGCACCCGCGTCTTGCCGGTGCCCGCGCCGGCGAGCACCAGCAGCGGGCCGTCCACCGCCTCGACCGCCGCGCGCTGCTCGGGGTTGAGCCGTGCCAGGTAGTCCGCGCCGGACCCGCCCATGCGCGGCGCGCTCACTGGCAGTTGCCGACCGATCCCGCGGCGCAGATGCGCCGCCCATCGGTCCAGCGCGCACCACCGAGCCTGGCACCGGCGAGGTTCGCACCGGAGAGGTTGGCGCCGGTCAGGTCGGCATCGGTGAGGTCGGCGTTGAACAGGGTGGCGCGGCGCAGGTCGGTGCGCACGAGCACCGCGCCGACCATGTTCGCGCGCGTGAAATCGGCCTGGCGCAGGCTGGCGCCGGTGAAATCCGCCCCGGACACGTCGGCCGAGACGAAGCGCGCATCGGCCGCGTCCGCGCCCACCAGGGTCGCCCCGCGCAGCGTCGCGCGCTGGAAGGAGGCATCGCGCAGATGCGCGCGCGTGAGGTCGGCGCGGGAGAGTTCGCTCGAATCGAGCAGGCACCGGCGCCAGACCACCTCCGGCGCGGGGGGATCGGTACAGCCGGCAAGGGCGGGGCCGCTGAACAGGGCCAGCCCCGCCAGCAGGATGAGTAGCGAGGATGGCGCGTGCACAGACAGGGATATAGAACCTTGCGGGGATACCTCCAACCTCGCCCGGGAACACGCGCCCCCTGTCACCGCTGCGCTTCCTCGAATGGTCGGCCCGCCAGGGCGGCGCGTTGCTGGCGCTGGGCATCTTCGCGGGCCTGTTCATCCCGCCCTTGGCGGCGCTGTTCCGCGATGTGGTGACCATCACGGTCGCGGGGCTGATGACGCTGGTGCTGCTGCGCGTCGATCTCTCCCAGGTGCTGGCCTATCTGCGCCGACCGCTGCTGGTGGCAGCCCTCACCGCCTGGCTGCTGCTGGTCATGCCGCTGCTGGCGTATCTGGTCGCCCGGCTGACCGGGCTCGATGGGCCGCTGGGCGCGGCGCTGGTGATCAGTGCCACGGGCTGTGCGGCCACCTCCTCGCCCGCCTTCGCGCGGATGATGGGGCTCGATGGCGAGATCTCGCTGGTGGTGGCGATGGTGACCACGATGCTCATTCCCTTCACCGCGCCGCCGCTGGCACTCGGCCTGATGGGGATCGACCTCGCGATCTCGCTGACCGGGCTGATGGCGCGCCTGGCGCTGGTGGTGGGGCTGCCGCTGCTGCTCTCGATCGCCATCCGCCGGGTGGTGGGGGAGGCGGCGCTGCGGCGCGTCGGCCCGGCGGTCGATGGCGCGGTGGTCTGGCTGGTGGTGCTGTACGGCTTCGGCGTGATGGACGGGATGCTGGCCAAGCTGCTGGCCGACCCGGCCTGGATCATCGGCGGGCTTGCGCTGGCCTTCGCCGGCAATTTCGGCATGAACATCGCAACCGCCCTGGCCTTCGCCGCGGCGGGCAAGCGCCTGGCGCTGGCGGCGGGGCTGCTGTCGGGCAACCGCAACATGGCGCTGTACCTGGCGGTGCTGCCGGCGGCGACGGATGAGCGCATCCTGCTGTTCTTCGCGCTGGCGCAGTTCCCGCTGTTCCTCAGCCCCTTCCTGCTGCGGCCGATTTACGCGCGGCTGCGCTGACGAACTTGCCAGCGGCGCGAGGCACCGCCTCGTGCCGAGGCCGCGAAGGCGGCCCGCCGGCAATCCGGCGAAGCCAAGGCGGCCGGATGGCCGCCGCCCGGCGACTGAGGGCATGAACACGCGCTCAGCCGCGGAACATCCCCCCGCCATCCACGTCCACCACCGTGCCGTTGATGTAGTGGCCGCGCGGGGAGGCCAGGAACACCGCCAGGTCGGCGATCTCGGCGGCCTCGATCGGGCGGCCGAAGGGCAGGCCGGTGAGGGTCTCGGCCCAGCGTTCCTCGTCGCCCAGCTTCAGCTTCGCGTTGGTGCGCGCCTGGGTCACCATGCGGTCGGTCTTGGTGGCGGCGGGGTTGATGCCCACCACCTTCACGCCGCTCGCCTGCGCGGCGGCACCCAGCGCCGAGGTGAAGGCGATCAGCGCCGCATTGCCCGCCCCGCCGCAGATATAGCCCGCGCGCGGCGCGCGCCCGGCCATGCCGATGATGTTGACGATGGCACCGGCGTTCTTCGCCTCCATCCCGGGCAGATAGAGCTGGCACAGATGCACATAGCCCATGACCTTGAGGTCCCAGGCCTGCTTCCACCGCGCGATCGGGATGTCCTGCAGCCGGCCGGCGGGGATGGCGCCGGCGTTGTTCACCAGGATATCGATGTCGGGGAAGGCGGCGTGCAGGCGCTCGCGCGCGGCATCCTCCGACAGGTCGGCGGCGTGGGTCTCGACGCGCACCTGGCGCTTGGCGCGCACCGCGTCGGCGGCGGCGGCGAGGGTCGCTGCGTCGCGCGCGGAGAGGATCACGTCGCAGCCCTCGGCCGCGAAGGCCTCGGCGCAGGCGAGCCCGATGCCCTTCGAGCCGCCGGTGACCAGCACGCGCTTGCCGGCGAGGTTCATGTCCATGGTCAGATCACCAGCTCAATGAGGAAAGGTCCGGGCTGCGCGAAGGACTGCGCCATCAGGTCGCCCACCTGGTCGAGCGTGGTGGCGCGCGCGCCCTCCACGCCCATGCCGCCGGCGATCTTCACCCAGTCCATGTCGGGATTGCCGAGATCCAGCATGTTCATCGCGGTCGGCCCCGGATTGGCGCCGACGTTCTGATATTCGCCGAGCAGGATCTGGTACTTGCGGTTGGACAGGATGATGGTGGTGACCGGCAGCTTCTCGCGCGCCTGGGTCCACAGCGCCTGCACCGTGTACATCGCCGAGCCATCGGCCTGCAGGTTGATCACGCGCGCGCCCGCCGCCGCCGATCGCCGCCCCGGTGGCCAGCGGCAGGCCGCAGCCGATGGCGCCGCCGGTGATCTGCAGCCAGTCGTGCCGGCGCGCGGCATAGGTCTCGGGGAAGAAGCCGCGGCCGAAGGAGACGCTCTCGTCGGCGATGATGCTGTCCTCGGGCATCAGCGCCGCCACGGTGCGCGCCAGGCCCTCGGGGGTGGGGCGCCGCGGGCGCGCTCGGGGCGCGGGCCGGGGTCGGGGATCGCCGCCTGCGGCGCGCCGAGTTCCTCGCACAGCGCGCGCAGCGCCGCCTCGGCATCCTGCTCGTAGCGCGTCAGCACATGCACCTGCGCGGTTTCGGGATAATGGCGGGAGGGCATGTTCGGATAGGCGAAGAAGCCGACCGGCGCCTTGGCGTTCACCAGCACCACATGCTCGACCCAGGACAGCGTCTTGATCGCCACATCGGCCGGGTAGGGCACGCGCTCCAGCTGCAGCCGGCCGCGGCCGCGTTCGCTGCGCCCGTTGGAGCCCTCGGCCATGAGCTTGTGCGCCGGTTGCCTGGGCGGCGCGCCAGGCATAGGCCTGCGCACCCTCGCGCAGCGCGCGGCCACCCAGCAGGATCAGCACGTTCTTCTGCTCGCGCAGCACGCGCGCAACATTGCGGATGGCGTGCGGGTCGGCCTGCGGCACGCGCCGGCGCCGGCAGCGGCTGCGCCACCACGCCGCCTTCGTCCCAGCAGGTGTCGGAGGGCAGGATCAGGTGGCGATCTGCCCCGGCGAGGTCAGGGCCGCCTGCACCGCCGCGGCGGCATCCGCACCCACATCGGTCGGCCTTGGTGCGAGGTGCGCACCCAGGCCGAGACGCCGCGCGCGAAGCCTTCCGTATCGGCGGTCAGCGGCGCGTCGAAGATGCGGTGGTAGGTCGCCTGGTCGCCGACGCAGTTCACGATGCCCGAGCGCGGCGCGGCGCGCGTTGTGCAGGTTGGCGAGGCCGTTCGCCAGGCCCGGGCCGCAATGCAGCAGCGTGGCGGCCGGCTTCTCGGTCATGCGCCAATAGCCATCGGCCATGCCGGTGACCACGTTCTCCTGCAGGCCGAGCACGCAGCGCATGCCCGGGATGCGGTCCAGCGCGGCGACGAAATGCATCTCGCTCGTGCCGGGGTTGGCGAAGCAGACCTCCACGCCGCACCCCAGAAGCGTATGGACCAGGCTCTCGGCACCGTTCACTGCGTATCTCCCGTTGCGGAACGGGCGCACCCTGCGCGTGGTCGCGCATGGCGGCAAGATGGGGCGCCGGGCTTGTGGCGCCCCTGGCGCGCGCCATCTGCAAGGCCCAGCCAGATCGGAACCGGTCGCCATGCCAGCCCTCCGCCGCCGTGCCGCGACGCGCCTGCGGGAGTGCTGGGCGTGAGAGCGCTGCGGATTGCTGCCATCGGCTTTCTCGCCGGCGTTCTGGGCGTGCTCATTTTCCACCAGGGCACCATTGCGTTGCTGCACCTGGCGGGGCTGGTGCCGAACCCGCCCTACGGGATGCGCCGCGTCGGGCCGCTGGCGGTGCCGCTCATCGCCAACATGGCCTTCTGGGGCGGGGTGTGGGGCATCGTGATCGCCGCCATCATCGCCGCGCGGCCGGGCTGGGCGCCACCGCTGGTGGGCCTGGTGGTGGGCGCGGTGCTGTGCGTGCTGTTCGGCTTCACGGTGATGGCGGCGATCCGTGGCCAGACGATGATGGCCGGCTTCGACCCCAACCGCTGGTGGCGCAGCATGCTGATCAATGGCGCCTTCGGCTGGGGCACCGGGGTCATCCTGATGGGGGCGCGGCGGCTGCGCCTCGCCTGACCAACAATCCGGCTCGCGTAAGCGTGACCCTGCCGTAATTTTGCCGCCATGTCCGGCGATCGAGGATGGGGTGCGCCTGGGGAGGCCGCCGCCGTTCCTGGGGATCCGACGCGATGATACCGCGCCTTGCAACCGCGTTTTTCGCGACGGGGTTCGCCGCCTTGCTGTGCCAGATCGTCTGGCAGCGGATGCTCGGGATCTTCGCCGGGTCCGACACCATCTCCGCCGCGCTGGTGGTGGGCGCCTTCCTGGCCGGGCTTGGGCTCGGTTCCATCATCGGGGCGAAGATCGCCGACCGCCTCACGCCGGCCCGCGCGCTGATCGGCTTCGCGATGGCGGAGGTGGGCGTCGGTGCCTTCGCCCTGCTGTCCAAGGCGTTCCTGTACGACTGGCTGGCGACCGACCTGGCCGGCCAGGTGGACGCCGCGCCGCTCATCTTTGCGCTGTGCTTCGCCGGCCTGGTGCTGCCGACCACGCTGATGGGCGCCTCCCTGCCGCTGCTGGCCCGCGCCGTTGCCACCACGGGGGATGACATCGCCGCGCGCATCGGCACGCTCTACGGGCTGAACACGCTCGGCGCCGGCCTGGGCGCGCTGCTGGGTGGCTGGCTGCTGGTCGGCCAACTCGGCTTCGTCGGCGCACTCTGGCTGGCTGCGGGGCTCGAATTCGCCGCTGCCGCGCTCACCCTCACGCTGCTGCCCGTGCTGCGCGCCGCACAGCCGCCGCCCGCCACCGCGCCGGCAGGCCGCCCGGATGCGGGTTATGGCGGGCTGCCGTTGTGGTGCCTGCTGGTGTTCCTGTCGGGCTACGTGATCGTGGCGCTGGAAATCGTGTGGGTGCGCATGCTGGGCCAGGTCGGGCAGTACCATGCCT
This sequence comes from uncultured Alphaproteobacteria bacterium, assembly GCA_963716705.1. Lineage (GTDB taxonomy): Bacteria > Pseudomonadota > Alphaproteobacteria > Acetobacterales > Acetobacteraceae > Neoroseomonas. The sequence continues at coordinate 108,465 of CAVQTW010000007.1, forward strand.
ACCTGTTCCCCACCGTGCTGGGCATCTTCCTGCTGGCCGATGGTGCGGGCATGGCGCTCGCGGCGCGGATGGTCCGGCGTATCCAGGACCCGCGCCCGGCCTTCTTCATCACCCAGTCGGCCGGCTTCGTGCTGGCCACGCTGCTGCTGATGGGCCTGTGGTTCGCGCTGCCGTACTGGCCGCTGGCGGGACTGATGTCGGTCGACCAGAACCGGATGCATGGCGGGGCGCTGCTGACCACGCTGGCGCTCACCACGCTGGTGGTCGCACCGCCCTCCTTCCTGATCGGCATGACCTTTCCCTTCGTGCAGCGCGCGGTGCAGCGCGACCTCGTCGAGCGTCGGCGCGCGCGTCGGCTGGGTGCAATTGGCCAACATCGCCGGCAATGCGGCGGGCTCCATCCTGACCGGGCTGGTGACCTTCCATTGGCTCGGCACCGCGGGGACGCTGCGGCTGCTGGCCGCGCTGTCGCTGCTGCTGGTGCTGTTCTGGCTGTGGCGGGCGGGCTGGACGCGCCGGCCGGAAGCCGCACTGGCCGCCGCCTGCGCCGTGCTGCTGGTGGCGCTGCCGGGCAATGCGGCGTTCTGGACGCGCCTGCATGCCGAGCGTTCGGGCCAGGAGGCCGCCTGGGCCGAGGACCGCTCCGGCGTCGCCTATTTCCGCGACGACGCCGCCAGCGGCCAGGGTGCCTCCGGGCCGTTCTTCATCCAGGGCTTCAGCCAGGGGCGCATTCCGTTCCTGCCGGTGCACCAGTTCCTCGGCGCCGTCGGGCCACTGATCCATCCAAACCCGCGCGAGGTGCTGGTGATCGGCGTGGGCAGCGGCGGCACGCCATGGGCGGCCGGCGTGCGCCCGGAAAGCCAGGTGCGCGCGATCGAGCTTGTCGGCCCGGTGCTGACGGCGCTGGAAGAGGTCGGCCACCGCCATCCGGGCAGCCCGATGGCGCAGATGTTCGAGGACCCGCGCTGGCACCTCGAAGCCGGCGACGGCCGCCGCACGCTGGCCAAGGAGGACCGCCGCTACGACATCATCGAGGCCGATGCGATCCTGCCGCAATCCTCGCATTCGGGCCTGCTCTACAGCGCCGAATTCCTCGAACAGGTGCGCGAGCGCCTGGCCCCCGGCGGGCTGTATGTGCAGTGGGCGCCGACCCAGCGCACGGTCGAGACCTTCACCACCGTGTTTCCCCACGCGATGCTGCTGATGCCGGTCGGCGTGCTGGTCGGCTCGAACGACCCCATCCCGTTCAACGCACAGCGCCTGGCCGCCGCCTTCGCGGAGCCCGCGACACTGGCGCATCTGCGGCGCGGCAATGGCGCGGCGTTGGAATGGGCACCATTGTTTGCCTCACCGCCGCTGATCTGGGCGCCCGGGCACCCGCGCCCCGGCACCACGCTGACCGACATGTTCCCGCGCGACGAATTCTACATGAACCACCAGGTCATCACGACCAATCTGTATACGCTGCGCATCGCGCCCGCGATGGCCGGGCGGGCCGCCCCGCCGCGGTAGGGCGCGCCGCCCCCCGGGAAGCCGCGCTACTCGGCAGCCTCGGAGGTGAGCCATGGCCAGCGCATCTTCACCACCGGGCTGTCGGGCGCATAGGCGAGGCAGGTGCCGATGATCTTGGGCACCTGGCGCGTGCCGGTCGCCTCTTCGCGCGCCTGTTCCTTCACGCGCCGCACGGGATACAGCGTCTGGTAGGCAACCGTCGCCATCTGGGCCAGCACCTCGCGCAGATGCGTGCAGCCGAGCACGCCGCCCACCCGTTCCTGTACCGCCCGGTTGAAGCCCGGCCCGATGCGCAGCCCGGCCAGGCGGGCGAAATTCGGCGCCGCCTGCGGACAGACCGCATAGGGCGTATGGTCGGACGCGGCCTCGCAGGCGTGGATCAGCATGTCCTCGTCCACCGTCAGGCGGATCCACATGCCATGCAGCGGCGTGCCGGGCGGCAGCCAGCCACGCTCCTCATTGTCGAAGCCGTAGGATTTGGTGTCGAGCAGATGCGCCTCGATGTCGAACAGCCCATCGGCGCGGCGATAACCGTGCAGATCGATCTGGCGGCGGTGCAGGGGCTCGCGGTCGGCAGGGGCGGAAAGGGGCATGTGGCGTCCCGGTAATGCTGCGGCGCATCATATTGTCGCCGCGCAAGATCCGGAAATCCAGCCTTCACGGCAAAGCCCCGGCCCGGCCGCGTGGCTGCCATGCCAGGCACCGGCGGCGGGAGGCGGGGGCCGGACCGCATGACCCGGGGCGCCGGTTGGTGACCGGATCGGCGCGACGGCCCCATGCGGGTCCGCGCCAGTGCCGGGATCAGGAATGGATCGCTGGGCGGAGGCCCGCCGCGAGGGTCACTGCTGCGAAAGACGAACCAGCAACTTGCCTTTGTTCTCCCCGCGATACAGGCGCGCAATCGCTCCGGGGGCATGTTCGATGCCGTCCAGGATGTCCTCGCGATAGGTCAGCTTGCCCGCGCGGACGTGGTCGGCGAGTTGCGCGACCGCCTCCTCGATACGCGCCGCGTAGTCGAAGATCAGGAACCCCTCCATCCGGGCGCGCTTGACCAGGAGGTGCCGCTCCGGACGCGGTCCCCGCGGCCAGGGATCCCAGTTCGCCACCGAGGCGGTACCGCACACCACGACCCGCGCGCGGACGGCCAGTTGGCTGAGCACCGCATCGCTGATCGGGCCGCTGGTATTGTCGAAATAGACATCGACGCCCTGCGGCGCGGCGGCGGCGAGCGCTGCGTCGATAGGCCCCGCCTTGTAGTCGATCGCCGCGTCGTACCCGAACTCCTCAAGGCATTGGCGCCGCTTTTCGGGCCCACCCGCGATGCCGACCGTGCGGCAGCCCTTGAGCCTGGCGAGTTGCCCGACGATGGAGCCCACGGCCCCGGCCGCCGTGGACACCACCACAGTCTCGCCCGGTTTCGGTTGGCCCACCTCGAGCAGCGCAAAATACGCCGTGGTGCCGTTCAGCCCGAGCACGCCCAGCGACGCCGAGAGCGGCAGGTCATGCTCCAGCACCTTGCGCGTCACCGCGCTGGCGGGCACGGCGGCGTAATCCTGCCAGCCGAACAGGCCGCTCACGCGGTCTCCGCTGGCGAAGCCGGGATGGCGGGACTCGACCACTTCGCCGGCGGCGAAGCTGCGCATGACCTCGCCGATGGCCACCGGCTTCGAGTAGTTGGCAACGGCAGAGACCCAGCCCCGCATCGCAGGGTCAACCGACAGCACATGGTTTCGCACCAGGATCTCACCATCCTGCAAGGCCGGCAGGCCGGCCTCCCGAAGGGCAAAGTCCGCCTCCCGGGGTATGCCATCCGGGCGGTTGACGAGGACGACCTGGCGATTGGACGGTGCGTTCACGTGGGCTCCTGCGGCGTCTCGAGACGGTCGGATCCTCGCCGCGGCGCGGGGCCTGCGCTGTTGGCGCCAGCCTTGGCCGCGCACACATCGCCAGCGTCACGAGGCCGGAACCGATGCCGGTCGCGCAAGCGCGTGATCGGGATTGGATTCAGCCCTGCGCGCCCTCGTCGCGCAGCAGCGCGGCCACCGCCTCGGCGGGCACCTCGGCGCTGGTGAAGGCATCCCCCGCGCCGCGCAGCAGCACGAAGCGCATGCGCCCATCGCGGTTCTTCTTGTCCTTCGCCATGCGGCCCATCAGCGCCTCGACGCTGAAGCGCCGCGGCAGGTCGGCCATGCGCGCCGGCAGGCCGCACGCCGCGAGATGCGCCACCACGCGTGATGGCCATTCCTGGCTGCAATGCCCCAGGCGGGCCGACAGCGAGGCCGCAAGCCCGAGCCCGACCGCGACCGCCTCCCCATGCAGCAGGGAACCGTCGAACCCCGCCTCGGCCTCCAGCGCATGGCCGAAGGTGTGCCCGAGATTGAGCAGGGCGCGACCGCCCTCGGCACTTTCCTCCCGCTCATCCGCCGCCACCACCGCCGCCTTCAGCCGGCAGGATCTCGACCACGGCATGGGTGAGCGCCGCTGCATCGCCCGCCACCACCTGCGCGCCATGCGCCTCGCACCAGTCCCACAAGCGCGCCCTGCAGCAACCCGTGCTTGGCGACCTCGGCATAGCCGGCGCGCAGTTCGCGGGCAGGAAGCGTGGCCAGCGTGTCGGTATCGGCCAGCACGATGCGCGGCTGGTGGAAGGCGCCGGCGAGGTTCTTGCCTGCGCGCAGGTTCACCCCGGTCTTGCCGCCGACCGAGCTAGTCCACCTGCGCCAGCAGGGTGGTGGGCACCTGCACGAAGGGCAGCCCGCGCAGCCCCATCGCGGCGGCGAAGCCGGCCAGGTCGCCCACCACCCCGCCGCCCAGCGCCACCACCGAGGTACGCCGGTCGACGCCCGCGGCCAGCATCCGCTCCAGCACCGTCATGCAGGCGGGCGAAATCCTTGGACGCCTCGCCCGGCGGCACGGCGATCTCGGCCAGCGACCGCGAAGCCCGCCGCCTCCAGCCCGCCGCGCAGGGTGGCCAGGTGCAGCGGCGCCACCGCGGCATCGGTGATGACCACGACGCGCCGCGACGGCAGCGCGGGCGCGATCAGCCCGCCCGCGCGGGCCAGCAGGCCCGGGCCGACCAGCACGTCATAGGCACGCTCGCCCAGGCCGACCGGCAGGCGTTGCGGCGGCACGGAGCCGGCCAGCGCCTCCTGCACCCGCCGCGTGGTCGCTTCGGGGCTTTCATCGGTGCAGGTCACGGTCACGTCGGCCTCGGCATAGAAGGGGTGGCGCGCGGCCATCAGGCGCGCGAGCACCTCGGCCGGGTCGGCGTTGAGGAACATCGGCCGGTGCTCGCGCCCGGCCACGCGGCGCAGCAGCGTCGCCATGGCGCAGCGCAGCCAGATGGTGGCGGCACCGCTCGCCTGGATGGCGGCGCGCGTGGCAGGATCGACGAAGGCGCCGCCGCCGGTGGCCAGCACCAAAGGCGGGCCAGCCAGCAGGCGGGTGATGACGCGCCGCTCGCCGTCGCGGAAATGCGGTTCGCCATAGCGGGCGAAGATCTCGGTGATGGGCATGCCCGCGGCGGTTTCGATCTCGGTGTCCGCGTCGCGGAAGGGCAGGCCGAGTCGCGTGGCCAGCCGCCTGCCGATCGCGGTCTTGCCCGCACCGGGCATGCCGACCAGCACCACGCTGCGCGCGCCGGAGGCCAACGCGTCGCGCATCGGCAGGGCCGGGTCGTATTGGTCGGGGAAATCAAGGGCGGAGTTGCGCGACACGGGGCCGGAGGCTAGAGCAATATCGATCAGGGTGAAATCATCTGGTCCGGTATTGCTCTGGAAAACATGGATTCTTGAGCGCGGCAGGACCATCCTGACGGCCCCGCGCTGGCACATTCACCGGATCAACCGCGAAGGAGCGATCGCACAGCATGTTCCGCCGTCCGCTCATGCTCCTGTTCGTGATCATCCTCGGTGCGGTGGCGGTCGGGCTGCTGGCGATCGGTGCCTTTCCGCCGCCGGTCACACCGCAGGCGGTCGAGCGCCCGCTGCCCAATGACCGGTTCCAGTCGAGCCGCTGAAACCATGCCGCGGCACGGTCGCCGCCGGCGCCTGGCTGCCCGGCGCCGGTGACCTCCCGGCACGTCGAGGCCTTCCTCGAGATGCTCTCCGCCGAGCGCGGCGCGGCGCGCAACACGTTGGCCGCCTATGCCGCCGACCTCGATGATTTCGCGGGCTTCGCGCAGGCGCGCGGGCTGGCAGTGCATGCCGCCGACGCCGATGCGCTGCGCGCCTGGGTCGCGGGCCTGGCCGAGGCCGGCTTCGCGGCGCGCACCCAGGCGCGGCGGCTCTCGGCCATCCGCCAGTTCCACCGTTTCCTCGCACGCGAGGGCGTGCGCGCCGACGACCCCACCGAATTGCTCGACAGCCCGCGCCTGCCCGCCAGCCTGCCGCGCGCGCTGTCCGAAGCCGAGATGGAGGCGCTGATCGCCGCCGCCGCCGCCCTGCCCGGGCGCCGCGGCGCGGTGGCGGCGGCGGCGGTGGAGTTGCTGTATTGCTCGGGGCTGCGCGCCAGCGAGCTGGTCTCCCTGCCCGCCGCCGCGCTGCGGCCGGAGGAGGCGCTGGTGGCGATCCGCGGCAAGGGCGGCAAGGAACGCCTGGTGCCGGTCTCGGCCCGCGCGCGGGACCTGGCGCTGGCCGCCCGCGTGCAGGCCGCCGAGCGCGCCGGGCCGCGCGGCGCGCGCTGGCTGTTCCCCTCGCGCGCGGCGGCGGGGCACATGACGCGGCAATCGCTCGGCCTGTTGTTGAAGGAGGCGGCGCTGGCCGCGGGGCTCGACCCCGCCCGGGTCAGCCCGCATGTGCTGCGCCATTCCTTCGCCTCCCACCTGCTGGGGCGCGGGGCGGATCTGCGCAGCCTGCAGGTGCTGCTGGGCCATGCCGACATCGCCACCACGCAGATCTACACGAAGGTGCTGGAGGGCCGGTTGAAGGCGCTGGTGGAGGCGCATCACCCGCTCGCGCGCCCGGCCACCGCGGCATGAAGCGCGCAGCCGGGGACCGGAAGGGCGACTGCACGCCACGGGGGGTCGCACAAGCCCCGGATTTCGGCTAACCCCCCGCCGCCATGCGCCATTTCCTGGATTTCGAGAAACCGATCGCCGAGCTCGAAGGCAAGATCGAGGAACTGCGCCGGACCACCGACGCCGGCGGCATCGACGTGGCCGAGGAGGTGGGCAAGCTGCGCGACAAGGCGCAGGCGCTGCTCAAATCCACCTATGCCAAGCTCACGCCCTGGCAGAAGGCGCAGGTGGCGCGCCACCCCGACCGGCCGCATGCCGGGGATTTCGTGGCCGCGCTGATCGAGGATTTCACGCCGCTGGCCGGCGACCGCGCCTTCGCCGACGACCTCGCGGTGGTGGGCGGCATGGGCCGTTTCCGCGGCCGGGCGGTGATGGTGCTGGGCACCGAGCGCGGCCACGACACCGACAGCCGGGTGAAGCACAATTTCGGCATGGCGCGGCCCGAGGGCTACCGCAAGGCGCGCCGCCTGATGGAACTCGCCGGGCGCTTCGGCCTGCCCATCCTGAGTTTCGTCGATACCGCCGGCGCCTTCCCGGGCATCGACGCCGAGGCGCGCGGCCAGGCGGAGGCCATCGCGCGGTCCATCGAGGCCGGGCTCGATGCGCCGGTGCCCTTCATCGCGACCATCATCGGTGAGGGCGGCTCGGGCGGGGCCATCGCGCTGGCGGCGGCCGACCGGATCGTGATGCTGGAGCACGCGGTCTATTCGGTGATCAGCCCCGAGGGCTGCGCCTCCATCCTGTGGCGCGACGCCGCCCAGGCCGCGACGGCCGCCGAGGCGCTGAAGCTGACGGCCGAGGATTTGCACAAGCTCTCGCTGGTGGATGCCGTGGTGCCGGAGCCGCTGGGCGGTGCGCATCGCGACGCGCCCGCGACCATCAAGGCGCTGGGCGACCTGATCGGCGAATTGCTGGAGCCGCTGCTGGAACTGGATGGTGCCACGCTGCGGGCACGCCGGCGCGAGAAGTTCCTGGAGATGGGCCGCAGCGGGGTCATCTGAGACCAAGCGCACGAAGTTCCGACCTGCGGGGCCGCGCGCCGCTTGTGCCGCGCAGCCAAGCCGCGCGGATGCGCGGCGCCCGTCGCCTGAGGGGCGCGAAGGTGAAACCTTCATGCGCTCGGTACGAGACCGAGGCGCCGGTTCGCCCGCCCCGGACCACGCCGCACGCGCCGGCCGCCGGCAGGACATGGCCGCGGCCCGCGCCGCATCTGGCCCGGCCACGCCCGGCCTGATACGACAGACGCCGCGTGTCCGACCCCTCCCCCGCCGCCGACATCCATGCGCGCTTCGTCCGCGCCTTCCCGGGCATCGCGCTGACCATCTTTCTCTCGGCGGTGGACCAGACCATCGTCGCGACCGCGCTGCCGGCCATCGCCGCCGACATGGGCGGGATCGAGCGGGTGTCGTGGATCCTGGTGGCCTACCTGGTGGCGGCCACCTGCGCGGCGCCGGTCTTCGGCCAGTTGGGCGATGTGTTCGGCCGCCGCCGGCTGCTGTTCGTGGCGCTGGCGGTCTTCGCGGCGGGGTGCCTGGGCTGTGCGCTGGCACCGAACCTGCCGGCGCTGATCGGCGCGCGCATCGTGCAGGGCTTCGGCGGCGGGGCGTTGCTGACGCTGGCGCAGGCGCTGATCGGCGAGGCGCTGCCGCCGCGCGAACGCGGGCGCTACCAGGCCTGGATCGCCGGGTCGTTTGCCTTCGCCTCGGCCTGCGGGCCGGTGATCGGCGGCTATGCCACGCAGTTCTTCGGCTGGCGGTCGGTGTTCCTGGTGCTGCTGCCGGTGGCCGTGGCCTGTGCGGTTCTGGCGCGGCGGCTGGCCGTGGTGCCACCGGCGCGGCGCGAGGCGCGGCTGCGCTTCGACTGGGCGGGGCTCGGGTTGTTCGTGCTGGCGGTGGGCTGCGCGCTGGTGGCGCTGGACCGCGCGCGGCGGCTCGACCCGGCGCTGCTGCCGGCGGTGGTGGTGCTGGCGGTGGTTTCGGTCGGTGCGGTGCTGCTGCTGCTGCGCGTGGAACGCGTGGCGCGCGACCCGCTGCTGCCGCTTTCGCTGTTCGCCGAACCCTCGATCTGGCGCGCCTACCTGCTCTCGGCCTGCGTGGTGGGGGCGCAGGTGGGGATGATCGCGCTGCTGCCGGTGTGGCTGCAGACGGTGCGCGGCATCGCGCCGGGGCCCTCGGGGCTGATGCTGGTGGCGATGTCGCTCGGCGGTGCGTCCGGCGCCTTCTTCTCCGGGCGGATGGTGGCGCGGACCGGGCATGCGATGCGCTGGCCGACGGCCTTCCTGCCGGTCGGCGTGGTGCTGTGGGGGGTGCTGGCGCGTGGTGGCGGCGGACCTGCCGCTGACGGCCTTCCTGCCGCTGCTGGCGGCGGCGGCCTTCTGCTCGGGCACGTCCTATCCGGTGGTGCAGGTGACGGCGCAGGCGGCGGCGGGGCGGGAGAGGCTGGGCGCGGCCTCGGCGGGGGTGGCGTTCTCGCGCAACATCGGCGCGGCGACGGGCACGGCGCTGGTGGCGGCGGTGGTGTTCATGGCGGTGAGCGCGACCGGTTCCGGCGCGGCGTTCCAGCGGCTGGTGGCGGAGGGGCCGGGGTATCTGGCCGCACTCGGGCCGGAGGCGGCGGCGGCGCTGCGCGGCGAATTGGCGGAGGCGTTCCGCGGGCTGTTCGCGACGGTGGCGGTGCTGACGGCGGTGGGGGCGGTGCTGGCGTGGCGGGTGCCGCTCAGGCGGTTTTGAGATTGCAATTCATGCATGCGTCGTCGTTGCGATTTCGGGATATCAGAAAGATCGACGGCATCCTCTGATCGTGGGGGTCGTGCAGTTCCGGAGACGGCCAGTGGCAACAGAAATCGCGATGACGCATTCGAGCGGACTGAACCGCAGAGCCTATCTCGGCTTTTCGTGGACCAGCCTGTTTTTTGGACCGTTTCCCGCGGCAATTCGCGGCGACTGGCTCGGCTTCGGCGCCTACGTCCTGCTCCTTGTGGTGGTCGGCGCGGTAACCGGTGGCTTTGCCGCGCCCATTGTCTGGATTGCCTGGGCCATTTTCTACAATCGCTGGCACGCGCGGCGCCTTGTCGAAGTCGGCTACGCTGTCACCGGTGGCGCGATACCGGTCGATCGCGCCCGGGCGCGGCTGCTCGGATAACAGGCGCGGGCGAAACGCTCCGCGCCCCTCAATCCCCCGCCGCCGCCTGCTCCAGCCGGTACGCATGCGCCGGATACGCCCCCAGGATGCGGAATTCGCGCGAAAAGAACGCCAGCTCCTCGAAGGCGCGCGCCAGCGCCGGGCTGTCCGGGTGGCCGTCCACGTCGCACAGGAACTGCGCCGCGGCGAAGCGCCCGCCCACCATGTAGGATTCCAGCTTCGTCATGTTCACGCCATTCGTCGCGAAGCCGCCCAGCGCCTTGTACAGCGCCGCCGGAATGGAGCGCACGCGGAACACGAAGGTGGTGACCGTGTCCGGTGCCGCGGGGGGCGGATACAGCCTGTCGCGCGACATCACGTAGAAGCGCGTGGTGTTGTCGTGGCTGTCCTCGACATTGCGCGCGAGGATTTCCAGCCCGTAGATCTCGGCAGCCAGTTCGGAGGCGATCGCCGCGTCCTCGATGCTGTTCTTCTGGGCAATCACCGAGGCCGCGCCGGCGGTGTCGGCCTCGATCACCGGCTGCAGGTTGCGGTCGCGGATCAGGTTCAGCACCTGGCCCAGCGCCATCGGGTGGCTGTGCGCGCGCTTCACGCTGGCCAGCGACGCGCCCTTGGGCGCCAGCAGGCAATGTTCCACGCGCTGGAAATGCTCGCCGATCACATACAGCCCCGATTCGGGCAGCAGGCGGTGGATGTCCGGCACGCGCCCGGCCACCGAATTCTCGCAGGGCAGCATGGCGAGGTCGGCGCGCCCTTCGCGCAGCGCGGCCATCGCCGCCTCGAAGGAGGGGCAGGGCAGCGTGGTCCAGCCCGGATAGGCGGCCCGGCAGGAGAGGTCGGAATAGGCGCCCGGCAGCCCCTGGAAGGCGATGGTCTGGGTCATGGATGTTCCGTTCAGCGTGCGGGCAGCGCGTGGGACTTAAAGCAGGTCCCGATCAGGTGGAACCACCTGCTCGGGTGAAGATGTTCGCGAAAGCCACGGCCTGGAGCCGTTGCCGTGAGCGAAGGCGAACGCAGCGGCTCTAGCGCGCGAGCAGGGCGCGCGCGCGCTCGAGGTCGTGCGGCGTATCGACGCCGAAGGGGCCGTGGTCGATCCGCGCCGCGGCGATGCGCATCCCGGCCTCCAGCGCGCGCAGCTGCTCCAGCCGCTCGCGCAGTTCCAGCGGGCTGGCGGGCAGCGCCACGAAGCGGTCGAGTGCCGCGCGGCGGAAGGCATAGACGCCGATATGGTGCCAGCGCGGCCCCTCCCCCCACGGGATCGGCTGGCGGGAGAAGTACAGCGCGGGGGCCACGCGCGCATCGCCCTCGAAGGCGCAGGCGCATTTCACGAAGGAGGGGGTGTTCGCTTCCTCCTCGTCGGCGATGGGACACACCAGCGTGCCGATATCCACCGCCGGGTCGCGCAGCGGCTCCAGCACGGCGCGCAGCGTCTCGGGGGAGATGGTCGGGAAATCCCCCTGCAGGTTCACCACGATGTCATGGCTGCCGCCGGGGTCGAGCATGGCCATGGCGCGCTGCACGCGGTCGGTGCCCGAGGGCACGTCCTCGTCCACCAGCACCGCCTCGGCCCCCGCGCCGCGCGCGGCGGCGACGATCTCGGCCTCGCCGGCGGCGACCGCCACGGGGCCGATATCGGCTTCGCGGGCACGGTCCAGCACATGGGCCAGCATCGGGCGGCCATGGATGTCGGCGAGCGGCTTGCCAGGCAGGCGCGTCGCCGCCATGCGGGCCGGAATGACGATGATGGGTCGCAAGTCAGGCGGCTCCGGCTGGGTGCACCCGGCGTCGAGGCGGGTTGTCTGGCGAAGGGGCGGGCACTATGGTCCGCCGCGTTTTAGGCACGCCTGACGCGCCGCGCAAACGCGGCTGCAGGCAGCACGGGAAGGCTTCGACGGGCATGCAGAGTCTCGAAGGCACCAAGATCTTCGCCGCGGTGCTGACTGCCGGCATCGCGTTCGGTACGGCGGGTTTCGTAGGCAGCCTCCTGGTGCACCCCAAGATGCCGCACGACCCCGCGATCCGCATCGCCGGGGCGGAGCCGGCACAGGCGGCCGCGCCGGCCGCGGCGCCGGCGGCGCTCGACCCCATCATTCCGCTGCTCGCCAGCGCCAATGTGGACAACGGCCGCCAGATCGCGCAGCGGCAATGCGCGTCCTGCCATTCCTTCAACGAGGGCGGGCGCACCGGCGTCGGGCCGAACCTGCATGGCATCATCGGCGCCAAGCACGCGCATGTGCAGGGCTTCAACTACTCGGCGGCGATGCAGGCCATGGCCGACAAGCCCTGGACCTATGAGGAGATGAACGCCTGGCTGCACAGCCCGCGCACCTACGCGCCGGGCACGCGCATGGTCTATTCGGGCCTGACGAACACGCAGCAGCGCGCCGACCTCATCGCCTATCTGCGCTCCATCTCGCCCAACGCGCCGGCGCCGTAATTTTTTTGCCCTCAGGCGCCGGGCGCCGCCATCCGGCGGCTTGGCTGCGCGCCGTGCGCTGTGGCGCCGGGCACGGCTGACAGGTTGGGCGCGGTCGCGCTTCGCGCTCCCGGATCGAGGCAGGGCCTCGATCCGAGTGGGGGTAGGCCACGGAAGGGGCGGGGCATGGTTTCCGACAACATCATCGCGGCCGCCGAGGATTTCGCCGATGCCGCCGGCGCGGTGATCCGCCCGCTGTTCCGCTCCGCCCTGCTGGTCGAGGCCAAGGGCGATGCCAGCCCCGTCACCCGCGCCGACCGCGAGGCGGAGGAGGCGATCCGCGCGCTGATCGCCGCGCGCTTCCCCGAGCACGGCGTGATCGGCGAGGAACACGGCGAGCACCGCGCCGATGCCGAATGGGTCTGGGTGCTGGACCCGATCGACGGCACCCGCGCCTTCGTGACCGGCCGGCCGCTGTTCGGCTGCCTGGTCGGGCTGCTGCACCGCGGCACCCCGGTGCTGGGCATCATCGACCAGCCGGTGACCGGCGAGCGCTGGCTGGGCGTGGCGGGCCGGCCCACGCGGTTCCGCGCGCCGCTGGGCGGTGTCGCTCGCTGCCGGCCCTGCGCGGGGGTTGGCGAGGCCGAACTCTCCTGCACCAGCCCCGACATGTTCGCGCCCGCCGACCGGCCGGGCTTCGCGCGCCTGCGCGGCGCCGCGCGGCGCGTCACCTGGGGCGGGGATTGCTACGCCTATGGGCTGCTGGCGCTGGGCCTCGTCGATATCGTCGCCGAATCGACGATGAAGGTCTGGGACTGGGCGGCGCTGGTGCCGGTCATCGAAGGTGCTGGCGGGCGCGTCACCGGCTGGGCCGGGGAAACCCTGACCCTGGGCGCCGATGGCCGCGTGCTGGCGCTGGGCGATCCGGCGCTGCTGCCCGAGGCCGTGGCCCTGCTTACCGATCGGTAGCCTGGCGGACGTTGCCCCGCACGGGGCGAACCCCCATCCTGCACAACATGAACCGTCGCGACATCCTGGCGCTCGGCGCCCTCGCCGTCCTTGCCCCCCTGCCGCGCGGCGCCCGCGCCGTGGTGCCCGCCGGCGGCGACATGCCGGGGCAGGTGGTGCGCACCCACGCGCTCTCGCTGCTGGCCGAGCCGCGCCTGCCACGGGATTTCGCGCATTTCCCCTGGGCCGACCCGGCCGCGCCGAAGGGGGGGGAGGTGGTGCTCTCCCGCCTGGGGTCCTTCGACAGCTTCAACCCCTACATCCTGCGCGGCACTTCGGACCCCGGGATCGGGCTGATCTACGACACGCTGATGGCCGGCAACCCGGACGAGGCCACCGCCGAATACGGGCTGCTGGCCGAGACCGTGGAACTGCCCGCCGACCGCCGCGGCGTGAGCTTCGAACTGCGGCAGGCCGCGCGCTGGCATGACGGCCGCCCGGTCACCGCCGAGGATGTGGTGTTCACCTTCAACGCGCTGCGCAGCCAGGGCCGGCCCTTCTTCCGCGCCTATTGGGGCGATGTGAGCGAGGTGGTGGCGGAATCCCCGCAGCGCGTGACCTTCCGCTTCCGCACCGCCGACAACCGCGAACTGGCGCAGATCCTGGGCGACCTGCCGGTGCTGCCGAAGCACTACTGGGAAGGGCGGGATTTCGCGCGGCCCTCGCTGGATGTGCCGCTGGGCTCGGGCCCCTACCGGCTGGAACGCTTCGACCCCAGCCGCAGCGTGGTGTACCGCCGGGTGGAGGATTACTGGGGGCGTGACCTCAACACCCGCCGCGGGCTGAACAATTTCGACACCATCCGCTACGAGTATTTCCGCGACAGCACCGTGGCCTTCGAGGCCTTCAAGGCCGGCCAGACCGATTTCCGCCAGGAGAATGTCGCGCGCGACTGGGCCACCGGCTACGACTTCCCCGCCGCGCGGCGCGGCCTGGTGACAAAGCAGGAAATCCCGCACGAGATCCCGACCGGCATGCAGTGCTTCGCGGTGAACCTGCGCCGCCCGCTGTTCCAGGATGCGCGCGTGCGCCGGGCGCTGATCGAGGTGTTCGACTATGAATGGATGAACGCCAACCTGTTCTACGGCGCCTATACGCGCACCGCCTCGTTCTTCTCCAATTCCGACTTCGCCGCGACCGGCCTGCCGCAGGGGCGCGAGATCGCGATCCTGGAAGGCTTCCGCGGGCGCATCCCCGAGACGGTGTTCACCGAGGAATACACCCTGCCGGTCACCGATGGCTCGGGCAACAACCGCGAGGGGCTGCGCCGGGCGCTCGGCCTGCTGCGCCAGGCGGGCTGGACAGTGCGCGAGCGCCGCCTGGTGGGCCCGCAGGGCCAGCCCTTCGAATTCGAGATCCTGCTCCAGGGCCCGACCTTCGAGCGCGTGGCGCTGCCCTATGTGCAGTGGCTGGAGCGCCTGGGCATCTCGGCGCGCGTGCGCACGGTCGATCCCGCGCAGTACCAGGTGCGCATCGACGCCTTCGACTACGACATGACGGTGGACGGCCAGGGCCAGGGCTTCTCCCCGGGCAACGAGCAGCGCGACTACTGGAGCAGTGCCAAGGCGCGCGAGAACGGCAGCCGCAACGTCGCCGGCATCGCCGACCCGGCGATCGACGAGCTGGTGGAGCTGGTCATCGCCGCCCCCAACTACGACGAGCTGGTGGCGCGCACCCGCGCGCTGGACCGCGTGCTGCTGCACCACAATTTCGTCGTGCCGCACTGGCACAGCCGCAGCTTCCGCATCGCCTTCTGGGACAAGTTCGGCCGCCCGGAGCGCAACCCGCCGCTACGGGCTCGGCTTCCCGACCGCCTGGTGGGTCGACCCGGCGCGCGACGCCGCCGCTCGCCGAAGCCCGGCGCTCGTAGCCGCACCATGGGGGCCTACCTGATCCGCCGGCTGCTGCTGGTGGTGCCCGACGCTGCTCGGCATCATCATCATCAACTTCGCGGTGGTGCAGTTCGCCCCCGGCGGGCCGGTCGAGCAGATGCTGGCCGAGCTGCGCGGCGAAGGGCAGGTGCTCAGCCGCGTGACCGGCGAGGGCGGCGGGCTGGCGCGCGGGCCCGACGCGGCGAACCTGCGCGGCGGCGGCAGCGGCGACGGGCCGGTGGGCACCTATCGCGGCGCGCAGGGGCTGGACCCCGCGATCGTCGCCGAGATCGAGCGCGCCTTCGGCTTCGACAAGCCGCCGCTGACCCGCTTCCGCGAGATGATGCTGGGCTATCTCAGCTTCGACTTCGGGCGCTCGCTGTTCCGCGACAAGCCGGTGGTGGACCTCATCGTCGAGAAGATGCCGGTCTCCATCTCGCTCGGCCTGTGGTCCACGCTGATCATCTACCTGGTCTCGATCCCGCTGGGCATCCGCAAGGCGGTGAAGGATGGCTCGCGCTTCGACGTGGCCAGCTCGGGCGTGGTGCTGGTGGGCTACGCGGTGCCGGGCTTCCTGTTCGCCATCCTGCTGGTGGTGCTGTTCGCCGGCGGGTCGTTCTTCCAGTGGTTCCCGCTGCGCGGCCTGTCCAGCCCCGGCGCCGACACCCTGCCCTTCCTGGAACGCGCACTCGACTACGCCTGGCACATGGCGCTGCCCACCCTCACGCTGGTGATCGGCGGCTTCGCCGGCCTGACCATGCTGACGAAGAACGCCTTCCTCGATGAGATCGGCAAGCAATACACCGTCACCGCGCGCGCCAAGGGCAACACCGAAGGGCGCATCCTGTACGGGCACATCTTCCGCAACGCGATGCTGCTGATCATCGCCGGCTTCCCCGCCGCCTTCATCAGCATCCTGTTCACCGGCGCGCTGCTGACGGAGATCATCTTCTCGCTCGACGGACTCGGGCTGCTCGGCTTCGAAAGCGCGATCCGGCGCGACTACCCGGTGATGTTCGCCACGCTCTACATCTTCACGCTGCTGGGGCTGGTGATGCAGATCGTGGGCGACTTCACCTACACGCTGGTGGACCCGCGCATCGATTTCGAGTCGCGGCGGTGAGGGCGGCGCGCGTGTCGCGGGAGGGCTCTGCCCTCCCGCACCCTCCCGCCAAAGGCCGAAAGGCCTCTGGACACCATGAGATGGGCGGTTGGAGGGAGGGACACCGCGCGCGCGCCACGCCCCTCCCTCCAACCGCCCAAGTATCGGGTTCCAAGGGCCTTTCGGCCCTTGGTGGGGGGTGCAGGGGGGCAAAGCCCTCCTGCGGACACCCCACGCCATGACCCTCACCCCCATCACCCGTCGGCGCCTCGCCAATTTCCGTGCGAACCGGCGCGGCACCTGGTCGCTGGCGATCTTCGCCGTGCTGTTCTTCGTCACGTTGTTCGCCGAGTTCGTGGCCAACGACCGTCCGCTGGTGGCGAAGGTCGATGGGCAATGGTTCGTGCCGGTGCTGGCCGATTATGCCGAGAGCGACGTGATCGAGGGTGGCCTGCCCACGCTCGCCGACTGGCACGATCGCGGCTTCCGTGCCGAGTTCGAGGAAAAGGGCGGCTGGATGCTCTGGCCGCTGGTGCCGTATTCCTACCGCACGCTGGTGCGTGACCTGCCCACGCCGGCACCCTCCCCGCCCTCGGCGCAGAACTGGCTGGGCACCGACGACCAGTCGCGCGACGTGCTGGCGCGCGTCATCTACGGGTTCCGCATTTCGGTGCTGTTCGGCTTCACGCTCACCATCGTCAGTTCCATCATCGGCATCGCCGCCGGTGCGGTGCAGGGATATTATGGCGGGCTGACCGACCTGTTGTTCCAGCGCTTCATCGAGATCTGGTCGGGCATGCCGCAGCTGTATCTGCTCATCATCCTGGCCAGCATCATCGAGCCGAGCTTCTGGGTGCTGCTGGTGTTCCTGCTGCTGTTCTCCTGGATGGGGCTGACCGGCGTGGTGCGCGCGGAGTTCCTGCGCGGGCGCAACTTCGACTATGTGCGCGCGGCCAAGGCGCTGGGCGTGTCCGACAGCGTGGTGATGTTCCGCCACATCCTGCCCAATGCGATGGTGGCCACGCTGACCTTCCTGCCCTTCATCCTGAGCGGGTCGGTCACGGTGCTGGCCAGCCTCGACTTCCTCGGCTTCGGCCTGCCGCCGGGCTCGCCCTCGCTGGGCGAGCTGGTGAACCAGGGCAAGGACAACCTGACCGCGCCATGGCTCGCGATGACCGGCTTCGTGGTGCTGGGCGGGATGCTGACGCTGCTGATCTTCGTGGGCGAGGCGGTGCGCGACGCCTTCGACCCGCGCAAGCTGCCGGGGGGCGGGCGATGAGCGCGCCGCTGCTGAACGTCGAGAACCTCGCGGTCGCCTTCCGCGGCAAGCGCGTGGTGCGAGGGTGTCTCCTTCACCGTGCAGCGCGGCGAGACGCTGGCGCTGGTGGGCGAGAGCGGCTCGGGCAAGTCGGTCACCGCGCTGTCCTGCCTGCGGCTGCTGCCGGGCGCGGGCAGCAATCCCGAGGGGCGCATCACGCTCGATGGCACGGATGTGCTGGGCGCGCCGAATGCGGATCTGCGCCGGCTGCGCGGCGGCGTGGCGGGCATGGTGTTCCAGGAACCGATGACCTCGCTGAACCCGCTGCACACGGTGGAGCGCCAGGTCTCCGAAGCCATCACGCTGCACCAGCCGCTGGCGGGTGCCGAACTGCGCGCGCGGGTGATCGCGCTGCTGCGTCGTGCCGGCTTCGCGGATGCCGAGGGGCGGCTCGGCGCCTATCCGCACCAATTGTCCGGCGGGCAGCGCCAGCGCGTGATGATCGCCGCCGCGCTGGCCAACGACCCGCAGATCCTGATCGCCGACGAACCGACCACCGCGCTGGACGTCACCATCCAGGCGCAGATCCTGGAATTGCTGGAGACGCTCAAGCGCGAGACCGGCATGGCGCTGCTGCTGATCACCCACGACCTCAACATCGTGAAGAAGCACGCCGACCGCGTGGTGGTGATGAAGGACGGGCGTGCGGTGGAGCAGGGCGATGTCGCGGAGGTCTTCGCCAACCCGCGGCACGACTACACGCGCATGCTGATCGCGACCGAACCGCGCGGCCGCCCCGAACCGGTGGCCGAGGGCGCGGCCGAGGTGATGCGCGGCGATGCCATCAAGGTGCGCTTCCCCATCCGCCGCGGGCTGATGCGCCGCGTGGTGGCCGAAGTGCGCGCGGTGGATGGCGTGAGCGTCGCGGTGCGGGAGGGCGAGACGCTGGGCCTGGTCGGCGAGATCGGGCTCGGGCAAGACCACGCTGGGCCTGGCACTGCTGCGGCTGGAGCAGAGCGAGGGCGCCATCCGCTTCGAGGGTTCGGCGATCGAGCGGCTCGACCGCGGCGCGCTGCGGCCGCTGCGCCGGCGCATGCAGATCGTGTTCCAGGACCCGTTCGGCGCGCTCTCCCCGCGCATGAGCGTGGCGGAGATCGTGGGCGAGGGCCTCGCCGTACACGAGCCGGGGCTGACGCGCGCGCAGCGCAACGCGACGGTGGGCACGGCGCTGGAGGAGGTGGGCCTCGAACCGGCGATGGCCGAGCGCTACCCGCATGAATTCTCCGGCGGGCAGCGCCAGCGCATCGCCATCGCGCGCGCGCTGGTGCTCAAGCCGCGCTTCCTGGTGCTGGACGAACCGACCTCGGCGCTCGATGTCAGCGTGCAGGCGCAGGTGGTGGAATTGCTGCGCGGCCTGCAGGCGAAGCATCGCCTGGCCTACCTGTTCATCTCGCATGACCTGCGCGTGGTGCGCGCCATGGCGCATCGCATCGTGGTGCTCAAGGACGGCCAGGTGGTGGAGGAAGGCAGCGCCGAACAGGTTGTCGGCGCGCCGCGGCAGGCCTACACCCGCGCGCTGATGGCCGCGGCCTTCGACCTGCGGAGCGAGAGGGTGCCGGGACTGCGGACGTGAACGAACTCGATCGGCTGAAGGCGATGCTGGACGCGCAGCAGGTGCGCCTGGGCGTGCATATCCGGCGGATGAACTCGCCGGGTTCGCCGGTGTACAATTCCTGGGAGAACATCTGGCCGGCGGCGCTGATCCTCGGCCTGTCCTTCGTGGCGCTGAAATACGGCGGCGCGCCCTTCGCGGCGATCGGGCTCGAACAGGCCAATTCCTGGGCCGGGCTGGTGGTGCTGGTGGTGGGCTGCTGGTGGTGGATCACCAAGGTGATGCCCAAGGTGAAGGACGGGGTGTTCGACCGCTCGGCCGGCTATGCGCTGCAATCCGCCGCGCATTTCGATGCGCTGTGGGCGAAGGGCGTGCTCAGCCTCTATGCGAAGCTGGCGGATGGGACCGAGCGCGCGGCGACCAAGCGCGACGACTGGCGCAATTTCGTGCGTCTGCTCGACGCGGAATTCAACGGCCCGCCTCCGGATGACGAGGCGCCGCCGCCCGACGGCGCCACCTGACCCGACCGCGCGCGACACCATGCCGCGCGCGCGAAGCCGCCATCGGCGGGCCGCATCGCGACATGACCGCGCGCCACGCCACACTCCCAGGAAGGAACATGACGCATGGCCGTGCTGCTCTCGACCAAGTCCCACACCATGCAGGACTGGAAGGCCGCGCTGCTGGCGGTGGATCCGTCGCTCGAGATCCGCCTGTTCCCCGAGGCCGGCGACCCGGCCGGCATCGAGGCCGCCGTGGTCTGGACCGCGCACGACATGATGGAATTGCGCCGCTATCCCAACCTGCGGGTGATCGTCTCGATGGGCGCGGGGGTGGACCACCTGTTCCGCCCGCCCGGCCCGCCGCCGGGCGTGCCGGTGGCGCGGCTGGTGGATGAGCGGCTGACCCAGGGCATGACCGAATGGGTGCTGCTGAACGTGCTGCGCTTCCATCGCCAGGACCTCGACTACCGCGCCCAGCAGGCGGCGAAGGTGTGGCACGAATTGCCCGCGCCCGAGACCTCCGCGCGGCGCATCGGCATCCTGGGCATGGGCGAACTCGGCACCGATGCGGCGCGCGCGCTGCTCGCATTGGGCTTCCCGGTGATGGGCTGGTCGCGCCGGCCCAAGGACATCGCGGGCGTGGAGAGCTTCCACGGCGAGGACGGGCCTGATGGCCATGGCCGCGAAGGCCGACATGCTGGTCTGCCTGCTGCCGCTGACGCCGCAGACGCGCGGCGTGCTCGATGCGCGGCTGATCGGCGCGATGAAGCCCGGCGGCTTCCTGATCAACGCCGCGCGCGGTGGTCACATGGTGGCGGATGATGTGCTGGCCGCGCTCGATTCAGGCCATCTGGCCGGTGCCGCGCTCGATGTGTTCGAGCCCGAGCCGCTGCCGCCCGAGAGCCCGTTCTGGAGCCATCCGCGGGTGATCCTGACGCCGCATGCCGCCAGCATCACGATCCCCGCCAGCGCCGCACCGCAGGTGGTGGACAACATCCACCGCGCCCGCGACGGGCGTGCGCTGGTCAACCTCGTGGATTTTACCGCGGGCTATTGAACGCAGCGGGCGGCCCCGCCTGCCCCATGGCAGCGGGCCGCCAGCGCGATGGGCGCATCACACTGCGCGCAGGGCTGGTTCCGGATGAACCGGCGCGGCCAGCAGGCGCACGTCCATGGACGCCTTGGTCGCCTCCTGCATCACCGTGCGCAGCTGCTCCAGGAAGCCGGCGCCCTTCGCGGTACGCTGCACGAGAACGCTGCGGCGGTCCGCCGGGTCCACCTTGCGGCGCGCCAGGTCGAGTTCCCCCAGACGGTCGAGCGCGCGCGTGATTGCCGGCTTCGACACCTGGAGGTCGGCGGCGAGGCCACGCACCGTGTGGGGCCCGTCACCGAGATAGACAGTCAGCAGCACCGCGAGCTGACGCGCCGAAAGGTCGGGTCCGTCACTGCGCACCAGCGCCACGATCGTCGCCCGCAGGATGCCGATCTGCTGGTCGGGGTTGGTGGGGATCGTCATCGTCCATGGTCCTTACAGGAAGTTAACATTTGGCGGTACGTCGCCGGAAAACAACGCCTCGAAGGGCAGGTGGTCGCGCCGAAGGCGGCCGTCGTCATGCCCTTGATGCTTGCATCGTACAACATTCTACAACCATTGCGTGTAACGCGCGCACGGTCTGGGCTTCGCCACCCTCTGGCCTGCCAGGCCGGGTGGCATCGTTCCATGCGTAGAGATCGAGATGCGCCCAGGGCACCTGGTCGGGAACGAACCGGCGCAGGAACAGCGCCGCCGTGACCGCGCCGGCCATCGGCTTCTGCGACACGTTGGACAGGTCGGCGAAGGGGCTGTCGAGCCAGGAATTGTAACCTTCATGCAACGGCAGCCGCCACATCGGGTCGAACACCGCCTCCCCAGCCGCGAGCAGCCGCGCCGCCAGCCCGTCATCATTGCTGAACAGCGCCGGCAGGTCGGGGCCGAGCGCCACCCGCGCCGCGCCGGTCAGCGTGGCGCAGTCGATGATCATGTCCGGGGCCTGTTCGGCGGCGTAGGCCAGCAGGTCGCACAACACCAGGCGGCCTTCGGCATCGGTGTTGCCGACCTCCACCCGCAGACCCTTGCGGGTACGCAGCACGTCCATCGGCCGCATCGCGGTGCCCGAGATGGCGTTCTCGACGGCGCCCACCAGCACCAGCAGGCGCACCGGCAGGGCGCTGCGCATGATCATCTCGGCGGCCGCCAGCACCACGGCGGCACCGCCCATGTCCTTCTTCATGCGCAACATGCCGGCGGCCGGCTTGAGGTCGAGCCCGCCGGTATCGAAGCACACGCCCTTGCCGCACAACGCGATCAGCGGCCCGTGCTCGGCGCCTGTCCAGCGCATCACCGCGACGCGCGGCGCGCGCGGGCTGCCCGCGCCCACGGCAGCGACGGCGGGGAAGCCTTGTTCCAGCGTCTCGCCGGCCACGATCTCGCAGGTGCCGCCGTGGCGCGCCGCAAGGCTGGCGGCGGCTTCGGCCAGCTCCACCGGCCCGAGATCGGCCGCCGGCGCGTTGATCAGGTCCCGCGCGGCGCAAATGGCCTCGGCGGCCATCACGGCAGCGGCGCATTCCGGCGGAACTTCCAGCAATGCAGGTGCTGCACCGGGGGCCCTGTGGCGCTGCGGGCGATAGGCGCCCAGCGCCCAGCCGAGGGTCGCCATCGCCTCATCCTGCGGTCCGGGGGCAAGTCGCCATGCGGAGCCCGAGGGCAACCCGCGCGCGAGGTTGCCGAAGGCCCAGGGGTTTGCCCGCGCATCCTGGCCCAGCCCGACCACCGCGCCGGCCAGCCCGTCAGGGCCGGGCAGCAGCGCGAATTCCCCCGCCTTCGCGGCGAAGCCCGTCGCACGCAGGAAGCCCGTGACCGGCGCCGGCAGCCCGCTCAGAAAGGCGGTCAGGGCATCGGCGCGCACCGCATGCAACGGCAGCGCTCCGATCGCCCTGTTTGCCAAGCCCTCCAGCATCAACGCCTCCGTCCGATGAAGCGGGCATGCCCCGACTCCATGGTCACAAAAAATTTACACATGATTTTGACCCGAAATAGGAACGGAAGCCAATCGTTCCATTTGGCATTTAGGATATGCATACATCGCAAGGTGGAACGTCTTGCCGACGCCCTAATCCCGACAGGGCCTATCGAGGAGACGCCACACGCTGCGGCGGCAGGCCATCGAGCAGGGCCCGCGCCAGAGCCTCGGCCACGCAGGCATACCCGCGATCATTGTGGTGCAGCCCATCCGAGACCAGCACCGCCTCGTTCGGCAGGCCCGCCGCGCTCCAGCCATCCATCAGCGCCGTGCGGGAAAAGAGCTCGACGCCGGACATCGCCGCCGCCGCCTCGGCCAGCATGGCATTGTAGGCCTCATGGCCGGGCCGGGCGTCGATTCGTGGCGCGCGCTGGTTGTCCATAAGCACGACGTCGATTCCCGCCCGCCGCATTCGCCCGAGCCCGTCCAGCAGGAAGCTCTGGAATGCAGCCGGGTCCATCCGGCGCAACGCGGCGTTCGCGCCCACCTGCCACACCACCAGTTGCGGCGCTTCGGCGATGATGTCGCGCTCGATCCGCCGCAGCATGTTGTCGGCATCCTCGCCGCCCACGCCGCGGTTCACCACCGTGATGCCGGCATTGGGCAGGCGGCGCTGGAGGTTCGCCTCGAGCCGCGCGGGATAGGCGCGCCACGGAAAACTCGCCCCCGCACCCGCGGTGGAGGATGAGCCGAAGGCGACGATCCGCACCTCGTCGCCTCGCGCAAGCGCGTCGGCCAGACGTGGCGAGGAGATGGGCGGCGCGCCGCCGGGCGGGCAGGCATCGCTGTCCGCGGCGAATGCCGGTACCGCCAACAGCAGCGCGAGCGCGGCGGCCGCGCAACCGTGGAGGATGTGCCTCATTCCGGGGCGCCTTGTCGTTGAGCAGGGAACGCCCGTCAATCGTCCGGCCGGGGCCAGGCGCCCCGGACGGCTTCGCAGCACCTGCCGCGGCCCGGCTTCGCGGCCTTGGCCGGTGGGGTCGCACACAATCGGGTCGCCTCCAACGCGGCTGGGCATCATGTGGTCGCCGGACTGCCCATCACCCGCGCCAACCCCTCCTGCCATGTCGGCAGCGCCACCCCGAAGGTCCGCGCCAGCCTTGCGCAATCCAGCCTGCCATCGGCCGGTCGCACCGCGCGGGTGGGAAATTCGCTGGTGGCGATGGCCTGCACCCGCGCGGACGGCCCACCGCGCGCCGCCGAGGCGGCGAAGATCGCCTCGGCAAAGCCGTGCCAGGTGGTGTGCCCTGCCGCCACCGCGTGGAAGGTGCCGCGATAGGCCTCCTGCCAGCCGGTGTCGCGGATGCGCGCGAGCACGCCCGCGATGGCGTCCGCGAGGTCCGGTGCCGCGGTCGGGCTGCCGTGCTGGTCGGCGACCACGCGCACCTCGTCGCGCTCGGCGCCCAGGCGCAGCATGGTGCGGACGAAGTTGTTGCCCATCGGCGCGAACACCCAGGAGGTGCGCAGCACCAGCGCCTGCCCATGGCCCGCCAGCGCCGCCCATTCGCCGGCCAGCTTGGTGCGCCCATAGGCGCCGAGCGGGTTGGGCGCGTCCTCCTCGACATAGGGCGCGCCCTTGCATCCATCGAAGACATAGTCGGTCGAGATCTGCACCAGCGGGATGCCCGCGCCCGCGCAGAGCCGCGCCATCATCGCCGGGCCCAGCGCATTGGCGCGGAAGGCGGCGGCCTCGTGTTCCTCGGCGGCGTCCACCGCGGTCCATGCGGCGCAATTCACCACCGCATCGGGCGCTGCCGCGGCGAAGGCCGCCGCCACGGTGTCCGGCGCGTCGAACTCGAATTCCGGCTGGCCCGCCAGGATGGCCTCGAAACCCTGCGCTGGGCAGCGCATCGGCGAGCCCTGTCGCCAATTGCCCGCCGCGCCCGGTCACCAGGATGCGCCGCATCACCACGACCCCTGCGGAAAGGGCGGCGGGATGTCCGCCAGGCGCGGCGCCGTGCGGTCCTTGTCGGACAGGATGGCCTGTGCGGCCTCGACCGGCCAGGCGATGTCCAGCGCCGGGTCGTCCCAGGCAATCCCCGCATCTGCGGCCCGGTCGTAGTAGGCGTCGGTCTTGTAGAGCACCTCGGTCTCGGGCTCGAGCGTGAGGTAGCCATGCGCGAAGCCGCGCGGCACCCACATCTGCCGCCAGTTCGCCGCACTCAGCTCCACCGCGACATGCCGGCCGTAGGTGGGCGAGCCCTGCCGGATATCGACCGCGACATCGAGGATCGCCCCGCGCCCCACGCGCACCAGCTTGCCCTGCGCCGAGGGCGGGCGCTGGAAGTGCAGCCCGCGCAGCACGAAGCGCTGCGCCGAGGCGGCGTGGTTGTCCTGCACGAAACCGATGTCGAGCCCCTGCGCCGCCATCGCCCGGGCCGACCACACCTCCGAGAAGAACCCGCGCGCATCGCCGTGCCGCGCCGGCTCGAGGAGCAGCACGTCCGGGATCGACAGCCGCTCGACCTTCAAGCGTGCCGCCCCTGCGCGAGGTCGCGCAGATAGGCGCCATAGGCGGTCTTGCCGAGTGCATCCGCGCGCGCGCGCAGCCCATCGGCGTCGATGAAGCCCATGCGGAAGGCGATCTCCTCCGGGCAGCCGACCTGCAGCCCCTGGCGCTCCTGCACCGTCTGCACGAACAGCGCGGCCTGCAGCAGCGAGCCAGGCGTGCCGGCATCGAGCCAGGCGCAGCCGCGCCCCATCTGCTCCGCACGCAGCGCACCCAGGCCGAGATAGACCTTGTTGAGATCGGTGATCTCCAGTTCCCCGCGCGCGGAGGGGGCGAGGCTCGCGCGCCAGTGCCGTCACCCGCGCGTCGAAGAAATACAGTCCGATCACCGCCCAGTCGGATTTCGGCGTCGCGGGCTTTTCCTCGATCGAGAGCACCCGGCCATCGGCGTCGAATTCCGCCACGCCGTAGCGTTCGGGGTCGGCCACGCGATAGCCGAACACCGTCGCCTCGCCGGCCTGCGCCCGCGCCGCGGCGGACTGCAGCTGCATCGGTCAGGCCATCGCCGTAGATGATGTTGTCGCCCAGGGCCAGCGCGCAGGCCTGCCCGCCCAGCCAGTCCGCGCCGATGGTGAAGGCCTGCGCGATGCCATCGGGGCTGGGCTGCTCGGCATAGGCGAGGCTCACGCCGAACTGGCTGCCATCGCCCAGCAGCCGACGGAAGGAAGGCAGGTCCGCCGGCGTGGAGATCAGCAGGATGTCGCGGATGCCCGCCAGCATCAGCGTGCCCAGCGGGTAGTACACCATCGGCTTGTCATAGACCGGCAGCAGCTGCTTGGACGCCGCCAGCGTCATCGGATGCAGCCGCGTGCCGGAGCCGCCGGCGAGCAATATGCCCTTCATGTCTTGGCCCTCAAGCGCCGGGCGCCGGCATCCGCCGGCTTGGCTGCGCGCCATGCACGGGTGCGCCGGCGCGGCTGTCGGTCGGGGCGCGGTCGCGCCGTGCGCTCCCGGCCCGAGGCGCGGCCCCGGGCCGCATGATCCTTGCCACCGATGTCACGCGCTCACGCCCCCCAGCCGTTGTCCCGCATAGCGCTTGTCCCGGATCGGCCGCCACCACGCCTCGTGCTCGAGGTACCAGGCGATGGTCTGCCGCAGGCCGGATTCGAAATCGTGCCGCGCCCGCCAGCCAAGGGCCGCCTCGGCGCCCGAAGGGTCCATCGCATAGCGGAAATCATGCCCGGGGCGGTCGCGCACATAGGTGACCAGGCGCTCGCGCGGCCCCGCCGGATCGGGGCGCAATTCGTCGAGCGTCGCGCAAATGGCGCGGACCACCTCGAGGTTGGAGCGTTCCTGGCGCGGCCCCAGGCAATAGGTCGCGCCGGGCTTGCCGCGGAACAGTGCGAGCACCAGCGCCTCGGCGTGGTCCTCGACATGGATCCAGTCGCGGATGTTGGAGCCATCGCCATAGACCGGCAGCGGGCGCCCCTCCAGCGCGTTGAGTGTCACCAGCGGGATGAGTTTCTCGGGGAACTGCCAGGGACCGTAGTTGTTGGTGGTGTTGGAGATGAAGTTCGGCATCCCGTAGGTGTGCTGCCAGGCGCGCACCAGGTGATCCGAGGCGGCCTTGGAGGCCGAATAGGGGCTGCGCGGGTCGTAGCGCGTGTGTTCGTCGAAGGGCGGATCATCGAGGCTGTCGAGCGAGCCGAACACCTCGTCGGTCGAGACGTGGTGGAAGCGGAAGGCGTCCTTCGCGGCGCCGGCCAGGCTCATCCAATGCGCGCGCGCCGCCTCCAGCAGCACCTGCGTGCCGACCACGTTGGTGCGGATGAATTCCGCCGGGCCGTCGATCGAGCGATCCACGTGGGATTCGGCGGCCAGGTGCATCACCCGCGAGGGCGCGTGCGTGGCGAACGCCTCGCGCAGCGCGGCGCCGTCGCAGATGTCGGCGTTGACGTGGATGTGCCGCGGATGGCGCAGCCATTCGCCCAGGCTCTCGGGGCTCGCCGCATAGGTCATCCGGTCGAGGTTCACCACCACCTCGTCGGTGGTCGAGAGCAGCCGCCGCACGACGGCCGAGCCGATAAAGCCCAGACCGCCAGTGATCAGAAGGGTCATTGAGGGGAGGTCCCGACAGTCCGGTTCACGCGCGAGCCTGCGAAACTAGGCGACGAACGTGGCAGCATCCAGTCAAGGCGTGCTGCCGGCCGCGCCGGACCGTAGCGCGCGGTCGCGCCAATGGGCCGGAAGGCGGGCCAGGAAGCGAGCCGGCCACAGCGCATCGGCCGTGAAGCCGGCACCCACCGCCCGCAGCGCCGCCCCCGCCTGCCCCTGCCGCGCCAGCACCATGGCGCGGTAGCCCAATGCCCAGCCATGCCAGCGCCCATAGGCGGCGCGCCCTGGCGATCCGGCCGGCTGCTCGGCAAGCCTGGTGCGCGCCAGGTCCAGCAGGTGGCGGGAGAGTTTCTCCCGCAGGTCCCCCTGCGCGAAGGTGAGCGACCCGGCATGGCTGCGGTAGCGGATGATGGTGTCCGGGACGACCACATGGCGCGGCGCGGCAAGGACCAGCCGCATCCAGAAATCCTTGTCGGCCGCGAGCGGGAAGCGATCGTCGAAGGGCCCGATGCGCTCCAGCAGACCACGGCGGTAAAAGGCCGCGTTCATGGTCGTGATGCCGCCGATGACATTGGCCTCGTTGAGGCCGACCGCTGCACCGGCCAGGCGGCGCAGCACCACCTCCCGCCCGGCATCCTCGGTGAAGAATTCCACGGCGCCGATCACCATCTCCGTGGACGGGTCCGCCAGCGCCGCCTCGGCGGCGGCGAAGGCGCCGGGTGCATAGAGGTCGTCGCTGTTGAGCAGGCCGACCACCTCGCCACGCGCCATCCGCAGGCCCTTGTTGATGGCGTCATAGAGGTTGCGGTCGGGCTCGCGCAGCACCGTCAGATGCGGGTGGCGGGCGAGCACCCCGGCCGTGCCGTCGGTCGAGCCGCCATCGACGATGATGTGCTCCACATCGGCGTGGCGCTGCGCCAGCACGCTGCCGATCGCGGCCTCGATGGTCCCGGCGCGGTTGAGGCAGGGCGTCACGATCGAGAGAAGCGGGCGCGTCATCGCCGCGCATCCTGGCCTGCGCCGCGCAGGCCGGCCAGCAGCCCGCGCAGCCGCCGCACGCCGCCGCCCAGCAGCAGCCGCTCCGCAGCACGGCCAAGCGGCGGAAAAAGCGCATCCAGCGCGCCCACCACATCCAGCGCCAGGCGCGCCGGGCGCGCGGCGGCGGCGGTCGCGGCGGCGGCCTGCCCGGCGGCGGCCATTGCCGCCAGCGCGTCCGCCGCGGCCTGCGGCCCCTCGCGCAGCGCCACCAGCGCCGCCCAGGCGGCCCGCTGGGCAGCGGGGTCGGCAGGGGCGGCGTGGATGGCGAGCACCTGCTCCACATCCTGCACCATCGCCCTCTCATCCAGGGCGCGCAGCAGCAGCGCGGCGAGATCTGGCGCAGTGGTGGGGGGCATGGCGTCCAGACGGCGCAGCCAGGCCACGCGCAGCAGCGTTGCCGCCGGCACCCCCAGGCCGAGCGGACCATCCGGCCCCGCTTCGCCCCGTCGCAGCCGGGCCCAGGCGGCGGCAGGCTCAGCCGTGCGGCACAGCGCTTCCGACCCGTCCGCGGCGCGCAGGAGGTGATGGCCACGGATCGCGACCGCCTCGGGCGGCGCTTCGGCCAGGACCCGGGCCAGGATTGCGCCCGCACCGGCGTCCGGCGCGGGGGCCCCGGATTGCGCGGCATCGGCCCAGGCATCGCCTGGCGGCAGCACAAGAAGCCAGGGCGTGGCGATCGCCGCCAAGGTCGTGGTCCCGGTGCCTTCCAGCACCGTCACACCCTGCGCCGTGAGTGCCGAGAGGCTGGCCAGGGTGCCGGCCCGTGCCGCCTCCGTTCCATCCGCCGGCACGATGATGGTGAGCGCCGGCGGGGCACCCGCCGCCGCCGGCGCGCGCAGGAACACGCCGCGCCGCCCGGCACGCGCTGCGAGCCGCGCGGTGGGCGTGCCGAGGAACTCCATCAGCGCGGGCAGCGATGCCTCCCAGCGCGCCCGGCCCAGCGCCACGCTGTCTCGCGCCCGCGCACCGATCTCCCGCGCGCGGGTGAAATCGAGCCCGGTGCGCGACCCCGGCGCATGGAGCAGCCCATTGGCGCCGTGCGAGATCACCTCGTTCATCGTGGGCGCATCCGGCGCCACCACGCACAGGCCCGCGGCCATCGCTTCGAGGAACGACATGCCGATCCCCTCCAGCGGACGGGACGCGAAGAACACGTTGGCGTCGCGCAGCGCATCGGCAAAGGCCTGCCCATCGACCGACCAGGTGGTGCGGGCCAGCGTGCCGATATGCGCAGGCGGGCTGCCGGGAAAGGGCGCTTCATGCCCGGGGTCGGGCGCATCATGGATGGACAGGCGCGCGAAGCGCGTGCCGGCCGTGAGCGCGAACACCGCCTCCGGCGGAATGTCCCGACGGCGATACCAGAACGCCCCGCGCAGCTCGTCGAAGCGCGCAGCCGGCGGCTGTGCCGACGGGGCCGGGAAATACTGCGCATGGGCGTACACCGGCGCGCGGCGCATCACCTCCCGCCGCAGCGCCCAGGAGAAGCACAGGATCTTCGCG
Source organism: uncultured Alphaproteobacteria bacterium (assembly GCA_963716705.1). Classification (GTDB taxonomy): domain Bacteria; phylum Pseudomonadota; class Alphaproteobacteria; order Acetobacterales; family Acetobacteraceae; genus Neoroseomonas. The sequence continues at coordinate 138,066 of CAVQTW010000007.1, forward strand.
GCGTTGAAGAATGGCCGCCAGGTGAAGGCGCCGCCGCGGAACATCGCGTCGTACATCGGCGCGAAGGTCACATTCGGATGGCGGCCCGAGAGCAGCGCAAAGGCCTCGTGCAGCTGCCAGATGATGATGGCGTCGTAGCGTGTTTCGTCGAAACCGGCGCAGGTGCTGCGTACATCCGCGACATCCGGCTCGGCGAAGAAGGCCTCCACCTCGGCGTGCCGCTCCAGCAGGTCGAGCAGGAAGCGCGAGGACCCGGTCCGGCGATGGTAGGCGAGGCCGAGATAGGCGACGCGCATCCGCTGGCCCGCGCCAGGCCGTTCAGTGGCGCAGGGATGGCTGGTCGCGCATCCAGCGGTAGGTGCCCTCAAGCCCTTCGCGGAAGCCGATCCGCGCTTGCCAGCCCATGGCCGCCAGGCGCGAGACATCCATGCGCTTCAGCATCGTGCCGTCGGGTTTCGAGGTATCCCAGGCGATGCGGCCGGCAAAGCCGGTGACGCGCGCGATCTCCTCGGCCAGTCCGGCGATGCTGATGTCGGTGCCGGTGCCGATGTTGAGATGCTCCTCGCCGGAATAGGCGCCCAGCAGGAACGCGCAGGCGTCGGCGAGGTCGTCCACATGCATGAATTCGCGCCGCGGCTGGCCGCTGCCCCAGCAGGTGACGACCTCCGCACCCTCGCGCGCCGCCTGGTCGAAGCGTTGCAGCAGGGCGGGGATGACGTGGCTGCGCTCGGGATGGAAATAGTCGCCCGGGCCATAGAGGTTGCACGGCATGGCGGCGATGTAGTCGCGCCCGTATTGCCGCCGGTAGGCCTGGCACAGCTTGATGCCGGCGATCTTGGCCACCGCATACCACTGGTTCGTGGGCTCGAGCGGGCCGGTCAGCAGCGCATCCTCGCTGATCGGGTTCGGCGCCTCCTTGGGATAGATGCAGGACGAGCCGAGGAACAGCAGGCGGTTCACCCCGGCGCGGTGCGCCGCCTCGATCAGGTTCGCCTCGATCATCAGGTTGTCGTAGAGAAACTCGGCCGGCAGCGTGTCGTTGGCCAGGATGCCGCCGACCTTCGCCGCCGCCACCACCACCGCATCGGGCCGAGTTTCGGCCATGAAGGCCTCGACCTCCGCCTGGCGGCGCAGGTCCACGCGGGCACGATCGGCGGTGACGACCTCCGCGCCCTCGGCCGCGAGCCGCCGCGCACAGGCCGAACCGACCATGCCGCGATGGCCCGAGACATAGACCCGTGCGCCACGCAGCGGGAACACCGCGTGCGTCGCGGGGGACGGGGCGCCTTCAGCCATGGCTGCGCTGGTTGCCGGCAGGTGCCTCGGCGCGCTGCTCGGCGATGTCACTCGCGACCATCTCGGCCACCAGTTCGGGCAGCTTCACGGTGTGCGACCAGCCAAGCACGCGCTGTGCCTTGGCAGGGTTGCCGATCAGCAGCTCGACCTCGGTCGGGCGGAAATACTCGGGATCGACGCGCACCAGTTCACGGCCGCTGGCGCGGCATACGCCGACCTCGTCCACACCCGCCCCGCGCCAGTCGAGCGCGATGCCCGCCTCGGCGAAGGCGAGGTCGCAGAAATGGCGCACCGTATGGGTCTCGCCGGTGGCGAGCACGTAGTCGTCGGGCGTGTCCTGCTGGAGCATGCGCCACATGCCCTCGACGAAGTCGCGCGCGTGGCCCCAGTCGCGCCGTGCATCGAGGTTGCCCAGCCACAGCGTGTCCTGCCGGCCGAGGCTGATGGCGGCCACCGCCCGGGTGATCTTGCGGGTGACGAAGGTCTCACCGCGGCGCGGGCTCTCGTGGTTGAACAGCACGCCGTTGGAGGCGTGCAGCCCATAGGCCTCGCGGTAGTTCACCACGATCCAGTAGGCATACAGCTTCGCCGCGGCGTAGGGGCTGCGCGGGTAGAAGGGCGTGTTCTCATCCTGCGGGACGGCCTGCACCTTGCCGTACAACTCGCTGGTCGAGGCCTGGTAGAAGCGTGCCGTTTTTTCCATGCCCAGGATGCGGATGGCTTCGAGCAGCCGCAGCGTGCCCAGCGCATCGGAATTGGCGGTGTATTCCGGTGTCTCGAACGACACCGCGACATGGCTCTGGGCGCCGAGGTTGTAGATCTCGTCCGGGCGCACTTCCGCGAGAATGCGGATCAGGTTGGTCGCATCCGTGAGATCGCCATAGTGCAGGAAGAAGCCGACGCCGGGCTCGTGCCGGTCATGGTACAGGTGGTCGACCCGCCCGGTGTTGAACGACGACGAACGCCGCTTGATGCCGTGGACCACATAGCCCTTCGCGAGCAGCAATTCGGCCAGATAGGCGCCATCCTGGCCGGTGATCCCGGTGATGAGTGCGACCTTGCGACGATCCGACATCTCGATCCTTCCATCGCCGGCCACCCGTGCCGGTCCTGACCTGGGGCGTGGCCCCATCCCACCTGGTTCCGCAACCCCCGCATCCGCCGCCACAACAGCCGCGGTATCGCCTGAAATCGCCGGGATCGCGGCTTCTAGAGCAATATCCCATCGGGGGAAATCACCCCAGGCGGGTTCACCTGATGGGGCGAAGATGCCCGCAGGAACAAGGGGCTGGAGCGGTTGCCGCGCGCCTGCGCGATCCGGCATCGCTCTAGCAGGCAGCGCCAGGCGCCGGAAGGCCCGCACCCGCCGCCGTTCAACACCTGTTCAGCGCGGGGACGAGAACCGCCGCTTCGCCGAGCGCAGCGCCGCCAGCGCCGGCGGCGGCAGGTGCTCCGCGAGCCAGCCGCGCAGGGTGGCGCGGGGGGCTCGCGCCGCGCCGCCCGGTGCCTCGCGAAGCCGCGCCGCCTCGATCCGCGCGGCCAGCCACGCCTGCTGGAACATCTCGATCCGTCGCCGGTCCCATTCCGCGGAACGATACAGCGGCGCCGCGTTCTGGATGGCGAAGACCTCCGGCTGGCCCTTCGCCAGGTCCGAGGAGGCGCCCCCCAGCGCGAAGGATGCCACCACGGTCGGGATCTGCCGCAGGCGGATGGCGGGGTCGGCCAGCACCTTCATCCACCAGTCGTAATCGGCATGGCGGCGCCAGCGCAGGTCGAAGGGGCCGGTCCGGGCAAACACCGCCCGGCGGGCGAAGGTCGCCTGGTGCGGCAGGCAGCCGAGCACCATCTCCTCCATCGCGCGCTCGGGCGGCGGGGGAACGTGGCGGATGGTGCGATCCCCGCTGCGCACCAGCAGCGACCCGTAATAGACATCCCCATCAGGCTGGCGGGCGATCTCCGCCATGGCGGATTCGACCGCGTCGGGGCCGGCGAACAGGTCGTCGGCGTTGAGAAAAATGAGGAACTCGCCACTGGCGCGGGCGATTCCCTTGTTCATCGCATCGTAGATGCCCTCGTCGCTCTCCCGCACCAGGGTGGAGATGGCCGGGCGATGACGCTCCAGGATGGCGGCGGTGCCGTCGGTCGAGTTGCCGTCCACCACGATGTACTCGATGTCCGGCCAGGTCTGGGCCGCGACGCTGGCGATGCAGGCCTCGATGGTCTGCCCGGCGTTGCGGCAGACGGTCACGATGCTGACGATGGGTCGGCTGTCCTGCCGCTGAGCCATGCTGGCGATGTCCTGTTCCATACGGAAGCGCGCCCTGTCATAGGCATTCCGGCGGCGCGGCCAACCCAAAACTTCGCCGCTGCCGGCGCGGCCGCCCGTTGACGCCGGCCGCGGCCGTGGCCTAGAGCACCGGCCGCGCAGGTGGCGCCGCCGTGCCGCATCGCGAGCCAGGGGGCGCTCAAGGGCTGCGTCGTTCGGGCGGGGACCGCGCATCCATTGTTGCGCGACGCTCAGGAAGGCTTGCATGGCCAGTACCCGGCCGCGCCGCGCCGGGGCCCGGCGGCGCGATCCTCATGGCAGCAGGGAAGCCCATGGACAGTACCCAGGCGAAGGTTTCCGGCCCCGGTCGCTCCGCCCCGCCGGGGGAGAAACAGGATGCGTTCCTGAACCTGATCCGCGACCTCTGCGCGACCGAGACATTGCGTCATGTGCTGGCGATCGGCGGTTCCGCCGGCAGCACCGAAGCCATCGCGCAGGGCCTTTCGCGCAATCCCGGCGCCCCGGCGCTGTTCTGCATCGAGGCCTCGCCGGAGCGTTTCGAGGCGCTGAGCGCCAGCCATGCCGGGCGCTCCTTCGTGACGTGCTACCCCGGCTGCGCCGTCGCGCTGGCGGACTTCCCGGGCGAGGAGGTGGTCGAGCACTTCTACCGCACCGAAACGGCGGCCAAGGCGGGCGCGCCGCTGGCGGAGGTGCTGCGCCGGCTGGACCGGGAAGTCAGCGAGGTCCGCAATGGCGCCGTCCCTGCCGGGGTCCTCGAGCGCATCCGGGCCGAGCACTCCATCACCGCCTTCGACATGGTGCTGATCGACGGATCGGATTTCACCGGCGAAGCGGAACTGGACAAGGTGCTGGGCGCGCGCCTGATCATCCTGGCCGACACCACCACCTTCAAGGGCTTCCGCGCGCGCCAGCGCCTGCTGGCTGACCCGAACTACGAATTGATCACCGACGAGCGCGCCGTGCACCGTGGCGTGGCCGCGTTCCGCCGTTCGCCCTCGGCGGACGACCTGCCGGTGCATTTCTTCACCATCGTGCTGAACGGCGAGCCCTTCATCCGCTACCATGAGGACATGCTGGCCCGCCTGCCGTTCCGCTGGCACTGGCATGTGGTGGAAGGCGTGGCGGCGCTGCGCCACGACACCGCCTGGAGCACCGCCACCGGCGGGCGCATCTCCGACGACATCCACCACCAGGGCCGCAGCAACGACGGCACCAGTGAATATCTCGACGACCTCGCGCGCCGGTTCCCCGGCCAGGTCACCATCCACCGCAAGCCGCCCGGCGAGTTCTGGGACGGCAAGAAGGAGATGGTGAACGCCCCCCTGCCCGCCATCACCGAGCCGTGCCTGCTCTGGCAGGTCGATTCCGACGAATTGTGGACCGTGGAGCAGGTGAGCGAGATGCGCCGCCGCTTCATCGCCGAGCCGCAGCGCAGCGCCGCCTTCTACTGGTGCTGGTACTTCGTGGGCCCCGAAAAGGTTATCAGTACGCGCCACAATTATGCGCAGAACCCCGGCCAGGAATGGCTGCGCACCTGGCGCTTCCAGCCCGGCGACATCTGGGCGGCGCATGAACCGCCCACGCTGGTGCGACCGCGCGACGACGGCGCGCCGCCGCTCGACATCGCCGCGATGGATCCCTTCACCCATGACGAGACCGAGGCGGCGGGCGCGGTGTTCCAGCACTTCGCCTATGCCACCGAGGCGCAGCTCGGCTTCAAGGAATCCTACTACGGCTATGCCGGCGCCCGCGCGCGGTGGCATGGGCTGCTGGCGCGCACCGGCTCGGGCTTCCTCGCCGACCATTTCGGCTGGGTGAAGGACCGCACGATGTTCGATGATGCCGCGGTGTTCGGCCTGGTGCCGCTTGCCCGGCAGGACGCGGCGGGCGCCTGGAGCTTCGGCACGCCGGACGGCGCGTCGCCGCCCGCGCATGCGCGCCCGCGCATCCTCGTCGATGGGATCTATTGGCAGTACCTGTCATCGGGCATCGGGCGCGTCTGGCACAGCCTGCTCGAGGAATGGGTCGCGGACGGCTCCGCCGAGAACATCATCCTGCTCGACCGCGCGGGCACCGCGCCGCGCATCGCGGGCGTGCACTACCGCACCATTGCCGCGCATGACTACGGAGGGTGCGGGGCGGACAGCCTGTACCTTGAACGCATCTGCCGCGATCTTGGCGCCGACCTTTTTGTCTCGACCTATTATTCGACGCCGACCGAGACGCCCTCCTTCTTCTTCGGCCACGACATGATCCCGGAGGCGACCGGCATCGACCTCACGGATGAGGGCTGGCAGGAGAAGGCGCGCGGCATCCGGCACGCATCCGGGCACCTGATGGTGTCGCGCAGTTCGGCCAGGGACCTCGCGCGCTTTTTCCCCGACGTCGCCGAGGACCGCATCGCCATCGCGCATAACGGCCTCGCCCCCGCCTTCCGGCCCGCCAGCGAGGCCGAGGTGGCGACGGCCCGGCGCGACCTCGACCTGCCCGAACGCTACGCGCTGATGGTCGGCGACCGCAGCGGTGCCGGCGGCTACAAGAACGGCATCCTGGCCTTCCGCGCTGTCGAGGAGGCCGCCGCGCGCGGCCAGCGCATCGCCATCATCTGCGTGGGCGGCCTTGCCGACATCGAGCCGGAGTACCGCGCCGCCGCACCCTCGGTCACGATGCGCCGCCTCACGGCCGATGATGCAGAGTTGCGGCTGCTCTATGCGGGCGCGCAGGCGTTGCTCTACCCCTCCCGATACGAGGGCTTCGGCATGCCGGTGCTGGAAGCGATGGCCTGCGGCTGCCCCGTCATCACCTGCGCAAATTCCTCACTGACGGAAGTGGGTGGCGAGGCCGCGATCTTCGTCGATCCGGACGACCCCGGCGGCCATGGCGCAGGCGCTGGTCGACCTGGCCGACCCCGCCGAGCGCGCTGCCCGCGCCGTGGCCGGCTCGACCCAGGCCGCGCGCTTCACCACCCGGGCGCAGGCGGATGGGGCGATGGCCGCCTTCCGAGCCACCATTGACGACATCGCCGCCGGGCGCCGGGCCCGTCCGGGTAGCGGCTGGCGGGAATTCCGCAGCTACCAGGCCGGCATCCAGGCCTGGGCACAGGAGCGCCCGGAACTGGCGCAGGGCATGCTCGCGCCCTCGGGCACGACGCGGCGCAACGGGCCCGCCCGACCCTCCGGGGCGCTGCTGCGGGCCCTCGCCGAGATCGAGTCCATGAAGAACAGCCCCTTCTGGCGCCTGCGCGGGTGGGTGATCGGCGCTCTGCGGAAAACCGGCCTGCGCCACCGTGGCTGAAGCCCCCGCTCGAGGACCGGACGCACAGGCAGGCGCGTGCGGCGCACGGTGCCGCGCACAGGTTTGGACCTGCCCCCGCGCAGCCACTTCGCAGGTGGCGGGCGCGTGACGGCGCATGTGCCCGCCGCTGCCGGCGCCTGACGCGGCCATGCGCCTGCTCCTGTGGTATTGGGGCAGGAAGGGCGCCGGCGGGCAATTGACGCTGGCGCTGGCCGCGGCGCTCGCGCGCCGGGTGGATGTGGAGGTCGCGCTGTCGATCTCAGCGCAGGCCGACCTGCGCGCGGACATCGAGGCGCTTGGGCTGCCCACCGATGCGGTGTCGACCTATGTGGGACCGGCCGGCTTCGTGGCCGGCTTCGCGCGCGTGCCGGGGTTGGCACGGCGGCTGCGACGCCAGGCGCAGGCGTTCCGCGCCGATGCGGTGGTCTCGGTGATGACGCATCTGTGGACGCCGCTGGTGGCACCCGTGCTGGCCCGCGCCGGCCTGCGCTACGTGCCCATGGTGCATGACGCGGAACCCGCACCCGGGCGACATGGGCCGGCTGTGGGAGTGGCGGCTGGGGCGCGAACTGGACGCCGCGGATGCCGCCATCGCCTTCTCCGACAGCGTGGCGGCGGGGGTGCGGCGGCGGCGGCCGGGTCTGGCGGTGCACCGGCTGCCGCTGGGCGCGCTGCTGGCCGCGGCAGCGCCCGGCGGCCCGCGCGGGCCGGGCACCGCCTTCGTGCATCTGGGGCGGATGCGCGCCTACAAGGGGCTCGACCTGCTGCGCGACGCCTGGCCCCTGGTGCGCCAGCGCGACCCGGCGGCGACGCTGCTGGTGGCCGGCGAAGGCGACGCCGAGGCCCTCGCCCCGGCCTGGGCGCCCTGCCGGGTGTGACCCTGCGCGCCCAATGGCTGGCCGAGCCGGACATGGCGCGCCTGGTGGCCGGGGCGGATGCGGTGGTGCTGCCCTATCGCGAGGCGAGCCAGAGCGGCGTGGCACCGATGGCGCATGGCATGGGCGTGCCGGTGGTCGCGACACCGGTCGGCGGGCTGGCGGAACAGGTGCGCGATGGCATCGACGGGGTGCTGGCGCGGGACATGACCGCCTCGGCACTGGCCGAGGCGATGGCGGCGCTGTGCGACCCGGACCGCCGCGCGAGGCTGGCGGAAGGCGCGCGGGAGACCGGGCGCAGGCTCAATGACTGGGACGCGATGGCGGCGATGCTGGTGGCGGCGCTGGGCGGGGCGGGGGGAGACCGATAGGAAGGTCGGGGGAGAGAACTCCCCGAAATCCCCCTCCTTTTTCTGGCTGTTGGGCGGGAGGAAGGGACGCGCGGAGAATGGCGGGGATTCGCGGGTGTGCGGGTTTCGGACAAATTGCCGGCGGGACGCGCAGGGGAGGCGGCGAGGCGAGGCTGGAGGGCTTGGGCAGTGGACGGCTTGAAAGAGCGGGCGCCGAGCGCGCCATAGCGACAGGGACCGTATTCGAAGAGAAGCATGAGCGGCCATGCCGTGTCCAGGGTAATCGATGGCGCGCGAGGAGAGGCCGAAGGCCGGCCCTCCCCGTCATGTCGCGAGGATGACCCCCTGGCGCTGATCAAAGCATCAGGAATTCAGGAACAGGATGGCGTGGGCCAGCGCCTTCAGGAAACGGACCGCGCAGGGCTTGCGGTTGCGATGCGCGGCGATGCCCTCGGCGAGATTCAGGCCGGTGATGAGCAAGAAGCGCAGGGGCCGAGCACCGACAGCAGCGCGACGGCGATGAGGGCGGCGGGCTGGACGAGATCGGCAAGATCGAAGGGGAGCATGACGGAAGTGCCTCCTGGCTGTTTCGGGAGGCGCTTCCGTCGCACCTTCGGAAAGGGCGTCGGCGCAAGGGCTTTCAGGGTTGCCGGACGGAAAGGGCGGAGAGGCGGAAGGGGCGGGAAAGCGCCGCTTCCACGATTCGCTGAGCGGGCACCTCGACTGCGCGGAACGCAGCCGAACCTCGGACGGGCGCGGTCGGCATACCGTGGAAGGCGTCGGGTTTCGGGAAAGCGGTCGGTGCCAGCGAGCGCACCGTGCGGAACTGGCGCAGCGGCGAAACGCTTCCTGACGTACGAGCACCTTGAGTTCATCCTCGACGCCCTGTTCGGGATGATCCGCGCCTGCGGGACGCGCGCGACGCGCTGGAGCGGGCATGGGTCGCGCGCAACGATGCCGGTGGACGGTCGGGCACGCCTGCCGCCGCTTCGCCCCTGGCGGCCATCCCCCGCCCCGACCCGCTGGTTCGGCCGCGAGGATGATGTTGCGCGGCTGACCGACGCGCTGGTCGAGCGCGGGCGAACGCGCGGTGGTGGCGCTGGGGCCGGGGGGGATCGGCAAGACCACGCTGACGCAGCGGGTGGCGACGGAAGCGCCGGTCGCCGAGCGGTTCCCGCGAAGGGCCTTCGTGGCGCTGGACACGGCGATGACGGCGGATGCGGTGGTGGCGGCGATCCGCGCGACCCTCGGGCTGGACCCGGCGCTGACCCTCGATGCGGTGCTGGCGCGGCTGCGCGGGGCGCCGATGCTGCTGGTGCTCGACAACCTCGAAACCCCGTGGAACGAGGATGGCGAGGCGACCGAGGCGGTGCTCGCGCGGCTGGCGGGCGAGTCGGATGCGGTGATGCTCGCCTCGATGCGCGGGGAGCGGGCGCCGGGGGAACCGCGATGGGACGAGCATCGCGTGGAACGGCTGCCGCCGGCCGATGGGGCGGCGATGTTCCGCGACCTGGCGCAGCGGATCGCGGCGGATGACCCGCATCTCGCGCCGCTGGTGGAGGAATTGGGCGGCATGCCGCTGGCCATCCGCCTGGTGGCGCAGCGGGCGGCCGGGTTGCGCGGCTCGGACGGGCTATATGCGGAGTGGCAGCGCCAGGGGGTGGGGCTCGCCGCCGACCCGGACCGGGCGGAGGGGCGGCTGACCTCGGTGGCGCGGTCCATCCTGTTCTCGCTGGAGGCGAAGCCGGTCAAGGCGGCGGGGAAGCGGCTGTTCGCGTTGTTGGGGCAATTGCCGGCGGGGCTGACGCGCAAGGACCGCGACGCGCTGCTGGGCAGCGCCGGGCATGACGGGCAGGAGCAGCTGATTCGCGTCGGGCTGGCGTTCGACAATGACGGCCGGACCGACATGCTGCCGCCGGTGCGCGACCTGGCGCGACGGCGCTTTGCGCCGCAGGCGCGGGACCGGGACCGCCTGGGCGGCGCATTTCCTGGCCGAGACGGCGCGGCACGGTCAGCGCATCTGGTTCCAGAACGGGGCGCTGGCGGTGGCGCGGCTGGCGCCGGAATTGCCGAACATCGAAGCCGCGGCCGCGGCCTGCGGGGCGCTCGGCCTCGCGGCGCCGGCGCGGGATGCGGTGTGGAGCCTGGGGAACCTGTGTCGGCGCACGGGTCGTGGCGGCGAGGCGCTCCGCGCCATTGCGGAGGCCTGCCGCGAGGCTGGAGACCGCCTCGGCGAGGCGAATTGCATCCTGGGCCTCGCCGAGATCGCCAGCGACCGCTCCGAGCACGAGGCGGCGCGCCAGGGCTATGGCGAGGCGCGGACGATCTTTCGCGCCGTCGGGGCGCGCATCGGCGAGGCGAATTGCATCCAGGGCATCGCCGACATCGCCCGCGACCGCTCCGAGCACGAGGCGGCGCGCCAGGGCTATGGCGACGCGCTGCCGATCTATCGCGCCGTCGGGGAGCGCCTCGGCGAGGCGAGTTGCATCCAGGGCCTCGCCGATCATCGCCAGCGCCCGCTCCGAGCACGAGGCGGCGCGCCAGGGCTATGGCGAGGCGCTGCCGATCTATCGCGCCGTCGGGGACCGCCTCGGCGAGGCGAATTGCATCCTGGGCCTCGCCCACATCGCCAGCGCCCGCTCCGAGCACGAGGCGGCGCGCCAGGGCTATGGCGAGGCGCGGTCGATCTTTCGCGCCGTCGGGGCGCGCCTCGGCGAGGCGAATTGCATCCAGGGCCTCGCCGACATCGCCCGCGACCGCTCCGAGCACGAGGCGGCGCGCCAGGGCTATGGCGAGGCGCTGCCGATCTTTCGCGCCGTCGGGGATCGCCTCGGCGAGGCGAATTGCATCCAGGGCCTCGCCGACATCGCCAGCGACCGCTCCGAGCACGAGGCGGCGCGCCAGGGCTATGGCGAAGCGCGGCCGATCTATCGCGCCGTCGGGGACGCGCCTCGGCGAGGCGAATTGCATCCAGGGCCTCGCCGACATCGCCAGCGCCCGCTCCGAGCACGAGGCGGCGCGCCAGGGCTATGGCGAGGCGCTGCCGATCTATCGCGCCGTCGGGGATCGCATCGGCGAGGCGAATTGCATCCAGGGCCTCGCCGACATCGCCAGCGCCCGCTCCGAGCACGAGGCGGCGCGCCAGGGCTATGGCGAGGCGCTGCCGATCTATCGCGCCGTCGGGGAGCGCATCGGCGAGGCGCGGTGCGGCCTGGGTTTCGGGCGGGTGGCGCTGGCGGAGCGGGACTGGGCCGGGGCGCGGACGTCGATCGAGGCCGCGCTGGCTGCGTTCCGTGACGTACATTCCGGGTGGAACGAGGCGGATGCGCTGCGGGCGCTTGGCGACCTGGAGCGGGAGGTCGGCGATGCCGCCGCGGCGGCCGGGCATTACCGCGCGTCGGAGGAGGTGTTCCGGCGGATCGGCAATGCCGCCGAGGCGGGGGAGAGCCTTGCGCGCCGGAAGGCGTTGGACGGCGCAGGCTGAAGCCGGCGCGACCGCCGGCATCGCCGCCCCAGCCCAACAGTCAAAAAAAGGAGGGGGTCCGGGGGAGTTCTCTCCCCCGGCCTTAACCGCCTACCGATCCCGCCGCACAACCCCCGGCGACGCCCCGCCATCGCGGAAATCCCCTTCCCGCCACGACCTGTCGCGCCGCGGCGCTTCCGCCTGGGTGCCGGTGTTGGGCCGGCGGCGGGAGGCTTCGCCCGCGTGGGCGCGCGCCGGTTCCGCCGCGCGGGCGGGCTTGGCGTGTCCGCCCGGGCGATGTTGCGGCTGGCGTTGCGGCTTGCGCTGCTGGTGTTGGCGTGGCGGGCGCGGTGCCTCGCGCGGCTGGGCGGCGAGTTCCTCGGCGGTGGCGCCCGGGCGCTGTTCGGAGGGGATGGTGATGCGGATCAGGCGTTCGATGGCGCGCAGCTTGTCGCGGTCCTCGCCCGAGCACAGGGCGATGGCCTCGCCCGAGGCGCCGGCGCGCGCGGTGCGGCCGATGCGGTGGACGTAGGTCTCGGGCACTTCGGGCAGGTCGAACTGGATGACGTGCGTCACGCCGTCCACGTCGATGCCGCGCGCGGCGATGTCGGTGGCGACCAGCACGGGGGCGGAGCCGTCGCGGAAGGCGGCGAGTGCGCGTTCGCGCGCGTTCTGTGCCTTGTTGCCGTGGATGGCGCTGGCGGCGATGCCGTCGAGGTCGAGGTGCTTCACGATGCGGTCGGCCCCGTGCTTGGTGCGGGAGAAGACCAGGGTGCGGCCCACGCCTTCGGCGCGGATGAGTTCGGCCAGTGCCTTCCGCTTGCCCGAGGCGGGCACCATGATGACGCGCTGGGCCACCTTTTCCGCCGTGGTGGCGACCGGGGCGACCGAGACGCGCACCGGGTCGCGCAGCATTTCGGCGGCCAGGCGGTTGATCTCGGTGGGCATGGTGGCGCTGAAGAACAGGGTCTGGCGTTCGGCCGGGATGGCCTTCACCAGGCGGCGGATGGCCGGCAGGAAGCCCTTGTCGAGCATCTGGTCGGCTTCATCGAGCACCAGGGTGCTCACATGGTCGAGCCGGCCGGCGCCCTGGTCCAGCAGGTCCTGCAGGCGGCCTGGGGTGGCGACGAGGATGTCCACGCCGCGGGCCAGCGCCTGGCGCTGCGGGCCGAAGCCCACGCCGCCGAAAATCACCGCGACCGACAGGCCGAGGTGGCGGCCGTAGGTGCGGGTGGCGTCGGCGATCTGGGAGGCCAGTTCGCGCGTCGGCGCTGAGCACCAGCACGCGGCAGCCGCCGCGCGGCGGGCGGCCGCCGGTTTGCGTCAGGCGGTGCAGGATGGGCAGGGCGAAGGCGGCGGTCTTGCCGGTGCCGGTCTGGGCGATGCCGAGCAGGTCGCGCCCTTCCAGCACGGAGGGGATGGCCTGGGCCTGGATGGGGGTGGGGGCGGTGTAGCCCTCGTCGGTGAGGGCCTGGAGGATGCGGGGGTCGAGGGCGAGGGCCTCGAAGGTATTGGTCACGAATAGATCCTGTCACGCGCACGGGTGCATGCACTCCGCGCGCGATTGTGCGGGCAGAGAGCCCCGCGGGATTGGGACCATCCGGTGGTGTTGGCGCGCTGTCCCGGCCCGGGCCCGCACCGCGCTTCACGCCTCATGGGGAGGGAAGCGGCGGGGACCGATCACGCGGCCGGGGTGGCGCGTGGCGCGGAATGCCCGCGCAATCCATGCCTTGTGCACCTTCGCAGGCGCAAAAACAAGGGAAAAGGCGCTGACACATTCGCCAGCGCCGATTCCGGCCGGTGCTCAGGGAATGCCGAGCATGAAGGGTGGGGCGGGCTGGGTGTCGAAGCGCACCTCCCGCACGCCGGGAACGCCCTCGGCCAGCACGCGCAGGGCCGCCAGCGTCCGTTCGCTGCCGAGGAAGCCGTGGAAGGAGACCACGCCATCCTTCACCATGGGAAACACGAAGCGCGTGCTGATCCAGGGTTGGTTGCGCATCTCGGCGATGATGGCGCGGCGGATGCGCGGGTCGGACGCGTCCTCCTCACCCGGCGCGGTGGTGGGGGCCATGACGGCGCGCAGCAGGTCGGCGCGGGAGACGACGCCGACCAGGCGGCCGTCGCGCAGCACCGGCACGCGGCGGATGCGGCGGGATTCGAGCAGGTGCGCCACCTCCTCGATGGTGGTGTCCTCGGTGACGGTGGCGAGGTCGGTGGTCATGACATCGCGCACGCGCCGGCCGTGGGTGCGGGCATAGCGCGTGGCCTGGTCGGCGTTGGCGCCGAGCAGGGTGGCGAGGAAGGAGGCCGGCGCGTCCTCCTTGGCGGCGAGGCGGCGCATCAGGTCGCCATCGGTCACGACACCGAGCAGGCGGCCATCGCTGTCCACCACCGGCAGGCCGGAGATGGCGCGGTCGGCCATCAGCGCGGCCACCGCCTCGAGAGGGGTGTCGGGCGGGGCGGTGACCGGGTCGGCGGTCATCAGGTCGCGGGCGCGCATCAGTGGCTTCCTCCGGTTAGCGGCATGGAGGAAAGTTAATGCACGTCACGCCGAGCGGTGTTGACGTGGATCAACAGCGCCCGGTCATCCGACCTCGATGCGTCATCCGACCTCGATGCGGGCCTCCTGCACGATGCGTCCCATCAGGGCGCGCTGCTCGGTCACGAAGCGGGCGAAGGTGGCCGGGTCGGTGCCGACCGGAATGGCGCCCAGCGCGGCGAGGCGCTGCTGCACGGCGGCATCCGCGAGCGCGTGCTTTGAGGCATCGAACAGCTTCTGCACCACCGGCGCCGGCGTGGCGGCGGGGGCATACAGGCCGTTCCATTCGTTCAGCTCGAAGCCCTCGAAGCCCTGCTCGGCGATGGTGGGCACGTCGGGCAGCGGCGGGATGCGGCTGGCGGTCGAGACACCGAGTGCCACCAGGCGCCCGTCGCGCACCAGCTGCAGCGTGGAGGAGACGGTGCCGAAGACGAAGACGATGTTGCCGCCCAGCAGGTCCTGCAGCGCCGGCGTGCCGCCGCGATAGGGCACATGCGTGATGTCCAGCCCGGCGCGGTTGAGGAACACCGCCGAGGCCAGGTGCGCCGCCGTGGCATTGCCCGAGGAGCCGTAGGACAGCGTCTGCACGCGCGGGCGCGCCCAGGCGAGGAATTCCTGCACGTTTTTCGCCGGCACCTGCTGCGGGTTCACCGCCAGGATCTGCGGCAGCACCACCACCTGGCTGATCGGCGCGAAGGCGGTGGCGTAGTCGAAGGACAGGCCGCGGATGATGTGCGGGTTCACCGTATGCGCCAGCGCATCGACCATGATGGTGTGGCCATCGGGCGTGCTGCGCGCGAGCTCGGCGGCCGCGATGGAGCCGCCGGCGCCGGCGCGGTTCTCGACCACGACGGGCTGGCCGAGCATGGCCCCCATCGGCACGCCGAGCAGCCGCGCGGTGGTGTCCACGCCGCCGCCGGGCGGATAGGGGGCGATGAGGCGGATCGGGCGCGTGGGGAAGGATTGCGCGCGGGCCAGCGTGGGCACGGCGAGGCCGGCGGCGATCAGGGCGCGGCGCGCGATGCGATGGGTCATGCCTGGTTGTCCTTCCCGGAATGCTTGTCGCGGTGCGTCTAGACCAGGGGCGCCGCGGCGTCACGCCACGTGCGCGCGGACACGGATGGAAGCCGGCCTGCGGCGTGGCGACCGTGAGCCCGGCGATGATGGGATGGAGGTCCAGCGCGGACGCCATGCGCGAAGGTCGGCCGGCGGGCGTCATGCCGCCTGCGGAATGGCGGGCGGGCCATGGATCGTGCGCCCCGCCCGGCGCAGAATGGCGTGATGGCCAAGCCACCGCCGCCCCCTGCCGACCTGTTCGGCGAAGCCCCTGCCGACGCCCCGGCGGACGACGCCGCGCGCCCGCTGGCCGATCGCCTGCGCCCCGCCACGCTGGCCGAGGTGGTCGGCCAGGACCACCTGCTGGGCCGAGCAGGCGCAGCATCGGCCGGATGCTCGCGGCGGGCAAGCTCGCCTCGCTGATCCTCTGGGGCCCGCCGGGCGACGGCAAGACCACCATCGCGCGGCTGCTGGCGCGAAGCGGCGGGGCTGCGCTTCAGCCGCTCTCGGCGGTGATCTCCGGCGTCGCCGAGCTGCAAGGCGCCTTCGAGGAGGCGCGCGCGCCGGCAGCGCCGCGGCCAGCGGCACGCTGCTGTTCGTCGACGAGATCCACCGCTTCAACCGCGCCCAGCAGGACGGCTTCCTGCCGATGGTCGAGGACGGCACCGTCACGCTGGTCGGCGCGACCACCGAGAACCCGTCCTTCGCGCTGAACGCGCGCGCTGCTGTCGCGCTGCCAGGTGCGTGGTGCTGGAGCGCCTCGACGACGCGGCGCTGGACAGCTGCTGGGCCGCGCCGAGGCGCTGACGGCCACGCGCTGCCGCTCGATGCGCCGGCGCGCGCGACCATGCGCGCCATCGCCGATGGCGATGGCCGCTACCTGCTCAACATGGCGGAGCATTGTTCGCCCTGCCGGCCGCACCCGGCCGCTCGACACCGCCGCGCTGTCCACGCTGCTGCAGCAGCGCGCCGCGCTCTACGACAAGGACCAGGAGGCGCACTACAATCTCATCTCCGCGCTGCACAAGTCGGTGCGCGGCTCGATCCCGACGCGGCGCTCTACTGGTTCGCGCGCATGCTGACCGGCGGCGAGGACCCGCGCTACATCGCCCGCCGGCTGATCGCGCTTCGCCAACGAGGATATCGGCCTCGCCGACCCGCAGGCGCTGCCGCTGGCCATCGCGGCCGGGAGATCTACGAGCGCCTCGGCCGCCCGGAGGGCGAGCTGGCGCTGGCGCAGGCTCGTGCGTGCACCTCGCCACCGCGCCCAAGTCGAACGCGGTCTATGCCGCCTTCGGCGCGGCGATGCGCGCGGCCAAGGAGACCGGCTCGCTGATGCCGCCGACGCACATCCTGAACGCGCCGACCAAGCTGATGAAGGAGCTCGGCTACGGCGCCGGCTATGACTACGACCACGATGCGGAGGAAGGCTTCTCCGGCCAGGACTACTTCCCCGAGGAGATGAAGCGCCCCTCCTTCTATCGCCCGACCGACCGCGGCGCGGAGGCGGCGATCGGCGAGCGCATGGCGCACTGGGCGGAGTTGCGGAAGAAGCGCGCGCGCAAGTGAGCCTTGGCGCGCGGGAATTCGTCGCGACAGGAAGGTGCGAGGCGCTGCCTCGCGCTCCGCCAGGTGGCGGGGGCCACCTGGACCGCCATCAATCGGGTGGGCGATGATCGGGCATCATCTGGACGCTGGGCATATGCCGGGATTGTCGCTCTACGCCTGCATCCTCGTGGCCAGCCGGCGGCGCCGCCGGCTCGGTGCTGCGCTACCTCATCTCGCTGGGCGGCATCGCGCTGTTCGGCACCGGGTTTCCCTGGGGCACCCTGGCGGTGAACCTGCTGGGCAGCGGCGCCATCGGCGCGCTCGCGGCAAGCGAAGTGATCGGGCCGCCACGGCACCTGCTGGTGGCGGGGTTCCTCGGCGGCTTCACCACCTTCTCCGCCTTCTCGCTGGAAGCGACGCTCCTGTGGGAACGCGCGCCGGCGCTGGCCGATGGTCTATGTGGCGCTGAGCGTCGCGCTCGGCCTGCGTCGCCTGCGTCGCCGGGTTCTGGCTGTTCAGGCGGTAGCGCGGCCAGGCCAGACGCGGGCGGGGATGAACACCTCGCCACTCATCAGCTTGCGCGCGGTGCGCAGCGTGCCGCCGCCCAGCACCTCGACGCCCTCGTTGCCGGTGCGCCGCGTGGTGATCACCGCCTCCATGCGCCCGGTCGGGTGCTCGATGGCGATGGTCTCGCGTTCCGCGCCGCCCAGGCGCGCCAGCCCGTCCGCCACCGTGCCGGGCAGCATCGCCGCGGTGGCGATGCAGATGCCCCCGGTCACCGCCATCGCCTCATGGCAGGCAAGCGGCGTGAAGTAGCGCGCGGCGATCCCGGCCCCGCCAGCCGGTTCCGCCACCATCGCGAATTTCGGGATGACGCGGCCTTCCGCATCGCCCATGCCCATGGCGAGCGATGCGGCGCGGCGGATGCGCTCGATGCGCGCCATGAAGTCGCGGTCGGCATCCAGCTCCTTCGCGGATTCGCGCGCGGTCTTGCCGAGATCCGCCGCGCGCGCGATCACCACCGGCATCGCGACATCCAGGCAGGTGACCTCGACACCCTCGATGGTATCGCGCGCGTGGCCGGTGGGCATGAGCTTGCCGGTCGCCCCGCCCACCGCATCGGCGAAGTTCAGCACGATGGGTGCCGCGGTGCCGGGCACGCCGGCGATGGCGGCCTCGCCTTCATAGGTCACGCGCCCGCCGGGGGTCTGCACCACGGCCTCGATCAAGCGCGCCGGTGTTGAGCGCGCGGATGCGCACGCTGGTTTCGCCATCGGCCGCCGGCACCAGGCCGCGCTCGATCGCGAAGGGGCCGATGCCCGCCAGCATGTTGCCGCAGGTCGGGCCGAAATCGACGAAGGCCTTGTCGAGCGAGACCTGCGCGAACAGGTAGTCCACCTGTTCCGGCGCGCCGGGCGTCGGAGGGCGAGACGATGCACACCTTGCTGGTCAGCGTGGTGGCGCCGCCCAGCCCGTCGATCTGCCGCGCATCGGGCGAGCCCATGGCGGCGAGCAGCACGCGCGCGATGTCCTCGCGGCTTTCGGGCAGGTCGGCGGCGAGGAAATACGGCCCGCGGCTGGTGCCGCCGCGCATCAGGGTGCAGGGGATGGCGGTCTGGGTCATCGCGGCGCTCTCAGCGGAAGGGCCAGGGCAGGTCGTAGCTGTCCTGCAGCAGCCCGCCGGGGAAGATCAGGTTGAGCGAGGAGGCCAGCAGCAGGATGAAGCCGCAGGCGGCCACGCTCAGCAGCAGGGTCTGCACCCAGCCGCAGCGCGCCACCACCCGCAGGAAGGCCACGAAGAACAGCGCCAGCGCGGCGAAGAAGCCGATCAGCCCGGTGAGTGCCAGGAAGCCCAGCACCCAGGCCACGAAGGGCCAGGGGCCGCGGTCGGTGGTGCGCGCCTCGGTGTCGAAATTGGCGGTGCCGGCCACCGCCGCGCCGCGCGCCTGCATGACCAGCACGGCCAGCACCGACAGCCCGCCCAGCGTGGCGGCGGCGATCGGCATGATGGCGGCGAGGTAGGAGTTCTTCAGCCCCTCGAACATCACGAAGCCGAAGATGCCCAGCAACACCACGCTGAACGCCACCTGCGGCAGCAGCGAGGTGGCGCGCGAGGTCTCGATCGAGCCTTCGGTGTTCAGCGCCCCCGACCCGCCGGAGCGCCGGATGCCCGCCCATAGCGAGAGCACCGTCAGCGCCAGGATGAACAGTGCCAACGGGCGGGTCACGAAGTCCCAGCCCGCGAATTGCACGGCCTGGTACAGGTAGCGCTCGGCGCCGAGCGACAGCACGAAGCCGATCAGGAAGGCCGGGCGCGACCAGCCGAAGCGGCGCATGAACAGCCCCAGCAGGCCCACCGCGAACAGCGCCAGCATGTCGTTGTAGCTGCGCGTCGCCTGGAAGGCGGCGAAGGAGATGATCATGATCATGAAGGGCGCGATCAGCGCGTAGCGGATGGTGGTCAGCCGCGCGATGCCCGGCGCCAGCGCGATGCACAGCGCCGTGCCGGCGAGGTTGGCGATCGCGAGCGACCAGATGATGGTGTAGGTGATGTCGAGGTTGCGGTCCGCCATGGCGGGCCCGGGCTGCAGGCCCAGCAGGATCATCCCCGCCAGGAATATCGCCATCGAGCCCGAGCCGGGAATGCCGAACAGCAGCGTGGGCAGCAGCGCGCCGCCCTGGGTGGCGTTGTTGGCCGATTCCGGCGCGATCACGCCGCGGATGTCGCCCTTGCCGAAGCTGCGACGTGTCCTTGGTGGTCTGCATGGCGTGGCTGTAGGCGATCCAGTCCACCACCGAGCCGCCGAGGCCCGGGATGGCGCCGATCAGCGCGCCGATGCCCGAGCAGCGCAGCACCAGCCAGGGGTTCTTCAACACATCGCGCACGCCCTGGACCCAGCCGCTGCCCAGCGCGTTGCGCTTGGCGATGGCGCCGCCGCCGCGCAGCAGGTCGAACAATTCGGGCAGCGCGAAGATGCCCAGGCCGACGATGACCAGCGGCAGCCCGTCGCTGAGATACAGCGTGCCGAAATCCATCCGGTATTCGCCGGTGGCCGGGGCCGCGCCGATCATCCCGAAGGCCAGGCCCAGGCAGGCCGAGGCCACGCCCTTGCCCAGATTGCCGCCCGACAGCGCCGCCACCGTGGACAGGCCGAACAGCGTCAGCATGAACAACTCGGCCGAGCCGAACAGCAGGATGATGGGGCGCGCGGCCACCACCGCGCCGGTCAGCACGATGGCGCCGAACAGCCCGCCCAGCATCGAGGCGAAGAAGGCGGCCGAGAGCGCGCGCGCCGCCTGGCCTTCCTTGGCGAGCGGAAAGCCGTCCAGCACCGTGGCCTGGGAGGCCGATGAGCCGGGAATGCCCATCAGCACCGAGGAGAAGGTGTCCGAAGTCGGGATCACCGCCACCAGGCCGATCAGCATGGCGAGTGCGGAGGTCTGGTCCATGCCGTAGATGAAGGGCAGCAGCAGCGACAGGCCGGCGATGCCGCCCAGGCCGGGCAGCACGCCGATCACCAGCCCCACGCTGACGCCCAGCATCATGAACATCATGCGCTCGACCGTCAGCAGGTCGATCAGCGCGCCAAGGATCACATCCATCATGATGCGGGGGTCTTTCCTGCCGGCGCGCGGCGGTCGCGGTTCAGAAGCGGGTGTTGTGGTTTGCCGTCAGGAATTCACGCACCCAGCTCCGCGCCTCGGGCGAGATCGTGGTCGCGGTCTGGTACAGGCTGATCGCGGCGGGGCCGACGGCCTGGGTGTAGTCGCCCAGCACCGCTTCCTTGCGCGATTGCAGCTCGGGGTCCGCCACCGCGTCCTGGAAGGCCTTCCGGAAGGCGGCGATGATCGGCGCGGGCGTCTCCTTGGGCAGCACGGCGGGCTTCTGCCCGGCGAAGGCGGCGACCGAGCAGGCACGATAGGCGGCATAGGCGGGCCCGTCGGGGGCGCGGCCATGCATGGTGCGGAACACTTCCTCGAAGGTCGGGATCTCGGGGAAGGAGGGGTCGCGCACGATGTTGCCGGCTTCGTCCGGCACGCCATAGGAGAACAGCGGCACCGCGGTGCCGGCCTGCACCATGGGCACCACCTGGGTCAGCCAGGCGGGGGTGGTCTGATGGTCGGCATTGGCGTCGCCACGTTCGACCGCCAGCCGCGCATCGCCGCGCCCACGCATGCCGAACACGTAGCGCGTGTTCAGGCCGAGCAGGTGCAGCGCCAGGATCGGCACGATGTCGAGCCCCGTCGCGCCCTGGCTGGGGAACACCAGTTCCTTGCCGCGCAGTTCCATCACCTGGTCGGTGCGGGTGATGCCGGTGCGCGAGGAGACATAGACCACGCCGCCGGTCGGCGAGACGATCAGCGGCACCCAATTGGCGAAATCGTAGCGCACGCGCCGGTCGCCCAGCAGGAAGGGCAATTGCGTCGAGGCCGACGAGCCGAAGAAGGACGAGCCATCGGGCTTCGCCCGCGCCGCCCAGTCATTGGCGCCGGTGATCGAGCCGCCACCGGGGATGTTGCGCACGATGACGTTCGGGTTGCCCGGCAGGTATTTCGAGACATAGGGCGCGAAGAACCGCGCCCAGACATCCGAGCCGCCGGCCTCGGCGAAGGGGATGACGAATTCGATGGTGCGCCCGGCGAAGTTCACGGGTGCCTGCGCGTGTGCCGGCAGGGCGGCGGCGGCGGCCGCGGCGCCAAGCAGGCTCCGCCTCGGGATGATCATCATGGTTGTTCTACCTCCCTCAATGGGGCCGCCGGTCGTGCCGGCGGCCTCCGTTCTATCGGCCCCTTTACAGGCGCGCGTTGTGGTTGGTGGTCAGGTAGTTGCGCACCCAGGCGCGGGCATCCGGGTCGATGGTGGTCGCCACCTGGAACAGTTCCTGGATCTCGTCGCCCACGGCCTGGTCGTAGTCGCCCAGCACTTCGCCCTTGCGCGCCTGCAATTCGGGGTCGGCCACCGCGGCGGCGAAGGCGCGACGATAGGCGCTCACGATCTCGGGCGCGGTGCCGCGCGGCAGCATCGCCGGCTTCTGCGCCGCGAAGCCCGAGCCGAAGAAGGCCAGGTAGGCGTTGAACTCGACCCCCGAGGGCGGGCGGCCGTGCATCATCTGGTAGGCCTCGACGAAATGCGGCAGCTCGGGGAAGGACGGGTCGCGCGCCACCCGCCCGCGCGCATCCAGCACGCCCCAGGAGAACAGCGGCACCACCGTGCCGGCCTCGACCATCGGGCGCACCTGCGTGAGGTAGGCCGAGGAGGTCTGGTAGTCGATCGTGGCCTCGCCACGCTCGAGCGCCAGGCGCCCCTCGCCGCGACCACGCATGCCGAAAACGTGACGCACGTCGAGGCCGAGCACCTTGAACGCCAGCATCGGCACGAGGTCGAGCGAGGTGGCACCCTGGCTGCCATAGACCAGCTGCTGGCCGCTCAGCTTGCCCATCTCGGACGCATTCGCCACGCCGAAGCGGCTGGGCAGGTACACCACGCCACCGGTCGGCGAGACCAGCACGGGGGGCATGTTGCGGTAGTCGTAGCGCACCCGCGGGTCGCCCAGCAGGTAGGGGAATTGCGTCGAGCCCGAGGTGCCGATGAAGGTCGAGCCATCATTGCGCGCGCGCAGGTAGAAATCATTGGTGCCGGTGATCGACCCGCCGCCCGGCGCGTTGCGCACGATGACGTTGGGCCGGCCGGGCAGGTTGCGGCCCAGGAAGGGTGCGAAGAAGCGCGCCCAGACATCGCTGCCGCCGCCTTCCGAGAACGGGATCACCCATTCGATGGTCTTGCCCGTGAAATCGACGGCACGCTGCGCGATGGCGGGCGCGGCCACGAGGGTTGCCGCGCCGGCGAGCAGGCTGCGACGACGGATATGGATCATGTGTTGGGGCCTCCCTGATAACGGCGGTGTTACGCGACAAGCCCGCGGTTGCGCAACGGGGACGATCGCCCGGCCAGGGCGCGGATGCCAGGTCCGGCCCCGCCCGCGCAGCCGGCATGATCGCCGGCGGAGCAACGCAACGGCGCGCCCGCCCGGTCGCGGGTTCGACCAGGATCATCGCCGCGCCGGCAGGCAGCCGGCCGCGCGGCCCCCGCATGGTGCCTGTGGACAGGGTGCCGGCACGCAGGGCCGGGACCGAGATCCCCTGCCCCATCACCACGCCCCGGATCCCCATGGCAGCCTGCGCCCCGGCATCCGGGCGCATGCAACGCCATGGCATCGGTCCAGGGCGGCGCTTTGTGCTAGAAGCCTGGTCATCATGCCTGTCATCACCCGTACCGTCCGTGCCTCGGATGGCGTTCTCCGCCTCGACCGGTGGTTCCACCGGTATTTCCCGAACCTCACCCAGGGGGCGCTGCAGAAGATGCTGCGCTCCGGCCAGATCCGCGTGGATGGCCTGCGGGTGGAAGCCAATACCCGCATCAACCCCGGCCAGGTGCTGCGCATCCCACCGATGCCCGACGCCCCCGCGCCGCTGGCCGCGCCAAAGCCGATCGACCCGCGCGACGCCGCGGACCTCGAGCGCATGGTCATCTATCGCGACGACAGCGTCATCGCGCTCGACAAGCCGCAGGGCCTGCCGGTGCAGGGCGGGCCGGGCATCGCCAGGCATGTCGATGGCATGCTCGATGCGCTGCGCTTCGGCTCGGACGAACGGCCGCGCCTGGTGCATCGGCTCGATCGCGACACCACCGGCGTGCTGGTGCTGGCGCGCACGCCGGCGGCCGCGTCCGCCCTGGCGCGCGCCTTCCGCGGGCGCGATGCGGCCAAGACCTACTGGGCCATCGTGGTGGGGCGCCCGCACCCGCTGGAAGGGCGCATCGACATGTCGCTGACCAAGCAGGGCGGCGCGCATGGCGAGCGCACCGTGCCCTCGGATGCGCGCGATGCCACCCGCGCGGTCACGCTGTACCGGGTGATGGATTCGGCGCAGAAGCGCGCCGCGCTGCTGGAACTCACGCCGCTCACGGGCCGCACCCACCAGCTGCGCGTGCATTGCGCGGCCGCGCTCGGCTGCCCGATCCTGGGCGATGGCAAGTATGGCGGCGCGGGCGCGCATCCCGACGGCTTCGGCGACCGCACGCTGCATCTGCATGCGCGCGCCCTGCGCCTGCCCCACCCCGAGGGCGGCACGCTGGAGCTCGCCGCGCCGCTGCCCGCGCACATGAAGGAGACCTTCACCTTCCTGGGCTTCGACAAACCACGCACCCCGCCCTGCCGGCGGCTGCGATGAGGGCGCGCTGATGCGCCGCTTGCTGCGCTGGGCGCTCGGCCTGTTCGCGGGCCTGGTGCTGCTGCTGGCGGGCGGCATGGTCGCGCTGGTCGCGGCGCTGGATGCCGGCACGCTGACGCCCCGGCTCACCGCCGCCATCGAGGGTGCTACGGGCCGCGCGGCGAGCCTCGGCTCGGTCTCCCTGCGGCCAGGCATGACGCCGAAACTGGTGGTGGAAGGCGCAACCCTGGCGAACCCGCCGGGCGCCTCGCGGCCGGAGATGGCCCGCATCCGCCGCATCGAGGCCCGGCTCGCGCTGCTGCCCCTGCTGCGCGGGGAAGTCGCCTTCCGCAGTCTGGTGATCGACGGCGCCGATATCGTGCTGGAACGCCTGGCGAATGGCACGCTGAACTGGGTCCTGCGTGCCCCGCCGCGTGAGCCTGGCAGCACACCGGCGCCTGCGGCACCCGGCCCTGCCGCGCCACGCCGCGCGACGAGCATCGGCGAAGTCGTGCTCACCGACAGCCGCATCACCCTGCCTGATCGGCGCCTGGGCGTCGTGGAGGTCGAGCATGCGCGCGCCACCGGCATCGGCTCGGGCGCGGCCGCCACCATCACCGCACGCCTGGCAATGCACGGCGTCGCCATGGTCCTGGATGCCGAGGCGGGCGCCCTGCCCCCGCCGGCCACACCCTGGCCGCTGCGCGCCAGGCTCGCCATCGGGGGCAATGCGATCATCGCCGAGGGGCAGGTCGGAGATGCGGTCACGCTCGCCGCCTCCGTACCCGAGCCTGCCGCGCTATGGCCGCTGGTCGCCGCCATGGTGCCGCGGTCCGAACGCCCGGCCATCCTGCCGCCCTTCGAGGCCGGGCTGCGCATCGGCGCGGATGCGGCCCTGTCGGACGCCACGCTGCGCCTGGGCGCACTCGACCTCGCGGCCGTCGCACCCGAGTGGCGGCTGGTCCGGCTGGAGGCGCACGCGCCCACTCTCGAAGGTCCGGCGGAGGTCAGGCTTGAGGCCAGCAAGGAGGGCTTGCCGCTGCGCATCACGCTTCGCCTCGACCCACCCGCGGCCCTGCTGCCCGGCGCGGCGGAACGGCCGGTATCGGTGACGCTGGAGGCCGAGGCGGCTGGTGCGACGGCACGGGTTTCTGGTCGAATCCGCCACCCGCACCGGCTCGCGGGCGCGTTGCTCGACATTCATGTGGCGGTGCCCGACCTCGCGGCGCTGGCTCCGGTTCTGCGCGACCCACCGCCGCTACGCGACGTCACGCTGCGCGCGCGCCTGGAGGCGGCCGGCACGCTCATGCAGGCGATCCGCCTCGCGCCCTTCAGCATCGCCGGGCCCTCGCTGACCGCCGAAGGGGAAGTGGTGCTGCGGCCAGGCCGGCCAATCGGGCTCGAAGGGCGCGTGGCGATCGCGCGGCTCGATGTCGATGCGCTGGCACGACGATTGCCGGCCACGGCACCGGCCAGGCCGACACCCGCACCGGCGGCGCAACGCGCCCCGGCCCCCGCACCGCCACCCGCACCGGCAGCCGAAGATGGCCGCGTGATTCCGGATATCCGGCTGCCGCTGTCCCTCGTGCGGGCCTATGCGGGCCGCCTGGCGCTGACGGCCGACCACATCACGGTGGGCGGAACCGATTGGCGCCAGATGCGCGGCACGTTGGCCCTGGAAGGGGGGTCGGCACGCCTGACCTCCTTCGCGGCCGTGACACCGGGCGGACCGGTGCGCGGTGAGGCGCGGCTCGATGCCTCGGCCAATCCGCCGGCGATGTCGGTCACGCTGCGCAGCGAGGGGCGCGGGCTCGATCTCGGCGCGCTGCGCCGGGCACGCGACGAGGCGGCGAGCATCGAGGGCCGCGCGGAGGTGGTGCTCGACCTGCGCGCGCGTGGCGCCACCACCCGCGCCCTGGCGGCGAGCCTGACCGGCGAGGGCGGCGTCGCCATCGTCGATGCACGGCTGGCGCGGGCGGGGCTGCTGCGGCTGGGGCCGGACCTGCTCGCGCTGTTGCTGCCGGGCGCACCGCAGGATGGGCTGGCGCTGCGCTGCCTGGCGCTGCGCTTCACCGCCGAGGACGGCATGCTGCGCAGCGATGCGCTGCTGGCGGAAACCTCGGCCGGGCGGGTCGAGGGCACGGTGGCGGTGAACCTGCGCAACGAACGCATGGCCGCGCGACTGCTGCCGGATGTGACCCTGTTCGGCCTGCGGGTGCGCGCGCCGGTGGGCATTGGCGGCACGCTGGCCTCGCCCAGCGTGGGGGTGGAGCCCGGCCGGGCGGTGGTCCGGGTGATGGAGGATACGGTCGCCAATCGGCTGTGGCGCGACCCGACCATCGATTGGCTGGCCGGGCGGCTGACCGGGCGGCACCCGGCGGGGGATTGCGCGGCGCAATTGCGCCTGGCGCGGTTCGGCGCCGATGGGCCGGTGCCCGCGCCGCAGACGGTGGTGCCCGGCGTGCCGCGGGATTTGCAGGGCACCGCGCGGGACGTGCTGCGCGGGCTGGGCGGCATCCTGGGCGGTGGGCGGCAATAGGCCGCGCGCCCTGGCCGTGCAGCGGTTCGCGCCGCTTGCCGCGGAAGGCAGCGGGGCCGAAGCGGATCATGGCGAATGTCCCGCATCCTGACCGCGGCGCGCGGCGGCGCGTGCCGGGGATCGGGCCTGGTCCGCGGGGTTGGGCACCGGGTTGCGGCCGGCGGATGGGCGCGGCGGTTCCACGCGACCGGGCGGTGGTCTACAGGACCGTCCGATCCAACCGGATATCGTACCTTGGAAGCTCTGGAAGGCCGGGCATGAAGCGATTCTGGGACCATGCCGTTGCCGTGCCGCGCCCCGAGGGCGGCCATGCCGTGCTGCTGGACGGGCGGCCGCTGCGCCTGCCCGGCGGCGCGCCGCTGGCCACGCGCTCGGTGGCGCTGGCCGAGGCGATCGCCGCCGAATGGCAGGCGGCCGGCGAGGCGAAGGGCGGCGAGACCTCGATGGAGGCGCTGCCACTGACCCGGCTGCTCGGCACCGCGCAGGACCGGGTGGTGCCCGATCCCGCGGCGATGGTCGAAGGCCTGGCCAGATACGGCGAGACCGACCTGCTGTGCTACCGCGCCGAGGATCCGGCCCAGGCGGAGGTCCAGGCGCGCGAATGGCAGCCGCTGCTGGACTGGGCCGCGCAGACCCATGGCGCGGCGCTGGTGGTGACGGTGGGGCTGATGCCGGTGGCGCAGCCGGCGGCGGGCCAGGCGGCCCTGCGCGCCGCGGTGGCCGCGCACCCGGCGGAGGAACTGGCCGCGCTCGGCGTGGCCGTGCCCGCGCTGGGCAGCCTGGTGCTGGGGCTGGCGCTCTCGGCCGGGCGGCTCGATGCGGGGGGGGCGCATCGCCTGTCGATCCTGGACGAGACGTTGCAGGAAGCACGCTGGGGCACCGATGGCGAGGCGATGGCGCGGCGCGCGCGGGTGGCGGCCGATCTGGTGCTGGCGGAACGCTTCATCGCGCTGTTGCGGGCATGAATCCGGCGCGCCGCGTCACCATCCGCGGCCGCGTGCAGGGCGTGGGCTACCGCGACTGGATGCGGCGCGAGGCGGAACGCCTGGGCCTGCAGGGCTGGGTGCGAAACCGCCGCGATGGCAGCGTCGAGGCGCTGGTGGCGGGGGACGAGGCGGCGGTGCGCGCGCTGCTCGCGGCCTGCCGGCGCGGCCCGCCGCTGGCGCGGGTGGACGAGGTGGCGGAGGTCGCCGACGAACCGCCGGGCGAAGCCGGGTTCCGGCGCCTGCCGACTGTGTGACGGCGGCTCCGCGCCGCAGGATCAATGCCTGTGCGAGGTCGGCTTGACCACAGTTCGAGCAGCACGGGCCGCCCTGGGCCTGCGGTGCCGGCCGGCAAGCGTCCAGCGCCGACGCGCTCAGCGGATCGCCAGCGCATTCCCCGGGCTGCCGATGCCCCCGCGCAGGTTCAGCGGCGCGGCGGTGAAGAAGGCGGTGAATTGGCCCGTCGCCGCGCTGTCCTCGGCCAGGGATTCGAGGTCGAAGAACTCCCCCAGGCAAAGCCCGAGTCGTGCGATGGCGAGGTGCAGCGCCGGCTTCCAGGGGAAGATCGGCCAGGCCTCGACGGTCGGGTTGTCGGCGGCCACCGCGGCGATGCCGGAATCCCACAGGAAGCGCCACATCGGCTCGGCGCCATCGAGGCCGGAATAGTCGCGCGCGCCCCCCTCGCCCTGGAGCAGAAGGTGGCGGGCGGCGGCATCGGGGGCGGCGCGGAAGGCGGCGAGCCAGCCGGTGCGCACCAGCAGGATGTCGCCCGGGCGCAGCGCCGTGCCCTGGGCGGCGAGGCAGGCAGCGAGGTCCTCGGCGGTGGCGCGATGGCCGCCCAGCGCGGCCCAGGCGCGGCCGGTGCGCGCGAAATGGCGCGGCAGATCCGCGAGCACGGCCCGCCCGGCGATGCCATGGGCCAGCGCCTTGTCGATGCCGTTGCGGCTGGCCGCGCCATGCACGATCGAGGACAGCGGCGCGTGATTGTAGAAGCCGTGCGTGGGGTCGGCGAAGTGGGACAGCCCATCCCATTGCGTGCTGGCCTGCAGCCAAAAGCCGTCCAGCCGGTCATCGCGGGTGATGCGGCCGGGGTGGTCCTCGGTGATCATCACCGGGCTCGGGGCCTCACGCCGGCGATGGGCGCCGGGCAGCGCGGCGCCGAAGGGCTCATCCAGCGGCAGGTTCAGGTTGAAGCGGCGGCCGGTGGTGATTTCCTCGCGCGCCGCGGCCACGGTGGCGTCGGTGATGCGGTTGAGCGTGCCGACCTGGTCCTGCGCGCCCCAAACGCCCCAGGAGAGCGGCAGGCCGGTGGGGTCGTCGGCGGGACGGGGAAGGTGGTCGTAGGGCGGGGGCGTGGTCATGGCGCGATGGTAGCGGGGCTGCGCGGCAGCGCCATGGCCTGCGCGCGCTTGACGCTGGGGGCGGTGGCGCGCAGGTGGATGGGTGATGCACCCGATGATGATGACGGCCGCTCCGCCGCTGGCGATGGCACGGCGCGGCGGGGCGGCTGATGTGGCGACCAGGCCGGCCTTCGGCACGGGCCGGGGCGGGCGGGGCTGGCGGTGGCGCGCCACGCTCGCTGCACTGCTGCTCGCCGGCGGGCCCGCCATGGCGCAGGTGGAGATCACCTCGGTGATCGGCGAGCCGGTGCTGGTGCTGGCGCAGCGGCCGGAACTGACCACCGGGCTGCGCTTCAACAGTGGCGGGCATCGCGGCGCGCTGGCCGCAAGGCTGCGCGACCCGGGGCCACCGGTGGAGATGGTGGACGAGCGCTACCTGTTCGGCTTCGGCTGCCAGCCCGAAGGTTGCCGCGAGGGTGGTGCCTTTCTCGCCTACGACCTGCAGGACGAACGGATGTACCTGCTGCTGACGCAGGCGGGGCAGGTGCGGCTGTCGGTGCCGCCCGACCCGCGCGGCTGGCCGGAGGCACTGCGCCCCGGCCTGATGGGCTTCGTGCCCGCGCTGGCCGAGGCGATGGGACCCCGCTGAGCGGATCTGGACATGCAACGGCGCTGACACGTGCCGGTCGTGCAAGGGGACGAGCGCCGGACATGCAAAAGGCGGATGGCCTTGGCCACCCGCCCTTCCATCACGCGGCCAGGCGGCGCGCGGCGCGGTTCAGGACTCGGCGCCCTCGTCCTCGGCGGCTTCCGGCCTCGGGCCGCTGTCCAGGCCCTTGGCGGCCGGGTTGCGGTCCACCAGCTCGATCACTGCCATCGTGGCGGCATCGCCGTAGCGCATACCGGCGCGCAGCACGCGGCAATAGCCGCCGGAGCGGGCCTTGTAGCGATCGGCGATCTCGCCGAACAGCTTCTGCACCACCTTCTCGTCGCGGATCTGGGCCAGCGCCTGGCGGCGCGCATGCAGGCCGCCGCGCTTGCCCAGCGTGATGATGCGCTCGACGTAGGGGCGCAGCTCCTTCGCCTTGGGCAGGGTGGTGGTGATCTGCTCGTGCTTGATCAGCGACGTCGCCATGTTGCGGAACATGGCGAGCCGGTGGGACGAGGTGACGCTGAGCTTACGCCCGGCCATTCCGTGACGCATGGTGGTGTATCCCTATCCGGAACCCTCAGAAGGGTTCTTCGGCCTTCTTCGCGAGTTCCTCGATATTCTCCGGCGGCCAGCCCGTGACGGTCATGCCCAGGCCGAGCGCCATGGAGGCGAGGACCTCCTTGATCTCGTTCAGCGACTTGCGGCCGAAATTCGGCGTGCGCAGCATTTCCTGCTCGGTCTTCTGCACCAGGTCGCCGATATAGACGATGTTGTCGTTCTTCAGGCAGTTCGCCGAGCGGACCGACAGTTCCAGCTCATCGACCTTGCGCAGCAGGTTGCGGTTGAAGGGCAGGTCGTCGCGGACCTCCTCCTCAACGCGGGCGCGCGGCTCGTCGAAGTTGATCAGGATCTGGAGCTGTTCCTGCAGGATGCGGGCGGCGACGCCCACGGCATCCTCGGGCTGCAGCGTGCCGTCGGTCTCGACGGTCAGCACCAGCTTGTCGAAGTCGGTGCGCTGGCCCACGCGGGTGGGTTCCACGCGATAGGCCACGCGGCGCACCGGGGAATAGATGGCATCGATCGGGATCAGGCCGATCGGCGCATCCTCGGGGCGGTTCTCGCTGGCCGGCACATAGCCCTTGCCGATGTCCACGGTCAGTTCCATGGACAGCTTCGCGCCATCGTCCAGCGTGCAGAGCACGAGGTCCGGGTTCGCGATTTCCATGTCGCCGGTGGTCTGGATCTGCCCGGCGGTGACCTCGCCCGGGCCGGTCGCGGTCAGCGCCAGGCGCTTGGGGCCCTCGCCCTGCATGCGGATGGCCAGCTGCTTCACGTTCAGGACGATGTCCGTCACGTCCTCGCGCACGCCCTGGATGGAGCTGAATTCATGCAGCACGCCATCGATGCGGATGGCGGTGACGGAGGCGCCCTGCAGCGACGACAGCAGCACGCGGCGCAGCGCATTGCCCAGCGTCATGCCGAAGCCACGCTCCAGCGGCTCCAGCACCACGGTCGCGGTGCGCAGCGGGTCCGCCCCCATCTCGACGGACTTCTGCGTCTCGATCAGCGAACGCCAATTCTTCTCGAGCACGATCACTCTCTCCTTTCGGCCCTGACGGTCCGCATGCGGCGCGCGGGTCGCGCGCCAAGGTCGCCTTCGCGTGTCGGGCGGCCCCCTCGGGGGCCAGCCCTCAGACGCGGCGGCGCTTGCGCGGACGGCAGCCGTTGTGCGGGATGGGCGTCACGTCCTTGATGGCGGTGACGTAGAAGCCCACCGCCTGCAGGGCGCGAAGCGCCGACTCGCGGCCCGAACCGGGGCCGCTCACCATGATTTCAAGCGTTTCCATCCCATGCTCGCGCGCCTTGCGCCCGGCATCCTCGGCCGCGACCTGCGCGGCATAGGGGGTGGACTTGCGGCTGCCCTTGAACCCCTGCGAGCCCGACGACGACCAGGCGATGGCGTTGCCCTGCGCGTCGGTGATGGTCACGATCGTGTTGTTGAAGGAAGCGCAGCACATGGGCGACGCCCGAGGTGATGTTCTTCCGTTCCTTGCGCTTGACCGGGCCGACGGGCGCCGGCGCGGGGTTCGCGGGCCATGCTACTTCGTCACCTTCTTCTTGCCGGCGATCGCGACCGCCTTGCCCTTGCGGGTGCGCGCATTGGTGTGCGTGCGCTGGCCGCGGACCGGCAGACCCTTGCGGTGACGCAGGCCGCGATAGCAGCCGAGGTCCATCAGGCGCTTGATGTTCATCGCCAGCTCACGCCGCAGGTCGCCCTCGACGCGATAGTCGCGATCGATCATCTCACGGATGCGCAGGACCTCGTCATCGGTCAGCTGGTTCACCCGGCGATCGTCGGGAATGGCCAGCTTGCCACAGATATCCTTCGCATTCTGCGGCCCGATGCCGAAGATGTAGCGAAGCGCGATGAGCACCCGCTTGTTGGTCGGGATGTTCACGCCGGCGATGCGCGCCACAGTGCCTCTCCTGGGGCCGATGCCCCGAATTATGCAGTCCGGGGCAGGAAGCCCCTTCGACGCAGTGACCTGAACTAGATATGCAACGGTGATCGGCGGCCGGAGTAACCCCCGCCCGCGGGAGGGGGGCATCTAGCGCCGGTAGCCCGTTGCGTCAACCCTCCATGGCGAGGATGGCGCCGATCTGGCGTGCCACCTCGTCCATCGAGGCCATGCCGTCCACGCCCGCGAGCTTCCCCTGGGCGGCGTAGTAGGGCAGCAGCGGGGCGGTCTGGCGGTGATAGGCCTCCAGCCGCGCCGCCACCGTCTCGGCCCTGTCGTCGGCGCGGCGGGTGAACTCCGTGCTGCCGCAGGTATCGCAAACGCCCGGCCTTCGCCGGCGGCTTGAAACTGTCGTGATAGCCCGCGCCGCATTTGGCGCAGGTGAACCGCCCGGCGATCCGCTCGACCAGGATCGCGTCATCGACCTTGAGCTCGATCACGTGGTCGAGGCGCAGGCCGTGACTCCGCAAGCATGCGGTCGAGCGCTTCGGCCTGCGGCGCGGTGCGCGGGAAGCCGTCGAGAATGAAGCCCCGGGCGCAATCGGGCCGCTCCACGCGGTCGGCGATCATCGCGGTGATCATCTCATCCGGCACCAGGTCGCCGCGCTCCATGATGGCCTTGGCGCTGCAGCCCGATTTCGCTGCCGGACTTCACCTCGGCGCGCAGCATGTCGCCGGTGGAGAGCTGCACGATGCCGTGGCGTTCCTCGAGCCGCTTGCGCCTGCGTGCCCTTACCCGCGCCGGGCGGGCCCAGCAGGATCAGGTTCATCCGTTCATCCCCCGCTGGTTCAGCGGGGCCGCGGCATGCCGCGCCCGCCGAGCCTGGCCTTCTTGATCAGGCCTTCATACTGGTGCGCGAACAGGTGCGACTGGATCTGCGCCATCGTGTCCATGGTGACCGAGACGATGATCAGCAGCGAGGTGCCGCCGAAATAGAAGGGCACGCCGTAATTGCTGATCAGGATCTCGGGCATGATGCAGACGATGCAGAGATAGATGGCCCCGACCACGGTCAGCCGGGTCAGCATGTGGTCCAGGTAGTCCGCGGTGTTCTTGCCCGGGCGGATGCCGGGGATGAAGCCGCCGTACTTCTTGCAGGTTGTCGGCCGTCTCGGTCGGGTTGAACACCACCGCCGTGTAGAAGAAGGCGAAGAAGACGATCAGGCCGCAGATACAGCGCCATGTACAGCGGCTGGCCATGCGCCGAGCGCGGCGCTGATGCTCTGCAGCCAGCCTTCCTGCGTCGGCGTCGGTCGAGAAGCCCGCCACCGTGGCCGGCAGCAGCAGCAGGGATGAGGCGAAGATCGGCGGGATCACGCCCGCGGTATTGAGCTTCAGCGGCAGGTGCGTCGCCTCGCCGCTGAACATGCGGTTGCCGACCTGGCGCTTGGGGTACTGCACCGGGATGCGTCGCTGCGCGCGCTCGATGAACACGACCACGGCGATGATGCCCAGCGCGGCGAGCAGGAAGAAGATGATGAAGAAGGTCGAGAGCGCGCCGGTGCGCCCGAGCTCCAGCGTGCTGATCAGCGCCGAGGGCAGGTTCGCCACGATGCCGGCGAAGATGATCAGGCTGATGCCGTTGCCCACGCCGCGCGCGGTGATCTGCTCGCCCAGCCACATCAGGAACATGGTGCCGCCGACCAGCGTGATGACGCAGGAGAAGCGGAAGAACCAGCCCGGATCATAGACCGCGTTGCCGAACTGCCCGCGCATCGACTCGAGTCCGACGGCGATGCCCCAGGCCTGGAAGATGGCGATGACGACCGTCAGGTAGCGGGTATACTGGTTGAGCTTCTTGCGCCCCGCCTCGCCTTCCTTCTTCAGCGCCTCCCAGGCCGGGATGGCCGCGGTCAGCAGCTGCACGATGATCGAGGCGCTGATGTAGGGCATGATGTTCAGCGCAAAGACGGTCATGCGCCCGAGCGCGCCGCCGCTGAACATGTCGAACATGCCAAGGATGCCGCCGCCATGCTGGGCGAGGATCTCGCCCATCACCGAGGCATCGACGCCCGGCACCGGGATATAGGTGCCCAGGCGATAGACGATGAGCGCGCCCAGCGTGAACCAGATGCGCTTTTTCAGCTCGGTCGCCTTGGCGAGCACCCCGAAATTGAGGCTCGACATCGCCTGTTCGGCAGCGGACGCCATGCACTATCTCCTAAGCACTGCGGCGCACAGGTTCCCCTGCGCGCCGCAGCGAAGACCGATCCCAGACCTAGCCACGCGGCCGGCCCGGGGCAAGGGTCACTCGGGCGCCGATTCCGCAACCGCCGCGGTGACGGTCACGCTGCCGCCCGCCGCCTGCACGGCGGCGATCGCGGCGGCCGAGGCGCCGGTCACGGTGATGGTCACGGCGCGCTTGATCTCGCCCTTGGCCAGCAGGCGCACGCCCACCAGCTTGGCCGAGGTGCGCACCAGGCCGGCCGCACGCAGCGCCGCCTCATCGAGCGGCTGGTCGCCCGGCAGGCGGCCTTCCTCGATGGCGGTGTCGAGCGTGCCGATGTTCAGCACGGCATATTCCTTGCGGAATATGTTCACGAAGCCGCGCTTGGGCAGGCGCCGATAGATCGGCAGCTGGCCGCCCTCGAACCCGTTCGAGGGAGACGCCCGTGCGGGCCTTCTGGCCCTTCACGCCGCGCCCGGAGGTCTTGCCCTTGCCCGAGCCGATGCCGCGGCCAATGCGCTTGAACTTCGGGCGGGCGCCCTCGTTGTCGCGGATTTCGTTCAGTTTCATCGTCATTGCTCCCGCCCTCGCGCGCCGGTCATGGCGCGCGCAGGGCTAGTCCTCGACCCGGATCAGATGCGCGACCTTGCGGATCATGCCGCGCACCGCGGGCGTGTCCTCGAGTTCGCGCGTGCGGTGACGCTTGTTCAGGCCGAGGCCGATCAGCGTTTCCTTCTGGCCCGGCTTGCGGCCGATGGGCGAGCCCATCTGGGTCACCTTCACGGTCTTCTTGGCGTCAGACATTGGAGGCCTCCGTCGCCTCGGTCGCGGCGTCCTTACGCTGGCCGAGGATGTCGGACACCTTCTTGCCGCGCCGCGCGGCAACCGCGCGCGGCGAGGTGCAGCGCGTCAGCGCCGCGAAGGTGGCCTTCACCATGTTGTGCGGATTCGCCGAGCCGGTGCACTTGGCGACCACGTCGCCCATGCCCAGCGTCTCGAACACCGCGCGCATCGGACCGCCGGCGATGATGCCGGTGCCCGCGGGTGCCGCGCGCAGGATCACGCGCCCGGCGCCGTATTCGCCGATCACGTCGTGATGCAGGGTGCGGCCCTCGCGCATCGGCACGCGGATCATGGTGCGCTTGGCGCGCTCCGTGGCCTTGCGGATGGCCTCGGGCACCTCGCGCGCCTTGCCCGCACCCCAGCCGACCCGGCCTTTCTCGTCGCCCACCACAACCAGCGCCGCGAAGGAGAACCTGCGGCCGCCCTTCACCACCTTGGCGACGCGATTGATGGTGACGAGCTTGTCCTTCAGCTCGTCGCCGTCGCCGCGCTCCTGGCGGTTGTCGTTGCTGTCGCGACGGCGGCCGCGGCGTTCGCCGCCACCCTCGCCGCCGGACCTCGGTGCATATGCCATGTCTGTCAGCCTCTCAGAACGACAGCCCGCCCTCGCGGGCGCCGTCCGCGAGCGCCTTGACGCGCCCGTGATAGAGATAGGGTCCGCGATCGAAGACGACTTCCGTCACCCCGGCCGCGATCGCACGCTCGGCGACCAGCTTGCCGACCGCCGAGGCGGCGTCCTTGTCGGCGCCGGTCTTGAGCCCTTCGCGCATCGCCTTCTCGATCGACGAGGCGGCGGCCAGCGTGCGGCCCGCCTTGTCGTCGATGACCTGCGCATAGATGTGCTTGCCCGAGCGGAACACCGACAGGCGCAGGCGCCCGCCGGATTTCTGCCGGATCTGGAAGCGGAGGCGGCGCCGGCGGCGCTCCTCGAGGTCGAGCTTGCTGGCCATTACTTCTTCTTGCCCTCCTTGCGGAGGATCTGCTCGTTCACGTACTTCACGCCCTTGCCCTTGTAGGGCTCGGGGCCGCGATAGCCGCGGATCTCGGCGGCCACCTGGCCGACCTGGCGCTTGTCCGAGCCTTCCACCTTGATGGCGGTCGGACGCTCGCAGGTGATCCTGATGCCCTGCGGGATCGGGTAGCGGATCTCGTGGCTGTAGCCCAGGTTCAGCACGAGGTCGCTGCCCTGCACCGCGGCGCGGTAGCCGGTGCCGTTGATCTCCATGGCCTTGACGAAGCCGGTGGAGACGCCGGTGACCATGCTGTCGATCAGGCTGCGCGTCGTGCCCCACATGGTGCGCGAGCGGCGATCGGTGCGGCGCGGGGAGACGGCAACCTCGTTCTCGCGGATATCGACATCGACGTCGTCCGTGAGGTCGAGCTTGAGCTCGCCGAGCTTGCCCTTGGCGGTGATGGTGCGGCCCGACATGGCGAGCGTGACGCCCGCCGGGACCGGCACGGGATATTTTCCGACGCGAGACATTCTTCCCTCCCCGTCAGAACACGCGGCAGAGGACTTCGCCGCCGACATTGGCGGCGCGGGCCTCGTTCTCGCTCATCACGCCGCGCGGCGTGGAGAGGATGGAGGTGCCCAGGCCGTTATAGACCTTGCGGCAGCTCCGTGATCTTGGAATAGACGCGCCGACCGGGCTTGGAGACGCGGGTGATCTCCCTGATGGCGGGCTCGCCTTCCGAATACTTCAGCTCGATATCGATGAAGCGGATGCCCGGGCGCAGCTCCTCGGTGCGCCAGGCGCGGATGAAGCCTTCGCGCTTCAGCGCCTCGAGCACGTTCTCCCGCAGGCGGGAGGCCGGCGCCTTGCAGCGCGACTGGCGCGCCGACTGGGCATTGCGGATGCGGGTGAGCATGTCACCCAGCGGATCGGACATGGACATGGCCGGTCCTTCCTTACCAGCTCGCCTTGACCACACCGGGGATCTGGCCCTTGGAGGCCAATTCCCGGAGCTGGTTCCGGCAAAGCTTGAACTTGCGATAATTGCCGCGGGGGCGGCCGGTGATCTCGCAGCGCAGGCGCACGCGCACCTTGGCTCCGTTGCGCGGGAACTGCGCGAGCTTCAGCGACGCCTCGAAGCGTTCCTCCACCGGCAGCTCGCGGTCCATGACCACGGCCTTCAGCGCGGCGCGCTTGGGGGCGTGCAGCTTCGCCAGCCGCTCCCGCCGCTTGTTCTTCATGACAGACGAGGTCTTGGCCATGCCGTCAAATTCCTCCGGAACCTGCCGGGCGCGCCCGGCGGTTTTCCAACATCAATTCTGGAAGGGAAGCTCGAACGCCTTCAACAGCGCCTTCGCTTCCTTGTCGGTCTTCGCCGTGGTGACGAAGACGATGTCCATGCCGCGGACCGCATCCACCTTGTCGTAGTTGATCTCGGGGAACACGATCTGCTCCTTCAGGCCGAGGGAGAAATTCCCACGCCCGTCGAAGCCCTTGTTCGCAGGCAGGCCACGAAAGTCCCGCACGCGCGGCATCGCGATGGTCACGAGCCGGTCGAGGAACTCGTACATCCGGGTCTGGCGCAGCGTCACCTTGGTGCCGATCGCCATGCCCTCGCGGATCTTGAAGCCCGCGATGGCCTTCTTCGCCTTGGTCTTCACCGGCTTCTGGCCGGCGATGACGGTCAGCTCCGCGACCGCGCTGTCGAGCTTCTTCTGGTCGCCGGCGGCTTCGCCGACGCCCATGTTGATCACGATCTTCTCGAGCTTGGGCACTTCCATCGGGTTCTTGTACCCGAATTCCTCCGAGAGGCGCTTGCGCACCGTCTCTTCGTAGAAGCGCCGCAGGCGCGGCTGTTCCCTGGCTTCGTTCATGCGTCAAGCACCTCGCCGGAGGCCTTCGCCACCCGGACCTTCTTGCCGTCCTCGAGCACCTTGAAGCCGACGCGGGTCGGCTTGCCCGACTTCGGATCGAGCAGAGCGAGATTGGAGAGGTCGATCGACGCCTCCTTCTCGACGATGCCGCCGGGGCGGCCCATGCCCTGCGGCTTCTGGTGGCTGCTTGGCCATGTTCACGCCCTGCACGAAGGCGCGGCCATCGGCCGGAATCACGCGGATCACCTCGCCCTGCCGGCCCTTGTCGCGGCCGGCGAGCACCTGGACGCGATCGCCCTTGCGGATCTTCGCCGCCATCACAGCACCTCCGGCGCCAGGGAGATGATCTTCATGAACTTCTTGGCGCGCAGCTCGCGCACCACCGGCCCGAAGATGCGCGTGCCGATCGGCTCGTTCTGCTTGTTGATCAGCACCGCCGCGTTGCGGTCGAAGCGGATCACCGTGCCGTCCTGCCGGCGCACCGGGAAGGCCGTGCGCACGATCACCGCGCGCTCGACCGTACCCTTCTTCACCTTGCCGCGCGGAATCGCTTCCTTGACGGACACGACGATGATGTCGCCCACGCCGGCGGTCTTGCGCTTGGAGCCGCCCAGCACCTTGATGCACTGGACGCGGCGCGCGCCGGAATTGTCGGCGACTTCGAGGTTGGATTCGACCTGGATCATCGATCAGGCCTCCACAGCCACGGCTTCGGCAAGGAAGGCCGGGCGGTCGAGCGAGGCGCCGTTGCGCTCGATCACCACCCAGGACTTGCGCTTGCTGATCGGGCGGCATTCCTCGATCTGCACCACGTCGCCTTCCTTGCACAGGTTGGCGTCGTCATGCACGGCGTACTTCTTCGAGCGCCGGATGAACTTCTTGTAGAGCGGATGCATCACGCGACGCTCGACCAGGACCGTGATGGTCTTGTCCGTCTTGTCGCTGGTGACCCGCCCGGTGAGGACGCGCTTCGGCATGGCCGCCGGTCTCCTCTCAGGCCGCGGTTGCGGCGGCGCGGGTGCGCTCGCCGATGAGCGTCTTCACCCGCGCGATGTCGCGGCGGACCTGCTTGATGCGCGCGAGCGCCTCGAGCTGGCCGGTCGCGCGCTGGAAGCGCAGGTTGAACTGCTCCTTGCGAAGGTCGAGCAGCATGGTCGACAGCTCGTCCGCGGATTTCGCGCGGAGGTCGCCGATCTTGGTCGCGGGCATATCAGACCTCTGCACCCAGGCGGGTGACGAACTTGGTCTTGATCGGCAGCTTCGCCGCACCGAGCGACAGCGCCTCGCGCGCGGTGTCGGCAGGCACGCCGTCGATCTCGAACATGATGCGGCCGGGCTTCACGCGGCACACCCAGATACTCGGGCGCGCCCTTGCCGGAGCCCATGCGGACTTCGGCCGGCTTCGTGCGAGACCGGCACGTCCGGGAAGATCCGGATCCACACGCGGCCCTGGCGCTTCATCGTGACGGGTGATCGCACGACGCGCCGCCTCGATCTGGCGCGCGGTCACGCGCTCCGGCTCGAGCGCCTTCAGGCCGAACGCGCCGAAGGACAGCGTGAAGCCGCCCTTGGCCAGGCCGTGGATGCGGCCCTTGATGGGCCTTGCGGAACTTGGTGCGCTTAGGTTGCAGCATGGTCCGATCCACTCTTCAGCGCTGCCGGCGCCTGCTGCGCGTCGGCGCGCTTGTCCTGCGCCATCGGGTCATGCGCCATGATCTCGCCCTTGAAGATCCACACCTTCACACCGCAGGTGCCATAGGTGGTCTTCGCGGTCGCCGTGCCGTAGTCGATATCGGCGCGCAGCGTATGCAGCGGCACGCGACCTTCGCGATACCACTCCATGCGCGCGATCTCGGCCCCGCCCAGGCGACCCGACGCAGTTGATGCGGATGCCCCGGCGCCCAGGCGCATGGCCGATTGCACGGCGCGCTTCATCGCACGGCGGAAGGCCACGCGGCGCTCCAGCTGCTGGGCGATGTTCTCGGCCACCAGCATCGGCCTCGATCTCGGGCTTGCGGATCTCGACGATGTTCAGCGCCACCTCGCCGCCGGCCATCTTCATGAGGTCCTTGCGCAGCATCTCGATATCCGCGCCCTTCTTGCCGATCACCACGCCCGGGCGTGCGGCATGGATCGTCACGCGCGGCTTCTTGGCCGGGCGCTCGATCACCACGCGGGAGACGCCGGCCTGCTCGAGGCGCTTGAGCAGCTTCTCGCGCAGCTTGAGGTCCTCGTGCAGCAGGCGGGCGTAGTCGTTGCCGGCGAACCAGCGGCTGTCCCAGGTGCGGTTGATGCCGAGGCGCAGCCCGATCGGATTGACTTTATGACCCATGCTACGCGGCCTCCTGCTCGGCGGCGGTGCGGCCAGCTGCTGCTCCGCCACCACGATCTTGAGATGGCTGAACCACTTCTCGATGCGTCGAGGCGCGGCCACGGCCACGCGCGTGGAAGCGCTTCATCACCATCGCGCGTGCCGACCTCGGCCTCGGCGACGACCAGGCGATCGACATCGAGGCTGTGGTTGTTCTCGGCATTGGCGATGGCCGATTCCAGCGTCTTCTTCACGGTCACCGCGATGCGGCGCTTGCGAGAAGGTCAGCTGCGCCACGGCGTCCTGCGCCTTCTTGCCGCGGATCATCGCGGCAACCAGGTTCAGCTTGCGCGGCGAGACGCGGATGTTGCCACGTCACGGCCTGCGCCTCGGTGTCGTCGAGACGCCGGGGATGCTTCGGCTTGCTCATGTCAGCCTCGCTTCGCCTTCTTGTCGGCCGCATGGCCGGTGAAGGTGCGCGTCGGCGAGAATTCGCCGAACTTGTGGCCCACCATGTTCTCGGTCACCTGCACCGGCAGGAACTTCTTGCCGTTGTAGACACCGAAGGTCAGGCCGACGAACTGCGGCAGGATCGTCGAG
Organism: uncultured Alphaproteobacteria bacterium; assembly: GCA_963716705.1. GTDB lineage: Bacteria > Pseudomonadota > Alphaproteobacteria > Acetobacterales > Acetobacteraceae > Neoroseomonas. Next base: position 178,765 of record CAVQTW010000007.1, read on the forward strand.
CGGCGCGACCAGATCTTGATGATCTCGTTGCGCGTCGAAGCCCGTGCGGCTCTCCGCCTTGTTGAGCAGGTAGCCGTCGACGAACGGCCCCTTCCAGACGCGAGCGCGACATCGTCGACTCAGCTCCTTCGTCGCGTTGCGGCGGCGGACGATCAGCCCGTCGGTCCGCTTGTTGTTGCGGGTCTTGGCACCCTTGGTCGGCTTGCCCCACGGGCGTGACCGGGTGACGGCCACCCGAGGTGCGGCCTTCGCCACCGCCATGCGGGTGGTCGATCGGGTTCATCGTCGACGCCGCGGTTGTGCGGCATGCGCCCGAGCCAGCGCGAACGGCCGGCCTTGCCGAGTTGCTGGTTGCTGTTGTCCGGGTTGGACACCGCACCGATCGAGGCCATGCACTCGGAGCGGACCAGACGCAGCTCGCCCGAGTGCAGCTTGACCTGCGCGTAGCCGCCATCCTTGCCGACCAGCTGCGCAAAGGTGCCGGCCGAACGCGCGAGCTTGCCACCGGCGCCCGGCTTCATCTCGACGTTGTGGATGATCGTGCCCACCGGGATCGCGGCCATCGGCATCGCGTTGCCCGGCTTGATGTCGACCTGCTCGCCGGCGATCACCGTGTCGCCCACCTTCAGGCGCTGCGGCGCCAGGATGTAGGCCAGCTCGCCGTCCTCGTACTTCACCAGCGCGATGAAGGCGGTGCGGTTCGGATCGTATTCCAGCCGCTCGACCGTCGCCGGCACGCCGAACTTCTGCGGCGCTTGAAGTCGACCATGCGATAGGCGCGCTTGTGTCCGCCGCCACGGAACCGCACCGTGATGCGGCCATGCTTGTTGCGCCCGCCCGAGGCATGCTTGCCTTCGGTCAGCCCCTTGACCGGCTTGCCCTTCCACAGCTCGGAACGATCGATGAGGATCGTGCCGCGCAGCGACGGGGTGATCGGGTTGTAGCTTTTGAGCGCCATGGCTTACGCGAGCCCCGTCGTCAGGTCGATGCTCTGGCCTTCGGCCAGGCGCACGATCGCCTTCTTCCAGTCCGAACGCTGGCCCGGACGGTCCCGGAAGCGCTTGGTCTTGCCCTTTGACCACCAGCGTGTTCACCGCCGAGGACCTTGACGCCGAACAGCCCTTCGACCGCCGCCTTGATCTGCGGCTTCGTCGCGTCCGGTCGCCACCTTGAAGGTGACCTGGCCGCGCTCGCTGTTCATCGTCGCCTTCTCCGTCACCAGCGGCGACAGGATGGTCTGGTACATGCGCTCCCGGCCGATGACCGGGCGCTTCGGCTTGGGCGTATCGCTCATGCCAGCCGCTCCTTCAGCGCCTCCACGCCGGCGCGCGTTACCGCGAGCACGTCGTGGTTCAGGATGTCGTACACATTCGCACCGATGGTCGGCAGCACCTGCACCTTCGGCAGGTTGCGGATGACGCGGGCGAAGTTCTCGTCCGCCGCGGCATCCACCACCAGCACGCTGGTCCAGCCCAGCGCCTTGACCTTCGCGGCCATGGCGGCGGTCTTGGCATCGGCCGGCAGCGCCGCGGTGTCGAGCACCACGAGCTTGCCCTCGGCGGCCTTCTGGCTGAGCGCGGAAATCAGGCCGAGCGCGGCGCACCTTCTTGTTCAGGCTGTAGCCGTGGTCGCGCACGACCGGCCCATGCACCACGCCACCCTTGCGGAACTGCGGCGCGCGCAGCGAGCCCTGGCGCGCATTGCCGGTGCCCTTCTGCCGATACGGCTTCTTGGTCGTGCCGGACACTTCGCCCATGCCCTTGGTCTTGTGCGTGCCGGCGCGGCGCTTGGCCAACTGCCAGTGAACCACGCGCGCCATGATGTCGGCGCGCGGGGCGGCGCCGAACACCGCCTCGGGCAGTTCGATCTCGCCGGCGGCGGCGTTGTCGAGGGTGATGACGTTGATCTGCATCTTCGCCTCGCTCACGCCTCCGCTGCCGGCGTCGCCGGAGCGGTCTGGACCATGCCGGCCGGGGAAGGGCGCATCGGCGTGGCGCGCGCGCTTGTTCGCGTCGCGCACCATCACGAAGCTGCCCTTGGCACCCGGCACGGCGCCCTTGATGAACAGCAGGCCCTTCTCGGCATCCACGGCGGCCACTTCCAGGTTCTGGGTGGTCACGCGCTCGGCGCCGAGATGGCCGGCCATCTTCTTGTTCTTGAAGGTCTTGCCCGGATCCTGGCGGTTGCCGGTGGAGCCGTGCGAGCGGTGGCTGACCGACACGCCGTGCGACGCCTCGAGGCCCGAGAAGTTCCAGCGCTTCATCGCACCCGCGAAGCCCTTGCCGACCGACACACCCGTCACATCGACCTTCTGGCCGGTCACGAAATGCGCGGGGCTGAGCGCCGCGCCGAGATCGAGCACCGCATCGGAGCCGACCCGGAACTCCACGACCTTCTGCGGCGCCTCGACGCCGGCCTTCGCGAAATGACCCTTGTTCGCCTTGGAGACGTTCTTGGGCTTCGCGACGCCGATGCCGAGCTGGACGGCCTCGTAGCCGTCCTTCTCCACAGTGCGCGTGGCCACGACGCGGACATTGTCCACGTGCAGCAGCGTGACGGGAACGGTCGAGCCGTCCTCATTGAACAGCCGGGACATTCCCAGCTTCTTCGCGATCAGGCCCGTACGGCCCGTTTTCGCGGCCATGGCAGTGGTCCCCCTGGCCCGTTCAGATCTTGATTTCGACGTCCACGCCCGCGGCCAGGTCGAGCTTCATCAGCGCGTCCACGGTCTGCGGGGTGGGGTCGACGATGTCGAGAAGGCGGCGATGCGTCCGGATCTCGAACTGCTCGCGCGACTTCTTGTCGACATGCGGGGAGCGGTTCACGGTGAAACGCTCGATATGCGTCGGCAAAGGGATCGGGCCCCGTACGCGCGCACCGGTCCGCTTCGCGGTGTTCACGATCTCCCGCGTGCTGCCATCGAGCACGCGGTGATCGAACGCCTTGAGGCGGATGCGGATGTTCTGGTTGTCCATGGTGTGGGACCCGGGTTCCTGCCGTGACTTACTTCGTGATCGACGCGACGACGCCGGCGCCGACCGTGCGGCCACCTTCGCGGATGGCGAAGCGCAGCCCCTCGTCCATCGCGATCGGCGCGATCAGTTCCACATCCATCGACACGTTGTCCCCGGGCATCACCATCTCGACACCCTCGGGCAGCTGCACCACGCCGGTCACGTCCGTCGTGCGGAAGTAGAACTGCGGCCGGTAGTTCGTGAAGAACGGCGTGTGGCGACCGCCCTCCTCCTTCGTCAGCACATAGGCCTCGGCCTTGAACTTGTTGTGCGGCTTGATCGAGCCCGGGGCGGCCAGGACCTGCCCGCGCTCCACATCCTCGCGCTTCGTGCCGCGCAGCAGCGCGCCGATGTTGTCGCCAGCCTGGCCCTGGTCCAGCAGCTTGCGGAACATCTCCACGCCCGTCACCACCGTCTTCACGGTGTCCTTCAGGCCGACGATCTCGACTTCCTCGCCAACCTTCACGATGCCGCGCTCGACACGACCCGTCACCACCGTGCCGCGGCCGGAGATCGAGAACACGTCCTCCACCGGCATCAGGAACGGGCGGTCCACGTCGCGTGCGGGCTGCGGGATGTAGGCGTCGACCGCCTCCATCAGCTTCAGGATCGCCTGCTCGCCCTTCTCGGGGTCCTTGTCCTCGAGCGCCATCAGCGCCGAGCCGTGGATGATCGGGATGTCGTCGCCGGGGAACTGGTAGGAGGTCAGCAGCTCGCGCACCTCCATCTCCACCAGCTCCAGCAGGTCGGGGTCCGCCATGTCGGTCTTGTTGAGGAACACCACCAGCGCGGGCACGCCGACCTGGCGCGCCAGCAGGATGTGCTCGCGCGTCTGCGGCATCGGGCCGTCGGCCGCCGAGACCACCAGGATCGCGCCGTCCATCTGCGCCGCACCGGTGATCATGTTCTTCACGTAGTCGGCGTGGCCGGGGCAATCGACATGCGCGTAGTGACGGTTCGCCGTCTCGTACTCGACATGCGCCGTGGAGATCGTGATGCCGCGCGCACGCTCCTCCGGCGCCTTGTCGATCTGGTCATACGCCGTGAAGGTCGCACCACCGGCCTTGGCCAGGATCTTGGTGATCGCCGCCGTCAGCGACGTCTTGCCATGATCGACATGCCCGATCGTGCCGATGTTGCAGTGCGGCTTGTTCCGCTCGAATTTCGCCTTGGCCATGTTCGTGATTCCCGATCGGGTTCGTTTACCAGCGGTAGTGGCTGAAGGCCTTGTTGGCCTCTGCCATCCGGTGCGTGTCTTCGCGCTTCTTGACGGCCGAGCCGCGGTTGTTGGCCGCGTCCATCAGCTCGCCCGAAAGGCGTTCTTCCATCGTGTGCTCGCCGCGCTTGCGCGCGGATTCGATCAGCCAGCGGATCGCCAGCGCCTGGCGCCGCTCGGGGCGGACCTCCACAGGCACCTGGTAGGTCGCGCCACCCACGCGGCGGGAGCGCACCTCGACGGCCGGCTTCACATTGTCCATCGCCTCATGGAACAGGCGCAGCGGGTCGCCGGTCGGGCCGCTGCGCTTCTTCAGCGTGTCCATCGCGGCATAGACGATCCGCTCGGCGGTGCTCTTCTTGCCGTCGTACATGAGCACGTTCATGAAACGGCTCAGCACGATGTCGCCGAACTTCGGATCGGGCAGGACGTCGCGCTTTTCGGCGCGGTGACGACGAGACATGTTTCAGCCCCTCACTTCGGCCGCTTGGCGCCGTAGAGCGAGCGCCGCTTGCGCCGCTTCGGCAGGCCCTGCGTGTCGAGCACGCCACGCAGGATGTGGTAGCGCACGCCGGGAAGGTCCTTCACGCGCCCGCCACGGATGAGCACCACCGAGTGCTCCTGCAGGTTGTGACCTTCGCCGGGGATGTAGCTCACCACCTCGAAGCCGTTCGTCAGGCGCACCTTCGCGACCTTGCGAAGCGCCGAGTTCGGCTTCTTCGGCGTGGTCGTGTAGACGCGCGTGCAGACGCCGCGCTTCTGCGGGCTGCCCTTCAGGGCCGGAACCTTGTTCCGGACCGGCTTGGTCTCACGCCCCTTGGCGATGAGCTGGTTGATCGTCGGCATGACGCCCCTTCGTACCCATCCTGTCCGTTGCAACGCCCGCCAAACGCGACGACCCGGCGCGGCGCGCATGCGCGCCTTCCGGGTGTGCGTCTTGCTGCCGGCCTCAGCCCCAAGAAGGGGGCGGCGCCGGCGGCGCAGCGTTGTGGACCAAAACCTGGCTGGGCGCCGTCGCCGGAACCCTGCCGAGGGGCCGCTATCTACGCTCGGCCCCGGAGTGAGTCAAGCGTGTGAACGACCGATTCATCCACCGCATCCTCACGGCCTGCAGATGAAGGGCAGGAAGGTGCCCGACATGCCGGCATTCACCGCCAGCACGGTCATCAGATCCGCCATGGCGATCTCCGTCCGGCTGCGCGGACACACGCCGCGCTCGCGACAGCCGCTCGCGATGAAGGCCGCATGGCCGGCGAGGAAGCCCGGCGAGAGCCCCTCGGTGCCAAGGCGCTGCGTCGCGGCCGACCAGGCCTCGCTGTAGCGGTGGCACTTCTCCGCGGGCCAGTCCCGCGCCGGGGCGGGCGTGGCGAGCAGCAGCGCCAGCACGGGCAGGATGCGGATCATGATGCCCCTCATGCACGAAGGGGCCGGCACCCCTGCGGATGCCGGCCCCTCGGGCTTATCGCGGCCCGGCGGCGATTACTCCGCCGCGCGCGGTTCCGGCAGGGCGGGGGTGGCCGCGGGCAGGCGCCCCTTGTCCCGCTGCGCCGCCAATGCCCGCAGGCGGTTCATCACCGAGCCCGTGCCCGCCGGGATCAGGCGGCCCACGATCACGTTCTCCTTGAGGCCCGCCAGGTAGTCCACCTTGCCCGCCGTGGCGGCTTCCGTCAGCACCCGCGTGGTCTCCTGGAAGGAGGCGGCGGAGATGAAGGAGGTGGTCTGCAGCGAGGCCTTGGTGATGCCCTGCAGCACCGGTTCGGCGACCGCCGGGCGCTCCTTGGCGGCGACGCGCGCCTCGTTCTCGATGTCGAACTCGATGCGGTCGACCTGTCTCGCCGATCAGGTAGGTGGTGTCGCCGGGGTCGGTGACCTCGACCTTCTGCAGCATCTGGCGGACGATCACCTCGATGTGCTTGTCGTTGATCTTCACGCCCTGCAGGCGATAGACCTCCTGGATCTCGCTCGACCAGGTAGTCGGCCAGCTTCTCGACGCCCAGCACGCGCAGGATGTCGTGCGGCACGCGCGGCCCGTCGACCAGCGGGTCGCCGCGCTTCACGTAGTCGCCTTCCTGCACCGAGACGTGCTTGCCCTTCGGCACCAGGTACTCGCGCGGGGCGGGCTGCTCGTCGCCCACCTGCTCGGGCACCACGACGATGCGGCGCTTGGCCTTGTAGTCCTTGCCGAATTCGACGCGGCCGTCGATCTCGCTGATGATCGCGTGGTCCTTCGGCCGGCGCGCCTCGAACAGCTCCGCCACGCGCGGCAGACCGCCGGTGATGTCGCGGGTCTTGGACGATTCGCGCGGCAGGCGGGCCAGCACGTCGCCGGCGGCGACCTCGGCGCCGTTCTCGATCGAGAGAATGGTGCCGGGGTGAGGAAGTAGATCGCCTCGGTGCCGTTCGTCGCGCTTGACGACGTTGTTCTTGTCGTCGCGCAGGATCGAGGCGCGGGCGCAGGTCGACCGACTTGCCCGGCTGCCTTGTAGTCGACGACTTCCTTGAACGAGAGGCCGGTCACGTCGTCCTGGCGATCGACCAGGGTCACGTTCTCGACCAGGTCGACGAATTCGACGCTTGCCCGCGCGCTCGGTGATGATCGGCAGGGTGAAGGGGTCCCATTCGGCCAGCTTCATGGCCGCGCGTGACCTGCGCGCCATCCTCGGTCAGCAGCCGCGCGCCGTAGGGCACGCGCTGGCGCGCACGCTCGCGGCCCTGCGCGTCGATCAGGATGATCTCGCAGTTGCGGCTCATGACGATCGGATGGTTCTGGCTGTTGGCCACCACCACGCGGTTCATCACCTTGATCGAGCCGTCGCCCGAGCGCCTCCACCGCCGACTGCTCGGCGCCACGCTGCGCCGCACCGCCGATGTGGAAGGTGCGCATGGTGAGCTGCGTGCCCGGCTCGCCGATCGACTGCGCGGCGATGACGCCGACCGCCTCGCCGATATTGACCGGCGTGCCGCGCGCGAGGTCACGGCCGTAGCAGCGCGCCGCAGACGCCGCTGGCGCGCCTCGCAGGTCAGCACCGAGCGGATCTTCATCTGCTCGACGCCGGACTTCTCGATGCGCTCGGCCGCCGACCTCGTCGATCAGGTCGTTGCGCGCGACGATGAGCTAGCCGATCGGCCGGGTCCAGCACGTCCTCCTGCGAGGTGCGGCCCGAGGATCCGCTCGGACAGCGAGGACACGACCTCCGCGCCGTCCATCACCGCCGCGCACGGTCAGGCCGCGCTCGGTGCCGCAATCCTGCTCGACGATGATGCAGTCCTGCGCCACGTCGACCAGGCGCCGCGTCAGGTAGCCGGAGTTGGCGGTCTTCAGCGCGGTGTCGGCCAGGCCCTTGCGGGCGCCGTGGGTGGAGTTGAAGTACTCGAGCACCGACAGGCCTTCCTTGAAGTTCGCGATGATCGGCTGCTCGATGATCTCGCCCGACGGCTTGGCCATCAGGCCGCGCATGCCGGCCAGCTGGCGCATCTGCGCGGGCGAGCCGCGCGCACCGGAATGCGACATCATCCACACGGAGTTGGTCGGCCGCCCGACCTCCTGCCGCTGGATCTCCTTCATCATCGCGCCGGCCACGTCGTCGGTGCAGCGCGACCAGGCGTCGACCACCTTGTTGTAGCGCTCGCCGGCGGTGATGAGGCCGTCGAGATACTGCTGCTCGAACTCCTTCACCTCCTCCTTGGTCTTGGCGATGGTCTGCGCCTTGCTGTCGGGCACGACCATGTCGTCCTTGCCGAAGGAGATGCCGGCCTTGGCCGCCTGCTTGAAGCCCAGGCCCATCAGGCGGTCGGCGAAGATCACGCTCTCCTTCTGGCCGCAGTGGCGATAGACCGCGTCGATCACGTCCGAGACGTTCTTCTTGGTCAGCATGCGGTTGACCAGGCTGTAGGGCAGCTGGCGGTCGCAGCGGCAGCAGCGCGCCGATCATCATGCGCCCGGCGCGTGGTCACCACGACGCTCGGTCACCGCTTGGCCATCGGCGTTCGATCGCTGTCGCGGCGCGCGCGGATCTTGCTGTGCAGCGTGATCGCGCCGGCTTCGAGCGCCTGCTCGATCTCGCCGACGGTCGCGAAGGCCGGCGTGCCGTTCTCCTCGGTGGCGAGGAATTCCGGCGTCTCGAGGCTGAGGTAGTACAGCCCGAGCACGATGTCCTGGCTGCGGCACGATGATCGGCTTGCCGTTCGCCGGGCTGAGGATGTTGTTGGTCGACATCATCAGCACGCGCGCCTCGAGCTGCGCTTCGAGCGACAGCGGCACGTGCACGGCCATCTGGTCGCCGTCGAAGTCCGCGTTGAAGGCGGTGCAGACCAGCGGGTGCAGCTGGATCGCCTTGCCCTCGATCAGCACCGGCTCGAAGGCCTGGATGCCGAGGCGGTGCAGCGTCGGCGCCCGGTTCAGCATGACCGGGTGCTCGCGGATCACCTCCTCGAGGATGTCCCACACCTCGGGACGCTCCTTCTCCACCATCCGCTTGGCGGCCTTGATGGTGGTGGCGTGGCCGTACTTCTCGAGCTTGGAGTAGATGAACGGCTTGAACAGCTCGAGCGCCATCTTCTTCGGCAGGCCGCACTGGTGCAGCTTGAGCTCGGGACCGACGACGATCACCGAACGGCCCGAATAGTCGACGCGCTTGCCGAGCAGGTTCTGGCGGAAGCGCCCCTGCTTGCCCTTCAGCATGTCGGACAGCGACTTCAGCGGGCGCTTGTTGGCGCCCGTGATGGCGCGGCCGCGGCGGCCGTTGTCGAACAGCGCGTCGACCGCTCTCCTGCAGCATGCGCTTCTCGTTGCGCACGATGATGTCGGGCGCGCGCAGCTCGATCAGCCGCTTGAGGCGGTTGTTGCGGTTGATGACGCGGCGATACAGGTCGTTCAGGTCCGAGGTCGCGAAGCGGCCGCCATCCAGCGGCACCAGCGGGCGCAGCTCGGGCGGGATCACCGGGATCGACGTCCAGGATCATCCACTGCGGATGCGCGCCGGATTCGCCGAAGCTCTCGATCAGCTTCAGCCGCTTCACGAGCTTCTTGCGCTTGGCCTCGGAGGTCGTCTCCTTCAGCTCGCCGCGCAGCTTCACGCCCTCGGCCTGCAGGTCGATGCCACCCAGCATCTGCTTCACCGCCTCGGCGCCGATGCCGACCGTGAAGGCGTCCTCGCCGAACTCGTCCATCTTGCGTCTGGTACTGGTCCTCGTTCAGCAGCTGGTGCAGCTTGAGGTCGGTCAGGCCGGGTTCGAGCACCACGTAGCTCTCGAAGTACAGGACCTTCTCCAGCTCCTTCAGGGTCATGTCGACCATCAGGCCGATACGGCTCGGCAGCGACTTCAGGAACCAGATATGCGCGACCGGGCTGGCGAGCTCGATATGGCCCATGCGCTCGCGCCGCACCTTGGCCAGCGTGACCTCGACGCCGCACTTCTCGCAGATGATGCCGCGGAACTTCATGCGCTTGTACTTGCCGCACAGGCACTCGTAGTCCTTGATCGGGCCGAAGATGCGGGCGCAGAACAGCCCGTCCCGCTCCGGCTTGAAGGTGCGGTAGTTGATGGTCTCGGGCTTCTTGATCTCGCCGTACGACCAGGAGCGGATCTGCTCCGGGCTCGCGATCGAGATCTTGATCTGGTCGAAGGTGGCGGCCTGGCCGGTCTGGCCCAGGATCTTCATCAGCTCGTTCATGCGGTCCTCATCAGTGAGACCGCCGCCGTGGAACGACCCACGGCGGCTGAGCGTTTCGAAAGGATACGGAGCGCCGGCGCATCACGTCGGGCGGTTCTCCAGATCGACATTCGAGGCCGAGCGACTTCAGTTCCTTCACCAGCACGTTGAAGGATTCCGGAATGCCGGCCTCGAAATTGTCCTGGTCGCGCACGATCGCCTCGTAGACCTTGGTGCGGCCCGACACGTCGTCCGACTTCACCGTCAGCATCTCCTGCAAGCGTATAGGCGGCGCCGTAGGCCTCGAGCGCCCAGACCTCCATCTCGCCGAAGCGCTGGCCGCCGAACTGCGCCTTGCCGCCCAGCGGCTGCTGCGTGACCAGCGAGTAGGGGCCGATCGAACGCGCGTGGATCTTGTCGTCCACCAGGTGGTGCAGCTTCAGCATGTAGATGTAGCCGACGGTCACCTTGCGCTCGAACTTCTCGCCGGTGCGCCCGTCATGCAGCCACACCTGGCCCGAGGTATCGAGGCCCGCCTTGCGTCAGCATGCCCTCGATATCCGCCATGCGCGCGCCGTCGAACACCGGCGTCGCGATGGGGATGCCCTTGCGCAGGTTCTCGCCCAGCTCGACCAGCTGCTCGTCGCACATCGGCGCGATGTCTCGGTCGAAGATCTCCTCGCCGTAGACGTCGCTTCAGCTTGGCCTCGAGCTCCGAACGACGGCCGCCGCGGTGGCGGTACTCCTCCACCAGCTCGCCGATCTGCTTGCCGAGGCTCGGCACAGGCCCAGCCCAGATGCGTCTCCAGGATCTGGCCCGACATTCATGCGCGACGGCACGCCGAGCGGGTTCAGCACGATGTCGACCGGCTGCCCGTCCTCGAGGAACGGCATGTCCTCGGCCGGCACGACGCGCGAGACGACGCCCTTGTTGCCGTGCCGGCCGGCCATCTTGTCGCCGGGCTGCAGCTTGCGCTTCACCGCGACGAACACCTTGACCATCTTCATCACGCCGGGCGGCAGCTCGTCGCCGCGCTGCAGCTTCTCGACCTTGCTCTCGAAGCGCTTCTGCAGCCGCTCGACGGCGGCGTCGAATTCCCGCTTCAGCGCCTCGATCTCGGCCATCGCGCGCATCGTCGGCGACGCCGATCTGGCGCCAGGTCGCCTTGGCGAACTGCTCCAGCAGCGCTGTCGTCGATCACCGTGCCGGCCTTCACGCCCTTGAAGCCGCCGGTGGCCTTGCTGGTTCAGCAGCCGCTCGCGCAGGCGGCGATAGAAGGAACGCTCCTGGATCGCCTTCTCGTCGTCGCGGTCCTTGGCCAGGCGCTCGATCTCCGAACGCTCGATCGCCATGGCGCGCTCGTCCTTGTCGACGCCGCGGCGGGAGAACACGCGCACATCCACGATGGTGCCCGACACGCCCGGCGGCAGCTTCAGCGAGGTGTCGCGCACGTCCGACGCCTTCTCGCCGAAGATGGCGCGCAGCAGCTTCTCCTCGGGCGTCATCGGGCTCTCGCCCTTGGGCGTCACCTTGCCCACCAGGATGTCGCCCGGATTCACCTCGGCGCCGATATAGACGATGCCGGCCTCGTCGAGGTTGCGCAGCGCCTCCTCGCCCACGTTCGGAATGTCGCGGGTGATCTCCTCCTGGCCGAGCTTGGTGTCGCGGGCCATGACTTCGAATTCCTCGATATGGATCGAGGTGAAGACGTCGTCCTTCGCGATGCGCTCGCTGATCAGGATGCAGTCCTCGAAGTTGTAGCCATTCCAGGGCATGAAGGCGACGAGCACGTTGCGCCCGAGCGCCAGCTCGCCCAGTTCCGTGGACGGGCCGTCGGCGATGATGTCGCCGGCGATCACCTTGTCGCCCACGCGCACCAGCGGGCGCTGGTTGATGCAGGTGGACTGGTTGGAGCGCATGAACTTGCGCAGCCGGTAGATGTCCACGCCGCGCGTCGTGCCGTCCTCGCCCGAGGCGCGCACCACGATGCGCGCACCGTCGATGCTGTCCACCACGCCGTCGCGCCGCGCCACGATGGTGGCACCGCTGTCACGCACCACCAACTGAACCAGTAGAGGGC
>CAVQTW010000008.1:0-3059 GCA_963716705.1 uncultured Alphaproteobacteria bacterium
TCAACGGCCGCTTTGTCTTCCATGAGGACATTGTCCGGCTGTTCGATGCCTTCGAACTGCCGCCGAGCAGCTTCTTCCTGTCCGACCCCCTGACCCTGGTACTGGCAGGCGTCGGTGTCGTCGCGCTGGCACGCAACCGGCTAGCCGGCTTCGCGAGAGGCCGAGTGGTCGCGGTGATGGCGGGGTCTCGCGGTTGCGCCGGCGCTGATGCTCGTGGCCTGGTACATGGCGTTCCGCTACCGCGTCGAATTCATGCCCCTGTTCGTGCTGGCCGCGGGGCTTGGAGCGATTTATGCGAGCCATTGGCTCGCAGCCGCGTCCACTGTGCAGCGGCGCGCCGCGAACGCACTGCTGGTGCTGCTGGTGCTCCAGGTGGCCTCGGCGCACGCGCATGGGGCGCTCTATGCCGCCTCGCCCTGGGGCCCGAGCCACCACCTTGCGCAGGACGGTCTCGCGGCCCTGTACCGACACGGGCTGGGTTGGCGCTGAGGCGGGCGCGCCGGGTCCGATGGCACGCATGACACGCCGAGTGGCGCCATGAGGACGGCGGCACCGCAGCCGGCGCCGGCCAGCCCGCTGACCCTCGCTGTGGTGGCCGCAGCGATCGTGCTGTGCTGCACCTATGCGGCACTTCTGGTCGCCAACTCGATCCAGACCGGGCAGTCGTGGTTCTTCCGCGCGAACGGTCTGCCGCACCCGACCGATTTCGCCGCCTATCGTGTCGCTGGCCTGATGGCACTCGGTGGTGATGCCGCGGCCGCCTATGATTGGCAGTTCTTCGCCCCCGCAATCGCCTCCTTCGTGGGTTTCGATCAAGATCACTGGCTAGGGTGGCTGAACCCGCCGAGTTTCCTCCTGATCATCGCCCCATTGGCGATGCTGCCCTACGGAACGGCGGCGCTGGCCTGGGTGGCGGCGACCGGGCTGATGTATCTCGCGGCGGCGAGGGCGGCGTTGCCGCGCAGCACGGTCTTGCTGGCCTGCGCTGCGCCTGCCGCCTTCGCATGCCTGTTGAAGGGACAGAGCGGCTTCCTCTCGGCCGCGCTGATCGGCGCAGGGTTGTTGCTGTTGGATCGCAGGCCGGTCCTAGCCGGTCTGTGCTTCGGCCTGCTGTCGTACAAGCCGCATTTCGGCATCGCACTGCCGATCCTGCTGCTGGTGGGCGGGCACTTCCGCGCCGTCTCGGCGGCGGCGGCGACTGTAGCGGTGATGGCTGGCCTGTCGGCGATGGTGTTCGGTCCGGAAGCCTGGGTGGCCTTCGCCGGCACGGTCGTCGGCGCGACCGACAGGTTCCTCGTGCAGGGGTCGGGGCTGGCAAGAATGCAGTCGGTCTATGCGGCCGCGGCACCTGCCCTGGGCAAGCCCTTGGCCATGGTGCTGCACGGGTGCGTCGCGGCGGCGGCGATCGGAGCGGCGGCGTTCCTATGGCGGCGGGGCGCCGCGCCCGCCGGCCCGCGCGGTGCCGCGGCGATCGCGGCTACGTTCCTCGCGACGCCCTATGCTTTCGACCACGACGCGCCAATGCTGGTGCTGGCCGCGCTGATGCTGGTGCCGTGGCGTGCTGACGGCCGGGCGGGCATGATCGAGGCGATCCTGCTGTGTGCAACGGTGCTGGTCATGGCCGCCACTCTGGTGACACCGACCAGCATTCCTGGCCCCCTGGCAGCCCTGGTCCTGCTCGGGCTGGCCTGGCGTGCCGCAGGAAGGTTTGCGGACACCGCAGAACGGATCGATCCGGGCGCGGCCGATCCCGCGACCTGACAGGCCATCCCCCCGGCGCTACGCCCCCGGCAGCGCCCGATAGGGCAGCGGCGCGAAGCGTGTCCCATACAGCGAAATATCCTGCCACACCCCGCCGGTCACGTAGGGGTCCTCCGCCATCCAGGCTCGCGCGGCCTCGTCGGTCGCGTGGCGCGTCACAGTGATGGAGCCGCGCATCCTGCCCGCCTCGTCCAGGATAGCCCCGCCCATGGCGAGCGTGCCATCGGCCGCCATACCCCGCACGCGTGCGACATGCGCCTCCCGCATGGCCTGGCGCCGCGCCGGCGCGCCTTCATCCGTGCCGTCCATCGCGACGGTGACGGTATGGGTCCGGCTGGTGGCGACCGGCTCGCCGGGCTGCGGCAGCGCCCGGTAAGGCAGCGGCGCTATGCGGAAGCGGTGCGCGGTCCAGCCCGCCCAGACGCCTTCGGCCGCGAAAGGTTCCTCGGCCAGATAGGCATCGAGGCCAGCCTGGTCTGCCACCTCCAGCACCATCAGCGACCCCGCCGCAATCCAGTCCGGCGTGAACAGCGGCACGCCGAGCGCCAGCCGCCCCTCGGACGCCCAGCGGGTGATGACACCGAGATGCCTCTCGCGCACCGCCATGCGGCGCGCTGGGTCTGGCCCATCCCGGGCGATGATGGCGTAGCCCATCGCTGCCTCCGTCCTATCGGTCTCGGGTACGATCCTGCCACGCCACGCCGGTGGCGTCAGCCGGTCCCGGGAAGTGGGCGGTAGGGCAAGGGGCGCAACAGCGTCGCGTGCATCGCGACCGGCAGATCATGCAGCACCGGGTCGGCCGCGATCCAGTCTGTCGCCTCCGCATCCGATGCATGGGCGGTGACCATGATGGCGCCGGGCGTGTCGGTGGTATCCGCTGCGAAGGCCAGCCCGCCATCTGCCGCCATGGAACCGAGGCGCTCCAGGCGCGCCGCGCCCTCCACCAGCAGAATGGTATGGCCGCGCCCAGGCGCGCGCGAGGCCTCCGGCGCCGGCCAGGGCCGCCAGGGCAGGCTCGGAATGCGCAGCGGGCGGCAGACGATATCGCGCCACACGCCGCCGGTCGCGAAGGGCTCGCGCGCCAGGTAGGCATCGAGCGCGGTGCGGTCCGCCGCGGCCACCACCATCAGAGAGCCCAGCGAGCGCCCATCCGCCCCATGCAGGGGCAGGCCAAGCAACAACAGTCCCTCGTGCGCGAATCCCTCGATGGCCGCGATGTGCCGGTCCCTCAAGGCGGCGCGGCGCGACGGGTCATCCCCGTCGCGCGCAATCACGGCATAGGCCAAGGGGGCCTCAAT
>CAVQTW010000009.1:0-225000 GCA_963716705.1 uncultured Alphaproteobacteria bacterium
CCGCCTGTCGGCCCGCCGGTGGCGTGAAGGCCTGCCGGGATGGAACTCTCTCCCGATAACCTCGTGTTCTGGCAGGCAGGGCCGTTCGCGCTCAATGCCACGATCGTCTTCACCTGGGTTGTGATGGCGGTGCTCGTGGTTGGTGCAGCCGCGGTGCCGCGGCTTCTGTCGGATGGCGAGGCGGTATCGCGCTGGCAGAACCTGTTGGAGCTGTTCGTCGAGAACCGCGATGGCCAGATCCGGGAGGTCAGCCAGCACGATCCCGGCCGCTATCTCCCGTTCGTCGGGACGCTTTTCATGTTCATCGCGCGTCGCAACCTGCTGGGCGTATTGCCCGGGTTCATACCGCCCACCGGTCGCTTTCGACCGCAGCCGCCCTCGCGCTGTGCGTGCTGGTTGCCGTGCCGCTCTATGGCATCGCCGAGCAGGGTGGCTGGGCTATCTGCGCCGCTACATGCACGCCTACGATCTTCATGGCTTCCCTTCAATGTGATCGGTGAGATTTCGCGCACCGATCGCGCTGGCCGTCCGTCTCTACGGCAATGTGATGAGCGGCACCGTGGTCGTCGCGATCCTGCTCTCAGTAGCGCCGTTCTTCTTCCCGATCCTGCTGTCAGCTGCTGGGCCTGCTGACCGGCGTGATCCAAGCCTACATCTTCGCGGTTCTCGCCATGGTCTACATTGCCTCGGCAACGCGCAGGAGCCCGGCGCCGTCGCAACGCACCCCGCAGACGCGCAACGTCCCTTCATGGTACGACACCAAGAAAGGAATGGCTGAATGGACCGCCATAATGTCATCGCCGTCGGTTTCGATCGTCACCGCCGGCCTGACCATCGCGATCGGCTCGATCGGCCCGGCGCTGGGCGAGGCGCGCGACCGCCGCGCAAGCGCTGCAGGCGATCGCCCAGCAGCCGGACGAGGCGCAACACGATCACACGGACGTTGTTCGTCAGCCTTGCGATGATCGAATTGACGGCGATCTACTGCTTCGTCGTCGCCATGATCCTGCTCTTTGCCAACCCGTTCTGGAATGCGGTTTCTCAAAAGGCGGGAGGATAGGGATTGTCGCTCGATTGGCTGACCGTCGCGGCCCAGATCCTCAATTTCCTCGTCCTGGTCTGGCTGTTGCAGCGCTTCCTCTACGGCCCCATCACCCGTGCCATGACCGCACGCGAGGAAACGCTGCGAAAGCGTGCCGACGATGCTGCAGAAAAGCAGCGCTTTGCCGAGGCCGAGGCAGAGCGCCTGGCCACTGAGCGCTCCAACCTCCAGGCGCGCCAGGAAGAGCTGCTCGTGAAAGCACGCAGCGAGGCCGAAGCACTGAAAGCCACGCTCGAGAAGGAAATCCGCATTGAAATGGACGAACGGCGCCAAGCCTGGCGACGAGACCTCGAGGCCGAGCACGAGGACTTCATCGCCGAACTCAGACGAAACGCGGTTGATCACTTCTACAAGCTGGCAAACCGAGCCCTCGGTGGCCTCGCTGGCAAGACCCTCAACGAGGCCATGGCGGAAAGCTTCGCCGATCGCCTCGCAGACCTCGGCCCGGACCAGGATACCAAGTTCAAGGCCGCCGCGAGACAAGCGCGACACCACCTCGTCATCGAGAGCAGTTTCGACCTCTCGAGTGGAAGCAGACGCCGCGTCACCGCCGCCGTACATCAGCACATTCTACCGGACGCCGAAATCGACTACGTGAGGAATGCCGACTTGATCTGCGGCGTGCGTATGCGCGCCCAGGGCCAGGTTCTTGCCTGGAGCCTCGATAGCTACCTCGACCGGATGGAACAGGAAGCCGCCACCTTCTGGATGAGGCGGTTCCGCCGAACAGGCTAACGATCGGAACGCTCGATGAAACCGCGTGCACATGCGTTGCCTCGGCTCCCTTCCGACGCTAGCCGCCCGGCTGGAGCGTCTCATCGCGGACGCGCCACCGCGCCTGATGCAATGGAAGTGGGCAATGTCACCAGCGTCTCCCGCGGCGTCGCACACGTCACGGGCTTTACCGATGTGCGGCGGAGCGAGCTCATAGCCTTGCCCGACGGTGCCGACGGTATCGCAGCGAGCCTCGCCATGACGAAATCGGCGTCATGCTGCTCGGAGCTGCGCAAGGCCTGCGCCCCGGTGACAAGGCCTACCGCACGGGCAAACGCATGGGACGTCCCGGCTGGCAACGAGCTTCTGGGCCGGATCGTGGATCGCCTGGGGCGACCGCTCGATGGCGGCCCGCCGATGCGAAGACAATTCCCCGCCGCATCGATCGGCGCGCGCCAGAGATCATTGAGCGCGCTCCGGTCACGGTCCCCCTGCAGACCGGCATCAAGGCGATCGATGCCGACAGTACCGATAGGCAAAGGCCAACGCGAACTGATCCTGGGCGACCGTCAAACCGGCAAGACGGCAATTGCCGTCGGCACACTTCTGAATCAGAGAAGCACCGACGTCATCGGCGTCTACTGCGCCATTGGCCAACGCGCAGCGGTAACAGCGCGCGTCGCAAGCACGTTGCGGTCGGCCGGTGCCCTCGACAACGTCGTCGTGGTCGCGACGAGCGGGCAGGACACCCCGGGCATGCAGTACATCGCGCCCTACGCCGCCACCGCCATGGCCGAGCATTTCATGCACCGAGGGCGCGATGTCGTTATCATCTACGATGACCTGACCCGCCATGCACGGGCGTACCGGGAGTTGTCGCTCCTGCTGCGCCGGCCGCCGGGCCGCGAGGCCTATCCTGGCGACATCTTCTACATTCATGCCCGCCTCCTCGAGCGGGCAACCCGACTGCGCACCACACGGGGCGGCGGCTCGATGACCGCGCTTCCCATCGTCGAGACGCAGGCCGGAAACATCTCTGCCTACATCCCGACCAATCTGATCTCGATCACCGACGGCCAGATCTATCTATCGCCATCGCTGTTCCGAAAGGGGCACCTGCCGGCGATCGACATCGGCCGGTCGGTCTCGCGCGTTGGCGGAAAGGCGCAGCTGCCCGCCTACCGCGCGGTGCCGGGCGACCTCCGGCTCGCCTACTCGCAATTCGAGGAACTCGAATACCTTTTCGCGCTTCGCACGCGGCTCGACCCTGAAACGCTTGGCCGCCTGGAACGGGGCCGGCGCGTGCGCGAAGTGCTGCAGCAATCGGCGCACGACCTGCTGGGCGCCACGGAACAACTGGTCGTCCTGATGGCGGCGACGCAGGGCCTGCTGGACCCGGTACCCGTCATGCGAGTGGCGGAGGCGGAGGCGGCGCTGCGCCTGGCGGTGCAAGAGGAACTCGGCGCGCTCGCTGTTCGCCTCGAGGAGGGCGCGAAGCTGTCCACCCAAGACCGCGACGACATGCTGCAGACAGCGGCGCGGGTACTCGCACCCTTCCAGGACTGAGAGCGGCACGATGGAAACGCTCGAGGCCCTGGCGCGGCGGATCGACAGCACGGAGGACCTCCGTTCGATCGTTCGTACCATGAAGTCGCTCTCGGCGGTCAGCATCCGGCAGTACGACCAGGCCGTGGTCGCGCTGCGGGACTATGCCCGCACGGTGGAGCTGGGGCTGCAGGTGGTCCTGCGCGACCAAGGCCCTTCGTCCACCAGCCGGCAGCCACGTGGCGGCACCAGCATCGCGATCGTGCTGGGCTCCGACCATGGGCTCTGCGGCCGCTTCAATCGGCAGATCGCGCGCTTCGCGCAGGTCACCGCGCGGCGCGAGGGTGTGGGGCAGGACGATGTGATCCATCTGGTCGCCGGCGCACGCGTCGCCGTGCAACTGGAGGCCGGCGGTGCGCGGCACATGGAGACCTTCGCCCTGCCATCCTCGGCGGCGGGTCTGAGCGACCTGGCACGCGCGATACTCCTGCGCGTAGAGGCACTGCGCGCCGATGCGGGGCACACTGAGCGATCCATCGGCCGTGTGATGGTGTTCCACAACCGGCGCGCCGGGCGTGCGACAGCGGCGCCGAACAGCGTGGGCCTGCTGCCCCTCGGTCCGCATTGGCGTGATCAGATCGCGCGGCGTGAATGGCCTTCGCGCGTGCTGCCGACCTTCACCATGGCGGCGCCGACGCTGCTGAAGGCGCTTGTCGGGCAGTACCTGTTCCTCGTGTTGTTCCGCGCCGCGGCGGAATCGGCGGCGAGCGAGCATGCGACGCGTCTCGCCACCATGCAGGCGGCGGAACGCAACATCGAAGAACAACTCGGCGATGTGCGCGCAACCCATCGCCGTCGCCGGCAGGACTTCATCACGGAGGAGATGCTCGATATCCTGACGGGCTTCGAGGTCCTGCGCGCCGACGCCGCGTCTGACGGGCGCTGACGCGGGTTCTCAGCCGCGCCGCGCCGCGGGTTTCCGCGGCCATTCCTGCTCCGCCTCGCCCGCGGCTTCACTCGACTGCTCTCACGCCAAAGCACCGGCCGCGGCGGCGGTTGATCGGCATCATGGCTGCAAGCGGGCTCCGCTGCGACGGTTCCGCACAGGAGGCAGGAGGACACGAAAGCCATGGCCACGGGCACGACGGGTACGGCGGCACGCGGACCGGTCGGCGGATACCCGAGAATTCCCACGGCGGCCGGTGCGGGGCGCGTCGCGCCCAGTCTCGTGGACGACGATGCCGCCTGCCGGACCTTCGGCTGGGCTTCGGCGCGAGCACTCCTGGATGGGCTGCCCGACGGAGGGATCAATATCGCGCATGAGGCGGTAGATCGCCACGCAACCGGTGCCCGTTCCGGTTGCGAGATTCTGCGCTGAATCGGGCGGCGATGCCGGCGCCGGTCCTTTACGTGGACTGAGCTACGCGCGGCGACGAATCGCGTCGCGAATGGGCTGCGTGGCCTCGGCCTGCAGGAGGGTGAGCCTGTCTTTATCCTCGCGGGTTCCGTGCCGGAGCTCTACCTCACCGTCCTTGCCGCGCTGAAGGCGAAGTGTGTCGTCTCGACGCTCTTCTCCGCCTTCGCACCAGAGCCGATCGCGACGCGGCTGGAACGCGGCGAGGCGACCGCACTGGTCACGACGGAAGCGCTCTACCTGCGCAAGGTGGCCAGCCTGCGTGACCGGCTGCCCAATCTCCGCCACGTCGTTTTCGTGGGCGAGGAGGGTGCGGTCACCGGCGTATCCGATACGCACGCCTGGTCACGGCTCATGGCTGCGGCAAGCGTGGACTTCGTGATCCCGCCTTCCGCACCCGAGGACATGGCACTGCTGCATTTTACCCGCGGCACGACCGGCCGCCCGAAAGGTGCGGTCCATGTCCACGATGCCGTCGTGATGCTTGCCATGACCGGGCTGATGAAGCTCGACCTCCACGCAGACGACATCTTCTGGTGCACTTCGGACCCCGGCTGGGTCACCGGCACTTCCTGCGGGATCATCGCGCCGCTCGTGAACGGCGTGACCACCCTGGTGGGGGAGGCCGAGTTCGACGCCACCACCTGGTACGACGTTCTCGAGAAGGAACGGGTGAGCGTCTGGTATACGGCGCCGACCGCGATCCGCATGATGATGAAGCTGGGCGCCGAGCCGCCCGCGGGGCGCGAGCTCTCCGCACTACGCTTCAAGGCCAGCGTCGGCGAGCCGCTGAATCCAGAAGACGTGGTCTGGAGCCAGCAGCCTTCGCCATGCCCTTTCACGACAACTGGTGGCAGACCGGGCCTGGCGGCATCAAGATCGCCAACCATCGCGGCGATGGACGTCAAGCCTGGCTCGATGGGTCGCCCGCTGCCGGGGATCACGGCGGCCATCGTAGAGCGCGTGAAGGCTGGCCTTGCGGTGATCGAAGCCCCGATGGTCTCCGGCGAACTGGCACTGCGCGCCGGCTGTGCCTCCATGATGCGCGGCTACCTGCATGGGGAGGCGCGCTACGCGAAGTGTTTCGGTGATGGCTGGTACCTGACCGGCAACCTCGCGATGCGCGATGCAGAGGGCTATTTCTGGTTCGTCGGCCGTACCGACGCCGTCATCCACGGCTCCGGCCATCTGATCGGCCCCTTCGAGGTCGGGAGCGCGCTGATGGAACACCCCGCCGTCGCCGAGGCTGGCGTGATCGGCAAGCCAGACCCTACCGCAGGCGAGATCGTGAAGGCTTTTGTCGCGCTGAAGCCTGGCTTCGAGGCCGGCGAGGCGCTGCAGCAGAGAACTGCTCGGCCACGCGCGCAAGCGTCTTTGCACCGCCGTTGCACCCAAGGAGATCGACTTCCGCCGGAACCTGCCCAAGACACGCAGCGGCGATATCGTGCGGCGCCCGCTGAAGGCGCGCAAGCTCGGCCCGCCGGAAGGCGTTCTCTCCACCCTGGAAAGCGACGAACGATGACCACGAAGGTCCATCTCGATCGCGCGCCCGGGATGGCACTGCTGCGCGTCATGATGCGCATCTGCGCCGGCGAAGCGCCCATGCTTCTCGAATGCGCGACCTTTCGCTTTCGCGCCCACTCGATGTTCGACGCCCAGCTTTACCGAACCAAGGACGAGATCGAGGAACGGCGGGATCGCGGCCCGATCCGCCGCTTCCGTGGCTGGCTGGAGCACTCCGGCCTGCTGCATGGTCAGGAGATGGAGCCAATCGAGGCGGCGATCCGTGCCGAGGTCGCCGACGCCGTCGCCTTCGCGGAGGCCGCGCCGCTCGAGGATGTAGCGGAGCTTGAGCGTTTCGTCTCCATGGAGGCGGTTCGGGCATGAGTACGACCGATCGCCTGACCTACCGCGAGGCCTGCCGGCAAGCGATCCGTGAGGCGATCCTCGCAGATCCTCGCGTCTTCCTGATGGGCGAGGATGTGGGCCGGTACGGCGGTTGCTACGCGGTGACCAAGGGGCTGATGGAGGAATTCGGCGAGGAGCGAATTCGCGACACGCCCCTCTCCGAAGGCACGCTGGCCGGGACCGCGATCGGGGCGCCGATGGCCGGTATGCGGCCGATCCTCGAGATCATGACGGTGAATTTCTGCCTGCTCGCGCTCGACCAGATCGTGAATAGCGCCGCCACAATCCCGCACATGTCGGCCGGGCAGTTCGCCGTGCCGCTGGTGATCCGCATGGCGACCGGGCGGGGCGGCAACTGGCGGCGCAACACTCGCACAGCCTGGAAGGCTGGTATGCGCATATCCCGGGCCTGCGCATCGTGACGCCGGCAACAGTCGCGGTTGCACGTTTCGTGCTCGCCGCCGCGCTTGCCGATCCGAACCCGGTGCTGATCCTTGAGCATGTCATGCTCTACAACGCCGAGGGCGAGGGCCCGGCCGGCATGACGGCGGTCGACATTGAACGCGCTGCGACCCGACGCGAGGGTCGCGACGACACCATCATCAACTATGGCGGCAGCTTGCCCGAGGCGATGGCGGCGCCGGATACTCGCGCCGCCGAGGGCATAGATGCGGAAGTGATCGACCTGCGCGTCCTGCGTCCGCTGGACATGACCACGATCACGGCACGGGCGCACCCCAATGCCTCGCTACTGCTTCGCGTAATGCGCGCAGAACTCCGCGCCGATCTCCGTCAGGCGATTGGCGAGCAGGCGGCCGGTCTCGGCGCTGCACAGGCGTGGGTCGCCGGTACCGACCGCGTTAGGGCTGACCGCGTCGTACTCGATTGGTACCGTCACCTCTGCACCATGGAAGTCGAGCGAACCCCAGCCCTGGAAGGGCAGGCCGAGCGCCGTCGGGCGCGGGCCGGTGCGGGGTTCGGGCACCAGTTCCTCGCGCACGCGGCCGGGGAACAGGTGCATGCACAGGCTGGTGAGCGGGTCGGCACCGTGGCTGGAGACCGCCTTCGCCTTCTCAGGCCCCACCAGCTTCGGCAATTCGCCATAGGCGATGCGCCACAGGTAGAGCGCGGGTATGACAAGCCCGTGGCTGTGCATGACCGCGCGCGTGGCTTCGTTGACGACGGTGACGTTGCCGCCATGGCCGTTGATGACGACCAGCTTCGTGA
Organism: uncultured Alphaproteobacteria bacterium; assembly: GCA_963716705.1. Classification (GTDB taxonomy): domain Bacteria; phylum Pseudomonadota; class Alphaproteobacteria; order Acetobacterales; family Acetobacteraceae; genus Neoroseomonas. The sequence goes on from CAVQTW010000009.1 coordinate 7,911, forward strand.
GCTTGTGGCGCAGCAGCTCCGCGAACAACTCGTCCAGCACGGCGCGGAAGGTGGCCGCCGAGAGCGCGATGCCGCCCGGCATCGGCCCGAAGAAATCGCCCTTGCCGAAGGGCAGCACCGGCGCGACCACCGTGCGCGTGCCCTCGGCGGTGGCGCGCAGCGCGATGAGCTCGGCCATGCGCTCTGCCAGGATGTAGTCGCCCATCGGCGCGTGCGGGCCCTGGTCCTCGTGGCTGCCCATCGGCAGCAGGATCACCGGGTTGGTGGGATAGAGCGCGCGCGCTTCGTCGCCCGTGATGTCGGCCATGCGGACCTTGGTTGCGGGGATCTCGATCATTGGAAGTTCCTTTGTTATCAGCCGATTTCGTCGGCGCGGATGCAGGCGACACGGTGGCCCATCGCGCCGAAGGGTTCGAGTGGCGGCACCGCCTCGGCGCAGGCGGGCGCGGCATGCATGCAGCGGGTGCGGAACACGCAGCCGGAGGGCGGGTTGCTCGGGCTCGGCGGTTCGCCGGGCAGGATGATGCGCGCGGCGCGGCGCGCGGGGTCGAGCATTGGCGTCGCGGAGAGCAGCGCGCGGGTATAGGGATGCGCGGGCCGCGCAAACACCTCCTGCACGCGCCCTTCCTCCATGACGCGGCCGAGATACATCACCGCCACGCGGTCGCACAGGTGGCGCACCACCGGCAGGTCGTGGCTGATGAACAGCATCGCGAGGCCGAGGTCGCGGCGCAGCTCCGCCAGCAGCTTCACCACCTGCGCCTGGATCGAGACGTCGAGGGCCGAGACGGGCTCGTCGGCCATCAGGAAATCCGGCTTGGTCGCCAGCGCACGCGCGATGCCCAGGCGCTGGCGCTGGCCGCCGCTGAACTCGTGCGGATAGGCGCCCGCGCGCTGCGGGTCGAGGCCGACGCGCTCCAGCAGCGCGGCGACGCTGGCGTCGCGTTCCGCGCGCGACATGCTGCGATGGATCCGCAGCCCGTCGGCGACCTGCGAACCGACACTGCGGCGCGGATCAAGGCTGCCGAAGGGGTCCTGGAAGACCATGCCCATGCGCGCGCGCAACTTGCGCCAGGCGGCGGAGCCGGGCGGGGGCAATGGCGCGTCGTCGAAGCGCACCTCGCCGGCGGTCGGCGCTAGCAGGCCGAGCAGCAGGCGGCCCAGCGTGCTCTTGCCGCTGCCGCTTTCGCCGACGATGCCGAGCGCCTCGCCGCGCGCCACCTGCGCGTCCACGCCCGCCACCGCGCGCACCGGGCGGCCGCGGGCGAACAGGCCGCGCGGCGCGAAGCGCATCTCGACCGCGCGGGCGACCACCAGCGCGCTCATGCCGCGAGGTCCCGCCAGCGCACGCAGCGCACCTCGCGCCCCGGTGCGTGCTTCGAGCGGCACCGGCGTTGCGCACGCCGCCGTCGCCTGCGTGCAGCGCGGCGCGAAGCGGCAACCCGGCGGCCAGGCATCCGGGCGCGGGACCACGCCGGGGATGCCCTCGGGCTCGGCATCGCCATCCGGCACCGCGGCGAGCAGCGCGCGGGTATAGGGGTGCAGCGGGCGCGGCGAACACCTCGGCAACGCTGCCGCGCTCGACCACCTGCGCGGCGTACATCACCACCACCTCCTCGGCGACTTCTGCGACCACGCCGAGCGAATGGGTGATCAGCACGACACCCATCCCCTGTTCGCGGCGCAATTCCTCGAGCAGTTCCAGGATCGCCGCCTGCACGGTGACGTCGAGCGCGGTGGTCGGTTCGTCGGCGATCAGCAGGCGCGGCTGGTTCGCCACCGCCATCGCGATCATCACGCGCTGGCGCATGCCGCCGGAGAGCTCGTGTGGATAGGCGCGCGCGCGCTGGTCGGGGTCGGCGATGCCGACGCGCCGGAGCAGTGCGACGGCGTCGCGCATGCGCGCGCATCGGCGGTGACGTCGCGATGCGCGCGGATCGCCTCGGCGACCTGGTCGCCCACGCGCAGAACCGGGTTGAGGCTGCTCATCGGGTCCTGGAAGACCATGGCGATCGCGCCGCCGCGCAGTCTGCGGTGCTCGGGCTCCGGCATGGCGCAGCAGGTCGCGGCTCTTCGAAGCAGGCGCGACGCCGGCCGTGGCCTGCGCGACCGGCGGCAGCAGGCCCATCAGCGCCGTCGCCGCCAGCGACTTTCCCGAACCGCTCTCGCCCACGATGGCCAGCGTGCTGCCGGCGCGCACAGTGAAGGAGACGTCCTCGACCGGGCGGATCACGCCGGCGGGTGTCGCGATCTCGACCGTCAGAGCCTTGCAAGCATCGCAGCAGCGGCGCGGGTGTCGCGCGCGGGGAACAGGCCGGGCAGCACGCGCTCGACCACGCGCAGGCGTGGCGTGCGCCCGCCGCCGCCCTTGCGGGTCGAGCGCGTCGCGCAGCGCGTCGCACAGCATGTTCATGGTGAGGATGGTGATGGTGAGCGCGAGGCATGGCCACAGCAGCAGCGTGGGCACCTGCTCCATGGTGGCGCGCGCGCCGCGGATCATCAGCCCCCAGGAGGGCGTCGGCGGCACCACGCCGAGGCCGAGGAAGGACAGCCCGCTCTCGACGACCACCGCCGCCGCCACCGCCAGCGAGAACTGCACCAGCACCGGCCCGGCGATGTTGGGCAGCACCGTGCGCAGCAGGATGCGCGGCGTGGGTGCGCCGAGCGCGCGCACCGCCTCCACATAGTCCTGGCTGCGTGCGGAGAGCACCTCCGCGAAGGTCGACGCGCACGAAGCCGGGCAGGTACAGGATGGACAGCACCAGGATCAGCGTGGCGGTGCCCGGGCCGAGCAGCGTCACCACCAGCAGCGCGAGCAGGATCGGCGGGAAGCACAGCACCACGTCCGCCGTGCGCACGGCGAAGAACTCGGCGAGGCCGCGGAACCAGCCGGCCAGCAGCCCCAGCACCGTGCCGACCAAGCAGGCCACCGCCGCCGACGCGAAGGCCACGGTGAGCGAGGTGCGCGCGCCCCAGATGATGCGCGAGAGCACGTCGCGCCCGAATTCGTCGCGCCCCAGCATGCTGCCCGGAAGCCAGGCCGCGAGGCGGTTCGCGACATCCTGGCGCACCGGGTCGGGCAGCGGCAGGATGGGTGCGGCGATGGCCGCCAGCACGATCAGCGCGACCGCGCCGCCCGGGAGCCACAGGCGTTTCAAGACCGGGTGATCCGCGGGTCGAGCACGGCGTAGAGCAGGTCCATCACCAGGTTGATCAGCAGGAACAGCCCCGAGACGGTCAGCACGATGCCGACCACCATCGGGTAGTCGCGGCCTTCCACGGCGCGCAGCAGGGGCGTCGAGAGGCCCGGCCAGTTGAACACGTATTCCACCAGCACCGTGCCGCCGAGCAGCGTGCCCATCTGCAACCCGAGCACGGTGGTGACGGGGATCATCGCGTTGCGCACGACATGGCGGCGCAGCACGCGCCCAGGTGCCAGGCCCTTGGCGCGCGCGGTGCGCACATGGTCGCGCGAAAGCACGTCTAGCACCGCGGTGCGCGCCATGCGGAACACCGTGGCGGCGAGCCCCTTCGCCACTGCGACCGCCGGCAGCAGCAGCAGCAGCAGGTGCCGCGCGGGGTCCTCCGTGAAGGGCGTGTAGCCGCCGGCGGGCAGCCAGCGCAGCCATTGCGCGAGCACCAGGATCAGCAGCGTGCCGAGCACGAATACCGGCAACGCCTGGAGCACCCCCGCCGTGGCCGAGGCCGCGCGGTCGAAGGCGCCGCCGGCGCGCACTGCCGCGTAGGTGCCCGCGGGCAGCGCGATGGCGACCGCCATCAGCGTGCCGGCGACGATGAGTTCCAACGTGCGCGGCAGGCGCAGCATGATCTCGTCGGCGACCGGGTAGTCGTCCACCAGTGAGCGGCCGAGATCCCCATGCGCAAGCCGCGCGAGGAAGTCGCCGTACTGCGTGAGGATCGGCCGGTTGAGGCCGAGGCGTTCGCGCAGCTCCGCCACCGCATAGGGGTCGGGTGCCACGCCGCCGGTCGAGAGGAGCAACTCCGCCGGATCGCCGGGTACCATGTGCAGCGTGAGGAAGACGATGGTCGCGACCACCCACATCAGCACCAGCGACACCGCGATGCGCCGCCCCAGCCAGAGCATCAGCGATGCCCCGGCGGCGCGCGCATCACGAGGCCGCGCGCGTGCCGACGCATCGCCAAGCCAGTGCTCAGCTGCCGAAGCCCGTGAACTCCAGCATGCCGCCCGAGGACAGGCTGAGCGCGCCCGGCAGCACGGCGAAGCCGTTGAGCTCACGCACCAGCGCGGTGCCCTGCTCGCGCCAGGCGAGGCCGACGATGGGCACTTCCTCCAACGCCGCGCGCTGCATGTCCTTGTAGATCGCCACGCGCTGCGCGGGGTCGAATTCCGCGCGGCCGCGCTGGAGCAGTGCGCCCGTGCGCGGCGCGCTGAGGCCGAAGCTGCGCCCATGCGTGGCCGAGAGCGAGGTATCGAGCACCACCGACAACCCGTCGGGGTCGTTGAAATCGGCCGAGACCCCGTGCACCGCCAGGTCGTACTGGCCGCGCGTGCCCAGGCTCACGCGCGTGGACCAGTCCACCACGCGCATCTCGGCGCGGATGCCCACCGCCGCGAGGTACTGCTGCGCGACCTCGGCGGTGTCCTTGTGCATGTTGAAGGTGCCGGTGGACAGGATGGTGGTGTCGATCCCGTTGGGATGGCCGGCCTCGCGCAGCAGCGCGCGTGGAGCGTTCGGGGTCGTAGGCGTGGCCGCGCGCGAGCTCGGCATCCCACCAGGGCGTGCCCTCGACGATGGGCATGCCCTCGAGCGGCTTGCCGCGGCCGGAGAAGGCGACGCGCACGATGTCCTCGCGCCGCACGGCATGGGCCACGGCGCGTCGCACCAGCGGATTGTCGAAGGGCGGGCGGGTGCCGTTGAACAGGATGTCCATGAAGGGGCCGACGCTGCTGAGCAGGCGAAAGCGCTGGTCGGCCTCGATCGCCGCCATGCCGGTCCAGGGCACGTATTCGATCATGTCCACGTCGCCCGATTGCAGGGCGGCGAGGCGCAGGTTCTCATCCGCATAGACCGTCATGCGGATGGTCTTCATGCGCGGCAGGGCGGGCAGCCAGTAGTTGGGCGCGGCCTGCAGCTCGATCCAGCTGCCGCGCTCCTGCGAGGCGATGCGGTAGGGGCCGCAGCCGACGGGGTCGTTCGCGTCGCGCGAGCCGTGCCAGACGATCGGCATGTTATAGTTGGCGAACCACAGCGGCACGGTCGCGATCGGCGCCTTCATCACCAGGCGCACAGTGTGCGCGTCGGGCGTCTCGACACGCTCGATCTGCTGCATCTGCGTGCGGTAGTAGGCGGTGGAGCGGTCGCCGGCGACCTGCTCGATGGTCCATTGCACGTCGCGCGAGGTGACCGGCTCGCCATTGTGGTACTTCGCCCGCGGGTCCAGGCGGAACACCCAGGCGCCGGAATCGTCGCGGCCCCATTCGCGGGCGAGTTCGCCCTGCAGTTCCCCGCGCTCGTCGAAGCGCATCAGGCGTCGATGCGTCAGGGTCTTGATCATGCCTGCGGCGGCACCGGTGGAGGGCCAGGGCCGCAGGTTCGGCGGCCACACCGACAGGCCGTAGCGCAGCACGTCGGGACGCTGCTGTGCGGCCGCCGGCCTGGTCAGGGCGATGGTGCTGAGCCCGGCAATGCCGAGCGCGACACGGCGGGTGAGCGGTGGCAGATCCATCATGGCCCCCGGAGCATTTGTTGCGCGGATGCCACGCGGTTCACCGGGGGCTGTCAAGCGCTAACTTCCGCTGCGCGCGTGTCCCGCTCCGCGCAGATGATCGGCCTGCCGGCGGGTTCGTTCCTGCACCACGCGGCCCGCATGGTGCGCATGTCGGGCCTCCGCCGGCAGGCACTCGATCAGCCAAGTTTTGCACTCCGGGTCCGAGGGTTCCGGGCAGCAGGGCTGCCCGCTTCACGCATCGCGTCGTGGGTGCCATGGTTCGGAAATGATTGAAGCTTCTCTCCAGCACCGTGCGGCTCGTGATGCAGCAGGTCCCTCGCGTCCGACAGCCGAGGTTGTTCTCCAGGCGCTGGCATCGCGCGGCACGCGCCGAATCTGGGGCGTGCCGGGTGGCGGGTCCTCGCTGGACCTGATCGATGGCGCCGGCGCGGCGGGCCTGCAATTCATCCTGTGCCGCCACGAAGGTTCCGCGGCGATGATGGCGCTGGCCGATGCGGAACTGACCGGCGCGCCCGGCGTCGTGCTGACAACCAAGGGCCCGGGCCTCGCAAATGCGACGAACGGCCTGGCCTGTGCGACGCTGGAGCGCGCGCCGCTGATGCTGGTCTCGGACGGCTTCACGCCTGCCCAGATCACATGGATCACGCACCAGGTGTTCGACCAGCAGGGCGCCACGGCGGCGTATGTGAAGGCCCATTCGCGCGCGGAAGAGGACGACCCGGCGGGCGAGATCGATGCGCTTCTGGATGCCGCAATGGCGCATCCCCGCGGCGCCGTGCACCTTGACCTGACGGCGAGCGCGGCGCGGCGCATGGTGGCCGCTCGGAACCCGCCGGCACCGCCGCGACCGGCTGTGATGCCGGATCTCGCAGCCGCGCGCGCCATGCTCGCGCAGGCCCGCAAGCCCGTGGTGATCGTTGGCCTGGAGGCCGCGGAGCCGCATGCCGCGGCGGCGACCCGCATGCTGGCGGAAGCGCTCGGCTGCCCGGTGCTCGTGACCTACAAGGCGAAGGGCGTGGTGCCCGATGCGCATGCGCTGCATGTGGGGCTCTTCACCGGCGGCACGCTCGAGGCGCAGTGCGTGGGCGAAGCCGACCTGATCGTGCTGGTCGGGCTCGATCCGGTCGAACTGATCCTGCAACCATGGCGGTATGACACGCCGGTTCTCGACCTCGCCGCGCGCGCCTTCCCGGTGCATTACGTCGCGCCGTCCGCGGGTGCCTATGGACCGCTCGCGCGGATCGTCGAGGCGCTGGCGTCGGAGCTGAAGCCATCCGCCTGGACGATGGAGGCGATCGGCCGGCACCGCGATGCCATGCAGGCGGCGCTCGCCTGGCCGGAAGGTGGGGATGGCGTGGCGCCGCCGCGCATCGTGGAACTGGCGCAGCAGGCCGCGCTGGATGCCGGCCGCGATCCGCGCGCCACGGTGGATGCCGGCGCGCACATGTTCTCGGCCACCGCCTTCTGGCGCTGCACCGGGCCGCGCGACCTGCTGATCTCGAACGGCCTGGCCAGCATGGGCTTCGCGCTGCCGGCCGGCATCGCCGCGGCGGTGCATGAACCCGCGCGTGGTGCCGTCGCCTTCACCGGCGATGGCGGGCTGATGATGTGCCTGGCCGAACTCGCCACCGCGGCCGACCTTGGCGCGCGGCTGGTCACCATCGTGTTCAATGACGGCGCGCTGTCGCTGATCGATGTGAAGCAGCAACAGCGCCAGTTGCCCTCGCAGGGCGTGCGCTGGCCGCGGGCGGATTTCGCGGCGGTGGCCGAGGGGCTCGGTGCGCGTGGCTTTCGCGCGGCGGACGAGGCCGGGCTTCGCGCCGCACTCGCCGCCGCCTTCGCGCATGACGGGCCGAGCCTGGTCGATGTCCGCGTGGACCCCGCCGGATACCAGCAGCAACTCCAGGCGATGCGCGGCTAGGAGACGGACAGATGAGCGACTTCACGGCGTTGAGGCTCGGCTCCGCCTGGCGACGCATCGCCGGGTTGATGGACGAGGCGGCGCAGAACTTCGTGCGCACCTCCTTCTCCTCGGTGGTGCGCGACAACTGGGACATGGCGATCGGGCTGATGGACAGCGCGGGGCGGCAATTCGCGCAATCCTCGCGCTCGGTGCCGTCCTTCGTCGGCACCATGCCCGTCACGCTCGGCCACATGCTGGCGCGCATCCCGCGCGAGAGCCTGCGCCCGGGCGATGTGCTGATCTCCAACGATGGCTATCTCGGCACCGGGCATCTGAACGACATCACGACGATCCGGCCGATGTTCCGCGAGGGCCGCATCGCCGCCTGGATCGGCGGCACTTTCCATTCCACCGATATCGGCGGCGCGCCCTCGGTGGAGGCGCGCGATTCCTTCGAGGAAGGGCTGACCATCCCGGTGGCGCGCATCCTGCGCGGCGGGGTCGAGAACGAGGACGTCATGGCCTTCCTCGAAGCCAATCTGCGCCAGCCCGACGAGACGCTGGGCGACATCCGCGCGCTGTTCGCGGTCTATGAACAGGCGGAGCAGCGCCTGGCGCGCATCATGGCGGAGGAACGCATCGGCGATCTCGACGCGCTGGTCGACGAGATCTTCGCGCGCTCGGAGCGCAGCATGCGCCAGGCCATTTCCGCCGCGCCGGATGGCGAGGTGTTCGACGAGGTCACCGCCGATGGCTTCGAGCATCCCGTCACCATCCGGCTGCGCCTGGCGATCAGCGGCGACAGGCTCTCGCTCGACTACACCGGCACCGATCCGCAGATCGCCCGGCCGATCAATTCTCCGCTCAACTTCACGCGCGCCTACAGCCACTACGCGGTGAAATGCGCCTTCGATCCCGAGACGCCGAACAATGACGGCTCCTTCCGCCCGATCACGCTGATCGCGCCCGAAGGCAGCATCGTCAATCCGCGCCGCCCGGCGCCGGTCTGGGCACGCCACCTGACCGGGCATTATCTGCCGATCCTGGTTCTGGCCGCACTCGGCCGGCTGATGCCCGACCGCGTCATCGCCGAATGCGGCAGCCCGTTGTGGAACGTCTATTTCACCGGCGAGCACGCGGATGGACGGCGCTTTGTCAGGATGTTCTTCATGAATGGCGGCCATGGCGCGCTGCCGATGCGCGATGGACCGGCCTGCCTGTCCTTCCCCTCCAACGTCGCGACCGCAGCCGATCGAGCAGTTCGAGAACGCGGTGCCGATGCTGATCACCGAGAAGCAGCTGATCCCCGACAGTGGCGGCGCGGGGCGCATGCGGGCGGGTTGTCGCAGCGCCTGACCTTCGAGGCGACGGGGGAGAAACCGGTCACCGTGACCTATTCGCCACGAACGGGTGAAGCACCCGCCGCGCGGACTGCTGGGCGGGCTGGCCGGCACCGGCGGGCGGGACCAGGTCAATGGCGCGCCGGTGCCGGCCAAGGCGCGCATGTGCTCAAGCCCGGCGAGCGCATCACCTTCGAGACGCCCGGCGGCGGCGGTATGGGACCGCCCGCGGAACGCGACCCTGAAGCGCTCGCGAGCGACCTCGCGGAAGGCTACGTCACGAGGCCGGCGCGGCGGCCTACCGGGCATGAGCGACACGGCCCCCTGGCGCATCGGCGTCGATATCGGCGGCACCTTCACCGATTTCGTGCTGCTGGACAACCGCGACGGTTCGATGCGCAACGACAAGGTGCTGACCACGCCGCAGGCCCCGGAGGAGGCGGTGCTGGCAGGCATCCGCCAGCTGCTCGACCGCCACGGCATCGCGCCGCGCGACGTGCGCCACGTCATCCACGGCACCACGCTGGTCGCCAATGCGCTGATCGAACGGCGCGGCGTGCCAAGGTCGGCCTCATCACCACCGACGGGTTTCCGTGACGTGCTCGAGATCGGCACCGAATGGCGCTACGACACCTACGATCTGTTCATGCACGTGCCCCAGCCGCTGGTGCGCAGCGCCATCGCGCTTCGAGGTGCCCGAGCGCATTGCGCCGATGGCACGGTCCTGACGCCTCTGGACGAAGCGGCGGCACGCGACGCCGCGCGCAGCGCTCGCGGCCGCCGGCATGCCAGGCGGTGGCGGTGTGCTGCTGCATGGCTTCCGCAACCCCGTCGCATGAACGGCGCATGCGCGAGATCATCGCGGACGCGAAGCGCCGGACCTGACGCTGTGCCTGTCGTCCGAGTGACGTGATGCCCGAGATCGGCGAATACGAGCGCACGTCAACGACCGTCTGCAACGCCTATGTGCTGCCGGTGTTCGAGACGCTATCTGACGCGCCTCGGCGACGGGCTGCGCGGGTTGGGGCTCGAGGGGCCCTGTACCTGATGCTGTCCGACGGCGGCACGGTGCATGAGCGCACGGCGGCGCGCCTATCCCATCCGCCTCGTGCAGTCCGGCCCGGCCGGTGGCGTGCGGCCACCGCGTGCTGGGCGGCGCTTCCGGCGAGACGCGACATCCTGTGCTTCGACATGGGCGGCACGACCGCGAAGGCCTGCCTGATCGAAGGCGGCGAGCCCCTGCGCAGCCATCGAGTTTCGAAGTCGCGCGCGTCGATCGCTTCAAGAAGGGCAGTGGCCTGCCGCTGCGGTGCCGGTCATCGAGATGATCGAGATCGGCGCCGGCGGCGGCTCCATCGCGCAGGTCGATCGCCTGGGCCTGGTCCAGGTCGGTCCCGAAAGCTGCCAGCGCCGATCCGGGACCGGCCTGCTACGGCCTCGGCGGCACGCGGCCCACGGTGACCGATGCGGACCTCGTTCTGGGCTATCTGGCCGCGGACAGTTTCCTCGGCGGCGACATGCGCCTCGATGTCGCCGCCGCCGAGGCGTGCGGTGCAGCGAGCACTCGCCGAGCCGCTCGGCCTGTCGGTGGTCGAGGCCGCCTGGGCGCTGCACGAGACCGTCAATGAGAACATGGCTCAGGCCGCTCCATCCATGCGCTGGAGAAAGCGCGGATGCATCGAATCTACACCATGGTGCCGATCGGCGGCGCCGGGCCGGTGCATGCCGTGCAGGTCTGCCGGAAGCTCGGCATCGCGCGGGTTGTTGCGCCGCCGGGCGCGGGCGTGGCCTCGGCCTTCGGCTTTCTCGCCTCGCCCATCTCATTCGCCTTCGTGCGCGGCTGGGTGGCGCCGCTGGCCTCGCTCGATTTCGCGGCGCTGCGCGCGCTGCTGGGCGAGATGGAGCAGGAAGGACGCCGCATGGTCGCCGAGGCCGGCGTGACCGCGGCGCAGGCGCGCACCACGGTGATCGGCGCGATGCGCTATGCCGGGCAGGGCTTCCAGGTCGAGGCCGAGATCCCCGGCGCGGCACTGGCGGCGGGCGATCGCGACGGGCTGCGCCGCGCCTTCGAAGCGCAGTACCTCCAGCAATACGGCCGCACCGAGCCGGCGCCTGCCGGTGGAATGCGTCTCCTGGCAGGTGATCGTCGCCGGGCCGCGGCCGGATGTCGACATGGCGCGCGCGGGCGATGCCACGGCCGCAACGCCGGCCTCGACTGGCAAGCGCCCGGCCTACTTCCCCGACGCCGGCGGCTTCGTGGACACCCCGGTGGTGGACCGCGCAGGGCTGCGTCCGGGCGACCGCGTGGAGGGCCCCGCGCTGGTCGAGGAACGCGAATCCACCCTGGTGCTGCCGCCGGGCACCGTCGCGCTGTGCGATGCCGCGCTGAACCTGATGGTGACGATTCAGCCCTGACCGGGCGGGATGAAGGCGCCCTGCCCGGGCGTCTCGGCCCAGCCGCGGAAGGCCGGGGAGGGCACCACGCGCCCGGCCTGCATCAGGCCGAGCCAGGTCTCGCTGGCGCGCACGAAGCGGTTCACGCCGCGCGGCCAGATGGTCAGGCTCATCGCCTCGGCGATCTGCGCTTCGGGCACGCCGATCGCGTAGGCGGCCTCGATCTCGGCGGCCAGGCCCCAGGCTTCGTCGCAGGCAGTCTGCACGCCGATCAGCGCGAGGCGCGCCACGGTCTCATCCAGCCCGGTGCCGGCGATCAGCGCCAGCGCGCCGGCGCGGTATTCTGCGGCCATCGCCAGCGACGGCAGATGCTGGCGCCACGCGCCATCCAGCGTGGCGTAGCGGCGCGCACCCGCCGCCCAGGCGGCAAGGCGGAACACCGCCGCCGCCTCGGCCTGCGTGCCGCCGGTCGTCATGAACTTGTGCAAATGGTGGGTGCCGACCGGTTCCTCGCAGGCGACGAGGATGGCGAGCCACACCACCTCCTTCACATGCGCGGACATGTGGTGGTCGTCGAGCGTCAGCGCGCGGTACATCGCCTCATAGGCGGCGTGCAGGTCGGGCAGGGCGGCGGCCATCGGGCCGTGATGCGCCAGGACGTAGCCATTGCGTGCGGCGCGGATCTCGTCGAGGCGGGCGCGGACCTGCTCGGCGCTCGGGGGTCCGGCGCTCATGCCGATACGGGCTCCAGGGCCTCGAGCATCCAGCGAGCGATGGCGGTGACGGCGGCATCGGAATGCGGCTGGCCCATCACCTGGATGCCCATGGGCATGCCGCGCACCGCGGTGAGCGGCACGGTCACCACCGGTGCGCCGATCGCCGAGCTTGGCGTGTTGAACACGGCATCGCCGGTCGGGCGCGGCGCCAGGGGCTGGCCCGGCACGTCGCCGGACCACAGCGGCGCGGGACCGGGCGAGGCGGGGGCGATGAGTGCGTCCACCAGCGGTGCCAGTGCGGCGTGGCGCCGGCGCACCTCGTCGCGTTGCAGGATGCGCATGCGGTAGTCCTCCGGCGTCATGCGTTCGGCCGCCGCCAGGACGGCGCGGCTGCGTGGGCTGATCGCATCTTCGCCCTGCGCGACGAGGTTGCGGAACAGCCAGTGGTTCTCCCAGCCGGTGATGGCGCTGGTCATGGCTTGCACGCCCTCCAGCGCGCGTTCGAACCCGGTGAGCAGCGGGTGGTCGGACCGCCGCAGCACCGTGACGCCCTGGGCACGCAGCGCAGCCACCACGCCCTCGAAGGCGGCCAGGCTTTCGGGGTCGAGGTGCGACCAGCCTTCGCCCTCCATCACGCCGAGGGTGATGGGCCTGCGCGCGGGCGGTGGCGTGGCGGGGCCTGTCAGCGGCGCGCAGCCGGGGTCGCCGCCGGCGCGCCGCGCGATCTCGATGGCGACCTGCCACATGTCCTCGATGCAGCCTGCGTGGACGCCGTGCGTGCTCATGCTGGTGGCCTGGCGCTCGCCGCGGTTGATGCCACCCTGGGTCGGCTTCAGCGCGACATTGCCGCAATAGGAGGCCGGGCGGATGATCGAGCCGCCGACCTGCGTGCCGATCGCCGCCGGCACCATGCGTGCCGCGACCGCCGCGGCGGAGCCCGAGGAGGAACCGCCGGGCGTGCGGGTGGCGTCGAAGGGGTTGGTGGTCGGCCCGGGATGCGACCCGCCGAGTTCGGTGGTCACGGTCTTGCCCAGAACAACCGCGCCGGCCTGGCGCAATGCCCAGACCGCCGCGTTGTCGCGCCGGGGGAAGTTCCCGCGATAGGCCTCGCAGCCCATCTGGGTGGGCATGTCCCGCGTCTCGAGCAGGTCCTTGATGCCGATCGGCATGCCATCGATCGGTGACAGTGGCTGGCCATCGCGCCAGCGCTGCGTGCTGGCCTGCGCGGCCTCGCGTGCGCCGGCTTCGTTGAGCACGACCCAGGCGCGCACCACCGGTTCTTGGTCGGCAATGGTGGCAAGGCACCGGTCGAGATAGGCGCTCGGCGTGTCGGTTCCGTTCGAGAAGCATCGCGTGGCATCGTGGAAGGTGAGGCCGTGGAATGGGCGCGGCGAATAGGATGTCATGGCATCGGCTGCTCCGGGGTGTGCCATTGAGAGATGGTTGGTGCCGCGTGTCCAGGTACTCCGATTTCATGGCGTAACGAAAACGGCGCAGCATAAGGTACTGGTGTTCGGGCCGCGCTCGCGGCAACCTAGCTTCGATGGCTTGTGATGATCGCTGAATGGCGACGACTGGGAGCAGCAATATGAACGAAGATGACCTCCGGACCTTGATCGGCCGCGTGAAGACCGGCGCTCTGTCGCGACGCGGCTTCGTAAAGCGGATGGCCGCGGTGGGCTTCACAGCGCCGATGGCCACGCAGTTGCTGGCGATCGCCGGTGCGGCACCGGCGCATGCCGACAGCGTGCCGGCCTACAAGCCCACGCGCCGCGGCGGCGGCGGTGCCCTGAAGATCCTGTACTGGCAGGGTGCCACGCTGCTGAACCCGCATTTCGCGGTCGGCACCAAGGACCAGGATGGCAGCCGCATTTTCTATGAGCCGCTCGCCGGCTGGGCCGCTGATGGCTCGTTGCACCCGGTCCTGGCGGCGGAGATACCGACAATCGAGAACGGCGGCCTGGCGGGGGACGGCCGGTCGGTCACCTGGAAGCTCAAGCGCGGCGTGAAGTGGCACGACGGGCAGGATTTCTCGGCCGACGACGTGGTGTTCAACTGGGAATATGCGCGCAGCCCCGAGGTTGCCTCGGTCTCGGTCGGCAGCTACCGCGACGTGAATGTCACCAAGATCGACGACTACACGGTCAAGGTCGAGTTCGAGAAGCCGACGCCCTTCTGGGCCGATGCCTTCGTCGCGGGGCGCGGGATGATCATCCCCAAGCACCTGTTCAAGGATTTCGCCGGCGCCAATTCGCGCGACGCGCCGACCAACCTGCGCCCGGTCGGCACGGGGCCGTACAAGTTCGTGAGCTTCTCGCCGGGTGACAATATCCGCGCCGAGCTCAACCCGAACTACCACATGGACAATCGCCCGTATTTCGACACGCTCGAAGTGAAGGGCGGCGGCGATGCCGTCTCTGCCGCGCGCGCTGTGCTGCAGACCGGCGACTTCGACTATGCGTGGAACATGCAGGTCGAGGACGAGATCCTCAAGCGCCTGGAAGCGGCGAACCGCGGCAGGATCAACATCGTCGAAGGTGGCAGCATCGAGCATGTCCAGCTCAACACCACCGACCCGAACAAGGAGGTGGATGGCGAGCGGTCTTCCATCACCACCACCCATCCGGCCTTCTCCGACCCGGCTGTGCGCCAGGCGATGGCGATGCTGATCGACCGCAATTCGCTGGAGCAGTTCATTTACGGCCGCGGCGGGCCGGCGACCTCGAACTTCCTGAACAACCCGCCGCGTTTCCGTTCGCCCAACACCAGCTTCGAGTTCAACCTGGCCAAGGCGAACGAGATCCTCGACGGCGCGGGCTGGGTGCGCGGGCGCGATGGCATCCGCGCCAAGGACGGCGTGCGGCTGCGCTTCGTGTACCAGACCTCGGTGAACACCCCGCGCCAGCGCACGCAGGCGATCTACAAGCAGGCGGCGCAGCGCGCGGGCATCGACCTCGAGCTGAAGTCGGTGACGGCCTCGGTGTTCTTCTCGTCGGATGTCGCCAACCCCGACACCTACACGAAGTTCTACGCCGACATGCAGATGTACACGACCACCATGCCGCAGGCCGACCCGCAGCTGTTCATGAACCAGTTCGTCTCCTGGGAGGTCGCGACCAAGGAGAACAGCTGGCAGGGCCGCAACATCACGCGCTGGCGCAGCGAAGAATACGACCGCGTGTTCCGCGCGTCCGAAAGCGAGGTCGATCCTGTCAAGCGCGCGGCGATGTTCATCCAGCTCAACGACCTGATCGTGGGCAGCAACCACATCATCCCGCTGGTGCGCCGCCCGACCGTCAGCGCCAGCCTGAACAACCTCAAGCATGTGCTCAGCGGCTTCGACCTGACCTTCTGGCTGCTGAGCGACTGGTACCGGGAATCGTGACCCGAACGGCGTGACGCAGTACCTCGTCCGCCGGCTGCTCATCGCGATCCCGAGCCTGCTCGGGATCAGCGTTGTGCTGTTCACCGATCCTGGCCCTCGCACCGGGCGACCCGTTCGAGGAACTGGCGACCAACCCCGCGGTGCCGCCCGATGTCCGCGCGGCGCTGCGGGCGAGCCTCGGCCTCGATGACCCGGTGCATGTGCGCTACTTCAGCTGGCTGCTCGCCATGCTGCGCGGCGATTGGGGGTTCTCCTTCGTCAGCCGCGTCGATGTGGACCAGCTGATCCTGCAACGGCTGCCGACCACGCTGGTGATCATCGGCGCGTCGCAGATCCTCGCACTGGCCATCGCGCTGCCTGTCGGCGTGTATGCCGCCACGCGGCCCTATTCGCTGTTCGACAAGATCGCCAATACGCTCGCCTTCGTGGGCTTCTCGCTGCCCACCTTCTTCACCGGCCTGCTGCTGATCCTGCTGTTCTCGATCACGCTGGACTGGCTGCCCTTCGTCTATCGCGCCGACATCGAGGCCACCGGCTGGCGATGGTGGTGGGAACATCTGCGGCAATCCATCATGCCGGTCGCGGTGCTCGGCCTGTTCCAGGGCGCGGCCTGGACGCGCTTCGTGCGCTCGGCGGTGCTGGATGTCATCCGGCTCGACCATGTGACCACGGCGCGCTCGAAGGGTCTGCCGGAATCGAGCATCACCATCCGACATGTCGTGCGCAACGCGATGATCCCGGTGGTGACGCTGGTGGCGCTGCAGATGCCCATCGTGTTCGGCGGCGCCATCGTCACGGAACAGATCTTTCGCGTGCCGGGCATCGGTTCGCTGCTGATCAGCGCCATCCTGGCGAACGACACGCCGGTGATCATGGCGGTGACCTTCGTGTTTGCCGGCCTCGTCATCTTCTTCAACCTGCTCGCGGACATCCTGTATGGCTGGCTCGATCCCCGCATCAGCTACCGCTAGCCCGGCCGCGGCCGAGCGCCCGCGCGTCACGCCCTGGGGCGAGGCGTGGCGGCGCTTCCGCAAGCACCGGCTGGCGGTCGTCAGTGGCGTTATCCTGTCATTCCTGATCCTCGCCGTGCTGGTCGGCCCCTTCATCTGGACGGTGCCGATCGACGAGATCGACTTCTCGGTACGCCTGCAGGGTCCGTCCTGGGAGCATCCGCTGGGCACCGATGATCTCGGGCAGGACCTGCTGGCGCGCGTGCTGTATGGCGGCCGGATCTCGCTGGCTGTCGGCTTCGCGGCGATGCTGGTCGCGGTGATCGTGGGCACGCTGGTGGGCGCCGTCGCCGGCATGGCCGGCGGGCGTGTGGATGCCGGCCTGATGTGGCTGACCGACCTGTTCCTCTCGCTGCCCGAACTGCCGCTGCTGCTGCTCATCATCTATCTGTTTCGCGATGCGCTGACGGCGGTGGTTGGGCCGGAACTGGGCGTGTTCGTTCTGATCGTCGTCATCATCGGCGGCTTCCGCTGGATGCCGGTGGCGCGCTTGGTGCGCGCGCAGTTCTTCTCGCTGCGGGAGAAGGAATTCGTGGAGGCCGCGCGCGCGCTCGGTGCCTCCCGCCCCCGCCTCGTTATCCGCCACATCATGCCCAATGCGCTGGGGCCGGTGATCGTCGCGGCGACCATCGATGTCGCTGCCGCGATCATCGCGGAATCGACCCTCTCCTTCCTTGGCCTTGGCTTCCCGCCGGATGTGCCGACCTGGGGGCGGCTGCTGTTCGACGCCAAGGACAATCTCGACTTCGCGCCGCATTGGGCGATCTTCCCCGGTGCGGCCATCTTCCTGACCGTGCTCACCATCAATTTCGTGGGCGACGGGCTGCGCGATGCGCTCGATCCGCGCCGGGTGATCTCCTCGTGAACGAACCGCTGCTGGCGATCCGCGGCCTCAAGGTGCATTTCGCGACCGATGACGGCTGGGTCCGCGCGGTGGATGGCGTGGATATCGAGGTCAATCGCGGCGAGACGGTCTGCGTGGTCGGTGAATCCGGCTGCGGCAAGACCGTCACGGCGATGACGGTGCTCAAGCTCATCGCCATGCCGCCGGGGCGCATCGTGGCGGGCGAGATCCTGTGGCAAGGCCGCGACCTGGTGCCGCTGAAATCCGACGCGATGCGCATCGATCCGCGCCAAGGAGATCGCCATCGTCTTCCAGGAGCCGATGACCTCGCTCAACCCGGTCTATACCGTGGGCGAGCAGATCGCCGAGGTGGTGCGCCAGCAGGAGAAGCTTGGCACGACGCGCGGCGATGGACCGCGCGATCGAGATGCTCGACCTGGTCAACATCCCCAACGCGCCGCGCCGCGCGCATGACTATCCGCACCAATTCTCCGGCGGCATGCGCCAGCGCGTGATGATCGCCATGGCGCTGTCGTGCAACCCGCAATTGCTGATCGCGGACGAACCCACCACCGCGCTCGACGTCACCATCCAGGCGCAGATCCTCGACCTGCTGACGGAGATGAAGGAACGCCTGGGCATGGCGGTCATGCTCATCACCCATGCCATGGGGGTGGTGGCGGAAACCGCGCAGCGTGTCGTCGTCATGTATGCCGGCAAGGTGGTCGAGGAGGCATCGGTCATCGACCTGTTCGGCAATCCGCGCCACCCCTATACGCAGGGGCTGATCCGCTCGATCCCGCGCCTCGATCTCGCGGCGGTGTCGAAGCAGCGGCTGGAGGCCATTCCCGGCTCGGTGCCGAGCCTGCTCGCGCCGCCGGTCGGGCTGTCGCTTCGCCGATCGCTGTCGCTTCGTGATGGATGAATGCCGTGCCGCCGAACCGCCGCTGCGCGAGGTCGCGACCGGCCACAAGGTGGCGTGCATCCTGTGAGCGACGACGCACCCGACACCCGCTGCTGAGCGTGCGTAACCTCGTGAAGCGTTTCCCCGTGCGCGGCGGCCTGCTGCGCCGCGTGGTGGACCAGGTGCATGCGGTGGACGGCGTGGGCTTCGACCTCGCCGCGAGCGAGACGCTGGGCCTGGTGGGCGAATCCGGCTGCGGCAAGTCCACCACCGGGCGCTGCATCCTGCGCTTGATCGAGCCGACTTCGGGCGAGGTGCGCTTCGAGGGCCGCGATGTCGGCGCGCTGACCGATCGCGAACTGGTGGCGATCCGCCGCGACATGCAGATCATTTTCCAGGACCCCTTCGCCTCGCTCAATCCGCGCATGACGGTGGGTGCGATCGTGGGCGAGGCGCTGGAGATCCATGGCCTGGCGCGCAACCGCCGGGAGCGTGAGGACAAGGTCGCGGACCTGCTGGAGACGGTGGGGCTGCGGCCCGACCACATGCAGCGCTTCCCGCATGAATTCTCGGGCGGGCAGCGCCAGCGCATCGGCATCGCGCGCGCGCTGGCGGTCTCGCCGAAGCTGATCATCTGCGACGAGCCGGTCAGCGCGCTCGATGTCTCGATCCAGGCGCAGGTCATCAACCTGCTCGAGGACCTGCAGGAGAAGTTCGGCCTTTCCTACCTGTTCATTGCGCACGACCTGTCGGTGGTCGAGCACATCAGCAACCGCGTGGCCGTGATGTATCTCGGCCGCATCGTCGAGACCGCACCGGCGCGCGACCTCTACACCGAGCCGCTGCACCCCTATACCGAGGCGCTGCTCTCCGCCGTGCCCATCCCGGACCCGACGGTGAAGCGCCAGCGCATCATGCTCCAGGGCGACATCCCGAGCCCGATGAACCCGCCCTCCGGCTGCCGCTTCCACACCCGCTGCCCGATCGCGCAGAAAGGGTTGTGCGACGTGACGTCGCCGGAGTTCCGCGAGGCTCGGCCAGGCCATTGGGTGGCCTGCCACCTGCGCGGATAGCGCGGCCGTTCAGTCCCCCATCGCGTCCAGCGTGTGCAGCGCATAGGTGAAGGCCGCGCCGGCGTTGAGCGCGATGGCGACGCCGAGCGCCTCTGCCACCTCCTGCTTCGTCGCACCCGCGGCCTTGGCCTTGCGGACATGCGCGTCGATGCAGCCCTCGCATTTGGTGGTGATGGCGACCGCGAGCGCGATGAATTCGCGCGTCTTGGCATCGAGGTGCTGCGTCTTGGCCGCCGCGGCGGACAGTGTGACGAAGCCCTTCACGATTTCAGGGTGGAGTTCCCCTAGTTCCTTGCCGCGCTTGCGCAGATCGCCCGAGAACGCGTCCCAGTCCTTGATGGCACTCATCCATACACCCCTTGAACGAAAAACGGGCGCGGAGCCGATGCCCCGCGCCCGTCGATCATCGCCGCAAGCGGGCGTGCGCGCTACTCGGCGGTTTCGGGCTCCCGCTCGGCGTCGCCTTCGCCTTCCTCGGGCTTGGGCAGGGCAGGCGGGGTGGCTTCCAGGATGTCGAAGGTCAGCGCGCCATCCTTCAAGCCGACCTTCACAGAACCGCCCTTGGCGAGCTTGCCGAACAGCAGCTCCTCCGCCAGCGGCTTCTTGATGTATTCCTGGATGACGCGCGCGAGCGGGCGTGCCCCATACAGCGGGTCGTAGCCGCGTTCGGCGAGCCATTCCTTGGCCGCGCTGGACAGTTCGATGGTCACGTTGCGATCGGCCAGCTGGGCTTCCAGCTGCATCACGAACTTCTCGACCACGCGACCCACGATCTCCGGCGGTCAGCGCCGCGAAGCCCACCACCGCATCGAGCCGGTTGCGGAATTCGGGGGTGAACAGGCGCTTGATCGCCTCCTCATCCTCGCCCACGCGGGTCGGGCGCTCGAAGCCGATGGTCGCCTTGGCCATGTCCGAGGCGCCCGCATTGGTCGTCATGATCAGGACGACGTTGCGGAAATCCACGGTCTTGCCGTTGTGGTCGGTGAGCTTCCCGTGGTCCATCACCTGCAACAGGATGTTGTAGAGGTCCTGGTGCGCCTTCTCGATCTCATCGAGCAGCAGCACGGCGTGCGGGTGCTGGTCGATGGCATCGGTCAGCAGCCCGCCCTGGTCGAACCCGACATAGCCAGGCGGCGCGCCGATCAGGCGCGAGACGCTGTGGCGCTCCATGTATTCGGACATGTCGAAGCGGATCAGCTCGATGCCGAGCGTCTTGGCCAGTTGCTTGGCGACCTCGGTCTTGCCGACGCCGGTGGGGCCGGAGAACAGGTAGTTGCCGATCGGCTTCTCGGCGTCGCGCAGGCCGGCGCGCGACAGCTTGATCGCGGCCGAAAGCGCTTCGATCGCCTTGTCCTGGCCGAACACCATGGCCTTCAGGTCGCGCTCAAGGTTCTTGAGCGTCTCGCGGTCGTCGGTCGAGACCGATTTCGGCGGGATGCGCGCGATCTTGGCGACGATGTCCTCGACGTCCTTGAGCGTGACGGTCTTGCGCCGCTTGTGCTCGGGCTGGAGCATCCGCGAGGCGCCCACCTCGTCGATCACGTCGATCGCCTTGTCGGGCAGCTTGCGGTCGTGGATGTATTTCGCGCTGAGTTCCACCGCGGCGCGGATGGCCTCGGGCGTGTAGCGCACCTTGTGGTGCTTCTCGTAGTTGGTCTTGAGGCCCTGCAGGATCTTCACCGCATCCTCGAGCGTCGGTTCGTTGACGTCGATCTTCTGGAACCGGCGCACCAGGGCGCGGTCCTTCTCGAAGTAGTTGCGGTATTCCTTGTAGGTGGTGGAGCCGATGCAGCGCAGCGTGCCCTGCGCCAGCGCGGGCTTGAGCAGGTTCGACGCATCCATCGCCCCGCCCGAGGTGGCGCCCGCGCCGATCACGGTGTGGATCTCGTCGATGAACAGGATGGAGCCCGCCTGGGCCTCCAGCTCCGTCACCACCGCCTTCAGCCGTTCCTCGAAATCGCCGCGATAGCGCGTGCCGGCCAGAAGGCTGCCCATGTCGAGCGCAAAGATGATGGAATTGGCCAGCACATCGGGCACGTCGCCCTCGACGATGCGCTTGGCCAGGCCCTCGGCGATCGCGGTCTTGCCCACGCCGGGGTCACCCACATACAGCGGGTTGTTCTTGGTGCGGCGGCACAGGATCTGGATGGTGCGCTCGATCTCCGAGTCGCGCCCGATCAGCGGGTCGATCTTGCCCGCCTGCGCCTTCTTGTTCAGGTTCACGCAGTAGTTGGACAGCGCGTCCTGGCCGCGACCACCGCGCGGCTTCTCTTCCTTTTCCGTGGCCTCCTCCGGGTTGGGCGTCGCGCCCTGCACGGGCCGCGGCTGCGAGCGGCCGGGCGCCTTCGCAATGCCGTGGCTGATGAAATTGACAGCATCGAGCCGCGTCATGTCCTGCAGCTGCAGGAAGTACACGGCGTGGGATTCGCGCTCGCTGAACAGGGCCACCAGCACATTCGCGCCGGTCACCTCGTCGCGCCCGCTGGACTGGACATGGATGGCCGCGCGCTGGACCACACGCTGGAAACCGGCTGTGGGCTTCGGGTCCCCGGCGCGTTCCGTCACGAGACCCGCGAGGTCCTTGTCAAGGAACTCGGTCAGGTCGCGCTTCAGCCGGTCGAGATCAACGCCGCATGCGCGCAGAACGGTCGCGGCATCCTGGTCGTCGCCGAGCGCCAACAGAAGATGTTCGAGCGTCGCGTATTCATGGCGGCGTTCACTGGCCAGTGCCAGGGCCCGGTGGAGCGTCTGCTCAAGGTTGCGGGACAGCATATCGGTGACGCTCCCCTTCAGGTGTGGCGTCCGCCCCGTTGGACGGCCAGCCCACCATTCGTCTGGTCGTGATGTAGGTCTCCCCGCGGAGTTCTTCGACCCCTTCCGCTATTCCTTCTCGATCGTGCATTGTAAAGGATGCTGGTTCTGGCGCGCCAGGTCCATCACCTGCGTCACTTTCGTCTCGGCGACCTCATAGGTAAAGACGCCGCAGACGCCCACGCCGCGGCGATGCACGTGCAGCATGATGCGGGTCGCTTCCTCGCGGTTCTTTTGAAAAAAGCGCTCGAGCACGTGGACGACGAACTCCATCGGCGTGTAGTCGTCGTTGAGCATCAGCACCTTGTACATCGCGGGCTTCTTGGTCCGCGGGCGTGTCTTGACGACGACCCCCGTCTGCGGGCCTTCGCCGCCGCCTTGCCCGTTCCCTGGGCGTTTGTCCTGATCGCTCATGATACCGGTAAGGTGGTTCCCTTGGCGCGGCCGGCAACCGGTCGCTCCGCATGACAGGATATCGGACGGCGCGGTGCTAGGTGAAGGCCTGACCGCATTCCGGGCGCAGATTGTGTCGCGCGGACGTCAATGACACCAAATGGTGATAGGGCCCGGCCCCCCAATCCAACGCCGCATCAGCGGCGCCAGACCGGGAAACCGGGCCCTATTTGGACCACTCCTGCCGGGGAGGGGAAGAAGGCAGGGGAGGTCGCGGATCCGAGATGGATCAGGCGGCGATCGGCTTCGCCATCTTTTCCATGGCGACGGTCATGCGGGCGCTGATCGGCGCAACCGCCTGTTCGGTCAGCTTGTAGACCGCTTCCTGCATCTTGGCCGACTCGGCCACGGCCTTCTCCATCGCGGCCTTGG
Source organism: uncultured Alphaproteobacteria bacterium (assembly GCA_963716705.1). Lineage (GTDB taxonomy): Bacteria > Pseudomonadota > Alphaproteobacteria > Acetobacterales > Acetobacteraceae > Neoroseomonas. The sequence goes on from CAVQTW010000009.1 coordinate 30,828, forward strand.
CGAACTTCGCCTGGATCTCGGCGGCCTCGTTGAGGCTCTTCACGGAAGACAGAGCCTTCACGCTCTCCAGCGAGTGGTCGGTCATGCCCTGCGCCAGCGCCATCACCTGGCGCGCGAGGTCCTGCGAACCGACGGCCCAGGTCTGGGCTGCCTTGCTGAAGGCCTCCATGTTGCCGCGGCCGAACTCGGCGGCATCCTCGGCGGCCTTCATGAAGCCTTCGGCGCCCTTGGTCATCTGTTCCATGCTCTTCTCCATCGCGGCGCGGGTCTGTGTCGCGCCTTCCGTCATGATCTTCTGCGCCTGGGCGCTGCCCTCGGCTGCAATCTTCTTGATGTCTGCGGTCTTGCTCTCAGCCATGGTCTCGTCCCTTTCCGTGCGACCGGTGGGGACCGATGCGGACCCCTTCCGTTTGGCTGGCCCGGATGTCCGAGCCACTTTGCTGCGCTGCAACATGGCGATCGTTTAGACGGATGGGGTGGGCCGATGCAAGGGTTTTTTGCACTGCACCATGACGTATCGCATGCGCACAGAAGCGTTGGCCGTCACGCTGATCAAAGCCGACCGTAACAAGACTTCCTAACCCTTTGCCGAACAACGATCTCCACAACGTTTTCGGCTGGACGCAGCGGGGCGCGCATTGCTATCGTGCGTCGAGTGATGTGCCGCGCGGCGATACTGGTCCGTGCTTAAGGGGGTTTTTGCATGATGCCGGACAGTGCCCGACTGCGCGCAACAGCCACCATGCGCGTTTTCCGTCCGGCGCTGCTGGGTTTGCTTGCGGCGATGGCGGTGGCATTGATGCCAGGTATCGCGGCGGCGCAGATCGGCAGCGAGCGCTACGCCGCCATGGTGGTGAACGCGCGCACCGGTCAGGTGCTGATCGCGGCCAGCGCCGATGAGCCCCGCTACCCGGCTTCGCTGACCAAGATGATGACCCTCTACATGGTGTTCGATGCCCTGCAGGAAGGCCGCCTGCGCCTCGATACGCCCATTCGCATGAGCGAGGAGGCGGCAAGCCGCCCTCCATCCAAGCTTGGCCTGCCGGCCGGCGGGACACTCACCACCGAGCAGGCGATCTTCGCGCTGGTCACCAAAAGCGCGAACGACGTGGCGGCCGCGGTCGGTGAGCACCTGGGCGGCAGCGAAGAACGCTTCGCGCAGATGATGACGCTGCGCGCCCGCGCCATCGGCATGACGCGCACCACCTTCCGCAATGCCTCGGGCCTGCCCGACCCCGACAACATCTCCTCCGCGCGCGACATGGCGACGCTCGGCCTGCGCCTGCTGCGCGACCACCCGAACCGCTATCACTATTTCAGCACGGTCCATTTCTCCTGGCGCCGGGCGATGCTGCGCAACCACAATCGCATGCTGGGTGACTACGAAGGCGCCGATGGCATCAAGACCGGGTACATCCGCGCGTCAGGCTTCAACATCGTGACATCGGCGCAGCGCGACGGCGTGCGCCTGGTGGGTGTCACCATGGGCGGCAGTTCCTGGGTGGAACGCGACCGCCATATGGGAGCGCTGCTCGATCAGGGATTCGCGCAACTCGGCGTGGCGCCGCGCGGGCCATCCTCGGCCATGACAGCGGCGGTGCCCGCGGTAGGCGCCGCGCGGGCCGCCACCACCAGCCGCGCTGCCCCGCCGGCGCGAACCTCGGCCCGTACGCGCGCCCGCACGACCGATCGGCGTGCGGCCGCAGCGCGCGCGGCGCCGACGCGCCAACGGGTGGGCACGGGGCGTGGCACGGCGGCCGCAACCGCGGCGACGCGCGCGATCGAGCCGACGAGGCGCCAGCCTGTCGCCGCACGTGCGCCCACCACCCGCCCCGCGGCGTCGCGTGCGGCCTCCAGAAACGTGTCGCGTGTCGAGCAAGGTAGTCGCGCCGTGACCACCTCCAACCTCCGGCGTGGCGCGGGGCTTCCGCCACCTGTGCCCAGGGCTCCGCGCTGACACCACCCGTCAGGCAGCTAATGCCAGCGGCACGAGGCTCCGACCCGTGCGAAGACCGCCCGCCTGGAGCCCGGCGATAGCCAAGCAAACCGGAGTTTGCGCCCGGCATTTGAGGTCACGGACACATGGCTGCCGGTGATCGAGGCATTCGACCGCTGTTATTGGCTGTCGGACAATCTTGACGCGGGACGCAACCGGTCCCGGCCATGCAGACACCGCCATTGATGACATGGGCTGGCACAGCCGGCCTGCTGGTTCTGCGCCCGACGAAGGCCAGCAATGTCATCCGTACGCCTTCAGGATGGCGCGCATTGCCGGCGCCAGGTCGTCACGGCGCAGTGCGAAAGCAACCTGCGCCTCCAGGAACCCCGCCTTGTCGCCACAGTCGAAGCGCTTGCCCTCGTAGCGCACACCGTGGAACGGCTGCGTCGCGATGAGCTTCGCCATGGCGTCGGTCAATTGCACCTCGCCGCCTGCGCCCTTCTCGAGCTTTGCCAGATGCGTCATCACCTCCGGCATCAGCACGTAGCGGCCGATGATCGTCAGGTTGGAGGGTGCGTTCTCCGGCGCGGGCTTTTCCACCAGGCCCTTGACCGACACCAGCCGCCCCTTGTCTTCGGCCACGTCAAGCACGCCGTAGCGATTGACCCGCTCCAACGGCACTTCCTCGATGGCCACGACGTTGCCTTCGGTTTCCCTGTAGGCGGCAGCGAGCTGTGCAGTGGCGGATATGTCGCACATCATGAGGTCGTCGGGCAGCAGGATGGCGAAGGGATCCTCCCCGACAAAGGCGCGCGCACACCAGATGGCGTGGCCAAGTCCCATGGGCACCTGCTGGCGCACCGTAACAATCGAGCCGGGCACCAGCGTCTGCGCCCGCAATGCTTCCAGTTCGGCTGTCTTGTGGCGTTCCTCGAGGGTGCGTTCGAGCTCGAAGGCGATGTCGAAATGCTCGACGATGGCGGTCTTGCCCCGCCCCGTGATGAAGCAGAACTGCTCGATACCCGCCGCGCGTGCCTCGTCCACGGCGTATTGGATGAGCGGGCGGTCCACCACTGGCAGCATTTCCTTGGCCATCGCCTTGGTCGCGGGCAGGAAGCGCGTGCCGAGACCGGCAACGGGCAGGACGGCTTTCTTGAGCGGCTTCAGGGGCACTGGCTGGCATTCCTCGATGGAGGCGAGACGGGCGAGCGTCGGTGGGCGCGACGCCAGACCACAATAAGGCGCCCCGGGCGTGCCGGTGCAACCTCCCGATGCCGGCGCGCACCTGTGTCGCGATGGGATATCATCACGAAATGCGAACGATGGGGCGTCGTGGCGCCGGCCATCTGCCCGGTGGCAGACGCATTCCGGTCGCTTCGGGCTGGCGGTCCCGGCCCGTCACGATTAGGTTCCGCCCACCATGGACATGACCATTTCCGCGGATAGCCGCGTGGCCACCGAGGCCGCGAGGCGCCGGACCTTCGCGATCATCTCCCACCCGGACGCCGGCAAGACGACGCTGACCGAGAAGCTGCTGCTGCAAGGGCGGCGCGATCCAGCTCGCCGGCCAGGTCCAGGCGCGCAAGGGCAAGCGCGGCGCACGCGGTCGGACTGGATGAAGATCGAGCAGGAGCGCGGCATCTCGGTCGCCGACCTCGGTCATGACCTTCGAGCGCGACGGCGTCGTGTTCAACCTGCTCGACACGCCGGGCCACGAGGACTTCTCGGAGGACACCTACCGCACGCTGACCGCCGTGGACGCCGCGGTGATGGTGCTCGACGCCGCCAAGGGCATCGAGGCGCAGACGCGCAAGCTGTTCGAGGTGTGCCGCCTGCGCGACATCCCGATCATCACCTTCGTCAACAAGATGGACCGCGAGGGCCGCGATCCCTTCGACCTGCTCGACGAGATCGAGAAAACCCTCGCCCTCGATGCCGCGCCGGTCTCCTGGCCGATCGGGCAGGGGGCGGACCTGCGCGGCGTGTACGACATCCTGCGCCCCTCCCTGCGGATGCTCGATTCCGACGAGGTCATCCCGCTGAGCGGCCTCGACGACCCCGCGCTGGACAGCCATGTGCCGGCCGCGCTGGCGGAAACCCTGCGCGAACAGGCCGCCCTGGCGGCGGGCGCCTGCGCCGAGTTCGACCTCTCCCGCTTCCTCGAAGGCTACGCTCACGCCGGTGTTCTTCGGCTCGGCGCTGCGCGATTTCGGCGTGGGCCACCTGCTGGAAGGCCTGGCGCGCTATGCCCCGCCGCCGCGCCCGCGCCCGGCCGATGGCCGCATGGTGCGCCCGGAGGAAGCCCGCCTGTCGGGCTTCGTGTTCAAGATCCAGGCGAACATGGACCCGCAGCACCGCGACCGCGTGGCCTTCCTGCGCATCTGCTCGGGCCGGCTGGAGAAGGGGCATGCGCCTGAAGCAGGTGCGCACCGGCAAGCAGGTCCCGGTCAACGCGCCGCTGTTCTTCTTCGCCAAGGACCGCCAGGTGGCCGAGGAAGCCTGGCCGGGCGACGTGGTCGGCATCGCGACCCATGGCGGCATCCGCATCGGCGACACACTGACCGAGAACGAGGCGATCAATTTCCAGGGCGTGCCCTCCTTCGCGCCCGAGCATCTGCGCCGGGTGCGGCTCGACGACCCGATGCTGGCCAAGAAGCTGCGCAAGGCGCTCGACGAACTGGCCGATGAGGGGGTGGTGCAGCTGTTCCGCCCTCTCGATGGATCACAGCCCATCGTGGGCGTGGTCGGGCTGCTGCAGCTCGATGTGCTGCAATCCAGGCTGCGCGTCGAGTATGGCGTGCCGGCCTCCTTCGAGGCGGCCCCCTGGACCATGACGCGCTGGATGGCGAGCGAGGACCGCGAGGCCATCGAGCGCTTCGCCACCGCCCACCGCATGGACATGGCCGAGGACCACGATGCCGAGCAGGTCGCGTTCTTCACCAGCGACTGGCGCCGCAAGCGCGCCGAGGAGGAATGGCCGATGATCCGCTTCCTGCCGGTGCGCGAGCAGCACGGGCTCTCGCCCGCCTGATCTCACCAGCGCTCGAAGGCTTCGACCGCTGGCCTTGGTGTCTCGTGCCTTGAGGCGTCCAGCGTAACCTTGATGTTTTCCAGAGCAGGTCCCGATCAGATGGAGGCACCTGATCGGGTGAAGATGCTCGTGAAGACAATGGGCTAGAGCCGTTGCCGCGAGCCAAGGCGAACGGAAGCGGCTGTAGGATCGCCGGACCATCGGCAGCGCGCATCCCGGCGCGCGGCAAGGATGGGAATCCTCATGCCGCTGATATCACTCGGCGGCGGCGGCTACCTGGATCAGCCCTGCATCCGAAGCGGCGCCCTGCATCTCGCGCGTCACCAGCCGGCGCAGCCAGGTATGGCCAGCGTCGCGCCGGCGTCCCTCGTGCCAGACCAGCCAGATCGGAATGCGGATCGGCGCGCCTGGCACGTCGATGATGACCATGCCGTATTCGTCCTGCGCGATGCGCGCCATGCTGCGCGGCAGCACGCCGAGGTAGTCGGTCCGCAGGACAATGAATGGGACCTCGAGATACTCGCTGACCGTCAGGCGGCTCTCCATCAGCAATTCCCAGAGTTTGCCCGATAGCACCTTCGGCCGTCGCTCGGGCGCGCGGCGTTGGCACCGAACGAATTCCTCCTTGCGCAGTTCCGGCCAATCCATGCCCTGGCGCGCGCGGGGGTGGCCGTTGCGCGCCGTAATGACCAGGCCGTCCTCGAACAGCCTGCGATTGACGAAGCGGTCGTCTTCGGAGGGGATCCAGTCCACCGCGAGGTCGAGTCCCCTTCGCGCATCAGCGACGGCGCCTCGTCGGCCAGTGTGCGCGTGTCGAAGCGCAGGCTGACATTGGGCGCCTCGGCCCGCGCGGTATCGCGGATGCGCAGGGCATAGACCGGGCCCATCGGATGGGGGATGGCCAGGCGGAAGCGCCGCGTGCTGGTCGCGGGGTCGAAGCCGCGTGCCTCGTCCACCGAGTGGCGCAGCGAATCCAGCGCCTTGTGCACTTCGGGATAGATCCGGTTGGCGAGCGGCGTCGGCACCATGCCGCCCGGTGCGCGCAGGAACAGCTCGTCGCGGCAGGCCTCACGCAGCCGCGCGAGCGCATGGCTTGCGGCGGATTGGCTGAGGCCGAGCCGCGTGCCGGCGCGCGAGACCGAGCGTGTCTCGTGCAGCGCCTCGAAGATCAACAGCAGGTTGAGGTCGAGACCCCGCAGCGACGCCATGTCCAGCCACTCCGTGTGCAACCCGAACAAGCCGGATGCGTGAAATCAATTCCCGGCACGGCAACCCTGCGTTCAGGCGGCGGCCGGGCTTTGCCTTAGCATAGCTCCGGTATAGGACCGATTTGGGATCGAACAGACCCGTTGTTCAAGTTCGGCGTGTGCCGCCGCCGCACATCTGGTTCGATTGGTGCCACTCATTCGCGCACCTGCAGTGGATGCTACCGCACACAGCGCTATGCCACGGACAACCGAGCCTCACCCCCGTGGAACCGCTGCGCCGGGTTGACTGCCGACCTCGTCGCGGCCAAAGCGGCGCGGTCTCAAGATATCCCGGAGAAGAACCCCGGCATGCCCATCATGCGCCCGCTGTCGCGCCTTTCTCTCAATGTGTGCCTCTTCGCCGCCATGCTGGCCGGCCCCAACATGTTGGCCGGGAGCGCCTTGGCAGCCCCCTGTCCGATTGCGATGCCCGTGGCGGGGGAATTCTCCTCGGGCTTCGGCTATCGCGGCGGGCGGCTGCATCCGGGCGTGGATATCCGCGCGCCGATCGGCAGCGAGGTGCGCGCGGCCGCGGGGGGCATGGTGATCTTCGCGGGGCGCTATTTCGCCTATGGCATCATGCTGGAGATCGAGCACCGCGACGGCAGCGTCGCGCGCTATGCCCATCTTGCGCGGATCAACCCGGACATCCGCCCCGGCGCCGTGGTGCTGCCTGGCGAGCCCGTGGCGACGCTGGGCCGCACGGGGCGCACCACCGGGCCGCATCTGCACGTCGAGCTGCGCCGCGACGGGCGCGCGGTGGACCCCTGGCCCTGGCTGACCCGCACCGCCTGCCTGCCCGATACCGAGGTCGCCGAGGCGCCGCGTCGAGGGCGGCGTAGCGGCGCACCTCAGCGCGAGAGCGGAGCACGTTCAGGCGAGCTCATCTGAGGTGCCCGCAAGAATGAAGTTTCAGGGTTGTTGCCGGAGCAAAGGCGAACGAAAGCGCCCGTGAGACTCCGCAGCCCTTCACGGTCTGGTCCGCGGCCGCGAGTGCCGATCAGGCGCGCGCCTTCCTGATGGCTGCCTGCGCCATCGCATCCAGGGCGTTGAGGAAGCGCGAGCGGTCTGCCGCTGCCATCGGCGCCGGGCCGCCGCCTGCCAGCCCTATCTCGCGCATGTGGCGCGCCACCTCCCGCCCCGCCAGCGCGCTGCCGATATTGTCGGTGGTCCAGGGGCGGCCCTTGAAGGACAGCGCGAAGGCGTCCTTGGCCAGGCAGCGCGCGGCGAGCGGAATGTCGGCGGTCAGGCAGATGTCGATGGGCGTGGCCTGCTCGGCGATGAAGTCATCGGCCTTGTCGGCGCCGTCGGCGACCACGACCAGGCGCACGAAGGGCAGGGCGGGCGGGCGCACCGGGCGCGCGCCATTGGTCACCAGAAGCACGTCGAGCCCCAGGCGCCCGGCGACGCGCACGGCCTCCTCGCGCACCGGGCAGGCGTCGGCGTCGATCAGCAGGCGGGGGGCTGGCGTGTCCATGCCCTGTTTGAGCGCCGGCGCAGTCGTGGCGCAAGCAGCGTGAACCAGGCGGACCGGCCGGCGGCTTTGCCGGCCGGTGCCGCGCGTTACTCGGCGGCGATCATGCCCGCGCGCCGCGTCATGCCGGCCGAGCCGTCGGCCGGGGTGCACTGGCGCACCTGGGATTCGACGCGGATCCGCGTAACCAGCTTGGACAGGCCGCGGATATGCGTGGTCCAGGTCGCGAGCGACATGCGCAGTTCCCGCACGCCTTCGGAGGTCAGAGCGAAGGCGAACAATTGCGGTTCATGGAGGCGGAAGGCGGCCGGGTTGGTCCATTCGCCCGACGCGATCCAGGCAGCGAAGTCGTAGTGCAGCACGGCCTCGGCGGGGCCAGGATGTCCTCCTCGGTCCGCCCGGTCGCGTGGGATAGGCGGATGAATGCGGAAAAATCGTCCCAGAAGCGGGCGAAATCCGGGATGGTGGCGGCGATGCCGCGGTCCTCGAGCAGTTGGCGCGAGGCCTTCATGGCGGCATCGCACACCGCATCCCAGATGAAGAAGGATGCGATGGCGCGGTAGCGGTACATCAGGTTGTCGCCGATGTCGCCACGGCCGAGCTTCTCGAAATTCTCGTCCTGCGCGTAGAAGTCGATGCAGGCCTCGCGCGTGGGGAAAAGCTCGCCCTTGGTCTCGCCCACGAACTGGTCGAGGAAGGCGCGCACCTCAGGCCCGCCCTCCTCCAGTGCCGGGAGCATCGACTTCCACCAGTCGGCATTGCTGATGCCATGTGCGCGGCAGAAGGCCACGACATGGGCGAACCAGCCGTCGTTCCAGAACACGCTGCTGACCAGGTGGTACTTGCGGCAGGTGATGTAGTCCTCGAAGGGCAGTGTGTCGGTGGCGACGATGATCTCCTCGGTGTCGAAGACGCGCCGGCCCTCGAACACGCCGAAATTGCGTCGGCAGGACGCGGAATCGGGTGTCGAACTTGAAGGTCTCGCGGCTCTCGACCTTCTCCATCTCGGAGCCCTTGAGCATCATCGCCTGGAAGTTGTGCATCTGGTCGATGTTGGAATCGAGCAGCGTGGTGCAGGCCGTTCAGGTGGGTCTCGAGCGATTCGCCGGGCAGGCCCAGGATGAGGTCGGAGATCGACTTCAGCCCGCGCCCGCGCATGTGGACCTCGAGCGCCTTGTAGGCATCGAGCTTGATGGTGTCGCGCTTGATCTTGCGCAGCACGTTCTCGTCCAGCGACTGCACGGCCTGATACAGCACGAGCGCGCCGGAGACCTGCTCGACCGACTTGATGATGCGCTCGGGCCGGTTCTTGCCGGTGGTCGCGTCGATGAAGGTGGGCCAGCCGAATTCGCGCTGCATTTCGCCGATGTAGCCCGAGATCTCGATGTCGCGCTCGAACATGCCGTAGTTCGAATCCGCGATGCGCAGCGTGCCCATCTTGGGCGAGCGGTCGCGGATCATGCGCGCGATGTAGTGGATCTCCTCCTTCATGCGCTCGATGTCGAAGTTGTGGACCTTGGTGTACCAGGACGTGCCCTGGGCGCAGAAGGTGCAGGTGAAGGGGCAGCCCCGGTTGGTCTCGATCATCGGCGCGAGGCGGCCGTCGAAGAACTCGTCCTGGATGCCGGTGAGCCAGGGGGAGGGGATCTCGTTCGACCTCGCGGTGGCGCGGTTTGGTCGCGCTGCGCACCACCTGGCCCTCGGGGTTGCGCCAGATGGCGCTGTCCATACCCTTGATGCCGAAGGATTTGTGCGACAGGCCGGCATCCTGGAACAGGCTGACCAGGCGCCCGGCGGCGAAAGTCCGCCTCGCCGGTGATATAGACGTCGATCTCGGGATGCGCCTCGACATAGGCGATCTGGCGGTCGGGCTCGATCGGCAGGTTGGGCCCGCCCATCACGGTCAGCACCTTCGGGTGAACTTGCTTGACGATGCGGAAGAACTCGCGCGAGAGCGCCTCGTTCCAGACGTAGTTGCTGAGCATCAGCACGTCGGGCGGGGCGGCGGTGATGGCTTCGAGCAGGCGGTCGGGATAGACGAAGAGCCGCGACTCCACATCCTCGTTGTCGCGGTCCATCACCGCCTTCATGTAGGCGACGCCGAGCGGCATGCAGTCGTTGGCGAGCACACCGCCGGTGTTGTAGCGTAGGTCGCCTAGATAGACGCGGGTGGGCATCGCAATGTCTCCCGTTCGTTCGCTGGTACGTCTTGAAAAGCGAGACCGGAGCCGGTTACGGACCGTTGCACGCATTCTGGTTCAGGAAGCCGCCTCGGGCGACATTAACGCACGTTCAGGTGCCGCCGCAACGTTCCACCACCGACAACGTTCCGGCTGTGGCAGGCCATGAGACGCAACGTCACGTCCATTGGTTTTGCAGACGGACCCACGCCATGGCTGTGATGGCGCACACAGGGCGTATCCTGCCCCCGCGTCTTGGCGGAGAAACCGCACGATGCGATACCGCGCATGCACCTGAGGAGAGTTTCCGACCATGACGAGCGCGGCCGAACCGGCCCCCACCTGGCATGGTATCCTGCGCCAGGCCATGAAGGACCAGGACATTCGCCTGGTCACGTATGTCCCTGACAACGTTCTGCGCCCGCTGATCGAAGGCTGCCATGCAGACCCGTTCTTCACCACCTTCTGCGCGGTCCGCGAGGAGGAGGCGATCGGCATTGCCACCGGGGCGATCATGGCCGGCAAGCGCGCCATGGTGCTCATGCAGACCTCGGGCTTCGCGACACTGCCCAACGTGCTCGCCTCCCTGCCGGTCGCCTTCCAGGTGCCGGTGGTGATGGTGGTGAGCGAGCGTGGCACCTTGGGCGAGTTCAACCCTGGCCAGGCGATCGTGTGCCGCACCATGCGCCCTATCCTGGACAGCATGGGCATCGAACACCACACGATCACGCGGCTGGACGAGGCCGGTTTCATCGCCGAGCGCACCATCCGCCAGGCGCATGCGACGCGCTGGCCGGCCTGCCTCATCCTCTCGCCGCTGCTGACCGCGAGGCCCGCATGACCGACACCACCGACAACCTGCATGTCATGAACCGCGCGGCGCTGACCAAGCGCCTGGTCGGCGGCCTGACCAGGCGCGAGGCCGTGATAGGCGGCATTGGCAATTCCAACTGGGATCTCTGGGCGGCGGGGCAGCGGCCTGAGAACTTCTACATGCTGGGAAGCATGGGGCTCGCGGCGCCTATCGCGCTCGGTGTCGCCATCGCGCAACCCGCGCGCCGCGTCTTCGCCCTGGAAGGCGACGGCTCGCTGCTGATGCAGCTGGGCTGTCTTTCCACGATTGCGGCTCAGGCACCGAAGAACCTGACCATCATCGTTTGGGACAACGGCGTCTATCAGATCACCGGGGGGCAGGGCACGCCGGCGGCGGCAGCGCGCACCGACATCGTGGCCATCGCCCGCGCCTCGGGTATCGCCTCCGCGGCCTGGGCGGCGGATGAAGCGGAGTTCGATGCGCTGACCGCCCGCGCGCTTTCGGCTGACGGGCCGCATGTGATCGGCGTGAAGATCGACAGCGAACCGGGCCGCACGCAAACGGCCCGTGAGCCGATCCGCTTCCGCGACAGCTTCATGCGGGCGATGGCCGAACCCGCCTGACCCGCGGCGGCCGGGCTGCCCGGCCGCCGAGTAGCCTCAGGTACCCAGTTCGAAGCCGCCGCCCGAGACCGCGCGGCCGAGGTCGGCCACGGCCTCGCGGAAATTGTCGCGGCGCGCGATGTTGCTGCTTGCCAGCGTCCGCAGCCGGTCGGGCGTGGCCGCATCCGCCGCGGATGCGGCCGCCGGCATGGCAATGGCCCGGGTTCGGGCCGGCGCGGAGATGGTGAAGACCGATTCGGGCGCATAGCCCAGGCGCTCGCCGGCCGGGGTCTCCACCGCCACGAAGCCGGGTGTGCGCGCCGGGCGGACCTGCACCGGCTGGCTTGCCGCGACCTGGGGGGCGGGCGCCGGTGGCGCGGATGCCACGGGTGCCACCTGTAGCCGCACCGGGCGGGCGGCGCGTGCGGTGGCGGCGGGCGGGCGGGCACGGGCGGCCGCCTCGGCGCCGGGGGCCACGACATTCACCGCCGGGTCGAGTTCGGCGGCGCGCGCCTGGATGCGCGCCTCGATCGCTCGGCTGAGCTGGAGGTCGCGTTCCGCCTGGGCGCGCAGTTCCGCCAAGCGCTGTTCAGCCTGCTGGCGTTGCAGTTCGCCGGCGCGCGCAGCAGCTTGCACCTCGTTCGCCTGGCGCAGCCGGCATTCCAGCAGCCCGTCCAGCGCCTGCTGGCTGGTCGCAAGGCCGGCATTCTCGCGCTCGATATCGGTCGCGACGGCGGTCGCGAGCGCGGCGTTGTCGCCACCCGCCTCGCGCTGGCGCTGTTCGAGGTATCCGCCCGAAACAGCCGCCGCAGCCGCGGCTGCGGCCGAGGTCGTGAGGAACACCAGCCCGCCGATGATGCCCGGCCGCGTGCCGAGCACACCGCCGGCACCGACCACTGCGACCCCGGCAATGATGGGGGCGGCGAAGAAGGCGCCGGAACGGTCGAGTTCGACGGCCTGCGGGCGGCAGGCATCGGTGCCGTCATCGGGCGGCAGTCCGGCGCCCACGCTGCCCGGCTGCCCTGCGCAGGATGTCAGCAACACGGCGGCGGCCATGATGCCCACGACGCCGCGTGGCGCGCTCCGATGAGTGGTTCTTGTGTGTGACACGGCCCTATCCTCGGCTTCCGGTGGCAGGATACATCCCGCGCAGCCCGGTACTGCAACACCGTGGTGGATGATGCCGATGAAGACCAGGGGGCGCCGTTGCGCCACCTTGCCGCTGAGACCCCGGGTTGGCACGGTTCCGAGCCGCCAGGCATGGCGCGCCAGGACTTAGATCATCTGCCCGCGCAGGAAACCTAGTGCGGGCAGTGGTGTCCATTTGCGCGGCAGGTCGGAACGGCGGATCGGCGCCACCGAATAATGCGGGACCGGCTGCTGCGCACGCACGAGCCAATCGGCGTAGGCCTTCACCTGCTGGTCACGCCAGGCGCGGTCATCCAGTGCCTGGGCGCGGGAGCGGAACACTTCCGCCACGCGGCTTTTTCGCCCCACCGTCGCCACGACGGCCCAGAGCGTATCTTCATCCCCGCCACGGACGCTGACCAGGATCCCCACACCTGATTCAGTGCCAAATACCGGCGGTGCGGGTCAAGGGGGGTGTGCGGTGCGCCCTTGCCCGGCGTCGCGCGGCAGGGTGATCTGCATGCAGCGGATCCGGGGGGGCTGGCGTGATCGTCATCGGCAGGGGCAGCGTGCAACAAGACGAATGCGACGTGATGGGGCACATGAATGTGCGCCACTACATCGCGCGCGTCGGCGGATGCCTTCGGACTGGCTGGCGCTGGCTCGGGCCTGCCGCCTTCGCGTGAGGACGTGGTGCTGGCGCCGGCCGACCAGCACCTGCGCTTCCTGCAAGGAGATGGCGCCTGGCACGCCCTTCACCATCCGCGGTGGCGTGGTGGGGCGCAGGGGCGATGCGCTGCGCTGCTTCGCCGAGATACGAAACACCGCGTCCGGCGAGCCCGCGGCGACCTGCGTGACCGACCTGTATTGTGTCGCTCCGCGCGATGGCACGGCGCGCCCATTTCCCGTTGAGGTTGCTGAGCGGATCGCGCCGCTGCAGGTGGAAATCCCGCCCCACGCGGCGCCGCGCGGGCTGGGCTTCGAGCCGCCGGCGGCGCTGCCCGACGCGCACGCAGGCCGCCGCGATGGGCCTCTCCGAAGCCTATCGCGGCGCAGTGCGGGCCGAGGAATGCGACCGCCACGGGATGATGCGCCCCGATGGCGTGATCGCCCGCGTGTGGGATGGCGTGCCGAACCTGCGCAACCGTGGCGACGCCGCGGGCATCCGCGAGGAAGGCATGGGCAGCGCCGCGCTCGAATACCGCCTGGTGTACCTGCACCCGCTGCGCGCGGGGCAATTGGTGACGGTGACCAGCGGGCTGCGCAGCCTGGGTGCGAAGACCACGACCTGGACGCACCTGCTTCATGACGGGGAGACCGGCGCGCCGGTGGCGGCGGCCGAGGCGGTGGGCGTCGCCTTCGACCTCGCGGCGCGCAAGGCCATCGATATTCCGCCCAGGCGCTGCTGCTGGAGGGGCTGGGGTGCGAGGCGCTGGAGGGGCGCTGCCCTCCGGACCTCCCGCCAAAGGCCAGGGGCCTCGGAGCTGTATGGCGCGGCGGCGGGTCGATGCGCGGCCGGGGCGCGAAATCGGAGGTCCGGGAGCTGGCGGGGTGCTCGGGCAGCGCTCGACCTCGCGCACCCCCGTCGCATCGTCATCCACGCCGGCTTGGCGCGACCCAGGCGGCGGCCTTCTCGCCCATCTTGCGGAACTTGTCGGTCATGCCGTCCAGCCGCGCGGCCCAGGCCGGGTCCGGCCGCTGGCCCTCGATCGCCTTGAAGTAGGATTGCAGCATGCAGGCGATGGCGAAGGGCTCGATCAGCGCCGCCTTCACCGCCCAGGCGAAGATCAGCGCGAAGACCAGCCCGCCGGCCGACCAGGCGCCGGGGATCAGGTAGACCACCGCCGCCGCCGGGGCGAGCATCACCAGGAACACGATGAAGCTGAGCCCATAGACGAACAGCGTCAGCCAGGCGGCGTTCTTCATCATCGGCTTGGCGTTCTGCGCATACAGCACCAGCGCCGTCTGCGCCGAGGCCCAGGGGTTGGTCGCGCGGGTGCGCATGGCGTAGGCGAGGATCACCTCATCGACCAGGCCGACCGAGACGCGCAGGAAGGCGCGCAGCAGCCCCACCACCTGCTGCGCGCCGGGGATCGGCAGCAGCGCCACCAGGCCCTGCACCAGCGCCGTCATGCGCGCCGAGCACGCCCTTGACGAGCTGGTCGATGCCGAACAGCACGTTGGTCTCGGCGAAGCGCTCGGTCGACCATGTCGCGGGCATGGGTGATCTGGCCGCGGCCCTCGGGCATGGGCCGGCCGTCGAGCAGCTCGACCATCACCGCGATGTGCCCGGCCTTCACGACATACAGGATGTATTCGCGCAGGAAGTAGAGGATGCCGGCCGTCAGGCCGAAGCCGAGCAGGCCGCCCCAGAAGGTCGTGTTGGCGCGGAAATCCTCATCGCCGAAATTGCCCGATGCCCCAGCCGAGCCCGGCACCGGTGCCGGTCACGAGGATGTAGGCGAGGGTGATGCCGAAATAGACCAGCATCCGGAACACCAGGAACGGCGCCGACTTCGCCATGATGCCGAGGGCCCGGCTGATCGAGAAATCCCACATGCGTCCAAAATCTCCGTCGCGCGGCGGATGGAATCATCCTGTTCACGAAAGGGTATAGCGATCGGCAGGGCCGGGGAACCTCGTCGCGTCCCGGCAGGTGCGCGGCTGTGAAGGATTTCCCGCCTGCGGCGCGGTGCGGACACTGGCGGCCGGTCGCGCGGCGTCTATGCAGGCGGCAAGGCGATCGCAGCAACAGCCGGGAGGAAACGCTGCCATGACCTCGATTCTCGGACGCCGGGCCGCGCTCGGTCTCTTCGACCGCCGCGCGCGCCGCGACGCCCCTCGGGCCCAGACGCTGTCGCGCAACGCACGGCTGATCGTGGGCTTTCCCGCCGGGCGGGTCCTCCGACGTCGTGGCGCGGCTTTATGCCGAGCAGCTGCGCGGCCGCCTATGCGCCGCAGGTGATCGTCGAAGGCCGGGTCGGCGCCGCGGGGCGCATCGCGGTGGAGTTCGTCAAGGACGCGGAGGCCGATGGCGCGACGGTGTTGCAGACACCGGCCTCGATGCTGACGCTCGCAGCCGCATGTCTTCCCGCGCGAGGTGCGCTACGACGCGCTGATCGACCTCATCCCGGTCTCGACCGTGTGTTCCTATCCCTTCGCCTTCGCGGTGCCGAAGGACCATCCGGCGCAGAGCCTGGCCGGCTGGATCGACTGGGCGAAGGCGCAGCGGCGCGACCTGCCCTGGGCGTCGCCGGCGGCGGGGTCGGCGCCGCACTTCATGGGCATCATGCTGGCGAAGCGGTCGGGCTTGGAGATGACGCATGTGCCGTTCCGCGGCGCCGCGCCGGCGGTGCAGGATCTGATCGCCGGCCGGCTGACCTGCTTCATCGGTGTGCTGGGCGATGTCTCGCCGCATCAGGGGGAGGGGGTGCGCATGCTCGCGGTGTCCTCGCGCGGCGCGCAATCCGCGCTTCCCGTCGGTGCCGACCTTCGATGAGCTGGGTTATCCGGAACTCGAACAAGGATGAGTGGTTCGGCGCGCTGCTGCCGGCCGGCACGCCCGCGCCGGTGGTCGAGGCGCTGCACCGGGCCATTCGCGCCGCCGCGGCGCGGCCCGAGATGATGGCCGCACTGGACCGTCTGGAATATGCGCCGACGACCTCGGCCACGCCGGCGGATTTCGCCGCGCGCATCCGTCGCGAACGCGACGACTGGGCCGCCGTGGTGCGCGAGAGCGGCTTCCGCCCCGAGAACTGACCCGGGCGGCTTCTGGCGTCGAGCGTCCGTCTCCGGCGGCAGCGCATCAAGCGCGGCGTGCCCGTTTGGCGTGGATCACGGCCAAATGGGCGCGGTTGGTCGCGTGAGGGCCCTCGCCCCGGACCTTCCCGCTAGATCAATTCCACACGCCCGGTGGCGAGGTCATAGATCCCGCCCTTCACCGCGAGCGCCCCACGAGTCACCAGGTCCGACAGGATCGGCGTCGCGGTCTCCAGGGCGCGGACATTGTGGCGGACATTGGCGACCAGCGCGCGGCGCGATCAGGTCGTCGCCGGTTGGGCGAGAGCGGGCTCGATGCCCGGGCTTCATGGCCGTGACCAGGCCCGGCGATGTGACCCGGCAGGGCGTTGCCCTACTGGAGGGCCTCGACTGTCGCGTTCACCGCGCCGCAGCTGGTGTGGCCGAGCACGAGGATCAGCTTCGTGCCGAGTACGGCGGCGCCGAATTCGAGGCTGCCCAGGCCATCGGGCGTCACGAAGTTGCCGGCGACGCGGACGACGAACAGGTCGCCCGGTGCCTGATCGAAGGCGAGTTCGGGTGCGACGCGGGAATCGGCGCAGCCGAGAACGGCCGCGAAGGGCGCCTGGCCCTGGGCGAGGGCGGCGCGCGCGGGCGGAGAAGTCGCGCCGTCGTGGCTGGTTGGCGGCATAGCGGGCATTGCCCTCGATCAAGGCCTGCAGCGCCGCATCGGGCGTGGCTGGACGGGCGGGGGCCTGCGCCTGCGGCGGGCATGGTGGTGGTGGCGAGAAGCGCCGCGCCCAGGGCAAGCCATGCCGCGTCGTCCGAGGGTGTTGCTGGCCGCATGCAAAGCACATGGAGCGTATCCCATCCCGGTTCGTGGACGATCACCCTCTCATCCGCCGCCCGCGTGCAGCAAGCAGGCGCTCGTCGAATTGCGGGGCGGTACGCGCTGCGCGAGGCTGCGGCGCATGAGCACGCCACGCGAGATCCGCCTCAACGCCTTCGACATGGCCTGCGTCGGCCACATCCAGCAGGGCATGTGGCCGCACCCGCGCGACCGCGCGATGGACTACCTCTCGCTCGACCACTGGACGGGGCTGGCGCGCCTGCTCGAGCGCGGACTGTTCGACGGCCTGTTCCTCGCCGATGTGCTCGGCGTCTACGACGTGCATGGCGGCAGCCAGGACGCGGCGATCCGCCACGGCGTGCAGGTGCCGCTGCTCGACCCGATGCTGCTGGTGCCGGCGATGGCGGCAGTGACGCAGCACCTGGGTTTCGGCGTGACGGTGAATCTCGCATGGGAGCCGCCGGCGCTGCTGGCGCGCCGGTTCTCGACGCTCGATCACCTGACGCGCGGGCGGATCGGCTGGAACATCGTGACGGGCTATCTCGACAGCGCGGCGCGGGCGATGGGGCTCGACCGCCAGATGGCGCATGACGACCGCTACGACATGGCGGATGAGTTCATGGGCGTGGTCTATCGGCTATGGGAGGAATCCTGGGCCACCGACGCGGTGAAGCGCAACCGTGCGACGGGCGTCTATGCCGACGCTGCCCGCGTGGCCCGCATCCACCATGAAGGCCGTCAATACCGCCTGGATGCGCCGCATCTGGTGGAGCCCTCGCCGCAGCGCACGCCGGTTCTGTACCAGGCGGGGGCGTCCGAGCGTGGGCGAGCCTTCGCCGCCAGACATGCTGAATGCGTGTTCCTCAATGGCGGGGCGAAGGCGCATGTCGCGGGCCTGGTGGCGGACCTGCGCGCGCGCGCCGCACCCCGGCCGATCAAGGCGTTCCTCGGCGCCACGCTGGTCATCGGGCGCACCGGCGCCGAGGCGCGCGACAAGCTGGAGGACTACCGCCGCACCGCGAATGTCGAGGCGGCGCTGGTGCATGCCTCGGCCTCGCTGGGCATCGACCTCGCGCGGCTTGGAATGGATGATGAACTGCCGAGTGCACCGAGCGAGGCCATCCGTTCGAATGTGGAGGCGCTGCGCGCCTCGGCGCCCCGCGCCACCAAGCGCGCGTTGATCGACCGTATGGTGCTGGGTAGCCGCCAGCCGCCCATCGTGGGCAGCGCGCGGGAGGTCGCCGATACGCTGATCGCCTGGGTGGAGGAGGCGGATGTCGACGGGTTCAACCTCTCCCGCACCGTCATGCCCGAATGCATCGAGGATGTGGTCGATCTGCTGGTGCCGGAACTTCAGGCGCGCGGGCGCTACAAGCATGCCTACACGGCGGGCACCTATCGGGAGAAGCTGTTTGGCACCGGCGCGCGGCTGGCGACACCGCACCCGGCGGCGGCGGTGGCTCGCTGAGCGACCGATGCGGGCCACGGCTTGCCCGCGGCGGCCGGTCGGCTAGGTTCGCCTGAACTTTGAAGGGTTCGCATGATGGACGGAACATCGATCTCTCCCGCCGAGGCCGCGCTGGCCGCGCGCTACGGCGCAGGCGCCGCACCGCCGCCAGGCCCGTGGAACGAGACCATCGCCGTGATGCTGGCCCATCGCTCGGTGCGCGGCTTCACGGCAGACGCCCTGCCCGAGGGCACGCTGGAGACGCTGGTCGCCGCCGCGCAATCGGCGGCGACGTCATCGAACCTGCAGACCTGGTCGGTTGTGTCGGTGAACGAGCCGGCGGTGAGGCGCGAACTCGCGACCATCGCGGGCAACCAGAAGCATATCGAGCAGTGCCCGATCTTCCTGGTGTTCCTCGCCGATCTGTCGCGCAACGGACGGCTGGCCGCGGCGGAGAACACCGAGCTTGCGGGCCTGCCCTTCCTGGAATCCTTCCTGGTGGCGTCGATCGACGCGGCGCTGGCGGCACAGAACGCGGTGGTGGCGGCGGAGAGCCTCGGGCTTGCGAACGTTTACATCGGCGCGCTGCGCAACGATGTGACGCGCGTGGCGGAACTGCTGGGCCTGCCCCCTGGCGTGGCGCCGGTGTTCGGGCTGTGCGTCGGCCATGCGGCGCCGGGCCGCGAGGGCGAGGTGAAGCCGCGCCTGCCCCAGGCCGCCGTGCTGCACCACGAGACCTATGATGCCGACGATGCCGCCCATCGAGCGGCCTATGATCCGCGGCTGGAGGAATTCTCCCGCCGGAACGAGATGGCCGGTGCAACATGGACCCAGCGCGTGATCGCGCGTCTGGGCACGATGCGTGCCCTGCATGGGCGAGATCGGTTGAAGGAAGCGATTCGCGCGCTCGGCATTCCGCTGCGGTAGAGCGCATCATGATCGGGGTGCATGGCGCCGTCGGCTGACGACGGCCCGGCCGCGGTTGCGCTGCATTGCGCACCGCGGGCCATTCACGTTTGTGATGCGGGTGCTTGCAGTACCGCAGTGCACCGTGCTTCGTTTCGCTGATGACCCGAGACCACGCCGCCGCGGCGGGATCGGCGAAACCGGGCGTAAGGCGCGATGTCGTGCTGCTTGCCGGCCTCGTCGCACTTTCCCTTCTTCTGCGCATGATTCGCATTTTCGAGGATGCCGCCTGGATCGATGAGGCGGCATCCATCGGTATCGGCACGCTGCCCTGGTCGGTGCTGTTCGGTGAGATGGCGCGCATCGAGGCAAGTCCGCCAGGATACTACGCGATAGCCAAGGTTGTCGGCATCCTGGCGGGCCCCGAGGCCGGGCCGCTGCGGGTGATTTCTGCGGTGGCAGCGGCCTTGGCGGTGGTGCCGGTCTGGCTGTTCTGCCGGGCGGCCTTCGGCGTACGCGCGGCCTGGCTCGCGGCGGTGCTGGTGGCGCTCAACGCCGCGCTGATCCGCATGTCGCAGGACGGGCGTGCCTATGCGCTGCTGTTCCTCGTGTTCTGCTGCGCGCTGCTGGCCGCCTGGCGCATCGTCGAGGCGGCGCGACGCGGCGAGGGCGGGGTGGGCGCCGTGCTGGGCCTGGCCGTGGCGCAAGGCGCGATGCTCTGGCTGCACCACACGGCAGCCATCGCCAATCTCGGCCTCAACATCTTCGTCCTGGTGGCGCTGTTGGGCGGGCGGGCAGGTGTGCGCGGCGGGATTGTGCGGCTGGCGGCGGCGGATACGCTGGGGCTGCTTGTCGCGGCCGCGCCGATCCTGTGGGCGATGGGCCACGCCACCGAGGGCGCCTTTGTCACACGCTGGATCGAGGCGCCAGGCTTAGTCGATGCCATCATGACCTACGTTCATGGCGTGGTGGCGCCGTTCCACTCGCCACTGTCGGGCATAACGATCGTGCTGTCGGCGGCGATGATGGCCTGGGGCGGGCTCGCGCTGCGCAAGCCGGGATGGCCAGCGCGCGCCGGGCTCATCGGGATGGTGGGTTTCGCGGGGCTTGCGATTCCGCTGGTGAGCCAGGCTTGGCCGATCATGCTGGACCGGACTGTGCTGTTCCTCGTGGCGCCGGTTTCCGCCGGCATCGCGGCCGGGGCGGCGTTGTTGCCGCACCGTGCCTTCCTGGCCGTGGCAGGCGTGCTGGTGGCCCTGCACGCATTCGGTGCGGCCGCCTACCACCAGTGGCCCACGCATCGCGAACGCTGGCAGGAAGTGGCCCAGGTCCTTGGGTCCCGCGTCGAGCCGGGCGATCGTGTGGTGGTCACCGACAGTGTGTTTTCGCTGATTTCGCTGCGCATGGCGCTGGCGGAACGGGGAGGGCCGCAGGTCGATGCGCTGGTCGTGCCGGCCACCTCGCCGCTCGAATTGCGCTCGGCCGCCTTGCTGGCGCCGGAGGCGGCGGTGGCGGTCGAGGATCTGTGCCAACGGTTGCGCGGGGCGCGCACGGTCTGGCTCATCACGCGACCGGCACCACCCGTGGTCGCGAACAATCCGGCCTTTGCGACGCGTCCGATGGTGATCGAACGCCTGCGCGCCCACGGCGGCGTGAAGCGGGCCGATCACGCTGCGACCGCAATCGAGGTGGATCGGTGGGATGTTCCGGGTTGCTGATGCGCCGCTCGCGGCGGGCGCTCTCGCGGCGGCGAGAACGCCCGCCCGATTCAATCCGCAGCGGTGCCGACACCCTGATGCAGCCGAGTGTCGAAATAGGCGACGGTGCGCCGTAGCCCTTCTTCGAGCGGCACCTTCGGCTCCCAACCCAGCAGGCGCTTCGCCAGGGTGATATCCGGGCAGCGGCGCGTGGGGTCGTCCTGGGGCAGGGGGCGCTGTTCCAGCCGTGCGCCATCCCCGCACAGCGCCACCACGCGCTCGGCCAGTTCGCGCACGGTGATCTCGTGCGGGTTGCCCAGGTTGACCGGCCCGGTCACGTCGTCGGGGGTTTCCATCAGGCGGATGAGGCCCTCGACCAGGTCGTCCACGAAGCAGAAGGCGCGCGTCTGTGAGCCCTCGCCATAGATGGTCACGGGGTTGCCCTGCAGCGCCTGGACGATGAAGTTGGACACCACTCGGCCGTCATTGGGGTGCATGCGTGGGCCGTAGGTGTTGAAGATGCGCACCACCTTGATGCGGACATTGTGCTGGCGGCGGTAGTCGAAGAACAGCGTTTCGGCACAGCGCTTGCCTTCATCATAGCAGGCGCGGGGGCCGAGTGGGTTCACCGAGCCGCGGTAATCCTCGGTCTGCGGGTGGACCTCGGGGTCGCCATAGACCTCGCTGGTGGAGGCCTGGAGCACCTTGGCCTTCAGCCGCTTGGCGAGGCCGAGCATGTTCAGCGCGCCGGAAATCGAGGTCTTGGTCGTCTGCACCGGGTCGAACTGGTAGTGCACCGGGGATGCCGGGCAGGCGAGGTTGTAGATCTCGTCCACCTCGACATAGAGCGGGAAGGTCACGTCGTGGCGCATCGCCTCGAACTGCGGGTGAGGCAGCAGATGCGCGATGTTGTCCCTGGTGCCGGTGAAATAATTGTCTACGCACAGCACCGTATGGCCCTGCGCGAGCAGCCTCTCGCAGAGGTGGGAGCCGATGAAGCCGGCGCCGCCGGTCACCAGCACGCGCTTGCGCGATATCATGTTGCAACCTTCTCCTTGCCGGTCCTGGCTTGGTCTTCGACCATTCGTTCGATCGCGTCGTCCAACCCGCCCACGAAGGTTTCCCACGTGAACAGATGCGCGCGTTCCGCCCCCGCCTCGCCCAGCCGGCGGGCCAGGGAGGGATCCTGCGCGATTTCCACCATGCGGCGGGCGAAGGCGGCGGGGTCGTCGGGTTCGAGGAAGCCGGTGACGCCGTGGGCAACCGATTCGCGCGGCCCGCCGCGATCCACCGCGATGACCGGCTTGGCGGCCGCCATGGCCTCGAGTGGCGTCAGCCCCCAATCCTCGTTGAAGGGGGTGAACAGTAACGCCGTGCAGCGGTTGTACAGGTCGCGCATCTGCGCATCCGTATTGCCGATGCGGAATTCCACGTCGCCGATCTCGCGTCCCCGTGCCATCAGTTCTTCAGCGTGTTCACGGCTCTTGTCGTCCACCATGCCGGCAATGACAAGCCGCCAACCCGGCAGCTCGCGTTTCGCCAGGGCAAAGGCCTCGAGCCCCAGGCCCACGTTCTTGGTCCACATGATGCGGCCGCTGACCAGGAAATAGGGGTCGCTGTCGGGCGCGGGGGCAATGCGCTCGGCCGCGATGCCCGGATAAAGCACCTGGACGCGATCGGCCGGCCACAATCCTCCGGCGGCGATGCGTTCGCGCACCGTATCGCTGATCGCGACCACCGCCGAGTAATGCTTCCAGCAGGCGCGGTCGATGGCGCGGTATCCGGCCTCGAGCCCGAGCGCGAGGGGGCGCGCCGCGCCCACGCGATCCAGCAGCCTGGCGCGGTAGGCCTCGTCGAACACCGCGCGCAGCGGCGTGAAGACCAGCGCCATCACCGGCTTTTCGTGGTTGCGCAGGGTGAGCAGGTCACCCAGGCCCTCACAGGAAATGACCAGGGCGTCGAAGCGCGACATGTCGAACTTCGTCGCGGCGATGCGCGCGGCGGCCCCGAGCACCGGCAGGTAGGAGCGGCGCACCGAGACCTTCGGCAACTCCAACAGGGGTGCCTCCTGCAACTCGGGATAGGTGCCCTCCCGGTCGTAATGGCTGGTGACCAGCGTGATCTCATGGCGCGAACGGCGCTGGACCTCGAGCAGGGTGCGCTCGAGGCCCGACTTCAGGTAGATCCAGGGGTGGTAAAGCGCGACGCGCATCAGGCCTCCTGCGCCGCGGCGGCGCGTTCCGACAGGACATCCGCATAGAGGTCGAGCAGCCTTTCGGCATGCGCATCCCAGGTATAGGCGGCGGCGAGGCGCATGTTCTCGCCCGCGGCCTCGCGTGTCGCCGCCGGATCGTCCCACAGGCGCTGCACGGCGGCGATCATGTCCCCCTCGTCGCCCGGCGCATGGCGGTGGCCCGCGAAGGGATAGGTATCGAGCGATGAGACCACCGCGCAGCCCGCCGCCATCGCTTCCGCCACAACAAGGCCGAAGGTTTCGGCATAGGTGGGGAACAGGAAGATGCGCGCGCGGGCGAGGGACTGCCAGTAGTTGTCCCCCGCGCGCCCGTCCTCGACGTCGAGGTTGGGGGGGGCGGCTGCCTTCAGCTGGGCGAAATCCGGCGCCCAGCCGGAGGCGCGGAAGCGGATATGGGGCAGCGCCCGCGCCGCGGCGACGACATGGTTGTAGCCCTTGCGGCCATCCAGGCGGCCGGCGAACAGCACGAAGGGCTCGCGCTCGATGGTGGGCACGACGCCGCCATTCTCGATCCCGGGATGGATCGACAGGCTGCGCCCACGATCCACGCCGAGCGCGATGCCGGCCTCGCGCGAGGGTTCCGACAGAAAGATCATCCGGTCGTAGCGTGCCCGCAGGATGCGCCGTTCGAGCAGCATGTAGGGGAGCCCGCGCAGCGGTCCCTTCAGCTTGAGCCAGCCATTGCCAAAGAGGCCGAGCATCTCGCACACGATGGGCTTGCCGGCGATGCGTGCGGCCGCGAGCGCGGGCAGCGCGCCGTTGTAGTTGAAGGCATGCACCAGGTCGTGTTGCGCCGCCTCGCGGGCGATGGTGCGGATGCGCAGCGCCATGGCCTGGCGCGGGATGCGCAGGCGGCGCGTGGGCACGCCCTCGATGGCGGTGATGGCGGGGTCGCCGGTCGTCAGGACCTTGACCTTCACGCCGCGCGCCATCAGCGACGTGGCCGTGCGCAGCGCGATGCGCTCGCCACCACCGCGGAAGTCCGGCGGAAACACCTCATGCACCAGCAGCACCGAGCGCGGGGTCACAGAACCAGCGTCCGCGCGCGCAGGGAAGCCCGCACCATCACCGAAGCCAGGATGGCCGCGCGGGGCAGGCCGAACACCAGGCGTGCGACGAGAAGGACCGGGTTGGTGAGCCGTCCGCGGTCGAGGAAGCGCAGCGCGAGGTAGGGCAGCGTGAGCAGCAGCGCCGCAAGGTTCACCGCGGCGAGGGCGAAACCCATGGCGAACAGCAGGAAGGCCGCGGTCAGCGGCGAGAGGAAATAGCCCAGGAACAGGTCCTGACGGATCGCCGGATAGGCGCGCACGAGGTCGGGCCAGTGGCGCAGCTTCCGCGACTCGAAAAGCCAATCAAGCAAGGTTGCGCGGAACACCTCGTGCAGCACGAGCGCATCCGCGCTGAAGCCGGTGCGTAAGCCAGCGGCGCGCATGGCCCAGCCCATCGCCGTGTCCTCGCCGCCGAACACCGTGCGGAACTGCAACGGAAAACCGCCCAGCGCGTGGAACCCGGCTGCGTCGTAGAACACGTTGCAGGTCTCGAAGTATGGGGTCGGCCCGTTCACCGTGACGGTCTTCTCGAGCAGTTGCCGCGGCTGGTCGGGCCTCGGGATGGTGCGGCCCTGGGCAAGCGACAGCCCGCCGGCGATGGCGGCGGCTCCGGCGGCGATCCAGCCGGGGGTCGCTTCGCAGTCGTCGTCAATGAAGGCGAGAATCGTGCCGCGCGACTGGTCGGCCCCGTGCTGTCGCGACAGGCCGGGCCCGGCGAAGTCCGTGCGGTGGTAAAGGACCGCGACCTCGCTGCCAGCGGCCATGCGCGCGACCATGTCCGCCGTGCCGTCGTCGGTGAAGTTGTGGACCACCAGGATCTCGAAGCGATCGGCCGGCCAGTCCTGTGCTGCCAGGGAGGCCAACAGGCGTTCAAGCAGCGCGCAGCGCCCGTGCGTCGGGATGATGACGCTCACGACAGGGTGCGGCGCCTGCGGTGTCAGAGCACGAAGCTCCGCGCGCGCACCGAGGCGCCGAGCAGGACGCCCGCCATGATGGTGGCGCGTGGCAGCCCGAACAGCAGCCGCGCGACCAAATGGACGGGGTTGGTGAGCCGCCCGCGGTCGAGGAAGCGCAGCGCGATGTAGGGCAGGGTCAGCAGCAGGAACGCCTTGTGCAGGAGGGCGCCGATGATGCCGACCATGAACAGGTCGAAGGCGGCGGTCAGGGGCGAGAGGAACATGCCCAGGAACAGGTCCTTCCTGATCTCGGGATAGGCACGGACGAGTTCGGGCCAGTGGCGCATGGTGCGCGGTGCCATCAGCCATTCCATGAAGGTCACGCGGAACACCTCGTGGTGCACCAGCGCGTCGGCTGCGAAGCCCGTCGAATAGCCCGCCCGGCGCACCGCCCAGCCGAGTGCGGTGTCTTCGCCATAGAAGCGTTCGCGGAACTCCTCGGGGAAGCCGCCGACCGTGCGGAACGCGGCTGCATCGTAGAAGATGTTGCAGGTCTCGAAGAAGGGCGAGGGGCCAAGCACGGCGACGGTCTTTTCGAGCAGTTGCCGCGGCTGGCCGGGATTGGGGATGGTGCGCCCCTGCACGACCGCGAGGCCGGTGCCGATCGCGCGCGCGCCTGCGGCGATCCAGCCGGGGGTCGCTTCGCAATCATCGTCGGTGAAGGCAAGGATGTCGCCGCGCGCGTGTTCCGCGCCGAATTGCCGGGATGGACCGGGGCCGGAGAACTGCGTGCGGTGATAGTGGATTGGCACCGGGCTGCCGGCGGCGAGGCGCGCGACCATCTGCTCGGTGCCGTCATCGGTATGGTTGTGCACAACGATGATCTCGGTTCTGTCGTGCGGCCAGTCCTGCGCGGTCAGGGCGCGCAATTGCCGTTCCAGTAGGCGGCAGCGGGCATGCGTGGGCACGATGACGCTGACGAAGGGATGCGCGACGCTCATCGGCCCGCCCGGTCGTCGACCGCATTGCCGATAACGATGCCATCGACCGCGCGCCGGCGCAGCCCGGCCAGCCGGGTGGGCGGAAACCAGCGTGATTCCATCAGTCGGAAGGCCTCACTGTCGGGGTGCTTGCGGCGCGCCTGCACGTCGCGCCGGCGGCGCAGCGTGTCCGGCAGGTTGCGGATGTTCCACAGCAGCCCGCGCAGGCGTGGCCAGCGCGGCACATGCATCGCGGCATCGAGCGTGGCATGCGCGAGCGCGACCGGCGCCCACCAGGCAAGCCGCGCGGTGCCGAAGCATTTCAGGCCCATGCGCAGGCGATTCTTGACGTGGTGGAACACGAAGTCCGGATGGCTGCGGCCGATATCGTCGCCGACATGGTGGATGGCGGTGGCGCCGGGCACGACACGGCAGCCGAAACCTTCGAGGGCCAGGCGCAGCCCAAGGTCGGGCTCCTCATAGGCGTAGAAGAAGGCGGCATCGAAGCCGCCGGCCTCGCGCAGCGGGCGTGGGCGGGCAAGGATCGCCGAACTGTTCATCCAGAGCACCTCGCGCTCCTCCTGGGCGGCGGCGAGCGGTGCGCCTTCCTCGAGGTCCCAGGCCAGGCCGAGGGGTGACAGCGCACCGCCATAGCAGTTCAGCATGGTGGTCCGGTGCGCGAAGACAACGCGCCCGCCGACCAGCGCGACCTTCGGGTCGGCCAGCATCGGCGCGGCGCAGGCACGGGTCCAGCCGGGGTCGAGTTCCACATCGCTGTCCACGAAGGCGACGAAGCCCTCATCACTGGCGCGCAAAAGGCCGAGATTGCGCGCCACCGAAGGGCCCTCGGGTACCTTGCGCACATACTCGATGCGGATGGGCAGGTTCTGCGCGAGGCCAGCGACTACGGCAGTGGTATCGTCGGTCGAGGAATTGTCCACCACAAGCACCGACAGCGCCGCCTGCGGCCAGTCCTGCGCCGCGATGGCGCCGATGGTACGCGGGAGGTCCGCCGCACGGTTGAAGGTGGGGATCACGAACAGGACGGGGGGCGTCATGGAAGTGGCGGCCGGATGCGGTGCGCGGTGCCAAGAAGTGCGATCATCAGCGCGAGGGTATACCAGGATGGATCGACCCACAGCGAGAAGTCCACGGTCTGCTGCACGGCCTGCAGCAGGATGCCGACGGTGAGGCCCACGCAGATGCCGCGAATGGCGCCCTCGGTCAGCAGGCTGGCGCGGATCCCGCGCCATACCGACCAGCCAAGCAGCGTGAGGAAACCCGCAAGGCCAAGCGATCCGCCCTCGGCGAGAATCAGCAGATAGAGGTTGTGCACCGGAGCGGCGGTGCGCATGTCGAGCGTCTCGGCCTGTGCCAGGATCTGGCGTAGTTCGAAGGCAAGGACGGGCAGCAGTTCGAGCATCCGCGTGCCCGAACCGCCGTAACCCACGCCGAGCAGCGGCGATTCGTCGAACACCAGCAGCGCCGCGCGGTTGTACTCCCCCCGGAAATCGATCGATGCCCCGAAATCCTCGGTAAAGCGGGCGATGATGTCGTTGAGGAAGGGCATGAGCGCGGCGCCCAGCACCAGCAGGCCACACAGCGCGGCGCCAATCGCCAGCCGCGGCGACAACGCGCGCAGCCACACCGCCACGATCACCGCGAGCGGCAGGCTGGCGAGCATCAACATGCCCGGTGCGCGCGACTTCGTGGCGAGCAGCCCCGCCATGGTCGCCACCGTGACGGCCAGCGCGATCAGGCGCAATAGTGGCTGGCGGCTGAACAACACGACCCCGAAGGCCGCCGGCGCCAGCATGAGCAGGTAGGGGCCGAGCATGTTGGGATGCCCAAGCGTGCCGCGCGCGCGGTTGAACATCGCGGTCTCGATGTCCAAGCCGGCACCAACGCCCACCACCGAGAGCAGGCCGTCGCCCGCGCGCAGCACGACCTGCGCCACGCCGAGGACCGATTGCAGCATCATCGAGAAGGCAAGGGCGGCGACCGCGGTCAGCCATAGTGAGCGGTCCATGTGGCGGTGCAGCCAGGCCAGAAGCAGGGCGAATTTCGCGATGCGCACCGTGTCCGTCATCGCAAGGTCGGGGCGTTCCGCCATGAGCGTGGTCAGCACGGCCGCCGCGAGGAAGAACAGCACCGGCGCGGTCGCGATCTCGCGCTCCCGGGCCACGCCACGCGCCCGCCCTATGGCGCCTTCCAGCACCGCCGATCCGAACAGGCAGAGCAGCATGAGATCGGCGGGCGTCCAATAGACGCCGGTGCCGCGGGTGGTGCCGAACACCTCGATGAACAGGCCGAAATACTGCCGGTTATACGTCAGCGCGAGGATGTAGGCGGCGAGGAACACCTCCCTGGGCCGCCCTGAAGCGACGGCGAGGGCAACGGCACCGGCCGCCGCGCCGCCGGCGATCAGCCCTTTCAGCCCGAATTGCGGCAGCGCGACAGCAAGCCCGGTCGCGACCAGCGCACCGCACAGCACCAGGGTGGCGCCGAAGGTCGTGCGAAGGGCGCGGGCTTCGCTCACGGCCGGCGCACGCCCTCGAAGCGAAGCAGCATCACCGAATGCGGCGGCACGCGTACCATGGTCTGCGCGCTAACCGGCCCGAGGGACGCGGTCTCGATGCGGATCTCGTCCTCGGCGCCGAGGTGGAAGCGCCCGCGCGCGCCGGTGCGTGCCTGTTCCGCCCAGCGCAGGCCGGGCAGCCGCGGCAGTTCGGTGCCGGTGTTCGCGTCGATGCTGCCGGCGGTCACGGTCTCGCTCGAGAGGGAAGCGGCGCCCGATGCGCCGGCCAGCGACACCTGTGTGGCCAGCGTGGCCGAGGGGTGCTTGTTGATCAGCAGCACCGTGAGCGTGGCGCCATCGGCCGAGGCGGTGGCCAGGCTGTCGAGATAGGGCACGCCGGTCATGCGCTCGACGAAGCCGAGGCGCCGGCTGGCATAGGTCGCGACCTCGACCGAGTTGGCCAGCAGGCCGCGTTCCATGCCGCGGGCCATGAGGCGGAACACGTGCCAACTGGCGGTCGGCGCCCAGCGGCTGCCGCGCCGGCCGATCCAGCCCATGAAGCTCGCTTCGTTCAGCTTGAAGAAGTTCGCGAGCACGAGCGCGGGTTCCTCGGCCATGGTCGCGAGCACCGACGCGACATAGATCGCCGAGCCCATGGTTTTCATGTGGTCGATCCAGGGCGAGGCGGGATCGATGGCGAACAGCGGGCCCCATTCCGTGACGCCGATGCCGATCTGGGCCGCGCGGGCGGGGGCGAAGCGCGCGATATCGGCGCGCGTATCTGCAAGGTTCTGCGCGACCTGGCGTGGGAAGGCCCACATCGCGGCATAGACCTCCGCGGGGTCGAGGCCGCGCCCGTCGCCGACCAGGGGCGAATAGGCGTTGTGCACGGTGAGCACGTCGAAATCGGCCGAGGCACGGCGCAGCAGCACCTCGTTCCAATTGTCGTAGCGGTTCAGCCGGTAACGGGCGAAGTTGCGCAGGCCGATGGCGCCGATACGGATGCCGGGATCGACCGCGCGCATGGCGCGTGCGTATTCGGTGACCAGGGCGGCGTAGCGTTCGGGTGGCATGTGGCCGCCGGAGGCATCGCCCTCGATGTAGAGTTCGTTGCCGATCTGCCAGTCGCGCACGCGTCCGTTGCGCGGGCTACGACCGCCATCGCCGTTGACGTAGCGCACCCATTCGGCGGCCATGGCGGCATTGCCGGTGCCGGCATTCACGGTGAGCAGGAGACGGCCACCGATCTGCTGCACGAAATCCAGCATCTCGTCGGTGCCGACCACGTGGCGAAAGCGTTCCTCGCCGCCGGGATGGGTGGGCGTGGTGGCGCGCGCGGAGCGCGGGCCGATGCCGTTGCGCCAATCATACGCGTCGGACCACACGCCGCCGGGGAAGCGCACGAGCGTCACGCCCATCTCGCGTGCCAGGCGCAGGATGTCGGGCTCGAAGCGGTTGCGGCGCGGCTCCCACAGCCCGTTGGCGTCGCGAATCACCTCGATGTTCGTGCCGAACAGGTCGTCGGGGATGGTGCGGCGGATGCGGTCGGTCTCGACGCGCACGCGGGCGGGCAGTTCGCCGGCGGGCGGGGCGGCGCGCGCGGGTGGCGGGTGCCGCGGCACCGGTGGCCACCGATACCGCGGCGAATCGGGCCACACCCGCGGTGCCCTCGGCGGCGAGGAAAATCACAATGCCCTGCACGCGCGGGTCGTCGGGTACATCCAGCGTGTCCTGCCGGACCACCAGGGCGTTGTCTGCCGTGCCGCTGGTGAGCGTGACGGAGCCCGCATCCCCGCCATCGCGCAGGATGGCCAAGCCGACGACCGCCCGCGCGCCGCCGCTGCCTGAAAGGGTGGCGCTGATGGCCAGGGTGCGCCCGCGCAGCCCCTCGGCGGGCAGCAACTGGCCAATGCCATAGGGCTGTGGGCCGGGCGTATTGCGTGCATTGGGCGCGAGTTCAAGAACTTGCCCCACAACCCCAGGTGGTGCCGGCGTCAGCCGCATACTTCCCTTGCTTGCGGTCGCCGAATCCAGGAACCAACCGGAAGGCGGTGTGCCGCCAGCGGTGAAGCTGCCATTGGCGGGAAGGTCCTGGCCGTGCGCTGCCGGGCCGCACAGCGCGGCCATGATGAGAAGAACCCCTGCCAGCCAACCCCGCATGCCTATTCGCCTCCCGTTCCTGGCGCCGGCCCGGTGCGGACGGCGCGTCGTTGCGCCCAGGTTAGCCTGATCGCGCCCGGCAGGGTCGAATCCACGCCCAGCGTGCGCCACGCAACCACCGCCAGCGTGATGGACTGGCAGATGAGCGTGGCGGCCGTCGCCACCGCGGCACCGACTGCGCCATAGGCAGGCACGAGAAGCAGGCACAGCACGATATCCAGGATCACAGCGCAGACCGCCACCGCCACCATGGCCCGATTGCGACCCGCCAGCGCGAGCATGCCTCCGGGCAGGCCCGCTGTTGCGAGGCCGACCTGGCCGACCAGCAGGATCGCGAGCGGCGTCATGGCGCCGTCGAAGCCCGGGCCGAAGGCCGGCAGCAGCCATGGCGCGACGGCGGCCAGCGCAAGGGCGAGCAGCGTGGCGAGCGCCGCCGCCAAGCCGACCGCGAGGGTGGCGCTGCGCTGCAGCCCGGCGCGGTCGCCCGAAGCCGCCTGCCTTGCGAGCGCGGGGGCGACCAGTGCGCCGACCGAAGCGGTGGCCAGGCCGACCATCAGCGCAAGGCGCGAGGCAACGCTGTAGATCCCGGCGGCTTCCGTACCGACCAGGGCACTGAGCATGATGGTGTCGAGTTGTTCGATCAGCGACGCGACGACCATGGTCGCGACGAACGAGAAGCCGGCGGCCAGCCAGGCGCGACGGTCGGCCTCGTTCCGGTCGCCCGTGCGCGGAACGGGCAGGGCACGGTCCGCGGCACGCATGGTGGCGTACCACGTGAGGGCGGCGGCAAGGCCGGTGAGCCAAAGGGCCGTGGCAGGACCGACTTCATGCAGTGTATGAAATATAAGAATGAATAATGAGACCAGGATCGATCGCGCAAAATTGAGAAGAAGGTCTGGGAGCATCGGCTGCCCCATGGCCTGCAGGACGCCATTGGCGAGCGCGCCAAGGGCGAGCAACAGGATCAGCGGCGCCGCCGCGAGCGCCTCGGGCACCTGGTGGCGCAGTGCGGGCAGGGCGAGGAACACGGCACAGAACCCCGCCATGACCACGGTGGAGGAGATCGCGGTGGCGCGCGTCGCGCGGTGGAGGAAGCCTCGGAACCGTTCACCGGCCTGCGCTGAAGCATAGACCGGCAGGAAGCGCACAGCGGCCATGGGCATGCCGAAGCCGCCTGTGATCGAAAGCACCGTGCCCAAGGCCAGAAACGTTGCATAGACGCCCAGACCCTCTGCACCGAGGGTACGTGCAAGGACCAACTGCATGACGAACCCAGCCACCACGACCGCGCCCTTCAAACCGAGCGAGACAATCGCGCGCATTTTAAGGCGTGGGGCGGCCTGTCCGGATGAGTTCACGCTTTTGCCCCTGTTCCGCATTCCGAGATTGAAGCAGAATGTTCCGGTGGCATAAACTGACAGGCCATGAATTGGTACTGGGTTGTCCCTGCGGGAGCTTGGGGCAATCAAAGACGCCCGTGGTGCGGTCGTCAGGCGCGGGTTGCGCTGATGCTGCGCCCGACCGGCCAGGCTGGCCGATGGTGGAATGTCCCGGCGAAGGAGCGACCAGAATGAACGGCAACGGCGGGATCCCGTTCCTCGGCGCGTATTCGATGCAGATGCGGAGGCTGATGTGAACCGCATTTTCGTGCTCGATGAGCGACGCACGGCGCACGGTGCCACGCCGCGCCGCCTCGCCGCCCCGGCGGTGCGCACGCGTCATTCCACGGAATTCATGGCCGGCATCGTCGCGGCCGTGGACGCGCTGTTGGCGTTGCTGGCAGGTCTTTCCGCCGCGCTGGTGGCCGGTGCCGGCGGTGATGAAGGCGACGCTGGGCGCGCTGCCGCGGCGACAATTGTAGGGACGTGCATCTTCCTCGCCGCGACGTTCCTGGCCGGTCAGTACCGTGCGGAGGGCCTGGACCGGCGTGTGCGCCGCCTCGCGCGGCCGCTCGGGCTGTGGTCGGTCGCGGTGATGCTGACCGTGACCGTCGCGTTCCTGTGGGACGGGGGCATCGAATTGTCGCGGGGCTGGCTCGTGGCCT
This sequence comes from uncultured Alphaproteobacteria bacterium, assembly GCA_963716705.1. GTDB lineage: Bacteria > Pseudomonadota > Alphaproteobacteria > Acetobacterales > Acetobacteraceae > Neoroseomonas. Next base: position 63,782 of record CAVQTW010000009.1, read on the forward strand.
GGTTCGCGATCGGTGCGGCGGGGTTGCTGGGGTGGCGCGGGGCTGCTGCGTTGCAGATGCGCCGGTGGCGCAGTGCGGGGCTTCTGGCGGAACGGATCGCGGTCATTGGCGCGGCCGACCAGGCTCGGCGACTGATTGAACACCTGGGGCGACCGGGTGCGGAGGGCGACGCCGTCGTGGTCGGGACCTACGCGGTGAATGACAGCCAGGCGAACGCTGGCATGGGTGCCGACGGGGTGATCGAGGACCTGCTGCGCGAGGCTCCGGGCATGGACCTGGATGCAATCCTGGTCGCGTTGCCGTGGTCGCAGTCCGACCTCGTCGCCGATGTATGTATGCGACTGCGTGACCTGCCGGTGGATGTGCGCCTGGCGCCGGATCTCGCCGCCTATGATCTGCCGCGCTGCGCGCCACGCGCCTTCGGGGGGCATTTCGCGCTTGAAGTCTGGGGGCGGCCGCTGCGCGACTGGCGCGGCTTCATCAAGCGGGTCGAGGACCTGGTGCTTGCCGGTGGGCTTATCGTTTTGTTCGCGCCGGTGATGGCGCTGTGCGCGCTCGCAATTCGCCTGACGAGCCCGGGGCCCGTCCTGCTGCGCCAGCGCCGCTACGGCTTCGCGAACGAGCCCATCGAGGTGTTCAAGTTCCGCAGCATGTACCACGACCAGTGCGACGCCAGCGGCGCACGGGCGACCGTGCGCGGCGATTTGCGGGTGACGCCGGTGGGCCGTTTCCTTCGGCGCACCAGCCTCGATGAACTGCCGCAACTGTACAATGTGGTGCTCGGGACGATGTCCCTGGTGGGCCCGCGTGCGCATCCGGTCGAGATGCTGGTGGGCGAGCGGCGCTACGACGATGTGGTGCGCCACTATGCTGCGCGCCACCGCATGAAGCCCGGCATCACCGGGCTTGCGCAGATCAACGGCTATCGCGGCCTGGTGGACACGCTGGAGAAGGCGCAACGTCGGCTCGATTACGATCTGCATTACGTGGAGCACTGGTCGCTCGGCATGGATCTGCGGATCCTGTTCGTGACAATCTTCCGCGGCTTCACCCATGAAAGCGCATTCTGACCATGAGCATGGTCGTAGCGCGATGCATCGAAGGAGCATGAGATGCAGGTCGTCATCCTCGCCGGCGGGTCCGGCACGCGCGCCTATCCCTTCACGGAATACCTGCCCAAGCCAATGATGCCGGTGGGCGGCAAGCCGATCCTGCTGCGCGTGATGGATATCTATGCACGGCAGGGGATCACGGATTTCGTGCTATCGGTCGGGCATCGCAAGGAAGTGATCCTCGACTATTTCGAGGGTCGCAGCTTCGGCTGGAACGTCCAGATCGTGGACACCGGCGCGACCACGGATACCGGTGGGCGCATCTGGGGCTGCCGGCACCTGCTCGCCGACACCTTCATGGCGACCTATGCGGACGGGCTGTCGGATGTCCCGCTCGATGGGCTGCTCGACTTTCACCGCCGCGCGGGCAAGCTCGCGACCATCACTTCGGTACCGTTGCGCTCGCAATACGGCACGATCGAGGCCGACGCACAGGGCGTGATCGCTGATTTCCGCGAGAAGCCGGTGCTGCGCGAGCATTGGATCAATGCCGGCTTCTTCGTGATGGACAAGCGCATCTTCGACCACTGGAAGGGCGAGAACCTGGAGCGCGACGTGTTCCCCTCCCTGCTGCCGGGGCGCCACCTTGCAACCTATCGCCATGACGGTTTCTTCAAGTCGATGGATACCTACAAGGATCAGCAGGAGATCGAGGCGATGTTCGCCGAAGGCTCCCTGCCCTGGATGCAAACCGCCGCAGCAGCCTGACGCCGACAGGACGGGAACAGTACTTGATGAGTGATACGACGGGCTTCTGGGCCGACAAGCGCGTTTTCGTGACGGGAGCCTCGGGCTTTCTCGGCTCCTGGACGGTGCAGGAGCTCAACCGCCGCGGCGCTACCACGATTGGCTATGTGCGCGATCGCGGGCGGCACCTCACGCGCCGCGACGACCCGGCGACCGAGCCGCATTTCACCGTGCACGGAGCGCTCGAGGATTACGAGACGGTCCTGCGCGCGATCAACGAGCACGAGGCCGACACGGTGCTGCACCTCGGCGCGCAGCCGATCGTGGGCATCGCGAACCGCAACCCGCGATCGACCTTCGAGGCGAATATCCGTGGCACATGGAACGTGCTCGACGCATGCCGAGAACTCGGCCGGCAGGTGAAGCGCATCGTCGTCGCATCGTCCGACAAGGCCTATGGCACGGCGCCGAGCCTGCCCTATGACGAGACGATGCCGCTGAACGGGCGGCATCCGTATGATGCCTCGAAATCCTGCACCGACATCATCGCGCAGACCTACCACCACACCTACGGGCTGCCGGTCTGCGTGACGCGGGCGGGGAACTTCTTCGGCGGGCGCGACCTCAACTTCAACCGCATCGTGCCCGGCGTGGCGCGCTGGGCGCTGAATGGCGAGCGCCCGATCCTGCGCTCGGACGGCTCGATGATCCGCGACTACATCTATGTGCGCGACGTGGTGCTCGCCTACCTCACGCTGGCTGAGAAAATGCAGGACAGCGCGCTGCACGGCCACGCCTTCAACTTCTCGACCGAGCAGCCGCTTTCGGTCATCGCGCTGGTGCGTCGCGTGCTCGCCGCGGCGGGGCGCGAGGATATCGAGCCGGTGATCCTGGGCGAGGCGACCAACGAGATCCCCGAACAGCACCTTGCCGCCGCCAAGGCACGCAGCATGCTCGGCTGGGCGCCGGCCTACACGCTTGATGCGGCGCTGGCCGAGACGGTGGCGTGGTACCGCGCCTGGCTGGCGCGCGCGGAGGCGAGCGACGCCGCATGAACGCGGGCGCGCCCGGTCCGGACCAGGCGAGCAGGCTGCTGCTGCCCATGGTATCTCTGGGCGAGATCGCCGAGATCCTGTTCCGCCGCATCTGGACGGTGGTGCTGGTCACGATTCTCGCGACGGTGCTGACGCTGGGCTACACCTTCCTGATCCGCGGCAACCTGTGGCTGGCGGAAGCCAAGATCCTGGTGCGGCTGGGTCAGGAGCAGGCACCGCTTCCAACCATGCTGGCCGACCGGCAGGTGTTTGTCGCGACGACGCCGGGGCATATCAACAGCGAGATGGAACTGATCCGCTCCCGCGACCTCATTGCGGCGCTGGTGGACCGGGTGGACCTCACGCCCGAGCCGCGCGCGCCGGCGACCAGCCTGCTGGGCCGCATCAAGGACTATGCGCGCACGATCTATACATCGGTGCGCGAAGGCTTCGACGACCTGATGGTGATGGCCGGGCTGCGCACGCGACTGACCCCGCGCGAGGCGGCGATCGAGGCGATATCGGGATCGCTCCTGCTCGAATTCCCGCCCAATGCGAATGTCGTGACCGCGCGCTTCTTCTGGGCGCAGCGCGGCGTGCCCGAGGCAATACTGACCGAGATCCTGAAACTTTACTTCGAACGCCGTGGGGCGATGTTCCAGGGCAGCCAGGCCGTCGCGTTCTTCACCGAGCGGCGGCGCGAGACGGAGTTGCGGCTGCAGGAAGCCGAGGCGCGTCTTTCGGCCTTCGAACTCGGCAAGGGCATCTCCAACCCGGACGACCAGCGCACCACGCTGCAGCGACGCCTCGCCGATGCCGAGACAGCGGTGCAGGCCGCCCGCCTCGAACTGGAGATGGCCGAGACATCCCTGCGGCAGTTGCAGGCGGCGCAGGCGGCCGGTGATGCCACGCTCGCGGGGGTCGCGCTGTCGGGAAATCCGCTCCAGCAGTCGATCGCGAGCGAACTCGCCTCGCTTGGCGCACGCACCGCCGGCTCGCAGACCACCTTGAACCCACAGGATGCCAATGTGCGTCGCCAGGCGGCGGAAATGGCCTCGTTGTCGCGCCAGATGGCCGACCAGATCCGCGCCGCACATGCCCAGCGGTCCGAACAGCTCACCGTGCGCCAGACGCAGCGCGATGCCATCGAGGGCGAGCTGGCAACGCTGCAGGGCGAATTGCCGCAATGGTACGACCTGCGCCGGGAAGTCAATTCCGCGCGCCGCGCCTATGAGTTCAACGATGGCAAACTGAATGATTCGATCTCCGTCGCGGCACTCGAGGAAGCGCGCATCGGCAACGTGCAGCTTGTCCAGCGCGCCACCGAACGCGCAACGCCGGTGGGCGTGCGCAAATCCTCGCTGATCCTGCTGGCGATGGCGCTGGGGCTGGTCACCGGCCTGGCCTGGGTTGCCGTGCGCACCTTCTTCGACCACCGGCTGTATCGGCGCCAGGATGTCGAGAAGCAGCTGGGGCTGCGGGTGCTGGCGACGATCCCGCGCCTGCGCCAGCCGCTGCCGGCGCATTGAGGCATGGCGCCGGACCCGCGCACCGCCTTCGGGCGGGCCGCCGCAACCCTCGCGCGCCAGGCGCGCGAGCAAGGGCTGCGCGCCTTCGCCGTCACCGCCGCGGTGCCGGGCGAGGGGACGACCACCATCACCGCCCATCTCGGCCGCGAGTTGACGGAGGTGTTGGGGCTGCGGGTGCTGATGGTGGAGCTGGGCGCCGGCGGGCTCAGCCTGGCACGCGCGCTGGAGGGGCTCGAGAACCGCCCGGTCGCGGTCCGCGAGGCGGACATCGCCGCGACCAACGCAACCTGGGCACTGCTCGACCTGCCGGCTGCGCGCAATGGCGCCCTTGCGTCGCTGCGCGCGCGCCTCGCATCGGTGCTGGAGGCGGCGGCGGGACGCTTCGACCTGGTCATCATCGACGCGCCGGCGATGAGCGGCGGGCTCGGCGCGATGTTCGCGGCCCAGTCCTGCGGACATGTGCTGCTGGTGGTGGGCGCAGGCAACCTGCCCTTCGAGCCATTGCAGGCACTGCGCGACGAGTTGGAGGAAGCCGGCGTGCAGATCCTGGGCGCGGTGCTCAACCGCCGGCGGGACCCGGTGCCGCGCTGGCTGAGGGGACTGCTGAAATGAGCGCGGGGCCGGAGGTCAGCGTCGTCATCTCGTGCAGGAACCGACAGGCGATGCTGTGGGACTGCTTCCGCGGCCTGGCCGCACAGACGCTGGCACGCTCGCGCTTCGAGGTGGTGTTGCTCGACAATGTCTCGACCGACGATCTCGCCTCGCTGGCCGAACGCGCGCGGCGCGACCACGGCCTCAGTGTCGTGTTCGAACGTATGGCGGAGGATCATGGGCCGGCGCCGGCGCGCAACCGCGGCGTGGCGCTGGCGCATGCACCGGTGATTGCCTTCACCGACAGCGACTGCCGACCGGAACCGCGATGGCTGGAAGCGGGGCTCGCAGCCTTTGCGGATCCGGCAGTCGCGCTGGCCTCCGGGCCAGTGCTGCCCAAGCCCGAGCAGTCCGTGCGCACCACGTCCAAGTTGACCTTCGCGACGGCGGAGGAACACCCATCCTTTCCGACCGCCAATGCCTGGTACCGGCGTGATGTGTTCCTGTCGCAGGGCGGCTTCGACACCGCGCTCAGCTTCCGCGACCCGCTGGGGCGTGCCGTCGAATGCGCGGATGCGGACCTTGCCTGGAAGGTCATCAAGGCCGGGCATGCGCGCCGCTTCGTGCCCGAGGCGGTGGTGCGCCACGAGATCGAGGAACTCGGCGTGTTCGGTTGGCTGCTGGAGCCGACGCGCGTTTTCGCGCTGCCGGCACTGGTGCAGCGCCATCCGGAACTACGTGGTGAGCTTCTCACCGCCGGCGTGTTCTTCTATCCCACCGGCACGCTGCGGCTCGCTGCAGTGTTCGTGCTGGCCATCGCGGCGTTCTGGTGGCCCTGGCTGCTGCTCTTGCCGGTGATGGCGCTGTTCGCCCTGGCCGCGCTCCGCACGCGGGGGTCGGGATTGCGGCCGATGGCACGCCACATGGCCAAGACCGTGGGCGAACTGGTGCGCCACTTCGTCCTGTTCGCCACGCTGCTCTATGGCAGCATCCGGTTCCGTTCCCTGGTGATCTGACCGACCACTGCCGCTTCGCCGAGGTGCCCCATGCCACGCAAGACGATCAACCTCCTGGGCCTCCGGGCAAGCGCCTTCGCCGATCGCAGCGAGGTCGGCTTCGAACTGTCCGCGCGGCGGCCGGCGCGGGGCGGCCCGGCAATCGCGCTCGAGGATACGCAGCCGCCGCCGCTGATCTCTGGCGAGGGGCCCGAGGGGGAGGCGCTGGCAGCGCGTGTCGGTGCACTGTCCTGGTATCACACCATCGACCTGCCGCATGGCGTGGTGACACCGGGCTATTTCGACCATCGCCCGCTGCTCGGCCAGTACCACCTGCCCGCGCGGATGGAGGGCCTGCGTGTGCTGGATGTTGCGACGTTCGATGGCTACTGGGCCTTCGAGTTCGAGCGTCGCGGGGCGGCCGAGGTGGTCGCGCTGGACATTCGCGAGGCGCGGGAGCTCGACCTGCCGCCGCGCGCGCGCGCCTCGATGAGCGAGGCCGAATTGTCGCGGCGTTTCGGCGAGGGCTTCGCCATCGCGCGCGAGGCGCTCGCGAGCAAGGTGCAGCCCCTGCACTGCAATGTGTATGACCTCTCGCCCGAGCGGGCGGGGATGTTCGACCTGGTGCATATCGGCGACCTGCTGCTGCACCTGCGCGACCCGGTACGCGCGCTGACCGCCGCACGCAGCGTGTGCCGCGGCGAAGTCATCGTCTCGGACGTGGTGTTTCCCGAACTCGACCGCGGCACCGGCGGCGTGCCGCTGATGCAGTACCAGGGCGGACGCGGGCAGAACATCTGGTGGCGCGTGGGTGCGGAAGCGCTGCGCGCGATGATCGAGGATGCAGGCTTCGAGCGAGTGGAGGAAGTCAACCGCTTCCGCTATGGCGCGCGTGGCCAGCCGGCGGCCATCACCCACGCGGTGTTCCGCGCCGGCGTCTGAGATTCGGGCATCGACACCTCCATGCGCATTGCCGTCACCCATCCGACCTGCTGGCCGGAGGTCCGCCGCGGGGCGGAGCGCCATCTCGATGACATCGGGCGCGTGCTCGCCGCGCGTGGACATGAGGTGACGGCCATCTCCACCGGCCCTGACGGGCCGGGAGAGGAGGCGCGCGGCGCCGTGCGCCATGTGTTTCTCCAGCGCCGTTCGCCGGCGGCGCTGTTCGTGCGCACCGGGCAGGTAAACTTCCTGCACGGCTTTGCGTGGGAGTTGCGCCGCTTCCTGCTGACGGAACCGTTCGACGCGGTGTTCTGCCTGGGCTGGCACGATGCGCTCGGCGCGCTCGCGGCGCGGCGTGGGGGGGCACGGTTCCGGCTCGCGCTGGAACTCATCGGCATTCCCATCCGGCGCTATTTTCGCCGCACCCCACTCGATGGGCTGCTCTTCGCGCGAGTGCTATCGGGCGTCGATGTGCTGACGGTGGTATCGCGTTTCGCCGCCGAGCGGCTGCGGGCGGAATACGGGTTCGAGGGCGTGCTGCTGCCTTCGCCGATCGATACGGCGGCGTTCTCGGCGGTGCCCAAGCCGGTGTCGGACGGGTGCAGGCGCGTGCTGTTCGTCGGCGACGCTGACGAACCGCGCAAGGGTGCATTGCTGCTCGCGCGTGCCTATGCGATGGCGCGGCCGCGCCTCGGGCCTCTGGCGCGGCTGGGGTATTCCGGACGCCTGTCCGAGGCGACGCGCGCAATGATCCTGGCGGCCTTGCCCGAGGGCCTGCACCACGAGGTGGATTTCCACGGGCTGGGTGCGCCGGGCAGCCTGCCGGGCCTGCTGGCCGGCGCGAGCGTGGTGGTCAATCCCGCAGTGTGGGAGGCGCTCGGGATGGTGCTTATCGAGGCGCTTGCCGCCGGCACGCCGGTGGTGGGCTGCGAGCACGCCGGCATTCCCGACATCATCGACGACCCGCGCATCGGGGCGATGTTCGAGCCTGGGCCGTTCCGCCGCGCGAGCGCCAATGCGCAGGGGCTGGCCGAGGCTGTCCTGCACGCCGTCACGCTCGCCACACGACCCGAAACCGCCGCGCTTTGTCGTTCGCGGGCCGAGGTCTTCTCCTGGAATGTGCTCGCGCCGCGATATGAGGCGCTGCTGGCGCCGGTCGGTGCATCCACGGCGGGCGGGGTGCGCTAAGAACGCGCATGGCACGGTTCCGAATTCCCACCGTTCGGCATCAGGAGGCGGCGCGTGCTGGCGCTGCCATCGCTGCTGCTGACAGCCTGCGAGCCGCCCCGCAGCTTCGATCGCGCCTTCGGCGAGGAACCGGTCTATCTCGATGAAGCGACGCCCGCGCAACGCGCCGAGGCGGCGCGGGCGGTCTCGGCGGGGCTGCTGCGCGGCACCGGCACGTATCGCCTGCAGCCGGGTGACCGCGTGGAGGTGTTCTTCCACATCAACAACCAGCGCCTGCGACCCTACCGCATCGGCATCGGCGACGAGATCGAACTCGATTTCGAATTCAACCGGGACCTCAACCGGATGATGGTCGTGCGGCCGGACGGCATGATCTCTCTGCCGGGCAAAGGGGAGGTGCGTGCGATCGGCATCACCCCGGTGGCGCTCTCGGGCGAAATCGCGGATCGTTATCGTGATGTCGCGCGCGATCCGGTAGTCACCGTCATCATTCGCCGCTTCACGACGCCGACCGACGACCTCAACGACGTGGTGCGCAGCGGGCCCGAAGGACGAGCGCGCACCGCCGTGGTTCGCCCCGATGGCGGGCTGGATCTGCCGCTGGTTCAGAATGTGCCGGCGGCGGGCATGACGCTGGCCGACCTGACGGCGACGCTCGATGCGCGCTATGCGCGCGCCGTGGGCGGTGTCACGGTCACCGCCCGGCTCAGCCAGATCGCCGCCAATCAGATCTTCGTCTTCGGCGAGGTGCGGCAGGGCGGCGCCATCCCGGCCCCTTCGCCGCGCACGCTTCTGCAGACGGTGGCGGCCGCTGGCGGCCCCTTGCCCACCGGCGCGATGGACCAGGTGCGCGTCCTGTATTTTGACGGCGCCGGGCGCCCGCGTGTGCGCCAGGTGAACCTGGAGCGCGTACTCAACGACCTCGCGGTGGAGGAGGACATTATCGTGCCGCCCAATTCCACCGTGTACATCCCGCCGACCGAGATCGCCCGCGTCGGTCGCTTCGTGGACCAGGTGATCCGCCAGATCTTCCTGTTCAACGGAACGTCGCTGACCTTCAACTACGGCAGTTCCTTCAGGTTCCCGAACTGACGCCAGAGGCCGCCGGCTATCCTTCGGTCGGTCTGCCGCATCCATGCGACGTCGAGCGCGACCTTCGGATCCATTCACGCCAGCGCCACACTCACATCCGCGCACGCCAACGCGCGATGTCCGCCTCGACCATCTCGGCGATCATGTCCTCGAGCGTTGTCTCCGGCACCCATCCCAGTCGCGCGCGCGCGCGCGATGCGTCGCCCACCGTCACGTCCACATCGGCCGGGCGCAGGAAGGCAGGATCCACACGCACGTGCGCCTCGTAGTCGAGCCCGGCATGGCCGAAGGCGATGCGGCAGAGGTCGCGGATCGATGCGGCGCGCCCGGTCGCTATCACATAATCGTCCGGCGTTTCGTGCTGCAGCATCAGCCACATGGCCCGCACATAGTCGCGCGCATGGCCGAAATCACGCCGCGCCTCGAGGTTGCCCATCGCCAGGTCCTGCGCGAGGCCGAGGCTGATGCGTGCCGCGCCATCGGTGATCTTGCGCAGCACGAACTCGATCCCGCGCAGCGGGCTGTCGTGATTGAACATGATGCCGTTGCACGCGAACATCTTGAACGCGTCGCGGTAGTTGGTCGTCAGGCAATGAGCGAAGACCTTGGCCGAGGCATAGGGGCTGCGCGGGTGCAACGGCGTCGCCTCGCCCTGGGAGGCGGCCTCGGCACGGCCGAACATCTCGCTGGAACTGGCCTGGAAGTAGCGCGCGCTGGGTGCCGCTATGCGCACGGCCTCAAGCATGTTGGCCGTGCCGATCGCAGTAACCTGGGTGGTCAGCAGCGGCTGGTCCCATGACATCCGCACGAAGGACTGCGCGGCCAGGTTGTATATCTCGTCTGGCTGGACCCGCTGGAGCAGGCGAATCAGCGAGGACAGGTCGATGAGGTTGCCATCGACCATCGTCACTGCGCCGCTGCAGCCCAGTCGCCGCAGGCGGTCCTGCACCGCTTCCGATCCGCCATGCCGGTGCAGCAGGCCGAAGACTTCGTAACCCTTGTCGAGAAGGAGGGCAGCGAGATATGCGCCATCCTGGCCGGTCACGCCGGTGATCAATGCACGCGCCATTAGATCCTGTGTCCGCTGGAATTCGCCGGGACCCGGAGGTTACACGTTCGCTGCGCACATGACCAAGCCAGGCACTTCGGCGTGCCTTTGCAGACCTCAGTCCGCGGCGGCCACCAGGGCGAGGCTCGCCGAAGCGACATGGAAGCGCGCCACCACGCGAAGGCCATCCTCCGGGAACTCGAGGCTGACCTCCGCCCCGGGGCCGAGGTCGTGCACCAGGCCGCGCTCGATCAGCCGCATGCCAAAGCCGCGGCGCTCGGCGGTCGGCCGCACGACCGGCGGGCCGCCGGTCTCGCGCCATTCGAATTGCGCGACGGCGCCGTCGCCCAGCGACCAGGTGAGGTCCACCTCGCCCTCGGGGCGTGACAGCGCCCCGTACTTCATCGCATTGGTCGCAAGTTCGTGCAGCGCCAGCACAAATGCCTGGGCCTGTGCCGAAATCGACCTGGATGCGCCCCGAGCCGCCGAGGCGGATGGCGCGCCCGCTCTCGAGCCAGGGGGCAAGACCCTGCTGGACCACGAGCGCGAGATCGACTTGCCCCCAGCCCTGCGCCGCGAGCAGGTCGTGGCTGCGTGTGAGCGCCTGCAGGCGCCCGACGAAGTCGCGGCCGAAGCTCGCGGAATTCGAGCCGGCCCCGCGCAGGGATTGTGCGGCGATGGACTGCACGGTGGCGAGGGTGTTCTTCACACGGTGATTCAGCTCCGTCACCAGCAATTCACGCGAGCGCTCGGCCCGCACGCGCTCGGTGACATCCTGCAGTACGGCCGAGACCCCGGTGATTGCGCCCTGCGCATCGCGCACCGGGTGGCACGAGGCGAGCCAGTGCCGCAGGTGCTGCGCGCTGCCCGGGGATTGACCGGTGCAGGTGACGTCCAGCACCGGACGGCCGGTCTCCAGAACTCCGCGCTGCGCGGCCTCAAGCGGCCCGGCGAGCCCCTCGGGCATCACTTCGTGCGGTGCCCGCGAGACATGAGCTTCGGCTGGCAGGCCGCTGATCGCGGCGAAGCGCGCATTCACGTTGAGGAAGCGCAACTCCCGGTCCACCAGCGCCAGGCCGACCGGCACGTTGTCATACACCGCGCGCAATTCCGCGACGGTCTGGCGCACTTGGGATTCGTTGAAGCGGTGGGCCGCGCCGGCGCCGCGTGCGTCGGAGACGTCGTGGATTGCGCCGACCCATTCAAGGAGCTGTCCCTCGTCGGTCGCAATGGCAACACCCGTCGCCCGCACCCATCGCCAGCTGCCGACCTCATCGCCGGTGCGCAGGCGGAACTCGACGCCGATCTGCGCTCGTGCCACCAGGCAGCGGCCCCATTCGGCGAGGGTCGGGGCGCGATCGTCGGGGTGCAGCATCTCGATCCAGCCATCGCCGCGGAACGCGGGGGTGGTCTGGCCCGTCAGGCCTGCCCAGCCGGCCGCCTCGATCCATCCGCCGGCCGCATCGGCGCGCCACAACACCAGGGCACCAGCCTCGGCCAGCGCACGCAGCCGGCGCTCACGCTGCTGCGCTGCGCCTTGGGCTGCGATGATGGCCATACCGAGGTTGGCCAGTTCATCGGGGGGCGCGCGCAACACCGGCGGTGTGGGCACCACGGCATCGTTGTCGAGCGCGGCCGCCGTTGCCAGCGCATGCTGTTGCATCGCCAGGACCGGCGCGCGCAGCCCGCGCAGCGTGACGCGCACGGCCAGGAATGTGACAAGGAGTGCAAACGCCATGAGAGCGGCGATCCACGGAAGCAGCCGGCGCACCGGCGTGGGGGCCGCCGCCGGCTGTTCCCAAGCGACAACACGCCAGTCGGGCGCCGCGCCAACATAGCTGACGACAAAGCGCACCGCATCGCCAGAGGGTCCGGTCCCGGTCTGCGCAATGCCCTGCGGTGCGGCGGACAGTTGGGACCAATCCGGCAGGGCGGTCGCCGCGCCGCCGAACGTCGCGACGGGGCGGCCGCGGCCATCCAGCAGCACCGCCTGGCCTGGGCCGATCGCGGCGGCGAGGCGCGTGGGGTTCAACGCGACGCTCAGCACTGCCTCCGCGCGACCCTCGCGAAGCAGAGGCTCCAGCAAAAGCGGGGCTATTCCGGAGCCTCCCGGGCCAGGCAGCACGTCGCTGACGGTCGGGCGCCCGGTCTCGACCGCCCATAGACCCGCCGCGACAGCCGGGGTGGAAGCGAGAGGCGTGCCGAAAGGCTGCGCAGTATCGACCAGCAGGCCAAGCCCGCGGTCCAGAATGCCGACCGGCGAGCCCAGCACGCCGGCAATCCGTCGCGCGGCAGCATCGAGGCTGGGCAGATCAGTGAGTGCGGTTGGGCTGCCGAGAGAGCCGCCGAAAGCCTGAAGAACGGCGCGGCGTGACTCAATCTCGGCGTCCGCACCCTGGGCGGCGGCTTGCGCGGACATGGCCAGCCTGCGGTTGGCCCCTTCATCCTCGGTGCGGGACAGCAGCACGCCGAGCACGACGCCGCCCACCAATATGGGCAGCAGCGCAGCACAGGCCAGCGCAATGAGCCACTTGGCCAATGCGGGACCCCTTGCCCCCTCGCGCCCTGTCCTGTGACCGTTGCTCTGCACCACCCGTCCCGCAGCGGCCCCAAGCTTCTCCGCTCATCTACGATCAACCAAAGGTTGTCTGAATGCAAGAAAATCGGCCGTATTCAGGTCGGCAGGCAGATCACGATGCTGGCACGAACACGGTTGGATGCTATCGTTCGATGATGATCCGCACTGTTTTCCTGGGCGTTGCGGTCGCACTTCTGGCACTCGCCGGTTGCGCGACCGAGGAGCCGCCGCCGCCATCGGACCTGCCGATCCCGCCCGCTTGGGTGGAGCGGCCACGCCTTGCCCCTGGCGGCGGGAGGGCATCCACTTCGGAGACCTCCGAGGGGGCGGCCGAGGCGCCCGACGATGCTGCGGCGCCCGAACCCCAGTTGCCATCATGGCGTGTCGCGCGCGACGGCACTCTCGGCTGCGCGGAGCGTGCCTCCCTTCGCCTCCTGCGACAGGGGGAGGAGATCGCGCCGCGCGTGGTTGCCGAGGCACGCGTTTCGGGTGGTTGCCGCACGACCTTTCGCGTGAACGAATGGGCGCTGCTCGAGGCCGATGGTGAATTGGTGAACATGCGCCTTCTCAATGGCCCCACGCTCACGCTGTGGTTCCTGCGCAGCGACATGGTGCCCCCCTGAGCGCCGCGCTGCGCGCATCAGGCCACCGCGCGCCCGCAACGGAGCCGACGCCCGCATGACCTGGGAACCCGAACTCGAGGAATTGCGCCGGCGCGAGGCCATGGCGCGCGAGATGGGCGGCGCGGACAAGGTGCGCCGCCAGCATGAGGGCGGCCGGCTCACGGTGCGCGAGCGTGTCGAGGCGCTGGTCGATCGCGCTTCCTTCCACGAGGTCGGCGCGATCGCCGGCCGCGCGGAGTACGATGCGGCGGGCGAATTGCAGGCCTTCACGCCCTCCAACTGCGTCATGGGCCGCGCCATGGTCGATGGCCGCCCGGTGGTGCTGGTGGGCGACGACTTCACCGTGCGCGGCGGCAGCGCGGACGCCACCATCCGCGAGAAGCCGATCATGGCCGAGCGCATGGCGGCCGAGCTGCGCCTGCCCATCATTCGCCTGATCGAGGGCTCGGGCGGCGGCGGCTCGGTCAAGACCATCGAGACGACCGGGCCGCGCCAACCTGCCCGGCGGCGTCGGCGGCACGCAGCTCTACCACCAGACCACCGCCAATCTCGGCCTGGTGCCGGTGGTGGCGCTGGGGCTCGGCTCCGTCGCGGGGCTGGGCGCCGCGCGGCTCGCGGCGGCGCATTACTCGGTGATGACCAAGGCCTCGGCGATGTTCGTGGCCGGCCCGCCGGTGGTGGCGCGGCTGGGCGAGACGCTGGCCAAGCACGACCTCGGCGGCTGGGAGATCCAATGCCGCGCCGGCGCGGTGGACGACGTGGCCGAGACCGAGCAGGAAGCCTTCGCCCAGGCGCGGCGCTTCCTGTCCTACCTGCCCTCCTCGGTGCTTCGACCTGCCGCCACGCTGCGCGCGCGCGACGATCCCGCGACGGCGCGACGAGGCGCTGATCGGCGCCATCCCGCGCGACCCGCGCGCCGCCTACATGATGCGCCCGATCATCGAGACGCTGATGGATCGCGGCTCGGTCTTCGAGATGGGCAAGTGGTTCGGCCGGCCGGTGATCACCGCCCTGGCGCGCCTCGACGGCCGCGCGGTGGCCGTGCTGGCCTCGGACCCGGTGTTCCAGGGCGGGTCCTGGACCGCCGATGCCTGCCAGAAGATCATCCGCTTCATCGACCTGGCCGAGACCTTCCATTTGCCCGTGGTCTATCTCATGGACTGCCCGGGCTTCGCGGTGGGGCTGGAGGCGGAGCAGCGCGCCACCATCCGCTGGGGCGTGCGCGCCATGGCGGCGGTGAACCAGGCCCGCGTGCCCTGGTGCACCATGATCCTGCGCAACGCCTTCGGCGTGGCGGGCGTGGTGCACCAGCCGGCGGGGCGGTTCTCGCTGCGCTACGCCTGGCCCTCGGCGCGATGGGGGTCGCTGCCGCTCGAAGGCGGCGTGGCCGCGGCCTATGCGGCCGAGGTCAACGCCGCCGAGGACCCGGACGCCAAGGCCGCCGAGATCGAGGCACGGTTGCAGAAGCTGCGCTCGCCCTTCCGCACGGCGGAAGCCTTCTGGGTGGAGGAGATCATCGATCCGCGCGACACCCGGCGGCTGCTGTGCGAGTTCGCGCGGTTGGCCGAGCCGTTGCGGCAGCCGGGGGTGGCGGGGTTTTCCATGCGGCCGTGAGAGACAGGGCGAGAAGGCGCTGCCCTCTCGCGCTCTCCCGCCAGGAAACTCAGTTTCCTGGACCTTCGGCTATCGAAGGACAGCAAGCACGGCATCCGTCATCGCGCGGGTGGACAGCACCGCCTCCCCCGGCAGCGCGATATCCGCCGTCCGCGCCCCCGCCGCCAGCGCCGCCTGCACCGCGGCTTCCAGCCGGTCGGCCTCGCCCGGCGCATCCGCGCTCCAGCGCAACAGCATCGCCGCCGACAGGATCGCGCCCAGCGGATTGGCGATGCCGCGGCCCGCGATGTCCGGCGCCGAGCCGTGGATGGGCTCGTACAACGCGCGCCTGCGCCCATCCGCGCCCGGTGCCGACAGCGCGGCCGAGGGCAGCATGCCCAGGCTGCCATTGATCGCGCCCGCGCAATCGCTCAGCAGGTCGCCGAACAGGTTGTCGGTGACGATGACATCGAAGCGCGCCGGCGCGCGGCCCAGTTGCAGGGCGCAATTGTCGGCCAGCATGTGCTCGAGCGTGACATCGGCGAATTCGGCGGCGTGGATGGCGGTGACCACCTCGCGCCACAGCGCGCCCGCCTCCATCACATTGGCCTTGTCCACCGACGTGACGCGGTTGCGGCGCGTGCGCGCGAGTTCGAAGGCGAAGCGCGCGACGCGGGCGATCTCGGCCTCGGTGTAGGTGTGCGTGTTGGTGCCGCGGCGGGTGCCGTCGGGCAGCGCCTCGATGCCGCGCGGCGTGCCGAAATAGATGCCTGCGGTCAGCTCGCGCACGAACACCAGGTCCACGCCCGCGACCGTGCGCGGCTTGAAGGGCGAGGCCTCGGCCAGCGCCGGCTGCGCCTTCACCGGGCGCAGGTTGGCGAACACGTCCAGCGCGCGACGGATGGTCAGCAGCGCGCCCTTGCGGCGTTCCTCCGCCGGGATATGCGTCTGGTCCAGGCTGCCCGTCGCGCCGAACAGCACCGCATCGGCCGAGAGGATCGCGTCCCAGGTCGCCGCCGGCATGGTGGTGCCCTGCGCTTCCCAGGCGGCGGCGCCGAACAGGTGGCGCTCCATCGCCAGCTTCACGCCGCGATGGGCCACGAACCATTCCAGCACGCGCACCGCTTCGTCGGTGACCTCGGGGCCGATGCCATCGCCGGGCAGGACGGTGATGCGCAGGCTCATCGCTCGACGCTTTCCCAGGCCCAGCCGCGCGCGGCGCGGTCGGCGGATTGCCAGGCCAGGATCGCGTCCTTGTGCTTCAGGGTCAGCGCGATGTCGTCGAGCCCTTCCAGCAGCGCGTCGCGCTTGCGCGCATCCACGGTGAAGGGGATCTCGGCACCCTCGGGCGTCACCACGATTTGCCGCGCGAGGTCCACCACCGTATGGCGCGCGCCCTGCGCGGCCTCGGTCTCATCGGCGATGCGCTGGATCGCCTCCTCCGGCAGCACCACCGGCAGCAGGCCGTTCTGGAAGCAATTGGCGAAGAAGATGTCGCCGAAGGAAGGCGCGAGCACGGCGCGCAGGCCCATGCCCATCAGCGCCCAGACGGCGCCTTCGCGCGAGGAGCCGCAGCCGAAATTCGGCCCCGCCAGCAGGATCGGGCTGTCGCGGTATTGCGGGCGGTTGAGCACGAAATCCGGGTTCTCGCTGCCGTCCTTCGCATAGCGCTGGCGTTCGAAGGCATAGGGGCCGAGGCCCGAGCGCCCGGTGCCGACCAGGCGCTGGATCGGGATGATGACGTCGGTATCGACATTCGCGCGCAGCATCGGCGCGGCGGGCGCCCGAGACGGTGGTGAACTTGTCCATGATGCGCGCCCCCTACGCCGCCGAGAGCCGCACATCGGCGATGGCACCGGCCAGCGCCGCCGCCGCCGCCATGGCCGGCGAGGCGAGATGCGTGCGCGCCCCCGTGCCCTGCCGGCCCACGAAGTTGCGGTTGGAGGTGGAGACGCAGCGCGCGCCGGGCGGCACCGCCTCGCCGTTCGCCGCGACGCATAGCGCGCAGCCGGGTTCGCGCCACTGGAAGCCGGCCTCGGTGAAGGCGGTGTGCAGCCCTTCCGCCTCGGCGGCGTGCTTCACGCGCTCGGAGCCCGGCACCACCCAGGCGGTGACGTGCGGGGCGACCTTGCGCCCGCGCAGCACGGCGGCGGCGGCGCGCAGATCCTCGATGCGCGAATTGGTGCAGGAGCCGATGAACACCCAGTCGACCTTGGTGCCGGCGATCGGCTCGCCGGCCGTCAGGCCCATATAGGCGAGCGCGGCTTCCCAGGCGCCGCGCTTCTCGGCGTCCGGCGCGTCGGCGGGGTCGGGGATGCGGCCGGTCGACGGGCAGCACCTGCTCGGGGCTGGTGCCCCAGGTGATCTGCGGGGCGATGGTGTTCATGTCGATGAGCAGGTCGCGGTCGAAGCTGGCGCCCTCATCGGTGGGCAGGGCGCGCCAGGCGGCGACGGCGCGGCCTCCCAGGCGGCGCCCTTCGGTGCGAAATCGCGCCCCTCCAGCCAGGCGAAGGTGGTCTCGTCGGGCGCCACCATGCCCATCTTGGCCCCCATCTCGATGGAAAGGTTGCACAGCGTCAGCCGCCCTTCGACCGACAGCGCGCGCACCGCCGAGCCGGCGTATTCCACCGCGTATCCCGTGCCCGCCGCGGCGCCGAATCGGCCGATGGCGGCGAGGATCATGTCCTTGGGCGTGACGCCATCCGGCGCCGTGCCCTCGAAGCGGATGCGCATGGTGCGCGGCTTGCGCTGCGGCAGGGTCTGCGTGGCCAGCACATGCTTCAGCTCCGACGCGCCGATGCCGAAGGCCAGCGCGCCGACGCCGCCATTGGTGCAGGTGTGGCTGTCGCCGCAGACCAGCGTGGTGCCCGGCAGCACGATGCCCAGCTCGGGCGCCATGACATGCACGATGCCGTTGCCGTCCTGGCCGAGGTCGAACAGCCGGATGCCGGTCTCGGCCGCGCGGGCGCGCAGGCCGGCGAGCAGGCGCCCGCCGGTGGGGAAGGTCTCGGCCGTGCGGCCGGGGGCGGAGGAGACGGCGTGGTCGGGCGTCGCGAAGACCAGGTCGGGCCTGGCCAGCGCGTAGCCGCCCTCGACCACCTCCTGCAGGGCGCGCCCGCCCGAGAGGTCGTGCAGCAGCACGCGGTCGCAATGCAGCAGCGACCAGCCGCCGCCCAGATCGGCCACCACATGCGGGTCCCAGATCTTGTCGAACAGTGTCGCCGGCATGGCTGCGTCCTCCATTCGTGTCGCTCGCAGGGTGGGCGAGGGGCCATCCGTCGCGCAGCGGCGCGCATGACGCCGCGCGGGCGGGGGGCGGTCAAGCGCCCCCGGCGCGGCGCGGCTACTCCGCCGCCTTGGGTGCGTAGCCGAGGCCGCCTTCGTATTTCCGCCCGGCATCCTCGGGCAGGAACTCGGCCTCCATCTCGCGGATGCGGTCGAAGCCCGAGAAGGCGTGCAGGTTGCCCTTGGGGTGGGCCTTGAAGCGGGCGTCGTAGGCGGCCTCGGCCATCGGGCCGTCGGCCTTCAGCGCCATCGCGAAATCGTGGATCGCCATGATCGCCGCGCGCATCGCCGCACCTGGCAGGATGCACACGCGGATGCCCAGCGCGCCCATCTCCTCGGCCGAGAGGCGCGGGGAGATGCCGGTCATGTTGTAGAACACCGGGCCCTTCACCTCGCGGCCGATGCGCGCGACCTCGTCGACATCCTTGGGGCCTTCGACGAAGGCGAGGTCGGCGCCGGCCTCGAGGAAGGCATTGGCGCGGTCGATGGCTTCATCCAGGGAACCGCCATGCGCGCCGCGCGAATCGGTGCGCGCGATGATGACGAAGTCCGGGTCCAGCGCATCGCGCGTGCGCGCGGCGGCGCGGATCTTCAGCACCGCCTCGTCGCGCGCGATCACCTCGCGCCCGGCCACATGGCCGCAGCGCTTCGGCGCCACCTGGTCCTCCAGGTGCATCCCGGCGACGCCTGCGCGGATGTACTCCTCGACCGTGCGGACCACGTTGATCGCGTTGCCGAAGCCGGTATCGGCATCGGCGATCAGCGGCACGCGCACGGCAGCGGCGATCAGGCGCGCGTTCAGCGCCATTTCGGTGAGCGTGGCGAGGCCCGCATCGGGCAGGCCGAGCAGGTTGAGCGAGGTGCCGTAGCCGGACATGTACACCGCCGGAAAACCGGCATCCTCCAGGATGCGGGCGGACATGGCGTTGAAGCAGCCGGGCACCACCAGCGGGCGATGGGCTTCGATCAGCGCGCGCAGGCGCGTGGTGGGGCGGGCGGTATCGCCCTGGCCGAGGCGCATGGGGGTTCTCCTTTCGGCGCGGGGCGCCGCGGTGGGAAGGTAACGCCGGTAGCGCGCGACAGGAAGGTGAGGGGGGGTGTCGGCGCGGCCGCCATCGCGTGCCGGAGCCGGACGCGTTCAGCGCGGCCGTGGACGTGGTGCGGTGGTGCGGGGTTCGTTTTGGCGGTGGCCGGATTCGCCGAGTGTGGCAATAAAAATGAGACAACGCTGCGGAGTTGAGCGAAAAATCCCGCGTGAGTTGAGAAAAAATAGAATCATCGATTTTTGGTTGATACAATCGCGCAGTGAGGGTCGGTCGGGGGCGAATCTCGCAACGCCGTTATCGCCGGGTTAGGTGTAGCGAAAAATTAAGACAATTTCTCGAATTTTATTGTTGACGAACGATTAACGAATGTGGTTTTTGGCGCCAGACGCGGTTGTCAGCCTGAAGGCAGGTGATCCGCTTCGCACTTCTCCCGCGGTAACCCAGGCGAGCGGGTGTGGGAGGGGTGGTGCAACAAGGCTCGTTTTTTAGATGCATCGAAGGGGATCGACATGATTCGCAAGTTCCTGGCTTCCATCCGTAGCGCCGCTTCCGACAAGAAGGGCGTGACCGCGGCCGAATACGCCATCCTCGCGGTGGGCATCGTGATCGTGGTCGGCGGCGCCGTGCTGGCGTTCCAGGGGTCGCTGCAGAACGCCTTCACGGCGATCGGCACGCAGATCAGCTCGACGCAGACGTTCCATGCGAGCGCTGATCCGCAGGTTTCGGCCGCGGCGGCGCGATAGTCGCTGCCGCGGTCGCCTTGCCCGAAAAGACGGCCCGGGCCATCTCGGCGGGCGATTCCGTTTCACGGCGTTGCGGGATCAGTGGTTTGCCTCCAAAAACCGGAGGCTATTGCCAGCGAGGGCGCGCATCGATGAGAAATTTGGCTGACTTGCTGGACGATCTTCGAGCGATCCTGCGGGACAGATCGGCCGTCACCTCAGCCGAGTATGCCATCCTGGCTGTGGCCATCGTCATCGTTGTAGGCAGCGCCGTGATTGTCATCGGCGACCCCATCAACGGGGCGATGGGGCGGGCGGGCTCAGCCTTGCTCGACGGACAAGCTTCCCTCGCCCTCGGCGCGCGCTGAACGGGACCTTCCCGGCAACCCGGATCATTCAGGAGGAGTGCCGCATGAGCGGCGTGCTGCTGTTCCAGGTTGTCGCCATCCCGCTGCTCTGCTTTGCGGCAGCGCGTGACATCGCCACGCGGCTGATCCCAGACAGCATTTCCATCGCCATTGTCGTCGCCGGCGTCGCCACCAGGCTGTTCGATGGGTGGGCTGCGGCCGGCACGTCGCTTCTGGCCGGCGTGGTCATGTTTGCCCTGCTCCTGCCTCTGGCGGTCCGGGGATGGCTCGGCGGCGGCGACGTCAAGCTCATGAGCGCCATGGCCACCGGCCTGTCGCTTGGCGACACCTGGACCTTCGTGGTCGCGACGGTGTTCGCCGGCGGCATCCTGGGCGTGGGCTACATCGTTGCGCGCCACGTGGTGCCGCAGCCGCGCCCGGCCGGCGGCGCGACCCTCCTGCGCCGCATCATGACAGTGGAAGCGTGGCGCGTTCGGCGTCGCGGTCCTCTGCCCTACGCCGTCGCAATCGCGGTCGGTGGCATCCTTGTCCTGCTTTCCCTGCCGAGGGCCTGATCCATGTTCCTGCGCCTTCTGGTTATCTTCTCCCTGGTCCTGAGCGCCACCGGCCTCGGCATTCTCGCGCTGCAATTGATGCAGCCACCGAGCGCCCCGGCGCAGGTCGCACGCGTCGAGGCCCCGCCTGTCGTGGCCCCCGCACCGAAAATCCGGATGCTGGTCGCCGCGCGGCCCTTGTCCATCGGCACCTTGCTGAAGGACGAGGATTTCCGCGAAATGGAGGTGGAAGCCGATGGCGTGCCCGAGGGCGCCTTCACCAACGGCGCCGAGTCGCGGGCGGAACTGCGTGGCGCCTTGCTGCGCCGGTTCATCGATCCGAACACGCCGGTCATCAACACCGATGTCCTGCGTCCGCGCGATCGCGGCTTCCTCGCCGCGGTGCTGCGGCCCGGCACACGCGCCATTTCCATTGCTGTTGACGTGGTGACCGGCACGGCCGGGCTGATCTGGCCTGGCGACGAGGTTGACCTCATCCTGACGCAAAACCTGCAGCAGGGGCCAGATGGCCCTGGACGACGCGTGGTGGGTGAGACCATTCTGGCGGCGGTGCGAGTCATCGCGGTGGACCAACAGATTAGCCATACCGGAACAGACCCTGCGGCGGGGCGCGGCGTGGCTCGGACGGTGACGATGGAAGTCACCCCCGAGCAGGCCGAGCGTCTGGCCGTGGCCCAGCAACTCGGACGTATCTCCGTGGTCGTTCGCTCGATCGAGGGCGTGCCCGATGCGACGGGCCCGCGTCCTTCCCTGGTATTTGGTTCTGACGTGTCCTCCGCGCTCAACAGTCCGCAGGCACCTGCTGCGGCGACGCGCATGCGCATCATCCAGGGTGGATCCCAGCAGGAGGTCACGTTCAGATGAGACAGGCAAACCGGGTGGGCGCTCATCCCCCTGCATATGTGATTGATAGGGGCAGGGCGGCCGTCCGCGGCGGTCTCATTCCAATCCTGGCGTCATTCTCGGTGCTGATGCTAGCGAGTGTCGCGCTACCCGCAGCGGCCACGGAACCGGTGGTGGTGGCGGCCGCACCGCAGGTCGGCGTGCGAACCGGGAGCCATCCGGGCTTCGGTCGCGTGGTGTTCGATTGGCCGTCCCAGACCGCCTACCAGGCCGAAGCGTCGGACGGCGGGCTCGTGCTGCGCTTCGCGCGGCCTGGACAGATCGCGCTTGGCACGACGCTGGCCATGCCGCGCAATGTGCAGGGTGTTGCCGCCGAGGGCGATGCCGTGCGTATCACGACGATCGAAGGTGCCCGGTTCCGGCACTTCCACATCGGCGCCCGGCTTGTCGTGGATGTGCTCGATCCCGCCGCAGGCGTGTCTGCCCGGGTCGATGCGCCCATCGCGGCACCGACCGCGGCGAGCATCCTGGCGGACATGGCGTCCGCGACAAGTCTGCCGGCGCCTGAACGGACGGGCCCAAGGCCGGCCTTGCTCGCCAGTGCCCAGAGTTCTGGGCGCGAAGGCGCGGCCCGCCCGACGACGATCTCCGATTTGCCGCTCGCCGGCGCGCCGGAAGGCCCGGCGGTGATCCGTATGGCTCAGGCTCTGCCCCCTTCCGGGCCACTCGCCGGCGCGCCGGAAGGCCCGGCGGTGATCCGCATGGCTCAGGCTCTGCCCCCTTCCGGGCCTCGCATGAACCTGCCGTTGACGGTGCCGATTCAGGCCCCGCCGTTCGGCGCGCCGCAGGCGCAGGTGGCGCCCCAGACCCAAGGCTTGCCGCAGGTGATTGCGCCTACACCGGGCGCTACCCTGACACGGCCGCTTGTGTTGGAGCAGGGCTCCGGGCGGCTTATCGAACTCCCCACACCGGCACTGACCGTGCTGGTGGCTGACCCGCGCATTGCGCGCGTGCAGCCTGCCTCTCCCACCAGCCTGTTCATCATGGGCGTCAACGCCGGGCGGACGAACCTCATTGCGACGCGCGAGGACGGGTCGCTGGTGGCTGAGTTCGACATCACCGTGCAGTCCAGCGTGACGACGCCCGGCCAGGCGGCGCCGGGCATTGCCGCGGTGCCGACCGTGACCGCCGGTCAGGTGCAGAGCATGATCCGCCGCCTGGTGCGCGGCGGCCAGAATGTGCGTGTCACCATGGTGGGCCGCGGCGGCATAGCGCTGTCGGGCATGGTGCCGACGGCGACCGACGCGCAGCGCGCGGAAGCAGTTGCGAAGGCGATGGGTGGCGAAGCGCGGGAGGTGATCAACAACCTTACCCTGCTCTCTGGCATCCAGGTGAATTTGCGGGTGCGCGTTGCCGAGGTGACGCGCGAAGTGACGCGCGACCTGGGCTTCAACTGGCTGGCGGCGTTTAATGACGGTGCGTGGCAGATCGGGTTGCGCACCGGTGGCGGCGTCGCAGGCACAATCCTGGGGGCCTTGCGCGGGTCGTCGGCGAATACGGGCGGACTGGTCGGCATCGGGTATCGTGGCGGTAATTTCGACATCAACACAATTATTGATGCCTTGGCCCAGGACCGGCTCATCACCATCCTGGCCGAGCCGAACCTGACCGCCCAGTCGGGTGAGATGGCCTCGTTCCTTGCCGGCGGCGAGTTTCCGGTGCCGGTGGCCTCCAGCAACAACAGCAACGCGCTGACAGTCGAGTTCAAGCAGTTCGGCGTGAGCCTGTCCTTCGTTCCCACGGTCTTGTCACCCGAGCGGCTCAATATGCGAGTCCGCCCGGAGGTCAGCGAATTGTCGGAAGCCAATTCGGTCGTGTATCCCCTGGCCGGCACCAGCGTCCGCATTCCTGGCCTGACCGTCCGCCGCGCGGAGACCACCATCGAGGTCGGCAGCGGGCAGAGCTTCGCCATCGCCGGCCTGTTGAGCAGGACCCAGGCGACCAACAACAGTGGCGTGAGCGGCCTAGGAGACATCCCGGTGCTGGGCGCATTGTTTCGGTCCGACCGCTTCCGGCGCAACGAGACGGAACTGGTGATCATCATCACGCCCTACCTCGTGAGGCCGGTCTCCGACCCCTCGGCGCTGGGTACTCCTGTGGATAATTTCCGCCCCGCAACCGACCTCGAGCGTGTGCTGCTGCGGCGCCAGACCGGTTCCGGTCCTCCCATTCCGCAGATCAGGCCGCCGGCCGCTGCTGGCTTCATCGTGGAGTGACGGGCATGGCACGGCAAACCGCACCGATCCTCGGCCTGCTGCTTGTTCTGGGCGCCTGCGCCGATACGGACTTCGACCGGCCCTACACATGGCAGGCGGAGGGCGTGAATGAGCGTAACTTACGGGCCATGGTGGCTGATCCGGCGCATCTGACGCGCGGCGCGGCTGCCGCCACCGATCGCGGCCAGCAGGCGTCTGCGGCGATCTCGGCGCTGGAAGCTGGTCGTCGTCCGGCACTGCCGGCCGGGTTGTCCGATATCGCTCCGACGACGGGCGCGGCCGGCGTGTCCCAGGGAGGCGGCGGTGGCAACTGAAAGCAGGCCGGTCAATGAAGTGCCGGACGCCACGCGTGGCGGTGCGGTTATTTCGGCCGACCGTCCGGCGCTCATTGCCTTCGTGGCCGATGAGGCCAGCGAGGCCGCCATTCGTGGCGGCCTTGGCGATGTGCTCGGGGCACAGCTGCGCCGCGGCAGTGTCCGGACCGCCGTCAAGTCGCTGGAAAAGGAAACCACGCCACGCGTCCTGATCGTGGATATCAGTGGCATCGACGACCCTTTCGGCGCGCTGGACGACCTTGCGGGGGTCTGCACGCCGGATGTCCGCGTGCTGGTGGTGGGTGAGCGCACCGAGATCGGCTTCTACCGCGACATCACCCGCAACGTCGGCGTGCACGAATATCTGCACAAGCCGCTGACGCGGGACAACGTGGCACGACTGTTTGCCCCGCATGTCCAGGGTGGTGGCGATGGCGGCCAGGACCGCGGCGGCCAGGTGACCGCGGTGTGCGGTGTGCATGGCGGCGTCGGCTCCACGACCATTGCGGTCAACCTGGCGCTAGAACTCGAGGAGGTGACACGCAGCCACGTGGCGCTTCTCGATCTGCATCTGCGTGGCGGTGCCGCGGCCATGATGCTTGGTGCGCGCGTGACCTCCGGCCTGCGTGTCGCGCTCGAGGAACCCGACCGCGTCGATGCGCTGTTTCTCGACCGCGTGGGTGTGCCGATTGGCGAACGCATTCGGCTGATCGCGGCCGAGGAACCGATGGAAGCCGACGTCAACCCGACCGAGGAGGGTGTCCGGCGCGTCGTCGAGATGTTGCGGCAACAATTCAACCATGTCGTGGTGGACGTTCCGATGCCGCCGGGCCCCATGGAGAAGACGGTGCTGCAGCGTGCGCGCCATGTGGTCGTGGTCATGGGCCCCGATGTTGCGAGCATTCGCGACACGGTCTCGATCAAGAAGCTGGTCAGCAGCAGCGGGTCGCCCGGACGCGTGATCACGGTGCTGAACGGGCTGGGCCGGCGGGGCTACCTGCCAATGAAGCTCATCTCCGAGGGCATTGGCGGCCCGCCTGACGTGGTCATCCCCGACCTGCCAAGGCAATTGCCGCGTGCCGCCAATCTCGGCCGGCCTGCCTTGAAGGACAGCGCGCAGTTGCGGCGTGCGCTTGGTCAGCTGTCCCAGGAAATTGCCGCCGTGCGTTCGACCGGTCAGAAACGATCGTTCTTCGCGCGGTTGTTCGGCCGCGGAGAAGATTGATGCGCGCCTTTGGTCGCCGGAACGACGGCACACCCATGCTGCCCGTGCCCATCCAGGGCGGCGGGGACCTGCGTTCGGTCAATATCTCGGCCGGCGACCTGGCCTTGTCGGAGAGTGCCGAGCTCGCGCGGCTGCGCTTGCTTGTGCTCGAGCGGATCGACCCGGTGGTGGCCGGGGAGTTGCCGGCGGCCGCGCTTCGCCAGCAGCTCGATGCGCTGGTCCATGAACTGGCCAGCCGGGAGCGCATGGAGATCTCCGCGCGGGACCAGGCCCGCATCGCGGAGGAAATTGCGCGAGACATGGTGGGCTACGGCCCGCTTGAACCGCTGCTCGCCGACGACACCATCAACGACATCATGGTGAACGGACCCGACAATGTGTTCGTCGAAGTTCGGGGCAAGCTGATCCGCACCAACGTCCGGTTCCGCAGTTCGGCGCAGGTATCGGCGATCGCGCAGAAGATCGCATCGACGGTCGGGCGGCGTGTCGATGAATCGAGCCCGTTATGCGACGCGCGCCTGCTTGACGGCTCGCGCGTCAACATCGTGTTTCCGCCGCTGGCACTCGATGGCCCCTGCATCTCGATCCGCAAATTCGCGAAGAAGCGGTACGACCTGGCTTCGCTTGCGAACAACGGCTCGATGTCGCCTTCGGTCCAGCGCATTCTGGAAATCGCGGCACGCTGCAGGTTGAACATCATCATCTCGGGTGGCACGGGCTCCGGCAAGACCACCATGCTCAACGCCATGAGCCGACTGATCGACCACGGCGAGCGTGTCGTTACGATCGAAGACGCGGCCGAACTGCAATTGCAGCAGCCGCATGTGGTTCGGCTGGAGACACGGCACGCCAACCTCGAAGGCCGCGGCGAAGTGACGGCACGCGACCTCGTGCGCAACGCGCTTCGCATGCGTCCGGATCGTATCATCGTGGGCGAGGTGCGCGGCGCCGAAGCCTTCGACATGCTGCAGGCCATGAACACGGGCCATGACGGGTCGTTCTGTACCGTCCACGCCAACACCTCGCGCGATGCGCTCACGCGTATCGAGAACATGGTGATGATGGCGCAGTCCACGCTGCCCTCGCGCGCCATCCGCACGCAGATTGCCGCCGCGGTCGACCTCATTGTCCAGATCGAGCGTATGCGAGACGGCGCACGCCGGGTTTCGCAGGTCTCCGAGATCTGCGGGCTGGAGGGTGATGTCATCACGATGAACGACATCTTCACCTATCAGTACGAAGGCGAGAACTCCGACGGCGGGCTGCGCGGCACTTGGAATTCGCCCGGCATGCGGCCGGCCTTTGTGGAACGGCTCAGCTATTTCGGCATGCTTGATCCCTGGATGCGCGCTCTCCAGGAAGCTTGATCCATGGACCGGACGCTCCTGCTCGTTGTTGCCGCGCTGCTCTCTTTGGCGCTCGTAACCGGCATCTTCACTCTGCTGAAGTCCGGCCAGGCGCGGCGTTTGAAGGAGCGGGTTGCAACGGCCGGAGCCCTGCAGACAGGGCCTGTTGCGACAGTCGGTTTGCCGAGCATCCGTCTCAAGGCGAACGAGACGCGGCCCTTCACCGAACGCATCCTTCGCTTCTTGCGTTTCAATCCTGACATCCCGCAGGAACAGATCGTTCCCTGGCCCGTCGTGGTGGTGGCGGGAATGCTGATGGGTGCGGTGTTCGCGTATTTTTTTGCGTTCTTTTCCCGGGCCGCAATTTCGATCCCACTCGGTGTGTTGTTGTGCTTTGTCTTCATCCGCGGCTTCTTCTCGTGGCAACATGCGCGCTACGTGGATGCCATCTTCAAGCAGATCCCCGATGCGATCGGCATGATGGTGCGTGCGGTGCGCGCGGGCCTGCCGGTGGCTGAGGCCATGCGCAGTGTGGCTGTGGAGTCCCCTTCGCCGTTGCGGGACGAATTCTCGCGGATCCTTGGTGATGTCTCGATCGGCCGCCCCGTGGATCAGGCCATGATGCGGCTCTATGCGCGCACCGAACTGCCCGAATTCTCCTTCCTTGCGGTAACACTCGGGATGCAGTCTCAAACCGGCGGCAACCTGGCCGAGACGCTGGACAACCTTGCCGACCTCGTGCGCAAGCGCGTGGCGCTCTCCAAACGCGCCAAGGCGCTTGCGGCGGAAGCGCGCATGCAGGCTGGCATCCTGATGGTGCTGCCCTATCTCGCGGCGCTCGCAATGTCGCAGATCCAGCCCTTCTACATTGACCAGTTCTTCCGAAACCCCAGTGGGCAGCGGCTGGCGCTGATCGGCCTCGGCTTCTCAGTCTTCGGCTTCCTTGTCATCCGCTGGATGATCAAGCGCGCTGGGACGGATTGAGCACCATGGCGGGGCTCTCGCTCGAAGGCGACCTGGTTGCGATCCTGGCCGGAGGGGCCGCGATCGTCATGGCAGTTCTCGCCGCTGTGCTGCTGGCACGCTCGGCGGAGGACAAGGACCTCTCGAGCCGCGTGCAATTCCTCACACGGCCTGACGCACAACCGGAGCGCCAGGATGGCGCCGCGCTCGGCGCGGCCTCGGCGCCGTTCCGCCGCCTTGGCGAGATGCTGCGCAATACCGCCTTCGTGTCCGAAAAGGACATGGAGGAGTTCCAGATGGCGATTGCCGCGGCGGGGCTCAATCCACGCGCGGCCTTGTCCACCTTCATCGGGGTCAAGGCGGTGCTGCTGATCGCCCTGCCACTTCTGGCCTTCTTGTATGCACAGGTGAACGGGTTTTCGGTGCCGCGCATGGCGATGACCGTGTTCGCCGGGATCTTCCTGGGCATCTTTGGGCCCAACTTCCTGCTGACCTATTTGAAGGGCAAGCATCAGGAAAAGCTGCGCAAAGGGCTTCCCGACGCGCTCGATCTGCTGGTCGTGACAGCCGAGGCCGGGCTTGGGATCGAGACCGCGCTCGACCGAGTGGCGCGCGAGATCGAGCACAACAATCGCCCGCTCGCCCTGTCCTTCCTCGTGCTGGTGCAGGAGATGCGGATGATGCCTGACCGTCGCCAGGCGCTTGAGCGCTTCGCCCAACGGACGGAGTTCGACGGCTTCAAGAGATTGAGCGGCACGCTGGCCCAGACCATGAAATACGGCACACCCCTTGCTCAGGCGTTGCGCGTTCTGGCAGCCGAGATGCGCACGGACCGGATGCTGCGCATCGAGGAGAAGGCCATCCGCCTGCCGGCGCTGTTGGTCATTCCGCTCATTCTGTTCATCATGCCTGCGGTGTTTATCGCGCTGGTGGGCCCTTCCGTGCTTGAACTATCGAAGGGCCTTTTTTCGGGACTCGGGCGATGAACCGCAACCACCTCCGTCTTGCCGCACTCACGCTGTGTGCCAGCCTCGCCGCAGGCTGCGCGACGGATGGGATCCGAGAACCGGATACCGCGTCGCGCATGCGTGTCGCGGCCTCCGCCGAGGCGTCGGGGCAGATGGATGTCGCGCTGTCGATGTATGGCGCGGCGGCGGCACGTGATCCCGACAATACCGAGGTCCAGGCCCGCTTCGCCTCTGCGCTGCGCCGCAGCGGCAACAGATCCCAGGCGGAACAGGTGCTGGCGGCAGCCGTGCAGCGTCGCCCCAACGACAGTAGCCTGATGGTGCAACTCGCGCGCCTCCGCCTGCAGACCGGCGCGGCGGCCGAGGCGCTCGGCCTGTTCGACCGCGTCCTGCAGGCCGATGCCCGCAGCGCTGAGGCGCTGGACGGGCGCGGCGTGGCATTGGACCTCATGGGCCGCCACCCCGAGGCGCAGGATTCCTACCGCAGGGCACAGGCGATCACGCCCAATTCGATCTCGGTGGCCAACAACCTCGGCCTTTCCCTGCTTCTCGATGGTCGTCCGGACGAGGCGCGCGCAGTGCTCGAGCCACTCGCGCGGCGGTCCGACGCGACCCAGCGCGTCACCGCGAACTACGCCATATCGTTGGCGGCCACGGGAGACGAAGCGGCCGCGCGGTCGGTGCTCGGCGATGCGGATATCGACCTGCGCGGACTTGCGCAGAGCCTGCGGGTGAACCGCCAGGTCATCGAGGTGACCCCAGCGGGCGGCCGCAGCTGAGCCGCCGCTGGCGCGGGTGCTTGAAGCGACCCCCCGTGTGGGCCCGGCCGATTGCTCTAGCTGTCCGGCAACACTCTCTGACTAGCCGATGGCCCCAGTGTCGCTGACGTGGCTCACGGGCGCGCGGGTCATCCTGTATGGCGGCGTTGTCTGTGTCATCTACGCAGCCATCCTGGTCGCGGGCATCCTGTTTCAGCCCGGCGGCCCCGCCGTGGCGGATTTCACCGCATTCCAGGCCGCCGGGCGCATGGCGCTGAACGGGGAGGGCGCCGCCGCCTATGATTGGGGACGCCTGCGCGTCGTGCAGGCCGAGGTCGCGGGCATTCCGACGGATGCTCTTCCGGGCTATCTTGGCTGGCTGAATCCGCCACATTTTCTGTTCGCGGTAATGCCTTTCGCGTTGCTGCCCTATGCCTGGGCATGGTTCGCCTGGGCCTTGGTGTCTTGCATCATCCTGGCGCTGGCTGTCTGGACGGTGATGCCGCGCACCGCGGCCGTGGTCGCAGTCATGGCTACGCCGGCCATCCTGATGTCGTTGAGTGTGGGACAGAATGGGCTGCTCATCGCAGCACTCCTGGCCTGGATCCTGGCGTTGATCGACCGGCGGCCGATGGTGGCAGGTGTCGCGCTCGGCCTGCTGACCATCAAGCCGCAATTCGGGCCACTGTTTCCGTTGATTCTGCTGCTCACCGGACGCTGGGAGGTCATGGCGTCAGCCGCGGTGACCGCCATCCTGGCGGCGGGGGCGGCGTGGTTGGTGTTCGGCAGCGAGGCCTGGGTCGGCTTCTTCGCGTTCGCCTTTGCGACAGACGGCTCCGGCCGGCATCTGGTTGCAGGGGGCACGACCCTGTCCCGGATCCAGTCGGTCTATGCTGCCATCCTCCAGATCACGGGCAGCGAGGCCCTGGCGGCGCTGGCCCACGGCGCCTTCGCCATGGGTGCGGTTACGCTGGTGCTGCGGCTGTGGCTGCGCCGGCCGGAAGGGCCTCTGGAGGCGCGTGCCGCGGCGGCCATCGCCGGTGTACTGATGCTGACGCCTTATGTCTGGACTTACGATACGCCCGCGCTGTCCGTCGCCGCGCTGTTCCTGGCGCGCGCGGGTTGTCGCGACGGCTTCCTGCGGGGGGAGAAGGCGCTGCTCGTGGTTGCCTGCCTGTGGCTTGCCGTCTCGATGGTGTGGCAAGTCTCGCTGATCGTCCCGGTCGCCGCGTCGATCATGCTGGCACTGGCGTGGCGACGGGATCGAGCCTGGCGCGTCAGCCTGGCGCGTTGCGCGCACCATTCCGCAGGCAAAGAATGCGCGGCCGCGACGGGGCCGGGGCGCGCCCCCTGATCCGCAATTCCACATTCGGCACGGCCACAACCGGCCGAAGGTTCGGCGCGCGCGATCCAAGCAGCAGCACGGCCCCGCGGCCGGAGGCGCACAGCCCCGCCATGGCTGGCCCTGGAAGCGGGATCACGCCTGGCGCCGGACCTGGCACGAAGCCCTGGCCGGTCAGCGCCACCATCACGCGCTGGTGATAGACGAGACCGCGCTCGGGCGTGGCGGAATGGTAGTTCGCCACGGCCTGCGCCCAGTCGCCCGTGCGCGCATGGAGCGAACGCAGGAAACGCACGGCGTAGCGGGCATTGGTTTCGGGATCGAAGCCCGCATCCACGCTCGGGAAGGCATTGGGATGGTGCAGCAGGTTCACCTGCATGCAGCCGATGTCGATCGAACGCACGCCGCTGGCCAGGCGGGCGGTCACTTCCGTCACAGCCTCCGCCCGGGAGGCGGCGTAGCGGCCCTCACCGGCGGCATTGAAAGACCAGGGCCAGGGCTGCACGCCCCCGCCAGGCGCGCGACGGCCGGTCTCGACCCGGGCGATGGCGCCAAGCAGGCCATCGGGCAGGCCCGAACCCCGTTCTGCAATGGCGATCGCGCGGGCGCACGCGGCCCAGGGGTCGTCGGTCGCAGGCTGCGCTGCGGCGGGTGCGGCCCTGGCGGGGCTCGGGCGGGGCTGGGCATTGGCTGTTCGCCGCGCTGCGGGCTGTGCCGCAGAGGTGGGCCGGGTGCCGGGTCGCTGCGCCTCGGCGCCGGCCGTGCCGGTTGCCAGGACGGGCATCGCGGGCACGCCCAGGAGGGGCAGAAGCAGGCCGATCAGCCTTAGGGAAGGGCGCGGGCGCGGCAGCATGAGCGCGGTCATGGACTGTTCCCACGTGTCGGGTCAAGCACTTACGGGCCACCGGCTTCGCCAAGGCCTCGCTGGCCAGCGAGCCTGGCGCCGGCAACGCCGTTGCAGGCAACGCCGTTGCAGGCAACGCCGTTGCAGGAGACGACATGGGCGGAAAGCCTGCGACCCCTGTGCGCAACTGGCGCCGTGCTGCGCGCAAACTTGCGTTCCCCGGACATCACCCGTGCGCGCCGTTCGTCGTTCGAGCCGGAACGCCCGCGTTTCATGCGACGATGTCATGTCCGGCATGGCGCCCCACCGCTTGTCATTGCGCTGTCGTGTCACCATTACCCTGAAGCGTGCACAAAGCCGGGGAGGGAAGGCTGCGCGCAACCTCTGAAGGGGACCGACATGACCGTTTCTGATCACGCACAGGCCACCAGCCTGAACCGCACGCTCCTGGACCTGGCCGAAGGCGGCCTGCCGGATCGTATCCGCCTGGAACAGGCGGCGCGCATCATCGTGACCGCGCGGCGCGCCGCCATGCTCGCAGGTGCGGGAAGCCTCAACCTGCCCGCCGCAGCCTCGCCTGCCGTGCAGGCTGTGAGCGAGATCGCGCGCCACTGGGACGCAACGACGCTGACCGCGCTGGAATATGCCGAGGGGCTGCCTGAAGCCGCGCTTGAACGCCTGCTGCGTGCTGCACCCGCATGGGCCGCTGCGTTTCAGGCCCTAACCCCGCATCGCCTCGCAGCCTGACGAGAGCGCCATGACGGCCCGGCGTGGACGCGCCGGGTGTGCCTTACCGCCATACGCGCTATACCGGCACGGCATCGGCGGAACGGGATAGAAATCATGGCGACGAGCGGCCAAAGCCGAGGCAGGGCGTCCAATGCGCCGCGCCGCGTGTTGCTGTTGACCGGAGCCTCGCGAGGCATCGGTCACGCGACGGTCAAGCGTTTCTCGGCGGCGGGGTGGCGGGTCATCACAGTCTCCCGCCAGCCCTTCCCTGAGCAATGCCCGTGGGAGATGGGGCCGGAAGACCATATCCAGCTCGACCTCACCGACCCGGCGGCGACCGAGCAGGCGGTCTCCGAGATCAAGGAGCGGCTGAAGCCCGAGGAAGGGCGGTTGGATGCCCTGGTCAATAATGCAGCCATTTCGCCCAAGGGACCTGGTGGGTCGCGCCTGGGGTCTCTGGAGATGGACTCTCGAGGGCTGGCTCAAGGTGTTCCGGGTCAATTTCTTTGCCCCGGTGATGCTGGCCCGCGGGTTGGTGGAGCCGCTGCAGAAGGCCAAGGGTTCGGTGGTGAACGTGACCTCGATCGCCGGCAGCCGGGTGCATCCCTTCGCGGGCGTGGCCTATTCCACGTCGAAATCGGCGCTGGCCGGGCTGACGCGGGAGATGGCTGCGGATTTCGCGCCACTGGGCATCCGCGTGAACGCCATTTCGCCCGGCGAGATCGATACCTCGATCCTCTCCCCCGGCACTGAGAAGATCGTGCGCGAACAGATCCCGATGCGCCGGCTCGGCCGCCCGGAGGAAGTGGCGCAGGCGATCTACTTCCTGTGCACCGAGGCTTCCTCCTACGTGAACGGCGCCGAGATCCACATCAATGGCGGGCAGCATGTCTAGAGCCGCTTCCGATCGCCATGGCTCACGG
The DNA here is from genome assembly GCA_963716705.1 of uncultured Alphaproteobacteria bacterium. Lineage (GTDB taxonomy): Bacteria > Pseudomonadota > Alphaproteobacteria > Acetobacterales > Acetobacteraceae > Neoroseomonas. Next base: position 97,300 of record CAVQTW010000009.1, read on the forward strand.
CAGCGTCTCTAGAGCATTGTTTTCGCGAGCATCTTCGCCCGATCAGGTGATTCCGCCTGATCGGGATCTGCTCTAGTGCCTCAGGTGGCGGCGCCGGCCACCATCGGCTTGGCTGGCGCGCCGGGCGCTGATGATCCGAGGACAGGTGGCAGGCTGTGCGCGGTCACGCCGTGCGCTCCCGGATCACGCGGGCGCAATCCGATGAGAGGCGCAGGGGAATGCGGGATGAAGGGGCCTGAGCGTGGCGGATAGTCCCGCACGCCCGAGCGGCGTCGCCTCCCTCAGCCTGCTGCTGCCGTTCCTGCGGCCCTACCTGGCGCGCGCCGGCGCCGCAGCCTTCGCGCTGTTGGCTGCGGCGGGGCTCACTCTCGCGGTCGGGCAGGGGCTGCGCCGCATCATCGACGATGGCTTCACCGGCGGGCCGGCCGCGCTCGACCAGGCGGCGCTGGTGATGGCGGGCATCATCGCAGCCCTCGGCTTCGCGACGGCGGCGCGATACTATCTGGTGACTTGGCTGGGCGAGCGCGTGGCCGCCGATCTGCGCCGCGCGGTCTTCGACCACCTGACGCGCCTCGATGCGCGCTTCTACGAAACCGCGCGCACCGGCGACCTGATGTCGCGCCTGACCGCCGATGTCGCGCTGCTGCAATCGCTGATCGGCTCAGCCATCTCGATGGGGTTGCGCAATGCGCTGACGGGCATCGGCGCCTTCGTGATGCTGGTGCTGACCAGCGCGAAGCTGGCCGGGATCATGGCGGTGGTGGTGCCGCTGGTGGTGCTGCCGATGATCGCCTTCGGACGTCGCGAGCGCCGCCTGTCGCGCACCGCGCAGGAACGCGTGGCCGATCTCGCGGCCACCGCCGAGGAAGCCATCAACGGCATGCGCACCGTCCAGGCCTTCACGCATGAGGACCTGGAACGCAACCGCATACGGCGCGGAATCCGAACGCTCGGTCCAGGCCGCACTGCGGCGCGTGGCCACGCGCACCATGCTGATCCTGAGCGTCATCCTGCTGGGCTTCGGTGCCATCACCTTCTCGCTTTGGGTGGGCGGGCAGGATGTGATCTCCGGGCGGATGACCGGCGGCGACCTCACCGCCTTCGTGTTCTATGCCGTGCTCTTGGCCAGCGCGGGGGCCACGGTCAGCGAGTTGTGGGGCGAGATCCAGCGCGCAGGGGCCGCCGCCGACCGGTTGATGGAAGTGCTCGCGGTGCAGCCCGACATCACGCCCCCCGCGGTGCCGCTGCCGCTGCCGGCCCCGCGCGGCATCGTGGCATTGCGCGACGTGACCTTCCGGTATCCGTCCCGCCCCGACACCCGCGCACTCGACCGTTTCAGCCTGGATGTTGCACCAGGTGAGACCGTTGCGCTGGTCGGGCCCTCGGGAGCGGGCAAGACAACGGTGCTGGCGCTGCTGCTGCGCTTCTATGACCCGCAGGAGGGGGCGATCCTGCTCGATGGCGTGGAGATCCGATGCGCGGACCCGCAGGCTGTCCGCGGGCGGATCGGCCTGGTGCCGCAGGACCCCGTGATCTTCAGCGCGACCGTGGCCGACAACATCCGATACGGCCGCCCCGATGCGAGCGATGCGGAAGTGCGCGATGCCGCCGAGGCTGCTTCCGCCGCCGGATTTCATCGAGGCGCTGCCGGAAGGCTACGCCACGCATCTGGGCGCGCGCGGCGTGACGCTCTCGGGCGGGCAGCGCCAGCGCATCGCCATCGCGCGCGCCATCCTGCGCGACCCGCCGGTGCTGCTGCTGGACGAAGCCACCAGCGCGCTCGATGCCGAGAGCGAGCATGCCGTGCAGCAGGCGCTCACCCGGTTGGCGAAGGGGCGCACCACGATCGTGGTGGCGCATCGCCTGGCGACCGTGCGCCGCGCGGACCGCATCGTGGTGATGGAGGCGGGGCGGATCGCCGCGACCGGCACGCATGAGGCGTTGCTGGCCGATGGCGGGCTGTATGCACGGCTCGCGGCCTTGCAGTTCACCGACGCCTGAGGGTCAGCGGGCGCTGCCCGACACGAACGCAGCCCACCAGGCGCGCGTGCGGCGCCGCCCGCTTCACGCCGCGGCGAGAAAACCCAGCACTGCCTCGTTCAGCGCCCCCGGATTGTCCGCCTGAACACTGTGCGCCGCATTGGGGATGGTCACGCGCCGCGCATTGGGCATGTTCGGCTCCAGCGCATCCAGGATGCGGGCGAATTGCGGCTGCGATTGCGCGCCGCCGATAAGCAGCGTCGGCGTGCTGATCGCTGCCGCTTCCGCCCTCGTGTAGGGGCTGCGCTGTTCGTTGATCTGGCCGAGCAGGGTGGTGGCGTTGTCCCGGTTGACGACCTTGCGCGCCTCGGACCGCTTCGCCCAGGCGCCGGGGCCGCCGGTGTGTTCGGCAACCACGGTCAGGCCTTCCTCGGTCTTGCCTTCACCGATCAGCGCGGCGGCGCGGGAGAAGGCGGAGACCTGGCCGCCTGCCGCCGGTGCGCCGCCCAGGCTGGCATCCAGTTCACCGCCGGGTTCCACCAGCACCAACGCGGCGAGCAGGTCGGGGTGGTGCTGCGCGACGCGGAAGGCGATGTGCCCACCGCGCGAATGGCCGACCAGGCGCACCTTTCCGGCGCCGAGGGCGCGGATGAAGGCCGCGATGTCGGCGGTATGGCGGGCGATTGTGAAGTCCCCGCCATCCTCCCACCTGCCGGGCCAGCAATGGCGAAGGCTGACGGCCATGGCGTGGAAGTGCTCGCCGAAGGGTGCCATCTGCGCGGCCCAGGACCGCTGGTCGCCCAAGGTGCCGTGGACCATGACAAGTGGCGCGCCGCTACCCGCCTCGGCATAGGCGAGGGGGTAGCCGTCGATGTCGATGCTGGGCATGGAGCGGGATCCTACAGGTCGCGGGCGGCGTTGATCAGCGAACGGAAGCGCCGCACCACCGCCGGCAGCCCCTCGAAAACGCTTTGCGAGATCAGGAAGTGGCCGATGGAGACTTCGGTGACCTCGGGCATGCAGGCGATGTCGCCGACCGTCTCGTAGGTCAGGCCGTGACCGGCGTGGCACAGCAGACCCGCCGCCTTTGCCGTGGCCGCGCCGGCCTTCAACCGCGCGAGTTGCGCGGCGCGGTTGCCGACCGGGCCTTCCGCATAGGTGCCGGTGTGCAGTTCGATGGCGAGCGCGCCGAGGCGCGCGGAGGCCTCGATCTGCGCAGGGTCGGCCTCGATGAAGATCGAGACACGCACATCCGCCGCGCGCAGGCGGGCGATGGCTTCCGCGAGGAACGGCCCGGCGCGCAGCACATCAAGGCCGCCTTCCGTCGTGAGCTCTGCGCGCTTCTCGGGCACGATGCAGCAATAGGGCGGGCGGATGCGTTCGGCGAAGGCGACCATCTCCTCGGTCGCGGCCATCTCGAAATTCAGCGGCGCCGCGATCTCGGCGCGCACGCGCTCCACATCGCGGTCGCGGATATGGCGGCGGTCTTCGCGCAGGTGCATCGTGACGCCGTCGGCGCCGGCCTCCACGGCGATGCGGGCCGCCTCCACGGGGCAGGGGAAGGCGTGGCCACGCGCATTTCGCAGGGTGGCGACGTGATCGACGTTCACCGAAAGGTCCAGATGCGTCATGCGAAGCCCCGTGCGCGTGCGAGTTCCGCCGCGAGGCGCAGCGCGGCGATGAGGGAGGATGGATCGGCACGTCCGGTGCCGGCGATATCCAGCGCCGTGCCGTGGTCCGGGCTGGTGCGCACGATGGAGAGCCCCAGCGTGACGTTCACGCCGCCCGCCATGTCGAGCGTCTTGATCGGGATCAGCGCCTGGTCGTGATAGAGGCAGATCGCCGCATCGTAGGTCGGGCGTGCCAGCGCGGTGAACATGGTGTCGGGCGGCATCGGGCCGCGTGCGTCGATGCCTTCGGCGCGCAGCGCGGCAACGGCGGGGGCGACGATCTCGATATCCTCGCGCCCCATGGTGCCGGCCTCCCCGGCGTGGGGGTTCAGGCCGGCGATGGCCAGGCGCGGCTTGGCGATGGCGAATTCCTCTCGCAGCGCGCGTGCGGTGATCCGCGCGGTCTCGACGATGAGGGCGGGCGTGAGGCGCGCGATGGCGCGCGCCAGGGCCTCATGCACCGTGACCGGCACGACGCGCAGGTCGGGTGAAGCCAGCATCATCACCGGCGGCACGCCGGTGCCGGCGATCTCGCCGAGAAACTCGGTGTGCCCGGGATGGCGAAAGCCGGCCGCGGTCAGCGTCGATTTCTGGATCGGGTTGGTGACCATGCCGGCGACGCGGTGCGCCCTGGCGAGGTCCACCGCCTGCGAAATCGCAGCGATGACGGCGGGTGCATTGGCGGTATCGGGCTGCCCGGCGACGGGTGCGCGCGGCAAGGGGCAATGCAGCACCGGCAGGGCGTGCGGGAAGGCTTCTGCGGCTTGCTCCGGCGAGGCAATGGCGCGCATGGGCACGCCGAAGGCGCGCGTCGCGTCATCAATCAGGAAAAAGGTTGGGCCGCTGTCGCGCAAGGCACGCCATGCGCCTGCTGCGATCTCCGCGCCGATGCCGGCGGGTTCTCCCATGGTGAGGGCGAGGGGGCGCATCACCTCCGCGTTTAATCCTTCGCCGCGATCCTGACGAGGGCTTGCGCCGCCGCAATTCGCACAGCCCGCGCCATGCTATGCAGATGGCATGGAATTCCTGGCGAATTGCCTGCACGACCTCACGGCGCTGGGTCCGGGTGGGGTGCCGGCGGTGATGGCGGCGCTGTTCCTGGCCGGGCTGGCCGGCGGGGCCACGCATTGCGCGGGTATGTGCGGGCCGTTCGTGATGGCGCAGGCGGCTTCCGTGGCGGATCGGGCGGCAGGTGGCGGGACCTTTGCGCGGCTGTCGGGAGCAGCCCTGGCGCCCTATCATCTCGGACGGATGCTGGGCTATGGCGCACTCGGAGCGGCGGCGGGCGCCTTCGCGGGGATTGTGGCGCTTGGCACGGGGTTCCGTTTCCTGCTGGCGGCCCTGCTGGCGCTGGCGGCGGTGCTGATGTTCGCGCAAGCCTCCACGCGCGTTGCGGCAATGCTGCCCAAGGTCCCGACGCCGCGCCTGCCGGCGGTTTTGCAGAGGCGGTTCGGCGCGCTGCTCGCCGCGCCCACGGGGCTGCGCGGCGTCGCACTCGGGCTGATGCTCTCGGCGTTGCCTTGCGGGTTGCTCTATGGCGCCTTGGCCGGCGCGGCGGCGACGGGTTCGGCGCTCGGCGGCGCGCTGGCGATGGTGGCCTTCGTGGCCGGAACGGTGCCGGCGCTGCTCGGGGTAGCGCTGTTGGGACGATTCTTTGCCAGGCGCGCCGGGCCGGGGTTGCGCGCGGCGGGGGCGGCGTTGTTCGCGCTCAACGGTCTGGTGCTGGCGGCGATGGCGGTGCGCCTCGTGGCCTGAGCGCGCCTTGCGGCGGCGGGCGGCCCAGGGGATGGTGGGCGCATGTTCTTTGCCAACCATCCGCGCTTTCGCCTGTTCGACGGCCCGACACCGCTCGAGCCCCTGCCACGGCTCTCGGCCGCACTCGGCGGTCCCGAGATCTGGGTGAAGCGCGACGACGCCATCCCGCTCGCGATGGGTGGCAACAAGGTCCGCAAGCTGGAATTCATCGTGGCCGACGCGCTGGCCGCCGGTGCCGATACGCTGGTGACCTGTGGCGCGGTGCAAAGCAACCACAACCGCCTGACCGCCGCTGCCGCGCGGCGCGCCGGCATGGAATGCGACCTGGTGCTGGTCGAGCGTGTGTCGCGCCAGGACCCGGACTACCTGCTCTCGGGCAATCCGCTGCTGATCGACCTGTTCCGCGCGACGATGCACCGCTTCCCCGCCACGGCCGATGCCGACCTCATGGGCGCGATGGAGGAGGTGGCGGAGCGCGTGCGCGCGCGGGGCGGGCGCCCCTACATCGTGCCCGAGGGCGGCGGCAGCCCGGTGGGCGGGCTCGGCTACGCGGCCGCCGCGCTTGAGATCGTGCAGCAATGCGATGCGCGCGGGCTGCGCTTCGACCATGTGCTGGTGGGTTCGGGCAGTGGCGGCGACGCATGGCGGGCTGCTGGCGGGGATGCACGCGCTGGGCGTGGCGACGCCGGTGACCGGGGTGTGCGTGCGCCGCGATGCCGCTGCGCAGAAGGCGCGCATCGAGGCGTTCCTGCCGCGCGTGAGCGCACTGCTCGGCCACGCGCCGCCGCCGGCCTCCATGGTGCGCACCGACGACAGCACCGTGGCACCCGGATATGGCGTGCTCAGCGAGGCGGTGCTGGAGGCGATCCGCCTGAGCGCGCAGACCGAGGGGCTGCTGCTCGACCCGGTCTATACCGGCAAGGTGATGGCGGGGCTGATCGCGCAGGTGCGCCGTGGTGAACGCAAGGCAGGCGAGCGCGTGCTGTTCATCCACACCGGTGGCGCGCCGGCGCTGTTCGCCTATCGCGCCGGGCTCACGGACGCCGCGCAGGCCTGACGCGGCGTCGCGGCCTACTGCACGAGGTCGCGATAGGCGTGCCAGGTCGCGTGGCCGATCAACGGCACGACCAGCGCCAGGCCGAGGAAGAACGGCACCATCGCCAGCGCCGTGAACACCACGATCAGCCCCGCCCAGAACAGCATGGCGCCCGGGTTGGCGAGCACCGCGCGGCAGGAGGCGATGATCGCCTCGATCGCCGAGACGTCGCGGTCCACCAGCATCGGGATCGACACCGCCGAGATGGCGAAGGCGACGGCCGCGAACACCGCGCCCGTGGCCGTGCCGATGATCAGGAAGGGCAGCAGCATATCCGAGCCCAGCATCGCCATCGGCAGGTTCCCGAGCGAGGGGGCGAAGTTGATGCCGAACATCAGCGCGAACAGCAGACCCGCCACGCGCACCCAGAACAGGTGCAGCACCAGCAGCACCACGCCCATGAAGGCGATCTGCCCGCCATTGCGCGTGAAGCCGCCCAGGCATGTGGCGAAGGTGACCGGCTTGCCCTCCTCGCGCAGGCGCGAGGCTTCATAAAGCCCGGTGGCCAGGATCGGCGCGACCATGAAGAATCCCGCCGAGGCCGGCAGGATGGCCCAGGCGGTCTGCGCCCAGAGCAGCAGCAGCGCCAAAAGCCACCCGGCGAGCGTGAGCGCGCCGCCATAGAAGAAGCCGATCTGTGGATTGGCCATGAGGTCCCGCCAGCCGGCGGTGAGCCAAGCCCACGGTCGGTCGGGCGTTACGGTGCGGATGATGACGGGGCGGCGGGCGATGGTGTCAGTCTCGCTCGGCATGGCTGGCATTTCCCTCGCAGGCGGCGTCTGGCGGCACAGTAGCGTGTTGCAGCGCGGAAGAATTGATCCGGATCAAGGACGCGATCCGGCGGGGAGGCTTCCTTCACACCCATGGCGCGCCCGGCGACTCCGCTGATGGTGCCCGTTGAGGAGAGATTGGCCGTGGCAGCAGCAACTGTCTCCGCCGCCCCGGCTCCGGGGCTGGCGATGAGGGCAACGGAGATGGCCTATGTGGAGGCGCCGATCCGCGCCTTCGCGATCGCCACCATGTTCTGGGGCGTGGTGGGCTTCCTGGTGGGCGTGGTCATCGCGTCGCAGCTCGCCTTCCCGCTGCTGAACCTCGACCTGGAATGGACCACCTTCGGGCGGCTGCGCCCGCTGCATACCTCGGCGGTGGTCTTCGCCTTCGGCGGCAATGCGCTGCTGTGTACCAGCCTGTACGTGGTGCAGCGGACCTGCCGCGCGCGGCTGTTCGGCGGCGAGGATGCGGGCTGGTTCCTGTTCTGGGGCTACCAGTTCTTCATCGTGATGGCGGCGCTGGGCTATGTGCTCGGCATCACCCAGGGCAAGGAATACGCCGAGCCGGAATGGTATGTGGACATCTGGCTGACCATCGTGTGGGTGACCTACCTGGTGGTGTTCGGCGGCACGCTGATGAAGCGCGAGGAGCCGCACATCTACGTGGCCAACTGGTTCTTCCTCGCCTTCATCATCACCGTGGCGATGCTGCATATCGGCAACAACATCTCGATCCCGGTCAGCATCGGCTCCTCGCTGTCCTATTCCGCGCCGGCGGGCGTGCAGGGGGCGATGATCCAGTGGTGGTACGGCCACAATGCGGTGGGCTTCTTCCTCACCGCGGGCTTCCTGGGCATCATGTACTACTTCATCCCGAAGCAGGCGAACCGCCCGGTCTATTCCTACCGGCTGTCGATCGTACACTTCTGGACGCTGATCTTCCTCTATATCTGGGCGGGTCCGCACCACCTGCACTACACCGCGCTGCCCGACTGGGCGCAGGTGATGGGCATGGTCTTCTCGGTGGTGCTGTGGATGCCCTCCTGGGGGGGCATGATCAACGGGCTGATGACCCTTTCGGGGGCGTGGGACAAGCTGCGCACCGATGCGTCGCTGCGCTTCTCGGTCACCGCCGTGGGCTTCTACGGCATGTCCACCTTCGAAGGCCCGGTGATGTCGATCCGCGCCGTGAACGGGCTGTCCCACTACACCGACTGGACCATCGGCCATGTCCATTCGGGTGCCATGGGCTGGGTCGGCTTCATCACCTTCGGCGCGCTGTACTACCTGTTCCCGGCGCTGTGGCGAAAGAAGGGCATCTGGAGCGAGAAGCTGATCGCCTGGCATTTCTGGCTGGCGACGCTCGGCATCGTTTTCTACATCACCGCGATGTGGGTCTCGGGCATCATGCAGGGGCTCATGTGGCGCGCCTATGATGAGCTCGGCTTCCTCCAGTACTCCTTCGTCGAGACGGTCGAGGCGATGCACCCCTACTACGTGATCCGGCTGCTCGGCGGGGTTCTCTATCTCGCGGGCGGGCTCATCATGGCCTTCAACCTTTGGAAGACGGTCACGAGCGGGGAGGCGGCCTCGCCGGCCCCCGCGCGCGCGCCCGCTTCCGCCATCGCCGTCGCGGCGGAATAGGGAGGATACGCGCATGTTCCGCTGGCTTCGCGACCACGGCATCATCGAGCGCAACGTCGTGCTGATGGGCGTTCTCACGCTCATCACCGTCTCGATCGGTGGCCTGGTCCAGATCGTGCCGCTGTTCGCGAGCGAGACCACCATCGAGCGGGTGTCGGGGATGCGCCCCTACACGCCGCTCGAGCAGACCGGCCGCGACATCTACCTGCGCGAGGGCTGCTACCTGTGCCACTCCCAGATGGTGCGCCCCTTCCGCGACGAGCTGGAACGCTACGGCCATTACTCGCTGGCCGCCGAGAGCATGTACGACCACCCCTTCCAATGGGGCAGCAAGCGCACGGGGCCGGACCTCGCGCGCGTCGGCGGGCGGTACTCCGATGACTGGCAGGCGGCGCATCTGCGCTCGCCGCGCGCGCTGGTGCCGGCTTCCGTCATGCCGCCCTACGCCTTCCTCGACCGGCCACTCAGCACGTCGGATGTCGAGGGCCGGCTGCGCGCGCTGCGCAGCGTGGGCGTGCCCTATACCGAGGAGATGATCGCCAATGCGCGCGCCGACCTCATCGCGCAGGCGACACCCGATGCCGACCCCTCGGGCTTCCAGGGCCGCTACGCCCGCGCGCGCCAGGGCGCCTTCGACGGCAACCCCGCCGTGGTGACCGAGATGGATGCGCTGGTCGCCTATCTGCAGATGCTGGGCACGCTCGTGGATTTCCGCGACGTGACGCCCGCGCAGCTGCGCCAGCCCTGAGGAGGGTGCGATGGATGCGCTGAGCGATCTTCTGCCCCTGTTCCGCTCGCTCTGGGTCGTGTGGTTCTTCGTGCTGTTCCTCGGGATGCTGTGGCTGGTGCTGCGGCCCTCGAAGAAGCGCCATTTCGAATCCCAGGCGGACATCCCGCTGCGCGACGACACCACCCGCGGCGCGAATTGAGGAGCATCGCAGGATGCCGACGAAAATCGAGAAGGACGCCATCTCGGGCGAGGACACCACCGGCCACGTCTGGGACGGCATCAAGGAACTCAACACGCCGCTGCCCAAATGGTGGCTGTGGACCTTCTACGCCACCATCGTGTTCGGCGTGGTGTGGATGGTGGTCTATCCCTCGCTGCCCTTCTGGCGCGGCGTCACCGGCTGGGTTGCGCGCGAGGCGGTGGTCGAGCAGGTTCGCGCGGCCGAGGAGCGCAACGCACCGATGATGGCGCGGTTGCGTGAGGCGACGCCGGCGCAGATCGCCGCCGACCCGGAACTGCGCGCCTTTGCGCTGGCCGGCGGGCGTGTTGCCTTCGCCAACAATTGCGCCTCCTGCCATGGTGCCGGGGGGCAGGGTGCGGTGGGCGGCTTCCCCTCGCTTGCCGACGACGCGTGGATCTGGGGCGGCAGTCTGGAGGCGATCCAGCACACCATCCGCCACGGCATCCGCAGCAACGAGAGCGACGAGATGCGCCAGAGCATCATGCCGCGCTTCGGCGGCCCCGAGGGCCTGCTGACGGCGGCGCAGGTCGCCGATACCGCCGAATACGTGCTGTCACTCAGCGACCGCGCCACCGACCAGGCGGCCGTGCAGCGTGGCGCGACGCTCTATGCGGAGAACTGCGCCGCTTGCCATGGCGAGCGCGGCGAAGGCAATCGCGATGTCGGCGCACCACGCCTGTCGGACCAGATATGGCTGTATGGCGGCAGCAAGGCCGCGATCGTGGCGATGATGAACAACCCTCGGGCGGGCGTCATGCCCTCCTGGCAAGGGCGGTTGGATCCGGCGATGGTGAACATGCTCACCGTCTATGTGCATGCCCTCGGCGGCGGCGAATAGCGCCCACGGCCGCCCGGAACAGCCATGAGCAGCATCGAAGCCCCGCATCGCGCCCGCGCCGATCGCCCCGTGGAGGCACCCGCCTCCGCCGGGGCGCAACCCCTCTATGCGGCGCGGCAGCAGGTCTACCCGAAGCGCGTTTTCGGCAAGGTGCGTTCGGTGAAGTGGCTGGTGCTCATGCTGTGCCTGGCCGCCTACTACCTGGTGCCTTGGCTGCGCTGGGACCGCGGACCTGGCCTGCCCAACCAGGCGGTGCTGGTGGACATGGCCAATGCGCGGCTGTTCTTCTTCTGGATCGAGATCTGGCCGCAGGAGATCTATTTCCTCACCGGCGCGCTGATTCTCGGCGCCTTCGCACTGTTCGCCGTCTCGTCCCTGTTCGGCCGCCTTTGGTGCGGCTTCACCTGCCCGCAGACGGTCTGGACCGACCTGTTCATGTTCGTCGAGCGCTGGATCCAGGGCGACCGCAATGCGCGCATGAAGCTCGATGCCGGCGCCCCGCAACGCGAACTACTGGACGCGCAAGGGCATCACGCATGCCGTGTGGGTGCTGATCGCGGCGGCCACCGGCGGCGCCTGGATCATGTATTTCAACGACGCGCCGACCATCACGCGCGAGTTCTTCACCGGCGATGCCGGCACCATGGTGTATTTCTTCTTCGCGCTGTTCGCCGGCTTCACCTACCTGCTCGCCGGCTGGGCGCGCGAGCAGGTCTGCACCTACATGTGCCCCTGGCCGCGCTTCCAGGCGGCGATGCTCGACGAGAACTCGCTTGTCGTCACCTATCGCGACTGGCGCGGCGAACCGCGCGGCAAGGCCAAGGCCGAGGGCGTCGGCGATTGCGTCGACTGCTTCGCCTGCGTGCATGTCTGCCCCACCGGCATCGACATCCGCGACGGCCAGCAGCTCGAATGCATTGGCTGCGGGTTGTGCATCGATGCCTGCGACAGCGTGATGGGCAAGCTCGGCCGGCCGAAGGGCCTGGTGGCATTCGAGACGCTGAAGAACCTCTCGGCGAGCGAGGCGGCCACAGCGGGCATGGCGCCGGGGCCGCAGCGCCAGGAAGCGGGCATGGCGGCGCGCGCGCTGCCGCGCTTCATCCGCCCGCGCACCATCATGTATGCAACGGCGCTGGCGGTGGTGGCGCTGGTGATGCTGGGCGCCTTCCTGCTGCGTTCCACGCTTGATGTCACGGTGCTGCGCGACCGCGCGCCCCTGTTCGTGCGCCTGTCGGATGGCGGCATCCGCAACGGCTATACCATCAAGATCGTGAACAAGCGGCGCGAGGACACGCCGCTGCTGCTCGACCTGCGCGCGCCCGAAGGATTCCGTATGGTCGTGCAGGACGTCGAGGAGGACGCGCAGGGCCGCCCGATGCTGGCACGGCGCGCGGACGGCATCGCGCAGTATCGCGTGTTCGTCACCGTGCCGGGCGGGCAGCGCGTGGACGAAACCACGCCGCTGACCTTCCGCCTGCTCGAGCCAGGCGGACAGGTGGCGGCGAGCACGTCGACCTCCTTCGCGGCGCCGAGGCCATGAGCGCCGCCATGCACGACCCCAAGCGCAGCCGCTGGATCCCCTGGGCCTTCGTGGGCGGCATGACGCTCGTGGTGCTGGTGAACCTGGTGCTGGTCTATTTCGCCATCTCCACCTTCACGGGTGTGACCGTGCCACGCTCCTACGAACGCGGCCGGGGCTACGACACGGTGCTGGCCGAGGCAGCGCGCCAGGATGCGCTGGGGTGGCGCGCCGAAGTGACGCTGGCCGGCGGCACGCTGCGCGTGTCGGCCACGGATCGCAACGGGCGGCCGGTTCATGGCCGCGTGGAGGGTGTGTTGCTGCGGCCGCTCGAAGGGCGCGAACTGCCGCTGGCCTTCGCGCCGGCGGGGTCGGGCATATGGGTCGCGCAGGTGCGCCCGCCCGAGCGCGGGCAATGGGAAGTGCGGCTGACGCTGTTCGGCCCCGACGAGGTGCCCTTCGACATCCGTCAGCGCGTGGTCGTCCCGTGAGCCTGGTCGGCCGCACAGCGCCGGCCGCGCCGCGCGCGCTCAGCGCCGCGGGATGTGCGCATTGCGGCGTGGCACTGGCGCCCGGCCAGGCGCGCTTCTGCTGCGCCGGCTGCGAAGGCGCGCAGGCGCTTGTGGCAGGCCTCGGCCTCGATGCCTTCTACCGACGCCAGGAAACCCGGGCCGGCACGCTCAAGCCGGACGCAGTGGCGCCGGCGCTGGATGTGGCGCCGCTCGCCACCCAGGAGGCGGATGGCACGCGGCGGATCGAACTCGTCGTCTCGGGCCTGACCTGCGGCGCCTGCGTGTGGCTGGTGGAACAGGCGCTGGCGGCCGAGGCGGATGTGCTCTCCGCCCGCGCCTCGCTCTCGGCACGGCGTCTGGCCGTGACATGGCGCGGGGAGGCGGCGCGCGCCAATGATTTCGTCGCGCGGCTCGCGCGGCTGGGCTTCCGTGTCGCGCCATGGTCGCCCGCCTGCCTGCGCGCGAGCGAGGATGCCGAGGGCCGCGCCCTGGTGCGCGCCTTCGGCATCGCCGCCTTCGGTTCGATGAACATCATGCTCATCTCCGTCGCCGTCTGGGTCGGCACGGATATGGGGGATGGTACGCGCCACGCGCTGCACTGGCTCGCGGCGCTGATCGGCATGCCGGTCGTGCTGCTGGCGGGCATGCCGTTCTTCCGCTCGGCGTGGTCGGCGATGCGCGCGGGGCGCACCAACATGGACCTGGCCATCGCGCTCGGCGTGCTGGCGACCGCGGGGATGTCGCTGTCCGAGACGCTGCGCAACGGCCCCTATACCTGGTTCGACGGCGCCACGATGCTGCTGGCGCTGCTGCTGGGCGGGCGCGTGCTGGACCGCGCGGCGCGCCGGCGGGCGCGGCAATCGGTGGCCGAGTTGCTCGCCCTGCAGGAAGGCATGGTCGCGCGGCTCGATGCCGAAGGGCGTCCGCAGGCCGTGCCGGCGGAGCGCGTCGCTGCCGGCGATCGCGTGCTGGTCGCCTCGGGGGAACGGTTGCGCCTCGATGGCATGGCGCAGGAGGCGGTGCTGCTCGATGCCGCCGCGACAACGGGCGAGAGCGTGCCGCGCAGCCTGGCCCCCGGCGCCATGCTGCCGGCCGGCGCCGTGAACATGGGCGCGCCCTTCGTGATGGTGGTCTCGGCCGCGGCGCGCGAGGGTTCGCTCGCCGCCATGGCGCGGCTGCTGGAACGTGCGGAGCAGGCCAAGGGCCGCTTCGTCGCCATCGCCGACCGCGCGGCGCGGTTCTATGTGCCGGTGGTCCACATCGTCGCCGCGGCGACCTTCGTGCTGTGGTGGGGCGTGCTCGATGCGCCCTGGCAGGTCGCGCTGGTCCATGCGGTCTGCGTGCTGCTGATCACCTGCCCCTGCGCGCTGGCCCTGGCAGTGCCGGCGGTGCAGGTGGTGGCGGTCGGTGCGCTGTTCCGCCGGGGCGTGCTGGTGGCCTCCGCGACGGCGCTGGAGCGCCTGGCCGGCGCCGACCACGCGGTGCTCGACAAGACCGGCACGCTGACCGAGGGGCGCCCGGTGCTGATCCCCGAAGGCCAGGACGCCGACGTGCTGGCGCGCGCGGCTTCGCTGGCGCGCGCCTCGCGCCATCCGCTGGCGCAGGCGCTGGCGCGCGCCTGCCCCGAGGCACCGCTCGCGCCGGGTGTGCGGGAGGTGGCGGGGCAGGGGTTGGAAGTCGGCGCCGCTCGGCTCGGCTCCGCATCCTTCTGCGGCGTCGAGGGCGGCACGGATGGCATGACGCTGCTGTTCCGCGACGCACAGCACGCACCGGTCGCCTTCCGCTTCGCCGATCGCATGCGCGAGGATGCGCCGGATGCGATCGCCGCGCTGAAGGACCTCGGGCTGACATCGGAACTGCTCTCAGGCGATGGCGAAGGCGCCGTGGCGGTGCTCGCCTGGCAGGCCGGCATCCCCGAATGGCGCGCCGGTGCCGACCCGGCCACGAAGGCCGCGCGCATCGCCGCGCTGAAGGCGCAGGGGCGGCGCCCGCTGATGGTGGGCGATGGCATCAACGACGCCGTGGCCCTCGCGGCTGCGCATGTCTCGGCAAGCCCCGCCGGCGCCACCGATCTTGCGCAGACCGCCGCCGACCTGGTGCTGCAGCGTGAAGGCCTGGGGGCCATTCCCGCCGCGGTGCGCATTGCGCGGCGCGCGCAGGCGATTGCGCGGCAGAACATCGGCTTCTCGCTCGCCTACAACATGGTGGCCGTGCCGGTCGCGGTGGCGGGGCTGGTGACGCCGCTGGTGGCGGCGGTGGTGATGGCCTCCTCCTCCCTCATCGTGGTGCTGAACGCGCTGCGCGCCGGAGGGCGTGAGGCATGAATTCGCTGTTCCTGCTTGTGCCGGTCTCGCTGCTGCTGGGCCTCATCGGCCTGCTGGGCTTCCTGTGGACGCTGCGCACGCGCCAGTACGATGACCTCGACGGGGCTGCTTCGCGCATCCTGTTCGACGACGAAAAACCCCGAAAGGAGACGCCGAAATGACCGGCAGCCGCGTGTTCTTCCTGACGTTTTATGCGGTGCTGGCGCTGGGCGGGTTGTTCCTCGCCGCGGCGGCACGCGATGTCGGCATCAGCATCTTCGGCTGGGGGCTGGTGCTGTTCGGCGTGCTCAATGCCTATCGCACCATCGGCGCGCATTTCGGCGAGATGGAGCGGCGCCACTGAGCGTCACGGCACCGGCGAGAGCACCCGCTTCAGGCAGCGCAGCGTGAAGGCGGTGCGGGTGTGGCGCACGCCGGGCAGGCGATAGATTTTCTCGCGCAGCAGGCGTTCGTAGCCCGCCGTGCCGCCCACCGCGGCCTTCAGCACATAGTCGTATTCGCCGGTCACGAGCCAGCATTCCAGCACCTCGGGCATCGCCATCACCGCGTCCTCGAAGCGCTGGAGGTGGGTGTCGTCGTGGCGCTCCATCATCACCTCGACGAACACCGTGTCCGGCAGGCCGAGCGCGGCCTGGTCCAGCAGCGCGTGGTAGCCCTGGATGAGGCCGGCCTTCTCCAGCCGCCGCACGCGCGTCCAGCAGGGGGAAGGGGAAAGCCCGACCTCCTCGGCCAGTTCGGTGTTGGTCAGGCGGGCCTGGCGGGACAGGGCGCGGAGGATTCGGCGGTCGGTGGCGTCCATCGCGGAAGGATGTCCCGTCCGTTCGGCACCGCACAACAGGATTCGGAAGAATCCGCCGCGCGCGCGGGTCCATCATCCCGCCATTGGCAGAAACCCTGGACACCACCAACATGACGGTCATGGGCAGCATCATCCGCACCGACGCCACGCTCGAGGAACGCTGGGATGCCAGCGGCGGCCCGCTGTTGCTGACCGGCACCCAGGCGCTGGTCCGCCTGCCGATGCTGCGCCGCGAGATGGACACCGCGCTGGGCTGGAACACCGGTGGCTTCATCACGCGGCTATCGCGGCTCGCCGCTCGGTGGCTTCGACCGGGAACTGGCGAAGCAGGCCAGGCGCCTGGGCGAGCACGGCATCGTGTTCCAGCCGGGGCTGAACGAGGATCTGGCGGCGACCGCCATCTGGGGCTCCCAGCAGGTCGGGCTGACGCCGGGTGCCACGGTCGAGGGCGTGTTCGCCATCTGGTACGGCAAGGGGCCGGGCGTGGACCGCTCGGGCGACGTGCTGCGCCACGCCAATTCCGCCGGCACCGCGCCGCGCGGCGGCGTGCTGGCGCTGGCGGGCGACGACCCTTCCAGCAAATCCTCGACCATCACCTCGGGCTGCGAATACGCCTTCATGGATGCCGAGATCCCGCTGCTGGACCCGGCCGATGTGGGCGAGGTGCTGGAATACGGGTTGAAGGCCATCGCGCTGTCGCGCTTCGCCGGCACCTGGGCGGGCATGAAATGCGTGGCCGACACCATGGATGCGTCCATGACCGTGCTGCTCGACCCCGCGCGCTACGCCACGCGCGATCCGCAGGGGCTGGAGCAGCCGCCCGGCGGGCTGCATATCCGCCTGACCGATTCCCCCATCGCGCAGGAGGAACGGCTGCGGCACTTCAAGCTGCCCGCATGCGGTGGCCTTCGCGCGCGCCAATGGCTTCGACCGCATCGTGCTGGATGGGCCGGATGCGCGCTTCGGCATCGCCGTGCGCGGCAAGGCCTATGCCGTGTTCCGCCAGGCGCTGGAGGAGGCCGGCATCACCGAGGCCTTCGCGCGCGAGCACGGCCTGCGCATCTGGAAGGTCGGCCTGGCCTGGCCGATGGATGCCGAGGCCGCGCGCGCCTTCGCCGATGGGCTGGAGGAAGTGCTGGTCATCGAGGACCGCCGCCCGATGCTGGAATGGCAGCTGCGCGATGCGCTGTTCCACGCGCCCGCCCGCCCGCGCGTGACCGGCAAGAAGGACGAGGCCGGCCGCCCTTTGTTGTCGGACCTCACGGAACTCGACACCGGCCAGATCCTGCGCGCGCTGCTCGCCCGGCTGCCGCAGGCGCTGCGCACCGAGAGGCTGCGCGCGCGCATCGCGGAACTGGACGCGCTGGCCGCCGCGCAGGCGCCGCCGCTGCATCTGCGCGACCCGTATTTCTGCCCCGGCTGCCCGCACAACACCTCGACGAGAATCCCGGAGGGCTCGCGCGCGCTGGCGGGTATCGGCTGTCATTACCTGGCGAAGAACATGGACCGCAATTCGGACCTGTTCACCCAGATGGGCGGCGAGGGCGTGCCCTGGATCGGCCAGGCGCCCTTCACCTGCGAGCCGCACGTCTTCGCCAATATCGGCGATGGCACCTGGGGCCATTCGGGCAGCCTGACCGTGCGCTTCGCCGTGAGTGCGAAGGCCAACATGACCTTCAAGATCCTGGTCAATGGCGCGGTGGCGATGACCGGCGGCCAGACGCCCGAGGGCGAGATCAACGTGCCGCACATCGCCGCGCAATTGCGTGCCGAAGGCGTGCAGCGCATCGAGATCGTCGCCGACGACCCCGATCGCCATCGCGGCGATCCGCTGATCCCCCCCGGCGCCGGCTTCCACCACCGTTCGGAGCTGGACATGGTGCAGCGCGAGCTGCGCGCGGTGAAGGGCGTCAGCGCCATCATCTACGACCAGGAATGCGCGACGGAACGCCGCCGCAAGCGCAAGCGCGACCTGGCGCCGAAGGCCGAGCGCCGCGTGATGATCAACCCGCGCGTATGCGAGGATTGCGGTGATTGCTCGCGCGCCTCGAACTGCCTGGCGGTGGAGCCGGTGGAGACCGCATTCGGCCGCAAGCGCCGCATCGACCAGTCCGGCTGCAACCAGGATCTCTCCTGCGTGCAGGGTTTCTGCCCGTCATTCGTGACGCTGGTCGGCGCCCGCCCGGCCGAGCATGTCGCCGCTTCGGCGGGGGCCGCGCCGCCCGAGCCGACGCGCCCGGAAGTCCAGGGCGAGGCGTGGAACCTGCTGATGGCCGGCGTGGGCGGGCAGGGCGTGTCCTCGCTCGCGGCGATCCTGGCGCAGGCCGCGCATCTCGAAGGGCGGCCGGTGCGCAGCCTCGACCTGCTCGGCCTCGCGCAGAAGGGGGGCGGTGTCTATGCGCAGCTGCGGATCGGCGCGGTGGGCGCGGCGCCCGAGAGCATCGCCGGCGCGCGCATCGGTGCCGGGCAGGCGGATCTGCTGGTCGCGGCCGACATGGTGGTGGCGCATGGCACCACGGCACGCCCCCTGCTCGGCGCGGCGCGCACCGTGGCGGTGGTGAATGCGGATCTCGCGCCCACCGCGCAATTCGTGAAGGACACCGGCACGCGCTATGCCGCGGCGGAGATGTTCGCCTCCATCCGCGCCGCCTGCCGCGACGTCGTCGGCCTGCCCGGCGCCTCGCGCGTGGCGCAGGAGCTGGGCGACGTGGTGTTCCTCAACGTGTTCCTGCTCGGCATCGCCTACCAGCGTGGGCTGGTGCCGCTATCCGCCGAAGCGATCGAGCGCGCGCTGGAACTGAACGGCGCGGCGGTCGCGCGCAACAAGGAGGCCTTCGCGCGCGGGCGTGCGGCGGCGCTGGAGGATCTCGCGCCGCCGCCGCATGTCGCCGAGACCATCGATGCGCTGGTGGCGCGCCGCGTGGCCGACCTCACCGCCTGGCAGAATGCGGCGCATCGCGCGCGACTATGCGGGCTTCGTCGCGCGCATCCGTGCCGCCGAGCAGGCGGCGGTGCCCGGCGAGGAACGCCTCGCGCGCGCCGTCGCGACGCAGTTGCATCGCCTGATGGCCTACAAGGACGAATACGAGGTCGCACGCCTGCACACGCTGCCCGAATGGCGGGACGCGCTGGCGAAGGACTTCGCCGGCACGCAGCGCATCGAACTGCACCTGGCACCCCCCATCCTCGCCACGATGGACCCCGCCACCGGCCTGCCGCGCAAGCGCGCCTTCGGCCCATGGATGCTGCGAGCGATGGGCTGGCTGCGCCATGGCAAGGTGCTGCGCGGCACGGCGCTCGACCCCTTCGGCCGCACCGGGGAACGACGGATGGAACGCGCGCTTCCCGGCGAGTTCCGCGCGCGGTTGGAGGCGATGCTGTCCGGGCTCTCGCCCGGCACCCACGCCATGGCCTGCGAGTGGGTCGAGGCCTGGGGCGGCATCAAGGGGTTCGGCCATGTAAAGGCGCGCAACCTCGCGGCGACACGCGCCCGACTTGTGGCGATCGAGGCGCCGGCGCTCGCGGCGGAGTGAAGGGCGGGCGCGGCCGGACTTGCGTCCAGACATCACTCCTGCACTCACTCCCGATCGTGGCAGGAGCCGGAGGCACGCGATGACCGACACCCTGGGCTGGCGGAAGACCTTCGGTGTCATCGCCCCCTCGACCAACACGTCCGTGCAGCCGGAATTCGACGCGATGCGCCCGGCCGGCGTGACCAACCACTTCTCGCGCATCCGCATTCCCAACATGGCCATCCGCAGCGACGCCGAGTTCGAGGCACTGATGGACGCGATCCGCGCGACCATCATGGAGGCGGTGGACAGCGTCATGTCCGCCGATTGCGACTACCTGGTCATGGGCATGTCGGCCGAGACCTTCTGGGACGGGCTGGAGGGCAGCGTCGAGCTGCAGAAGCGCATCGAGGAACGTGCCGGCGTCAGGGTCGCGATGGGCTCGGATGCCTGCCAGGCGGCGCTGCGCGCACTTGACCCCTCGATCCGTCGCATCGCCGTGGTGACGCCCTACCAGGCGGTGGGCGACAGGCAGGTCACGCGCTTCTTCACCGATTGCGGCTTCGAGGTTGCCGCGCTCAAGGGCCTGCGCTGCGAAAGTCCTGTTGCCATCGCCCGCGTGTCGGAACGCACGCTGCGCGATACGATCAAGGAACTCGACGGCGAGGGCGTGCAGGCGATCGTGCAGGTCGGCACCAACCTGGCGATGGCGCGCGTTGCGGCGATCGCGGAGTTCTGGCTCGACAAGCCGGTGCTGGCCATCAACACCGCGACCTACTGGTGGGCGCTGCGGCAGAACGGCATCTCCGATAAGGTGCAGGGCTTCGGGCGGCTCCTGGCCGAGCATTGACGCAGGATGGAAAGCGCGGCCTGATGTTTTGACAGGGAAAAATGGGGGGCTCATGGCGGGCTTCGAATGGCCGGGCGGCGCACGGCTGGCCCTTTCGGTCGTGGTGAATGTCGAGGAGGGCGCCGAGATGTCGGTGCGCGACGGCGACAAGGGCCCCGAACCCGTCGATGAACTCGGCGTCGTGCTGAAGGCGCCGATCCGCAATTTCGGCAATGAGAGCAACTATGAGTACGGCATCCGCGCCGGCGCGCCACGCATTCTTGGCCTGCTGGAACGGCATGGCGTGCGCGCCACCTTCACTGCCGCGGCCGTTGCACTGGAACGCGCCCCGTCCATCGCCGCGGCGATCCGCGCAGGCGGGCACGAGGCCTGCAGCCATGGCTGGCGATGGATCCACCAGTTCCGCCTGGACGAAGCCGGCGAGCGCGACTTCGTACGCAAGGCCACCGCAAGCATCGGTGCGACAACCGGGCAGCGGCCGGTCGGCTGGCTGTCGCGCTACCTGCATTCGCCGCGGCTGCGTACGACGCTCGCCGAGGAAGGCTTCCTCTACCACATGGACGATTACTCGGACGACGTGCCGCGCTGGGACGTGGTGGAAACCGCCGCCGGCCCGCGTGCCATCGTGGTGATGCCCTATGCCATCGACAGCAACGACATGAAGATGTGGGTCGCACCCTCCTACACGCCGCAGGATTGGCTGGACTACGCGATCGCCACCTTCGACTGCCTGCATGTCGAAGGGGCTCAGGCGCCGCGCATGATGTCGCTCGGCCTTCACCTGCGCATCATCGGCCGGCCCGGTCGCATCTGGGCGCTGGAGCGCTTCCTCCAGCACGCGGCCTCCCGCGAGGGCGTCTGGACCACGACCCGTGCCGACATCGCGCGCGCCTTCGCTGCCCGGGTGGCACCGCCCGCCGAGGCCTCGGCGCCGTGATCTCCGGGCTCGCGCGCGTATCGCGCATCCTGGCGCGGGTGGCAGGTGGGCTGATGGCGCTGGCGGCGCTGCTGATCGGGCTCGACGTCCTGCTGCGCAACACGCTCAACATCGCGCCCTTCCATTCCTTCGAGCTCTCGCGCTACGCCTTCGGCACGTCGCTCGCACTGGGCCTCGCCTTTGCGCTGACCGAGCGCGCGCATATCCGTCTGGATATCCTGCATCGGCTGCTGCCGGCGCGCGCGCATGGCGTGCTCGACATCCTGGCGCTCGCGGCACTCTCGCCCGTCGCCTTCGCGTTTGCCTGGTATGGGTGGGAGGTGGCGCGCGAGAGCCTGCGCCTCGGTGCCGTCTCCAACACGCCGCTCGCGGTGCCGATGGTCGTGCCGCAGTCGGTATTCGCGCTGGGTCTGAGCTGGTTCGCCTTCGTCGCTGCGGCGAGCACGCTGGCCGCGCTGGTCGCGCTGCTGCGCGGCGACCATGCGCGCGTCGAGGCGATCGCCGGCATCCCTGGCCTCTCGGCCGAGGCGGGCGAGGTCGGGCGATGACGGGCGTTGCCACGGCTTTGCTGGTGTTGCTGGTGGGCATCGGCATCCCGATCGCCGCAGCGCTGTTCTATCTCGGCGTCATGCTCGGCGAACTCTACGCCTTCCTGCCGCCACTGCCCTCGCTGGGCGACATCACCTGGTCGACCTCGACCGAGTTCCTGTTCGTCTCCATCCCGCTGTTCATCCTGATGGGGGAGGTGCTGCTGCGGGCGGGCCTCGCGGAGGAGATGTACCGCGCGCTGGCACCGGGCCTGTCGCGCGTGCCGGGCGGATTGATGCACACCAACATCGCGTCCTGCGCGCTGTTCGCGGCGACATCGGGTTCCTCGGTCGCGACGGCGGCGACGATCGGCACCATCGCCATGCCGAACATGGACCGGTTCGGCTATTCGCGGCCGCTGTTCCTTGGCTCGCTGGCCGCGGGCGGGACGCTCGGCATCCTGATCCCGCCGTCGATCAACATGATCATCTATGGCGTGCTGGCGGATGTGTCGGTGGGCGACCTCTACCTGGCAGGCCTCCTGCCCGGGCTGCTGATGGCAGGCCTGTTCATGGGGCTGGTCTGGATGATCTGCGTGCTGCGCCCCGCTTCGGGCGGGCATGGCGGAGACCACGTGCGCGTAGCCGCGCGCCTGGCTCGGCGTGGTGATGGTGGCGGGGCTGTTCTTCCTCGTCGTGGGCTCGATCTATGCCGGGCTCGCCACGCCGACCGAAGCGGCGGCGCTCGGCGTGACTCGGCGCCTTCGCGCTCGCCGCGGCGCGCGGGCGGCTGCGCATCGCGGTGCTGATGGAGGCCTTCGAAGGCACGATGCGGACCACCTGCATGGTCATGCTCATCGTGCTGGCGGCCTATTTCCTCAACTTCGTGCTGACCAACATCGGGCTGACGCGCGCGGTGGTCACCTGGGTGCAGGGGCTCGATGTCCCGCCCGTGGTCGTGCTGGCCGCCATTGTCGGGCTGTACCTGCTGCTCGGCTGCTTCATGGACACGCTGTCGCTGATGATCGCGACAACGCCCGTCGTCGTGCCCATCATGGTCGCGGTGGGGTATGATCCGCTGTGGTTCGGCATCGTCTTCATCATCCTGATCGAGGCGGCGCTGATCACGCCACCGGTCGGGATGAACCTGTTCGTCGTGCAGGCCGCGCGCGGCGGCGGGCCGTTCCGCGACGTGGTGATGGGATCGCTGCCGTTCCTTGCGGTGATGGTGGCGATGATCGTGCTGCTGGCGCTGGTGCCGGGGCTCGCACTGATGCTGCCGCAGGCGCTCAAGCCCGGCTGACGGGCGTGCAACAGGAAGGGAGAATGGGATGATGAAGACCTGGATCGCCGCCGGTGCCCTGGCACTCGGCGCCATCGCATCGGCCAGCGCGCAGACGCTGCCCGAGACGCGCGTGACCGTGCTGGGCAACATCGGCATCACGACGCAGAGCCGCACCATCGAGGCACCGTTCTGGAACACCCAGGTGCGCGAGCTCTCGGGCGGGCGCATCACCGCCAATTTCCGCCCCTGGAGCGAGGCCGGGCTGCGCGGGCCGGAGGTGTTCCGCATCCTCGCCCGCGGCCAGGCCAACATCGCCACGGCGCAGCTCGGCCACCATGCCGGCGACGCGGCGATCAACGACGGCAGCGACCTCGCCGGCCTGACCACCTCGATGGCCGAGTTCCGGCGCGTGACCGATGCCTTCCGCCCGGTGCTGAATGCCTTCTACGAACGCCAGCTCAACCTCGTGCCGCTGACCTACCAATCCTACCAGAGCCAGATCCTCTATTGCCGCACGGCATTCACGGGCCTGGCCGACCTGCGTGGCCGGCGGGTGCGGACGTCCGGCACCAGCCAGGGTGATTTCGTCGCCTTCTTCGGCGGCACACCAGTGGATGTGGCCTTTGGCGAGACGCAGCAGGCGCTGGCGCAGGGCACCATCGACTGCGCCATCACCGGCACGCTCTCGGGCTATGTCGCCAAGTGGTATGAGGCGACGCGCTTCCTCTACACGCTCCCGATCAACTACGGCGCGGGCGTCACCGTCGCCAATGGCGATTGGTGGCGGGCGCAGCCGCAGCCGGTGCGTGACTTCATCACCACCGAACTGGCGAAGATCGAGGCCCGCATGTGGACCCTCAACGAGCAGGAGGATTCCATCGGCATCGCCTGCAACACCACGGGTCCGTGCCCGCTCGGCGCGGCCGGCGGCATGACGCGGGTGGATCCTTCACCGGCTGATGCCGAGGCGCGTCGCCAGGCGATGCTCGAGCGCGTGCTGCCCAACTGGGCGCGCCGCTGCGGCGCCGAATGCGTCGCCGCGTGGAACCGCACGGTGGGCCCGGTGGTGAACCTCGAGGCGCGCATCCCGCAGTGAGCGGGCGGCCGGCAGAAGCGATCTTCGCCGCGGCGCTCGCCACCGCGGCGAAGGCGGTGGACGCGGATGTCGAGGCCGCGCTGCACGCCTTCGCCCAGGCGGCCCATGCGACGATCGGTGACCACGCCGCCGCCACGCGCCCCGGTGCGATGCTTGAGGGCGAACGCGACTACCGCGTCGCGGGGGTGTTCGCTGGTGACGCCGGACGGCGCCTACAACATGCTGGCGGGCAGCCTCGGCTTTCCGCCGGAACAGCGCCGGCTGATGATCCCGATCGCCTGGAACCATCCCGGCCGCGTGGTCGCGACCGGTCGCTCCATCCTGGTGACGGACACGGATGCCGAAGCGGGGCGGTTCCGGCAGTTCCTGAAGTCCAGTCGCATGGGCTCCTCGCTCTACGCGCCATTCCTGTCCGGCGGGCGCGTGGCGGGGCAGCTGGTCGCCGCGGCGCAGGCCCGCGGCACGTATGGGGCGATCGATGTTGCGCGCATCGAGGCGCTGGCCGCGGCACTCGGCCTCGCCTGGCGCGCGCTCGATGGAGCCGCGTGGCTTGCGCGCGACTATCCGGCCCCGGATGCCTGGCGCGCCGAGGAGCATGTGCAAGGGGAGAGCATCGAATGAGCGCGATCGAACTGGAAGACGCCCTCGCCACGCATGCCGCGCGCACGCGTCTGGAGGACCTGCCGCAGGCGGCGCGCGACAAGGCGCGGACGTTCCTGCTCGACACGCTGGGTGTCGCGGCCGCCGGCACCTCGGGCGCGCGGGTGGCGGAGGTGGCACGCCTCGCGGCCGCCTGGGGTGCCGCGGAGGAAGCGACGTGCTGGCTGGACGGGACGCGGATGAGCGCGGGCTCGGCGGCGATCGTCAACGCCTACCTGATCCACTGCCTGGAATTCGACTGCGTCCACGAAGGCGCGGTGGTGCATCCGATGGCCACCATCCTCTCGGCCGTGCTCGCCTGGTCCGAACGGGAGGCGATGCAGGGCCGGCCGGTGGATGGCGCGCGGCTGCTCGTGGCGCTGGCGGTGGGGGTGGATGTGGCGGCGCTGCTCGGTGTCGCGACGGATGCACCTGTGCGCTTCTTTCGCCCGGCCACCGCCGGGGGCTTCGGCGCGGTGGCGGCGATCGGCAATCTCGCGGGCCTCGATCCCGAGCAGATCCGCCAGGGTTTCGGCCACATGTACGGCCAGACCTGCGGCACGCTGCAGCCGCATACGGAAGGATCGCCGCTGCTGGGGCTGCAGATCGGCTTCAATGCGCGCGGTGCTATCGCGGCTGTCGATCTGGTGCAGGCAGGTTTTCCAGGGCCACGGCACGCCTTCACCGGCGTCTATGGCTACTTCACGCTGATGGAGCAGGGTAGCCTCGATGCTGCCCGCGCCATCGACCGCCTCGGCCGCGAATGGCAGATCACCCAACTCGCGCACAAGCCCTTCCCCTCTGGCCGGCTGACGCATGGCGTCGTGCACGGACTGCGCGACCTGATGCGCCAGCATGGCTTCGCCGCGGATGACGTGACGGAGGTCGTTGCACGTGTGCCGCCACTGGTGCGTCGCCTGGTGGGACGCCCGTTGGTGCCGGAGCCCGCCTCCAACTATGCCAAGCTCTGCCTGCCCTTCGTCGCCGGCGTCTACCTTGCGAAGGGGCGATGCGACGTGCCGGATTTCCTGGGTGATGCGCTGCGTGATGCGGCCGTGCACCGCCACGCTGCCAAGGTTCGCATCGAGCCCGACGGAAATACCGACGAGAACGCGCTCGATCCTCAGGAGATTTCCGTGCGCCTGGTGGATGGCAGCACGCATGTCGCGCAGTTGGCGCATGTCTATGGGCATCCCGCGGTTCCCCTCACGGTGGCGGAGAACAACGAGAAGTTTGATCGTTGCTGGGGATACGCCGTACCCGCGCGGCCGGCTTCCAGTGCCGCGCGGCTCACTGCGCTCGTGGCCGGTATCGAGCAGGTACCCGACGTCGGTATCCTTGCGCGGACGCTGGCCGGGCGCGATTGACCCGGCCAATGGCCGCGCCCACCATGTCAAGCGACATCGGCCGGGGAGATGCGAGGATGGACACCTTGCCGCAGAATACACTCGACCAGGATGGCGAACTTCTCGACGCGATCGAGAAGTGGCTCGCGCGCGACGTCCGCCCGCACGTCCTGCGCCTCGACCACGCGGACGAGTACCCGCACGAGATGGTCGAACAGATGAAGGCGATGGGCCTGTTCGGCGCGACGGTCCCGGTCGAGCATGGCGGGCTTGGCCTGTCGGCGACCACCTATGCGCGGATCATCGAAAAGATCGCCGAGACCTGGATGTCGCTGACGGGCATCCTCAACAGCCACCTCATCATGTCGGCCATCGTCGCGCGGCTGGGCACCGAGGAGCAGAAGAAAACCTGGCTGCCGCGCTTCGCCTCGGGCGAGGTGCGCGGCGGTCTTGCGCTGACCGAACCGGATTGCGGCACCGACCTGCAGGCCATCCGCACCCGCGCGCGGCGCGGCAATGACGGCTATGTGGTGAACGGCACGAAAACCTGGATCAGCAACGGCATCCAGGGCTCGTGCTTCGCCCTGCTGGTCAAGACCGACCCCGATGCCAGCCCGCGCCATGCCGGCATGTCGATGCTGCTGGCGCCGAAGGGCGATGGGTTCCGCGTCTCGCGCAAGCTCGAAAAGCTCGGCTACAAGGGCATCGATTCCGCCGAGCTGATCTTCGAGGACTACCGCGTACCGGCGGAGAACCTGATCGGCGGTGTCGAGGGCAAGGGCCTGCAGGCGGCGCTGTCGGGGCTCGAACTGGGACGCATCAACATCGCCGCGCGCGGCTGCGGGTTGGCCTCCGCGGCGCTGAAGGATTCCGTGCAGTACAGCCAGATCCGCCGCACCATGGGCAAGCCGATCTGCGAGCACCAGGCGATCCAGCTGAAGCTCGGCGAGATGGCCACGCGCCTGCAGGCGGCGCGGCTGCTGACCTACGATGCCGCGCGCGCCTATGATTCCGGCGAGCGGTGCGACATGGAGGCCGGCATGGCGAAGTACTTCGCGTCCGAGGCCGCGGTGGACAATGCGCTGGAGGCCATGCGCATCCATGGCGGCTACGGCTATTCCAAGGAATACCATGTCGAGCGCTATTTCCGCGACGCGCCGCTGATGTGCATCGGCGAGGGCACCAACGAGATTCAGCGCATGATCATTGCAAAGCAGTTGATCGCCAGGAACCCGGCATGATTGCGCGCGGCGCCCGGCCGCGCACCGAGGCGTAGCGCGAATGGCCGCGCCGAACCTGCCCCTGGACGGGCTTCGCATCGTCTCGGTCGAGCAGTTCGGCGCTGCGCCCTTCGGCACCATGTACTTGGCGGACCTCGGTGCCGACGTCGTGCGGATCGAGGCGCCGGAGGATGGTTCGGGGATGCCGGGCGACCTCGCGCGGCACACCGGTGAGTTTCGCCTTGGCGAGAACGACAGCCATTTCTACCAGACGTTCAATCGCAACAAGCGCGCCATCACGCTCGACCTTGCCCGGCCGAAGGGCCGCGAGGTCCTGCATCGCCTCGCCCTGCGCGCGGATGCCGTGGCGAACAACCTGCGCGGCGACCTGCCCGCGCGCTTCGGGCTCGACCACGGCGCGATGTCGCAGGTGAAGCCGGCGATCGTGTGCGTACACATCTCCGGCTATGGGCGTGAGGGCGAGCGCGCGACCTGGCCAGCCTACGACTACCTCGCGCAGGCCGAGGCCGGCATGATGGCCCTGACCGGAGAGCCAGGCGGTGCGCCCACCCGCCTGGGGGTCTCGCTGATCGACATGCTGAGCGGGCTGACGGCCGCGGTGGGCCTGCTTGCGGCGGTGTTCGGCGCGCGTGCGACGGGGCAGGGGCGCGATGTCGATGTCTCGCTCTACGATGTGGCGATGCACAACCTGAACTACCCCGCTACCTGGTACCTCAACGAGGGCCACGAGGTGCAGCGCCGTCCGCGCGGCGGCCACCCCTTCGCCGTACCATGCGAGATGCTGCCGACCGCCGACGGCCATGTCTTCGTGATGTGCATGAAGCCCGGTTTCTGGCGGCGCTTCTGCGAGGCGATCGGCCGGCCCGACCTTGCCGCCGATCCACGCTTCGCGGGATACGGCGAGCGCCTCGCAAACCGGGATGTGCTGATGCAGGAGATCGACCAGGTGCTGCGTGCGAAGCCGAGCGCCCACTGGCTTGGCGTTCTCGGCGGCAAGGTGCCCGTGGCGCCGGTGCTCTCGCTCGCCGAGGCGCTCGACAACCCCTATTTCCGCCGGCGTGGCGGCGCACAATCCACGCCGCATCCGGAGCGCGCGGATTTTGCCCTTGTGGCCAATCCGATCCGCCTGGACGGCGCGGTGCTGCCCGCGCGTGCCGCGCCTGGCTATGGGGCGGATACCGATGCCGTCCTGGCGGAGGCGGGCTACGATGAGGCCGCGATCGCGGCGCTGCGTTCGGCAAAGATCGTGTGATGAAGCTCGAAGGCGTTCGCGTGCTCGACCTCTCGCTGTTCCTGCCGGGTCCGTACCTGACGACGATGATGGCGGACCACGGCGCGGAAGTGATCAAGCTCGAACCGCCAGGCGGCGAGCCTGTGCGTCACATCGGAGCGAGGCAGGGCGGCCAGAGCGTTTGGTTCCGCAACACCCATCGCGGCAAGAAATCCATCCAGCTCGACCTGAAGAAGCCCGATCAACTTGCGGCTTTCCACGACCTCGCCGCAACCTGCGACGTGCTGGTGGAGGCATTCCGCCCGGGCGTCGTCGAGCGCCTCGGCATCGGCTATCAGGCGATGTCGGCCCGCAACCCGGGGCTGGTGTATTGCTCGATTTCCGCCTTCGGCCAGGACGGACCCGAGCGCGATCGCCCCGCCCACGACCTCGCGGTGGAAGCACTGGCTGGGACGCTCTCGCTCAACCTCGGGCGGGATGGAGCGCCGACGCATCCACATATCCCCGTCGCGGATGCAACAGCGTCGCTGCTCGCATTGTGCGGAATCCTGATGGCATTGCTGCGGCGCCAGAAGACCGGGCATGGCGACTACATCGACATCGCCATGCTCGACAGCACGTTATCCTGGTTGCCCAACGCGACCGGCACGCTGTTCGGCGAAGGCGAACCACCGCGCGTGAAACAGGAGCGCCAATGGGGCGGCGGGGCCTTCTACGAGATCTACGCCACGCGTGATGGGCGCCATGTCGTGCTCGGGGGCTCCGAGCACAAATTCGTCGTGAACCTTCTCTCGGCGCTAGGCCGGCCGGATCTCATCGAAGGTGCATCGGGTCCGCCGGGCATCGGTCACGACCCGGCCAAGGCCTTTCTGCGCGAGGTGTTTGCCACACGCACGCGCGATGAGTGGGAAGCCTGGTTTGCTGGCCGCGATGTCTGCTTCGCGCCACTGCTTGACCTCCAGGAAGCCTTTGCCCGCCCGCAGGTTGCCGCGCGCGGGATGTTGTGGCGCGACGAGGACGGCAACCTGCATATCGGTAACCCGATCCGCTTTGCGCAGGAACCGGCGCAGCCCAGGTCCCGACTTCCGGCGCTTGGCGAGCATACGCAGATTCTACCGGCAATGGCGCGCGACCGATGAGCGTGACCGAAGGCCTGGTGGCCCTGCTGGCCAGGCCCGTGGCCGAGGCAGACCGCGCACGCGCCGCGCTGCATGTGCTCGACTGGATCGGTTGCGCAGCCGCCGGTGCAGCCGGGGAGGCGGGTGCGATCTTTCGCGCATACGCCGATGAGCAGGCAGGCCCCGCGCGCATCGTGCTCGGTGGCAGTACGGGGCCGCGCATGGCGGCACTCGCCAATGGCGCCTTCGGCAACGTTCTCGAGATGGACGATGTGCACCGCGGAAGCCATCCTGCATGCGGGCCCCGTTGTCGTGCCTGCCGCGCTGGCGCTTGCCGCCGCGCGTGATGCGCCCGGCGCCGCGCTGCTCGATGCCGTCATCCATGGCTACGAAGCCGAGATCCGGCTTGGCCGCGCACTCGGGCCAGCGCACTACCGCCATTTTCATCCAAGTTCGAGTTGCGGGCCTTTCGGCGCAGCGGCGGCCGCGGCCTCGCTGCTTGGGCTTGATGCAGCCCGTACCGCGGATGCACTCGGCAATGCTGCCTCCATCGCGGGTGGTCTGTGGCGATGCCGTCACGAACCGGTGCTGACCAAGCAGTGGCACACCGCGCACGCCGCGTCGGCCGGGCTTGAAGCCACGATGCTCTCGGCGTGCGGTCTGACCGGACCGCGCGGAATCCTGGAGGGCGCACAGGGCCTGTTTGAAGGTCTCGCGCCCGATGGCTGGCCGGATCGGGTGCTCGCTGCGCCGGAGGCGCCGTGGCTGATTCATGAAACATCCTTCAAGCCCTGGCCCGCCTGCCGGCACGCGCATCCGGCGATCGATGCTGCGCTGCTGTTGCGGCAGGCGCTGGCTGGCGCGGTGCCGGACAGCATCGACATCTGGGCCTATGCCGATGCCATCGCCTTCTGCGATCGCGCTGATCCGCGCAGCGTCATCGAGGCGAAGTTCTCCCTTCAGCACGCCATCGCGGTCACGCTGATCGATGGGCCGCCAACGCTCGCGGGCTTTGAACTGGCTTCGCTGGCGCGCCCCGACATTGCCGCGCTTCGTGCGCGTGTCGCGGTGCATGAGGATGCCGCGCTGAACACGGCCTATCCCGCACATTTCGGCGCCCGGCTTGAGGCGCGCCTGCCGGGCGGGCATCGCGTCGCCGCGGGCGTTGCCGATGCGCTGGGCGATCCGGAGAACCCGCTTGCGGCAGGCGCGATCATCGACAAGGCGCGTGCGCTGATGGCGCATGCGGGGGTCAGCGCCGCGCGTGCCGATGCCAGTATCGTCGCGACGCTTGCGCTGGCCGCCGGCGGCACGGCACGCGCGTGCAACGCCGCCCTGCCCTGAACGGGAGCCGCAGCATGGCCCAGGACTACTTCCAGGCGATGGACTACGAGGGCCTGGTGCGCGACCACCCCATCGGCCCGGCCTTCGCGCCTGCCTTCGCCAGCATGAGTCGTGACGAACTGCGCGCGCGCCAGGACGCCGCCTTTCGCCGAACCCTTGCCTTCGCCTGGCGGGTGCCGTTCTACACAAGGTTGTGGACGGCAGCGGGCGCGGCGCCTGGTGACATACGTGGTCTCGACGACCTGGCGCGCCTGCCCGCCTACGACAAGGCGGACCTGATGGAGTCGGTCGCCGCCTATCCGCCGATCGGCGACTTCCATGGTCGAGACGCGCATCCGCGCGACCGGCGACCATCCATCATCATGCAGACCACGAGCGGGACGACGGGGAAGCCACAGCCGCTGCTGTTCGGCCCCCGCTCGCGGGAGGTGCAGAACCGGTTGCTCGCGCGCATGTACCTGCTGGCCGGCATGACGGAGGACGATGTCGTCCACTCGGTCTATGGCCATGGCATGGTCAATGGTGGGCATTACGTGCGCGAGGCGGTGCTTCACTTCGTGGGCGCGCAGTTCCTGTCGGCGGGAACGGGCGTCGAGACCCGTACGGCGCAGCAGATATTCCTGATGAAGGAGTTCGGCGCGACCTGCCTCGTCGGCTTCGCCGACTATCTCCGCCGACTCGCGGATGCGGCGCGCGAAGCGGGGCTGGAGCCGGGCCGTGACCTTCCGGTGCGGCTCATCTGCGCGCATCTGGGCAGCGAGACGCAGGCGAGCCTCGGCGCGGCCTGGGGCGGCGCGCAGGTCTATGACTGGTACGGCGTCGGCGATACCGGGATCATCGCCGGCGAGGGTCCCGACCGCAGCGGCATGCACGTGTACGAGGACGCACACGTGCTGGAACTGACCGACCCGGACACCGGTGTCGCGGTCGCGCCCGGCGCGCTCGGCGACATGGTCTGCACCTGCCTGTTCAAGGACGACATCTTCCCGATCATCCGCTTCAACACCCATGATGTCACCGAGGAAGTTGTGGGATCGAACCCGCTTGGCATCCCCTTCCGGCGCATCCGCGGCTTTCTCGGCCGTTCGGACAACATGGTGAAGCTGCGCGGGATCAACCTGTTTCCCACCGGCGTCGGCGCGCTGCTGGTCGAGGCGGCGCCGGGCGCCACGGGCGAGTTCCTGTGCCGCGTGACGCGGCAGGACGGGCGGGACGCGATGGCCGTGCACCTCGAACTGCAGGGCGCTGCCTCGCAGGCCCTGCGTGCACGGCTGGAGGATGTGCTGCGCACGCGCCTGGGTGTCGAGGTCGCGGTGGTGCTGGAGGCACCTGGCGCGCTCGCTGCGCTGACGCAGGTCGAGCAGCGGCAGAAGGCGATCCGCCTGCTGGACGAACGCGCGTGACCCGCGAGGAGTGCCTTGCGAACATCGCACGGCGCGACGGTGCCGTGCGGGCCATCTGGCATCTCGACCCCAAGGCGCGCGCGGGCGCGGGTGCTCTCGCCGGCGTGCCGGTGCTGGTGAAGGACAATGTGGCGGTGGCCGGCATGCCATGGACCGCGGGTTTGGCCGCCTTCGACACGCGCGTGGCCGATGCCGATGCGCCCTGCGTTGCCGGTCTGCGCGGTGCCGGCGCCGTCATTCTCGGCAAGGTGGCGCTGCATGAGGGCGCGCTCGGCGCCACCACCTCCACGCCGCGGCGCTGCGACAACCCTCTCGCACCGGGCTTCACGCCCGGTGGCTCCTCCGGCGGGTCCGGCGCTGCGGTGGGGGCAGGTTTTGCGGCGCTGGCCATCGGCACGGACACGATGGGCTCGGTGCGCATTCCGGCCGCCTATTGCGGCGTGGTGGGCTTCAAGCCCACGGCGGGGCTGATCGGGCGCAGCCTGGTCACGCCGCTGTCGCTGACGCTCGACACGGTCGGCATGATCGCGCGCACGGTGCGCGAGGCGGCGGCCGGCCTTGCCGCGATGGCGGTGCCGGACGAGGACGATCCAGGCTGGGTCCCTGCACCGCGCGGATGGTCGGTGATGCCCGCCGCAACCGGCACCATCCTGCTCGGCCTGCCGGACCCGGCCTGGCAGGCACCGATGGAGGATGGCGTGCGCGCAGCATCCGAAGCCGCGCTCGCGCGCATCCGCGCCACGGGCGTCCGCTGCGAGGCCATCGCGATGCCCGGCTGGGCGCCGGGGCTTGCGCGCCGCGCGGGCCTTCTGCTGAGCGAGGCCGAGGCCGCGCTGGACCACGCCGCGCTGATCGACGATCCGCATGCGGCCAGCGAGGCCTATCGCGCGGCGTTGCGCTTCGGGCGCGACGCCGGCACGGCGCGCCTGGCCCGCGCGCTGCGTGTGCTGGCAGCCACCCGCAGCGCCGCGCTGCGCGCGCTCTCGCACTGCGACGCGCTGCTGCTGCCCACCGCGCCACAGCGCGCCTTTCCCCATGGCGCCGCGGTCCCGGATGACCAGGCGGATTTCACCGCGCTCGCCAACATCGCGGGCCTGCCGGCGCTTTCCTTCCCCGTGCCCGCGATGGATGGCGGGCTGCCCGGTTCGTTGCAGATCGTCGGCCATGCCTGGGACGAGGCGCGCCTGGTCGCGATTGCCGAGGCTATCGGCGCGCCTTGAATCGCGCCGGCCGCTTCTCGACGAAGGCGGCGTAGCCCTCACGGAAATCCTCGCCCTCGAAGCCGGCGGCGAACAGCGCGGCGAGGTCCGGTGTCTCCTCCTGCGCGCCGGCGGCGATGGCGCCCAGCATGCGCTTGATGTCGCGCAGCGCCGGTCGCGACAGGGCGGCAAGGCTCTCGACGTATCCAGCCAGGGCCGCCTCCAGCCCATCCGGCACGACGAGGTGCTGCACGAGACCGATGCGCGCGGCCTCCGCCGCCGTGACCATGCGCGCGGAGAGCAGCATGTCGGCGGCGCGCGCGAGGCCCACCGCGCGCACCAGGCGCAGCGTGTCGCCATGGCTGTAGATCAGCCCGAGCCGCGCGGGTGTCACGGCGAAGCGCGCATCCTCGGCGGCGAAGCGCAGGTCGCAGGCGAGCGCGAGCGCTACGCCGCCGCCCACGCAGGCGCCGCGGATCGCCGCGATGGCCGGCTTGGGGAAGCGCTCGAGCGCGTCGACGCCCTCCCGTATCGCCGCATTGGTGGCGGCGATCGCCGATGCGTCGGCATAGGCCGCCTCGAACTCCGCGATATCCGCCCCGGCGCAGAAATGCCCGCCGGCGCCTGTCACCACCAGAGCGGCCACCGTGTCATCCGCCGCCGCCTGGGCGAGAAGCGCAGGCAGCGCCAGCCACATCGCGCGGCTCATGGCGTTGCGCCGCTCCGGGCGATCGAGCAGCAGCGTCGCGACGGCGCCCTCGCGCAGCAGGCGGAGCGGCACCCCGGCGTCGGTCATGTCGCTGCCATTGCCTTGCCACCCCGGGCCGCCCATGCTGCCCGGTCTACGGGAGCCAAAAGGGGACGAACCATGAAGCGTCGAGACCTTCTCGTGGGCACGGGCATGGCTGCCGCCGGGCTCGCCGCGCGTTCGGCATCCGCGCAGCAACTGCGATGGGATGTCTCCCTGCCCTGGGGCCCGAACGAGTTCCACACGCTCAATGCCCAGCGCTTCGCGCGCGAGGCGGCGCAGGTCACCGGCAATGCGCTCCAGCTCACCATCCACCCCGGCGGCGCGCTCGGCGTGCGCGCCAACGAGACGGTGCGCGCGGTCAGCGACGGCGTGGTGCCGATGGCGGAATTCGCCGCCTTCCAGAATGTCGGCGACCTGCCCATGCTCGGCATCGAGAGCATCCCCTTCCTCATCGCCGACTACGACCAGCTCAAGATCATGCACGAACTGGTGCGGCCGACCTGGGAGCGCGAACTCGAGCGTCGCAACCAGATCGTCCTCTATATCGTGCCCTGGCCGACGCAGAATTTCTACTTCAAGCGGCCGATCCAGACCGCGGACGACCTGCGCGGCATCCGCATGCGCACCTACGACCGCGTGACGGCCGAGATGGTCAGCCGCCTGGGCATGGTGCCGCAGCAGCTCACCAGCCCGGACGTCGTGCCGGCGCTGGCCTCCGGGCGCGTCGATGCGGTGATGACCTCCGGCACCACGGCGGTGGCGCAGCGTTACTGGGAATTCCTCAAGCACGCCTACACG
This sequence comes from uncultured Alphaproteobacteria bacterium, assembly GCA_963716705.1. Classification (GTDB taxonomy): domain Bacteria; phylum Pseudomonadota; class Alphaproteobacteria; order Acetobacterales; family Acetobacteraceae; genus Neoroseomonas. Next base: position 132,455 of record CAVQTW010000009.1, read on the forward strand.
ACCAACCACCTCTGGGCGAGCAACCTGATGGTGGTGGGCACGGACTCCTGGCAGCGCCTGCCCGAGGCGCAGCGCAGCGCCGTCCGGGATCTCGCCAGGCGCCTGGAGCCCGAGTTCTGGACCGTCTCCAAGGGCGAGCACGAGGCGCGCATGGCCGATCTGCGCACCAACGGCATGACGGTCGAGGCACCTTCCCCGGCCCTCATTCGCGCGATGCGTGAGGCGACGGCCGGCATGACCGCCGACTTCGCGCGCGCCAACCCCGCCGCGGCGCCGATCATCGCCGAGTTCCGCCGCCGCGTCGGTTCGTGATCCGCGCCGCGCTGCGCATCGCAGACGCGGCCTGCACCGCGGGCGCCGTGGTGGCGGCGCTCTCCGCCGCGGCGCTGGCCTTGATGTTGATCGCGGAGGTCATCCTCACCTTCTTCTTCGCGACATCGCAGCCCTGGGCTGTCGAGTTCGCCATCTACCTGCAGGCTATGATCCTGTTCTGCGGTTCGGGCTGGGCACTGCGCCAGGGCGGGCACATCCGCGTCGCGGTGCTGATGCAGGTGCTGCCAGCGGGCCTTGCACGGCTGCTCGACCTGGTCGGCACCACCTTCGCGATCGGCATGCTCGGCTTCCTGACGCAGGCGATGTGGCGCCAATGGGCGCGCAGCCTCGATCTCGGCTCGATCTCCTTCTATCCGATGGGCACGCCGGTGTGGGTGCCGCAGGGGCTGCTGACGCTCGGCGTGTCACTGCTGCTGCTCGCCTTCCTCGCGCGGCTGGTGCGGCTGCTGCTGCGTGAGGCGCCCGAACTCGGCGTGGGCATCGGCGGAGGCGGACACGAGTGACGGGGCCGGTCTCGCTGGTGCTCGGGCTGCTGGCACTGACGCTCGCCGGTGGGGTCTGGGTGGGGCCGGCGCTGATGTCGATCGGCGTCATCGCGCTCGAGGTGTTCCGCGACATGCGGGTGGACCGCTTCCTCGCCTCCGATGTCTGGGCGAGTGCCACATCGGTCGAGCTCATCACGCTGCCGCTGTTCATTCTGATGGGCGAGGTGCTGTTCCACACGCGCCTGTCGGAGAACCTGTTCCGTGGCCTCTCGCCCTGGACGCGCCGGCTGCCCGGGCGGCTCGTGCATGTCAACGTGATGGGCTGCGCGCTGTTCGCCGCGGTCTCGGGTTCCTCGGCGGCGACCACCGCGACGGTCGGGCGCATCACGCTGAGCGAGCTGCTGGCGCGCGGCTACGACCGGCGCCTGGCGGTCGGCTCGCTCGCTGGTGCCGGCACGCTGGGCTTCCTCATCCCGCCTTCCATCCCGATGATCGTCTATGGCGTGGTCGCCGATGTCTCGATCCTGCAGTTGTTCGTCGCGGGCATCGTGCCGGGCCTCGCACTCGCGCTGATGTTCATGACCTATATCGGCTGGCGCGCGGTGCACGACCCTTCCCTGGTGCCGCCGCGCGAGCCGCCGGTGCCATTCCTGCAAGCGCTGCGTGCGCTCGGGCAGCTCCTGCCGGTCGGCTTCCTCATCCTGTTCGTGATGGGCAGCCTGTATTTCGGCCTGGCGAGCATTACCGAGGCAGCGGCGATCGGCGTGCTCGGCGCGCTGCTGGTCGGACTCGCGCAGCGTACCCTCACACCTCGCGGCCTGTGGGCGGCGCTGCTGGGCACCGTGCGCACCTGCTCGATGATCGGTCTGATCCTGGTTGGCGCGCTGTTCCTGTCGAAGGCCATGGCGCGCCTGGGCCTGCCCGCCGAGGTCGCCGGTGCGATCGACGCGCTGGGGCTGCATCCCTACGCGCTCATCTTCGTGCTGATGCTGTTCTACCTGGTGCTGGGCTGCGTGCTGGACGGGCTTTCGGCCATTGTCATGACGCTGCCGGTGACGCTGCCGCTCGCCATCGGCGCCGGGTTCGACCCGATCTGGTTCGGCGTGTTCCTGATCGTGACGATCGAGATGGCGCAGATCACGCCGCCGGTCGGCTTCAACCTGTTCGTCATCCAGGGGCTGACGCAGGAGAGCATCTTCCGCATCGCGCGCTACGCGCTGCCCTTCTGCCTCATCCTGATGCTGTTCACGGTGGTCATGACGGTCTTTCCCGCGATCGTGACGGCGCTGCCGCATTCCATGCGCGGATGAGCGTGGCGGCGGCGATCCGGCGCCGCGGCAACCTGCTGATCGCCGGCGGCGCCGTGCTGGGCATCGCGGTGCCCGCGCTGGCCGAGGCGACACGCCCGCTGCTGCTGCCACTCTCGGCTGCGACCATGATGGTCTCGCTGCTGCGCGTGGAACCGGCGGCGCTGGCTGGCGTGGTGCGGCGCCCGGCGCTGGCGCTGGCCCTGCTGGCGTGGCTGTCGGCCTGCGTGCCGCTGATGGTCTTCGCGGTGCTCTCGGCCGTGCTGCCGGCCGGGCATCCCTGGCTGTCGGGCGGCGTGCTGATCGCGGCGACGCCCTCGGTCATGTCGGCGGCGGCCTTCGCGATCCTGCTCGGGGCCGATGCGGCGTTGCTGACCATGGTGGCCATTCCCTCCAACGCGCTGGCGCCGCTGGTGCTGCCGGCGGTGGCCGCGACGCTCGGCGTGGGCGCGAGCGTCGACCCCTCGGCGATGGCGCTTCGCCTGGCGATTTTGGTGGGCGTGGCCTTCAGCGGCTGGGGCCTGGTCACGCTGCTGGCGGGCCGCGCGCGGTTGCGCGCCGCCGGGCCGGGGCTGGACACCGCGCTGGTGGTGCTGATCGTTGTCACGGCGCTGCCCTGCATGGCCGATGTGGGTCCGGCGCTGGCGCATGCGCCGCTGGCCTTCGCCGGCGCCTTCGCCTTCGCGCTCGGCCTGTGCCTGGTGCTGCAGGCGATCGGCGCGGCGGTGTTCTGGCGTGCGCCGGTGCGCGCGGCGCTCTCGGCGGGGCTGGTGACCGGCGCGCGCAACAATGTGCTGCTGCTGGCGGCGATATCCGGCACGGCGGATGCGCCGCTCGGTCTCGTTGTCGCCTGCGGGCAACTCACGCTGTTCATCATGCCCGCGCTGGTCGCGCCCATCTATCGCCGGCTGCTGGCGTGGCGTGGCGAGGCCTGACCCGCCGGCCTGCTATACTGTTCCCCAACGCCGGTAAATCGGAGGAAACCCGTGACGGACACCGCCACCCAACCGCCCCCCACGCGCATCATCCGCGCCCGCGACCGTGCCCGCTACTTCGATGATTTCGCCGTCGGCGACCGCTATGAGCACTGGCCCGGCCGCACCATCACGGAAGCCGACAACATCCAGTTCTCGCTGCTGACGATGAACAAGCACCCGGCGCATTGCGACGCGCATTTCGCCGCGGGCACGGAGTTCGGCAAGCCGCTGGTCAACAGCGCGCTGACGCTTGCCATCATCGTCGGCATGACGGTCGAGGATGTCTCCGCCACCGCGATCGCGAATCTCGGCTGGGAGGAGATCAAGCTCACTGCGCCGGTCTTTCCCGGGGACACCGTCTATGCGCATTCGGACGTGCTGGCCGTGCGGGAGAGCCGGTCGCGGCCCGGCCAGGGCATCGTCACCACGCGCACCGAGGGCTTCAAGGCGGATGGCACGGTCTTCCTGACCTTCGTGCGCCATAGCCTGGTGCCAAGGCGCCCCGGCTGATGCCAGCAACGAGAGCGCCCCATCTCGGCCCGTCCCCAAATCCCAGAAAAAGGAGGGGGATCGGGGGAGTTCCCTCCCCCGACCTTCCGCTCCATCGCGCGCAGGGAGCCCACCCCGCATGACCACCCCCTTCGACCTGCCCGACGCAACCCGCGACCTTCAGTCCGTCGCCCAGGACTTCGCCCGCGAGGTGCTCGCCCCGCACGCCCTGCGCTGGGACGAGCAGCGCCATTTCCCGGTCGAGGAAATGCGCCAGGCCGCGTCGCTCGGCATGGCGGCGCTGTATGTGCGCGAGGAGGGCGGCGGCGCCGGCCTCACGCGCCTCGACGCCGCGGTGGTCTTCGAGGCGCTGGCGATGGGCTGCCCGACGGTCTCGGCCTATCTGTCGATCCACAACATGGTCGCCTGGATGATCGACCGCTTCGGCGACGATGCGCAGCGCGCCGCATGGCTGCCGCGGCTGGTGGCGCATGGAGGCGATCGCGACCTATTGCCTGACCGAGCCGGGCAGCGGCTCGGACGCCGCCGCGCTGCGCACCCGCGCGGTGCGCGACAACGAAGACTACGTGCTGAACGGCACCAAGCAGTTCATCTCCGGCGCCGGCGCCACCGACCTCTATGTCATCATGGCCCGCACCGGCGGGGAGGGGCCTTCGGGCGTCTCCGCCTTGCTGGTGCCCGAAGGACGCGCCCGGCCTGTCCTTCGGCGCGATGGAGCGCAAGATGGGCTGGAACGCCCAGCCCACGCGCCAGGTGATCTTCGAGGATGCGCGGGTGCCGGCGCGAATGCGCTGCTGGGCGAGGAAGGCCAGGGCTTCCGCTTCGCCATGGCCGGCCTCGATGGCGGGCGGCTGAACATCGCGGCCTGTTCGCTGGGCGGCGCGCAGGCGGCGCTCGACAACGCGCTGGCCTATGTGCAGGAGCGCCGCGCCTTCGGCACGCGCGATCGCCGATTTCCAGAACACGCAGTTCACGCTCGCCGACATGGCGCACCGAACTGGAGGCGGCGCGCGCGCTGCTGTGGCGCGCCTGCGCCAAGCTCGATGCCGGCGCGCCGGACGCCACCGCGTTCTGCGCCATGGCCAAGCGCTTCGTCACCGACACCGGCTTCGCGCGTCGCCGATGATGCGCTGCAATTGCTCGGCGGCTACGGCTACCTGGCGGACTACGGCATCGAGAAGATCGTGCGCGACCTGCGCGTGCACCGCATCCTGGAAGGCACCAACGAGATCATGCGCGTGATCGTCGCACGCCAGATGCTGGGCGGGCGCTGAGGCCGGGCCCTCACGCCCAGAGCACGGAATTGCCGTCGAAGCCCTCCGGCGGGAAGCCCGGCAGGAAGAACGCCATCTCGGAAATGCCGTCGCCGTCGAGGTCGATCAGCAGCATCTTCGTGGCCTCGTCGAACCGCCCCTCCATGCCTCCCGCGCCGGAGAAGGTGAAGGCGCCGCGCCAGGTGAAGGCGCCGCCATTGCCGATGCCCACGAAGGCCAGGATGTCGCCTTCCAGCGGATTGAAGTTCACGATGGTGTCCGGCGCCGCGACCGGCGAGTGCGAGATGGCGGTGTAGACGAACACATCCGCCCCGCCGCCGCCGCTCAGGCTATCGGCACCCGGGCCGCCGAAGATCTGGTCGTCGCCGCCCGCGCCGGTCAGCGTGTCGTTGCCCGCGCCGCCGTTGAGGATGGCGCGCCCGCTGGCGGCGGTCAGGGTGATCATGTCGGCGCCCGTCCCGCCATGGATCACCTCAACGCCGGTCGTGTTCACGCGCAGCCCGCCATCGCCCAGCGTGAGCACGTCGTAGCCCGCGCCGAGCGAGACCACGACCGACATGGTGGCCGTGAGCAGCGTCACCCGGTCGCTGCCCGCCCCGCCGATCACCGCCTCGACATTCGACAGCACCACGGCATTGGCGCCCTGGCCGAGGAACACACGGTCGATGCCCGCGCCGAGATCCATCACCGTGTTGCCGGTTCCGCGCGCGAGGATGACCGTATCGTCGCCCGTATGGCCGGTGATGCGCTCCACGTCCGTGACGGTGACCAGGTTGTTGCCCTCGCCCAGGAACAGGTGGTCGATGCCCGCGCCCAGGTGCAGCACGGTGCCCTCGGCGCCGCCAGCGAGCGTGATGGTGTCCGCCCCGCTGCTGCCGATGATGACCTCGGTGCCCGCCACGGTGATGGCGTTGCCTGCACGCGTCAGCACCAGGGCGTCGGTGCCCGCGCCGAGATCGACCACGCCGCTCGGCATCGCGCTGCTCAGCGTGACCACGTCATTGCCGGACGCACCCAGGATGGTCTCCGCCATGGCGACCGTCACCACATTCGACCCCGGGGCCAGCACCAGGCGGTCCTGCCCGTCGCCCATGTGCAGGAAGGCGCCGCGCAGCGGGTCGAGCATCGTGACGGTGTCGTCGCCGCCGCCGGCCATCAGCACCTCGACGCCGCCAAGGTGCAGGCTGTCCGCGGCATCGCTCAGCACCAGGCGGTCGAAGCCGGCGCCGAGCATCACCAGCGCGTCGGTCAGCGCGCCCTGCACGGTGACGAAGTCGTGCCCCGCGCTGCCGGTGAGGGTCTCGACGCCGGCGATGGTGATGAAGTTCGCCCCACCCGTGAGGGTCAGTCGATCGGCGCCGTCCGCGAGGTCCACCACCATGCCGGCCACCGGGCGCTCCAGGGCGATGACGTCGTCGCCGGTCCCGCCGATCAGCGTCTCGATGCCGGACACGCTGAGCGTATTGCCGCCATCGGCCAGGCGCAGGCGGTCCTGCCCGCCATGCAGTGCGACCCGGCCGGACAGGAGGTTGCCGAGCGTCAGGTCCTCGTCGCCGCCGCCGCCTTCGAGCGTCTCCACGCCCAGGATCAGCGCGGTGACGGGACCACCGCGGATGACCAGGCGGTCGTCGCCGGCGCCCAGGTCGATGACACCGCCGGTGATGGCACCGGAGATGGTGACATCATCCGCGCCGGTGCCGCCGGTCAGGGTCTCGACCGCGCGCGCATGCAGGGCATTGTCGCCATCGGCCAGGACCAGGCGGTCGGCGCCGGCGCCGAGGTCGATATAGGCGGCGCGGACGGTGTCATGCAGCGTGACGGTGTCGCTGGCGGCATCGGTGGTCAGCACCTCGATGCCCGAGACCAGGATGCTGCTACCGCCGACCAGGGTGACGCGGTCGAAGCCGGCGCCGCCGGTCAGGGTTTCGACATGCGCGAGGGTGAGGGTATTGCCGCCGTCGCCGAGCCTGATGCTGTCGTCGCCCGCGCCGCCGAACAGCGTCTCGGCGCCGGAGATGATGAGCGTGTTCCCGCCATCAGCCAGCACCAGCCGGTCCGCCCCGCCGCCCAGCGCCACCAATCCACCCTGCATGACCGTGCCGAGCAGGATGTCGTCGTCGCCCGCGCCGCCGAGCACGGTCTCGGCCCCCAGTACGGTCAGCAGCGCGCCGCCATCGCCCAGGGCGAGGCGGTCGGCGCCGGCGCCGAGGTCGTACAGGCCCTCGGTGCGCCCTTCGGTCTCGATGGTGTCATCGCCCGCCCCGGCGACCAGCGTCTCGACGCCGAGCAGGATGATTCGGTCCGCGAAATCGGTCAGCGTGACGCGGTCCGCGCCGGCCGCGAGATTAAGGCGGGTCCCCACCACTTCGCCGATGAAGGTGACGATATCGGCGCCGGCGCCGCCGGTCACGGTCTCGATGTCGGGGGCGAGGGAGACGACGTTGCCGGCGGCCGAGCTGAAGGTGAATCGGTCCTGTCCCGCGCCGAGCGAGGCGTATCCGACAAGCCGGCTGCCGGTGGTGACCTCGTCGTCGCCGGTGCCGCCGAACACCGTCTCGATGCCGACGGCGCGGACGATGTTGGTGCCATCGGCCAGGTACAGGATGTCCGCGCCGTTGCGCAGGTCCACCCGCATCTCGATTACCGGGGTCAGCAGGGTGATGGTATCCGCGCCGGTGCCGCCGCTGAGGGTCTCCACACCGGCGACCGAAACGCGGTTGGGCGCGTCGGCGAGGACGAGGCGGTCAGCCCCCTCGCCGAGATCGACGATGGCATCGAGCAGCGCGCCGGTCACGGTGACCTGGTCGGCGAAGGCGCCGCCGGTCAGTCGGTCGAAGGGCGGCAGGACCACGCTGTTGGGCGCGGTCTGCGACAGGGTGATGGGCAGGGCGGCGACTCCGGCTCCGATCCGACGCCACAAGGCGCCGGTCGGGCGGAGGATCGCCGACTGTCTTTAAAAGGAGACGAATTTCCGAGACAAAAATCTCTGCATGAGACGTTTTCCTGAAAATCGCATCAGGTCTTGATGGGCCCCTGGCTGCCGCGCCCGCGACCCGGCGGGTCGTTCGGGTCGGAATCCGACGGGCCCGATGGCGGTCGTCGGCCACCACCACCGCCGCGCCCGCCACCGGGCGGGTCGTTCGGATCGGCATCGCTCACGCCAGCGGGCGTGCGCCCGCCACCGCGCCCACCGCCTGGTGGGTCATTGGGGTCGGCGTCGCTCACGCCGGTGCGCTGGCGCCCACCACCTCCACGCCCACCGCCAGGCGGGTCGTTCGGATCGGCGTCGCTGGCGCCGGTGCGCGGTCGTCCGCCGCCGCGCCCGCCGCCCGCGGGGTCGTTGGGGTCGGCGTCGCTCACGCCGGTGCGCTGGCGTCCGCCGCCACGGCCCGCGCCCGCGGGGTCGTTTGGATCGGCGTCGCTGACGCCGGTGCGCGGCCGGTTGCCACCCCGCCCGCCGCCAGGCGGGTCGTTCGGGTCGGCGTCACTCACGCCGCTGCGTTGTCCGCCGCCGCGCCCACCGCCGGCGGGGTCGTTGGGGTCGGCGTCGCTCACGCCGCCGCGCTGAGCGCCGCCACGCCCGGCGCCCGGCGGATCGTTCGGATCGGAATCCGAGACGCCCGAAGGCACGTTGCGCCGTGGAGCGGGGGCAGGTGCCGGCGCCGGGGCAGGGGCCGCGCCACCTCCGCCTTCGCCCTTCACGCCCTGGGCGAGGACAGCGCCGGGCAGCGCCGCGACGCCTCCAGTCGCCGCGAGGCGCACCACGAGAAGCCGCCGGGCAAGGCGGTTGTCAGGGGTATCGGTCATCAGGCCCGCACTCCTCTGCGTATCATCGCGCCATTCTCGGCTTCGGAGCGCCTTCGACACAAGCATGGTGGGCGATGCGGCGTGAAAGCATTCAGGGCTTGCGTTCATGTTCTGGTTTTGTTCTTATCATCGCATGAGCACGCACCGATCCTTCGACCCGTCTCTGGTCATCCCGCCCTGTCCCGTCGTGGTCCGCTTCACGCCCGCCGGGCCGGGCGGGCGCATCACGCGCCGCGCCATGCGCGACTTCACGGGCTTCCTTGTGCTGGCCTGGGCCGCGGCCGAGTTGGCGCTCTGGGCCGGCGGCGCCTGAACGCCGTCGCCCGCCCGCGTCAGGCGGCGCGGCTGCGCAGGATATCGAGCGCCCGGCGGAAGGAATCCGCCATGCGCTGCGCCGGCATCGCGCCCGAGAACAGCAGGTGCCGGTCCAGCAGGAAGGACGGCACGCCGGAAATCCCGGCCTGCGCCAGGGCGAGCGATTCCGGCGCTGACCTCGGCCCGCGCCGCCTCGCCGGCCGTGAAGGCCGAGAGCGCCTCCTCGGGCATGCCACCCTCCGCGCCGGCCTGCGCCAGCACCGCCTGGTCGCCGATATCCCGGCCTTCGTGGAAATAGGCGCGGAACACGCGCTCCATCACCTCGTGCTGGACGCCGGATTCCCCCGCCAGGCGGATCAGGCGATGCGCCTCGATGGTGTTGGGCGTGCGCGCCATCAGGTCGTGGCGGAAGGTCACGCCGGCCACGCGCCCGGCATCGGCCACCTGCTCGTCCAGTTCCACCGAACGTTCCCAGGACCCGAACTTCTCCGTCCGGTAGGTGCGGCGGTCCACGCCGGCCGCCGGCATCTCGGGGTTCAACTGGTAAGGCAGCCAGCCGATGTCGAAGACGATGCCATCCTGCCGCAGCAGGTCCAGCGCGCCATCCAGATGCGACTTGCCGATCCAGCACCAGGGGCAGATGGCGTCCGAAACGATCTCGAGCCGGCCGGCGGTCGCGGGGGCGGTGTCCATGGCGGCATCCTTCATCAAATCCCGTTCCGAGGATGGGGCGCGTGGCCTCCCGGCACAACCCGTGGCGGGCCGGTCCGCCCCCTTCCGGGGCGCGCCGGATGCGCGCATTTTCCACCCCGCATGACCGATATCGCCTTTCCCCCGCCGATCCCGCCCCCTGGCCGCAGGCCGCGCCCGATACGCTGGGCCTCGACCCGGCCGGCCTCGCCGCCGCGGTGGCCCATGCCGCCGCGCATGAGACGCCCTGGCCCTATGACCTCGCAGGCCATCTCGGCCGCGGGTATTTCGAACCGCCACCGAACAACGAGATCCTGGGACCGCTCAGCCCCCGCGGGGCGCCCTGCGGGCTGGTCACGCGCCATGGCGTGGTGGTGGCGCGCTGGGGCGACACGCGCGAGGTCAGCCAGACCTTCAGCGCGGCGAAATCGTATCTCTCGCTGCTGGCGGGCATCGCCGTGGCCGATGGGCTGATCCCCGACATCGACCGCCCGGTGCGCGAGAGCGTCGAGGATGGCGGCTTCGATTCGCCGCAGAACGCGCCCATCACCTGGCGGCAGTTGCTGACCAACACCTCCGAATGGGAGGGCGCGTTGTTCGGCAAGTCCGAGGCGATCGACCGCGGCCGTGAACTCGGCGCGGAGGGGCAGGGGAAGAAGGGGCAGCGCGTGCTGGCCGCGCCGGGCACGCATTGGGAATACAACGACGTGCGGGTGAACCGCCTGTCGCTGGCGCTGCTGCGCCGCTTCGCCCGGCCGCTGCCGGAGGTATTTGCCGAGCGCATCATGCGCCCCCTCGGCGCCAGCACGGATTGGCGGTGGGAGGGCTATCGCACCTCCTGGGTCACGCTGCCGGATGGGCAGCGGGTGCAGTCCGTTCCCGGCGGCACGCATTGGGGCGGCGGCGTGGCGATCCATGCCGAGGACCAGGCGCGGATCGGGCTGATGGCGCTGGCGCGCGGCGCCTGGGCGGGACGCGAGGTGGTGCCGGCGGGCTGGATCGCGCAATCGGTCGAGCCCTGCGCGCTGAACCCGCATTACGGCTTCCTGTGGTGGCTCAACACCGATGGCGCGCGCTTCCCGTCCGCCGCGCGCGATGCGTTCTTTGCCTCCGGCGCGGGGGGCAACCTTACCTGGGTCGATCCGGGATCGGGCATCGTCGCGGTGCTGCGCTGGACCGACCCGGCGGCGATGGACGGGTTCATCGGCCTGGTGCGCGCGGCGCTGCGATGACGGCGCGCCGGGACCTGGCGGGCGCGTGCGCCCCGGCCGGGCGGCGTTGCGCCCGCGCGCCGTACCGGGCCACCATCCGCACAGGGAGACCATGCGCATGACAGACATCGGCATTGTCGGCCTGGGCCGGATGGGCGCGAACATCGCCCGGCGGCTCATGCGCGCGGGGCATGATTGCGTGGTGTGGGACCGCGACCCCGCCGCCGTGGCCACGGTGGTGTCCGATGGCGCGCGCGGCGTGGCGTCGCTGGACGCGCTGGTGGCCGCCCTGGCCCCGCCGCGGGCCGTATGGGTGATGCTGCCGCATGGCGCACCGACCGAGGAGGCGATCACCGCGCTGGGCGGGCTGCTGGCGGCCGGCGACATCGCCATCGATGGCGGCAACACCCAATGGAAGGACGATGTGCGCCGTGCGGAGGAACTGCGCGCGCGCGGCGTGCATTACCTCGACATCGGCACCTCGGGCGGCGTGTGGGGGCTGGAGCGCGGCTATTGCCTGATGATCGGCGGGCCGGGCGAGGCGGTCGCGCGGCTCGCGCCGGTGTTCGATGCGCTGGCGCCGGGGCGCGGCGACATCCCGGCCACGCCGGGGCGCGAGGGCCGCGCGGAGAATGTCGAGCGCGGCTGGCTGCATTGCGGCGGCCATGGCGCCGGGCACCTGGTCAAGATGGTCCATAACGGCATCGAGTACGGGATGATGCAGGCGCTGGCCGAGGGCCTCGACCTGCTGCGCGCCGCCGACAGCCCGGCGCTGCCCGAGGCGCATCGCATCAGCGTCGATGTGGCGGATGTCACGGAGGTCTGGCGGCGTGGCTCGGTCGTCACCTCCTGGCTGCTCGACCTCACCGCCGCGGCACTGGCCAAGGACCCGGCGCTGGCAGGGTATTCGGGCCGCGTCGGCGATTCCGGGGAGGGGCGCTGGACCGTGCAGCAGGCGGTGGAGACCGCGGTGTCCGCCCCGGTGCTGACCGCGGCGCTGTTCGCGCGCTTCGCCTCGCGCGACGATGCGGGCTTCGCGGGCAAGGCGCTTTCGGCGATGCGGCACGGCTTCGGCGGCCACCTGGAGCCGCCCAAGCCGTGAGCGGCCTGGCCGCCCTGGTGGTCATGGGCGTCTCGGGCAGCGGCAAGTCCACGGTGGGGGCGCTGGTCGGGGAGCACCTGGGCTGGCCCTTCGAGGATGGCGACGCCTTCCACCCGCCCGCCAATGTCGCGAAGATGAGCGCTGGCACGCCGCTCACGGATGAGGACCGCTGGCCCTGGCTGGCGGCGATCGCCGCGCGCATTGACCATGCTCGCCAGGGCGGATCGGGCGTGGTGGTCGGCTGCTCGGCGCTGAAGCGTGCCTACCGGGACATGCTGCGCGATGGCCACGCGGATGTGCGCTTCCTGAACCTGACCGGGTCGCCCGAACTGATCATGGCGCGCCAGGCCGCGCGGCGCGGCCATTTCATGCCGGCGGGCCTGATCGCCAGCCAGTTCGCCACGCTCGAGCCGCCGGACACCGAGGCGGATGTCATCGACCTCGATGTCGCTGAGGAACCGGAGGCGATCGTGGCGCGCGCCATAGCCGCGCTGCGCCGGCGTGGCGACCTCGCCTGAGCTATTCGGCCGCGACCGCGAGGCCCGGGACCGGCGCGCGGGTGATGGCGCTCATCCGCTCGCGCACGTCGAAGATGCGGATCTGCAGGTCGGTGATGTCCGGATTGGCCTTCATGCGCGCGACGATGGGCCCGTCCACATAAGCCTGCGCCGCGGCGCGGTCCTCGAACAGATAGAGGCCGCCCGCGCGGCGTTCGTCATCGCCGTCCAGCCAGATTTTCCAGTGCAGGCCGGGCACGGCGAGGAACGCCTTCGCGCGGTCGTCGGTGTAGCGCGCCTCCCAATCGGCCTTGGGCATGTCGGGGCGGGTGTAGTTGACCTGGACGATCATCATGGCGGCGACCCTCTATCGCTGGAGCCCCTTCACGATAGCACCGCCGCCCGTGGTCAGTACCCCGCCATGCGTGGCAGCCACAGCACGATGTCGGGAAAGAACATGCAAGCCAGCAGAAGCGCATACATCGCCGCGACAAACGGCCATATGTGGCGCGAGATCTCTCCCACGCTGATCTTCGCGATGCCGCACACAACGAACAGCACCACCCCGACCGGCGGCGTCAGCATCCCGATCACCAGGTTGAGCACGAACAGGAAGCCGAAATGCAGCGGGTCGAGCCCGTATTCCAGCGCAATCGGGTGCAGCAGCGGCACCAGCATGATGTAGGCGGCGTTGCTCTCCAGGAAGCAGCCGATCACCACCAGCACCAGCGCCACCAGCAGGGAGAACACCAACGGATCCTGCGTGATGCCCTTGAGGAAGGCGGCCAGTTGCTGGGGGAACAGGTCGATGGTCAGCATGTAGGTGACCGCCGAGGCGAAGGCGATCATCGCCCCCACCACCGCCGTGGTCACGATGGTCGAGCCGATCGCCTCCACCAGCCCGCCCATCGTGAGCCGGCGCGTCACCAGGAAGCCCACCGCCAGGGCATAGACCACCGCGACGGCGGAGCCCTCGGTGGCCGTGAAGGCGCCGCCGACGATCCCGCCGATCACCACCACCGGCATCATCAGCACGATGAACGAGCGCCGCAGTTCTGCCCCCACCGCGCGCCAGGCGAAGGCCTGGCCGGTGGCCGGCAGCCCCATCCGCCGGGCCATGATGGAACACATCACCAGCATCATCGCCACCAGCAGCAGCCCCGGCAGCACGCCGGCCAGGAACAGCCCGCCGATCGACACGCTCGACCCCGCCATGAAGGCATAGACGATCATCGCGCCCGAGGGCGGGATGATCGGCCCGAGATTCGCCGATGCCGCGATGACGGCGGCCGAGAACCCGCGTCCGTAATGCTGTTCGAGCGGCTTCTGCATGGTCGCCCCCAGCGCCGAGGCATCCGCCACCGCCGCGCCCGAGACGGTCGAGAGCCCCATTCCCGCCAGCACCGTGACATGCGCGAGCCCGCCGCGGACCTGGCCGATGCAGGCATTCGCCAGGGCGATGATGCGCTCCATGATGCCCGCGCGCATCATCAACTCGCCCGCCAGCACGAAAAACGGGATCGACATCAGCGGGAAGGCGTTGACCGCGTTCATCATGCGGCTGGGCAGCACGTTGAGGTCGAAGCCCGAGGCCAGCGCCCCCGCCACCGCCGCGAAGCCGAGCGACCAGGCGAGCGGCGCGCCCAGCAGTGCCGCCGCGAAGAATACCGCCATGACCGTGAGGCTCACGCCGCGCGCTCCGCGCCCAGCGCATCCGCCACGAGATACAGCGCCGACAATGCGCCCCCCGCCGCCACCGGCACCAGGAACCAGCCGGAGGAGAGTTCCAGCGAGATCATTCGCTCATCCCATTGGTCCAGCGCGATCACCATTGCCTGCCAGGCCACGACGCCCGCGAGCCCGGCGCAGGCCAGCGCCACCAGGCGCCGCAGCGCTCCCGACAATGGGCGGGGCAGCGCATCGGCCAGCAGTGTGATGCCGATATGCGCGCGCGCACGGACCGCCACCGCGATGCCGAGGAACACGCACCAGACGAAAGCGAGGCGCGAGACCTCGTCCGCCCAGCCGATGCCGGTGTTGAAGCCGTAGCGCGCGACCACCTGCGCCGACACCACCGCGACCATGATCGCGACCACACCCACCAGGATGGCGCGCGTGGCCCGGTCCAGCGCGCCGAGCACGGCTTCAGGCGCCTGCGCGAGCGACCTCGGTCTGCACGCGATCGATCAGGTCGGCGCCCACACGGCCCTTGATCTGGTCCACCACGCCGGCCGAGAGCTGGCGCATCTTGGCCAATTCGGCCGGGGGCAGCGGCGTGTATTCCATGCCCTTGGCCTGCAGTTCCGTGAGAGCCGCGGCATCGCCCGAGGCGGCGGCGGCACGCTGCGCGGCCACGGCATTGCCCATGGCTGTGCGGATCGCCTGCTGGAATTCGGCCGGCAGCGCGCCGAAGCTCCGCCGATGCGCCACGATCGAGATGAAATCGAAGAAATGGCCGGTGTTGGTGACGTATTTCTGGACCTCGAAGTACCGGCTCGCGAGGATGATGGCGTAGGGGTTCTCCTGACCATCGACCACGCGCTGCTGCAGCGCGGAATAGAGCTCGCGAATGTCCATCGCCTGCGGATTGGCGCCGAGTGCGCGGAAGGTCGCCAGGTGGGTTTCGTTCGGCTGCATGCGGATCTTCAGGCCACGAAGGTCGTCCACGGTGCGGATCGGCTTGGCACCGGTGGTGACGTGGCGGAAGCCCAGTTCCATGAAGCCCAGCGAGAGGAAGCCCTTGTCGGCCATCTTCTGGTCCATCAGCTCGCCGACCGGACCATCGACGACCTTGAAGGCGGCCTCGCGCGAGGGGAACTGGAAGGGCAGCGAGATCGCCTCCAGCTCCGGCACGGTGCGCGAGAGGAACGCCATGCCGGTCCAGGTCATCAGCAATGTGCCCGAACGCACCTGGGAAACATTCTCCGCCGCGCCGCCCAGCTGCATCGCGGGGAAGGTATCGACCGTCAGCCGCCCGCCGGTGATCTGCGCGAGTTCAGCCTTGAACCCTTCGATGGCGATGGAGGAGGAGTGCTCCGTCGCGAAATTGCCGGCGATGCGGATGCGGGTCTGCGCATGGGCGCGCCCGGCGGGCCAGATGGCGGGCGCGACGATGGCGGCGGCAATGGCGGTGCGGCGTGTCAGGCGCATGGGGTCTCTCCCGGTCGAGGCGGTATCTCGACCCCTACCCTGTCACGCCCATGCCGGTGCGTGCCAGCCGGGTGGGTGCGCCATGAAGCCACCACCAGGCGCAGATTGCGGGCGTTCGTGGCAGTTCCTCGCCGCGGCTGCCTGAGATGTGGGCAGAACCGGAGCGGGTGCGGTCAGGCTTCCAGGGCCTGGTAGGTCAGCATGTTCACGAGGCGCCGGTAGCGCAGGCGCATCTCGCCAGGAGCATGCGCCATGAACACCACGGCGAGGCGCTCGACGGGATCCACCCAGAAATAGGTGCCGAACACGCCCGACCAGCCGAAGGCCCCCGGCGCGCCCATGAAGGCCGACCCGCCTGCATTGCGCCGCACCGCCACGGTCAGGCCGAAGCCGTATCCGGCGAGGCCGGGATCCATCCGATCCGGCCCGCCTGCGATGCCCTGCAGGTGGTCCGAGCCCATCCAGCGCACCGTCGCCGGCGAGAGCACGCGCGCACCGCCCAGCGTCCCGCCGGCGCGCAGCATCTCGGCGAAGCGCAGGTAGTCCGAGGCGGTGGAGACCAGCCCCGCGCCGCCGGTCTCGAGCTTCGGCGGCGCCATCGGCGCGGCGACCGTTTGCGGCGCGCCGGTCAGCGGGCAGGCGGGAAGGGCCTTGGCGAAGCGCGCGGCCTTCTCAGCAGGCAGAACGTAGCCTGTCTCGGCCATGCCGAGCGGGTCGAAGATGCGCTGGCGCATCAGCGTGCCGAGCGATGCGTCGCCGGCGGCCTGCGCCACCAGGCCAAGCACATCGGTCGAGAAGCCGTATTCCCAAGCCTCGCCGGGATGATGGCGCAGCGGAGTTGCGGCGAGCGCCAGCGCGAGGCTCGCCGCGTCATGGTCGCGCGCGGCGGTCAGCGAGGACCCATTGGTCGCTGCATGCACAGCGGTCGAACCGCGCCCGCCATAGACGAAGCCGGTGGTGTGGCGCATCGCGTCCTGCACCGTCATCGCCCGGCGCTGGTCCTCGAGTTCGATCGGGCCTTCGCCGCTCAACATCGCCGGCGTGGCCTTCGCGACCTGCATGCGCATCAGGGGCGGGACATGGGCGCCAACCGGATCCGAGAGCAGAAGGCGGCCTTCCTCGACCAGGCTCAGCGCCGCCACGCCACAGACCGGCTTGGTCATCGAGGCGATGGCGAAGATGGCATCCGCGCGCATCGGCACGCGCGCCGGGGCATCGAGCCAGCCCACCGCTTCAAGATGCGCAAGCCGGCCATCCCGCGCGATGGCGACCACGCCGCCAGGGAAGCGCCCGGCCTCGACTTCGCGCTGCAAGGCCGTGCCGATCCGCGCGAGGCGCGCGGAGGACATGCCAACCGCCTCCGGGCGCGTGGGCGGCAGCGGCGGCGTGTCGATCTGCATCGTGTCCATCAGGTGGCTCCCTCGCCGGCATAGGGGTTGGAGCGGCGTTCCGCCCCGAAGGTCGAACCCGGGCCATGGCCGCAGATGAAGCTGATCTCGTCGCCCAGCGGGAACAGCTTGCCGCGGATCGCGGCGATCAGTCCGGCGGGGTCGCCATAGGGAAAATCCGTGCGCCCGACCGAGCCCTGGAACAGCACATCGCCCACCAGCGCGAAGCCGAGTGCCGTGCTCACGAACACGACATGCCCCGGCGTGTGGCCGGGGCAGTGCAGCACCGCGAACGCCTGGCCGGCGATCTCGACGCTCTCGCCCTCCTCGAGCCAGCGGTCGGGCGTGACCGCGCGGCAGTCCATGCCATAGCGCGCGCCCTGGTCCGGCAGGCCATCCAGCAGGAAGGCATCCGCGCGATGCGGGCCTTCTATCGGTACCGACAGCGCTTCCGCCAATTCGGCGGCCGCGCCGGCATGGTCGAGATGGCCATGCGTGAGCAGGATGCGCCGCACCGTCATGCCGGTCTCGGCGATGGCCTGCTGGATGAGGTCGGCATCGCCGCCGGGATCGACGACCACACCCTCCTTCGTCTCGTCGTCCCAGACCAGGGTGCAGTTCTGCTGGAACGGCGTCACGGGGATGATGGCAGCGGTCAGGCTCATGGGCACGACCTTGGCGCGCGGCCCGCGGCCCGTCCAGACGGGCCACCCGGCAATTCCCGCCGGGTCGTTCATGGAATGGTCATCCGGGCCGGGTCATCTGGCGTCCTCCCGATCACAGGGTGCGATGGCCACCTACGCCTTCCCCGATGTCGCCGGCGGCAGCCTGGTGTTCGTGCCCGCGCAGGACCTGCTGGTCTTCCCGCTCGGCACGCCCGCCGCCGCGTTGCGGTTCACCGTGCTCGGCGGCGACCTGTTGGTGAACGCGAACGGGGAGAGTGTGCGCCTGCTGGGCATCGGGCTCGGCGGCGTGGGGCTTGCGGGGCCAAACCTTGTTTTCCTCGATGGCAGCCTGCTGGTGCTCGATGGCAACGGCAGCAACACCCGTGTGGGCGGTGCGGGCAGCGACTGGTTCGCGATCGACCGTGGCGGCTTCGACACCGTCTCGAGTGGCGCCGGCGATGACCGTATCGAGGCGGGCTCGCAACTGGGTTTCGGCGATGTGCTTCATGGCGCCGAGGGTACGCGCGATACGCTCGCGCTCTCCGGCACGGTGCAGTTCAGCATGGCCGCGAACTCCGCCACTGGCTTCGAGCGCATCGAGGTGGGCGACGGCAATGTCACGCTGACGCTCGATGCGGCAACGGTTGCGACATCGACTCCGGGGCCGGGCGAGGTGTTCACCGTCGATGCCTCGGGCCAGGGGATCGGCTCGCGTCTCAGCCTCAATGGCGCATCGGTCTTGGCCGCCGGCATGGCGTTGCTGGGCGGGGCCGGGGATGACAGCCTGACCGGCGGTTTCGCGGCGGACCTGCTGCTCGGCGGGGCCGGCGACGACACGCTGCGGGGCGGCTGGGGCGACGACACCATCGAGGGCGGCGCGGGCGCGGACCTGCTCGAAGGCGGGCCGGGCGACGACCTGTTCCGCTTCGACCGCATGACCGGCAGCGCGAGCCCGCCCGCCACGCCCGACCTGATCCTGGATTTCGCGGGTGCCGGGCAGCCGGGCGGCGACCGCATTGCGCTGCCCGGCTCGGTCGATATCGGGCGGGCCCTCGCCTTCCATGTCGCGGAGGCCGATTTCGCCTTCGAGGGCTATGCCGATTCCGGCCTGCAACTGCCTACCTCCCAGGTGGGCGATGGCTATGCCGATGTCCTGTGGCGCCGTGTCGAGGGGCTGGCCTGGCGCTTCGAGGTCTGGGCCGACCTCGACGACAATGGCCGCTTCGGCCCGGGCGACCTGTTCCTGCGCGTCGCCGTGGCGCCGGAAGACGGCGCGGTCGGCTTCATCGCCACCGACTTCGCCGTCCAGTTCAACGGCTTCTTCGGCGGCGAGGGCAACGACACCCTGATCGGCGCCGGCCCCACCGATGACGCGATGTGGGGCCAGGGCGGCGACGACCTGCTCGATGGCGGCGATGGCGTGGACGTGCTCGAGGGGGGGCTGGGCGACGACACCCTGCTGGGCGGCGACCTGGCGGATGAGTTGCGCGGCGGCCCCGGCAGCGACTGGCTGGAGGGCGGCTCGGGCTGGGACACGTTGTTCGCCGCCGACATCTTCACCCCCGAAACCGAAAGCCCCGAGGCGCGCAACCTTCTCTCGGGCGGCGCGGGGCCGGACCTGCTGTTCGGCGGGCTCGGGCTCGACACCCTGCTCGGCGGCGATGACGACGACCTGCTCTGGGGCGACGAGGGGGCGGACAGCCTCGATGGCGCCGCCGGCTCCGATATCCTGCATGGTCGCGAAGGCGCCGACCGGCTGGATGGCGGGGAGGGCGACGACACGCTGATCGGCGGTGCCGGGGCCGATACCTTGGTGGGCGGTGCTGGCGCGGACCTGTTCATCATCGACCTCTCGACGAGCGGGCAGGCAGAGGCGACCGGCGCGGAGCTCGACTGGATCGTCGATTTCAACATGGCCGACGGGGACCAGGTCTCGCTTGGCCTGATCGATGGGGTGGTGGGCGGCGCGCTTGGGGCCGGGCCGCTGGCCTGGCGCGGCGCGCTGGCCCCGCGCGACCTCGTCGCGATCGGCTTCGGCTCGGCGCTGCCGGGCGATGGCATCGGCCCGGGCTACTACCAGGCGTGGTGGTTGCCGGCGCTGGCGGCGGGGCAGCCGGCCGGCGGCTGGTTCGTGGTGGACCTCGACCAGGACCTCATCCTCGACACCGATGATGCGGTGATCCGCGTGGGTGCGGCCGGCCCTTCGGGCACGCAGGCGCTCACACCCGCCTCCTTCGCGCAGGGCACCTTCCGCGTGCAGGTGGGTACCGCCGGGGCGGATGTGCTGAGCGCGGCGGCGAGCGGTCAGGAGATATTCGGCCTGGGCGGCGCCGACCGCCTGGCCGGGCAGGCCGGCCGCGACCGCCTGGTCGGCGGGGAGGGCAACGACACCCTGCTGGGCGGGGGTGGGGGCGACCAGCTCTGGGGCGGGGCGGGCAATGACTGGATGGACGGCGAGGAAGGCGACGACGAGATCTTTGTCGAAGGTCCTGGCCTCGAGGAGGTGGATGGCATCTTCGCGCGCAACACGCTCGTGGGGGGGCTGGGCAATGACAGCCTGTGGGGCGCGGATGGGCGGGAGTTGCTCGACGGTGGCGACGGGCATGACTGGCTCTATGGCGGTGTCGGCATCGACACCCTGCGCGGCGGCGCCGGGTCGGACACGCTGGTCGGTGGCGACGGCGCGGACTTCATCCTTGGCGGCGAGGGTGCTGATTCCATCGATGCGGGGTCCGGCGACGACACGGTGGACTACGACCCCGCCGATCCCTTCGTGGATGGCGGCGACGACAACGACCTGCTGGTGGTCTTCACGCCCGTCTCGGTCACGCTCGACAGCGTCATCGACCAGGTGGCGGGGGGCGGGATCACGCGCGGGTTCGAAGGGGTTGATGCCTCGGCGGTGGCCGGCGCCGTCACGCTGCTGGGCTCGGCGGGGCGCAACCGGCTGATCGGTGGCGCCTTCGCCGACCGGATCGAGGGGCGAGACGGCAACGACACGCTGGAGGGCGGCGCGGGCGACGACACGCTGGATGGCGGCGCCGGCGACGACATGATCGAGGGCGGACCCGGCGCCGACAGCATGGTCGGCGGCGCGGGGGTCGACACGCTCTCCTATGCCGGCTCCACCGTCGGGGTCACGGTGTCGCTGTTCAGCGGCACCGGGTCGGGCGGGGCGGAGGGGGATGTGTTCTCGGGCTTCGAGGCGCTGCGTGGCTCCGCCTTCGCCGACAGGCTGGACGGCACCGTGGGCAACGACCGGCTGGAAGGCCTGGCGGAGGCCGACACGATCACCGCCTACAGCGGCAACGACACGCTGATCGGCGGCGCCGGGCCCGATGTCCTGCTCGGCGGGCCTGGCACGGACTCGCTGATGGGCGGCAGCGAGTTGGACATCCTCGACGGCGGCGACGGCAACGACGTGCTCGATGGTGGCGAGGGCATCGACCGACTGTTCGGCCAGGCGGGCAACGACCTCTATCGCGTGGACAACCGCCTCGACTTCGTGGTCGAGCCGTTCAATGGCGGCGACGACACGGTGCTCTCCTCGGTCAGCTATTACCTGTACCAGAATGTCGAATGGCTGGTGCTGGACCCTGGCGCGGGGACGATCTTCGGCGTGGGCAATTCGCTGGCCAACCGCTTCCTCGGCAACGAGGCCAACAACGTGCTGGTCGGCCTGGCCGGCGACGACACCATCTGGGGCGGCGACGGCTCCGACCAGATCCAGGGCAATGACGGCGACGACGTCCTCTTTGGCGAGGACAGCACCGACTACATCTTCGGCGGCAACCAGAACGACCGGATCGATGGCGGCCTGGGGCGCGACTTCCTGTATGGCGACAACGGCAACGACACGCTGTTCGGCGGCACCGACAACATCACCGACGCGCTGTATGGCGGCAATGGCGACGACTGGCTCGATGGCGGACCGGGCTACGACCTGCTCTATGGCGGCTTCGGCAACGACGTGTATGTCGCCTCGATGGCCGCGGAGGGCATCTTCGAACTGCCGGGCCAGGGCTGGGACCGGGTCATCGCCCGCATGACCCAGGCCTATACCCTGCCCGAGAATGTCGAGGAGATGACGCTGGACGGCGCGCCGACCGGCATCGGCAATGCCCTGTCCAACCGCATCACCGGCAGCGCGCGCAACGAGGTGCTGTTCGGGCGCGACGGCAGCGACACGCTGGTCGGCGGCGGCGGCAATGACGTGATGTTTGGCGAGGCGGGCCGCGACACCTTCATCTTCACCCCCGGCTCGGGCCTGGACGTGATCGGCGCCTTCATCCCCGGCGAGGACCGCATCATGCTGCAGGGCTTCGCGATCAACGGTTTCGCGGGCGTGCTCGCCGCCACCCGGCAGGGCAGCAACGGCGCGATCATCGATTTCGGCCCGGGCGATTCCGTGCAACTGACGGGTGTCGCGAAGGAGGCGCTGCTGGCGGGCGATTTCGTCTTCCTGCTTTGACCATCCCACCCCACATGACGACGGGTGATGCGTTGATGGAGGATCCGATGAGCGGACAGGCGGGCCACGAGGCGGCGACTTTGGGCGGTGGGTGCTTCTGGTGCCTGGAGGCGGTGTTCAAGGAATTGCAGGGCGTGGTGGCGGTGGAGTCCGGCTATGCCGGCGGCCATGTGGACAACCCGTCCTATGAGGCGGTGTGCGGCAAGCAGACCGGCCATGCCGAGGTCGTGCGCGTGGTCTTCGACCCCGCGGCACTGAGCTATGCCGACCTCCTGCGCGTGTTCTTCACCATCCACGACCCGACCACCCGCGACCGCCAGGGCGCGGATGTCGGCCCGCAATACCGCTCGGTGATCTTCACGCATTCGGAGGAACAGGCGGCCACGGCGCGCGAGGTGATGGCCGAGGTTGCCGGCGCGGGCATCTGGGAGGGCAAGCTGGTCACCGAATTGCTGCCCGAGGCGCGCTTCTGGCCGGCCGAGGCCGAGCACCATGACTACTTCGCCCGCAATCCGTGGTCGGGCTATTGCCGCGCGGTGGTGGCGCCGAAGGTCGTGAAGTTCCGCAAGACCTTCGCCGACCGCCTGAAGCGCCCCGCGGCCTGAAGGGAGCAACACCATGATCTTCAAGCGCGACACAGCGCCTGTCGAGACCTTCCCCGTCACGAAGCCCGAGGCAGAATGGCGCGCAGCGCTCTCGCCCGAAGCGTTCCGCGTGCTGCGTCAGCACGGGACCGAGCGCCCCGGGACCTCGCCGCTCAATGCCGAAAAGCGGGAGGGCGTATTCATCTGCGCGGGGTGCGGCACGCCGCTTTTCGAGGGGGCCACGAAGTTCGAGAGTGGGACCGGCTGGCCTTCCTTCTTCGCGCCGATCGAGGGCGCGGTGGGCGAACAGACGGACCGTTCCTTCTTCATGACGCGTACCGAGGTGCATTGCGCCGCCTGCGGGGGCCATCTGGGTCATGTGTTCCCGGATGGGCCGGAGCCGACCGGCCTGCGCTACTGCATGAACGGCGCCGCGATGGCCTTCACGCCGAAGGAGGGGTGATGAATTCGCGTCCTGGTTGTCGGATCGGGCGGGTTCGGCAACCCAGGCGCGGATACGATTGACGCGCGTCACGGTATCGCCGCGCAGTGCGCGCCACGATGCCAGGATAGCCATTGCGTGCTTGCGTTGCGGGCAGGCCCGTCGCAGGTTTCGCGCGATCAGGCTTCCTGTTTGTCCCCAACCCGGTCAATGCCATGCGCCGCCTTGCCGCCCTGTTGATCGCCTCACTTGTCGCGCTGGCGCGGCCGGCATCGGCCGACCTGATCTATGTGCTGAACTCGGGCGACGCGACCATCTCCATCCTGGATGCCATCACCCGCCAGGAGGTGCGTCGGATCCCGGCCCTGCGCGAGGTGCATCACCTGGTGCTCTCGCCCGATGGCCGCGACCTGCTGATCGCCGATTCCGGCGGCAACGAGATTTTCTTCGTCGATCCTGCGACCGGCGACGTCCGCCGGCGCGAACGCATCTCGAACCCCTACCACCTCGACTTCTCGCCCGATGGCCGGCACCTCGTGATCGCGAGCCTCCGGCGCAACCAGGTGGACATCTACGACGCGCAGGGCCCCGCATTGCTCGCCCGGCTGCGCATGCCCGAGAAGCCATCCCACATGGCGTTCAGCCCCGATGGGAAGGTGGTGTACGTCACTTTGCAGGGCAGCGGGACGGTGGCGGCGATCAGCCTGGAGACACGTGAACCCCTGTGGGAGGTCGAGGTCGGCCGCGAGCCTGCCGGTATCATCTGGCATCGTGGGCGGCTGATCGTGGGCATCATGGGGTCCGACCACTTCGCGGTGCTGAACCCCGAGACGCGGGAGATCGAGCACCGCATCACCGTGGGTCGCGGCGCGCACACCATCTTTGCCCAGCCCGACGGCAAGGCGCTGTGGGCGACCAGCCGCGTGCAGAGCCGCATCGTCGAGATCGACCCCAGCACGCTGGAGGTCCGGCGCACACTCGATGTGCCCGGCGGGCCGGACTGCATTGCTTTCGACCCGGATGGGCGGCTATGGGCCACCCTGCGCTGGGCCGGGCGCGTGGCCCGCATCGACACGCGGAGCGGCGAGATCGAGACCATCCGCGTGGGCCGCAGCCCGCATGGCATCTTTGTCCAGCCGCGCCGTGCGGAGTAGGGCGCCGCGCCTGCTGGCGGCACTGCTGGCGCTGTGCGCGCTGCCCGCTGCCGCCCAGGCCCCCGCGCAATGCAGCGCCGGAACGGTGTATCTCACCATCGATACCGGCTGGGGCCGGGAGGCGGAGCGGATCGCCGACATCCTGCGCCGCCATGGCGTCCGCGCCACGCTGTTTGTCGCGCATGAGCCGACCCATACCGGGGAACGCAGTCTCGGCCCCGGCTGGGCCGCCTTCTGGCGCGCCCGCGCAGCCGAAGGCCATGTCTTTGCCAGCCACACCGACCGACATTGGTATTTCCGCGGCGATGGCGGCCAGGGGCGCACGCGCTACGTCTCCCGCACGCGGGAGGGCCAGGAGGTGCTGGACCAGGAGGCGATGTGCCGCGAACTCGCCCGGCCGATCGAACGCCTGCGCGAAGCGGTGCCCGATGCTGTCGTGTTGCCGCTGTGGCGGGCACCGGGGGGTATCACCACGCCGGGCGCGATCCGCCTGGCCGAAGCCTGCGGGTTGCGTCACCAGGGCTGGAGCGCGAACGGTTTCCTCGGCGATGAACTGTCGAGCGAGGCGCACCCCAACCGGGCGCTGGTGCAGCGCGCCCAGCGCATCCGCGACGGCGAGGTGCTGGTGATGCATTGGGGCATCCGCAGCCGGCGCGACCCCTACGCCAATGTGTTCGAGGAGGTGGTGACGGGACTGCAGGCGCGCGGCTTCTGCTTCGCGCCGTTGCCCGAAGGGGGGCGCCGGTGATGCGCCCGGTCCTGATCCGTTTCAGCCGAGCATCCCTCGCCATCCCGCAGCCCGCGGACGATGCAACCGAGCAGTACCGCATGATCGATGCCCTGACCCGCGCCCATGACGACGCCACCGCCTGGATCTTCGAGCGCGCGCTGCAGCCGCTGATGTACGCCGCCGGGCTGATGGACTGGGCCGACGACGCCTTCGCCTGGCTCGATTTCGCGCTGTTCGGCGTGCTGTCCATGGTCATTGTCTATGCCGTGTGCCGGCCGCTCGAAGCCTGGTGGCCAGTGGAGCCTGTCACCGACCGCGGCTCCATCCGCACCGACATTCTCTACACCCTGCTGACGAAGCTCGGCGTGCTGCCCATGGTGGCCTTCGTGCTGCTGGCTTCCGCCCAGGCCTGGTGGGAGGGGGCCATCGCCGAGACCGGCTTCGTGCCGCCGACGCTCGAAAGCGTGTTCCCCGCGCTTCGGGAGGCGCCGCTGGTCGCCTTCTTCCTGTACGTGGTGATCCTCGATTTCGGCGAGTATTGGCGCCATCGCTTCCAGCATTCGCTGCGCTGGTGGTGGGCGTTGCATTCCATCCATCACGCGCAGCGCCAGATGACCTTCTGGACCGACGACCGCAACCACTTCCTCGACGAAGTGATCGCGGCGCTGTGGTTCGGCGCCATCGCGCTCCTGATCGGCGTGCCGCCGGGGCAGTTCCCCATTCTTGTCCTCATCATGCGGCTGGCGGAGGGCCTATCCCACGCCAATGCCCGCCTTTCCTTCGGGCGGGTGGGGGAACGGCTGATCGTCTCGCCGCGCTTCCACCGGCTGCATCATGGCGTGCTGTCCACTGCCGAACACGGCAAGAACTACGCCGTGCTGTTCCCGGTATGGGATTGGATGTTCGGCACCGCGGATTTCCGCCGCGACGTGTTCCCCCGCACCGGCGATCCCGAGGCGCCGGAGGCCTTTGCGACCGGCGGTTGGCTGCGTCAGCAGGCGGCGGGGCTCAAGCGCATGGCGGGCGCGATCACCGGCCGCGGCGCGGGGTGATGCACGCCGATGCGCGCACTTGCGGCTCGCGCGTGAGGTTGTCGGCTGGACGAGAGCCCCTCAGCCGTGGCGGCGGCGTAAGGCGCTACCCGGGTGTGTAACCGAGCACGCCATCGCAGCGAAAGCATCGGCGTAGAACAGGAGTTGCAAGCATGACCTTGCAGGATACACCGGCCGTACGGCCTACGCGTCGCAAGGCCTTGGCCGCGATGGCCGGCCTGGCCACGTTCGCGGCCCTCGCGGCGCCGGCCGCGGCCCAGGATGCGGGGCTTGTGACCGTGCCGAGCCCCCATTCGGTGAGCGACACGCTCGCCCGTTTCACCGCCGCGGTGCGTGAAGCGAACTGGGTCGTCTTCGCCGAGGTGGACCATGCCGCCGCGGCGCAGGCGGTGGGCATGGCGCTGCGCCCGCGCATCGTGGTGCTGTTCGGCAACCCGCGCGCCGGAACGCCGGCCATGGCGTCCCACCCGACGCTCGCGATCGACCTGCCGATGCGCGTGCTGGTGTGGCAGGACGACCAGGGGCGCACGCAGGTGACCCGCAGCACCGGCGAGGACTTCGCCAACCGCGTCTTTGCCCGCCATGGCATGATCATGCCGATCCAGGCGCGAATGGGCACGGACGCCTTCCTCGCGGAACTGGTGCGCAAGGCGACAGCCTGAGCACGGCGCCGCCCCGTCTCTCGGCGTTGATGGCCGCGTGACCAGGTCGGTGCGCTGCTGGTGCGTGCAGGCCGTGGGCGGCGGCCCACGCGGCGACCGGCTGCATGCATGCGTTCTGGCTGCGGCCTCATCGCGCGCCCTGGCGGGGCGGGCCCCGCCCGCGCCGCGGTAGCCGTGGCAAACAGCCTGCCCGCGGCGCCGCGCATGCATGTCGCGGGCGTTGCGCTGGCGCTCGCGGGCGTCGCGGCGGTTCTCGCCGGCGGTGCAGGTCTCGGCGACCCGGCGCTGCTGCCGCTGCTGATGGTCGCGATGACACTCGGCGCGGCCTTCATCCTGCTCGATTACGGCTTCACCTCGGGCTTCCGCGCCTTCCTCGATGAGGGCGACGGGCGAGTGCTCGGCGCCGCCTTCATCGTGCCCGCGGTGGCGGCACTGGTGGTGCTGCCGGTCGGCGCTTCGTTTTCCGGCTATGGCCGCTTCGTCGCCCCGGTCGGCCCCTCGCTCGTGGTGGGCGCGGCCGTCTTCGGCGTCGGCATGATGCTGGCGAATGGCTGTGGCTCGGGCACGCTGGTCGCGGCAGGGCAGGGGGCACGGCGGATGCTCGTGGCGCTGCCCTTTTTCTGCCTGGGCGGTGTGATCGGCTCGTTCATGCTGCCCGCGGCGCTCCGCCTGCCGGGGGTGGAGGTGGACCTGGCTGCACTGTTCGGTCCCTGGGGCGGGCTGCTGGCGACCGAGGCACTGCTGGTCGCGGGCGCGCTGCTGGTCCTGCGCGGTGCGCGCCCGGCACGCGACAAGGTGGTGCCCGGCCTCGTGATCGGCGTGCTTGCGGCCGTGCTGTTCCTGGTCTCGGGCCAGCCCTGGGGCATCACCATGGGGCTGACGCTCTGGGGTGCCCATGCGGTGCAGGCCGTGGGGCTCGATCTCACCGCGGTGGAGTTCTGGTCCGGGGGGTGGACGCGCGCGGCCCTGGAAGGCTCGGTTCTTGCGTTTCACGGTTCACTGACCGATGCCGGGCTGGTGCTGGGGGCACTTCTGGCGGCGGCCGCGACCGGGCGGCTGCGGCACATGGCGCCGATAGGCTGGCGCGGCGCGCTCGGTGGGGCGCTCGGCGGGCTTCTGATGGGCGTGGGCGCGCGGCTTTCCTTCGGCTGCAACGTGGGCGCCTTCCTGGGTGGCGTCTCCTCCGGCAGCCTGCACGGCTTCGCCTGGATCCTGGCGGTGCTGCCGGGCTGCTGGCTCGGACTCAGGCTGCGGCCGGCCTTCGGGCTTGCTCCCAGTCGAGGCTGACGGGGGCGAGCGGGGTGCCGCGCCGGGCGCGCTCGGCTGGCGGCAGCACGTCGCAGGAGGGCCAGAGGCCGGTCGAGAGTGCCGCCGCGTAGCCTTCGGGCAGCCGCGCCGCGCGCATCGCCGCTGCCGCGCCCCCGTGGTCGTAGTCCAGCGCCAGGATCTCCACGCGCAGCCCCGCGAGCGCAGGCGTCAGCAACGCGAACCAACCGCGCGGCGTGCCGTCATCGGCCGGCATGCCGACGGCGCCGGCGTTCAGCCAAAGCCCCTCGCCCACGCGCCGGGCGAACGGGATGCCGCAATGCCCGGCGATCACGCCGTCGCAGCCCGTCGCCCCGATCTGCTCCGCCAGCACGGCCTCGTCCGCCGAGGCAAACAGGAAGCGGCTGATGTCGTCCGCGCCGCCATGCAGAAGGGCCAGCCGCCGCCCGTCCGGCAGCGCCACCGCCATTCGCCGCGGCCGCGCGCCCATCCAGGCGCGGTGCGCCTGCGTCACCTGCCGGTCCGCATGGGCGTACCAGGCGCGGGAGAGCAGGTCGCACGCCGTGCCGTCCTCGAAGCCGCAGCCGCAATCCTGTTCGCCCGCGGCGAGGTTCTCCTCGCAATTGCCCATCAGCACATGGATGCCGCTCGCCATCACCAGGTCGCAGCAGGCAGCGGCATCGGCGCCATAGGCCACGACATCGCCCGTGCAGATCACGCGCGCGGGTGGGATGCCACGCCGCACAGCCTCCGCCAGCACGGCGCGCGTCGCCTGCAGGTTGGAATAGGGGCCGCCGAAAATGAGCAGCGGCCCTTCGGCCGGGATCACGAGGGGGTCAGGCATCCATCCTCCAAATGCAGCGTGCGGTCGGCGAAGCGCGCGGCGAGGTCCGGTTGGTGCAACGAGACGAGGACCGGCAGGCGCTGGTCGCGCGCGAGGTCGCGCAGCAGGGCGAGCACGCCTTCGGCCGTCGCGGGGTCGAGGCTTGCTACCGGCTCGTCGGCAAGCAGCACTGGCGCGCGCTGCAGCAGGGCGCGCGCAATGGCGACACGCTGGCGCTGGCCGCCCGAGAGCCGGTCCGCGCGGCGCGCCGCAAGGCCCGCGAGCCCGACCTGCGCGAGGACTTCGTCGGCGGCGGCAATCTCCGCGCGCGGCCAGAGCCTGAGTGCTGCCCGCCAGAACCCGATGCGCGCCAGCGCGCCGACCAGCACGTTCTGCCGTGCCGTCAGCCGGCTCGCCAGCGCATGCTGCTGGAACACGAGTGCCGGGCGGCCGCCCGCGAGGACCGTGCCGGTGGACGGCAGCAGGCCCGCGATGGCGCGCAGCAGCGTGGTCTTGCCCGCGCCGGAGAGGCCGGCCAGCGCCACCACTTCCCCAGGCGCGACCTCGAGCGAGACGTCGCGCAGAACAGCCCTCCCGCCGAGCAGGACGGTGAGGCCCCGAACCACCAGGCCAGGCCGCGACTGCAGCATCACAGCAGCCGGCGCCGCAGCGCGCCGGAAAGCCGGTCGGCGGCCAGCGTCAGCGCGACGATCACAACGAGAATGGCGATGACACGGTTGAAGTCGAGCAGGTCCACCGCGTTCTTCAGTTCCTGCCCGATGCCCCCCGCGCCGACCAGGCCCAGGACGGTGGAGGCTCTGATGTTGAACTCCCAAACATACAGCATGGCGGAGGCGGTCTGCGGCAAGGTCTCGGGCACCAGCACGACAACGGCCGCCTGCGCGCGGCCGGCGCCGGCGGAAAGGGCGGCCTCCATCGGTGCCGGCTCCGCCGCCTCCAGAGCCTCGGACCACAGCTTCCCAAGGCTGCCCGTGGAATGCAGAGCGACGCCCAGCATTCCCGCGAAGGGGCCGAGCCCCACGGCTGCGACGAAGATCAACGCGAAGACGAAGCCGTCCACGCCGCGCAGCACGTCGAGCAACGTGCGCACCGGGTGGTAGAGCACGGTTGCTGGCGTGGAGGGCCGTGCGGCGAGCAGCGCCATCGGCAGCGCCAGCACCGCGGCGACCGTGGTGCCGAGTGTGGCGAGCGCCACCGTCTCCGCGGCCCTCCGGGCGATGTCGCCGAAGCCCGAGAAGTCCGGCGGGAAGCCGCCGGCGATCCAGCCCGCGAGGCGCGGCAGCCCCCTCCAGAGCCGCCCGAGGTCAGGCTCCACCAGCCAGATGCACACCACCTGGACGGCCAGGAAGCCGCCAACCCAGGCCAGCCGACGCATCAGGAGCGCGCGATCCGTCCGAGGGCGCGGCCGGCGGCCTCGATCGGTTCGTAGGTTCCGGGCGAGGTGGCCACCCAGCCGGTGTAGTTGGGCGGGAGATGTTCGGCCGTGGTCGAGAGCGCGGCGGCGCGCAGCGCATCGCGCGTCGCGGCGTCGAGGTCATGACGAACCGCGAGCGCGTCGTTCGGCAGCGGCTCACTGCGCCAAACCACGCGCACCTGGTCGGCGCGGATGCGCCCGGCCGCGATCATCGTATCGAGGTTGCGGTCGAAGTCGGTGGCGAGATCGACCTGGCCAGAGGCGATGGAGATCACATTGGCCGCGTGGCTCGCCCCGTCGCGGTAGCGGAAGAAGGCGCGTGGATCGATGCCCTGCGTCTGGAACCAGTGGTGCGGGATCAGCCAGCCGCTGGTCGAGCCCGCGTCGGCGAAGGAGATGGACATGCCGCGCGCATCCTCGGGGAAGCGCGCGATGGCGAGGTCCGGCTTCGCGATGATGATGGCGTGGTAGGTGGGCCGGCCCTGGTAGAGCACGGTTGCGATGGCCTCGGCCCCGGCGCGGGCACGGGCGAGCACGAAACCCCAGGGGCCCATCCAGGCCGCGTCCGCCTGGCCGGAGCCGAGCGCCACCGCGATGCCGGCCCAGTCGGTTGTCACGCGCAGCTCGTAGGGGCGGCCGAGCGTCGCCGCCAGGCGGGCGAAGAACGGCTCGAAGGCGCGGCGCGTGTCGCCCGGCGTCGGCTGGAAGGGCCCGACGGCGAAGCGCAGCGGCGCGGCCTGGGCGCGCGCGGCGAAGGGCAGGGCAAGCGACGCGGTGAACAGCAGGCGGCGGGTGGTGCGGGGCATGGGTGGTCCTCGTTCGTGGACGATCAGGAACCGGTGGGCGGCGCGGCATCGTTCAGCGCCCAGTCATAAGCGTGGTCCGCGATGGAGGTGGCGGCGACGAGCCGCCCGGCCAGCGGTGGCGCGGCGTGCGAGCGAAGATGGGCGATCACGCCGGCATCGCTGCCGCCGAAATCCTCGCGGAACCAGCGATAGATGGAGGAGACGCGCAGCCGCCCATCAGCCAGCACCGTGACGCCGCGCGGGTGGTTGACGTAGGCGCGGGCGGCATCGTCGAGCTCGGCCTCCAGCGTGGCGGCGCGGAAGGCGCGCGGGCGGATGTTGGGGCAGCCGATCGAGGCGCAGTTGACCGCGTAGTGCACGCGCGGGTCGCGGAAGGTGGGGCGCATGGTCTCGTGCTCGATGTCATCGAGCGACATGCGGCGGCCTTCGATGGTGATGAGGCGGGTGCGCCAGGGGCCGGAGAACTGGCGCGGGTCGAAGGGCACGCCGGTCGAGCGGATATCCTTGATGGAGCGCACCGGATAGGCGTCGAGTACCACCTTCAGAGTGAGTGCGTTGTACAGGTTGGCCCAGAAGGCGAAGGCCTGGTTGCGCGCCATGCCTGCCGGGCGCGCGGCGGCGGCGGCGGCGATCCAGCCCTCCAGCGCCGCCATGTCCGCGGCACTGGCCTTCCAGCGCGCATAGGTCACGCGCGCCACGCCATCGGCGGGCAGGCTCACATGCCGTCCGAGCAGCATATCCAGCGCGTCATCCTGCGCGGCGGCGACGCGCGGCGCGAGTGCGAGGGCGGGCAGTACCGCCAGGGCGCGGCGGCGCAGGGCGGGGGCCTGGTGCGTCATGCGGGGGCTCCTGTTCGGGGGGTGTGGCGGGGTGTTCGGCCGCCGCCGGGGGAAGGTTACGGGCGCGGCGGCGGTTGTGTTTTTTGGAGCGATCGGTCCATAATTCGCCCGCGCCGGGGTCGGCGCCGACCGGGAGAGACCCTCATGTTCATCCGCTTCGCCCAGGCCGCGCTGGCCATGGTCTTCCTTGCCGGTGCCGGCAACCTCGCCGCGCAGCCGGTGCCGCCCGAGCGCATCCTGCGCATGGTCCCCAATGCGGACCTGCAGACGCTGGACCCGATCAACACCACCGCCGGCGTCGTGCAGTCCCACGCGCACATGATCTACGACCAGCTGTTCGGCCGCGACGAGCAGCAGCGCCCGCAGCCGCAGATGGTGGGCGCGTATTCCGTCTCCGACGACAACCTCACCTGGCGCTTCACGCTGCGTGATGGCCTGGCCTTCCACGATGGCGCGCCGGTGACGGCGGCGGACGTGGTGGCCTCCCTGCGTCGCTGGGGCGCGCGCGACCCGCATGGACGGCAGATCCTGGCGATCACCGATGCGCTGACCGCCGAACCCGATGGCAAGACCATCCTGTGGCGGCTGAAGCGGCCCTATGGGCTGATGCTGGTGGCGCTGTCCAAGCCGGCCGGCAACATGCCCGCCATCATGCCCGCGCGCGTGGCCGCGACCGACCCCTTCACCGCCATCACCGAGACGGTCGGCTCGGGCCCCTTCATCTTCGTGCGCGACGAATGGGTGCCGGGCTCTCGCGTGGTGTACCGTCGCAATCCCGCCTACGTGCCGCGCAGCGAGCCTGCCTCGGGCACCGCGGGCGGCAAGGTTGCGCATGTGGATCGGGTCGAGTGGCTGAACATCGCCAATACCCAGACCGCCGTGCTGGCGCTGATCCAGGGCGAGCTTGACTACATCGAGAGCCCCGGCGTGGATTTCCTGCCCATGCTTGTCCGCCGCGGGATGCGCATCGTGCGCACCAACACGCTGGGCGCGCCGGGCATGATCCGGATGAACCACATCCACCCGCCCTTCAACGATGCGCGCGCCCGCCAGGCGCTGATGCTGCTGGTGAACCAGGAGGAGATCCTGCAGGGGATGTTCCCCGAGCCCTCGCTGTACCAGGTGTGCCACGCCTTCTTCGTGTGCGGCTCGCCGCAGGAGACGAATGCCGGCGTGCCCGAGGGGTTGGGCTCGCCCGCCGCGCGGGAACGCGCCCGCGCCCTGCTGCGCGAGAGCGGGTATGACGGCAGCCCGATCGTCATCATGGACCCGACGGACAACCCCTTCGTGCACACCGCGACGCTTGTGCTGGCGCAGCAGATGGAATCCGTGGGCTTCCGCACCGACGTGCAGGCGATGGATTTCGCCTCCATGGCCGGGCGGCGCGCCAACCGTCGCCCGCCGGCCGAGGGCGGCTGGCATATCGGCCTGACCTTCTGGAACGGGCTGGGCGCCTCGGACCCGGTGGGCAACGTGCCGATGCAGGCCTCCTGCGAGCGCGCCTGGCCGGGCTGGCCCTGCGATGCCGAGCACCAGGCGCTGATCGACGCCTTCCCCTATGCGGCGAACGACGCCGAGCGCCGGCGCATCCTCGATGCGCTGCAGACCAGCGCCTATCGCCTGGTGCCGTATGTGCCCTATGGGCAGTGGTACCTGCCTTCGGCGGTGACGCCGCGCATCTCCGACGTGCTGGCGATGCCGGGCATCATCATCGCCTGGAACATCCGCAAGGCGGCGCGTTAATGCAGATCCCGATCAGGTGGAATCACCTGATCGGGTAAAGATGTTCGCGAAAACAACGTCCTAGAGTCGTTGCCGTGAGCCAAGGCGAACGGAAGCGGCTCTAGGCCTGCCGGCCACCAGGTGCGCCGCGCCGTAACAAGCCGGCGCGGCGCGGCGAAACTGGGGATGAGAGAAAGCACGCCGGAGGATCAGCCCCTGTTCCCGAACACCCCCACGACCGTTGATGCCAAGGCCTTGCCCGGCCGCCGCACGCTGCTGTTGGGCGCGGCCGGCGCGGCGGCCACGCTGGCCGGCTGCGCGCGGGACGTGAAGCCGGACCTCGCGCTGATCTACAATCCCGCCGCGCAGTATCACGGCATCGACCGCAACCCGATCATCGTGATCCCCGGCCTGCTCGGGAGCCGGCTGCGCGACCCGGCCTCGGGCCGCGTGGTGTGGGGCGCCTTCGACGGCAATGCGGCGGACCCGGAAACGCCCGAAGGCGCGCGGCTGGTGGCGTTGCCCTTCACCGACATGATGAACACCCCCGGAGCGGCGGTGCGGGCCGATGGCGTGCTGGACCGCATCCGCATCCGCGTCGCTGGCATCCCGATCGCGCTGCAGGCCTATGCGGAGATCCTGGGCACGCTCGGGATCGGCGGCTATCGCGACGAATTGCTCGGCCTCGGTGGCCAGGTGAACTACGGCAACGACCACTTCACCTGCTTTCAGTTCGCCTATGACTGGCGCCAGGACAATGTGGCGAATGCCCGGCGCCTGATGGCGTTCATGCGCGAGAAGCGCGCCTTCGTGCAGGGCGAATACGCGCGGCGCTTCGGCGTGCGCGACGCGCCGGTGAAATTCGACATCGCCGCGCATTCCATGGGCGGGCTCGTGGCGCGCTACGCCATGCTCTATGGCGATGCAGACCTGCCGGCGGATGGCTCGCTGCCGCCGCTGACCTTTGCCGGCGCCGACTACATCGGCCGGCTGATCCAGATCGCGACGCCCAATGGCGGCTCGCTCGACGCCTTCCGCGTGCTGGTCAGCGGCCGCGATTTCGGCTCGCCGATCGTGCCGAACTACAGCCCGGCCATCCTCGGCACCTTCCCGTCGCTTTACCAGCTGCTGCCGCGGCAGCGCGCAACGCCGGTGGTGACCACGGCCGACCCCGGGACCGCGCTCGATGTGCACGACCCCGAGGTGTGGCGGCGCATGGGCTGGGGCATCGCCAAGCCTGGGATCGACGCCGACCTCGCGACGCTGATGCCCGGGGTGGAGACGCCCGAGGAACGCCGGCGCATCGCCTTGGCCCTGCAGGCGCGCCTGCTGCGGCGCGCGCGCGCCTTCTCGGCGGCGTTGGACCGGCCGGTCACGCAGCCCCCTGGCACCGAGCTGATGGTGATTGCGGGTGACGCACTGCCGACCACCTCGCGCATGAGTGCCAATACCGCGGATGGCACGGTCGCACCTTTGGTGACCTCGCCCGGCGACGGTTTGGTGCTGCGGGATTTAGCCCTGCTCGATTTCCGCCAGGGGGAGGATGTGCGCACCCCCACCGTCAACAGCCCGATGGGGTTTCGCCGCACGCTGTTCCTGCCGCGTGAACACCTGGAGATCACGCGCGACCCGACCTTCCGCAACAACATCCTGTTCTGGCTGCTGGAGGAACCGCGGGTGATACCCGGTCAGCGCCAGCGGACTTCGATCAGGACGGCGGCAGCAGCGACAGCGCCAACCCCGCGGCTGCGCTGACCGCCAGCACCCGAGCCAGGCCCCATTTCAGCCACAGCAGCAGCACCCCCGCCAGCAGCGTGAGCGCCAGCGCCGTGGGCTGGAGGGTGGCCAGCACCGGCACATCGATCGAGGCCGGGCCGAGCGGCACGCGGCGAACCTCCGCGAAGACCACGCGCAGGCCAAACCAGAGTGCCAGGTTGGCGATGACGCCGACCACCGCGGCCGTGACGCCGGCCAGCGCGCCCTTGAGCCGTGGCGCGTCGTGCAGCCGTTCGACGAAGGGCGCGCCCAGGAAAATCCAGGCGAAGCACGGCGCGAAGGTGACCAGCAGCGTGAGCCCCGTGGCACCCACCCCGCCCAGGATGCCGCTGTCGCGATACCCCGCCAGAAAGCCCACGAATTGCAGCACCAGGATGAGCGGGCCGGGGGTGGTCTCGGCCAGGCCGAGGCCGGCCAGCATCTCGGGCGCGGTGAGCCAGCGGTAGTGCTCCACCGCTTCCTGCGCGACATAGGCCAGCACGGCATAGGCGCCGCCGAAGGTGACCACCGCCATCTTCGAGAAGAACCAGGCGATGTCGCCCCACACGCCCGCGCCCATCAGCAGCACGACCGGCCAGAGCCACAACGCGATGGCAACCAGACCCGCGCGGCGCGCCGCCGGCGCCATGCGGGCGATGCGGTCGGGCTCGGCGGCCAGCGCGGCATCGAGCAACGCCGGCGGGCCTTCTTTGGCCGCGCCATGGCCGCCGGCGGCGAAGGCGGCGGGCATCGCATAGCCGATGGCGATCGCCGCCAGCACCACCACCGGGAAGGGCAGGTTGAACACCGCCAGCGCGAGGAATGCCGCGACAGCCAGCGCCCAGGGCGCGGTGCCCTTGAGCGCGCGCCGGGCCACCCGCAGCAGCGCCTCGACCACCAGCACCAGCACCGCGCATTTCAGCCCGAAGAACAGCGCGGCGACGAAGCGGCACGTTGCCCAGCGTCGCGTAGATGATCGACAGGGCGAGCATCACCACGCGCGCCGGGCATGATGAACAGCAGCCCCGCCGCCAGCCCGCCCTTCACGCCATGCATCAGCCAGCCGAGATAGGTGGCAAGCTGCTGCGCCTCGGGCCCGGGCAGCAGCATGCAGAAATTGAGCGCGTGCAGGAAGCGCGCATCCGAGACCCAGTGGCGCTGCTCCACCAGCTTCCCTGTGCATCAGCGGCGATCTGCGCGGCCGGCCCGCCGAAGGAGAGCAGGCCGATGCGCAGCCAGACGCGCAGGCGCCTCGGCGAAGGCTGGGGACACGGCCCGGGTCGCGTGGCGGTCATGCGGGCCTCGTCGCCGTGCGGCCAGTTGTGGGTCTCGTCGGTGGCGTCGCGGCACCAGCGGTAGAAGGCATCGTAGAGCGCGAGGCCAGCCTCCAGTTGCGCGAGGTCGTCGCGATACATGCGCGACAGGCCGAGCGAGGCGGCGAGCAGGCCCGCCGCCTCCGGCGCGAGGTCCGGCCGCGCGGTATCGGCGCCGCGCACGATCAGCGCGAGGCGGTCCAGCGCCTCGGTGCGCAAGCGCGAATTCATCGAGCATGATGTCGAAGGTGCAGAGCTCGCCGCGATGGCGACCAGAACACGCCCTCGACGTCGAAGGGCGTGGCGCCGAAGCGCTCGGCCACCGCCGCGCACCTCGGAGGGGGCGACGAACAGGAACACCGCGTCCGGATCGACGAAGCGGCGGATCAGCCAGGGGCAGGCGATGCGATCGACCTTCGGGCCGCGCGCGGGTGACCCAGAGCGTGCGCCCCGCGCCATCGCGTGGCGGGACATGGGTGGGGGAGACCAGCGGCATCGCCGCATCGCGCCAGGCCTCGAAGCCACCTTCCAGCGCCTCGGCCTGCGCGCCCGCATGGCGCAGCCAGGCGGCCGTGCCCTGGCTGAGCTTCAGACCCTGCTGGCAGACCAGGGCGACGTCGCGCCCCGCGAAGCCGCCCGCCCATTGCGTGACATCGCGGTGGGAGCGGCGGATGGCGGCGGGGAGGAAGCGCGGATCGGCGGCGGCATCTTCATCGGTACGGACATCGATCAGCACGGGGCGTCGGGCAGGCCGATGCGCCGGGCGAGTTGCGGCACGGTGACGATGCTGGGGGCGGGCATGGTGCGTCCTCTCCTGCGGGAGATGTGTGCGGACGCGATGCTTCGGCCGGAGCCTCACGGGGTGATCG
Source organism: uncultured Alphaproteobacteria bacterium (assembly GCA_963716705.1). Taxonomy (GTDB): domain Bacteria; phylum Pseudomonadota; class Alphaproteobacteria; order Acetobacterales; family Acetobacteraceae; genus Neoroseomonas. The sequence goes on from CAVQTW010000009.1 coordinate 170,089, forward strand.
CGATCGTCCCCTTGGCGGCAGGGTGGGAAGCGCGACTGCGGCTGTCAAGCGCAGGGCCGTGACACATGCCGCCGCCGGTCACTCCGCCGCGGCGGCCAGCAGGCTTTCGCCGGGCTTCAGGCGGGTGAAGCGCACCTCCTGCCAGTCGAGCGCGATGCGACCCTCGTGCAGCGTGGTGCGTGTGGCGGCGAGGCCCGCATTGTCCGGCCGGGTCTGCGGGAAATCCTCCCGCCAATGGGCCCCGCGCGATTCCTCGCGCGCCAGCGACGCCGCGACGATGCTGCGCGAGATCAGCAACTGCGACTTCAGGTTCAGCCAATCATGCCAGGTGAGGTTGAAGGCGCGGTCCGCGCCTTCCACGCCCGCCGCATCCGTCTCGGCTTCCAGCGCATCGAGGCCGGACATGCACTCCGTCAGGCCCGCCGCATCGCGCAGGATGCCCGCCTTGTCCCACATGAGGTCCAGCAGCGCGTCGCGGATCGGCGAGAGGTTGCGCGCGGGCCGTGCGAAGGGGGATTGCACGCGGGCCACGGCTTCCTCCAGCGCCTGGGGGTCGGGGTCCTCGAAGGCGCCCTCGCGCGGCACCCAGCGGCCCATCGTGTCGCCGGCGATGCCGCCGAACACCGTGGAATTGGCGACGCCATTGCCGCCCAGGCGGTTCGCGCCATGCACGCCGCCGGTATCCTCGCCGGCCGCGAACAGGCCGGGCAGGTCGGTCGAGCCATCGGCGCGGAACACCAGGCCGCCCATCATGTAGTGGGCGGTGGGCACGACGGGGACGCGCCCGCCGGCGAGGTCGAAGCCGTTGTCGGCGCAGCGTTCCACCATGCCCTTGAACTCGCGCGCCACGCGCTCGGGGCCGAGGTGGCGCCATCTCGAGCCACAGCCCGCCTTCGGCGTTGACGTTGCCGGCGAGGATCTCGCGCTGCATGGAGCGGGAGACGATGTCGCGCGTCGCGCGTTCGCCGCGGGAATCGTATGTGTGCATGAAGCGCTCGCCATCGCCGCCGAGCAGGTAGCCGCCGGCGCCGCGCAGGCCTTCCTCGATGATGGTGCCGGTCATGCGCGTGCCGGGTCCCGCCAGCACGCCGGTGGGGTGGAACTGCACCATCTCCATGTCGCGCAACGCGAGGCCCGCCTGGAGCGCCATGGCCATGCCATCGCAGGCCTTGTCGCCTGATGGCGTATGGTACTTGTACATGGTCGGCCCGCCGCCGGTGCCCAGCAGCACGGCGCGCGCCTGCACGAACACGAGCCCGCCCGTGCGCATGTCGATGAGCAGCACGCCGCGACAGGCGCGCGCCGTCCGTCGCGCGGATCAGCGCGACGGCGCGGTGTTCCTCCATGCCGGTCGATGCCGCGCGCCCAGACCTGCTCGGCCAGGCGGTTGACGATCTCGATGCCGGTGAGGTCGCCCTTGTGGACGGTGCGGTCGAAGGTCTGCCCGGCGAAGGCCTTCTGGTGGATGGTGCCGTCCGCGTTGCGGTCGAAGAAGCAGCCCCAGCGGTTCTCGAGGTCGCGGATGCGCTGTTGCGCGCCGACCACCAGCGTCCAGGCGAGGTCCTGGTCGTTGAGCCACTTGCCGCCGTCCAGCGTGTCCATGAAGTGGCGCTCGGCGGAATCGCCCGGCGCGATCGCGACGTTGTAGCCGCCCTGGACCATGCGGGTGCAGCCGCATTTGCCCAGCAGGCCCTTCACCGCGATGGTGACCTCGAGCGTGGGGTTGGCGTCCTTGGCGTGCAGCGCGGCGAGCAGGCCGGCGCCGCCGGCGCCCAGGACGAGGATATCGGTGCGGCGGTGGGCGATGGGGGTCATCGGGGGCCTCGTGGGCTGGCCGGGACGCCGCAATCGCAGTCCTCGGCGGGAGGTGCCGGCAGCGGCACCGCTTCGACGATCTCGCGCGGATCGTGGGCGCGGCCGAGCACCAGGGCACCGACGATGGTCCCGAAGGGCGGTGGCATCACCTGCATCAGGATCACCAGCGGCAAGACCAGCATCAGGCGGCCCCCAGCTTCTCCAGCGCGGCCTGGCGGCGGCGCGCGGCCTCGGCGTTCACCGTGGCGTAGAGGCTGCCGCCATGCGCATCCATCGCCACCAGCAGCGGGCCGAAGCCCTTGATGCGGAACTTGTACAGCGCCTCGGGGTTGAGGTCGTCCATGTCCACATCCTCGACCGCCTCGATCCAGGTGGTCTCCAGCGCGGCCGCACCGCCGACCACGGCGAGATAGACGCCGCCCGATTCGCGGAAGGCGTCGAGCGAACCCTCGCGCAGCCCGCCCTTGCCGATGATGATGCGCACGCCCTCGCGCTCCATCAGCGGCCGCGTGAAGCGCTCCATGCGGTCGGAGGTGGTGGTGCCCACGCACACCGCCTCATAGCCCGAATGGTTGGTGCCGGAGCGCTCGACCTTGCGCAGGTTGGGCGCGGTGTGGATCACCGCATGGCCGCGCAGGTCGAACTTCGTGGCTGCGGCCATGGTCGAACATGTGGATCTGCGTGGCGTCGCGGATGCCGATAGAGCGTATCCTCCAGCGTGACCGTGTCGCCGGCGCGCAATTGCGCGGACCTGCGCCTCGGTGATGGGCATGTGCAGGACGTGGTGGGTCATGGCGTCAGAACCCGATCCTGACGCCCTCGGGCGTGAAGGTGGCGCTCGCGCGCCGGGCGGAGTGGCATTGGATGTTCACCGCCACGGGGTTCATCGTGATGTGCGTGGCGGCCGTCTCGACATGCACGGCGAAGGCGGTGGAATCGCCGCCCAGGCCCTGCGGGCCGATGCCCAGCGTGTTCACCGCCTCGCTCAGCGCTTCCTCCAGCCTCGCGCCTTCCGGGTCCGCGCAGCGCGAGCCGAGCGGGCGCGTGGCGGCGATCTTGGCGAGGTGCATGCACAGATCCGAGGTGCCGCCCACGCCCACGCCGACGATGGTGGGCGGGCAGACCTTGCCGCCGGCCTGGATGACGCGGTCGACCACGAAGCGCTTCACCGCGGCCACGCCATCGGCGGGGATCAGCATCTGGAGGAAGGAGCCGTTCTCGGACCCGCTGCCCTTCGGGATCATCTCCAGGCGCAATTCGCGCTCGGCCTCGGTGAAGTCGATGTTGATGACGGGCACGCGCTCGCCGCAGGAGGTGTGCTCGTTGCGCCGCGTGATCGGGTGCACCACCGAGGAACGCAGCGGGTGCTCGCGCGTGGCGCGCGCGGTGCCGCGCGCGATGGCCTCCTTCAGCGCCCAGCCATCGACCTGCACGTTGCGGCCGATCAGCACGTTGAAGATCGGGATGCCGGTGTCCTGGCACAGCAGGTTGTCCATGCCGCTCGGCCACGCCGATGTTCTCGATCATGGTGGCGAGGATGGTTTTCGCCGTGGCGTCGGTCTCGCTGCCATCGAGCCGCGCGAAACCGGCCTTGATGTCGTCGGGCAGGATCTTGCAGGCGCGGATGTAGAGCAGCTTGGCGGCTTCCTCGATGGCCTCGGGCTCGATGCGCAGCGGCGACGAGCTCGTCCCGCGCGCCTTGCGGCGCGACCCCTGGCTTGGTCATCAGCGTCATGACGCTCTCCTGTCCCTACAGCACCAGCGATACGCCGGAGACGAGCAACAATACCAGCAGAACAAGGCGGAATGTCTCCGCCGGCAGCCGCTTATAGGCCTTGATGCCGAGCCATGTGCCGATGCCCAGCGCCGGCAGGGCAGCGAGCAGGGACATCCCCGCCTGCGCATCGAAGAAGCCGCCGGCCAGCAGCGAGACCACCGCGACCATGTGCGTGACCACGATGAAGGGCTGGAAGATGGCCCGCGCCTCATCCTTGCGCATGCCCTTGAGGTCGGTCCACATGGTCGGCAGCGCGCCGGAAAATCCGCCGATGCCGGCCAGGATGCCGCCGGCGAAGCCGACCGCCGCATCCGCCGCCGGCCCGGCCTGCACGCGCGGCGGGGCGAGGCGCAGCGCGAGACGTGCCAGCATGTAGCCCGAATAGGTGACCAGCAGCACGCCCACGCCGATCTTGATGACGTCACCATCGGCCACCCGCAGCACCGCGACGCCGAGCGGCGTGCCCAGCAGCCCCGCCGCGAGGTAGGGCACCAGCACCGGCCAGCGGATCGCCTTCCACACCACGCCGATGGTGCCCAGCTGGATGATCAGCGAGGCGGTGATCAGGATCGGCGCCGATTGCTGCGGCGGAATCACATGGAACAGGATGCCGGCCGCCACCAGGTTGAAGGAGAAGCCGGCCACGCCCGAGGTGAAGGCGGCCACCAGGCACGCCCCCATCAACACCAGAAGTTCAAAGGACATTGAGCAGGAACAGGATGCCAACGACCAGCGACACGCCCGCCGAGACCGCCACCATGTCCTTCTGCGCGCGCCGCCAGCCGAGGAATTCCAGCGCCATCACGCGCAGCCCGCCGGCGAGGTGGGCGGCGAGCAGCACCACCAGCACCGTCTCGGCGGCCTTCACCAGCGGGTTCTCGGTCCAGCGCAGGAAGCCATCGAGCCGCGCCTCGCCCGAGATGGCCGAGGACAGCACCCAGAAATGCGCCGGCAGGAACAGCGCGAGCAGCAGGCCCGAGACGCGGTGCACCACGAAGGCGATGTAGGTGGGGTGGGACCGCGCGCGCAGATCCATCACGCATAGAGCCCGATGGCCGCGCGGATGCCGAACCCCGCGGTGAGCAGCCCGATGGCCAGCCAGGCGATGTCGGCGCCGCGCCCGCGCAGGCCGATGGTCTCGGCGGCGATGTTGCGCAGGCCGATCGCGCCGTGCAGGCCGGCGGCCAGCGCGAACACCGCGTAGAACAGCAGCCAGGCCTCGTTGCCCTGGGTGCGGCCGATGATCTCGGCGGCGGACAGCCCGCCGCGCACCGCCACCATGATGGTGACCAGGTGCACCAGCACCGCCACGCCGAGCACCATGGCCGTGACGCGCTGCACCACCCAGAGATGGGTCTGGCCGCGGGCATGTGGCGGGCGCGCCCGGGTGGCGCTCATCGCCGGCCCAGCAGCGTGTCCCAGAACAGCGTCCGCTTCAGCCCGGCAATGGCGGAGGAGGGGTCGAGGTTCTTGGGGCAGCGTTCCGTGCAGGATTGCGTGGAATGGCAGGAATGGCAGCCGGCATCGCCCGCCACCGCCGCCATGCGTTCCGCCCGCGCGCCGTCGCGCACGTCGTTGACCAGCGTCCAGGCGCGGTTCAGCGCGGCGGGGCCGAGATACTCGCCATTCCAGGCCACCACGTCGCAGGAGGCGTAGCACACGCCGCAGCCGATGCATTCGATGCCGGCATCGGCCTCCTGCCGCGCCTTCGATGCGGGGGCCACCACCGCGAACTCGGCGGGCACGGCGCCATCGGGCGCCTGGCGGGGCTCGAAGGTGCCGCGCGCGCGCTGCCATTTCTCGAAGAAGGGCGTCATGTCGGCGGCGAGGTCGCGGATGACCGGCATGTTGGCGAGCGGGCGCAGTTCCAGCGCGCCATCGGCATCGACAACCTTGCGCACATGCGTCCGGCAGGTCCAGCGCGCGCGCCCGTTCACCGTCATCGCACAGGACCCGCACATGCCCACGCGGCAGGCGAAGCGATAGGCCAGCGAGGGGTCGAGCTCGCGCTGGATATGCGTGACCACGTCGAGCACGGTCTGGTTGGCGCGGGCGGGCACATCGTATTGCGCGAACGCGCCCTGCTCGCCGCCACGCCACACGCTGACCTTCAGGCTGGCCGGATCGGCCATGCGCGTCCCTCCCGACAGGGCGAGACTACCGGCGCTGGACAGGGTGTCCAGCCCGTGGCGTTCTGCCGCCCATCCAAGGGGGAATGACAGCATGGGCTCGACGATCCGCGGCGCGGACATCCTGGTGCAGGCGCTGGTGCAGGCCGGCGTGCGGCGCATCTTCAGCCTGTCGGGCAACCACATCATGCCGGTCTATGATGCGCTGGTGGGCTCGGGCATCGAGATCATCCACACGCGGCACGAGGCCGCCGCGGTCCACATGGCCGATGCCTGGGCGCGGCTGACCGGGGAGGTCGGCGTGGCGCTGGTCACCGGCGGGCAGGGGCATTCCAACGCGGTCGGCGCGTTGCCCACGGCGCTCTCGGGCGAGGTGCCGGTGCTGCTGCTCTCGGGCCATGCGCCCAATGGCGAACTCGGGCTCGGCGCCTTCCAGGAGCTGGAACAGGCGCGCATGGCCGCACCGGCCTGCAAGCAGGCGATCACCGCCGCTTCCGCCGCGACGCTCGGCCACGATATCGCGGGCGCCATCCGCATTGCGCGCTCCGGCCGGCCGGGCCCGGTGCATGTCTCGCTGCCGACCGACGTGCTCGATGCGCGCATCGAACCCCCGGCACCGCCCGCGCCGGCGGCCTTCGCACCGCTGGCGATGCCGCTCTCGCCCGAGAGCGCGGCCGCCATCGCGCAGGCCATCGCCGCGGCGCAGCGCCCGGTGCTGGTGGCGCCGCCGGCGCTGTGCACGCCGGCGGGCAGTGCCGCGATCGCCGCGCTTGCGGCGCGTGCCGGGCTGCCGGTGGCCGCGATGGAAAGCCCGCGCGGCCTCGGCGACCCGTCGCTGGGCGCCTTCGCGCAGGTGCTGGCCGAGGCGGATTTGGTGGTGCTGCTGGGCAAGCCGCTCGACTTCACGCTGCGCTTCGGCCGTGCGCCGGCCATCGCCGCCGATGCGCGCTTCGTGGTGGTGGACCCGGACGCCGAGATGCTGGCGCGCGCGGCGCGCGGGCTGGATGCGCGGATCGCCGTCGCGGCGCTGGCCGGCGCGGCGGAGGCGGTGGCGGCGCTGACGGCGGTGCTCAAGCCGCACGGCAATGTCGCCTGGTCCAACCGCCTGGCGCATGCCATCGGCTTCCGCCCGCCGGCCTGGGATGCGCTGGCCGGCGCGCCGGAAGGCCCCATCCACCCCGCCACGCTGTGCCACGCGCTGCGGCCCTTCCTGAACGCCGGGCCGGAGACGGTGCTGGTCTGCGATGGCGGCGAGATCGGCCAATGGGCGCAATCCATGCTGGCCGCACCCGCGCGGCTGATCAACGGCGTGGCGGGGGCGATCGGCCCGTCCGTGCCCTTCGCGATGGCGGCCGCCTGCGCGCGGCCGGGCGCGCGCGTGCTGGCGGTGCTGGGCGATGGCACCTTCGGCTTCCACATGGCCGAGTTCGACACCGCGCATCGCCACGGCCTGCCCTTCGTGGCGGTGGTCGGCAACGATTCCTGCTGGAATGCCGAGCACCAGATCCAGCTGCGCGAATACGGCGCCAACCGCGCGCATGGCTGCGAACTGGCGCCGGGCACACGCTACGACCTGGTGGCGCAGGCGCTGGGCGCGCATGGCGAGTTCGTCACCCGCGCCGAGGATATCGCCCCGGCGGTGGAGCGCGCCTTCGCCTCCGGCAAGGCGGCCTGCGTGAACGTGGTGATCGCGGGGCAGCCGGCGCCGTCCATCCGCATGGGGTGAGGGGCAGGCCCTGTGTCGCGGCGGGGCGGAGCGATCGGGCACAAAATCCCGTCGCGCTGCGCCCCACTGCACAAATAGTTAACGGGCAAATCCACCGCCCGGCGCCGCTGCGATGCGGCAAAGAAAAAATGCGCATAAATACTTCAACAAGACTTCGCCTAATTCCTGCCGCATTGTGTTCTTCAGAATCTGGATGAAGCTATGCTGCATCGTTGGGGTTGCGCTTGCTGCCGGAGCGTGTACGGAAGCCAGCATGACGACCGCGAATGGATTGCCGGCTTCCCCCCGCCGGCGACACGTTGCGGCGCCCCCGCGTGCGATGCCGCGGAGCGCCCGTCCCTCCCGGACCCGGCCGAGCCGTGTCTGGACCCTTTCACCAACGCACCGTCGGCGCTTGCTCTCTCCGGTCTGGGCGACCGCTATGTTGGGTATGCTGGCCATGTCCGGAGCCGCCTGCGCCCATCCCGAACCCGTGGTCACGCCAACCGTGGCGGCCACCCCGGCGGCCGACATCGACACGACATCGCCCCGCACCGCCTGCCTGGAAGCCGCGCGCGACGCGGAGCGCCGGCACGGCCTGCCCGAGGGGCTGCTGGTGGCTATTGCCCTGAACGAGAGCGGGCTGCACGCGCATGCGATGAATATCGGCGGACGCGCCTACTACCCCGAAAGCCGGGAGGCGGCGCAACGCATGCTGCGCTCCGCCCGGGGCAGCGTGATGGCCGGCTGCGTGCAGGTGAATGCCCGCGTGCATGCGCGCGGCGGCCAGGTCTGGCCGCTCGACCCGGAGCGGGCGACGAACTGGGCCGCGGGCTACCTGCGCCAGCACTACGACACCTACGGCGACTGGGGCATGGCGGTGGTGCGCTGGCATGGTGGTTCGGCACGCAGCCTGACGCGCCTTGTTTGCCGCGTGCGCAGCAAGATCGAGGTGGTCGCGCCCGACTCCGACCTGTTCGCGGACCGCTGCCGCGGCACGCGCACCCAGATGGCGCGCTTCCGCAGCAATGGCCGTGCCCTGCTTGAACTGGCCGAGGCCGCGGACTGAACCCGGCCGCGCGCGGGCGCGGCGGCCTCAGCCGGTCATGACGCCCCGCGCGCGGGCCACCACTCGGTCGGTGAAGGCGCCCGCGCTGCCAAGGTAGGCCGCCGGGTCGGTCATCCGCGCGATCGCCGCGGCATCGAGCTTCGCGGCCACGCGCGCATCGCGCAGCAGCGCCTCGGTCAGCGACACCCCCTCGGCGAGGGCGAGGTCGCAGGCATCGTTGACCGCGTGATGCGCCTCGCCCCGGCCGAGCAGCGGGGCAAGGCCCATCATCACCGCCTCGCTGACGATCAGCCCGCCGGTGGCGTCGAGGTTGCGGCGCATGCGCGCGGCATCGACCACCAGCCCCTCGGCGATGAAGCGGGCGTGCGAGACCGCGCCATGGGTCAGCAGGAAGGCCTGCGGCAGGGCCAGCATCTCGGCCTGCCAGGGGCCGGTGCCGCGCTCGAAATCCTGCGCCATGGCGGCCAGCACCTGCGGCACCAGCGCATGCACGCCGCGCGACTGCGAGAGCACGTATTCGCAGGCGATGGGGTTGCGCTTCTGCGGCATGGTGCTGGAGCCGCCGCGGCCTGGCGCGTGGGGCTCGCCCACCTCCATCAATTCGGTCTGCATCATCAGCATCACGTCGGTCGCCATCTTGGACAGCGTGCCGCACAGCACGCCGAGCCAGCAGACGGTCTCGGCCAGGCCGTCGCGCGCGACATGCCAGGGGATGTCGGCCTCGGCGAGGTCGAGTTCGCGCGGCCAGTTCGCGCGACACCTCCAGCCCCTGCTCGCCCAGCGAGGCCAGCGTGCCCGCCGCACCACCGAAGGAGAGGCGCAGCGCGCGCGGGCGCAGCTGCGCGAGGCGATCGAGCGAGGCCAGCAGCGGCGAGAGCCACACCGCGACCTTGTAGCCGAAGGTGACCGGCAGCGCGTGCTGGAGATGCGTGCGCCCGGCCATCACCGTGTCGCGGTGCTGCGCGGCCATGGCGGCGAAGGCGGCGCAGGTGGCGCGCAGGTCGGCCTCGATCAGCGCCAGGCCGTCGCGCATCTGGAGCACCAGCGCGGTGTCCATGATGTCCTGCGTGGTGGCGCCCCAATGCGTCCAGCGGCCGGCCTCAGGCCCGGCGAGCGCGCGAGAGTTGCTTCACCAGCCCCACCACCGGATAGCCGGTGTTGCGCGTGGCGGCGGCGAGTGCGGGCAGGTCGAGCCGCGCGGCATCGGCCGCCGCGGTGATGACGGGCGCGGCCTCGGCCGGGATGATGCCCAGGCGCGCCTGCGCGCGGGCCAGCGCCGCCTCCACATCCAGCATGCGCTGGAGGAAGGCGTGCTCGCCCATCGCCGCGCGCATCGCCTCGGTGCCGTAGAGCGCGCCGAGCACGGCGCCATCGGCGGGGTTCACCGGCACGGCTCAGTACACCACGACGGAGCGGATGGACGTGCCTTCGTGCATCAGGTCGAAGGCGGTGTTGATGTCATCGAGCGGCATGGTGTGGGTGATCAGGCTGTCGATCTCGATTTTCCCATCCATGTACCAATCGACGATGCGTCGGCACGTCGGTGCGCCCGCGCGCGCCGCCGAAGGCCGTGCCGCGCCAGGACGCGCCCGGTGACCAGCTGGAAGGGCCGCGTGCTGATCTCCTGGCCCGAGGCCGCGACGCCGATGATGATGCTCTCGCCCCAGCCGCGATGGGTGCATTCCAGCGCCTGGCGCATGAGGTTGCACGTTGCCGATGCATTCGAAGGAGAAATCCGCCCCGCCGCCGGTGAGGTCCATGATGGCCTGCACCACCTTGTCGCGGCCGACGGCGTCCGGGTTGATGAAGTGCGGTCATGCCGAATTTCCGCGCCATCGCCTCCCGCGCGGGGTTGATGTCGATGCCGATGATGCTTGTCCGCGCCCACCATGCGCGCGCGCCTGCAGCACGTTGAGCCCGATGCCGCCCAGGCCGAACACCGCGACATTGGCGCCCGGCCAGACCTTCGCGGTGTTGATGACGGCGCCGATGCCGGTGGTCACGCCGCAGCCGATGTAGCAGATCTTGTCGAAGGGCGCGTCGTCGCGGACGTTGGCGAGCGCGATCTCGGGCAGCACGGTGAAGTTCGCGAAGGTGGAGCAGCCCATGTAGTGGAACACGGTGTTCGCGCCCGCGCCGCCTGGCGGCGCCTTCGCAGGAGAAGCGCGAGGTGCCATCGGGCATCACGCCCTTGCCCTGCGTGGCGCGGATGGCGGTGCACAGGTTGGAGCGCTGCGACAGGCAGGTTTTGCACTGCCGGCATTCGGGCGTGTAGAGCGGGATGACATGGTCGCCGGGCTTCAGCGTGGTCACGCCGGCACCAACCTCGCGCACGATGCCCGCGCCCTCATGGCCGAGGATGGCGGGAAAGATGCCCTCCGGGTCCGCGCCCGACAGCGTGTAGGCGTCGGTGTGGCAGACGCCGGTCGCCATGATCTCCACCAGCACTTCGCCGGCGCTTGCGGGCCTTCGATGTCGATGGTCTCGATGGTCAGCTGCTGCGCCGGCTTTCCAGGCGACGGCGGCGCGGGTCTTCATGGGGCGGGACTCCGGTGATGGCGCGCGCAGGATGGTCCGCGGGCCGGCGCGCGCGCAACCCGGCGTCAGGTCAGCAGCCGCACCACCGCCAGCGACAGCCAGGGGAAGGCGACGCACAGCGCCAGGCGCAGCAGGTCCATCGCCAGATAGGGCAGCACGCCGCGATAGGTCGCCGCGATCGGCACGTCGCGCGCCAGCGACTGACCGACGAACACGTTCAGCCCGATCGGCGGCGCGGTGAGCCCGATGCCGACCGACGATCAGCACCAGGATGCCGAACCAGATCGCGGTCTCCTCGGTGGTGCAGGCCGAAATCGAGCGCGGTGACGACCGGGAAGAACACCGGCAGCGTCAGCAGCATCATCGCCAGTTCGTCCATCACCGCGCCGAGCAGGATGTAGACCAGCGAGCAACGCCGACCAGCACGCCATAGGGCGGCAAGCCCTGGTCGCTGACCCAGTCGGCCAGCAGCGTCGGCACCTGCGAGCAGCGCGAGGAAGGCGTTGAACATCTCCGCGCCGAGCAGGATGACGAAGATCATCGCCGTGGTCTCGGCCGTCTGCCGCAGCGCCTCGCCGATCGCCGCGCAGCCGAAGCGTGCGCTGCGCGAGCCCCACCAGCAGCATCGCCGACGCAGCCGACCGCGGCACCCTCGGTCGGCGTGAACACGCCGCCATAGATGCCGCCCACCACCACGACCGCGATGAGCAGCACCGGCCAGCACGGCGCGCAGCGCGCGCGCGGCGCTCGCTCCGGCGGCACGCGCGGCGCCTGCCGGGCACGAGCGCGGGTCGCCGGCGCACCATCAGCGCGATCGCGAGGCAATAGAACAGCGCCGCCAGCAGGCCCGGGATCAGCGCCGCCATGAACAGCTTGGCGATGTTCTGCTCGGTGCGTGATCGCATAGACGACCAGGATGACCGAGGGCGGGATCAGGATGCCCAGCGTGCCGCCGACCGCGATGGTGCCGCTGGCGAAGCCGCGGCTCGTCGCCATAGCGCCGCAGCTCCGGCAGCGCCGCGCGCCCGATGGTCGCGGTGGTCGCGACCGACGAGCCGCAGATCGCGCCGAAGCCCGTGCAGGCGCCGATCACGCGCCATCGCCAGCCCGCCGCGCCGGTGGCCGACGAGCGCGTTCGCGGCCACGAACAGGTCGCGTCGCGAGGCCGCCGCGCTCGGCCAGCGCGCCCATCAGGATGAACAGCGGAATGACCGACAGCGTGTAGTTGGCGAACAGGAAGAAGGGCGTGGTTTTCAGCCAGGCCATCAGCCGTTCGGTGTCGATGATGTGCACGTAGCCTGCGGCACCCACCAGCAGCATCGCCAGCCCGATCGGGCAGCGCAGCGCGATCAGCCCCAGCAGCGCGGCGAAGCCGGCGCCGGCGAGGACGAATTCCTCGGCCATCAGTCGCGGCCCCGGGCCAGGCGATGCACCCAATACAGCGCGGCGATCCCGGTCACCGCGAAGCCCAACGCCGCGATGCCCACGGCCCACCAGATCGGCACGCCGAGCAGGCCGATGGTGGTGGTGCGGGTCGCATGGGCCTCGATGGCGCCGACCGCCAGGCGCTCCGCCAGCACCAGCGCCACCACGCCCGCACACCAGGTGCCAGAAGGCGTCCACCGCCCGGCGCCACGGCGGCGGCAGCCAGCCGGTGAAGCTGTCCACCATGATGTTGCTGCGCATCAGCGTGCCGTAGGCGAGGAAGCCCACCACCGCGATGCCGCCGCCCATCTGCACCAGCTCGACATCGCCGCGCACCGGCTGGCTGGTGGTCCAGCGCAGCAGCACCGAGGTGGCGGTGAGCAAGGCCACGCCGAGCAGCGCCACACCCGCCGCCAGCGCCAACGCCGCGGCCGCGCGCGCGACCGGCCCGCGCGGCGCTTCGTCAGGCCGCGCGGCGCCCGGATGCGCGCTCAGGCGACGCCCTGGCCGTAGCGCGCGACGAGCGCGCGCGCCTCCTCGACCAGAGCGGCACCATCGATGTTGCGCTCACGCATCCCCGTGATCCAGGCGGCGATCACGGGCGCGGTCGCCTCCTGCCACCGCGCCTTCTCCTCCGCCGAGATCTCGACGATGACGTTGCCGCGGCGGCGCACGCTCTCCTCCACCTTGGGGCCTTCCTCGTCCCACACCTTGGCCGCCATGGCGGCGGCGGCGGCCCCCGAATTGGCGTCGAGCACGCGCTTGAGGTCGGGGGCGAGCCCTTCGTAGCGCGCCTTGTTCATCGCGAGCACGAAGGAGGCGGTGTAGAGCGTCGGCGCTGCCCGGGATCTCGGTGTGGTTGCGCACCATTTCCTGGATGCTGATGGCGGGCACGACTTCCCAGGGCACCACGGCGCCGTCGATCACACCCTGCGACATCGCTTCGGGCACCTGCGGGATCGGCATGCCGATGGGCGCTCGCGCCCAGCGCGCGCAGCGCCTCGCCGGCCTGGCGAGTGGGGAAGCGCAGCTTGAGGCCGCGCAGATCCTCCATGGTCTTCACTTCGCGGCGCGCATGGATCACGCCCGGCATCATGCGCCCAGGCGGTGATGACATGGGTTTCCTCGAACTCGCCGCGCATGTGGTCGGTCGAACAACTCCCAGGTCACGCGCGCATTCACGCTGGCGCGCTTGTGCGGGATGAAGGGCAGTTCGATGACCTCGATGCGCGGGAAGCGGCCGGGCGTGTTGCCGGGCAGCGTCCAGACGATGTCGGCCACACCGTCCTTCGCCTGGTCGTACAGTTGTGGCGGCGCGCCGCCCAATTGCATGGACGGGAATATCTGGATGCGCAGGCGCCCATTGCTTTCCTCCTGCACCTTGCGCGCCCAGGGCATCAGGAAGTGGCGATGCACGTTGGAGACCGGCGGCAGGAAGTGGTGCAGCCGCAGCGTCACCTCCTGGGCCGCGGCGCGGCGCGGGGTGAACAGCGCGGGCGCGGCGAGTGCGGCACCGGTCAGCAGCAGGCGGCGATGCATCATCTGATCGTTTCCCCGTTTGAAGCCTTGGCGCGATTGGTCCCGGAATCACACGAAGTTTCAAGTGGAACCGTGGCCGGTGCGTCAGCCCATGCCCGCGGCGATGCGCAGCGCCTTCGCCTTGGCGGTGACCGTGGCCGGCGTGTCGCCAGGCCGGTACAGCGACGAACCTATCCCGTAGCCGGTCGCCCCCGCCGCCCTCCATGCCGGGATGGTCTCCGGCGCCATGCCGCCCACCGGCAGGATCGCCGTACCCCTCGGCAGCACCGCCAGCAGCGCCTTGAGCATGGCGGGCGAGGCGGCCTCGGCGGGAAACAGCTTCAGCGCATCCGCGCCCGCACCCAGCAGCGCGAAGGCCTCGGCGGGGGTGAAGAAGCCCGGGCAGGCCGCCATGCCGCGTGCGCGCGCGGCCAGGACCAGCGACGGGTCGGCATGGGGGGTGACCAGCAGCCGCGCGCCGGCGCGGGCGATGGCCGTGACCTCGTCCTCGGTGGTGACGGTGCCCGCGCCGATCAGTGCGCGTTCGCCGAAGGCCCCGTGCAGGCGCCGGATGCTCTCGAGCGCGTTCGGGGAATTCAGCGGCACCTCGAGGATGTTCAGGCCCTCGGCCAGCAGGGCACCACCGATCGCCTCGACCTCATCGGGCGTCACGCCGCGCAGGATGGCAACCAGGGGGCAGGCATCCAGCCAGGGGGCCAGGCTCATGGCATGTGCTCCGCAATCAGGTGCAGGCCGCGCGCGGCGACATCGGGGTCCGCGGCGCGGTGCGGGATGCCGAAGCCATCTAGCGCAGCGCCGTAGCGCGCGGTGAGCCCGGCGCTGCCCACCAGGATGACCGGCGGCGCGACGCCCGCCTCCAGCGCGGCCGCGACCTCGTGGCCGATCAGCAGTCCCGACAGGAAGGAGGCCGCCTCCGCTTCCCTGATTTCGTTGAACAGCCCCGCCGCGCGCAGGCCGAACAGGTGGTGCAGCAGCCCGCCGGGCTGCTTCGCGCGCGCAACGCCACGGGCGAAGCCGGCGGCGTGATGCGGCGCGACGGGATCAAGCATGCGCGCCAGGATGGTGTGGCCCGATAACGCGGCGAATGCCTCGCCGGTCAGATGGGTCGTGAATTCCATCACGCGGCCCCCGGAGGTCCGCACCCATTTGGCATGGCTGCCCGGCAGGCAGGCGGTCGTCTCCCCGCCGGCGGTGATGGCGGCGATGCCCAGCAATTGTGTCTCCTCCCCGCGCATGACCTCCGGCACGCCGCTGGCGTCGCGACAGGTCAGGCCGGGCACGAGCCGGACATCGGCATCGTCGAAGGGAACGCTCAGGGTCGCGGCGGAGATCTCGGCGAGGCCGGCGGGGCAGGGCAGGTAGGGCGCCTCGATCCAGCCCTGCCGGCTGCCCACCATGCCACTGAGCAGCACGCGGCGTTCGCCTTGCGCCATCCAGTCGCCGACGGCGGTGTTCAGTGCGTCCGGGAAGCCGCCTGGCGGCACCGCCAGGATGCCGCCTGGTGTCTCCCGCCGATCGAGCACCGCGCCATCCGGGCCGAAGCGATAGGCCCTGAGGCTGGTGGTGCCCCAATCCATGCCGATCATCGCGCATCCTCCAGCGACCGGCATGCCAGTGCCTGCGCGGGGGCGCAACCGCGGCGTGCGGCGCGCGCTCATGGCCGGCCCGAACGACGGTGCGGAGCGCTTGCGCACCAGGTCCACCGATGCGGGGTCAGGCGATGCGCGCGAGTGGCCCCGGGGCGGGCATTCCTGTCAGGTCGGCGCCGGCCGCGCGCAGCACGACCGCCACATGATCCGGCATCTGCATATGTATCACCTCGCGTGCCATCGGGGCCGCGGACATGCGTGCCGTCGATGGCGATGGCAGCCGGCGCGCCGCAGGTGGCGTCAGGTCAACCGTCGGCGCGGGGTGCGTGCGATCAACATCGCCCCGGCGAGCCCCACCAGCCCCGTCAAGACGACCGGAACCCGATGGCCTCCCAGCGCCTCCATGGCGAAGCCGGCGGCAAGCGGGGTGGCCAGCATCGCGATCGCCCGGCCTGTATGGAGCAGCCCGATCACCGTTCAGCGCCGCGCTTCGCGTTCCCGAGGGGCCGGGCGCATGGGCTCGCGCGCGGCGGGCCTTTCGTCTTCGGCGGGGTGTCCGGTGGAAGTGCTGAGAATCCCCATGCTGATCCGGCAGGTCAAGGCGCGAGCGTGCCCCGGGGCACTCGCTTGCTCCCACCCTGTTCAGCCCGGCAGCGCCGGTGCCGCCCCTGCCGCCCGCAGCGCGCCCCACAGGGCCACGGCCACCGAATCAAGCACCGGGATGCCGGTCTCATCCCGCACCATGCGCGCGGCTTCCAGACCCCGGAAATTCGTGCAGTGGATCGCGATGGCGTCGCAACCCTCCGCCGCCACCTCGCGCACCAGGCGCGTGACCAGCTCGGGCGCGTGTTCGGCGAAGGAGTAGTTCCCCGGGTCTTCCAGGTGCCGTTCGGCGGCCGGTGTGAAGCCTTCGGCGCGCAGATTGGCCAGGATCGCCGCCTGCACCCCGGCCAGGTAGGGCGTGACCAGGCCGATGCGCCGCGCGCCCAGCGCGTGCAGCGCCTCATGCAGCGCGAGTGTCGCCGTGGTGCAGGGGATGCCGGTCTCCCCGGTGATCGCGGCGCAAAGGGCGCGGTCGGCATCGAGCCCGAGCCAGGCGCCGGAAGTGCCGTTCCAGCAGATCGCATGCACCTTCGCATCCGCGAGCATCTGCGCCGCGGCGACCATCGGCCCCGTGTCGAACTGCCCGGTCGAGCCGCCATCGAGTGTGATGCTCAGCACCCGCAGCCGCTGGAAATGCGCGGTGATGTGCGGCGTGGCCGCCAGAAGCGCGGCGGTGGCGGGCTCCAGCACGGTGTTGGAGGAAGGGGTGAGCATCCCCAGCCGGATGGCGCCAGCGCTCATCCCCCGGTGGCCAGGCGCGGGTCGTTCTGCCCACGGGTGGCCCAGCCCGTGGTGCGTTCCTCGATGGTCGCGGCCACCCAATACATCGCAACCCCCATCACGCCGGTCACGATCAGCCCGGCAAACACCAGCGGCACGTCGAAGCGGGAGGAGGCCACCAGCATCAGGTGCCCGATACCCTCGTTCGCCGCCACCGTCTCGCTGATGATCGAGCCCACGAAGGCGACCGTGATGGCGACCTTCAGCGAGGCGAAGAAATAGGGCATCGCGCGCGGCAGCCCGACCTTGCGGATGATGTCGAGCGGCTTGGCGCCGAGCGCGCGCAGCACGTCGCGCAATTCGGGCTCCACCGTCGCGATGCCGGTGGCGACATTCACCACGATGGGGAAGAAGGAGATCAGGAAGGCGGTCAGCACCGCCGGCCAGAAGCCCGAGCCGAACCAGATCACCAGGATCGGCACCACCGCCACTTTCGGCACCGAGTTGAACGCGATGAGCAGCGGATACAACCCCCGATAGACCAGCACGGAACTGCCGATGGCCACGCCCAGCGCCAGCCCGAAGGCCACCGCCATCAGGAAGCCGATGACGGTGGTCTTGCAGCGTGGCCCAGGCGTTGAAGGCGAGCGGCTGCCACCACTTCACCATGCTCTCGGCCACAACGGTGGGGGCGGGCAGGATGAAGGGCTGGATGTCGAAGCCGACGACGACCAGTTCCCACACCAGGAACATGCCCGCGATGACCAGCCAGGGCAGGGCGCGTTCCAGCCGGCGGCGGCGGCGCGCGGCGGCGGCCAGCGCCTCGGCGGAGCGGTGCGCGCTAGCGGGCATCTTCGGCGGCCTCGGCCTTGCGGGCATCCGAGATGCGGTCGCGCAATTCGTGGACGATGGCCTGGAACTCCGCCTCGTAGGTCTGCTCCAGCCGGCGCGGGCGGGGATAGGGCACGTGGCGCTCGGCAATGATGCGACCGGGGCGCGAGGACATGATCAGCACGCGGTCCGACAGGTACACCGCTTCCTTCAGGTCGTGCGTCACCAGGATGACCGTGGGCTTGCGCGTCAGCCACACATTCTGCAGCACGTCCCACAGGTCCTCGCGCGTGAACACGTCGAGCGCGCCGAAGGGCTCGTCCAGCATCAGCAGGCGCGGCTCATGCACCAATGCGCGACAGAGCGAGGCGCGCTGCTGCATGCCCCCCGACAACTGCCAGGGGAACTTCGCCTCGAACCCCGCCAAACCCACCAGCGCCAGCAGGTCGCGTACCTTGCGTTCGTAGGTGCCGCGCTGGCTGCGCAATTGCCGCCGGTGGGGCTGCACAACCTCGAGCGGCAGCATCACGTTGTCCATGATGCTGCGCCAGGGCAGCAGGGTCGGGTTCTGGAAGGCCATGCCCGCGATGGAGAGCGGGCCGTCCACCTCGGTGCCATCGACGATCACGGTGCCCTCGGTCGGCGGCCAGAGGCCGGTGACCAGGCGCATGAGGGTCGATTTCCCGCAGCCCGAGGGCCCGACCACGGCGATGAACTCGCCCTGCGCCACGTCGAGGCTCGTGCCGCGCAGCGCGAGCGTGCCCTCGACGCCGCCATAGCGCATGGCGACGTCGTGGATCTGCACAAAGGGTCGCTTGATGGCGTTCATGCCGCGTGGTCTCGCACACGCCGTGCCGCGATGGCGTGCGGGGGCATTGCCTCCCCCGGCCGGCCTGCGCCGTGGCTCAAATGCGCCGCTCGGCCAGCGGCGGCAGGAAGTCGGGCGTGTAGATCTGCGCCGCCTGCAGGCGCGGCGGCAGGTTGTAGGCTTCCTCCACCGCCACGATGCCGGTCTGCAAACGGGCGGTATCCACCGCCGAGATGCCGTTGGCGCGCACATGGTCCGAAAGGATCACGCGTTCGAGGTTCATCTGGTGGCGTTCGCCTTCCAGGGCGACATCGGTCAGCGGCTCGACGCGCTTCAGTACGGTGAGCATTTCCTGGCCGTTCGCGATGGTCTCGCGGAAGCCCTTGATCAGCGCCGCGGTGGCACCGCGCACGGCGTCCGGGTTGCGCTCGAGGAAGGCGCGGGTGGTGAGGATGGCACCGCCATACAGGTTCAGCCCGTGGTCGTAATACATCATGATGTTCTGCTGGGCGATCGGCAGGCCGATGCCCTTCAGCGACAGTGCCGAGGTGGTCACGAAGCCCGTCACGCCATCGGCCTCGCGGCGCACCAGCATGGGTTCGCGCAGCGCGGGGGTCACGCTGAGGAAGGTGACCTTGGACGCATCGACGCCCGCGGCCTTGGCGAAGGCGGGGAACAACTGCCGGCCAGCGTCGAAATCCGGCGCGGCCAGGCGCTTGCCCTCGAGGTCCTTGGGCGTGCGGATCGGCCCGTCGGCGCGCACGATGGCGCAAAGCGGGCTGCGGTCGTGCAGCACGGCGACGGCGACGATGCCGCGGTCGGGGTTCTCCGCCATGAAGCGGATGGTGGGGTTCAGGTCGGCATAGCCCATGTCGTAGGACCCGCCGGCGAGTGCCACCGGTACTCCACCCGAGCCTTGGCCGCGATCGACCTGCACATCGAGCCCGGCGGCGCGAAAATAGCCCTTCTCGCGCGCCAGCAGCGCGAAGGCGTTGGGGGCCTGGAAGGCCCAGTCCAGCGTGAGGCGCACGCGTGAGGCCTGGGCCTGCGCCAGGCGGGGGGCGGCCAGCACTCCACCAGCGGCGAGCAGCGCGGCGCGGCGCGAAAAACCTTGAACCATCATTCGTCTCCCTGGGCGCCGGCGACCGCCGAACCGCGGCGTTCTGTGCGGCATTGACGGTGCAGGGCGCAAGATGTCCGGTGACCGGCCGCCCGGATTTGACGACGCTCCCTGGCCAGATCTGCCTGTTTGATGGGCGGTCACCACCCAGAATGCATGCATCCGTCCTGGCAGGACTGGTGCGAACGCTCAAGGTGATCGAGGCCCGGATTGCGGCACCACCCCACGGTGGCTTCCGGCTCACGCGGGCCCGCGGTCCCGCAGCGATCCGCCGATCCGACAGCGCAAACGGTGACCCCGCGCGCGGGCCGTCATGGTCGCCAGGGCAGCGTGCCCGCCGGCAGCCTGCGTGCGGCGAGCGTTGCCAGCGCCATCAGCGCTGCCATAAGCAGCAGCGCCAGGCAGGAGACCGCGGCCGCCAGCGCGGAACTGCCGGAATCCTGGAGGTTGAACACAAGCACGCCGAGCGTCTGGCTGCCCGGCCCGTGCAGCAGCGCCGAGACCGTGACCTCGTTCACCGCCAGCAGCATCACCAGGATGGCGCCCGCCCCCAGCGCCGGGGCCAGCAGCGGCAGGTGCACCGCGACCAGGCGGCGCAGCGCGCCCGCGCCCATGCCGCGCGCGGCCAGATCGAGCGCCGGGTCGAGCCGTGCCGCCGCCGCTGCCGCCGGACGCAGCGCCAGCGCCTGGAACCTCGAGAGATAGGCGATGAGAATTAGCCCCGATGTCCCGTAGAGCAACGCGCCGCCGGGAATGGTGAGCGCCAGCAGGATGGCCGCGACGCCGATGCAGGCCCCCGGCAAGGCATAGGGCAGGTCCGCCATTGCCGCTGCGACGCGCACGCTGCGCCGCCCGAGCGCCAGTGCGATCCCGCCCGCGGCGGCCGCCAGCACCAGCGCCGCCGCCGCCGAAAGCATCAGCGACCGCCCGAAGGCCCCGAGGGTTTGCGCGCCGGGCGCGAGCGCGGTGGCGAAGTTGCGCAGGGTCGCGGTCTCGGGCGTGAGCTTAACGCCGATCGCCGGCACCAGCGCCGCCAGCAGCAGGGCGAGCATCGGCAGGCCGAGCACCGCGAGCAGGTAGAGCATGACAGCCGCCGTGGCCGCACCGCCGCCCCCTCGTACGGGCGGTGCGAAGGGGCGTCCGGTGGGCAGCGGCGCGCGGCGCGATGCCCAGCGCTGCAGAGCGAGGCCCGGCAGGGCGAGCACCGCCAGCAGCATCGCCAGCAGCGCGACCTCGCCCAGCGCCTCCGGCCCGCCCTGGGCCAGCCGCCGCCAGATCAGCACCGTCAGCACCGGATAACGCCCGGGAATGCCCAGCAGCGCGGCCACGCCGAAATTACCCAATGCGGCGATCCAGGCGAGACCGGCGCCGGCCGCCAGGCCCGGCAAAAGCAATGGCCAGGCGATGCGCCGCAGGGCGAGGCCCGGCGAGGCGCCGAGCCCTCGCGCGGCCATCACCGCTTCATTGGGAATGCGCCGCACCAGCGCCGCGATGCCCAGGAACACCAGCGGCGCGCCCTGCACCCCCAGCACGAGGACCATGCCAAGGGGCCCGTGCAACGGATGCGCCGAGCCCATGGGCGGCGCCACCCCCAGCGCGACCAGCAGCGGTGAGCCCGGGCCCGCCGCCTGCAGGAAGCCGAGCGACATGATCTGCGGCGGCACCAGCAGGGGCAGGATGGCGAGGAAAATCAGCACCCGCCGCCCCGGCACCTCACGCAACAGCAGCAGCGCCGCAAGAATGCCCCCGATCAGGGTGGCAAGCGCCGTGGCGCCCGCCGCCACCGCCAGGCTGCGCCGCGCCGCACGCCACACCGCGGCATCCCCGGCCAGCGCCGACCAGCCTCCGGCGGAGCCCGCCTCGGCCGCCAGGCGCAGCAACGGCAGCGTGCCGATCACCAGCAGCCACACGAGCGCGAGCACCGCGAGCCCAGGGGCCGGTGCCAGTGCGGGTTGCGCCTGGGAGTTGGTCACGAATGCCGCGTCATGCCGGGACGGGTGTTCCCGCCCCGGCGCCCCTTCACGCCGGTAACCGGCAAGGTGGCCCGCCGGCCGGTAGCCTCATTCCTCGGCCAGAGCC
Source organism: uncultured Alphaproteobacteria bacterium (assembly GCA_963716705.1). Classification (GTDB taxonomy): domain Bacteria; phylum Pseudomonadota; class Alphaproteobacteria; order Acetobacterales; family Acetobacteraceae; genus Neoroseomonas. Next base: position 191,836 of record CAVQTW010000009.1, read on the forward strand.
TGGAAGCGCCGCAGGTCCTGCGCGCTCTCCCGTGCCGCGCGCGCGGCATCCAGCGGCAGCACCCGCACGCTGCGCGGGTCCGGGAAGCCGGGCGGTGCGCCCACGGACGGGTCGGCCGGCAGGAAGCCCTGGCGCGAGGCCAGTTCCTGCCCTTCGCGCGAGAGCAGGAAGGAGACGAAGGCGACCGCGGCGGGCACATTGCGCGCGGTGGCGAGGATGGCCGCGGGCTCGGTCACCGCCGAGACGCCATCCTCGGGGAACACGAAGCGCACGGGTGCGCCGCGCGCCGCCTGCCGGATCGGCAGGAAGTCCACGATGATGCCGAAGGCCTTCTCGCCGCCGGCCACGGCCTGCATCACCGCGCCGTTGTTGCCGCGCACCGAGAGGCCGTTGCGTGTCAGGCTCGTCAGGAACTCCCAGCCATGGGTGTTGCTCTGCGCCAGTGTCTGGACATGGATGGCCGCCGCGCCGGAGACGGAGGGCGAGGGCATGGCGGTGAGGTTGCGCGCCTCGGGCCGCAGCAGGTCGGCCCAGCGCGTCGGCACGAAGGGCGCGCCGGCATTCACCACGATGCCGGTGGTGATGAGCTTGGTCGCGAAATAGTGGCGCGCCGGGTCGTGGCGTTCGGCCGGCACGGCGCCGAGGTTCACATCCGGGCTGGCGCGCAACCGGCCTTCGCCGCGCAGGCCCTCCATGGTGAGCGCATCGGCGATCAGCAGGACATCCGGGCGGGGGGTGCCGGCGGCGAATTCGGCCCGCAGGCGGGGCATCAGCGCATTGGTGCCGGCGCGGATCCATTCGACCGTGACGGCCGGATGGCGCGCGCGGAAGGCCTCGACGGTCTGGGCCGCATCGGCTTCGAGCTGGCTGGTGTAGAGCACCAGCGGTCCTGAAGGCGCCTGTGCCGCGGCTGGCGCAGCAACGGCTGCGATCGCCGCGATTCCCAGGACAAGAGCCGTTCTACGCATGCCAAGCCTCCCCGTTCGTGACCGGCGCACCCGGCCGGCCGCGCGCATATACCGGCCGGCGGCACCTGCGTGCAGGGGGCGCCCGTGTGAAGAAGCGATGACACGGCACGCGCACCCTGCCCAGGGTGAGCGACGCGCTATCCTCTGGACGTCAGGGCGGGTCCATGAAGGCGGAGGCAGCGGAGGCGCGGGCCAGGAGTGACCGCATGGCCGGGTTCTCATGGCCCTCATGTGCGGTGAGGGCTTCCATGGGGCAGAAATACTCGTGCGGATGCGGCACCTGGTTCTGCGCGAAGCCATCGTAGTGGTTGCGTTGCAGGCCATAGAGCACCCGCAGGTCGCGCACCGGCACGGTGAGCGCGGCGGCGGGCTCGCGGTCCAGGAAGGGGATGATGTGCCAGCGCGGTGTCGGGTCGTTCGCCTGCAGCGGCGCAAGCAGCCAGGGCAGCGGGCAATACGCGAGCATCGCGATGGTCGAGGGCGCGAAGCGGGAGCGTTTGTCGAGCAGGTTCTGGAAGGTGGAGCAGGCCTCGATGCACAGGATGTCTGCGAAGGCATCCTCGACGGTGCCGCCGAAATGCAGCCACAGCCCGTCGGGTATGGTGCGCATGCGATGCGATCCGGGGATCTTGAGGTAGGGCTGGGCAACCGGTTCGCCGTCGCAGGGCCGCCCGCGCAGCCAGGCGCCGCCCGTACCCAGGCTGGCGGCCCCCGGTGGGCGTTGTGGCCATGCCTTCAGCCGGTCGCGGACGACATTGTCGAGCCGCGCGGGACGGCGCTCAAGACGCTGCATTTCGCTCATGACAAGAACTTTGCATCCCATAAAACAACCTATAGGCGAATTAAGGTGACGGGATGCTCTCGCTGCAAGCGGAAAGCGCGGTGGAATCGGAAAAAGAAGAAGAAAAAATAAACCAAAAACGCGAATCATATGACTCGATTCCGCGTCTGAGTTAATCTAATCTCTCAACTGGCCGGCTTAATGGATTCATCGGAATCCGGTTTTGCCGGATCCCGTGGTCATTCCTTGGGCGGACCCTTCGTGGCGGCGATCCGGTCGGTCACGGCCAGCACGATCGCCCCCACCAGGAACATCCCGTGCAGCCCCATCGCCCAGGCCAGCGTGCGGTCGCTGTAGGCATCGGCGCGCAGGAACATCTGCAGCAGCTGGATCGAGGAGATCGCGACGATCGACCCCGCCAGTTTGACCTTGAGGTTCCCCGGGTCGAGCTTGCGGATCCACGACATCCCGCCCGCCCGGCTCTCGGCGTCGAAGGGTGCGACCAGGCTGTCCCAGGAGGCGAGGATCACCATCACCACAAGTGTCGCCACCAGCGTCCAGTCCAGCAGGTGCAGCAGGTCGAGCAGCGCCTGGTCTTCCTGGGAGGCGAAGATGCCGGTGCCGAACTTCCACAGCTTGGCCACGAAGCGCGCGGCGAACAGCGCCAGCGCCAGCGTCAGGCCAATGAGGAACACCGCCGCGATCCAGCGACTGACGAGAATGAGGTTGGCGAGAATCGGGCGCATCGGATGAACCTCCATCATGGCTTATGGCCGATCCACGGACCCGCAGGGAGTATTGGCATGACGATCAGGCGATTGGCGCTGGAGCAGCGCCTGGCGGGAGCGGTTGCCGCGGGCGGCTTCGTGTGGCTTGCCGGCCAGGTGGCCGACGACGCGACGCTGGATGCCGAGGGGCAGACCGCCGACATCCTGGGGCAGATCGATGCCCTGCTGGCCGAGGCCGGCACCGATAAGCGCGCGCTGCTCAGCATCACGGTGGTGCTGGCCGATATCCGTGATGCGCCGGCGATGAACCGTGCCTGGGACGCGTGGCTCGACCCGGCCCACAAGCCCGCGCGCATGACCATCGAGGCCCCGCTGGTGGACCCGGCCTGGAAAGTTGAGATCACCGGCGTTGCCCTCGCGCCTGCCGCCGGCTGAGGGCGGGCAGGCCGTGGCCGTGGGGTCCGGCATCCGCCCGCCGGAAGGCTGGCCGCGCTCGGTCGCCATGACCCTGGGCTTCGGCCTGCTGGTGGCCGGCGGCGTGGCCGACCAGGACACGCTGCTGCCCTTCCTGGTGATCGGCGTGGCCGCGCTGGGCCTGGGCACGCTGTACCTGCTGTTCCCGCACGGGCTGCACTTCGCCTTCGGCACCAGTGCGGGGCTGGCTGTCTATGCCTGCCTGTTCGCGGTGATGGGCCGCGCGGCCTTTCCCCTGGCGCCGGACTGGGCGCGCGGGCCGGCCTTCCTGCTGCCGGTCGCGGCCTTCCTGGTGGCGGTGTGGCACCGGCGGCGCACCCTGCGCCTGGTGGCCGAGGCGGTGACGCCCTTCGACCTGGGGCACCTGCCGCGCATGGGAAGCTGGCTGGTGCCGGTCTGGGCGGTGGGCGCGCTGTCGCTGTCGTTTCCGGTGAACCGGCTGGGACCGTTCGAACAGGGGGTCGCGCTGCTCGCGGCGATGGGCGTGATCGCCCTGGTGGTCGCAGCCTCGGTGCGCGGGGTGGTGCTGCTGCTGACCGACATGGCGCTGGTCACCGAGGAACTGGCGGGGCGCATGGCGCGCATCCTGGCACCGGTGGTGGCCTTCCTGGCGATGTACGCGATGCTGGTGGTGGTGTTTGCCTGCCTGTACCGCATTGCCGAGGGGCTGTCGGACGCGCAGCTGTTCGCCGGGCCGCAGGGGCCGGTGCCGATGCACTTCCCCGATGCGCTGTATTTCAGTCTGGTCACCCAGGCGACCGTCGGCTACGGCGACATCACCCCACACGACCAGGGCATCCGGCTGCTGGCCTCGCTGCAGGTGGTGGCGGGCCAGGTGCTGCTGCTGTTCGGCTTCGCCGAGATCATGCGCACGCGCCGGGTGGTGGGCCCGCGCCCTTCTCCTGCCGGGGATCAGGCGGGTTTCGGCCGCAATCCGGCGCCACCATCGGCGCCGTTGGACAAGGATGTGCGTCGCGATGGTGACCCCTGACTTCTGGCGCGGCCGGCGGGTGCTGGTGACGGGGGGCGCAGGCTTCCTCGGCTCGAACCTGTGCCATGCCCTGGCGGGGTTCGGCGCGCGTGTCACCGCGCTCGATGCCATGATGCCAGATGGCGGCGCCTCGGCGCGCAACCTCGAAGGGGCGGGGGTGATGCTGGTGCGCGGGGATATCCGCGACACCGAGCTGCATTCGCTGTGCGAGGGCGTGGACGTGCTGTTCAACATGGCCGCGCAGACCTCCCACATGGGCGGCCAGAAGGACCCGGTGGCGGATATCGCGATCAACGCGGTGGCGCAGGTGCGCCTGATCGGCGTGATGCGCGAGGTGGCACCCAAGGCCGCCGTGGTGCATGCCTCCACCCGCCAGTTCTATGGCCGCCCGCGCGCGCTGCCGGTCGATGAACTGCACCCGGTCAACCCGCCCGACGCCAATGGCGTCTCGAAATGGGCCGGCGAGCAATACTGGCTGCTGGAGCAGCGGGTGCACCACCGCCCGGTGGTCTCCCTGCGCCTGACCAACTGCTACGGGCCGCGGCTGCGCATCCGCGATGCGCGGCAGACCTTCCTGGGCATCTGGATCCGCCGCGTGCTGGAGAACGAGGCCTTCGAGGTCTGGGGTGGCGAGCAATTGCGCGACCTGACCTATGTCGATGACGTGACCGATGCCTTCCTGATCTCGGCCGAAAAAGCTTCGGAACCAGCGCTTTGCGGGCATGTCTTCAATCTCGGCGGGAGCCCCCCGACCAGCCTCCTGGACCTCGCGCGGCGGCTGATCGCGGCCAATGGCGGGCAGGGCTCCTTCGAGACACGCGAATTCCCCGCCGACCGCGCGCCGATCGACATCGGCTCCTACGCCGCCGACGACCGCGCCTTCCGAAACGCTTCAGGCTGGGCGCCCAGGGTGGACCTCGATGAGGGGTTGCGCCGCTCCCTCGCGTGGTATCGTCCCCGCCTGTCCGACTACCTCTGACGCCCGCACAAGGCCCACGCCCATGAACGCGCCCACCCTGACCATGATCCCGCAGGCCGATCCCGGTGCCGGCTATCGCGCCCAGAAGGCCGAGATCGATGCCGCCGTCGCCCGTGCCCTGGAGTCCGGCTGGTACATCCTGGGCAAGGAGGGCGCGGCCTTCGAGGCGGAGTTCGGCGCCTGGCTCGGCGAGGGCCAGCATGCCGTGGGCTGCGCCAATGGCACCGATGCGCTGGTGCTCATCCTGCGCGGCCTGGGCATCGGGCCAGGGCATGAGCGTCGCCACCGTCTCCCACACCGCGGTGGCCACCGTCGCGGCCATCGAGATGGTGGGCGCCACGCCGTTGCTGCTCGACATCGACCCCGACACCTACACCATGGATGCCGACGAACTGGCCGAGCGTGCTGGACCACCCGCCGCCCGACCTGCCGCCGATCAAGGCGGTGATCGCGGTTCACATCTACGGCCAGCCCTGCGACCTCGGGCCGATGCTGGAGGCGACGCGCGCCCATGGCATCCCGCTGATCGAGGATTGCGCCCAGGCCCATGGCGCGGCGCTGGACGGCCAGCGCGTCGGCACCATCGGCACCGCCGCGGCCTTCAGCCTGTATCCGACCAAGAACCTCGGCGCGCTGGGCGATGGCGGCGTGCTGGCGACCGCCGATGCCGACCTCGCCGAGCGCATCGCCGCCATCCGGCAATATGGCTGGCGGGACCGCTACATCAGCGCGCTGGCGGGCATCAATTCGCGCCTGGACGAGGTGCAGGCGGCGGTGCTGCGGGTGAAGCTGACCGTGCTCGATGCCGGCAACGCCCGCCGCCGGGCGATTGCCGCGGCCTATGACGCAGCGCTCGCGGGCGGGCCGATCGCCGCGCCCTTCCGGCGGCCGGGGGTGGAGCATGTCTTCCACCAATACGTGATGCGGGTCGCCGATCGTGCAGCGGTGCAGGCGCAGCTGAAGGCGCACGGCGTGGGCACCGGCATCCATTATCCGGTTCCTGTGCATCTCCAGCCGGCCTACCAGGGCCGCACGCCCCTCGGCCCCGCCGGCTGCGCCGAGACGGCGAAGGCCGCGCATGAGGTGCTCAGCCTGCCGATGTATCCGGAACTGACGGATGCGCAGGTGGAGCGGATCTGCGAGGCGTTGCGCGGCCTGGCCGGATAGTTCGGTTCGCGTCGGCAGGATCGCCGCCGCGCTTGCGGGGTGGCCGCGATCGTGTTCACCGTTGCGCGCGCAGGTGCACGGGAGAGATACGCGATGCGACGACGGCCGCTTCTGCCCATAGCCCTTGCCAGCCTTGCCTCGGCGGCGGGCGCGCAAAGTCTTCCAACGGATCCGGGGCTCGCGGAGGCCGTTCGCGCCTTCGCGGCACTGGGCGACGACACCGCCTGCCTGATCGAGGCGACAAGCCCGCGCGGCCAATTGCGCGTCGCCCACCGCGAGGATGCGCCGCTTTTCGTCGGCAGCTGCATCAAGACCTTCATCCTTGCGGCCTGGCTGCAGGAGGTGGAGGCGGGCCGCCTCTCCCTTGATGAGCGCTTGGCGGTGGATGACGGCGCGCGGTCCCCGGTCAGCCCGGTTCTGGGCGAACTGACCGGCACCGCCTCCGCGCGCACGGTGCTGGAGGCGATGATTGCGCATAGCGACAACACGGCGACCGACATCGCCATCCGCCGTGTCGGCGCCGCGCGTGTGCGGGAGGTGATCGCGAAGGCCGGCCTCGCGCAGACGCGCATCCCGGAATCGACGCGCGTGATGATCGCCACGCTGCTGGGCGAGCCGCCGGGCCAGGACATGGCGTGGCCCGCCATCAGTGCCGCGCTGGACAACATGTCCGGCCGAACCCTGCGCCCCGTGGTCAACCCCTACCAGACCATGGTGAGCACCGGCCGGGACCTGGTCGCCTGGTACGAGGCAGCCCTGCGCGGGAGGTATTTCACGACCGCCGCCTCGCTGGCCGAGTTCAAGCGCATCCAGTCGATGGCCACGGCCATGCCGCAACTGGCACCCACGGATGTCATGGCCTACGGCAAGGGCGGCAGCATTTCGTGGAACGGGCAGCAGGCCCTGGCGGTGGGTGGGCAGATGGTCGCGGGGCCGGTCCGCGCGACCTTCTATTTCGCCATCAACTGGGCCGGCGACGACGACAGCATGGCGCCCATGGCGCAGCGCGTGGTTGCGCTCTCCAAGGCGGCGATGGCGCGCGTGCCGGTGGCGCTGGCCTGAGGCGCGACGGCGTCAGGCCGCCGCTCGTCGCCCCCATGCGGCGTTGACCAATGGCGAGGTGGCCCCCAGCGCCCGCCTCGCCTCGGCATACTCCGCCGCCAGCCTGTCGATCAGCGCCGCCGCGGGGACCACCGCATCCACCCCGCCGACCGACTGGCCGGCGCCCCAGATGTCCTTCCACTTGCGCTTGCGCTCGGTGCCGAAGTTCATCTGCGAGCCCTCGACGCCGCCGAGGTTGTCCGGGTCGAGCCCCGCCGCGCGCAGGGAGGGCTTGAGGTAGTTGCCGTGCACGCCGGTGATCAGGTTGGTGTAGACGATGTCACCCGCCGCGCTGTCCACGATCATGCGCTTGTAGTCGTCGACCGCGCGGGCCTCCTCGGTCGCGATGAAGGCGCTGCCCATATAGGCGAAGTCCGCGCCCATCGCCTCGGCCGCCAGGATGCTCCGCCCATGCGCGATGGCGCCCGAGAGCGCGATCGGCCCGTCGAACCAGGCGCGGGTTTCCTGCACGCAGCGCGAAGGGGGATTGCGCCCCCGCATGCCCGCCGGCGCCGGCGGCGACCAGCACCAGGCCATCCGCGCCCTTCTCGACCGCCTTATGGGCGAAGGTCTGGTTGATCACGTCGTGGATGACGTGTCCGCCATAGGCATGGATGGCCTCGTTCACTTCTGGGCGAGCGCCGAGGCTCGTGATGATCAGCGGCACGCGGTGCTTCACGCACAAGGCGAGGTCCTGGTCGAGGCGGTCGTTCGAGCGATGCACGATCAGGTTGATGGCAAAGGGCGCGCTCGGACGGTCGGGATGCGCCGCGTCGTGCGCGGCCAACCGTTCGCGGATCTCGGCAAGCCACTCGTCGAGTTGCTCGATCGGCCGTGCGTTCAGCGAGGGCATGGAACCGATGATGCCGGCGCTGCATTGCGCCACCACCAGGTCCGGCACCGAGATGATGAACAGCGGCGAGCCTATCAGCGGCAGGCGCAGCCGGCCCTTCAGCGTGGCAAGCAAAGTCATCGCGCTCCGTATCCTCCTGGCTTTCCCGACACCCTCGCGCTGCCGCGCCTCGCTGTCGAGGCCGCGCGCGGAAGGCTTTTTCCCCCTGGCCTTCGGTGCCTTCGCAAGTGCAGCATGGCGGCATGAACGATGTCGCCTCACCACCCGACCTGCTCGCCCGCCTGCAATCCGCCCGCCAGGCCGCCGCCGCCGATCCTTTTGGGGATCCTGTGCTGCTGGTGGCACTCGACATCAGCCGTGCGATGGATGAGGGGCGGTTCGCGCCCGAGGACGTTGCCGCGCTGATCGCCCGGCTGGCCGACGAGGCCGCAACGGACCGGGCGGCGCGGCTGGCGCGCTATGTCGGGCTCGGCGAGGATCGCGCGGCGCTGGCGCAACTCGCCGCACGGCTGGTGCGCCCCGACCCGGAGGACAGCCCCATCCCCTTCGCGGCGTTTCGCGAGGCGGTGGAACGCATCCGTTTCGCCGCAGTCTTCACCGCGCACCCCACCTTCTCGCTGCCCTTGCAGAGTGCCAGCGCGCTGGCCGAGGCCGCCTGCGGCACCGCGCTGCCGCCAGGGCTCGCGCATCGGCCGGCGCCGGTGACGCTCAGCGATGAATTCAACCAGGCTGTCGCCGCGATGGGCCGCGGGCGCGACGCGCTGGATGACCTTTCGTCGGCGCTGCTCGATGCCGCGCACCGCACCTGGGGGGAGCGCGCGCTGAGCCTGCTGCCGCGCCCGGTCATTCTGACCTCCTGGGTCGGCTACGACACCGATGGGCGCACGGATATCGGCTGGCAGGACACGCTGCGGCTGCGGTTGCGCATGAAGGGCCTGCAACTGGCGCGGCTGGTCGATCGGCTGGAGCCGCTTGGCGCCTGCGCCGCGCCGGTTTGCGCGCGCGCGCGCGCGGCCGCCGAGGAGGTCGCCGCACAGATTGCCACCATTCCCGCCACCCCGACCGCCGAGGCGGTGCAGGCCATGGCTTTGCGCATGATCGAAGGGCGGGAGGCGGCGCTCACCCACCCCGAATCCCTGCTGGCGCTGTTCCCGGCTGCCATCGATGCCGCGCCCGATGCCGCCGCGCGCCAGGCGCTGGCGGTGCAGCGGGCGGGGCTCGCCGCGCATGGGCTGGCACTCGCGCATACGCATGTGCGGCTGAACGCGACCCAGGTGCACAACGCGTTGCGCCAGCGCCTGGGCATCACCGCGGCGCCGGATGACCGTGCGGCGCGGCGCGGATTGCTCGCGCAGGTCAATGCCGCGCTGGCGGAGGTGACGCCGCTGCCGGTGGACTACGGCGCGCTGCTGGCCGAGCAGGCCTCCGCCGTGCGCCTGATGATGACGGTGGCGCAGGTGCTCAAGCACGTCGATGGCAGCCAGCCGGTGCGCTTCCTGATCGCCGAGACCGAGACAGGCTACACCCTGCTCTCGGCGCTGTGGCTGGCGCGGCGCTTCGGCATCGCCGATCGCATCGAGATCTCGCCGCTGTTCGAGACCGCCGAGGCGCTGGAGCGCGGCGAGCGCGTGCTCGAGGAAGCCCTGCGCAGCCCGCACTACCGCGACTACCTTCGCCAGCAGGGGCGGTTGTGCCTGCAATTCGGCTATTCGGATTCCGGGCGCTATGTGGGGCAGCTGGCGGCTTCCTACCTGGCGGAACGGCTCAAGATCCGCCTCGCGGACCAGATGCGCCGGCACGGGCTCGATGGCGTGGAACTGGTGCTGTTCGACACCCATGGCGAGAGCATCGGCCGCGGCGCGCATCCCGCCAGCCTGGCGGATCGCTTCGCCTATCTCTCGCCGCCGGCCGCGCGGGCGGCGCTGGCGCAGGCCGGGCTGCCGCTGCGCGAGGAGGCGGCCTTCCAGGGTGGCGACGGCTACCTGCTGTTCGGCACGCCGCGCCTTGCACTCGCCACCGTGGCGCGCATCGCCGAGCACGCCTTCGCGCCGCCGGCCGACATCACGGACCCGATCTACGAGGAAGCGGATTGGGGCACCGATTTCTTCGCGACGCTCCGCCAGGAAATGGCGGTGCTGGTGGAGGATCCGGGCTATGCCGCGCTGCTCGGCGCCTTCGGCCCGGCGCTGCTCGACAAGACCGGCTCACGCCCCGCGGCACGGCAGACCGATGGGCTGGGGGAGGCGGTGCGGATCAGCCACCCATCCCAGCTGCGCGCCATTCCGAACAACGCCATCCTGCACCAGCTCGGCTGGCTGGCGAATACGCTCCATGGCCTGGGTACGGCAGCGGCGGCGAACCCCGAGGCCTTCGCCGACATGCGCGAGCGTTCGCCGCGCTTCGCGCGCGCCATGGCGATGGCGGCGCGGGCGGCGGAATGCTCCGACCTCGGCGTGCTGCGCGCGGCGGTGGACATGCTCGACCCCTCGCCCTGGCTCGACCGCGCGGGCGCCACGCGCCGACCGGGCCGGCGGGAGGCACTGATGGCGATCGCTTCCGCGCTGGAGCGGCTCGGCATGTCGCCGATCACGCGGCGGATGTTCCGCCGGCTGCAGGCCGACCATCTGCTGCTGCGTGCCGCCTGGCCCGACCTGCCCTCCATGCCCGACCGGCTCGTGCTGGCGCACGCGCTGCGATTGTGCCTCGTGCAGCGGCTTTGGCTGCTGGCGGTCTCGCTGCCGGATTTCAGCCCGCGCCATGGCGCGACGCGCGAGAGCCTGGTGGCGCGGCTGCTGCGCCTGGAGGTGCCCGCGGCGCTCGAATTGCTGGGCGAGATCTTTCCTGCCGCGCCGGACCCGGGCACCGGGCTCGATTTCGGCGAACCGGCCAGCCCGCGGGAGGGTGCCTCCTATGCTGCCGAACACGCGGCGATCTTCGCGCCGATCGCCGGGTGCTTCGCGCTGATCCGCGAGTGTTCGGCGGTGATCGCGCATGAGGTCGGCGCATTCGGCTGACCAGCCGCCCCTCGCACGGGCAGCGCCGAAGGGATCAGAACCCGATGCAGGCGTTGCGATAGACCGTGAGTACCGATTGCTGTCGGAAGCGGGCCTTCCAGGCATCCTCCACCGGGCGCAGGCGGGCGCGTGCCGCGCTGGAATCGTGGCCGGGCAGCACGATGGCGACCACCTTGGTGCGCTCGCGCAGGATCCGCCCATCGGCGCCGCGCCACTGGCCAGCGCCTTCGAAGGTCGTGAGCCCGTCGGGGAAGGCGGGCGTCAGTGTGTCCGTGACGAAGGCCTGCCATTCCGCGTCGCTCACCTCGGCCCGGCCTTGGACGGCGCGGCCGAAATAGGCTTCGGCGACGCTCGCGGGTTCGGTGCCGGCGGGGCAGGGCGGCGTTCCGGCGCAGGCGGCGAGAAGCCCCAGCAAGGGCAGGACCGCGCGCATCACGCCGTGGTGGCGAGCAGGACCACGCCCGCGGAGATCAGCCCGATGGCGGCGATCTTCGCGACGCCCAGGGATTCGCCGAACACCGCCCAGCCGATCACCGCGATCACGACATAGGACGCGGCGGTGCAGGGCAGTGCCACGCTCATCGGGATTTTCCGCAGCGCGATGATGTAGAGCAGCGCCGCACCGCCGTAGCACACCAGCCCCACCATTGTCGGCAGGCGGAACAGTTGGTGGATGAAGCCGCCATCCACCGCCACAGCGCCCGAAGCGCCGGATTTCAGCATCACCTGTCCAATCAGCGAGGTGAGGATGGCCGCGCCGAGCGTCAGCCAATAGACGGTCATGGCGCGCCGCCTTCATCGCCGGTGCGTGTCGCGACCACCTGCCGCACGACGCCCTGCGGCTTGCCGTTGGCGGACATGAAGGCGCGCCCGACATATTCGCCGAGCACGCCCAGGATGAGGAACTGCACGCCCGCGATCAGCAGCACCACCGTCATCAGCGAGGCCCAGCCCGAGGGCGTTTCGCCCATCAACCCCTCGATCACCACCCAGCCGGCGGCGACCAGGCCGAGCATACCCATCGCGACACCGGCGACGGCGGCGAGGCGCAGCGGCAGCACCGAGAAATTGGTCGCGAGGTTCAGCCACAGGCGGATCAGCCGGCGCATGGTGTAGTTGGACCGGCCCTCGGCGCGGGCGAAGTGCTTTACCTCGATGCTGTCGAGGCGCTGCGTCACCTGCATCAGCAGGCCATCGATATAGGGGTAGGGGCCTCGGTACTTCACGACCTCCGCCACCGCCAGCGCCGACATGCAGCGGAAGGACGAGAGATACAGGCCGCGGGGCTTGTCCATCAGCTGGTCCGCGACCCAGTTGGCGAAGCGGGAGCCGAGGTTGCGCCACCCCTCATGTTCCTTCACCGCGTAGCGGGTATAGACCACGTCGAAACCCCCCATGCGTGCGTGGTCGTATAGGCGCACAACCTCCTCCGGGGGGTTCTGCAGATCGTCATCCATGGTGATGACATAGGCGCCGCGGGCGTGGCGCAGGCCTGTCATGACCGCGTTGTGCTCACCGAAGTTGCGCGCGTGCTCGATATAGGTGAGCGGAATGGTGGCGCTGCGCACGAGGTCGCGGCACACATCGCCGGAATTGTCGGGGCTGCCGTCATTGACCAGCACGACCTCGATCCCGCCCTCGGGCACGAGGTCGGACAATGCCGCGACCAGCGCGCCGACCGTGGCGGCGCCGCGATAGACCGGCACGACAATGGAAAGGCCGACCGGATGCACGGGCCCGGTCGCGGTGGTGGACATGCAGGCAGTCTCCGCTGTCAGGGCCGCGTCGCGACCAGAAGAATGGACCCGCCCGCCGGATAGCGCAGCCCGAGCCGGGCCAGACCGCGCTCGAGCACGGTGATGCCATGCAGCGTGGCGTCGAGCCAAGCGGGGAAGGGAGCAACGTCGCTTTTGTCGGTCGCGTGGTCCGAGCGCAGCACCTTGCGCTGCAACACCATCAGCGGCAGCAGCAGGGCGTTCCAGTAGCGGGCCTGGATGTCCGTAAAGCCGGCGGCTTCGAGAAGCGCGCGCGCCTCGCCGGCGGTGAAGCGGCGGTCATTGTGTACCCGCACGTCATGCGCCGAATGCAGCCAGGCGTAGGCGGGCAGGTTCAGCACCAGCGTGCCGCCGGGCGCCAGCACCCGGCGGAACTCCGCCAGGGCGGCCGCGGGTTCCACCGCGCGATGGCAAAGCACGTCGCAGGAGGTGAGGGCGCCGAAGCGCGCATCCGGGAAAGGCAGGCGGTTGGCGTCACCGGCGGTGGCGAGTGCGCCGGATTTCGCCGCCGCGCGCGCCGCGGCGTCCGGGTTGAAGTCGAGCCCGGCCAACGGGCGGCCCAGTGCCATCAGCCTGCGCAGCAGCCCGCCGGTACCGCAGCCGGCATCGAGCACGCGCGCATCGGGCCCCGGCCGCGCGGCGAGCGCATCGGTCACGCGGGCATGGAGGGCGCGGTACCACCACATGCGCTCCTCCGCGGCGTCCATCAGGTCGTATTCGGCGGGTTCCACGGGGTGGTTACATCCCATCGCAGCAAGGCCGGAACAAGGCAGATTTCCGCCGCCATGGCTGCGTATTCAAGTTGCATACCACGCTCAAGGTCGCGAGGATGCCTGTCCGCCCATGACCCCCGACCATCGCACGCTGCCGCCGCGCCCGGCCACGACCATTGAGGCCGGCGCAATCGAGGCCCTCGGTCGCGGCGCGGCCATGGGGCGCGCACGCCTGCTCGTCTGGGCGGCGGCGGTGCCGGCGCTGTTCTACCTGGCCATGGTGCTGATGCCACCGCTGAACCACGACGTGGCGGCGGTGCTTGACTTCTCGCAGCGATGGCTGGCCGGCAGCCGGTTGTACGTGGACCTGATCGACGTCAATCCGCCGCTGATCTTCGTGCTGAACCTGGTCCCGGCGGCCATCGCGAAATGGACGCCGCTGGCCGGGCCCAAGGCGCTGCTGTTGTGCCTGCTGGCCCATGCGGCGTTGTTGTGGCGGCTGTCGGTGGCGCTGCGCCGCGGGCGCGCGGAGGGTGCCGTCGAGGCCGCGGTGCTTGGCGCCTGCATCCCGTTGCTGCTGTTGTTCGCCGGCTCGGATTTCGGGCAACGCGAGGTGCTGATGGCGATGACCGCCATTCCCTACGCATTGCTGGCCGCGCGGCGGATCGAAGGGCCGAGTGTGCCCCGGCACCTGGCGCTCGGTGTCGCGGTGCTCGCCGCCGTCGCCTTCGCGCTGAAGCCGCATTTCCTGGCAGTGCCGGTGCTGGTCGAATTCCTGGTGCTGCTGCGGGTGGGACCCATGCGCGCCCTGCGCGACCCGGTGCCGTGGCTGATGGCGGGGGTCTGGGTCGTCTACCTCGCCTCCATCCCGGTCCTGTTCCCCGCCTATCTCGGCCATGTCGTGCCCCTGGTCTGGGAATACTACGCCGACATCCATGGCCCCGGGCCCTGGGTGCTGCTCATCACCGACCTGATGGGCACGGCTACGGTGCTGATGCTGGTCGCGCTCGCGGTGGCGTGGCGGCCGGGCACCGGCGCGCTGGCGCAGGCGCTGGCGGCTGCGGCGGCGGGCGCCTTCCTCTCGGCCTGGGTGCAGCACAAGGGTTGGACCTACCATGTCCTGCCGATCACCATCCTGAGCCTCGCGACACTGATGGCGGCGGGGGCGCGCATCGCGGACCGCGCCCTGCCAGGGGCGCGGGCCCGCACAGCCGCGCCTGCGCTGGCGGCACTCGCGGCCTTCGGCATCCTCTCCTATGGCATCAGGGGCGGGGAGACGCCGTGGCGGCAACTCTGGTTCAACAGCGAGCAGACGGGCCGGCTGACCGAATGGCTCCGGCGCGAAGCCTTCGGCGAGAGCATCCTGGTCCTCAGCCCGGACATCCTGCCGGTCTACCCGTCCGTGAACTACGCCGAGGCACGCCCGACGCTGCGGATGATGAGCATCTGGCTGCTGCAGGGCGTCTACCGTGTCTGCCCGGAAGGTCCGGCCCCCTATCGCAAATCCTGGGAGATGAACCGCGCCGAATTCTTCATCTACCGCACGGTCGCCGAGGATTTTGCCCGCGCCCCGCCCGCGGCGGTTCTGGTCACGCGCTTCACGCACATGCCTTCCTGCGGGGGCCGGTTCGACCTGATCGACTATTTCTCCCGGCATCCGCTGTTCGCCGAGACCTGGCAGCGCTACCGGCCGGCAGGTGAGATCGAGGGCTATCGCCTTTTCGTGCGGGCCGACTGAGCCGTGAGCCTCGCAGGCGCGGAGCCGCCCTCCACAGACGAAGGCACGCGCCATCACAGGCGTATCCTGAGCATCCCAACGGGTGCGGAGTCCGTGCGCGGGATCATGCTGATCCTGGCCGCGTATCTCGTCATCACCGGCGCGGATGCGGCTGTGAAGTGGGCGCTGCCCGAGGTCGGCGTCGCGGTGTCCATGATCGTGCGCGGTGTCGTGGGTGCGCTGGCCGTCCTGGCGATCACGCGCGGGCGCGGCATCATGCCCGGCAACCCGATGCTGCTGGGCGCCCGCGGGCTGTTGCATTGCGCTGTCTCGGCGACCTGGTACTGGGCCTGGGTCAACGGCATGGCGCTGGTCAATTCCTACGCCGTCGCGGCGGCGGCGCCGCTGGTGATGACGCTGCTCGCCATTCCCCTGCTGGGCGAACAGGTGGGCTGGCGGCGCTGGACCTCCAGCATCCTCGGCTTCCTTGGCGTGCTGGTGATGCTGCAGCCCGGCGGCGATCTCTGGCGCTTCGAGACGCCATTCCTGCTGGTCGCGGTTGTGGTGATGGCCGTGACGCGCATCTGGACGCGGGTGCTCTCGGCGACCGACACGCCGGGCTCGATCGCGTTCTGGTTGATGGTGGCGCATGTTCCGGTGGGCCTTGCGCTGCTGCCGGCCTTTCCGCCGCCCGATGCCATGCCCGGGACGAGCACCATCATGGCGCTGTTGTTCTTCGGCGTGGCGAATGCGATCGCGCACCTGCTGTTCGCCCGGGCCTTCGCGCTGGCGCCGGTCTCCGCGTTGGCGCCCTATGAGTATTCGCCGCTGCTGCTGGGCGGCATCCTCGGTTTCCTGATCTGGGCGGAAGTGCCGGGCTGGACGACCATCGGCGGGGCCGTGATTGTCATTGCTGCGGGCCTCTACAACCTGCACCGGGAGCGTGTGCGCCGGGCGCAGGAACGCCTCGGCACCCATCTGCCCTGATGGCCCTGCGCCACGACATCCGTCGCGGCGCGTTGCTGATGCTGGGCGCGACGGCGCTGTTCACGATCATGTCGGCCATCATCAAGGGGCTGTCGGACAACATCCACTTCATCGAAACGATGTTCTTCCGCTCGGCCTTCGCGCTGCCGGTGATGTTCGCCCTCGCGGCCCGGGCCCGCAATCCGGCGCTGCTGCGCACAAAGCGCTTTCCCGCGCATCTGGTGCGCGCCTTCACCGGCACCATGGCGCAGGGCTGTTCCTTCTATGCGCTCACGGTGCTGCCGCTCGCGGAACAGACGGCGCTGACCTACACCACGCCGCTGTTCGTCACGCTGCTGTCCATCCCGTTCCTGGGCGAGAAGGTGGGTATCCATCGCTGGTCGGCGGTGCTGCTGGGCTTCGCCGGCATCATGGTGATCGCGCTGGGGGAGGGCGCGTTCCAGGGCGGCGGGCTGCCGCAGGGGGTGGTGGCGATCGGCATGGGCGCGGCGGTCGCGCAGGGCGTGTGGTCGGCGATGACGACGCTGCTGGTGCGCTCCCTCTCGGCCACTGAATCCTCGACCACCATCGTGCTGTGGCAGTCGCTGCTGATGACCGCCTTCACCCTGGCGGCGCTGCCCTTCTTCTGGACCACGCCGAGCCTGTTCGAGCTGGTGCTGCTGGTGCTGGTGGGGCTGGTGGGGGGTGTCGCGCAGATCATGCTGACGGAAGCCTATGCGTCGGCCGAGGTCTCGGCGCTCGGTCCCTATTCCTACACCTCCATCCTGTGGTCGGTGGCGATCGGCTGGCTGGTGTTCTCGGATGCGCCGGGTTGGGCCACCATCGCGGGGTCGGCGCTCATCGTGTTCGCCGGCCTGTACATCCTGCACCGCGAGATCCGGCGGGCACGCCATCGGAGACCCGAGTGAGCATCCCCTTCCTCAAGCACGACACCCTGCCTCCCGGCGAGGTCCAGCAGGTGACCCCCGGCGTGCGGCGCATCCTGTGCGGCAATCCCGGTCCCTTCACCTTCCGTGGCACCAATACCTGGATCATCGGGCAGGGCCTCTCGGTGGCGGTGCTCGACCCGGGACCCGAGGATGCGGCGCATCGCGCGGCCATCCTGCGCGCGACGGCAGGGGAGCGGATCACCCATGTCCTTGTCTCGCATACCCATCGCGACCACTCGCCCGGCGCCGCCGCTCTGATCGCCGCGACCGGGGCGACCAGCTTCGGCTTCGGCCCGCACCTCACGCCGCCCGACCAAGGCGGGGAGGGCGGCGACCACAGCTTTCGCCCCGAGGTCACGCTGCCCGATGGTGGCGTGCTGGAAGGCGAAGTATGGCGCCTCACCGCGCTGCACACGCCGGGGCATTGTGCGAACCATCTGTGCTTCGCGCTGGAGGATGAAGGCGCGGCGGGCGTTCTGTTCAGCGCCGACCACGTGATGTCGTGGTCCACCACCGTGGTCAGCCCGCCGGACGGCGACATGGCGGCCTACATGCTGTCGCTGGCGCGGCTCGCGGCGCGCGACGACCGGCTCTATCTGCCCGGCCACGGGCCGCCGCTGCCTGAGCCCGCACCCTTTGTCGCGGCGCTGGCGGCGCATCGGCGTGAACGCGAGGCGATGGTGCTCGACGCCCTGCGCGCCGCGCGCAGCGCCACGGCACAGGAACTGGTGAGCCCGGTATATGGGCCGGCGCTGGATGCGCGCCTGGTGCCGGCGGCGGCCCGCAGCCTGCTGGCGCACCTCATCAAGCTTGAAGCGGAAGGGGCCGCGACGCGGCAGGGCGAGGCCTGGGAGGCGCGCTAGTGAAGATCCCGATCAGGTGGAATCACCTGATCGGCTGAAGATACTCGCGAAAACAAAGGTCTAGAGACGCTGCCGGTAACCGGGGCAAAACCCTGGGCAATCAGGCGATGGCGCGCCGCCTGACGAGGTCTGGCAGGGCGGGGACGCTGGTGGCTCCGGCGACGCTGAGGCGGTGTCCCAGATAGTCCCAGAAGCTGACGCCGAGCTTGGCGCAGGTCTTGGCCAGGCCGAGGAAGGCGTCGCGGCAGTCGCGCCCGGCGGTGCTTTGGGTGCCGCCGCTGATCTTGCGTTTGGTGACCTGGCAGCGGATGTCGTTCTCCGAGCCGTTGGTGTGGAGCGGGATCTCCGGCCGGTCGAGCACCCGCAGCAGGTCGGTCTTGCGCGCATGCAGCCGAGCCAGCAGCCGATCGAGCATCACGAACCCCGTGCTGCGGCGGAAGATGCGATCGAAGCGGCTGCGCAATTCGCTCCGCCGCCGGGCCGATGGGTCGGCGCGATAGGCCTTGAGGTCGGCGTAGAACCACCAGATCAGCGCGCGCAGATGCTGCTGCGCCGCGTGCTGCGCGTCGGTGAAGGTATCGAGGCGATGCACCAGCCGCTCGGCATGGACCCAGCACAGCGCGTGGCGGCCGACATCGAACTGGCCGGCATCATCGCTGAGAATGACGGCATCGCGCAGAAAGCCATGTGCTGAGATGCTGCCCCACAGCGCGCCCTCGGTGGCGATGCGCCCCGGGCCGAGGCTGCCTTCCAGCCCGTGGATGCCAAGCCGGTCGAGATGCGCCGTCCAGGCCGCGCTATCGGCGAAGTGCCGCACCGCGTCATCGGCCAGGCTGGCGATCAACGGGCCCGCCAGACCGCGCTCGCGCAGATAGGCGAGCGCGGCGTCGTTGATGACGTAATCGGCGTGGCCGGCGCGCAGCAACCCGAGGAAGTTCAGCCGGCTCTTGCTGGTGGTGGTGCCGAACCAGGCGAAGTCCTGGTTGCCGATCTGGGTGCAGACGCCGTTCTCGCCGCCGTGGCGCGCCCCGGTATCGTCGACCGAGATCCAGGGCGCCGTCTCCAGCCCCGCCCGCAGCACGTCGCGGGCCTCGGCGAGGAAGCTGTCCTGGCCGGTGATCAGCAGCCGCATCACCTGGCGCTGGGAGATATCGATCCCGATGGCGCGTAGCTGAGCCACCAGCCGCGCCACCGTCACCTGGCCCTGGTGGTACTGCGCCAGCACGAAACGTCGCAGTTCGGGCCCGAAATGGCCCACCGTGCCCACCGGCAGCGGCGCGATGATGCTCTGCCCCGCAGGCGTCAGCCAGCGTTCCCGCCGCAGCCGCAGCACATGCGCCCGCACCACCAGGTCCTGCACCACGAAGTTCTGGTAGCCCTTGAACCGCGAGCCGGCCGGCACCGTGGCCGGGATCACCCGATCCTCGTCGATGGTCCGCCGCGCCGTCTTGTTGCCGCCGCCGCGGCGAGGCCCGGATGACGGGCCAGCCCGCACCTTGTCACCCGCCTCCATGCCGCTCGGCCGGATATCCGGCCGGCCCTTCAAACCCTTCAGCCGCGCGATCTCGGCATCCCGCGCCGCCACCTGACGCTCGAGGTCGCGCACCCGCCCGAACAACTCCAGCAGCAGAGCCTTCAGCTCCGCAGGCGTCAGGCCATCAAGATTTCTCGGGTGTCGACACCGCGCCAGGGAATTGGAAAAGCCACGCCAGGGGAATCCCCAAAACGCGGCGCCGCCCAGGGTTTTGCCCCGGTTACCAGGATTCGTAACCGGGGCAAAACCCTGGGCAATCAGGCGATGGCGCGCCGCCTGACGAGGTCTGGCAGGGCGGGGACGCTGGTGGCTCCGGCGACGCTGAGGCGGTGTCCCAGATAGTCCCAGAAGCTGACGCCGAGCTTGGCGCAGGTCTTGGCCAGGCCAAGGAAGGCGTCGCGGCAGTCGCGGCCGGCGGTGCTTTGGGTGCCGCCGCTGATCTTGCGTTTGGTGACCTGGCAGCGGATGTCGTTCTCCGAGCCGTTGGTGTGGAGCGGGATCTCCGGCCGCTCGAGCACCCGCAGCAGGTCGGTCTTGCGCGCATGCAGCCGACCCAACAGCCGATCGAGCATCACGAACCCCGTGCTGCGGCGGAAGATGCGATCGAAGCGGCTGCGCAATTCGCTCCGCCGCCGGGCCGATGGGTCGGCGCGATAGGCCTTGAGGTCGGCGTAGAACCACCAGATCAGCGCGCGCAGATGCTGCTGCGCCGCGTGCTGCGCGTCGGTGAAGGTATCGAGGCGATGCACCAGCCGCTCGGCATGGACCCAGCAGAGCGCGTGGCGGCCGACATCGAACTGGCCGGCATCATCGCTGAGAATGACGGCATCGCGCAGAAAGCCGTGTGCTGAGATGCTGCCCCACAGCGCGCCCTCGGTGGCGATGCGCCCCGGGCCGAGGCTGCCTTCCAGCCCGTGGATGCCAAGCCGGTCGAGATGCGCCGTCCAGGCCGCGCTATCGGCGAAGTGCCGCACCGCGTCATCGGCCAGGCTGGCGATCAACGGGCCCGCCAGACCGCGCTCGCGCAGATAGGCGAGCGCGGCGTCGTTGATGACGTAGTCGGCGTGGCCGGCGCGCAGCAACCCGAGGAAGTTCAGCCGGCTCTTGCTGGTGGTGGTGCCGAACCAGGCGAAGTCCTGGTTGCCGATCTGGGTGCAGACGCCGTTCTCGCCGGCGTGGCGCGCCCCGGTATCGTCGACCGAGATCCAGGGCGCCGTCTCCAGCCCCGCCCGCAGCACGTCGCGGGCCTCGGCGAGGAAGCTGTCCTGGCCGGTGATCAGCAGCCGCATCACCTGGCGCTGGGAGATATCGATCCCGATGGCGCGTAGCTGAGCCACCAGCCGCGCCACCGTCACCTGGCCCTGGTGGTACTGCGCCAGCACGAAACGTCGCAGTTCGGGCCCGAAATGGCCCACCGTGCCCACCGGCAGCGGCGCGATGATGCTCTGCCCCGCAGGCGTCAGCCAGCGTTCCCGCCGCAGCCGCAGCACATGCGCCCGCACCACCAGGTCCTGCACCACGAAGTTCTGGTAGCCCTTGAACCGCGAGCCGGCCGGCACCGTGGCCGGGATCACCCGATCCTCGTCGATGGTCCGCCGCGCCGTCTTGTTGCCGCCGCCGCGGCGAGGCCCGGATGACGGGCCAGCCCGCACCTTGTCACCCGCCTCCATGCCGCTCGGCCGGATATCCGGCCGGCCCTTCAAACCCTTCAGCCGCGCGATCTCGGCATCCCGCGCCGCCAACTGACGCTCGAGGTCGCGCACCCGCCCGAACAACTCCAGCAGCAGAGCCTTCAGCTCCGCAGGCGTCAGGCCATCAAGATTTCTCGGGTGTCGACACCGCGCCAGGGAATCGGAAAAGCCACGCCAGGGGAATCCCCAAAACGCGGCGCCGCCCAGGGTTTTGCCCCGGTTACCAGGATTCGGCCTACCGGCTTGATATCGTACAAAAAAATAGCGGTGGCGTGAGATCCCGATCGGCGCCGATCGGGACCCCACCAAGAAGCCAATTTCGGCACCAAAATCAGAGATTTGCTACCGGTTTCGGGCGGGGGGGCGATTTGGCGCCGATTTCACAGCTGGTGCATCAGTTGATGGAAGCGCGTGACGAGAAGCGCCTGCTCAGGCTGCAGCGGGAGCTGCAGGCGGCATGGCCTGGGGACAGCGTGGACGGGCCGAGCCCGCCCTCGCTGACCACAGGCCCATCAACGGCATCAGAATGATCGATCTCGTTCATGCTGGACATCATCGTTCCGCTCTCTCCTCGGACAAATGGGTGTCCAGAGAAACCGGGGGGCGGCTCATCTGCTACGCTTATGGACTTGGTTTTGGGGGCTTCGCTGCGTCGCATGCGGACCGAACGAGGAGGCCGCAGCAGAGGTGACCTGCCACCGGTTTCCCGGATTGCCCATAGCTCGAAAACTCCGATTTAGGGTTGGGACGGGCAGCGGCATCCATTCGGCAAAGCCGGGGCGGTTCGGATTGGGTCTGGCGTCGACGCCAGTGGTTTTGTTGTTCAATTTTTCCGGGCACATTCTCCAGAGTTCCTCTACCCACGGAGCGCAAAGGCAGGAGAACGGGGTTGCGCGAAGGGGCAGATCATTTAATTTTGCCGGCAGTCGAAGCATTCGACGTTCTTCTTGGGGCTCGAGCTCTACCGGAAAGTGCTCGGCACAAGCTGCCACTCCATAGCGTGGCAAGGCACGGCAAGGATCAGTTCACCCGCCGGTAGGGGGAACAGCCAGTTTCTTGTGCGCGATGCACAGAGAGGCGGATGGGGAACCTTGTCATGAGCATTCTTTATGTGTCCCGCTATCGTCCATCACGAGGCGGTCACGCGCCCGGCGATCTCCGCGACGCGTTCTGTGATCTGCTCGAGGAGTTCGAGGCGTGGGAGCCGGACCGCCCGCCTCCGGTCGTTGAAGTCCGCGGCAAGATGATGTCCGCCTCGGCGTTGTGCGGCCTGTTGTGGAACTGCACGGACATCCTGGCCTACGGGAGCCGCGAAATCTTGGAGGAGGCGGGATTCGAGGACCGCATCACCTACGGATGCGCAGCACGCTGGCTCCGCAAGGAGTTTTGGCCGGGGCCGTAAGCCTAGCAGCTGCGATCGTTGGGTGGCGGGCAGTATCTCGTGCCCGCCACCTTCGCCGCATCGGAAGGCGCCGCCAGCCTCTGCGCAAGGCTGGCCCGCCCCTCAGCTTAAGCAGCACGTCATCGTGACTTAACTTTTTCAGTAATAAATCAAATAAATAGTCTATTATACTGCGTGTTTGTTGGATAATTTATTTCGATTACTATATTAAATCTGCTGGACCTGCTTAAGGCGGCTCACGTTCGGGCCGGTCATTCTTGTTCAGCGAACCCAACCCAAGCAATCAGGATATTGTCATGACCAAAGGGACACCCTCCCTCGACGCGCGCACGCGCGCCGAGCTTCTCGACGCTGCCATGGCGTTCGGCATGCTGGACCACGCCGTGGACCAGCTGCGCGCCGCCGCCGCGTGGACCGCCGAGCAGCTCAAGTACTGCCAGAACGAGGCACCGACGACGCCGGCGCCGTGCTGGCCTGCTGGGCCAACTCCAACGCGTCCCTCGCGCAGGCCCTCGCCCTGCTCGAGCACGCCAATCGGCTGCTCGTGCCGCCGACCCGGCCGACCCGGATCGAGATCACCCGCCCGGGCCGCGCGAACCAGGGAGATTCACCGAGGACACGACTGACGACAGGGCCCCGCCGGAGACATCCGGCGGGGCTTTGTCGCGTCCAACGCTCCGCCGTGCCGGCACGTCAGGACCTTCAACGAACGTGCCCGCGCCTGATCCGGAACGTCCTCCGCCTTCGCCCAGCAAGGCCGGCGGAGGTGGTCATGACCGACGACGATTCGCCCTGCGCCCTGCGGCCCACGCCCTTCGCGGCAGCGGCGCTGCGCCTCTACGACCGAGGCCTCTGCCCGATCCCCTGTGGTGGCGAGGACGGAAAGGTTCCCCTGCTCAGATGGGGCCGCTGGACCGGGCGACCGCTGCGCGCGGAGTTCGAACGCTTCATCCAGCGCGCGGACTGGGCCACAGCCAATGTCGGCCTCGTCATGCGGCTGTCGGGGCTCACCATCGTCGATTGCGACGACGCAGGACTGCTGCCACGTGCCCTTGAGCTGTTCGGCGACACGCCGGTGATCGCCCAGACGCCGTCGGGCGGGCACCATGCCTGGTACCGCGCCGCCGGCGAGCGATGCGCCGACCTGCGCCGCCAGGGCCTGGCCATCGACATCAAGGGCATCGGCGGCTTCGTCGTGGTGCCGCCGAGCGTACGACCCTGCGGCCCCTTCGCCGGCCGGGCGTACCGCTTCCTGCGCGGCAGCCTGGACGACCTGCCATTGCTTCCGCCGCTGCGCCCGGAGGGCGCGGCACGTGCCGGGATCGACGTGCCGCGCGCGTCGGACCCGGCGCGCTGCGCAGCGCCACGGGATATCACCGAGGGCACGCGGAACACGACGTTGTTCAGGGCGGCACTGCGGCTCGCGCCAGGCGCAAAATCGCGGAGCGGGCTGCTGGCTTTGCTGACGGACGTGAACGCGCTGGCGTGCCGGCCGCCGCTCTCCCGGACCGACGTCGCGCGCATCGCAGGGAGCGCCTGGTCCATCCAGACCGAGGGCCGGAACCGGGTCCAAATCCGTCCTTCGAGATCTCGCTCGATCGGCTTGACGCGTTTCGCAGCCCCGATGCGTTTCTCCTCCTCGCCCTGCTTTGGCGTCACCACGGCAGCCGTGCGGAACCCTTCGCCATCGTTCCGCAGGCGATGGCCGGGAACGGCACGGTGCCGGGCATGTCGGTCAACGCGATCCGCCGTGCACGGGACATCCTCGTGGCCGAGAGGTACCTGCAGCGGATCCATCGTGGCGGGCGCGGACCGCGTGACCCGGCACTCTACCTCCTGGGCGTGTCGCCACGCTCAAGCGTCCTCGATTGAGGCCCAATATAACCTACACCGCCCCCCCGGGATGAGGACCTTCACCTCGAGCGTGCGCAGCCATCATCGTCCGGGGTGGCCCCACGCGACGAGCGGCCTTAGACAATCGCGCTCAACGGCGGGACAGATCATGGCGGGCCTCTCGATCAGCGTGCAGGGCCACGACGTGGCTGTGCATATCCCGACCTGCCTTCCGGTTCCCCTGCGCGGCGCGGCCATCCTGGCGGTGCTGACGGCCCCGCCGGCGCGCACGGCCGACCCGGCGACCCTGCGGGCCTTTCGGCGCTGGGGCCGCATCGCCTTGCAGGTCGCGCTCGACGAGGGGCGCAGCTGGAGCGAGCAATTGTTGCCCGGCATTCCGACACACCTGCGCTGGCCGCTGCGCGACGCCGAGAGCGCCTTGCCGAGGATGGTCGCGGCGATCAACAAGCGGCTGGCGGCGGCGCATGCGGCGCACCGCATCCTGCGGGCGGCCGAAGTGGCACCGGCCGGCATACCGAGCCAGCGCTCGCTGAGAGCTCGGTCTCGACGGCCAGATCACCAGGGCAATCGACCGACGAATCTGCCTTGCGCGAGACGCTGGCACGGGCCGGCATCGCTGTCGGCAACCACGTCCCGCTCGATGGCGATAACTTCAAGGGCCGCGTCCATCGCGCGAGCCTGCCGGTCCTGCCTCTGGCCTTCGCCCTCGCCCAGGCGGTTGGGCAGATCGAGGCGTACATGCGTCGCGAGATGCCGCACGACCTCGAGCGCCACGGGGTGCCACTGCCCGGCACCGATCGCCAGGTGGTCTTCCAGGGCCTGCTGGGGGCCCTGCTGAACGATGGCGCCTTCCAGGACAAGCTGCTCGGCCAGGCGGAAAAGATCGAGGCCGTCCAGTTGTGCGCGCGCGATCTCAAGCCCGGGCGGCTCGTGCGGGTGCGGCTGGACGGGGCCGCATGCATCGCGGCGCCGCTGCTGCCCTTCGTGCCCATGAACGCGACGGCGGGCCTGCCGGCTTCGGCCCAGCCCATCACCATCGACCTTCCCGCAGGCGCGTCGCCGGCGCAGCTGGCGATCATGCTGCTCGCGACCTTGGCCGATCCGCCGCGGTCGGCCTGCGACAGGGACTGGCAACGAACCGTCACGGCGTTCTGCCGGGTCACCTGGGAACGGCGATGCGGGGCGGCGCCCGAACGGGCGGACGACCTGCAGCCCGTGGTGCCGGCGCAGCTGACGATGCCTCTCGCGACTGCGCAACGCATCGTCACCGGCGCGATGCGGCGCGTGGCATGCCGGATCGGCGCCGCCGAGGTGCTGGGGCCGGCCGTGCAGGCGCTGGCCCACCAGCAGGATCCGCGGCCCCCGCACGGCGCCGGCACGTGGAGCCTCGCCGCCGAGATCCGCCGCATCATCGCACGCGAGGCGGGCCGTGTGGCGGTGTGCAAGGGCCAGCCCTGCCCGGGCTATCGCAGCCCCTATCCGACGGGCAAGCACGCCCTGGCGAACTTCGAGACGCGGGTGACCGGACCCGGGCGCTCCGTCGTGCATCTGGCGATCGGACTTCGCCTTCGCGCTCGGGCGCTGGGCCGATGAGGCCAGGGCCGCAGCGCCCGGCACCGCCGGGGATGGCGCCGTCGCGGCACTGGCCGATGTCGACTGGCAGCGCCTGGTTGACGAGGCCCCTCACCATGCCGTCAACGCGATCGCACTCGCCCGGCAGATCGAGGACGCGGTGCAACGGCTTCCGGCCGGTGGGCCGGGCAAGGGCGAGCTCGTGCGCGTCGGAGCCGACTGACGACCTTCAGCAATAGGCCCTCCGACTGACGCATGCCGCCTCGGCGGGCATGGCCCAATCGGACCATGCCAGACCGAAAACCCAAGCCGCTGCGCGCCTCCACCGAAGCTGATCCGATCGGCGAGCGCCTGGTGCCGCTCGTCCGCGCGCTGGCCAGCCAAGCCGCACGGCATCTCTGGGCGGCGGCGCAGGTCGCACCGCCGCAGCCCGCACCGGACGAGGCCGACCGCGATGCCGGGTGAGCCGCTGCGCACCGCGCGCGAGGTCGCCGATCTCTTCGGCGTAACGTTTCGAACGCTGCACAATTGGGAACACCGTGGGGTGCTACGCCCCGTGCGGATCAATGGACGGCGGTATTTCGAGGCCCGTGCGATCGACGCCTTGGTGCGGGGTGCCGGCGATGGCGCCGGACAGGCCGATCCTGAAACTCCATCAGATCAGTGATCTACGCCCTTGGCGTGAAAAGGGCCGGCATTCCATCTGGTAGTTTGCGAATACCCCTTCATCCCGAATTTCCTTGCTTTTCCCACTTCCCTGATCGAGGCTTCGAACATGCCGAAAAACGCCCCCCAGAGCGGTACCGAGGGCACCGCCCCGCCCCATACGGCTGCCGAGGCCCTCCATCTGCTGGCGACCTGGACCGACCTCAAAGAGGACCGCAGGCGCGACCTCGCCCATGGGCTGAACACGATGGTGTCTATCGCAGGCTTGCCCGCCGAGGCTGTGGTGCTGGATGCCGACGAGCGGTTCGCCGATTTGGACCGAGCCTCCCCGAATGCCCTGGGAATTGCCGCCAGCACTTTTGCAAACCGCTGCGCCTGCATCCGGTACGTCTTCCGCAGACTCGGGCTCCTCGCGCCGCGCCGGGTCCGCACGCCAGCCCTGCCGGACCCTGCCTGGGCGCCGCTTCTCGAGCGCCTGCCTCCGGGGCCCCGATTCGGCCGCCTCAAGGCCCTGATCGCCTACTCCATTACCGAAGGTATCCCGCCCGAGGCGGTCGGTCCGGCAACGCTCGACGGTTATGCGGAAGTCTCGCCGGGTCGAGCGCGGCGGCGCCAAGGCACGCGACCATGCCCGGCGCGCCGGGGTCCAGTGGAACCTCGCCGGCAAGGAGATCGAGGGGTGGCCGCCCGTGAGGCTCGGCCTGCGGTCAAAGTCGAACGAGACCTCCCTGCCCTTCACTGCCTACCCCGAGACGCTGCAGCGCGAGATCGGGGCCTATCTGACGGGCATCGCAGCCCCCCAGGGAGACGACCTGTTCCCGGAGGACGGCCAGATGTCCCGAAAGCCCGTGTCCGCCTCGACGGTGACGGCACGGAAGTACTGCATGCGCCGGCTTCTCTGGGGCGCCGTGCAGTCCGGAATTTCGATCGAGCAGCTGACGAGCCTCCGCCAGGTGACAGAGCCCGCCTTCATCAAGGCGTCGCTCAACTGGCACCGCAAGCGCGCGGGAGAGATCAACGATGACCTCGCACAGCTCGCTGCGACGATCGCCTCCATCGCCAAGTACCTCGATGTCTCCCTTGGCGAGTGGGCGGAGATCAAGCGTCTGCTGGACCGCGTTAAGCCTCCCGTCCGCGAGGGCCTGACGGAGCGCAATGAGGAACTGCTCCTCGAACTCGACGACGAAGACACCCGCATCAAGCTCATCAACCTGCCGGAATTCCTGATGAAACGAGCGTCCCGCATGCGGGACGGGTGGACCGATCACCGCGACCGCTTTCACCCCCCCCAACAGCTCGTACGCGGCCTGGCTCGCTGCCGTCGCCGCGGCGATCGAGATCCTGCTGCACGTGCCGCTACGGATCAAAAACCTGCAGGAGCTCAGGCTGGGCCAGGAACTCCGGCTCACGGCGGTCGCGGCCCGGCGCTGGCGCGGCGACCTGCGCGTGAGCTACGTGCGCACCAAGACCAAGGAGCCGCTCTCGATGCCACTCGGGGCGGACACGATCGCCCTGCTGCGCGACTACGTCGAAAACTATCGCGGCAATCTTGCGAATGCCCAGACCTCCTGGCTGTTCCCGGGATCGGCCTCGACCGATCGCCCGCGGGACAAACAGGCATTCGGCCAGGCCATCAGCGAGGTGATCCAGGACTTTGTGGGCGTGCGCGTGAACCCGCACGCCTTCCGGGCCTTCGCAGGATCGGTGATTCTCTCGGCGGACCCCAACGCCATCGACGACGTGCGTGCCATCCTTGGCCACCGGAGCTTCGAGACGGCGCTGATCTACTACCGCAGGCACAACCAGCGCGCCGCCGCGGAACGCCTTTCCGCGACGCTTGCGGGGCTGCGCCGCAAGACCCGCACAGCCGCCCTGTCGCAGTTGATGGCGCCCGAACTGCGGCGCAGGCGGAGGAGGCGGCCATGAAAAAGCTGGTCCCCATGCGCCCGGCCGGCTGGCCCGCGCGCGACCGCGAACCTGTGGGAGCGCGCGCTCTCCCCGTCGGACGATCTGTTCGATGACGGATGCGGGGCCGCCGCGGACCCTGAGCCCGCTCGCCAAGCGCAATTACGAGCGGGCCTGGGGCATCCTGCTCGCACATCTCGCTGGGGTCTGTAACCTCGATCCATCAGGCAGCATGTCGTCACGGGTGGCGCCGGCCCGGCTCAACTCCTGGATCGCCGCGATGCGCGCGATCGGGCGGGAGAACGGCACCATCCGGCAATACATCGCCTGCGCCCACGCCTTGGTCCGTCTTTCTCGAGCCGCTGGCGGACGTCGCGTACATGCTCCGGCCGGGTGGGCAATCCTTGCATGAGGCCTTCCCCGTCGACCCCAAGCCTGGCCTGGTGCTCGACACCGAGGACCTGATGGCGCACGCGCGGGAGGCGAACCAACAGGGTACGGCGGCGAGGACCGTCTTCGCGCGGCGGACTACCTGCGCGATGCCGCCTTCATGTCGTTCCTGGCCCGCCGAGCGCCGCGGGTCTCCAGCGCGGCCGCCATGCGCCTCGGCACCCACATCGTCGAGCACGCTAACGGCGAGTTTGTCGTCACCTTCCCGGGACCCGACACGAAGAACGGAAAGCATCTGAGCTGGCCGCTGGACGCCGAGTGCTCGAGATACATGCGCGACTACCTGCGCATCGGTCGCCCTCTTTTTCCCGGTGCCGCCGCTACGGACGCCCTTTGGCTTGGCAATCACGGCCAGGCCCTCAATGTCGTCGGCCTGACCGGCATCGCGCGGCGCCGGACAGGCCAATGGTTCGGGCGCGACTGCGGGCCGCACTCGACCCGCAAATGGATGCAGTCGAGCGCGGCGCGGCGCTCCCCTCAGGCCGCATTCGACGCGGCCGTGGTTGCGGGTCACAGCATTCGCGTCGCCCTACGGAACTACCGGCAGGCCGATGGCGTCGGGGCCGCCCAGCGCCATACGGCAAACATCCGCAAGCTGCGGCGCCAGACCGCCGGCATCGCCGAGCGCTTGTTCGCCGCGATGGAGGGTGGCAGGCCTCGCCGGCGCAAGCCAAGCGCGCGATGAGCGCCCGTAGTCATTCCAGGAGGATAGCGACGCGTGCAGCGCCTCGGCCGGATGCGCTACCTTCGCGTTCCCCCGTGCTTCCTGGCCAGATTTTTCGCGAGGCCGCATGACCCAGCGCTGCGCGATCTACGCCCGGTACTCCTCCGAGAACCAGCGCGACGCCTCGATCGAGGACCAGGTGCGGATCTGTCGGGCGCGCGCGGAGCGCGAGAGTTGGCGAGTGAGCGCCGTATACCCCGACCACGCCCTTTCCGGTTCAACCGCGCTGCGGCCCGGATATCAGGCGTTGATGTCGGCGATGCGGGGCGGCGAGATTGATGTCGTCCTGACTGAGAGCCTGGACCGCCTCAGCCGCGACCAGGAGCACATCGCCGGGTTCTTCAAGCAGGCGCGCTTCGCCGGCGTGCGGATCGTGACGCTGGCCGAGGGCGACATCAGCGAACTGCATGTCGGCCTCAAGGGCACGATGGGCGCGCTGTACCTGCAAGGACCTCGCCGACAAGACCCGGCGCGGCCTCGAGGGTCGGGTGCGCCAGGGGCGCAGCGGCGGCGGGCTGTGCTTCGGCTACCGGGTCATACGCGGCCCGGTCGGGCGCGACGGCGAGGCGGAGCGTGGGCTGCGCGAGATCGAGCCCGCCGAGGCGGCGATCGTGCGAGCGGATCTTCCGGGACTTCGCCGAGGGCATCGGCCCGAAGTCGATCGCCGCCGCGCTGAACCGCGAGGGTGATCCCCGGCCCGCGCGGCGGGATCTGGCAGGCGGGCACGATCCGCGGCCACGCGGCACGCGACACCGGCATCCTGCGCAACCGGCTCTATGCGGGACAGCTGGTGTGGAACCAGCGCCACTGGATCAAGGAGCCCTCGACGGGCCGGCGGCTCGCCCGGCAGAACCGACGCCGACGCCGTGGTGAGCGAGGAGGTACCCGAGCTTCGGATCATCGAGGCGGATCTCTGGGCCAGGGTCCAGGCGCGGCTCGATGCGCAGCGCGCGCGCGTCGAGGATGATCCCCAGGCGGGCAAGCCACGCCGCCGGTTCTGGGAGCAGAAACGGCCCCGGCATCTTCTGAGCGGCAAGGCCGTGTGCGGCGGCTGCGGCACGCCATTGGCGTCGGTCGGCCGGGACTACCTGGCCTGCCGCGTGGCGACCGCCGAGGGCCCCTGCGGAAATCGCACCCGGGTCCGGCGCGGCGCGCTCGAGGCCAGGATCCTGGACGCCCTTGGCAGCGAGTTGATGCGGCCGGAGGCGGTTGCGGCGTTCGCGGCAGCCTTCACGGCCGAGTGGAACCGGCTTGCGGGCGAGGCGACCGCCGGTCTGGTTGGCAAGCGGCGCGAGACTCGAGGCGGTGCGACGCAAGCTCGCCGGGCTGATCGAGGCCATCGCCGACGGCCTGCGCGCGGCGGGCCTGCAGGGCAGGCTGGACGAATTGGAAAGCCGCCGGGCGACCCTCGAGGCCGAGGTGGACGCCGCGGAGCGGGCCCCTGCCCCGCCGCGGCTGCACGCCAACCTGGCCGAAATCTACCGCGACAAGGTGGCCCGCCTGCGCGAGGCGCTGGCGGCGGAGGGCGGCACCGAGGTCCTGGAGGCGGCGCGGGCGCTGGTCGAACGGGTCGAGGTCCACGCGCCCGCCGAGGTGGGAGGCGAGCCACGGATCGAGCTGATCGGCGAGTTGACGGCGATGTTGCGTGCGGCGGGCGTTGTGGTGCCCGAAGTCGGTGCTGGTGGGGGCGACGGACACAGAAAAGGCCCGAGGGCTGATGCCGTCGGGCCTGATTTGTTCGTGGGTTCGGTCAAAGTGGATGCGGGGACAGGATTTGAACCTGTGACCTTCAGGTTATGAGCCTGACGAGCTACCGGGCTGCTCCACCCCGCGGAGGTGTGATATGGTCCTGGGAGTTGGTCCCTTGGACTTAGTGTGTTGAGGATCCGGCCTGGTGGCCCGGCGGCGACCGACTCTCCCGCGTCTTGAGACGCAGTACCATAGGCGCTGGGGTGTTTCACGGCCGTGTTCGGGATGGGAACGGGTGTATCAACCCCGCGATGGCCACCGGGCCACCGGGCCGGATCCTCTGATGATGATGGATGATGGTGTGTGTGTGAGTTGCGTGGATTGGCGCTGTGCGCGGTGGATGGCGAACCATCCATGCGGTGGTGTCAGGTGATATGGAGTTCTATTGGGCTATTAGGACCGCTCGGCTGCACTCCTTACGGAGCTTCCACCTGCGGCCTATCGACGTGGTGGTCTACCACGGCCCTTAGGGAGACCTCGTCTTGAGGCTGGTTTCCCGCTTAGATGCCTTCAGCGGTTATCCATTCCGCACTTGGCTACCCGGCGGTGCCACTGGCGTGACAACCGGTACACCAGAGGTGCGTCCTTCCCGGTCCTCTCGTACTAGGGAAAGATCCTCTCAAGTCTCCAACACCCACGGCAGATAGGGACCGAACTGTCTCACGACGTTCTAAACCCAGCTCACGTACCGCTTTAATCGGCGAACAGCCGAACCCTTGGGACCTGCTCCAGCCCCGGGATGCGATGAGCCGACATCGAGGTGCCAAACCTCCCCGTCGATGTGGACTCTTGGGGGAGATCAGCCTGTTATCCCTAGAGTACCTTTTATCCGTTGAGCGATGGCCCTTCCACGCGGGACCACCGGATCACTAAGGCCGACTTTCGTCCCTGCTCGCGCTGTCGCGCTCGCAGTCAGGCGGGCTTGTGCCTTTGCACTCAACAGCCGATGTCCGACCGGCTTGAGCCCACCATCGCGCGCCTCCGTTACCTTTTGGGAGGCGACCGCCCCAGTCAAACTGCCCACCAGGCAGGGTCCCGACCCCGGATAGACGGGGTTCGGTTAGACGCCAGAAAGGCGCAGGGTGGTATTTCAAGGTTGCCTCCACCTGAGCTAGCGCCCCGGCTTCAATGGCTCCCACCTATCCTACACAGCCCCTTCCTGGCGCCACTGCCAAGCTGCAGTAAAGGTTCATAGGGTCTTTCCGTCTGACCGCGGGTACCCCGCATCTTCACGGGGAATTCAATTTCACTGAGCCCATGCTGGAGACAGTGGGGAGGTCGTTACGCCATTCGTGCAGGTCGGAACTTACCCGACAAGGAATTTCGCTACCTTAGGACCGTTATAGTTACGGCCGCCGTTTACCGGGGCTTCAGTTCGGAGCTTGCACTCCTCCCTTTAACCTTCCGGCACCGGGCAGGCGTCAGACCCTATACGTCATCTCTCGATTTCGCAGAGCCCTGTGTTTTTACTAAACAGTCGCCACCCCCTGGTCTGTGCCACCCACCCATGGTTGCCCACAGATGGGTCCCGCTTATCGCTAACTTACGCGGGCAATTTGCCTAGTTCCTTCAGCATGG
>CAVQTW010000009.1:230000-235049 GCA_963716705.1 uncultured Alphaproteobacteria bacterium
GCGACCGGTTCCCGCCGTAAACGGATGATGATGACGAATAGACGATATGCTCAAGCCGCGGCAGGCGACGCGCGAATTCAAGCACGACCAGGTGTCCCATCACGTTCGCATCGACATAGGCGAACGGATCCACCAGCGAATGGCGCACCCCTGGCTGTGCGGCCAGATGAACAATGCGGGTGATATCCGCATGCGCCTGGGCCAATTGCAGCATCGCCACACGATCCGAGACATCCGCGTGCAGGAAGGTGAAACCCTTCTTCTGCTGGAGCCGGGCTACGCGCGCCTGCTTCAAACGCACGTCGTAGTAGGACGACATGCTGTCGAGCCCGATCACGTGATCACCGCGCGCCAGCAAGGCCTCGGCGACATGCATGCCTATGAAGCCGGCAGCGCCCGTCAGAAGTATCGTCATGTCCGTACCAGCCGATCCTCGAGCAGTTCCATCACGGCATGACCAAGCG
Organism: uncultured Alphaproteobacteria bacterium; assembly: GCA_963716705.1. Classification (GTDB taxonomy): domain Bacteria; phylum Pseudomonadota; class Alphaproteobacteria; order Acetobacterales; family Acetobacteraceae; genus Neoroseomonas. Next base: position 230,465 of record CAVQTW010000009.1, read on the forward strand.
AGATGTGCGCTTCCTGGATCCGCGCGGTCTCGGTGGCAGGCACCACCAGGGCATGGTCGCACAGCATCCGCGAGGGCCCGCCATCACCACCCAGCAGCCCGACCGTCACGATGCCCATCCCGCGCGCTGTCTCCAGCGCCCTCAGCACGTTCCGAGAACGGCCGCTGGTGGTGATGCCGAACAGCACATCACCCGCGCGGCCGAGGCCTGACAGCGGGCGCGCGAACACCTCCTCGAAGCCGTAGTCGTTGCCCGCCGCGGTCAGCATCGCCGGGTCGAGGGTCAGCGCAATGGCCGGCCAGGACGGTCGCTCGACGCCCGGGCGCAAGCGCACCAGCATCTCGGTCGCGAGATGCTGGGCATCACCCGCGCTTCCGCCATTGCCACAGAAAAACAACCGTCCGCCTGCGCGCAGAGACTTTTCGCAGGCACCCACGATATCCAGCACGATGGACGTCGAATTCCTCGGCCAGACGCCGTCGCAGCAGGGCGCCGTCCTCCATCATCGCCGCGAAGCGAGCGGAATTCATCCACCTGCGGGACCTCCCGATCCTGTTCTCGCCCGTTTCAGGCGCCCGTCGGACATGGCACGGGGGCCGACGGCGCTCAAGCCTTGGGTAAAGGTGGCTTGCGGGACGTCGGGTACGGACCGGCGCGGACAACGACTGGCCACCGGTCACTGCCATGATCGGCGAGCGGGTGCCGGCCCCATCGGCCCAAACCGGTCGGGCGGCGATCAAGCGCTTCCCCCATCGGGCCTGGAGCCGCGAAATCGCTGAGGGCGAGGGTCAGCGTGTCGTCTCGGGCTGCCGTTCCAGCTCCGCGACCCTTGCCCGAAGGGCAGCGAGTTCGGCGCGCATTGCCGCCATCTGGTCACCCACCGGATCCTGATCCGGGTCGGTCAACCCATAGCCGACCGTCGGATCCACGCAGGGCGAGCCGGCCGGCGGCTTCGCGGGGATTCCCACCACGGTGCAGTCCGGCGGAACATCCTTGGTGACAACGGCATTGGCACCGATCCGCGCACCATCGCCAATGACGATCGGCCCGAGCACCTGCGCACCGGCACCAATGGCAACCTGCTTGCCGATCGTGGGGTGCCGCTTTCCGGCATGGCCGGAAAGACCGCCCAAGGTGACACCATGGTAGATCAGGACGTCATCGCCGACCTCGGCCGTCTCGCCGATCACGACCCCCATGCCGTGATCGATGAACAACCGTCGCCCGATATGTGCGCCGGGGTGGATCTCGATGCCGGTCAGGAAGCGGCCGATATGGGAGACGAAGCGCGCCAGCCCCTTGAGCCCGATTCGCCACAGCCCGTGTGCCATCCGATGCCACAGCACCGCATGCAGCCCCGCATAGCAAAGGATGGTTTCCGGCCATGAGGGGCGCGCCGGATCGCGGTCGCGAATGGCGCGGGCGAGTTCCACAATTTCCATCGCGTCCCCCGAAAATCGCGTCAGGCCAGCCAGGGCGGCACGGGAAGGCCCTTGCCGCGCAGGAAGTCCGGGTTGAACAGTTTCGACTGGTAGCGCGCGCCGCCGTCGCACAGGATGGTGACCACGCGGTGCCCCGGCCCAAGCGTCCTGGCCACCTTGATGGCTGCCGCGACATTGATCCCGGCCGACCCGCCGATCGAGATGCCCTCATGGATCTGCAGGTCGAACACCTGCTCGAGCGCTTCCTCGTCGCTCACCTGCACGGCATCGTCGATCAGCGCGCGGTCAGGTTCGAGGTTGCCGGGCACGCGCGCGGCCTGGCCAATGCCTTCCGTGATGGAACCGCCCTCGGCCTTCAGCGAACCGGTCTTCACCCAGGCATACAGCGCACTGCCCATCGGATCGGCCAACACGATGCGCGCGCCCGGCTTGCGCGCCTTCAGCGCACGCGCCACGCCAGCCAGCGTGCCGCCAGTGCCGCAGGAGCAGGTGAAGGCATCGACGTGCCCATCGGTCTGCGCCCAGATCTCGGGGCCAGTGGTCGCCTCATGCGCCGCGCGGTTGGAAAGGTTGTCGAACTGGTTGGCGTGGACTGCGCCCATCTCCTCCGCCAGGCGACGGCTGAAATGTACGTAGTTGCCGGGGTCGGCATAGGGCTTGGCCGGAATGAGGCGCAGGTCGGCGCCGATCATGCGGAGGAAGTCGATCTTCTCCCGACTTTGGGTCTCGGGCATCACGATCACGGCGCGATAGCCGCGCGCATTGGCCACCAGCGTGATACCGATACCGGTATTGCCCGCCGTGCCCTCGACGATCGTGCCGCCGGGCTTGAGCAGGCCTCGGGCTTCGGCATCGAGGATGATGCCGAGCCCTGCCCGGTCCTTCACCGAGCCGCCGGGGTTCATGAACTCGGCCTTGCCCAGGATCTCGCAGCCGGTGGCCTCGCTGGCGCGGCGCAGGCGGATCAGCGGAGTATTGCCGACCGCGCCCTCGAAGCCATCCACGATGCCGGGCGCGGGAGGGGCGATTGCGTCCATGATCGGATCTTCCCTGGTACTCAGGGGATGGTCGGGTGCCGGGCCGGGCCAGGCAAGGGGCACGAAACCCTTTCTCCCTGGCTGCCCGTTCACGAAAGATCATGTCTGAAGTAGCGCCTTCGCGGGCCAAACCCTTCTGTAACCGTGCCCGCCGACCCGAATGACAGGGGCGGGCCTTGACCTTCGCCCGGGCAATACGAGAACATAATACGAACATCAGCGGCCCTCCCCCCCTGGCCATGCCCACCCCCCAGATCGACGCCCCACTCGACCGCCCTGCCCTGATCGCTGCCCTGCGCGCCCGCATCGCGCGCATGGAGCGTGCCGGCGCGGCCGACATCCTGACCGCCCGCGGGGAGGAAGCGATCCCCCTTTGCCCCGCCATCGACACTGCCCTGCCCTGGGGTGGCCTGCCGCGCGCTGCCCTGCACGAGATCCTGTCGGCCGAACCCGGCGCTGCCGGCGGCTTCGCGGCCCTGCTGCTGGCCCGCGCCGGGGGCACCGTGCTCTGGATCGCCCCGGAGCCGGATGCTTGGCCGCCAGGCCTCGCCCGCTTCGGTCTCTCACCCGCCAACCTGGTGCTGGTGCGGGCACCCCGGGCGCAGGATGGGCTCTGGGCCATGGAGGAGACCCTGCGCTGCCCGGCCGTCGGCGCCGCGTTGCTGGTGGCGCGCGATCTCGACCTCACGGCGGCCCGCCGCCTGCAACTCGCAGCCGAGGCCGGCGGGGTGCTCGGCCTGCTGCTGCGCCCGGACGAGGATGGCGCCGCGCCGACCGCCGCCCTGACCCGCTGGCGGGTCGGTGCCACCGCGACCGACAGCGACAGCCCCCATGCGATCGGCGATCCGGCCTGGCGCCTCGACCTGCTGCGCTGCCGCGGCGGGCGGCCGGGGTCCTGGCACGCCACCTGGCACGAGGGCATGGCGCAACTCGCGACCGCGGTGAGACGGACCAGGCCACGCCCGGGCGGCGCCGGGCATGAGGCGACGATGCTGCCGAACCCCGCGCATGGCGACGCCGCCGGAAGGCGCTGGCCTGCACCCATGGCCCGATATGCCGAACGGCTCCCTCCCTGGCACTGCCAGGGAACCGGCGGGGAGTGTTCCCTCCCTGCTCGCCGCTACCTCGCCCTCAACCTGCCCCGCCTGCCGGTGGAACGCCTGCGCCTCGATGGCCCGGTGGCGGTCTGGGGCCAGCGTGGCGCGCGCAGGGTCGTGCTGGCAGTCAGTGCCGAGGCCGAAGCGGCCGGGCTGCGCGCGGGCCAGGCGCTCGCGGATGCGCAGGCGATCCTGCCCACGGTGGTGCTGGTGCCGGAGGATGCGGCCGGGGATGAGACCGCGCTGGAACGCCTGGCGCTGTGGGCCCTGCGCTTCACACCGCTCGCCGCGGCGGCAGGGGATGACGGGCTGGTGCTCGACATCACCGGTGTGGAGCACCTGTTCGGCGGCGAGGCGGCCTTGCTGCGTGACATGCTGCGCCGCCTCGCCAGGATGGGCCTTTCGGCCCACGGCGCCACGGCCGGCATGGCGGGCACGGCACTGGCTCTCGTCCGAGCAAATGCTGGCGCCGAGCAAATGCTGGCGTCCGGGCAAGCGCGGGCAGGCATGGAAGCAGCGATGGTGCCGCCAGGTCAGGAGGAAGCGGCGGTCGCGCCGCTCTCGCTCGCGGCGCTGCGCCTGGAACCCGGCACGGTGGCCGCCTTGCAGGGGCTGGGGCTGCGCGATGTCGGCAGCGTGGCTGCGCAACCGCGGGTCGGGCTGACGCGGCGCTTCGGCGCTGGGCTGGTGCGGGCGCTGGATGAGGCGCTGGGGCGCACCCCCGCCCGATCTCCCCTGTCCGTCCGCCGCCGGAGATGGGCACCGCGCAGGATTTCGTGGATCCGGTGGTGACCCGGGAAGGGATCGAGGCAGCGCTCGGCGCCTTGCTCAATGAGCTTTGCCACACCTTGCGCGAGGCCGGGCGCGGCGCCAGGCGCCTGTTGCTGCGCGCCCACCGGCTGGATGGCGATGTGCAGGAGATCGTGATCGGCACCGGCCTGGCCTCGCGCGACCCCGCGCATCTGGCGCGGCTGTTCCATGGCAGGCTGGAGCGGCTGGAACCGGATTG
>CAVQTW010000010.1:0-136015 GCA_963716705.1 uncultured Alphaproteobacteria bacterium
TTCGGTTTGCGTTGGTCCAGCCGATGCGCTTCGAGTGCGCCGAGCAGGCCGGGGATGATCTCCAGGATCTCCATGCGCCGGCCGAGCGTGATCGCGGGCGAGTTCTCGCCCTCGGTACCGATCATCATCAGCTCGTCGATCTGGTCGAGGTCTTCGCCCAGTCCTTCGATGCGGTCGCACATTTCGTCCCAGGTCTCGGTCGCCAGGTCGAGTGCGACGGAAAAGCCCATCGACCATGCCAGCCCGAGGAATTCGTCGGTGCGCTCGGGATCCATGTCCTCGAGATCCGCCGCCGCAGCGATCAGCGGCAAGCACTCTTCCTCGCGCCCCTCGGCGGCCGCACCGACGCGCTCGCCCATGTCTTCCCACAGCGCCAGCACCAGTTCACTCAGGCGGTCGCGCTCGGCGGCATCGTGAAATGCGAAGCCTTCACCCCAGATCGGCGGCAGCCAGAGTTCGGCGCGATCGGTTGGGCGCAGACGCGCAGCGCCGCCAGATAGCCGTCGAGCATCTCGACGCTGAAGAAACCATTGGTCTCCTCGCAGTGCTCTTGCAGGAAGCGATCGAGCGTGTTGATGTCCTGTTCGCTGATCGTGCTCATGGCGCGCTCCTTCGTTTCCGGGCGCGCATTGTGATGGAGCGGGGCGGGAAACCCAAGTCGCAACAACTGGTCGAAACAAGCGGGTCAAAACGAGCGGTCGGATCGCGTGCTCGCGCCGAGTTCGATCCAAACCGGCGCGTGGTCGCTCGGGCGCTCCCAGGTGCGCGGTTCGCGATCGATGCCGCCGCCCTGCCGCGTTTCGCGCAGCGCCTCGCAAATCAGCACCAGATCGATGCGCAGGCCGAGGTTGCGGCGGAAGCCGGCCTGACGGTAGTCCCACCAGGTGAAATGTCCGGCCTCGTCGCTGAACATGCGGAAGCTGTCGGTGCAGGCCCGAGCTCAAGCAAGCCGCCCAGGGCAGCGCGCTCCTCGCTGGAGCAGAGATCCTGTCTCGTGCCAGGCGGCTGGATCGTGCACGTCGCGATCATCCGGCGCGATATTGAAGTCGCCGAGCACGACCAGTTGCGGATGACGCCGAGTCTCCTCGGCCAGCCAGTCGCGTAGTGCCGCCAGCCAGGCCAGCTTGTAGCGGTACTTCTCGCTGCCGACCTCCTGGCCGTTGACCACGTACAGATCGATGATGCGCACGTCGCCGACGGTGGCGGCGAGCACGCGCCGTTGTGGGTCGTCGAAGCCGGGTATGTCGTAATCGACTCGATTGCGCTTGGTTCGCGTCGAAGGAGCGCCACGCCGTTGTAGGTCTTCTGGCCGCGACGCGACGCGCGATAACCGAGCGCCTGCAGGGCCTCGTGCGGGAAATGCCTCGTCCTCCATCTTGATTTCCTGCAGCGCGACCACGTCCGGCTTGGCGCAGCTCGAGCCACTCCTCCAGGTGCGGCAGTCGCACCTTGAGCGAGTTGACGTTCCAGCTGGCGATTTTCATGCCTTCAGCCAGCGCGCGGCGTCGAGCGCGAAATAGGTCAGGATGGCGTCGGCGCCGGCGCGCTTGATGCCGAGCAGCGCTTCCAGCGCACCGCGCGCTCGTCGAGCCAGCCGTTCTGCCCGCGGCCTTGAGCATCGCGTACTCGCCGCTGACCTGGTAGACGAAGGTCGGCACGCCGAACGCGTCCTTCACCCGGCGCACGATGTCGAGATAGGGCATGCCCGGGCTTGACCATCACCATGTCGGCGCCTTCGGCGAGGTCCAGTTCGACTTCGCGCAGGGCCTCGTCGCGAGTTGGCCGGGTCCATCTGGTAGGTGTACTTGTTGCCCTTGCCGAGATTGCCGGCCGAGCCGACCGCATCGCGGAACGGGCCGTAGAAGCTCGAGGCGTACTTGGCGGAGTAGGCGAGGATGCGCGTGTTGCGGGAAGCCGGTTGCTCTCCAGCGCGTCGCGGATCGCGCCGATGCGGCCGTCCATCATGTCCGAGGGCGCGACCACGTCGGCGCCGGCCTGCGGCATGCGACAGCGCCTGCTTGACCAGCGCGTCGACGGTGACGTCGTTGACGACGTAGCCGTGTTCGTCGATCAGGCCGTCCTGGCCGTGGGTGGTGAAGGGATCGAGCGCGACGTCGGTGATCACGCCGAGCTCCGGGATCGCGCCTTCAGCGCCCGCACCGCGCGCTGCGCCAGGCCGTCCGGGTTCCAGGCCTCGCGGCGTCCAGCGACTTGGCCTCCGGCGGCGTCACCGGGAACAGCGCGATCGCCGGAATGCCGAGCGCGCCGCTTCCTCGGCGCGCGCCACCAGCACGTCGATCGACAGGCGCTCGACGCCGGGCATCGAGCGCATCGGCTCGACGCGCTGGCTCGCCCTCGCGCACGAACACCGGCCAGATCAGGTCGTCGGCGGTGAGCGCGTCTCGCGCATCAGGCGGCGCGAGAAGTCGTCGCGGCGCATGCGGCGCAGGCGGGTGTGGGGAAACTCATGGTCTGGCTCCGGTGGGCGGGGTGGCGATTGTCCCAGTCTTGGCGAACCGGGGCAGCGGGCTGGGCGAGCTCGCAACCTGGGTTCGGACGGCGGAAAAGTGAAGGGCGTGTGATCCAGATCAAGGCGGTTGCGTTCGGGACGTGCTGGCGCGCACACTCCCGGTCCTCCTATTTCTGCTCCGACCTTGGGGGTCGTATGCGCCCAGTCTTCGCCCGTCTGCTGGCTCTGGCCGGACTCTCCGTGGCTGCTGCGGTTCCGGCGCAGGACTACCGGTACCACGTCTATGTCGATCGCGATGTGAATGCCGCGACCGGCTGCACCGTGGTGCATGGCCCGACCACGGTCAGCGGCGCCGAGGCTCGGCTCACGGCCGAGGTCACTGGCACCACGGTGACGCTGGTCAGCGGCGCCGACTGCAGCGGTGGCAGCTTCGGAGCAGCGAGTGCGACCGGCGGACCGCATGCGGTGGGGTTGAACAACGGCACCGGTGGTGCCGACGTGATCGAGTTGTCGGCGCCGCGTTCATTGTTCGGCAGCGGTGGCGTGGTCCGGGTCGCGGTGGTGGCCGAGAACGCGGCGGCGACGACCAGCGATGGTCTGACCACCTTGCCCGGCGGCGCTCCGATCCTGCTCGGGCTGGTGCAGGTGGCGATCCCGACGCTTGGCTTCGCCGGCCTGCTGCTGTTGATCGTGGCGGTGTTCGTCGTGGCGCGCCGACGGTTACGGCTTGGCATGGCCACGCTCGGCGCCTTGCTGATGGCGGGCGGCATGTGGGCGGCGAATTTCGTCAGCGACGGCGCGGTTGGTGATTGGGCGGGCGTGGCCGAGCTGGCCAACGATCCGACTGGAGACGGCAGCGGCCCCGATGTTGGCGCCGACATCGTCGCGCTGTTTGCCGCCGAGGAAAACGGCCGCGTGTTCGCGCGCATCGATGTCGTCGACGTCGAGAATCAGGCACCGGTGGCTGCCCCACAGTCGCACTCGGTCCGAGGATTCGCCGGCGCAGACCATTACCCTGACTGCGACCGATGGCGATGGCGACCCGCTGACCTTTGGCATCCAGACGCCGCCGACGCGCGGTGTGCTCGGCGCCATCGTGCCGATCAACGCCACTTCGGCCTCGGTCACCTACACCCCGAACGCGAACGAGTTCGGCGCTGACAGTTTCAGTTTCGTTGCGAACGATGGCCTGACCAACTCGGCGCCGGCCACGGTTGCGATCACGCTGAATCCAATCAATGACGTGCCGAGCTTCGCCGTCGGACCGAACCAGACCGTGATCAAGGACATCGGCGCGCAGACGATCAATCCGTGGGCGACCGCGATCAGTGCCGGGCCGGCGAACGAGAGCGCGCAGACGCTGACGTTCACGATCACCGCGAACTACAACCCGGGCCGAGTCGCAGTGGCGCCCGCGGTGGCCGCCAATGGTGCACTGAGCTTCACCACCGCCTTGAATGCGAACGGCAGCGCCAACCTGAGCGTGCGCGTGCAGGACAACGGCGGCACCGCGAATGGCGGCGCGGACACCTCGGCCACGCAGAATCTTCTCGATCAGCGTGACCGCGGTCAACGATGCCCCGAGCTTCACTGCCGGCCCCAACCAGACGGTGCTCGAAGACGCCGGCGCGCAGACGGTGAGTCCCTGGGCGACGGCGATCACGACGGTCCCGGAAGTCGTCCAGACGCTGACCTTCAACATCACCGGCAACACCAACGCCGGCGCTGTTCAGCGCCGGCCCGGCGGTCAGCCCCACCGGTGTGCTGACCTACACGCCGGTGGCCGATGCCAATGGCGTGGCCACGATCACGCTGAACCTGATGGACGACGGTGGCACCGCCAACGGTGGCGTCGACACCAGCGCACCGCAGAGCTTCACGATCACCGTGACCGCGGTCAACGATGCGCCGAGCTTTGTCGCCGGCCCGAACCAGAGCGGTGCTGGAGGATGCCAGCACGCAGACGTATCAATCCGTGGGCGACGGCGATCAGTCCGGGCCCGCCAGATGAGATCGGGCCAGACGGCTCAGTTTCAGATCACCGCGCAACAGCAATGCCGGCGCTGTTCGCGGTAGCGCCGGCGGTCGCCCGACCGGCGCGCTGAGCTTACACCACGGCGGCCAATGCCAATGGCAGCCGCACCTTCGAGCGTGCGCGTGCAGGATGATGGCGGCACTGCCAATGGCGGCGTCGACCTGCCGCGACCGCAGACCTTCACGATCAACGTGAACGCCGGTCAACGATGTGCCAGCGTTCACCGCCGGCCCCAACCAGACCGTGCTCGAGGACGCCGGCCCACAGACGGTCAATCCCTGGGCCACCGCGCATCGGCGATGGCGATCCGGAAACTGGTGCAGGCGCTGACCTTCAACATCACCGGCAATACCAATGCGGCCCTGTTCAGTGCCGGCCCGGCGGTCAGCGCCACCGGCGTGCTCGACCTTCACGCCAGCCGCCAATGCCAATGGCAGTGGCCACGATCACGCTGAACCTGATGGACAACGGCGGCACCGCGAACGGCGGCATCGACACCTCGCGCCGCAGAGCTTCACCATCACCGTGACCGCGGTCAACGACGCGCCGGTGCAAACGCTGCCGGCCGGGCCGTCCTCCATCGCCACCGGTGCCACGCTGGCGATCGCCGGCATCAGCGTTGCCGACATCGACGCGGCCGCCGGCCCGCTGCAGACGACGCTGAATGTCGCCCCGCTCGGTACCCTGAATGCAGGACCTCAACCGCCTGCGCGCCGCGCCCAATATCCGCGTGACCGAGGGGCCGGAGGTGCGCACCATCTTCCTCGCGATGGACGTGCACCGCGACGAGCTTCTGTACAGCGACGTGCGCGGCAAGAACCCGCTGAAGGACCTGCGGGTGCGCCAGGCGCTCTACCAGGCGATCGACATCCAGGCGATCCATCGCACCACCATGCGCGGGCAGTCGGTCGTGACCGGCACCTTCTTCCCCCCGCAGGTGAACGGCTATTCGCGCGAGGAGGATGTGCGCCTGCCCTTCGACCAGGCGCGCGCACGCGCCCTGCTGGCGGAGGCGGGCTATCCGAACGGCTTCGGCATCACGCTCGACTGCCCGAACAACCGCTACATCAACGACGAGCAGATCTGCCAGGCGATCGTGGCGATGTGGGCGCGCATCGGCGTGCGCGCGCAGCTCAACGCCATGCCGCTTGCGCTGTTCTTTCCCAAGATCCAGCGCGAGGACACCTCGATCTACCTGCTGGGCTGGGGCGTGCCGACGCTCGATGCGCTGTATTCCTTCCAGTCCCTCGTGCGCACGCGCGATGGTGGTCAGGGCAACGGCATCTGGAACTACGGGCGCTATTCCAACCCGCGCATGGATGAGCTGATCGTGGCGATGCAGACGCAGTCCGGCGCGCCGCGCGATGCGGCGATCCGCGAGGCGCTGCGCATCTATCGCGAGGACGTGCCGCACATCCCGCTGCACCACCAGATGATCCCCTGGGCGATGCGCTCGAACTTCACCATTCCGCACATGGCGAACAACCAGCCGTATTTCCGCTGGGCGCGCATGAACTGAACTTGCACGCGGGCGCGGGGCAGTCTGGCCCCGTGCCCGCGCCGGAGCCGCGCCCATGTTCGCCTTCATCATCAGCCGCATCCTGCAGGCGCTGCCGGTCATGCTGGCCGTGGCGCTGATCGCCTTCGCCATGTTCGCCTATGTCGGCGATCCGGTGGCGATCATGCTCGGGCAGGACTACACCGAGGCGCAGCGCGATGCGCTGGTGCGCCGACCTCGGCCTCGACCGACCCGTTCTGGGTGCAGTTCGGCGCGCTTCGTCGGCAATGCGCGTGCAGGGCGATTTCGGCCTCTCCTACCGGCGTCGCGGCCGGTGACGGAGCTGATCGCCGAGCGCGCTGCCGGCCACGCTGGAACTGGCCTTCCCGCGGCGGTGCTGCGCGCTGGTCGGTCGGCATGCCGATGGGCGTCTACACCGGCCTGCACCGCGATAGCCTGGCTGTCGCAGCTGCTTCCTGACCGTCTCGCTGATCGGCATTTCGCTGCCGACCTTCCTGATCGGCATCCTGCTGATCTTGGTGTTCGCGGTGTGGCTGGGCTGGCTGCCGTCCTTCGGGCGCGGCGACGACGGTCGATGCTCGGCTGGCTGGACGCACCGGCTTGCTGACCGGTCGCGGGCTCAAGGCGCTGATCCTGCCGTCGATCACGCTCGGGCTGTTCCAGATGACGCTGATCATGCGCCTGGTGCGCTCGGAGATGCTGGAGGTGCTGCGCACCGACTACATCAAGTTCGCCCGCGCGCGCGGCCTGCACCGACCGCGCGATCAATTTCGGCCATGCGCTGAAGAACACGCTGGTGCCGGTCATCACCATCATCGGCCTGCAGCTCGGCGCCATCATCGCCTTCGCCATCATCACCGAGACGGTGTTCCAGTGGCCGGGCATGGGGCTGCTGTTCATCCAGGCGGTGCAGTTCGTCGACATCCCGGTCATGGCCGCCTACCTGATGCTGGTCGCGCTCTGTTCGTCGTGCATCAACCTGATCGTCGATCTGCTCTACTACGCGGTCGATCCGCGCCTGCGCATCACGGCGCGCGGCAAGCGTGAGGGCACTGAGCGATGATCGCGCCGCTGCTCGGCGCGCTTCGTTGCGCGGCTCGCGACATGACCTCGGCTGGATCGTTCACGCGTTCGCCGGTCACGGTCGTGGCCTCGGCCGATCGTGGCGGCGGTGCTGCATCCTCGGCGCGCGCTGCTCGCGCCGCTGGATCGCGCCGCACAACCCCTTCGACCTCGCATCGCTGAACCTGCTCGGACGCGTTCATGCCGCCGGCCTGGACCGCGGACGGCGACGCGCGACTTCCTGCTCGGCACCGACGACCAGGGCCGCGACGTGCTCTCGACCATCCTGTACGGCACGCGGATGTCGCTGCTGGTCGGGCTGTCGGCCGCGTCATGCTTCGCCACCGTGCTCGGCGTCTCGCTCGGGCTGCTGGCGGGCTATGTCGGCGGCGCGCTCGACAGCGCTGCATCATGCGCATCGCCGACATCCAGCTGACCTTCCCGGCCATCCTGGTCGCGCTGCTGATCGACGGCGTGGCGCGCGCCGTCACTGCCGCGCGAGGTGCACGACGAGATCGCGCTGTTCGTGCGTGATCTCGCCATCGGCCTCGCGAACTGGGTGCAATATCGCGCGCACCGTGCGCGGCTCGACGCTGGTCGAGAAGAACAAGGAATACGTGCAGGCGGCGCGCGTCATCGGCGTGCGGCCGCGCGCGCATCATGGTGCAGCCACGTGCTGCCCAACGTGCTGGGGCCGGTGCTGGTGATCGCCACCATCAATCTCGGCGCTCGCCGATCATCACCGAGGCGACGCTGTCCTTCCTCGGCGTCGGCGTGCCGCCGACCCAGCCCTCGCTCGGCACGCTGATCCGCATCGGCAACAACTTCCTGTTCTCGGGCGAATGGTGGATCACGATCTTCCCCGGCCTCGCGCTGGTCGCGCTGGTGCTGTCGGTCAACCTGCTCGGCGACTGGCTGCGCGACGCGCTCAACCCGAAGCTGCGCTGATGTCCAACGACGCCCGCCGCTGCTCGACGTCCGCAACCTGCGCGTCGAGTTTCCCGACCCGGCGCGGCACGCTGGTCGCCGTCGACGACGTCTCCTTCGACATCGCGCCGGGCGAGGTGCTCGGCGTGGTCGGCGAATCCGGCGCCGGCAAGTCGCTGACCGGCACCGCCATCATCGGCCTGCTCGAACCGCCCGGCCGCATCGCCGCCGGCGAGATCCGGCTGGACGGCCAGCGCATCGACAACCTGCCGCCACGAGCAGATGCGCCAGCATCCGCGGGCGCGCATCGGCACGATCTTCCAGGACCCGCTGACCAGCCTCAATCCGCTCTACACGCGTCGGCGACCAGCTCGTCGAGACCATCCGCACGCACCTGCCGATCGGCCGCGGCCGAGGCGCGCGAAGCGCGCCATCGAGCTGCTGGAGCGAGGTCGGCATCCCGGCCGCCGGGCAGCGCATCGACAGCTACCCGCACGAGTTCTCCGGCGGCATGCGCCAGCGCGTGGTGATCGCGCTGGCGCTGTGCGCCGAGCCGGAGCTGATCGATCGCCGACGAGCCGACCACCGCGCTCGACGTGTCGATCCAGGCGCAGATCATCGCGCTGCTGCAAGCGCCTGTGCCGCGAGACGCGGCACGGCGGTGATGCTGATCACGCACGACATGGGCGTGATCGCCGAGACCGCCGACCGCGTCGCGGTGATGTATGCCGGCCGCATCGCCGAGATCGGCCCGGTGCGCGAGGTGGTGAAGCACGCCGCACCACCCCTATACGCCGGGCCTGATGGGCTCGATCCCGCCGCTCGAGCGCGCGGCGTCGAGCGCGCTGGTGCAGATCGACGGCGCGATGCCGCGCCTGACCGCGATCCCGCCGGGCTGCGCCTTCAACCCGCGCTGCCCGCAGGCGTTCGAGCGCTGCCGCGAGCGAACGGCCGGACCTGATGGCAGGCGGGCACCACCCGCGCCGCCTGCTGGCTGCTACGCGCGAAGGCGCGCCGGAGCGCGGCATGAACGCGGCACCGCTTCGTCGAGGCGCAGCGACCTCGCGCGGCATTTCGACGTCTCGCAGCCCGTGGCTCAACCGCGTGATCGAGGGCGAGCGGCAGGCGCGTCCTGCGCGCCGTCGACGGCGTCTCGTTCGCCATCGCCAAGCGGCGAGACGCTGGCGCTGGTCGGCGAGATCCGGCTCGCGGCAAGTCGACGGTGGCGCGCATGGTCGGTCGGGCTGCTGCCGCCGACGGCCGGCAGCGTCCGATCGACGGCGTCGACATGCGGCGCAGGCGCGCGCCGCGAGCGCCAGACGCTGCGCCGCCGCATGCAGATGATCTTCCAGGATCCCTATGCCAGCCTCAACCCGCGCTGGCGCGTCGGCCGACATCATCGCCGAGCCGATCCGCGCCTTCGCGCTGGTGCGCACGGACGCGCCGAGCATCGAGCACCGCGTCGGCGAGCTGCTGACGCTGGTCGGGCTCGATCCCGCCGACGGCGCAAGTATCCCGCACGAGTTCTCCGGCGGGCAGCGCCAGCGCATCTGCGATCGCGCGCGCGCTGTCGTCGAAGCCGGAATTCCTCGTCTGCGACGAGCCGACCTCGGCGCTCGACGTGTCGGTGCAGGCGCAGATCCTCAACCTGATGCGCGACCTGCAGGCAGCGCCTCGGGCTGACCTATCCTGTTCATCAGCCACAACCTCGCGGTGGTCCGCCACATGGCGACCGGATCGGCGTGATGTATCTCGGCCGCCTCGTCGGAACTGGCGCCGGCCGCGAGCTGTTCCGCAGCGCCGCGCCATCCCTATACGCGCATGCTGCTCGACGCGGTGCCCGACCTCGACATGACCGGGCGCGAGCGCATGCCGGTCGGCGGCGAGGTGCCCAACCCGATCACGCCGCCGCCCGGCTGCGCCTTCCATCCGCGCTGCCCGCTGGCGAATGACGCGGTGCATGTCGCGAGCGCCCCGACCTCAAGCCCGCCGGCGAGGCCATGGTGGCCTGCCATGCGGTGGAGGAAGGCCGCGACGATGCCATGCCGCTGCCGGCAATCGCCGCTGCCGTCGGCTGAGCCTCAGCGCGGGGCGGGCGGAACGGTCATCGGCACCACCGCCAAGGCATTGAAGGGCGAGCCGTCGATCAGCCTGGTGGACCAGGCGAGATAGACCACCGCGCCGCGCTCCTCGTCCAGGAAGCGGTGCACGCGGGTTTCCTTGAAGAACAGGCTGGTGTCGCTTTCGTACACCAGTTCGCCGCGCTCGCCGCGGCGTGCGCCCTCGGCCACGGTCACGGGCCCTGTCGCCACGCAGTTCAGCGAGAACCGCCCCGGATCCTCGGCGAGGCCGACCATGCCCGAGACGCCGCCGGTGCGCGCCTGGCTGATGTAGCAGGATACGCCCTGCACCTCGGGGTCGGAGAAGCGTTCGACCACCACGCGGTGGCTGCGCGTCAGGCCGAGGTTGGTGAAGGCGGTGTTGACGTAGCCGATGCGGGTGGTTTCGTCGGCCTTGGCGGGGCCGGCCATCATGGCGGCGAGGCACATCATCAGGGCGCAGCGCATCTTGGTCATGGCAATATCTCCGAGGTTGGCTCTGGGTGGCAACGCGGCAGAGCGCCGTTCGTCGCAGCGGTCCGTGCGATTGTGGTGCCGATCCTAGCCTGCCTGCGGGTTGGCCCGCCGGATGCCGCACGCGGAGTTGAACGTGCCGGGGAGGGCCCCGTGCCGCCTCACCCTGGCGGCGGCTTCACTGCGGGAAGGTCCAGGCGCAGGAAGGCATCGACCTCCACAAAGGGGCGATCGACCACATCGCCATCACCGGGCGAGCCGAGGAACTCGGAGAGGTCGCCGCCCGCATCGGGGTCGTATGTGCCGGCCAGCGCCTCGAGGCTATTGGGTTCCAGCGCCGGCCCCGACGCATCGAAGCCCAGGATGAAGGCGCCATCGGGTGTGGTGAACCAGGTCCAGGTGGCGGTGTCGATCCGCCTTCTGGCGTACCACTGTTCGTAGCGCTGGTCGTCGCTGACGCTCGACAAGTCCAGGTAAAGCGTTCGTTGGGCATCGGCAGGGCAGACCATGATCACGCCGTGCTCGTGCTCGACGAACCAATGATGCGCGTCGCGGCGCAACTCATGCCTCAGGACCTCGCCGGCTTCGGCCGCTGCCCGCAACGCCACAGCCGCCTGCTCCAGGCCAGCCTGGTTCTCGCGAGCGCCACGCAGGTGGATCAGCGTGATCGCCACTATCATCACCGTCGAGCCGGCCACCAGCACCATCCACTCCGCCGGCCCGATGATGCCGAAAACCAGGTCGAGCACCGCGATGATGCCAAAGACAACCGCCAACACCAGCCCGATGCCCGGCAATGCGCCGAGCACGCGCCCCGCCGGGATGGCGGCGTGCGCCTTTGCCATGGCGCGCATCCGCGCCAGCATCTCGGGCGGCGCCGGCACGCAACGTGCTTCGTAGGGCGCGACGTCACTCACCGACCGCCACACCCTCCCGCCGCGGATCCGCGCCGCCGAGTATCCCTCCCGGCGTGACGCGGACGACCTGCAGTCCGGAATTCATCTCGCGCACCTGTACCTCCTGGCCACGCCCGCGCAGGGTCTCGGCCAGGGCGGCGGCCGGCGTCTCCGCCTCCAGCTCGACCGCCCCGCCCAGCGTGCCGACATGCGGCAGGGACACCGCCTCCTGCGGGGCCATGCCCCAGTCGAGCATCGCCACCAGCGCCTGCGCGACATAGCCGATGATGCGCGCCCCGCCCGGCGAGCCGACCACCAGGTTCAGCCGCCCTTCATGGTCCAGCACGATGGTGGGCGACATCGAGGATCGCGGCCGCTTGCCGCCCTCCACCCGGTTCGCGACGGTGCGGCCATCGCGTTCCGGTACGAAGGAGAAGTCGGTCAGCTCGTTGTTCAGCAGGAAGCCGCGCACCATCAGACGCGCGCCGAACAGCGCCTCGATCGTGGTGGTCATCGAGACCGCGTTGCCGGCCTCGTCCACGATCGACATGTGGCTGGTGCCGGCCTCGGTTTCCTGCAGCTGCGGGACGAAGCGGGCCTCCCGCCAGGGCGGGTTGCCCGGGCGCGGCGTGGCGATGGCGCGGTCGCGATCGATCAGCTGCGCGCGCGCGGTCAGGTAGCCCGGATCGACCAGGCCGCGCAGCGGCACCGAGACGAAATCGGCATCGGCCACATAGGCATTGCGGTCGGCGAAGGCGAGGCGACCGGCCTCGCCCAGCAGATGCGCCGCATCGGCGCCGCGCGCGTCGAGCGCGGCTATGTCGAAATGCCCGAGCAGGCCCAGGATCTGCGCCACCGCGATGCCGCCCGAGGAGGGCGGCGGGAAGCCGCAGACGCGATGGCGGCGATAGGCGGTGCAGACCGCCTCGCGCCGCCGCGGGGCGTAGGTGGAAAGGTCGGTCGCGGCCATCACGCCCGGATTGGTGGGGTGGGAGGTGATGGCGGCGACGATGTCCTCGGCGATCGGCCCGCGTGCCAGCGCCTGCGCGCCCTGCTCGGCGATGGCGCGCAGCGTGGCGGCCAGCGCGGGGTTGCGCAGCATGTGCCCGGCGGGCAGCGGCAGGCCGGCTTCGGTGAAGAAATACGCCGCCGCCCCGGGGTCGCGGCGCAGGAACAGCATGTCCGAGGCGATGTCGCGCGCCAGGCGTTCGCTGACCGGGAAGCCCTCCTCGGCCAGGCGGATGGCGGGGGCGATCAGCCGCGGCCAGGGCAGGCGGCCGTGTTCGCGATGCGCCGCCTCCAGCACCGCCACCGCGCCCGGCACGCCCACGGCGCGGCCGCCGACCATCGCTTGCAGGAAGGGTATCGGGCGGCCATCGCGCAGGAACAGGTCGGGGCCGGCGGCGGCGGGGGCGGTCTCGCGCCCGTCCCAGGCGGCCAGGCGGCCCGTGCCGGCCTGGAAGTGCAGCAGCAGCGCGCCGCCGCCGATGCCCGAGGATTGCGGCTCGACCAGGGTCAGCACCATCTGCACGGCGACAGCTGCATCGACCGCGCTGCCACCCTCGCGCAGCGCCTCCAGCCCAGCCGCGGCGGCCAACGGATGGGCGGCCGCGACCATGTGGCGGCGGGCGGGCTCGGCAGCGGCGGTGCCTGCGACGACCAGCAGGAGGAACAGGGCGATGGCGCGGCGGATGATCATGGGGCCAGGATAGCGCGATGAGTGGCTTTGGGGACCATACGCGTCGGTTGCTGCGCGGAAGGCGCGCGGAGGCGGCCGGGCGCGACGCGGAGGGCATCGCCGCGGCGGCGCTGGCGGCCGAGGGCTGGGCGGTGCTGGCGCGGCGCGTGCGCACCCCGGCCGGCGAATTGGACCTGGTGGCCGAATCTGCGCGGGCTGCTGGCCTTCGTGGAGGTGAAGGCGCGGCCCTCGCTCGCCGAGGCGGCGCGCGCGCTGGGCGGGCGGCAGCGGGCGCGGCTGGTGGCGGCGGCGGAATGCTGGATCGCCGAGAACCCCGGCCATGGCGCGGCGGGGATGCGTTTCGATGTGATGGTCGTGGCGGCGGATGGGGCGGTGCGGCGGATCGCCGATGCGTTCCGGCTGGGGGATTGAGGCCGTCATGGCCAAACGATCACCGGATGGTCCGAGCGCCCGGCCCCGGGGACGGCCACCACGGATCTGCGGCAGCCTTGGGCCCGACGCCGACCAGCGGCAAGCCCATCACTGTCGCCAACCCGGCCGCAGTGAGTTTCAGCATTGAAGGCGCTTGTTGCCAACGCAGCCGCGCCATCGTGATGGCCGGAATGGCACCGAGTGCGAGCAGCGCGATGATGGTCTCCAGCGCATCGTCGGCCATGGTCACGTCGGAGTCAAAGTCGCTTCTCGAAATAGACGCGCCGGTGCCCCGCTTCGCTGCCTCGATGCGTCTCGGCGAAGCCGAGGCGCGGGTACATCGCGACGTTCTCGACCATCCTCTCGTTGGTGAACAGGCGCAGCAGGGCGTGGCCGCGGCGCCGCGCCTCGGCCTCGGTGAAGGCGACCAGCCGCCTGCCGAGGCCCTGGCCCTGCGCCGCGGGCGCCACGGCGATGTTGTAGAGCATCAGCGCATCGGGCGTGTCCTCGAGCACCAGCGCGCCGACCAGCGCGCCGTCCTGCTCCAGCACCCAGGCCTGCCCGGCGGCGATGCGCGCGGGGTAGTCGTCGGTCATCGGCGCGGGCTCGCGCCCCAGGCGCGGGATGTAGTGGGCATAGGCCGCGCGCACCAGGTCGCGCAGGGCCGGGGCGTCGTCGGGCCGGGCGGGGCGCGGCGCGCTCACCGGTTGCGCGGCAGCCGCCGCGCCAGGATGTCCAGCACCGCCATGCGGCAGGCCACGCCCATCTCGACCTGTTCGCCGATCACGCTGCGCGTCGGGTGGTCGGCGATGGCGCTGTCGATCTCGACGCCGCGGTTCATCGGGCCGGGATGCATCACGATGCTGTCGGGCTTGGCATGCGCCAGCTTCTCGGCATCCAGGCCATAGAAGCGGAAGAATTCGCGCGCCGAGGGCACCAGGCCGCCCGACATGCGTTCGCGCTGCAGGCGCAGCATCATCACCACGTCGGCGTCCTTCGAGGCCCGTGCGCATGTCGGTGAAGACCTCGACGCCGAGGCGCGCCGCATCGGCCGGGATCAGCGTGGGCGGGCCGACGACGCGCACGCGCGCAGCCCATGGTGGTCAGCAGGTGGATGTTCGAGCGCGCGACGCGCGAATGGGCGATGTCGCCGCAGATGGCGACCACCAGCCCCTCCAGCCGGCCCTTGTGGCGGCGGATGGTCAGCGCATCGAGCAGCGCCTGGGTCGGGTGCTCATGCGTGCCGTCGCCGGCATTGATGACCGCCGCATCCACCTTCTGGGACAGCAGCGCCGGCGCGCCGGATTGCGCGTGGCGGATCACCAGCAGGTCGCATTGCATGGCGTTCAGCGTGGAGGCGGTGTCGAGCAGCGTCTCGCCCTTGTTCACCGAGGATTGGCTGACCGACATGTTGATGACATCGGCACCCAGGCGCTTGCCGGCCAGTTCGAAGCTGGTGCGGGTGCGGGTGCTGTCCTCGAAGAACAGGTTGATCAGCGTGCGGCCCTTGAGCAGGTCGCGCTGGGTTTTCCCGCTGCGGTTCAGCAGCGCGTAGGATTCCGCGAGGTCGAGCAGGTCGCCGATATGCGGCGGCTCCAGGCCCTCGATGGCGAGCAGGTGTTTGGACGGGTGGGACACGGCCGGACCTTATGCCGCTGGGGGGGGATAAGGCGAGTCTGCGCTCCCGCGAGGCATCCAGCGCCGCCTGCAGCATGTAGGCCGCCGCCGCGCGGTCCACCGCGACCGCCCGCTTGGCGCGGGTGAGGTCGGCCTCGGATACCAGCATCCGGTTGACGGCGGCCGAGGACAGGCGCTCGTCGAACAGCGCGGCGGGCAGGCCGGTGGCCTCCGACAAGGCGCGCGCCCAGTCCTTCGCCGCCTGGGCGGCGGGGCCCATGCTGCCGTCCATGGACAGCGGCAGGCCGACCACCAGGCCGGCCGCGCCTTCGCTTGCGCGGCGATGGCGGCGATCTCGGCGGCGTTCGCGGCCAGCTTCCCGCGCTTGAGCGCGCCATAGGGGCTGGCCAGCATCAGCGTGACATCGGACAGCGCCACGCCGATGGTCTTGGCGCCGGGGTCGAGGCCGATCAGCCGCGCGTGGCGGGGCAGGGCGGCGCGCAATTCCTTCAGGTTGATGATGGCCATGCGCCGCCTTATGGTCCGCCGCCCGGCCCCCTGGAAGACCTGACGATGTCCCTCGATACCGCCACCGTGCGGCGCGTCGCCGCCCTTGCCCGCATCCGCCTCGAGGAGGAGGAGGTCGCCCGCATCCAGGGCGAGCTCAACGGCATCCTGGGCTGGATCGAGCAATTGCAGGCGGTCGATACCGAGGGCGTGGAGCCGATGGCCGGCGGCACGCCCGAGGGCATCGCCGCGATGCCGCTGCGCGAGGATGTGGTGAGCGATGGCGGCCAGGCCGAGGCCGTGCTGGCCAATGCGCCCGACCGCGAGGGCGAATATTTCGGCGTCCCGAAGGTGGTTGAGTGATGCATCCGACCGATTTCACCCTGGCCGGTGCGGCCGCCGCGCTGGCCGAGGGCGCGCTGTCCGCCGCCGAGTTGACGCGCGCGCATCTGGACGCCGTCGAGGCACTGAACCCGCGGCTGAACGCCCTGATCACCGTGACGGGCGAGCAGGCGATGGACGCCGCGCGCGCCACGCGACGACCGCCGCGCGCGCGGCGAGGCGGGGCCGCTGGAGGGCATTCCGCTCGCCATCAAGGACCTGTTCTGCACCGCAGGGCGTGCCGACCACGGCGGGGTCGAAGATCCTGGCCGGCTTCGTGCCGCCCTATGAGAGCACGGTGACCGCGAACCTCAAGCGCGACGGCGCGGTGTTCCTGGGCAAGGCCAACCTCGATGAATTCGCCATGGGCTCGTCGAACCTGACCTCGGCGCTATGGCGGCGTGGTGAACCCGTGGTCGCGGCGCAACGACCCCGATGTGCGGCTGGTGCCCGGCGGGTCCTCCGGCGGGTCGGCGGCGGCGGTGGCGGCGCGGATGGCGCTGGGGGCGACCGGGACCGACACCGGTGGCTCGATCCGCCAGCCAGCGGCCTTCTGCGGCATCGCCGGGATCAAGCCGACCTATGGGCGGTGCTCGCGCTTCGGGATCGTGGCCTTTGCCTCATCGCTGGACCAGGCGGGGCCGTTCGGGCGCACGGTCGAGGATTGCGCGCTGTTGTTGCGCAGCATGGCCGGGCACGACCCCCGCGATTCCACCAGCGCGGACCAGCCGGTGCCGGATTTCGCCGCCGCATGCGGGCGTTCGGTGAAGGGGCTGCGGATCGGCGTGCCGAAGGAATACCGCCTGGACGGCACGCCGCCCGAGATCGAGAAGCTGTGGCGCCAGGGGCTGGACTGGCTGCGCGATGCGGGGGCGGAGATCGTCGAGATCAGCCTGCCGCACACGAAGTATGCGCTGCCGACCTACTACATCGTCGCACCGGCCGAGGCATCTTCGAACCTCGCGCGGTATGATGGCGTGCGCTTCGGGCTGCGCGTGGCGGAGGCGGGGTCCGACCTGCGCGACCTGTATGAGCGCACGCGCGCCGAGGGCTTCGGGGCCGAGGTGCGCCGGCGCATCATGATCGGCACCTATGTGCTGAGCGCGGGCTACTACGACGCGTATTACCTCAAGGCGCAGAAGGTGCGCGCGCTGATCGCGCGGGACTTCGCGCAGGCGTGGGAGCGCGTGGATGCGATCGTGACACCGGCGACGCCCTCGGCGGCCTTCGCCGATGGCGAGAAGACCGACGACCCGATCCAGATGTACCTCAACGACGTGTTCACCGTGACGGCGAACCTGGCGGGGCTGCCGGGGCTGGCGGTGCCGGCGGGGCTCGACGCCGCAGGGGCTGCCGCTGGGGTTGCAGGTGATCGGGCGGCCCTTCGACGAGGAGACGGTGTTCGCGGTGGGGGCGGCGATCGAGCGGGCGGCGGATTTCACACCCCTTCCGCGCATGAGGGCCGGGGCATGAGCTACACGATCGAAGGCGCGACCGGCCCCTGGGAACTGGTCATCGGCCTGGAAGTCCATGCGCAGGTGGTCTCCAACGCCAAGCTGTTCTCCGGCGCCGCGACCGAGTTCGGCGCCGCGCCCAACAGCCAGGTGAGCTTCGTCGATGCCGGCTTCCCCGGCATGCTGCCGGTGATCAACCGCGAATGCGTGGCGCAGGCGGTGCGCACGGGCCTCGGGCTGAACGCGAAGGTCAATCTGTGGTCGCGCTTCGACCGCAAGAACTACTTCTATGCCGACCTGCCGCAGGGCTACCAGATCAGCCAGTTCGCCCATCCGGTGATCGGCACCGGCGAGGTCGAGATCGCGCTGGCGGACGGCACCACCAAGACCATCGGCATCACGCGGCTGCACCTGGAGCAGGATGCGGGGAAGTCGCTGCACGACCAGCACCCGACCAAGTCCTTCATCGACCTCAACCGCTCCGGCGTCGCGCTGATGGAGATCGTGAGCGAGCCCGACATGCGCATCGCCCGAGGAAGCGGGCGCGTACCTGACCAAGCTGCGGCAGATCCTGCGCTACCTCGGCACCTGCGACGGCAACATGGAGGAGGGCTCCATGCGCGCCGACGTGAACGTGTCCGTCCGCAAGCGCCGGCGAGGGGTTCCGCACGCGCTGCGAGGTCAAGAACGTCAATTCCATCCGCTTCGTGCATGCAGGCGGTGGAGGCCGAGGCGCGCCGCCAGATCGAGCTGTGGGAAGGCGGGCGGCGAGGTCACGCAGGAAACCCGGCTGTTCGACACGTCGCGCGGCATCACGCGGTCCATGCGCTCCAAGGAGGATGCGCATGACTACCGCTACTTCCCCGACCCCGACCTGCCGCCGCTGGTGCTCGATGCCGCCTGGGTGGAGGCGTTGCGCGCCGCCCTGCCCGAACTGCCCGATGCGCGGCGCGCGCGCTACGTGCGGGATTTCGGCGTCACGGCCTACGACGCGCATGTGCTGACGCTCGAGAAGGAGACCGCCGCCTATTACGAGGCGGTGGCGCAGGGGCGCGACGCCAAGCAGGCGGCCAACTGGGTGATGGGCGACCTGTTCGCCGCCATCAACCGCACCAAGACCTCCATCGCCGAGCCGCCGGTCTCGGCGGCCGATCTCGGCGCGCTGCTCGACCTGATGGCGGACAACACGCTGTCGGGGAAGCTCGCCAAGGAAGTGTTCGAGGCGATGGTCGAGACCGGCCGTGCGCCGGGTGTCATCGTCGAGGAACGCGGCCTGCGCCAGGTGACGGATACCGGCGCGATCGAGGCGGTGATCGACGAGGTGCTGGCGAAGAACGCCGACAAGGTCGCCGAATACCGCTCGGGCAAGGACAAGCTGTTCGGGTTCTTTGTCGGCCAGACCATGAAGGCGATGCAGGGCAAGGGAAACCCGGCCCTGGTCAACGAGGTGCTGAAGGCGCGGCTCGGCTGAGCCACGGGCCTTCACCACCGAGGGCGCGGCGTGCTTCGCTGAGCGCACCGGATGGGGATGCATCATGACCGAACCAGCGCAGGTGCCCGGCACGCGGCACGCGGAAACCGTGGTGCTGGCCGAGCGCATCGCGGTGCTGCTGCTGCTCGCGCTGCTGCTGTATGGCCTGGTGCGCGTGCTCGAACCCTTCGCGATGGCCATCGCGTTCGGGGCCTTCATCGCCATCGGCACCTGGCCGGCGCGCGCGGCACTTGTGCGCCAAGGGGTTCGCGCCAGGCCTTGCCGCCACGGTGATGCTGGTCGCGCTGCTGCTGTTCGTCGCGCTGCCGCTGCTGCTGATGGCGCCCGACCTCGCGGGGCAGATCGCGGGCATCTTTTTTCGCGCGCGGAATGTCCTGGCCGATCTGCCGCAGACGCCGCCCGGCTGGCTCGCCGAGCTGCCGCTGGTGGGCAACATGGCGGCGTCGCGCTGGGAGCAGGTGCTGGCCCTGCACGGCAACATGAGCGCGCTGGTCGCGCCCTATGGCGGGCAGATCGCACGGCTGCTGGTGGATGTCGGGCAGGCGGCCGCGGCAAGCCTCATCCAGGTCCTGCTGGCACTGCTGATCGCGGCGATGTTCTGGATGAGCGGCGATGGCATGGTGGCGCAACTGCGCGACATCGCCGGGCGGCTGGGTGGGGCGACGGGGGTTGCCGCGGTCGATGCCGCCGGCGGCGCGGTGCGCGGCGTCGCCTGGGGCGTGGTCGGCACCGGGCTGCTGCAGGGGGTGCTGATGGGCGCGGGCCTCGCCATCGCCGGCGTGCCGGGGGCCGCGGTGCTGGGGTTCCTCGCGATGGTGTTTTCGATCAGCCAGGTTCTCTCGCCGCTGGTGGTCGCGACCTGGGTCGGCGCCGCGGGCTGGCTGTACATGCAGGGCGATACGGGGTGGGCGATCTTCATGCTGCTGTGGGGGCTGCTGCCGGTCTCGGGCAGCGACAACATCGTACGCCCGCTGCTGATCAAGCGCGGCAGCGCCATGCCGCTCGGCCTCATCATCCTGGGCGTGTTCGGCGGGCTGATCGCCTTCGGCTTCCTGGGGTTGTTCGTCGGGCCGGCGCTGCTGGCGGTGGCACATGGGCTTCTGCGCGCCTGGCGGGAGGCATCGCCCGCCGCCACGCCCGATCCGCCGGGGTGATGGCGGTCATCGCGGCGCGCGCGGTGGACGCGCCCCGCTCCACATGCGAAGCCAGTGCATCATTTCGCGCAAGGATCGCCAAGCATGACCATCGAGTTGTGGACCTGGAACACGCCCAACGGCCGGAAGATCAGCGTGGCACTGGAGGAGATGGGCCTCCCCTACACGGTGAAGACCGTGAACATCTCGAAGGATGAGCAGTTCGACCCCCATTTTCTCTCCTTCAGCCCCAACAACCGCATTCCCGCCATCGTCGATCCCGAAGGGCCGGGTGGGCAGCCCATCACGGTGTTCGAAAGCGGGGCAATCCTGCTCTATCTGGCTGAGAAGACCGGCAAGTTCCTGCCGCAGGACCCGCGCGCGCGCGTGCCGGTGTACGAATGGCTGATGTGGCAGATGGGCGGTTTCGGGCCGATGCCTGGCCAAGTCCACCACTTCATGATGCGGCCCGATGGCCCGGCCAAGGATTACGGTCTCGAGCGCTACGGCAAGGAGACGCTGAGGCTGTATGGAGTGCTCGATAAACGCCTGGCCGACAGGGACTTCGTGGCCACGGACGGTGAACCCTCGATCGCGGATTTCGCCATCCTGGGCTGGGCCTGGCGGCACGAGCGGCACCTGCCAACGCAGGGCAAGGCCATCACCGACTACCCGAATGTCGCGCGCTGGTACGAAGGCCTGATGGCGCGGCCGGCGACGAAGCGAGGCATGGAGATCGCGCTGTCCTGAAGCCCGCCTTGCCGGCGCTGCGCGTGGCGTTTGACGCTGCGCGTGGTGGCCGGTAGAAGCGCTTCATTGCAACGCCGTGTGACTTTGCACTCCTGCGGAGGGGTGGCCGAGTGGCCGAAGGCGGCGGTTTGCTAAACCGTTATAGGATGTCAAGTCCTATCGTGGGTTCGAATCCCATCCCCTCCGCCAGTTCTCGTTTTTATTGAATATCAATGAGTTAGACGACCTTACGCTCGTATTTTGGCACATGTTCTGACACAGGCGGGTCTGCCGAGTACGCAGAATGCTTGGCCCAATTCCCGTACCTGATGCAGCGCCACCACAAGTGGTTCACCCGCATGATTGTCCGGGCTGATGTGCGGAGCGTCCTCGGCAAGACAGTGCTCAGTGCGACGACGGGGGAGTTCGACCAGATCCGGGCCTTCACGGTCGCAGAGCCCATCATCGCCTGGTTCAAGGCGGAGATTGACGCCGCCCGTCGGACTGGCCGGGTGTCGGACGATTGGACGGCGGACGAAGTTGCCACGCGCTATCGGGCAGGGAGGGCTCTTGGCTCCGGCTGCCAGCGCCATCGACGCTCGACCCCGGTAATGATCTCCATCCATGCCCCTGCCCCTACCGACGCTTACACGAGCGCCCGTAGGAACACAGGACAGGGTCAGCCCCGCCGCGGTCGGCGGTGCTCGCCGCACAGGTAGGATGTCGCCGCCGTGGTGGCGACCAACCGCGACGACCCCCGCGCGGATGTGGCGCTGAACACGCTGCAGGAGGATCTGTTCCGAGCCTACGCGGCGGCGGGCTAAGGCGCGCACAAAGGACGCGCGGCCCGTGCGGATCTCGCGCCCCAACAAGCAAGGAACTGGACACCTTGACCCCGAGGGTCCTCGCTGGACAACGCCATCCGGCTTGAGGATTTGCGTGAAGCCAGGATCAGAGTTGGAGGCCAGACCACGGCGCGAACTCACTCGCAGCCCGTCGGCCCCCGACCGGGGGCAGGTCAGTCAGAGCAGGGCAGCATCAGGGACAAGGCGAAGCGTCATGAGCATGTCGTTGTAGTCGAAATCCGAACCCTGTTCGTAGGTCAGATCCTCGAAGCCGAAGCTATTGGCGCCATAGCTGCGGATGTATTCATATCCATCGCGATTGGCGTTGCCCGGCACGAAGACCTCGCCCGACTGCGTGATCAGGACGGGCGCGTAGTACCCGGTATCGCCGGCAACGGTCCAACTGGCGGTCTGCGAGAAATTCCCGCCCACCGTGGCGCCAAAGCCGGCATCCAGCGAGTCCAGAACAGCGTCGCGGAATGCATTGCTGTCGCCATATGCGACGCCTTCGAGGCT
The DNA here is from genome assembly GCA_963716705.1 of uncultured Alphaproteobacteria bacterium. Classification (GTDB taxonomy): domain Bacteria; phylum Pseudomonadota; class Alphaproteobacteria; order Acetobacterales; family Acetobacteraceae; genus Neoroseomonas. The sequence goes on from CAVQTW010000010.1 coordinate 22,267, forward strand.
GAGGGCGCCGGTAGCGTGGTCGAGATCGAAGCGGACGAAGCCGAGCGTATTGCTGTTGTAGGTGCTGCCGGCCAACGCGACCTCGACTTCGCCACCCTGGCTCAGGTGGATCAGCGGCAGGCCGTGGATGCGCTGGACCGCGGCGGTCTGCATCTCCGCCGTCAGGGTATTCTCGATCTCTGCACTGAGCGTGATGCCGTCGAGGTCGATGGTGAGCGTCCCGTTGCCATTGTCTTGGATGGCGACCGGCCCCTCGTCGGTCACTCGGCCGTCGCCGTCGATCCTGGCGAAATGCAACTGGCGGTCGGTGTGCAGAAAAATCGATTGCGCGCCCTCCAGCAGTGTCGCGCCACTGTCGCTGCCGACCGCGCCGACCCAGCCGAGTATGGCCTGGCCGATGCTGGCGACCGGCTGGCCGTCGACGCCGAGCGGGTTGCCGTTGGCATCGGTCGCGAAAAACGCGACGGAGACGCCTTTCGGCAGGTCTCCCGCGGTGGTCGTGAAGTGGATCCAGTTGCCGGCCGTTTCACTCTCATCCGAATCCAGCGTGAGGGACCTGCCCTCGGCATGCGCCCCCAACTTAAGGTCGTTGAGCTGCACGGTGACGCTGAGGGTGGCGCTCTCCTTGGTCAAAGGCGACGGTGAGGTCCGGCGAATTGGGCGCATGTTGCTTCGCGCCATAGGCCTTCATCGTCACATCGTAGGTGCCGTTGCCGAACTGGTGTGCCGCCGCGGTGTGCCAACGGCCGGCGAGATCAGCCTTGGCGTAAAGCGGCGAGATGGAGTCGGTTCCGCCATTCAGCGAGATGTCGATCACGGCAACCGACTGGCCCTGGACCAGGTTGGTGAAGGTCTGGGTCCACGTCCTGGTGGCCGCAGCTTCGTTGAGACCCGTCCATCCGAAGGCCAGCAGCCCGGTATGACTGGTGACGGAGAGATCGGCGGCTTTGCCGTCCTTCTGGACATCGGCGCCTTGACCGGCGGCGGGCTTGAATTCGCCGCTGTCGAGGATGCCAACGACCGGCGCGGTCGCCGTGGCCTGATTCGTCAGAAACGCGGCGGCCGTATTGGCGCGCATCAGCGACAGGTCAAGCGTGGGCGTCACGCCGGTGACGACGACAGTGAAGGTCAGCAGCCCGCCTTCCGGCGTCGTAGCGCTCCCGGGGATCAGTTTCGCGAGGCCATCCACGCCGAACAGCGAGGGGTGCACGGCGAAATTCGAGAATTGCGGTATCTTCCCACCATCGGGCGTGAAGGTTGTCGTATAGAGGTTGTAGACCTTCTCGAAGTCGTTCGACTTCACGACGATCTGGTACCATCCGACGCCGCTGTCGGCCATGGGCGGTCCGGTGAGGACGAGGCTCTGCGAGGTCTGGCCCGCGCCGCCATTGCCGGTCAGCGAATAGGTTCCGTCCTCATAGCCGAACGTCCAGTTCTGCCAGGGCGTCTTGCCATCGCCGCCGATCGGGATCTCCTTCCAGTTCGGCGTGTCGCCGCTGTAGCCGGTCAGGATACGGATCGAGAGTGCGACATCATCCTTCAGCACCATCGACTGCGCGAGTGAGATGCCCGAATTGAAATCGAGCGTGATGTTGTACCCGTTGCCGTCATGCCATTTGGCGATCTCGTACTTGCCGTCCGCCCCGCTGCCGCCGACGTGGTTGTGGATCACCGGGGGCGTATAGCCGGTCGGCTTCTCGCTGTCGGCGAACAGCGTCACCTTCATCGTCGAGACGTTGGCATTGCCGTCATAGGTGGGCAGCAACGGTGCTCCCTGCGCGAAAGCGGCCGTCAGGGCATCGGCGTATTGCGTGCCGTAGGAGTTCGAGTGTTCAAAGAAGACCTTGGCATATGGATCGAAACGAAAGACATCGCCGGCGAGCGTGCTTTTGGTGCTGTTGCCGAAGGCGAAGCTCGGATCCCAGTTGTAGTTCTTGTTGAGAACGATCTCCGGAGTCACGGCACTGTTCGGTGATTTTCCGGTTGATTCCAGATAGCCCGCCGTCAGGCCAATGGTGAGCTGCTGCAGCACCTTTCCCCAGGCGTTGTTGGCGCCGGCATTCATCTCGGTGGTGCCGGGGTAGATCTCGAAGGCATCGCTGGCGCCGACCGTCTCGTAGAGTTCGACGGTGGCGCGGGTGGCGTAGATGCTATTGGCCAGCGCCTCCTTGGACAGCTTGATCGCGCCCTGGATCTGGCTGCCTTCGGTAGGCGTCAGCCAGAAGCTGTCGTCATCCTTGTTCCATTCCAGCGCGTAGCTGAAGAAGCCGGCATTGCGCCAGATCAGCGGGGTGCCGTCCGGCGCGCCGGCCTGCAGATCGCCCGCCCCGTTGAAATAGCCATTGATGACGATGGGCGTCGCGGCGGTCGTCAGCGCATTGACGTATTTGTCCCAGTCGCTGGCGGCATAAACCGGGTAATCATTGTCCGACACCGTGGCGACGGCTGGCGAGACCGCTTCGCGAGCCTGCCCCTTGAGGCCACCGGCGCTGAAGGTGGTGAGGGCGGGCAGCTTGACGTCGGCCGGATTGGGCAGGGGAGGCACCGCGTCGCTGAGGTCCTTGAAGATGTCCGCCGCCGAGAGTTCGTAGCTGCGCGAGCCGGTCGAGGCTTCGAGCGTCATGCCGATGCCGAAACCGCCGATCGAGGTCAGGTTGGCTGCGTCTCCGGCTTTGCCGGTCAGGGCGACCTCCATGCTATCGAAGCGATAGTCGAGGCTCGCCGCATTGGTCCAATTGATGGCGGATTGTTTCTGGGTGGACGGATCGATCTTGTGGGCAGGATCGTCGATGCTCTGGATGATGAAATAGACCTTGCCGCCGTTCAGCGTGGCTCGATCCCCGTCGGTCAGGGCCAGCGTGACGGAACCGCCGTTCTGCACCGCGCCGTCGATCACCAGATCCTGGTGGCCGAGCGGGAGGTCGGCGGTGTCTCCCGCCGCCGCGCTGCCATAGAGGATGGCATAGGCCGACACGCCATTGCCGGCACCGCCGGTGCTGAGCCAAGTCTGCATCTGCGCGCTGAGGTCGATCTGCAGCATGGTCGGCATGGTCGTTTTCTTCCCGGTCAATCGGGCACCGATGCGGTCCGAGATACAGGCAATTCCGCGTGGTGCCGGAAAACGCTATGTGATGGCCAACCCGTGCCTGCGCATGCTGACCGCACCATGCTGCCCAAGGCAAGCCATGCACTGGCGACGGCGACGGCCCGCGCCGGGTGGAGCAGTATCGCCCCGGCGCAAGGATGCGTTCAGCGTCGCCAGCGGCTCGTCAACAAGGGCTCGCCATGAAGCTTTGGCTGCCACTCGACGAAGCGCGTCGTTGTGATCCGGTCCATGTCCCGCGCGACCATGAAGTCGCGCTGGGCAAGGGCGGGGGATGCCGGGTCGGCCGCGGTCTTCGCCAATGCTTTCCCCAATGCACGATCAACGGCGCGGTGGCTGAAGATCGGTCCTTCGCTCGCATCGAACCGCCTCTGGAGGCTGCCACCGCGCAAACCACGAACAGAAGCAGGATCCGCGAGACGGACGTCCCTGCGTGAGGTGGCCCCGAACCATTCGGCAGTCCCTGCAGCGCGGCGGCCGCGTCGAGGTCCACGGAGGTCTGGGCGGTCATGACCACTGCTTCGCGAGTTCCGCCGCGATCGCGTCGAGCGCCTCGGGTGTCAACACGCGACGCGCGAGTGGCAAGACTTCCGCTTCCTCGATCGCCAGGTGCGCGCGATAGGCGGCGACGAAACGCTGCGCCAGCCCGGGAAAATCCGCACCCGGAACGCGGTGGGCCGCAATCGCCTGCAGGCCTTCGAGCACGGGCATCACCGCCGCGCGCACCGCCGCATGTTCGTGGCGCAGCCGCGGTAGAAGGCCCGTCGGGTCGTGGGTCGCAAGACGGGCATGGAGCGAGCGTTCCTCCTGCGCCACATGACGCGGCAGATCCTGGACAAGCGATGCCGCGAGGGCGGATGCGAGGGCGCGCGCGCCGCGTGCCTGCGGGTGCCGCGCGAGGCGTTCGAGATGACCGAGCAGGACCCCCTGCCGGACATGCTCGGCCGAGAGGAAGGCAAGCGGATCAGCCAGCAGTTCCGCCCCAAGGTCGCCAAATACCGCCCCCGGAGCGCGCTTGCGCATGGCACCGCTACTGCACGAGCGGGCCATCGGCGGCAGCAAGGTCGAAGCCTTCGATCCGCGCGCGGCCGGCGAGCACAGCGATGAACTGCCGCACCGCAGCCTGCCATGCCGAGCGCCGCAGGTCTGCCGCAACCTGCTCGGCCAGCGCCTCGAAGGGCAGGGCAGTGGCGGGCGCGTGGGCATGCAGGTGCAGCACGTGCATCCCGTAGCGGGATTTCACGACGACGGGGCAGACCTGGCCGGGCTCGAGCCCCGCGAGGAAGGTTTCGAATTCAGGAACCGTGCTGCCGCGTGCGACCTGCCCGAGATGCCCGCCCTGCTCGCGCGATGGACAATCAGAATGCAGCCGCGCGAGCGCCGGCAGGTCCGCCGGATCCGCGAGCACTCGCGTGAGGATTGCCTCGGCTTGTGCCTGCGCCAGATCCCGCGCCTCAGGATCCTGCGGATCGGCGGCGATGAGGATGTGGCTGGCCTCCCACAAGTCGGGCGCGCCAAAGCGTTCAGGGTGCGCGGCGTGCCAGCGGCGCGCCGCCTCCGCGTCGGGTTCGGGCACGCGCAGTTCCGCCGCGAGCAGAGTGTCCAGCGTGGCATCGGAGTCCAAGGCGGTATCCAGGCCGCGCGCAGCAGCGGCATCGAGCAGGAGGCGGCGGATGACGAGCGCCTGCGCGGCCTCCCGCCAGGCGACCTCCGCGGTATCCGCCGGGTGGTGTTGCATCTCAGCGGCGATCTCGCGCGCCGTGATGGGGGTGCCATCCACCAGGATGTCGTGTTCCTCCATCGTCTTCACTCCGCGGCGGGCGCGCCGGGCGCGGTGACCGGGCCGGGGCGTGCGGTGGCACCGCCGCGCCGGCGCACGATCTGCCAGTTGCGGAACAGGTACCAGACAGGTGCGGAGAAGATGTGCACCAGGCGCGAGAAGGGCGTGAGCAGGAACAGTGTCATGCCGAGCACGAGATGCGCGTGATAGGGGAAGCTGAGCCCGCGGATGAGATCCGCCGCGCCGCCCTGGAAGGTGACAATCGCCTGGCTCCAGGCCGACAGTGCCAGCATCACCGATCCGTCGCGATGGACGAAGGAGAAGGGCAGCGTGATCAGCCCAAGGCTGAGCTGCACCCACAGCAGCGCCAGGATGAAGATGTCCACCGGCGTGCTGGTGCGGCGGATGCGTTCGTCGAACAGGCGCCGGTGCAGCAACATGGACAGGCCGATGAAGCACACGAGCCCCGCCGTTCCGCCGGAGATGATGGCAACCATCTGCTTCTGCGCCGGCGTGATGAACGGCTCATACGCCCAGTGCGGCGTGAGCAGCCCGACGAAATGCCCCGCGAAGAGGAACAGGATGCCGAAGTGAAAGAGGTTGGACCCCCAGCGCAGCTGTTTCGCGCGCAGCATCTGTGATGAGCCGGAGCGCCAGGTGTACTGGTCGCGATCGAAACGGATCAGGCTGCCGACGAAGAACACGCCGGCGCAGATGTACGGGTAGATGCCGAACAGGAAGGCATGGAGATAGTCGGTGAAACCGTCCCAGAGGGCGAACATCGCGGTCCTCCTTCAGCGTTTGTCGGCGGCGGAGCGTGCGCTGCGCAGGTGCTGGATCATGGCGGCGACCTTGGCGCGGGCGCCTTCGCGGTCGGGGTCGGATTCGGGGCCAAAGACCACCGGCGTGTCCTCGTAGGCGGCGTCGATGGCGGCGAGGTCGTCCTCATCCGCCTGGTCTTCTGCCGGGGTCGGAAGCGAAACGGGATCAAGCGCCGCTTCGGACAACACCGCGGCGAGAACCGCCGCATAGCCGCGCGCGACCGGCAAGCCACGGGAGAGCAGCTTGGCGTGGATCTGCTGCAGCAGCGGGCCGGCCTGGGCGAGAAGGTTCGCCGCCGTCTCGGGCGGCGCCACGGCGCAGAACTCCAGCACCAGCGGCAGGTAGTCGGGAAGTTCCTGGCCAGTCATGGCAAAGCCGGCAGCGTCATACACCGCGGCGAGTTCCACCATGGCGGGGCCGCGGTTGCGCGTATCGCCGTGCACGTGTTCGAACAGGTGCAGGCTTGTTGCACGTCCACGGTCGAAGAGCCGGACGAAATCCTCCTGGCGATCGAGCGGATCGCCAACGCCCAGGCGCCTTGCCAGGCGTTGCAGCGCAGACCGGTCGCGCGGGACAAAGCCCGCACTGCCGATCGCGAGCACGATGTCCGGAAGGTCGGCGCGGAAGCCGTCGTCGGGATAATGCAGTAGCGTGGACAGGATCGCGAGGCGCTGGTTCACGACTGGTTCTCCTTCCCGGCCGCCTCGGCCGCTTCTCGGATGCGCGGCGGCGCCATCCGTCCGGCCGAGGGGCCGGAGGCGCTGAACAGGTTGCCCACCGTGCGACCATCGTAGCAGCCCTGCCCGAAGGAGAAGCCGCAGGAGGATTTCAGGTCAAAGGCGTTCTCCGCATATTCGCGGTGGGTCGTGGGGATGACGTAGCGGTCCTCGTAGTTCGCGATGGCGAGGGTCTGGTACATGTCGTCCACCTGCGCGCGGGTGAGGCCGACCTTGCGCAGGATCTCATCGTCGTCGCGGTTCTCGACGGTACGCGCGCGCATATGGATGCGCATCGCCATCATGCGCTGCAGAGCCAGCACGATCGGTGCCTCGGCGCCTGCCGTCAGCAGGTTCGCGAGGTACTGAACCGGGATGCGCAGCGAGGCGATGTCCGGCAGGCCGTCCTTCCAGCCGACATGGCCGGCCTCTGCCGCGGATTGAACAGGTGAGAGCGGCGGCACGTACCAGACCATCGGCAGGGTGCGGTATTCGGGGTGCAGCGGGAAGGCGATCTGCCAATCGATGCACATCTTGTAGGCGGGGCTTTTCCGCGCGGCTTCGAGCCAGGCTTCGGGGATGCCGTCGGCGCGCGCCTGCTCGATCACCTTCGGGTCGGACGGGTCAAGGAAGATCTCGAGCTGCTTGCGGTAGAGCTGCTGCTCGTTCTCAGTGCTTGCCGCTTCCTCGATCCGGTCGGCGTCATAGAGCAGCACACCGAGATAGCGGATGCGCCCGACGCAGGTTTCGGAACACACCGTGGGCTCGCCGGCCTCGATGCGCGGGTAGCAGAAGATGCATTTCTCGGCCTTCCCGCTCTGCCAGTTGTAGTAGATTTTCTTGTAGGGGCAGGCGGAGACGCACATGCGCCAGCCGCGGCACTTCTCCTGGTCGATCAGGACGATGCCGTCCTCCTCCCGCTTGTAGATCGCTGCCCGACGGGCAGGATGCGACGCAGGACGGGTTGAGGCAGTGCTCGCACAGGCGCGGCAGGTAGAACATGAAGGTGTTCTCGAACTGCCCGTAGATCTGCTTCTGGATGCCTTCGAAGTTGCGGTCCATCGAGCGCTTGCGGAACTCCGTGCCCAGGATCTCCTCCCAGTTCGGGCCCCACTTGATTTCCATGCGCTCGCCGGTGATGAGCGAGACCGGGCGCGCGACCGGCATCGCCTGGGACTCAGGGGCGGTCTGCAGGTGCGTGTAGTCGAAGGTGAAGGGCTCGTAGTAGTCGTCGATCTCGGGCAGGTTCGGATTGGCGAAGATGTTGGCGAGGATGCGCCACTTGCCGCCGATGCGCGGCTGGATGGAGCCGTTGCGCTTGCGCTTCCAGCCACCCTTCCACTTGTCCTGGTTCTCCCAGTCCTTCGGATAGCCGATGCCGGGCTTGGTCTCGACATTGTTGAACCAGGCGTATTCGACGCCCTCGCGGCTGGTCCATACCTGCTTGCAGGTGACGGAGCAGGTGTGGCAACCGATGCATTTGTCGAGGTTGAGCACCATCGCAATTTGTGCGCGGATTTTCATCGCCGTCACTCCGCTGCCTTGAGGTCTGCCGCCTGAGGCGTGACACGTGGGCCGTCGAGCCATTCGACATTCGCCATCTTGCGCACGAGCACGAACTCGTCGCGGTTGGTGCCGATCGTGCCGTAGTAGTTGAAGCCGTAGGCGAGCTGCGCGTAGCCGCCGATCATGTGCGTGGGCTTGATCGTCGTGCGCGTCACGCTGTTGTGGATGCCGCCGCGGGCATGGGTGATCTCGCTGCCCGGCACGTTCACGATCTTCTCCTGCGCGTGGTACATCATGATCATCCCCTTCGGGACGCGCTGGGAGACGACGGCGCGCGCGCACAGCGCGCCGTTGGTGTTGAAGGCCTCGATCCAGTCGTTGTCCTCGATGCCGGCCTCGGTCGCGTCGGTCTCGCTCAGCCACACGATGGGGCCGCCGCGCGAGAGGGTGAGCATCAGCAGGTTGTCGGTATAGACGCTGTGGATGCCCCATTTCTGGTGCGGCGTGATGAAGTTGAGCGCGAGCTCCTTGTTCGCCGTTCGGCTTCACGCCATGCATCGGCCCCGTGGTGCGCAGGTCCACCGGCGGGCGGTACAGGCACAGCGCCTCGCCGAAGGCGAGCATCCAGGGGTGGTCCTGATACAGCTGCTGCCGTCCCGTCAGCGTGCGCCACGGGATGAGTTCGTGCACGTTGGTGTAGCCGGCGTTGTAGCAGACCTCCTCGCTCTCCAGCCCCGACCAGACCGGGGAGGAGATGATCTTGCGCGGCTGCGCCTGGATGTCGCGGAAGCGGATCGCCTCGTGCTCCTTGGGCAGCGCGAGATGCGCGTGCTCGCGCCCGGTCGCCTTGCTGAGTGCGCGCCAGGCCTTCACGGCGACATGGCCGTTGGTCTCGGGGGCGAGGTGCATGATCACCTCGCAGGCGTCGATGTCGCTTTCGATCTTCGCCAGCGGCGCCTCGACGCCGGGCACCTGCACGCTACCGTTGAGGTTGCGCAGGAAGGCGACCTCGTCCTCGGTCTTCCAGGCCATGCCCTTGCCGTTGTTGCCGAGCCTGTCCATCAGCGGGCCCAGCGCGCTGAAGCGGGCATGGGTGTTGGGATAGTCGCGCTCGACCACCGTGACGGCGGGCATGGTCTTGCCGGGGATGGGCTCGACCTCGCCCTTCTTCCATTCGCGGATGGCGTGGGTCTGGCCCAGTTCGCCGGGGCTGTCATGCATCAGCGGCGTCAGCACCACATCCTTCTCGACGCCGAGATGTCCGTTCGACAGTTCGGAGAAGCGCTTGGCGATGCCCTTGAAGATCGCCCAGTCGGTGCGGCTCTCCCAGGCCGGATCCACCGCTGCCGAAAGCGGATGGATGAAGGGGTGCATGTCCGACGTGTTGAGGTCGTGCTTCTCGTACCAGGTCGCGGTGGGCAGCACGACGTCCGAGTACATGCAGGTGGTGCTCATGCGGAAGTCGAGCGTCACCAGCAGGTCGAGCTTTCCCTTCGGCGCCTCCTCGTGCCAGGCGGCTTCCTCCGGCTTGGCCATGCCCTGCTCGCCGAGGTCCTTGCCCTGCACGCCGTGCTGCGTGCCGAGCAGGTGCTTGAGGAAATACTCATGCCCCTTGCCCGACGAACCGAGAAGGTTCGAGCGCCACACGAACAGGTTGCGCGGCCAGTTCGCCGGATGGTCGGGGTCCTCGCAGGACATCTCGAGCGTGCCGTCCTTCAGCGACTGCGCGACGTACTGCGGCACCGGCACGCCCGCCGCCTCGGCTTCCGCGGCGATGCAGAGCGGGTTGCGCACGAGCTGCGGCGCGGACGGCAGCCAGCCCATGCGTTCGGCGCGGATGTTGAAGTCGATCAGCGCGCCGGTCATCGGCTTCGGTGCCGTTGGCGAAAGGATGTCCTTCACCTGCACCGTCTCGTAGCGCCACTGGTCGGTATGCGCGTACCAGAACGACGTGCTGTTCTGCTGGCGCGGCGGGCGTGCCCAATCGGTCGCGAAGGCCAGGGGGATCCAGCCCGATTGCGGGCGCAGCTTCTCCTGCCCCACGTAATGCGCCCAGCCACCGCCCGACTGGCCGATGCAACCGCACATCACCAGCAGGTTGATGATGCCGCGGTAGTTCATGTCCGAGTGGTACCAGTGGTTCAGCGCGGCGCCGAGGATGACCATGGACTTGCCGCGTGGTCTTCTCGGCGTTGTCGGCGAATTCGCGCGCGACGGTGACGATCTGCTGGCGTGGCACGCCGCAGACCGCCTCGGCCCAGGCAGGGGTGTAGGGCGCCATGGCGTCGTAGTTGGTCGCGCCGTCCCGTGCCACGCCGTAATTGGCGAGGAACAGGTCATAGACCGTCGCGACCCTTGCGCTGCTGCCATCGGCCAGCGTCACGGTGGTCGTCGGCACCTGGTGCGTGACCGTGTCGCCGAGCGCCGTCGGGTTGAAGAAGGCCGTCGCACCATCGCCGAAATAGGGGAAGGTCACGGCGGCCGTCTCGCCGCCGTGCAGCGACAGGCGCGGCGAGACCTCGGCGCCGGTGGAGGCGTCACGGCCTTCGAGGTTCCACTTGCCCTGCTCGCCCCAGCGGAAGCCGATCGAGCCGGTCGGCACATAGGGCGCGCCGGTGGCGTCGTCGATCGCGACGGTCTTCCAGTCCGGGTTGTTGGCCTCGCCGGCATTGGATGCCAGGTCGGAGGCACGCAACTGGCGGTCGGCTACCAGCCTGCCGTCGCGCTCGCTCAGCAGCACGAGCATCGGCATGTCCGAATAGCGGCGGCAGTAGTCGATGAAGTATTCGCCCCGACCCTTGGCGTGCCACTCGCTCAGGATCACGTGGCCCATCGCCAGCGCGAGCGCGGCATCCGTGCCCTGCTTCGGGATGCAGCCAGAGATCGGCGAATTTCGACGCCTCGGAATAATCCGGGCGTGACGGTCACCACCTTGGTGCCGCGGTAGCGCGCCTCGGCCATGAAGTGCGCGTCGGGCGTGCGCGTCTGCGGCACGTTCGAGCCCCACATCATGATGAAGCCGGCATTGTACCAGTCGGCCGATTCCGGCACGTCGGTCTGCTCGCCCCAGGTCTGCGGGGAGGACGGCGGCAGGTCGCAATACCAGTCGTAGAAGGACATGCAGACGCCGCCGATCAGCGAGAGATACGCGGCTGCCAGCGGCATAGCTCACCATCGACATCGCCGGGATGGGCGAGAAGCCGATCACCCGGTCGGGCCCGTGCTGCTTCGCCGTATGCACGTTGGCGGCGGCGACCAGTTCCTCGGCCTCCTCCCAGCCCACGCGCACGAAGCCGCCAAGGCCGCGGGCGGACTGGTATTCGCGCCGCTTGGCGGGATCGTCCTGGATGGATTTCCACGCCGTCACCGGATCGCCGTACTGCGCCTTCGCCGCGCGCCACAGCGTGACCAGGCGCTTGCGCATCATCGGGTATTTCAGCCGGTTCGCGCTGTAGAGGTACCAGGAATAGGACGCGCCACGGGAGCAGCCGCGCGGCTCGTGGTTGGGCAGGCCGGGGCGCGTGCGCGGGTAGTCGGTCTGCTGCGTCTCCCATGTCACGATCCCGCCCTTGACGTAGATTTTCCAGGAGCAGGAGCCGGTGCAGTTGGCGCCATGGGTGGAGCGCACGATCTTGTCGTGCGCCCAGCGCGACCGGTAGGCCTCCTCCCAGGCGCGGCTCTCGGTGGTGACGTCGCCATGTCCGTTCGAGAAGGTGCCGGCGTACTTCCGGAAGATAGGTCAGGCGGTCGAGGAAGTGGCTCATGATCGTGGTGCTCGCTTCCCGGTCAGGCGCGAGGTGGTGGGCGCAGCGGCGCGGCCGCGCTCGATGTCACGCAGCAGGCCGCCGCGGCGCGTGTAGAACCACCAGGTCACGGCGATGCAGATCAGGTAGAACATCAGGAAGCCGTAGAGCGCTGCGACTCGGCGCTGCCGGTCATGACGATCGACGTGCCGAAGCTCTTGGGGATGAAGAAGGCGCCATAGGCGGCGATCGCGGAGGTGAAGCCGATGATCGCGGCACTCTCCTTGTCGGCCTGCGCGCGGCGCGTCTGCGCATCGGCCTGGGGCATCAGCCGCGCGATCTCCTTGCCCATGATCGCGGGGATCATCTGGAAGGTGGAGGCATTGCCCACGCCGGTCGCGAAGAACAGCAGCATGAAGCAGGCGAAGAAGCCCGAGAAGGCGCCGGGCTGGTCCTTGATGCCGAGGAAGTGGATGACGCCATACACACCCGCGGCCATCACCAGGAACACCCAGAAGGTGACGCGCCCGCCGCCCCATCGGTCGGACACCCAGCCCGTCATCGAGCGCGACAGCGCGCCGACCAGCGGCCCCAGGAAGGCGAGCTGCAGCGCGTCCACCGCGGGGAACTGCGTGCGCGCCAGCAGCGGGAAGCCCGCCGAGATAGCCGATGAAGGAGCCGAAGGTGCCGGTGTAGAGGAAGCACATGATCCAGTTGTGGCGGCGCTGGAAGATCACCGCCTGGTCGGCGAAGGACGCCTTCATCGAAGCGAGGTCGTCCATGCCGAACCAGGCCGCGAAGGCGGCGACCGCGATGAACGGCACCCAGACGAAGCCGGCATTCTGCAGCCACAGCGAGGTCTGCGCGCCGCCGACCTGCGCGACCACCGGCTCGCCGCCGATCGCGCCGAACACGCCCGCGGTGATGACCAGCGGCACCACGAACTGCACGACGCTGACACCGAGGTTGCCGAGCCCGGCATTGAGCGCCAGCGCGTTGCCCTTCTCGTTCTTGGGGAAGAAGAACGAGATGTTGGCCATCGAGGAGGCGAAGTTGCCGCCGCCGAAGCCGCACAGCAGCGCAAGCACCAGGAACATCCAGTAGGGCGTCGCCGGGTTCTGCACGGCGAAGCCGATGCCCAGTGCGGGGATCATCAGCGACCAGGTGGACAGCGTGGTCCACAGCCGGCCGCCGAAGATCGGCGGCATGAAGCGAGTAGAAGATGCGCAGCGTCGCACCCGACAGGCCTGGCAGCGCGGCGAGCCAGAACAGCTGGTCGGTGGTGAAGCGGAAGCCGACCGCCGGCAGCTTCGCGACCACGACCGACCACACCATCCAGACCGCGAAGGCGAGCAGCAGGCAGGGGATCGAGATCCAGAGGTTGCGCCGCGCGATGGCGCGGCCCTTCTGCTCCCAGAAGGTCTGCATCCTCGGGCCGCCAGTCCTCGATGGCGCCGGCCGCGCAGCGCGCCCTGCTGCGCCGCGCCGTGGATCGGCTGCATCTCCGGCAGCGCCGGCAGGCCCGACCAGCGCAGGCCCTGCCGCCTCGCGCTCCATGCGCAGGATCGGCGACATGCATCCAGACCAGCGCCACGGCGACTGATCGCGAACAGCAGCATGAAGCAGGAGGTGCCGGATGCCGGTGAGGTCGTTCGAGCAGCGCCGAACGGCGATCGGCAGGACGAAGCCGCCCAGGCCACCGATCAGCCCGACGATGCCACCGACCGCGCCGACGCGGTTCGGGTAGTAGACCGGGATGTGCTTGTACACCGCCGCCTTGCCCAGGCTCATGAAGAAGCCGAGGACGAAGACCAGCACGATGAAGCGGATCACGCCGATGACCAGGCTGAAGGAGATCGGCCCGCGGATGCCCTGCACGACGTAGTCGGTCGGCGGGTAGGACAGGATGAAGGTGACCGACCACCGAGACGCCGAAGCGTCCAGTACATGATGCGCCGCGCGCCGAAGCTTGTCCGACAGATGCCCGCCATAGGCGCGGAAGATCGCTGGCGGGAATCGAATAGGCGGCGCCGATCATGCCCGCCGCGGCGATGCCGAAGCCGTAGGTCTCGATGAGGTAGCGTGGCAGCCACAGGGCCAAAGCGACGAAGGCACCGAAGACGAAGAAGTAGTACAGCGCAGAAGCGCCAGACCTGGATGTTCCTCAGCGGCTCCATCATCGCCATGAGAGCGATTCCGGCTTCACGCCGGCACGGCGGCGCGCTTCGAGATCGGGGTCATCCTTCGTCATCACGAAGAACACCACCGCCGTCACGAGCAGCGCGGCTGCCCAGACCAGCGCAACGGTCTTCCAGCCGAAGGCCACCATGATCACCGGGGCAAGGAACTTGGTCACCGCCGCGCCGACATTGCCGGCACCGAAGATGCCGAGCGCGGTGCCCTGCTTCTCCTTCGGGTACCATTTCGAGACATAGGCGATGCCGACGGCGAAGGAACCACCGGCGATGCCGATGCCCAGCGCCGCGATCAGGAAAGTCGTGTAGTCATAGGCGAAGATGAGCAGGGCGGTGGCGATCGCCGAGATCACCATCACCACCGTATAGACCACGCGCCCGCCGTATTGGTCCGCCCATACGCCAAGCGCGAGGCGCGAGAGGCTGCCGGTGAGGATCGGCGTACCGACCAGCAGGCCGAACTGGAACTCGTTCAGCCCGAGGTCGCGTTTGATCTGCACGCCGAGGATCGAGAAGATCGTCCACGCCGCGAAACAGACCGTGAAGGCGATGGTCGAGAGCCATAATGCGCGGGCCTGCCCACTGACATCTGGCGCTTCAGCCTGTCCTTGCATGCCCGTCTCCATTCCTCGAAGCCGGGTTCTTGTCGCGCGTCGCGACAGCCTCCGGGCCTGATCCAGATCAAGCCGAGTGGCGCGCGCGGGGGCGATTTTCGGCCAAAGGCCAAATGGGGCATCACTCGCCTTGAGGGGTCTCATGCAACCGCTTGATCAGGATCAACGACCCGCCGCGCGCCTTGCGTCTACCTCTGCATCAGGCCGTGAAGGAGGACGACGCAGCCATGGATACGCGGTCGGGCAATATGGAATTGCTGCAGCGATCCCCGTTCTTCAGCGCGGCCGGCGCGGAGTCGATGGCCGAACTGGTGCGGCTGAGTTTCACCCAGCTTCTGCCGCGCGGCGCGGTGGTGTTCGAGCAGGGTGATCCGGCGGATTTCCTGCACCTGCTGCTGTCGGGCAGCATCGGGTTGCAGGCCGCCGCGGAGACCGGCGGGCGAACGATTGTCGAGATCCTGCGCGCCGGCGAGGTGTTTCTCGCCCCGGCGGTGCTGCTGCGCCTGCCCTACCTCGCCTCGGCCATCGCGCTCACGGAAGTGCGCGTGTTGATGATCCCGGCCGAGCCCTATCGAGAGCGCGCGCGGCACGATCTTGCCCTTGCCGGCGCGACAATCGAACTGCTGTCACGCCACTGGCGGCTGCTTGTGGATCAGGTGGTGGACCTGAAATTGCGCTGCGCCGAGGACCGTGTTGCGCGCTTCCTCGCACATCGTATCCCAGAGGAAAGCGGCGCGGGCACGGCCGCCCTGCCCGAACCGCGCACGGCCATCGCGGCGCGGCTGGGCATGACGCCCGAGACGCTTTCGCGCACCCTCGCGACGCTGGAGGACAAGGGGCGGCTGCGCCGCGGCGGCAGCGAAGGGCCGCGCGTGGCGGATAGGACCGCGCTCGACCGCTGAGCAGGGTGCGCAAATCGATCTGACCGTGGCCGCCTCGAACCCGCTGGTCGGCAGCGGACGATCACCCCACTTGCGGGTTGCGGCCATCGTCGTCCTGCCCGCCGGATTGCGTCCGGCGCCGGGTCAGCCCCTGGTAGCCGCCTCGGACAACGCCAGGATGTCCTGGCAATCGCCCAGCCGGCCGCCGCAGCAATCGGACATCAGGAAGCCAACCAGCGTGCCGATTGCTGGCAGGTTGGCGGCGTAGCGGATTTCGCGCTGGTGGCGCGTGGCACTGAGAAGGCCGGCGCGCTTCAGTATCGCGAGGTGCCCCGAGAGAGTGGAGGGTTTGGCTGCCAACCGCTCGGCGATGGTGAGGGCAGGCACGCCCTGGGGTGCGTGTCTGACAAGCAGACGAAACACCGCGAGCCGGGTCGGGTGCGCGAGGGCAGCGAAGGCATCGATGGCGGCGTCCTGCTCCATTATTCGTTAATGCCCGAACTGCCGAAGCTTGACCAGAGATCGGTCATCCCGTATCGAAACGGTAATTCGGAAAACACCGAAATAAGATTTCCGTGGAGGATCGAAATGGGCGCGCTGCGCGACACGCTCTCCGCCCCTGCGGAGGCACTCATCCGGCTTGATGATGAACTCGCTGCCGCGCGCCCATTCGACCAGAGAAGCCGATGAACTCATTCGGTTCGCCCTGTCCATCAGGGGGCGTTCCGCTCCGTGCGTCCGCAAGCATTCCAAGGGCGCTCGCGCGATGGGCGCGACCGACGCGGAAATCGCCTACGTTTTCGGCCTGACCATGCGTGAGTCCGCCGGGGCCGATGAGTGCTGGACGGCCGGCGTCCTGTCCGAAATCCTGACCGCCGATGACAGCCGAGCCTGCGCTTGATCAGCAACCATCGCAGTGCCGATGCACGGACCGCAGCGCAGGTTGGTCTGAACGCGTGCCGGCACCTGGCGCTCGTTTGCGCCGGCCGCCTTCTTGCGGAGACACCCGAAGGGCCAGTGCACCACTCCGGCTGTCCTGACGGGATATCCGAACCTTCCGCGGCGCGGCGCACCATGCTCCAGGACCATCGGGTCGTATTGGATGCACGCTGACATCCGGCGCCACCCTGTCACGCTCGCCGATATCCGGCGCGCGGCAGCGGCGCTGCAGGGCGTCGTCATCCGCACGCCGCTGCTGGAGAACCACGACGTCAACGCAATGCTCGGCGGGCGGATGCTGCTCAAGGCCGAGAACATGCAGCGCACCGGCGCCTTCAAGATCCGCGGCGCCTATTACCGGATGCTGGGCCTTTCGGCAGACGAACGCGCGCGGGGGGTCGTCACCTATTCCTCGGGCAACCACGCTTTGGGCCTGGCGCAGGCCGCGCGGATCCTCGGCACCTCCGCCGTGATCGTGATGCCCGCCGACGCGCCCGAGGCCAAGATGGCGGCCGTCCGCGCGTTGGGCGCCGCGATCGTCGCCTATGACCGTGACACGCAAGACAGCGCAGACATGGTGGCGCAGGTCATGCGGGAAACAGGCCGGATCGAGGTGCCGCCAAGTGCACATCCACAGGTCCTGGCAGGCGCTGGCACCGCCGCGCTCGAACTGCTGGAGGATTGCGGCCACCTCGATGCCGTCCTGGTGCCCTGTGGAGGCGGCGGGCTGACGGCTGCCATGGCCGTGTTGATGTCCGAGGCATCGCCCTCGACGCAGGTCTATGCCGCGGAACCGGCCCTGTTCGACGATACGCGCCGCTCGCTCGCGGCGGGCAAACGCATGGCCAATCCCAAGGGGCAGCGCACCATCTGCGATGCGATCATGACGCCCACCCCCGGCGAACTCACATTCTCCATCAATCGCGATCTTCTGGCCGGCGGCGTGACCGCGACCGATGCAGGAGGCGCGCAGCGCCATGCGCTTTGCCTTCACGCATTTCAAGATCGTGGCCGAACCTGGCGCCGTGGTCGGGCTGGCTGCCATCCTGAACGGACAGGTTCCCATCGCGGGCCGGACCGTCGCGACGGTCATCACCGGCGGCAACATCGACGCGGCACGCTTCAGCGCGCTCCTGGAGGAAACACCGTGACCCTCGACCGCCGCCTGATGGCCGAATGGCTTGGCACGTTCTCCCTGCTCGCCACGGTCGTTGGCTCGGGCATCATGGCCGAGCGCCTGGCGGGCGGAAACGTGGCCGTGGCCTTGCTGGGCAACACGATTCCGACGGGCGCGATCCTCGTGGTTCTCATCACCATCTTCGGCCCGATCTCCGGGGCGCATTTCAACCCCGCCGTGACACTGTGCTTCGGGCTTCGCCGCGAGATCGCCTGGGGCGACGCCGGTCTGTATGTGCTGGCGCAGATCATTGGCGGCATCGCGGGTGTGCTGGCGGCGCATGTGATGTTCGACCACCTGTTGTTCGACCCCTCCACGACGGTGCGCACGGGACTCGGGCAATGGGCAGGGGAGTTTGTCGCGACCTTCGGCCTGGTCGGCACCATCCTCGCCTGCCTCAAGGCGCGCCCGCAGGCGGTGCCGATGATGGTCGGGCTCTATATCACCGCGGCCTACTGGTTCACCTCATCGACCTCCTTCGCCAACCCGGCGGTGACGATCGCACGGGGCTTTTCCAACACCTTCGCCGGGATTGCCCCGGCCGATGTGGCCGCCTTCATCGCCGTGCAACTGGTCGCCGCGGTACTGGCTACATGGTTCTTCCGTTGGCTGCTCGCCGAACCGGCCGATGCCTGAATTCAACTTCGACGAGCCGATCGACCGCGGTGCCGTCCCCGCGCTCAAGGTGCACCGCATGGTGCTGGGCGATGATGGCATGGGCCTGTTTCGCGGCCGGCGTCGCCGATATGGATTTCCGCGCTCCGCGCTGCGTTCAGGACGCCATCGCACGCCGCGCCGCGCATGGTGTCTTTGGCTATGAGACGATGCCGGACGGGCTGATGCCTGCGCTGACCGGCTGGCTTGAGGCACGCCATGGCTGGCGCATCGATCCCGACGCATGTGCTGCGCGCGCCCAATGTGCTCAACAGCCTCGCCATGGCGGTCAATCTCTTTACCGCGCCTGGCGACGGTGTCCTTGTGCAGCCGCCCGTGTTCTTCGATTTCGCCGACATCATCGCCGAGAACGGACGGCGGATCGTCGAGAACCCGCTGATCCTGCGCGATGGGCGATACGCGATGGATTTCGATGGGCTGGAGCAGGCCGCAGCCGACCCCGCCACGCGCATGATGTTCCTGTGCAATCCGCACAACCCGGTCGGCCGTGTCTGGACGCGGGATGAACTCGCGCGGCTTGGTGCGATCTGCCGGACGCATGGGGTGCTGGTCGTCGCGGATGAGATCCACGCCGACATCACCTTTCCAGGCCATGGCTACACGCCCTTCGCCTCGCTGTCCGGGGTCGACGCGCAGAACTCCATCACCTGCCTGTCCCCGGCCAAGAGCTTCAACATCGCATCCTGCTGCTCGGCCTTTACGCTGGTGCCGGACGAAGCGCGCCGCCGCCTGTTCCAGGCCGAGAACAGTCGCCTGACGGTCAACAAGAACAACGCCTTCGCCTCCGTCGCGATGGAAGCCGCCTGGCACGAGGGGGAGCCGTGGCTGGATGCCGTGCTTGCCTACCTTGCCGGCAACCTGGATCTCCTCCGCAGCCGGCTCGCGGATATGCCAGGGATCAGTCTCATCGAGCCCGAGGGAACCTTCCTGGCCTGGCTCGATTTCCGGGAACTGGGCCTCGGCCCAGACGACCTCACCGCGTTCCTTCGGCAGCGTGCCGGCTGGGCCATCACGCGCGGCATCGCCTTCGGGCCGCAAGGCGCGGGGTTCGGGCGGCTCAACATCGCCTGCCCCAGGGCGCGTCTCGGCAGGGCTCTGGATGATCTGCGAACCGCGCTCACCGCAGATGACCCTCCCAGGCATGGAAGATCACGGGCGGACAGCCCGACTGAACAAGGAAAAGCCGGTTGACTGACACGCCGCAGCTCTCCGAAGAGCATTTTCGCGAGATCGATGAGCGCCGCCTGTTCCCGGGGAACCGCACGACCCATCCGCCGCGCATCCTGTTGCTGTACGGCTCGCTTCGTGCGCGTTCCTTCAGCCGCCTCATGACCGAGGAAGCCGCCCGCGTGCTGACCCGGCTCGGAGCCGAGCCACGCAGCTTCAACCCTTCCGGCCTGCCGCTGCCCGACGATACCGGGGCTGATCACCCCAAGGTGCAGGAGTTGCGCGACCTGGTGACGTGGAGTGAGGGGATGGTCTGGTGTTCGCCCGAACGGCACGGCGCCATGACCGGCATCATGAAGTGCCAGATTGACTGGATCCCTCTCGCGCTGGGTGCGGTTCGCCCGACGCAGGGCAAGACGCTGGCCGTCATGCAGGTCTCGGGTGGTTCGCAGAGCTTCAATGCGGTGAATCAGCTCCGCATCCTCGGCCGATGGATGCGTTGCTTGACCATTCCGAACCAGTCCTCCGTGCCGACAGCGTTCCAGCATTTCGGCGACGATGACCGGATGAAGCCCTCGCCCTTCTACGACCGGATGGTCGACGTCATGGAGGAACTTGTGAAGTTCACGCTTCTGACGCGCGACCGGGCCGAATACCTGGTGGATCGCTACAGCGAGCGCAAAGAAACCGGAGAAGCGCTGATCGCGCGGGTCAACCGGAGTGCCTGATCCCTGTGGGATGGATTAAGGACGCCATCGTGGCATTGCCCCGTTCTGGACAACGGGGTGCAGATAGCGATGCGGGGCTTGCACCACCCGCATCGCGGATTGTGGTGTTCATCGGCAAGGTCGTGTCATTCGATAGTCACGGAGGCGGCTTGTAGCCCACCAGGCCCCCTCCGCCGGTTCTTCCACTCCTGCTTTGCGCGTCAGAGCCCGCACGCCGCGTCCAGAAATGCACCATCCAGCGTGCCGGATGCAGCATCACGGAACCCCGCGCGGCGCGGCCGCTCCGCGTGAACGGGTTGCTGCGCGTTCTGCCGCGCGAACCAGGCCCCTTCCAGCGGGCGCCATTGCCGTTGCGCGCAGCGGTACTCGCCCACGAAACGGACGGATTGTGCCGTGCCGCCGGTCTCCGGGATGGGAATCGGCTCGCGCAGATTCAGCAGGATCCAGGCGCGGCGGACTGCCCCGCGCGTGACGAGGCCGCGTTCCTGGACATAACCGCCTGCGATGTTCCCCGTGGTGTCCAGTGCCGGGATTGCTCGCCAGCCGACCGGCGCCGGGGGCGCAGGCGGCTGTGCGGGCTGCTGCTGTGGCGCTTCCGCGGCGCAGGCGGCGAACAGCAGGAGGGCGAACAGCGGGGCGTGGCGCATGGGGTGCATCACGACATGTTCACCATGATGGTCTTCTTGTGCGTGAAGTGCTCGAGCATCGCCTCCAGGCTCGCCTCCTTGCCCAGGCCGCTCGACTTCACGCCGCCATAGGACAGGTTCGCCTGCACCACCAGATTCTGGTTGATCTGCACCAGCCCCGCCTCCAGCCGGTGCGCCAGGTCGAGACCCACCTTCAGGTTGTTGGTCCACAGCGATGCCGCCAGGCCGTATTCGCTGTCATTGGCCTCGGCCAGCACGCTTTCGGGGTCGTCGAAGGGCTGCATGACGGTGACCGGGCCGAAGATCTCCTCGCGCACCAGGCGGCTGTCCTTCGTGAGGCCCGTGAAGATGACGGGCTGGATGAACAGGCCCTTCTTCAGTGCGGGGTCGCTCGGCATGGCGGAGCATACATGTGCCGTGGCACCCGGCGTGGCGGTCCCCTCGGCGATATACGCCTTCACCTTTTCCATCTGGCCCTCGCTCACGATGGTGCCGATGTCGGTTTTCTCGTCGAGCGGGTCGCCCATCACCATGGCGTTCACCGCATCCGTCATCGCCTTGACGAAGCGGTCGAAGATGGGGCGTTCGACATAGATGCGGCGGCGCCGCCGTGCAGGACTGGCCCTGTCGGGTGAAGCGCATGGAGGTCAGCGCGCCGGACACCGTCTTGTCGAAGTCGCAATCGGCGAAGACGATCATCGGTGACTTGCCGCCGAGTTCCAGCGTCAACGGGATCAGCTTCTCGGCCGCGGCGCGGGCCACGATCTTGCCGGTCTCGACCGAGCCGGTGAAGGTCACCTTGCGCACCAGCGGGTGGGTGACCAGCGGGGCGCCGCATTCCGGGCCGAAGCCCGACACCATGTTGAACACGCCCGGCGGCAGCACACGGTTCATGATCTCGCAGATGCGCAGCACCGCCAGCGGCGCTTCCTCGGCGGACTTCACCACCACCGCATTGCCGGCCACCAGCGCGGGCGCGACCTTCAGCGCCATCAGCAGCATCGGCACGTTCCACGGGATGATGGCACCCACCACGCCGAGCGGCTCACGCACCGTCACCGACAGCACGTTGGGCGCGAAGGGCACGCTCTCGCCCTTCAGTTCGGACCCGAGGCCGCCGAAGAACTCAAAGACATCGGCGACAACGCCGGCCTCGACGCGGGATTCGGTGCGCAGCGCCTTGCCGGTCTCCAGCGCGATGAGGCGGCCGAGCTCGTCCACATGCTCCTTGAGCAGCTGCGCGCACTGGTGCACGAGCGCGCCGCGCTTGCGCGCAGGGACCTTGGCCCATTCCTTCTGCGCCTTCGCCGCGTTCTGCACGGCGGCATCCACGTCGGCCGCATCGCCTTCCGCCGCGCGCGCGACTTCGGCGCCGGTCGCGGGGTTTACCACCGCGAAGGTCTTGCCCGTTCGCGCCGGCACATAGGCGCCGCCGATGAAATGCACGCCCGAAAGCGCCTTCGCCAGCGCGAAGGGGTCGGCCGAGGGCGCGGCGGGGGTGGGGTGGGGGCGGTCGAGCATGGGCGCTTCTCCGGGGCTCTTGTCAGGCGGCAGCAATAAACCCGTGCAGGGCGAGAGGGAACCTGCGCCGCAACTCGGGACCTTTCTTGTCGTTGGAGAGGCCGCGCAGCAAGGACGGGCTCGTGACCCGAAGGGGCGCGGGAGCGCGACGACTGGAACGATACCCATCCGCATCGATGCGCGCTTGCCGATGCGGCATGCACCTTGGCCATGCCTGAGTACCGCATGCGTTCTCGTGAGTATCGCCACGCCTGGCCGCCGCCCGAGCTCTCCCGGTTCATCGGGAGGCTCCAGCACCTCTCGATCGAGGCCCCGCGTCTGGATGTCGTCATATTCAGCTACGAGGCGTTCAGGCGGACTTGCGGCTTCCGTGCTGAATTCGGCAACACGGAAATATGGATCGATCGGGTCACTCGCGTCCCGGTCCGAGTATCAATTCATCGGTCACTCGGGCCGCCGGGACCGCCGGCACTTGTCCCCCGCGAGGAACGAATCGAATGGCATGCAGTCGCCATAGCGCAGGTTCCCTGATGGGCATCGAGGGCCTTTGGCGCCCGGCCTGGTCCGGCGCTTCGGAAGCGACGTGCCGGCAGTGCGTCTCGCCATTGGCGGCGCCGAGAGCGGCCCGCGCCACGAGCCGGGTTGCCGGCACGGGAGGTGCCGACTAAGCGTGCCCGCGAGCCAAGGGAGTTACGCATGACCAACGCCGCCGGCCCGCTATCGGGCCTTCGCGTCCTCGACCTCACCCGTGTGCTGGCCGGGCCCACCTGCACCCAGATGCTGGGCGACCTCGGCGCCGACGTGATCAAGATCGAGCGCCCCGGCGCCGGCGACGACACCCGCGGCTTCGCCCCCCCGTTCTGGCCCGACACGCAGGAGAGCGCCTATTTCCTTGGCGTGAACCGCAACAAGAAGTCGGTCACGGTGGACATGGCCAAGCCCGAGGGCCAGGCGCTCATCCACCGCCTGCTCGGCGCCTGCGACATCCTGGTCGAGAACTTCAAGGTCGGCGCGCTGGCGAAGTACGGCCTGGGCTGGGAGCAGCTGAAGGCGAAGCATCCGCGGCTGATCTATTGCTCGATCACCGGCTTCGGGCAGACCGGCCCCTACGCGCCGCGCCCGGGCTACGACGCGCTGATCCAGGCGATGGGCGGGGTGATGTCGCTGACCGGCGAACCCGCGGGCAGCCCGCAGAAGGTGGGCGTTCCGGTGGCCGACCTGTTCGCCGGGCTGTACGGGTGCATCGGCATCCTCGCCGCGGTGAACCATCGCCACGCGACGGGGCAGGGCCAGCAGATCGACATCGGCATGCTCGACACGCATGTGGCGTGGCTGGCCAACCAGGGCATGAACTACCTCGCGACCGGGGAGAACCCGCCGCGCCTGGGCAACCAGCACCCGAACATCAGCCCGTATCAGGAATTCCCGACCAAGGATGGCTACATCATCCTTGCCGTCGGCAACGACCCGACCTTCGAGCGCTTCTGCCGCGCCTTCGGGCAGGAGCACCTGCTGGCCGACGAACGCTTCGCGACCAACCCCAGGCGCGTCGCCAACCGCGACCTGGTAACGCAGACCCTGACGCCGGTGATGAAGACGCGCACCACCACCGAATGGGTGGCGGCGCTGGAAGCGGAGAAAATCGGCTGCGGCCCGATCAACACCCTCGCCGAGGTGTTTGCCGACCCGCATGTCCAGGCGCGGCAGATGACGCTGGAGATGGACCACGGCAGCGGCGCGAAGGTGAAGGTCATCGCCAACCCCGTGAAGCTCAGCGCAACACCCCCCACCTACCGGTCGGCGCCGCCGGTGCTGGGCGAACATACCGACGAGGTGCTGTCCGGCCTGCTCGGCATGGAGGCCGCCGAGATCGCCGCCCTGCGCGACAAGGCGATCCTGTAGCCGGCCCGGCCGGCGGAAGGGGTATGTGATGCGCGAAGCATCGGTGCGATGGCTCTCGCCGGCCGGCTTCCTCACAATGCGCTGGTGGGAATGGGGCCCCGAGGATGGGGCGCCGGTGATCTGCGTGCATGGGCTGACGCGCACCGGGCGGGACTTCGACGCGCTCGCCGCGGAACTCGCGCAGGCGGGGCGGCGGGTGATCTGCCCCGACCTGCCCGGACGCGGCGCTTCGGACTGGCTGCCCGACCCGATGCTGTACCAGCCGCCGGTCTATGTCACGGCGCTGGCGCACCTGCTGGCGCGCATCGATGGTCCGGTTGACTGGGTGGGCACCTCGCTGGGCGGTATCTGCGGTATGGGGATCGCTGCCACACCGGGCCAGCCCATCCGGCGCATGGTGCTGAACGATATCGGTGCCTTCGTGCCGCAGGCGGCGATGGCGCGCATCCGAGAATATATCGGCCAGCGCCGGAGCTTCGCCGACCTGGCGGGTCTGGAGGAACATCTGCGCGAGGTCCATGCGCCCTTCGGCGCGTTGAGCGATGCGCAGTGGCGGCACCTGGCCGAGACCTCCGCCCGCCCGGGGCAGGGCGATGGCTTGGTGCTGCACTACGACCCGGCAATCGCCGCGCCGATCCGCTCGCAACAGCCCCAGGCACTCGATCTCCAGGCCCTGTGGGACCGTGTGGGCGTGCCGGTGCTGCTGATCCGCGGCGCGCAGAGCGACCTGCTGACCCACGCGACGGCGGCCGAAATGGCCGAGCGGCCAAATGTCCGCCTCGCCGAAATCGCCGGTGCGGGGCATGCGCCCGCCCTGATGGACCCTGTGCAGATCGCGCTCGTGCGCGAGTTCCTCGCGCAGCCCCGGTAGGGCACCGTCGGATCGGGTGGCGTCATGCCAGCGGGCGTATTCTTCGACCGCTGGCATTGCCGTTGCCTACCCTCACACGCCGGGGGGCAAATCCTCGGGCTGCTTGGCTTCGCCGGAAGAATGCCGTTTCCCTTCGCCTTGGCTCACGGCAAGGTCTCCAGCCCGTGTTTCCGCGAGCATTTTCAGCCGATCAGGTGATCCACCTGGTCGGAATCTGCCCCAACTGCGGCGCGGGCGCTCGGCGCGAAGCACGGAAACCGCTGCAAGCGCCCCGAAGGCTTCACCAGAGGCCGAACAGGCGCCGGCGCAGTTTCTGCCATGCGCTCGGCGCGTCGGAGGTCGGCGCGGGCGGCAATGGCGGGAGGTGCGCGGCATCCGCGCTCGGCATCAGCGCCCGCCGGCGTTCGCGCAGCGTGGCAAGGCGCCGCCAGGCCCGCACGGCATCCTCCGAGCCCTTGGCCGCGCGGCGGTACGCCAGCGAAGCCTCAACCTCGGCACGTTGGAGGCGAATGGTCGCAACGGCGGCATTTGCAGGCTGCCCCGAAGCGCCGCGCCAGGGGCTGCGCATCGCCTCCGCGGGCAGGCGTTCAGCCACCGCGGATCACCTCGGCTGCCTCGATGGCGAAATAGGTCAGCACGCCATTCGCCCCTGCACGCTTGAAGCCCATCAGGCTCTCGAGCATCGCGCGTTCATGCTCGATCCAGCCATTCTGCACCGCGGCCATGATCATCGCGTATTCGCCGCTCACCTGATAGGCGAAGGTCGGCACCGCGAAGCGGTCCTTCACGCGGCGCACGATGTCCAGGTAGGGCATGCCAGGCTTGACCATCACCATGTCGGCCCCCTCGGCGAGGTCGAGCGCCACTTCGCGCAGCGCCTCATCGGTATTGGCCGGGTCCATCTGGTAGGTCTTCTTGTCGCCGCGCAGCGCCTTGCCCGAGCCCAGCGCGTCGCGGAACGGGCCGTAGAAGGCGCTCGCATACTTCGCGGCATAGGACATGATGCGCGTGTCGATGAAGCCCTGCGCATCGAGCGCCGCGCGGATCGCGGCCACGCGTCCGTCCATCATGTCCGAGGGCGCGATCACGTCGATGCCCGCCTCGGCCTGGTTGACCGCCTGGCGCGCCAGGATCGCCACGCTGTCATCGTTGTGGACGTAGTCGCCAGCACGGGTCTGGCGGATCACGCCGTCATGGCCGTGGTCGGTATAGGGGTCCAGCGCCACGTCGCCGATCAGGCCGAGATCGGGAAAGGCGCGCTTCAATTCACGCGCCGCCCGGCACATCAGGTTGTCCGGATTCAGCGCCTCTGTGCCCTCGGCATCCTTCGCCTCGGGCGGTGTGACGGGAAAGATGGCGATGGCGGGCACGCCCAGGCGCGCCGCCTTCTCCACGTGCTGCGCGAGGCGGTCCACCGTCACGCGCACCTGGCCCGGCATGGAAGCGACCGGGCGTTCCTCGCGCTCGCCCTCGATCACGAAGATCGGCCAGATCAGGTCATCGGTGGTGAGGGTGTTCTCGGCGACGAGCCGCCGCGTCCAGGCGTCGCGACGGTTGCGCCGCATCCGCACGCTCGGGTAGGCGCCGGAGGTGTCCGGCGCGTCGAGTGCGAAGGGCGCGCCCTGGCGGCGGTCCGCATTCATTCGGCGGCGGCTTTCATCGAGGGCCCCGTCGCGGCTGCCAGAGCCTGGTCGAGATCGGCCAGGATGTCATCGATGTGCTCGATGCCGATGGACAGGCGAATATAGCCCGGGGTGACGCCGGCGGCGGCCTGCTCCTGCTCGTCCAATTGGCTGTGCGTGGTGGTTGCGGGATGGATCGCGAGCGACCGCGCATCGCCGATATTGGCGACATGGTAGAACATCTGCAGCGCCTCGATGAACTTCTGCCCGGCTTCCTTGCCGCCCTTCAGTTCGATGCCCATCAGGCTGCCATAGCCGCCCTTGAGCATCGCATCGGCCCGGCGCTTCGCCTCCCCGGTCATCACCGAGGGATGGATCACGCGCGCGACCGCCGGGTGCTGCGAGAGGTGGGCGGCCACGCGCAAAGCATTGGCGCAGTGGCGCTCCATGCGCAGCGGAAGCGTCTCGAGCCCCTGCAGCGTCAGGAAGGCGTTCATCGGCGCCATCGGCGCGCCGAGGTCACGCAGCAGGATCACCCGCATGCGGATGATGTAGGCGATCGGCCCCATCGGCTTGACCGCCTGCGTCCACACCGCGCCGTGGTAGGAGGCATCCGGCTTGTTCAGGGTGGGGAAGCGCGCGGCGTTGGCTTCCCAGTCGAAATTGCCGCCATCGACGACCACGCCGCCGATGCTGGTGCCATGCCCGCCGATCCATTTGGTGGTGGAGTGCATCACGATGGCCGCGCCATGCGCGAGCGGCTTGCACAGCACCGGGGCGGCGGTGTTGTCCATGATCAGCGGCACGCCGATCTTGCGGCCCAGCGCGGCGACTTCCGCGATCGGGAAGACCTGCAGCTTCGGGTTGGGCAGGGTCTCGGCATACCAGCAGCGGGTGCGCTCATCGGTGGCGCGCACGAAGGCATCAGGGTCGGCCGGATCGACGAATCGCACCTCGATGCCGAAGGATTTCAGCGTGTTCGCGAACAGGTTCCAGGTGCCGCCATACAGGTCGGTGGAACTGACGATGTTGTCGCCCGCCTCGCACAGGTTCATCACCGCGAAGGTCGTCGCCGCCTGTCCCGAACCCACCGCCAGGCCCGCCACGCCGCCCTCCATGGCCGCCACGCGCTTCTCGAGCACATCGACGGTGGGGTTCATGATGCGGGTGTAGATGTTGCCCAGCTCCGCCAGGCCGAACAGCCGCGCGGCGTGCCCGGTGTCCTGGAACTGGAAGGATGTCGTCTGGTGGATAGGTACCGCGACCGAGCCCGTGGCCGGGTCGGCGCGCCAGCCGGCGTGCAGCGCGATGGTCTCGGGGTTCGTCCAGTTCGGCGCAGACATTTGGCACCCTCCCATGTTCTGACGTCAGGCCTTCAACTGCCACGGGACGGCGTTCGGCGAAAGGGAAATGCAGCCATTTTCCGGCAGCGCCCACGCCTGGCATGGGCTTGCCGGGCACGGACGGCCAGGAGAATGCAATGATCCCGCCGCGTGGCGTCAGGCCGCGAGCAGGCGTCCGAGTTCACCCCACAGCCGGGCCCAGCCGGCATCACGGGCATATTCCTCCTCCGCCCCCGCAGCAGGCGGCACCTGGCCGTCCTGCCGGTCCAGGGATGCCAGCACGAGCGCGGCCGAGACGAAGCTCCGTGCGCGATAGGACATCGCCGGTCCGGTCGGGACCACATCCGGCGCTGCCGGGTCGCCCAGCCGCAGGTGCCGGATGCGCGCGCGCAGCGTCACCTCCCGCGCGGGCAGCGAGCCTGCCGGGCGGCCATGCTCGACCACGAAGGCCGGTCGGGCTTCGCTCCAGGCCTGCGGGGTGAAGAAGGAGCCCAGGGGCTCGATGGAGACCTGCTCCGCGCGCACCGCGAGAGGCCCTGCCGCCGGCCAGGCGGCAGCCGCGGCGGCGGCGCCGGAGGCGGCGAACAGGCGCACCTGGCGCTTGAACATGGTGGTGAGGCAGGCCAGCACCGGCACCAGTTCGCGCGCCGCCGCGTCCTCGGCGAGCAGCGCCACGGGGCCGGCCTTGCCGGTGCGCAGCGCAGCCAGCAGGCGGCTATCCTCACCGCGCCAGAGCAGCGGCACGGCGGCGCGTTCGGCCTTGGTTGCGCGCATCACGGTCGCGGCGAGGCGCGAGGGGGCCTCCTCGAGCAGGAGGAAACGCGGGAAGGCGGCGGTGAGCGGCGCGAGAGCCTCCACATCCGGGGCCAGGCCCCCCAGTGCCAAGGCGCCCAGATGGCAGATCCCGAGGCGCGTGCGTAGCCCCGCCGGCAGCGTATCGGCCGGAAGGGCTGCGAACCAGGCCAGCAGATGCGGCGCCGCGAGCAGGTCTGCGAGCGCGAGGGCGCGCGGGGCGAGGTCCTCGAACAATACCTCTCCGGCCGGGCCCATATCCGGCGCGGCGGCGGGGTCCACCAGGACGCGGCCTCGCGTGGGCAGAAGCCGCAGCGCCTCGAGGTCGGCGGCGGCGGGGTTCCCAGCCAGGTGGAAGGCGACCGGGGCGCGGAATCCCGCGTAGCGCGCGACGTCGAGGATGTGGTCGAACAGCAGCGTGCCACGCTGTGCCTGCTCGAACCGCAGCGACACGATGACCGAGGGCGGCAATTCGCGCGCCTGCGCGCCGGCATGGCGCAATGTGGCGGTGATATCCTCCTCGGCGCGGGCGACCGAGCGGCGCGAGGCTTCGGTCAGCACATCGACGAGGGCCGGTTCGCGCACCAGGCGGTGGACGGCGCGCATCATCGCCTCGAAGTCGGCGCATTCGTGGAAGGGGTGGGTGGCGAGGTAGCCCTCGAAGGCGTGGGCGTGGCTGACCAGCGCCTTGCCGCGCGAGAGCGCCTCCCCGACCTTGATCTTGAGGCCGGTGGAGAAGGCCAGCGGCGCCAGCACCACATCCACCGCGCCGTAGAGTTCGTCCATGCTCTCCACGGTGCCGAGCAGGCGCAGGAAGGGCAGGCGCAGGTCCTCGATCAGCGGGCAGACGGAACCGGCCACGATGATCTCGACCGGCAGGAGGGTCCGCTTCAGGTAGGTGTGCGCCACCGCGAGGAAGTTGCGGATGTTGGTGGCGTTGATGTTGTTGGCGCCGCCCACGATGCCCAGCCGCAGCACGCCATCCGCTGCCGCCGCCGCCGGCGCCATCGGGGCAGGGGCGGGCGGCTCGGCATGGGGCAGGGTGGCCACGGTGCGATCGGTCAGGGTCCGGAAGAAGGCCTCCTCCTGGTGCTTGATCGCCCAGACGATGTCGGCGCGGTCGAGCGCCACGCGCTCCTGGTCCTGCGTGGTGTGGAAGTATTCCGGCGGCAGGCCGTGGGCGGCGAGCAGCGCGCGGCGATCCGAGAAGCGGTCATGCGTGTCCAGAATGCGCAACACGCCGGCGGGCGCGTGTTCGAGCGCCTTGGACAGCCATGTGTAGTTCACCAGGAGCGCATCGTAGCGCCCGACCTTGAACAGCCAGTCGAGGGTCTGGCCGATCGCCGGATCCCACCATTCGTCCGCGGTGTGGTCCTCACCCTCGGTGGGCCTGCTGTGCAATGGCCTGGTGACCGGGCAGTGGAAGACCTCCGGCCATTGCCGGGCCATCGCCGCCATGCCCCCGCGCGGCAGGCGCGTGCGCCATTCATCATCGGAGGGGTAATGCAGCAGCGTCACATGCGCGCCTTCGCGCTGCAGGGCGCGATTGACCTGCACGATCCGGTTGCGGTTGCCCAGCGTGATCGGCCAAGTCGGCACCGGCGAGAGCACCAGCACCCGCAGGCCATCCCACGACCCGTTGGGGCCGGGCGGTGCCTCAGACATCGTCCTGCTCGTCGAGACCGGCGAGCATCGCCGTCACCGCGTTGTAGACGGCCGAGATCTGCCAGCGGAAATCGCCCGCGGTTTCCTGGCCCAACGCCAGGCCACGCAGCGTTCGATCGGCCGGGTTCTGGCGCAGCAGGAAGCCCTTCACCGCCAGCCAGGACTCGTCGCGCTGCGCCATCCGGGCGCGAGGGTCGCGCAGGTAGTCCGAGACCGCCTGCCAGGCGGCGCGGCGGCGGAACCAGCGCTGGGTCAGCCGTTCGGGGTCCACCCAATGCTCGACCGCGGCGACAGGGTCATAGGCCACCAGGCCGCCCAGGGCGCGGATTCGGTCGGTGACGGCGGTTTCCTCGGAGGACAGCAGGCTCGCACCGCCGCCGGTGCGCCCCAGCGAGGTGTCGAACCAACCGGCCGCCTCCAGCGCGCCGAGGCGGAAGGCGATGTTCGCGCCGGCGACCCATTCGCCCTCCCGCAGCAGGCGCCGCTCGGGGCCGAGATCCACCACGGTGATGTCGCCGAGCATTTCATCGGGCAGCCATTCGGGGCGCGGGGCGCCCCACCAAGGCCGGATGCGCCCGCCCACCACTTTCAGCGGTTCGCCGAACTGGTCGAAGCAGCCGGCAATGTTCTCGAGCCACACAGGGTCGGCGCGCGCGTCGTCATCCAGGTAGGCGATGAGCGGCGACTTCGCGAGGCGGGCTGCGACGTTGCGCGCGTTGGACAGGCCCGGGCGCGCTTCGTGGTGCCAGGTCAGGTTCGGCAAACGCGCGAAGGCGGCCCCTGCCGCAGCGGACTTCGCGGCATCGGGCGAGTTATCCACCACCACCACCTCGAAGCTGCCGGGCGGCAGGGACTGCGCGAGCGCGGAGTTCGATTGCACCGGGCAGCAGGTCGTAGCGGTCGTAGGTGCAGATCGCCGCGGTGATGCGGCAGGCTGGCGCGGCCATGGGGGCGGTCCTCAGGCGCGTTCGACGCGCAGGCGCTGGAAGGCGACGCCGAGAGTGCGCTTGTCCGCCAGGCCCCGCGCCGCGGGGGAGTGCAGGTGCGGCACCTTGAGGGTCAGGCGGGTGGGTCCGTCGCCGCGCCGCGGCGCAATAGGCTCGGAGCGCATGATCTTTTCATTGGCCTGGCGCGCCAGCGGATAGGAGACGCCATCCACCTCGATGGTGAGTTCCTTGGCGTTCGCCGGCGTACCGAAATGGAACAGCCGGAGTGTCGCAACCAGGGGTTGAGTACGATCGAGCCACCCTTCGAAGTGCACGTCAGGGCCCGGGCCGGTCCATCGAAGAGCACCTTCGGGGCCCCATTCGAGCTGGTAGAAGCCGTCATGGATCGGGAGAAGCTGGTCGGCGGCGATGTCGAAATGGGCGGGCAGGGGGTCTTTGGCGGGGGGCGGGGCGGGAACGGTGGCGGTTTTCGCCGGCGGCCCGGCAGGCGCCGCCTCGGTTTCGGCCGAAACGGCGTCGCGGATCTGCAGGATGCGTTCGAAGCCCAGGATGCGCGCGCGCAGCTCGGCTACCTCGTCGCGCAACGCCCGGACATCGGCGGGGGCGTCGGCGTCGAGATCGTTGCCTTGGCTGGGAAGCGAATCCATTCAGATGCCTCGAAAGCGGTGGTCGGGTCGAACGCGGGACAACTATAGGTTGGTATGGGCGCGGGCAAAAGACGCGTCGTTTCAGCCATGCCGCTCCAGCGACGCGGCAACCTCCGGCAGCCGGCGCTGGAGATCCTCCATCAGCGGCGCGAGCTTGGCGGCCACGATCGCCCGCACCTCGGATGTGTCGCCCTCGGGCTTGCCGCCCTCGAACACCCGTTCGCCCGATTTGGGGAAGCGCGCTTCCTCGAAGGGGATGCCGAGGAAGTCGCAGATCCGACCAAGACCCCCATCGGGTCATCGCGGATCAGCCCGTTGTAGTCGATGTGCAGTTGCCCTGGCGGAAGCATGCCCTTCCATCGCAACAGCCAGGACGCATAGTCCGAATACCAGGAGACGCCGTTCCACCAGTTGGACAGCGCTATTTCCTTCATGCGATCGGCGGTGGGGGATTTGCCGCACAGCATGGCCAGGTGGGACATCGCGCGCGCCACCGGATGGCGCAGCAGCGCCACGACCTTCAGGTTCGGATTGCACGCCAGGGCGTGGCGGATGCCCTCCCGCGGCAGGACGCAGTATTGCGGCGAGATCTCCCCGCAGACCTGGTCCACGCCGCAGCCTTCGAACAGGGTTGCATAGGCGGCGTCGTCCATCGGTTCCTGGGCAAGGGCGTCCAGGCTGGCCATGACCTGGGCGCGCACGTCCGGCTTCGTGCGCTTGGGGTCGGCGCGTTCGGGGGAATTCCAGTGCTCGCGCGCCTGCGCGACCTGGAAGGCGCGATGGTCGGTATCGGCCTTGGCCCAGCCGGGGATGTAGAGGGCCGAGAAATACGCCACCTCCTTCACCGGCGGCATCAGGATGGAGGGGTGGCTGCGCAGGTTGGCATAGAGCCAGGTTGTGCCGGCCTTCTGCGCGCCGATGCACAGGAAGTCCGGCCGCGCGGCGCGCGGTGCGGGCTGCGGCGCGTAGTGCGGGCTGCGCCGATCGGGCAGCGCGGCGGCGGTATCGTCGCGCGCAATCTTGTCCAGCATGAAGGGCTCCGGCCGGGATGCCCGGACTGCCCGGGCGATGCTTTTCCTTAGCCCCCGGACATGCGAGAGGAAAGGCCACCATGACCGCCGCGGCACCAGACAGCCTGGAGACCCCGATTTCCTGTGCATCGGCGCGCAGAAGGCGGGCACGACCTGGCTGGATGCGAACCTGCGCCGGCATCCGGGCATCTGGATGCCGTGGATCAAGGAATTGCAGTACTTCAACGACGTGCATGTGCCCGCCCATCGCCGCTGGACGGGCGCGCACCGCCGCCAGCACGGCCAGCGCGCGGCCGAGCGGGCGGTGCGCCGGGCCGGCGAGGCGGGGCCCGACCCGCAGGTGATGGCGCGGATTGCCTCCATCACCTCCGACCCGGTGTCGGATGAATGGTACGGGCGCATCTTCGCGCATGCGCGGGCGGACCAGATCTGCGGCGAGGTGACGCCGGACTACAGCCTGCTGCCGCCCGAGGGGATTGAGCATGTGCGGCGGTCGAACCCGCACATGAAGATCATCTTCCTGATGCGCGACCCGGTGGAGCGCTGCTGGTCGCATTTGCGGATGCTGGGGCGGGGGCGGGAGGATTTCGATTATCTCGCCGCGGCGGGGTTCCATGATGTGCTGGCGCGGGTCGATTACCCTCGCATCCTGCGCGACTGGACGGCGGTGTTCGGGGAGGCGCAGGTGCTGACGGCCTGGATCGAGGAGGTGGCGGAGGCGCCGGAGGTGTTTCTGCGGCGTGTGGTGGAGTTCCTGGGGTTGGAGTGGAATGCGCGGGCGGGTGCGCGGGCGCAGGAAGCGGTGTTGTGGTCGGGCCCGCAGGTTGCAATGCCCGAAGACCTGCGCGCCGCCCTGCTGGTTCGGCTCGGTCATGTGGCGACGTATCCGCGGGTCGGGTCGAGGGACGGGAATGGAGGTCACCTCGCCGCCGCCACGCCGCTTGGAAACGGTCCATGATTGATGTCGATTTTCGACCAAATCCGCATGTAGACGCCAAGTCCCAAAATTCTATCCGTTCCTGAGGGAAGTAATGCACGGTAGAATGCTGATCTCAGCGGAATCCACTTCTTCTACATCTCGTCAGCCACGGAAAGATCGCCGGGTCGTATGGCTGTACTGGGGGCAGGGATGGGCCGATGCTCAGAAATCTGTCAGATCTGTCGCCAGTCATGGGAGCAGGCACAGTACCGAATACCGTATCTCAACGATTGACCAGGCTACTTTCCGGATCTTTTTGAGGATGCCGGCTCGAAGCAAAATTTACTTGCCAAGGATTAGAGCAATATCATCCGATTGAGGTTGCTACGGGAACACGGCGGGGTCTGGGCCGATCCGACAATTTATTGTACCCGCCCACTCCAAGAGTGGTTACCGTTTTGTTCGGTAGACTCAAGTATTTTTCTATTCGCCTTCCGTGCGGGTGGGGACCGGAGCATAGCCAACTGGTTCATCAAGGGCGATGGATCGTCACGGCTTCTTGCTGCATGGAGCCGAGTGTATGAACTCTATCTCCAGGCATTGGTCGAGCGGCGGACGGCGATCCACGCATATTTTGTCCGAGCACTACATCTTCGATGTCGTCAGGCAGATCATCCCCGAGGCGGCAACCGAGTGGGATCGCATGCCGAAACTGCCTCCGGGTGCTGCCGGGGGAAGCGTGGGCGAGATCGTTGAGGCGGATGTGGACCAGGGCGTGGGGCTCTCCGAGCAGGAGCGCCGGCGGATGCACCGGTTGATGACCGAGATACCGATCCACAAGCTATCCTGGAAGGGCAGTGTGCGCCGAGGCTCCCCGCGAGCCCTTAATTTCATGGATGAATTGCGACGCCGCATCAGGCCATCGGTGCGACGCGGGGTCGGGCACCTGCGGGGCTTGATGAACCCGTCTTGCGTAGTTCGCCCGCCTGTCCGAATGTGACGCCCACTCGGCGAGAGAGGGGATATTCGTCACGAGCAGGTCGCACTCGGCGGCCTGCGGTGTCCTGACGGGGAGCGGCTCGAGCAGGCCGGACTTGCGTATCCGGAACACGCTTCCGAGCATCTTGACCGCTTCTCAAGCAGCGTTTCGATCGCCGAACCGGCACGCTTCAGATGCGCCGGGTTCGCTTCCAGCACCATCACGCAGGCCGTTCGCCGCAGTCTCTGTGGTCTGCGCGAGCACCTTGGGCTCGTGTCCCTCGGTATCGATTTTCACAGCCACCGTTCCGCCGGCTGCACAGGCCCCGGCAAGCGCATCATCAAGCGTTCGCGTCGGAACCTCAAGTCGGTCGAAATGCGCCTCGCCTTCGCCCTTGTACGCCGCATCGGGCGACTGGAAGTCGAAGGATCATGTGCCCGACCACTTGCGGTCGACATTGAATGTCAAACTCGCCGCCCGGTCCGAGACGCGGCATTGTGGACGCGAATGCGAGGCCCGTCCGGATGCGCGTCGCGCGCTCGTTCAAGGTAGGGGATCAGGGATCGGTATTCGCCTCGTAGAGTTCGAGGTGCAATCCCCGGGCAGCCGCCGTGGCAGGAACATCTCGCCGTAGTTGGCGCCGATGTCGAGGATCGCCTCGGGGCCTGCCGCTGCTGCTGGCGATGCCGCTCCCAGGTCGAACACCCGAGCCTGGCTCACCGAACGTTTCCGTATCAGGAACTGCGCGCGGTTGTCCTCGGCATTGAGGAAGTGCCGGCCCCCGAGGACGGAAACACTGACACCTCGTTCGCATCATACGTCGCCTTTTCGGCCATGGGCGAGGGGTCCTGGATCAGTGAACTGGAGGTCGGGATGTCTTATCCGCCGCGGCGCGCATGCCCCAGGAATTTTGCGATACCCGCGGCCCGTGTCGCGACCTTGTGCGGCGCGGTATTGCCAGCAGGCCACCCATATCGCAAGCAGCCGTTTGACTAAGGACTCCGACGCGCCATGCTCCCCCTCGCCTCCGACCACGCCGGCCTGCCCCTCAAGCTCGCCCTCAAGGCGGCCCTCGAAGCCGAAGGCCACGCCGTCACCGACCTCGGCACCCACGGCCCCGACTTCGTGGACTACCCCGACTACGCCGCGCGCGTCTGCGCCGCCATCGCCGCCGGCCAGTCCCCCTTCGGCATCCTCGTCTGCGGCACCGGCATCGGCATGGCCATCGCCGCCAACCGCCACCCCGGCATCCGCGCCGCCGTCCTGCACGACAGCACCGAGGCGCGCCTCACCCGCGCCCACAACAACGCCAACATCGCCTGCTTCGGCGCTCGCACCATTGGCGTGGAAACAGCCCTCGACGCGCTGCGCACCTTCCTCGCCACCCCTTTCGAGGGCGGGCGCCATCAACGCCGGGTGGACAAGCTCGACCCTGCCAGCGCAAAACCCGGGGCATGACGCGCCCCGCCCCCACCCCCCTCCGCTCCCCCGACGGCGCCAGCTCCGGCGCCGCCCCTCCCGCCGCCAGCTTCTTCCGCGCTTCGCTCGCCGAGGCCGACCCCGAGATCGCCGCGTCGGTCGCCCAGGAACTCGCCCGCCAGCAGGACGAAATCGAGCTCATCGCCAGCGAGAACATCGTCTCGCGCGCCGTGCTCGAGGCCCAGGGCTCGGTGCTCACCAACAAGTACGCCGAGGGCTATCCCGGCCGCCGCTACTATGGCGGCTGCGAGGCTGTGGACATCGCCGAGCGCCTGGCCATCGAGCGCGCCACGCGCCTGTTCGGCTGCGGCTTCGCCAATGTGCAGCCGCATTCGGGCGCGCAGGCCAACCAGGCGGTGTTCCTCGCCCTGCTCAAGCCCGGCGACACCTTCATGGGCCTGGATCTCGCCGCCGGCGGGCACCTGACGCACGGCTCGCCGGCCAACCAGTCGGGCAAGTGGTTCAACCCGGTGCCCTACACGGTGCGCCGCGAGGACCAGCGCATCGACATGGCCGAGGTCGCCCGCATCGCGCGCGAATCGAAGCCCAAGGTCATCATCGCCGGCGGCTCCGCCTATGCCCGGACCTGGGATTTCGCCGCCTTCCGCGCCATCGCCGACGAGGTGGGCGCGCTGTTCATGGTGGACATGGCGCATTTCGCCGGCCTGGTGGCGGGCGGGGCGCATCCTTCGCCCTTCCCCCACGCGCATGTGGTGACCACCACCACCCACAAGACCCTGCGCGGCCCGCGTGGCGGCATGATCCTCACCGATGACGAGGCGCTGGCGAAGAAGTTCAACTCCGCGGTGTTCCCCGGCCTGCAGGGCGGGCCGCTGATGCATGTCATCGCCGCCAAGGCGGTGGCCTTCGCCGAGGCGCTGCGCCCCGAATTCCGCGCCTATTCCGCCGCCGTGGTCGCCAATGCCCGCGCGCTGGCCGAGGAACTGCAGGCCCAGGGCCTCGACCTCGTGACGGGTGGGACCGACAACCACCTGCTGCTGGTGGACCTGCGGCCCAAGAAGCTGAACGGCAAGGTGGCCGAGGCGGCGCTGAACCGCGCCCACCTCACCTGCAACAAGAACGCCATTCCCTTCGACCCCGAGAAGCCGATGGTGACCTCCGGCGTGCGCCTGGGCACCCCCGCGGGCACCACGCGCGGCTTCGGCACCGACGAGTTCCGCGAGATCGGCCGGCTGATCGGCGAAGTGCTGGACGGCGCGGCCGCTTCCAATGCCGAGGGTGCGAATACCGCGGTCGAGGCCGCGGTGGCCTCCAAGGTGCTCGACCTCTGCCGGCGCTTCCCCGTCTACCCGGCCTGACGGACCCGCCATGAAGTGCCCCTTCTGCGGCGTCGAGGACACCCAGGTGAAGGACAGCCGCCCGGCCGAGGATGGCGCCGCCATCCGGCGTCGGCGCGCCTGCACCGCGTGCGGGGCGCGCTTCACCACCTTCGAGCGCGTGCAGTTGCGCGACATCACGGTGCTCAAGACCGATGGCCGCCGTGCGCCCTTCGACCGCGAGAAGCTGGCGCGCTCCATCCGCGTGGCGCTGCGCAAGCGCCCGGTGGATGAGGACCGCATCGAGCGGCTGGTGAATTCCATCCAGCGCCGCCTGGAAACCGAGGGTGAGACCGAGATCCCGTCCCGCAAGATCGGCGAGCTGGTGATGGAATCGCTGCGCGAACTGGACCAGGTCGCCTATGTCCGCTTCGCAAGCGTCTATCGCAATTTCGGCGAGGCGAAGGATTTCCAGGCCTTCCTCGGCGAATTGGGCAAGCAGGAGTAGCGGGCGCGGCGGCATGGTCGTCCTGATCGGCATCCTGATCGTGCTGCTGGTGTTCGGCCCCACCGCCTATGTGCGCTGGATCATGGCGCGCCACGGCGCCGAGCGGGCGGACCTGCCCGGCACCGGTGGCGAACTCGCCCGCCACCTGCTCGATGCCGCCGGCCTGCACCACGTGGCCGTCGAGCCGACCGACGAGGGCGACCACTATGACCCCGCCGGCCCGGCCGTGCGCCTCAGCCCCGAGCACCTGGACGGACGCTCGGTCACCGCCGTGGCGGTCGCCGCGCATGAGGTGGCCCATGCCGTGCAACACCGCGACGGCTCGCGCCTGTTCGCCTGGCGGATGGCGCTGATGCGCGTGGTGATCCCGCTGCGCATGGCCGCGATCGCGCTGATGACGGTGCTGCCACTGGGTGGCGCGCTGGCCGGCGCGGGGCAATTGGTGGTGCCCTCGATGCTGCTGGCGATTGGCGTGTTCGCGCTGTCCATCGCGGCGCAACTGGTCACGTTGCCGCTGGAATATGACGCCAGCTACGGCCGCGCGCTGCCCGCGCTCACGCAGGGGGGCTACCTGGCACCGCGCGACCTCGGCGCGGCGCGCAGCGTGCTCGGCGCGGCGGCGACCACCTATGCGGCGGGCGCATTGCTGTCGCTGCTGAACCTCGCCCGGGTGGTGCGCCTGCGCGCCTGAGCCTGCGTCGTGCGCCTGCACGCCTGAGCCTGCGTCGTGCGCCTGCACGCCCGACACCAGCGGCACGAGGCACCGCCTCGTGCCGAGGCCGCGAACGCGGCCCGCCGGCAGTCCGGCGAAGCCAAGGCCGCCGGATGGCCGCCGCCCGGCGCCTGAGGGCATGAACAGGCATCAGCCCGCTTGCCGCCGGCGCGCGGCTGCGGGACAAGGCCGCGCCGATGTCCGACGATATTGCCCATATGCGCGCAGCCCTCGCCCTCGCGCGCCGAGGGCTCGGCAATGCCTGGCCGAACCCCGCCGTGGGCTGCGTGCTGGTGCGCCACGGCCGGGTGGTCGGGCGGGGCTGGACGCAGCCCGGCGGGCGCCCCCATGCCGAGACCGAGGCCCTGAAGCGCGCCGGCAGCCTCGCCCGCGGCGCCACCGCCTATGTCACGCTCGAACCCTGCTCCCACCACGGCCGCACGCCGCCCTGCTGCGAGGCGCTGGAAGCCGCCGGCATCGCCCGCGTGGTGGTGGCCATGCGCGACCCCGACCCGCGGGTGGATGGCCGCGGTCTCGCCCGCCTGCGCGCGGCGGCCATCGTGGTGGAGGAAGGCCTGCTCGAAGCCGAGGCGCGCGCGCTCAATGCCGGCTTCTTCCGCCGCATCGAGGCCGGGCTGCCGGTGGTCACGCTGAAGCTCGCCACCACGCTGGACGGGCGCATCGCGACGACAACCGGCGAAAGCCGCTGGATCACCGGCGCCGATGCGCGCCGCGAGGTCCATGCCCTGCGCGGGCGCCACGATGCCGTGCTGGTGGGGTCCGGCACCGTGCTGGCGGACGATCCGGACCTCACCTGCCGCATCCCGGGCATGGAGCGCGTGGCCATGCTGCGCGTGGTGGCCGATGCGCGGCTGCGCACGCCGCCCCAAGCGCGCATCGTTGCCACCGCCGGGGCCACGCCCACCTGCATCGTCACCGCGCCGGGGCACCCGCCGGCGGCACTCGCCCCTTTCATCGCGTCCGGCGTTGCGGTGTTGACGGTGCCGGCCGCGGCGGAGGGTGGGGTTGATTTGCGCGCCCTGCTCGGCGCGCTGGCCCGGCGCGGCGTCACGCGCGTGCTGGCCGAGGGGGGGGCAGGGCTCGCCGCGGGGTTGCTGCGCGGCGGCCTGGTCGATCGCCTGGCATGGTTCCACGCGCCGGGGGTGATGGGCGCGGAGGGCCTGCCGGCGGCGCAGGGCTTGCGCCTGGCCGCGCTCGCCGCCATGCCACGCTTCCGTCGGGTGGCGTTGCGGGCGATCGGCGACGACACACTGAGCGAATTCGAACGCATCGAGGAGAAGCCACCATGTTCACCGGGATCGTGACGGCGCTCGGCACGGTGCGGGAGGTGCAGCCGATCGGCGGCGGGCATGACCTGCGCCTGGTGATCGGCACCGCGCCCGATTTCCTCGCCGCCCCCGTGCCGGCGGTGCTGGGTGCCTCCATCTGCTGCTCGGGCGTGTGCCTGACGGTGGTGCACCTCGCCGCCGATGCCTTCTCGGTCGATTGCTCGGCCGAGACGGTCGCGAAGACCACCGCGGGCGGCTGGACGCCCGGCGCGCGCATCAATCTCGAACGCGCGCTGCGCATGGGTGATGAGCTTGGCGGGCATCTCGTGGCCGGGCATGTGGATGGCGTGGCGGAAGTGGTCTCTGCCACGCCCGAGAAT
Organism: uncultured Alphaproteobacteria bacterium; assembly: GCA_963716705.1. Taxonomy (GTDB): domain Bacteria; phylum Pseudomonadota; class Alphaproteobacteria; order Acetobacterales; family Acetobacteraceae; genus Neoroseomonas. The sequence continues at coordinate 62,844 of CAVQTW010000010.1, forward strand.
GCCTCGGTGCGCTGGCGATTCCGGGTGCCGGTGGAGATCGCGCCCTACATCGCGCCCAAGGGCTCGGTGGCGATCGACGGTGTTTCGCTGACCGTGAACGAGGTTGACGGGGAGGTCTTCGGGGTCAACATCATCCCCCATACCGCGACGGTCACCACCTTCGGCACGCTGCAGCCCGGCGACAAGGTGAATGTCGAAGTGGACATGATGGCGCGCTACGTCGCGCGGCTGCGGGAGTACCAGCGATGAGCGCGACGACGGACGGCGAGGTGGTCCGCACCTCCTTCGCGGACTACCTCTCGCCGACCGAGGAACTGCTCGAGGAAGCGCGGCGCGGGCGCATGTTCGTGCTGGTCGACGACGAGGACCGCGAGAACGAGGGCGACCTCGTCATCCCCGCGCAATTCGCCACCCCCGATGCCATCAACTTCATGGCGCGGCATGCGCGCGGGCTGATCTGCCTGGCGATGACGCAGCACCGTGTGGAGCAGCTCGCGCTGCCGCTGATGGCGCAGTCCAACGGCACGCGCCACCAGACCGCCTTCACCGTCTCGATCGAGGCGCGCGAGGGTGTGACCACCGGCATCTCGGCCGCCGATCGCGCACGCACCGTGGCGGTCGCGATCAATCCCGAACTGGGGCGCGAGCACATCGTGACGCCAGGCCATGTGTTCCCGCTGGTGGCGCGCGAGGGCGGCACGCTGGTCCGCGCGGGCCATACCGAGGCGGCGGTGGATTTCGCGCGCCTCGCCGGGCTCAACCCCTCGGGCGTGATCTGCGAGATCATGAACGATGACGGCACCATGGCACGCATGCCCGACCTGGTGGCCTTCGCGCAGCATCACGGGCTGAAGCTCGGCACCATCGCCGACCTGATCGGTCATCGCCGCCGCACCGAGCGGTTGGTGCGCCGGGTCGAGGAATCCACCCTGCCCCAGGCGGTCGGCGGCGACTGGCGCGCGGTGGTCTATGCCAGCGAGGTCACGCCGGGCGAGCACCTCGCGCTCATCAAGGGCGATGTCGGCGGCGATGCTCCGGTGCTGGTGCGCATGCACGCCGCCTCCCTGCTCAACGACGTGGTGACCGGGCGCAGCCTGGGCGAGTTGCACGGCGCGATGCGCGCCATCGCCGCCGAGGGCCGCGGCGTCGTTGTCCTGCTGCGCGACGGGCGCACCGATGGGCTGTCGGACCAGATCCGCCGCGGGCGTGGCCAGGCGGTCGCGCCCGAATTGCGCGACTACGGCATCGGCGCGCAGATCCTGGCCGACCTCGGACTCACGCGCATCATCCGCCTGTCCAACCATCCCCGGCCGATCGTCGGCCTCGAAGGCTACGGGCTCGAGGATGTCGAGACCCGCCCGATCGCCACGGATGGCGCATCGTGAGCACCCTCGACAGTCCCGAGCGCGGCGCGGCCAGCTTGGCCGGCCCGCCGCCGCGCATCCTGATCCTGCAGGCGCCCTATTACCGCGAGGTGGTTGAGGGCATGCGCCACGGCGCCGAGCGCGTGCTGGCTGGGATCGAAGCGCGCGTCGAGGTGGCCGATGTCGCCGGCGGGTTCGAACTGCCCGCCGCGCTGCGCATGGCGCTGAACGCGCGGGGGCGCTGGGACGGCTTCCTGCTGCTGGGCTGCGTGGTGAAGGGTGAGACGGACCATTACGATTTTATCTGCAATGCCATCTGCAACGGCGTGATGGACCTCTCCGCCGAGACCGGTGCCGCCATCGGCTTTGGCCTGCTGACAGTGGACACGCTTGCGCAGGCCGAGGCCCGGTCCCGCGACGACCGCATGAACAAGGGGGCCGAAGCGGCGCACGCCGTGATCGGCCAGGTCGCATTGGCACGCCGCTGGGGGCAGGCGGGATGAGCCAGCCGCACAAGCCGGCCGGCCGGCCGCGCACCGGCGCGCGCGTCGCCGCCGTGCAGGCGCTGTTCCAGAGCGAGCAATCCGGCGACAGCGCCGAGACCGTCGCCGACCAGTTCATCCGCCACCGCATCGGCGCGGGGGAGGGCGGCTCAGGCCTTCGAGGACGGCACCGTGCCGCTCGCCCATGTGCCGCTGTTCCAGGCCATCCTGCGCCATTCATCGCATCGGGCCGAGGATGTGGATGCCGAGATCCGCGCCCGCCTGCAGCGCGACTGGACGCTGGAGCGCCTCGACCCCGTGCTGCGCGCCCTGCTGCGCGCCGCCGCGGCCGAGTTGCTCGGGGGCACCGAGCCGCCGGCGCGCGTCGTGATCAACGAATACCTCGATGTCGCGCGCGGCTTCCTCGACGACGAGACCGCACGCTTCGCCAATGGCGTGCTCGATGCCATGGCCCACGCCCTGCGCCCCGCGGAGTTCGGGACGGCGCGGTGAGCCTGCCGGGCGAATTCGCGCTGATCGCGCGCCATTTCCGGCCACTGGCCGGCGAGGGTGCGCTGGACCTCTCCGACGATGCGGCGGTGCTGCGCCTCCCGGCCGGGCGCGACCTCGTGGTGGCGGCGGATGCCATGGTCGCGGGCGTGCACTACCTGCCCGACGACCCGCCCGAGACCATCGGGCGCAAGCTGCTGCGGGTGAACCTCTCCGACCTCGCGGCGATGGGTGCGGCGCCGCTCGGCTACCTGATGACGACCGCCTTCGCCCGCGGCACCGATGATGCCTGGATCGCCGGCTTCGTGGCCGGGCTGGCGCAGGACCAGCGGGAATTCGGGCTCTCGGTGCTGGGCGGCGATACCGTTGCGACCCCCGGGCCGACCTGCCTTTCGCTGACCATCCTCGGCACGGTGGAACCCGGCAGGGCGCTGCGCCGCGTGGGCGCGCGGGCGGGCGATGACATCTGGGTGTCCGGGACCATCGGCGATGGCGCGCTGGGGCTGCGCGTGCTGCGCGGCGAAGTGCCCGGCGATGCGGGCGGGCACCTCGTGGACCGCTACCGTCTGCCGCAGCCCCGCCTGGCTCTCGGCCAGGCCCTGGCGGGGCTGGCTTGCGCGGGGATGGATGTGTCGGATGGGCTGGTGCAGGACCTTGGCCATCTCTGCCGCGCGGCGGGGTGTGGGGCCGAGATTTCCGCCCCGGCCGTGCCTCTGTCTCAGGCTGCGCGCGCCCTGGTCGGGGACGACTCCGCGCGGCTCGCGGCCATCCTGACCGGTGGCGACGACTACGAGCTGCTGTTCGCAGCCCCTGCCGAGCAGGCGGCTGAAGTCATGGCCCGTGCCGCCGCGCTGGGCATGGCTGTAGCGCGCCTGGGTCGGTTCCGGGCCGGCCCGCCGGAGGTTACCGTCCTGGATGCGGCCGGGGCGCCGATGGCGATCGGGCGCGGGGGATGGAGCCACTTCTGATGTCCGAGACTCTGGGCGACACGCGCATGAAGCGGAATGTCTGGCTCCTGTTCTGCTGCCAGGCGCTGATGAATTCGACGATGATCGGCCAGGTCGCGATGGGCGCGCTGATCGGCTACAGCCTGGCCGAGGACAAGTCCCTCGCCACCCTGCCCATGGCGATCCAGATGCTGGCGACGCTGTGCGCCTCCATTCCGGCCGGGATGGTGTTCGCGCGATTCGGCCGGCGCACCGGCTTCGTGATGGGCGCGGTGGCGGCGATGGCCGGGTCGCTGGTGTTCGCGCTGGGCGTCTGGCGCGGGGATTTCCTGCTGTACTGCCTGGGCGCCGTCCCGGCGGGCATCGGCTTCGGCATCTCCCAGCACTACCGCTTCGCCGCGGCCGAGGTCGCCTCGCCCGAATATCGCCCGCGGGCGATCGCGCTGGTCATGGCGGGCGGGATCATGGCGGCGGTGTTCGGCCCGGAACTGGTGAAGCACACCGGCTACATGCTGCTGCCCTACCTGTTCCTCGCGACCTACCTGTTCCTGGCGCTGCTGCCGCCGGTCTGCATCGCGCTGCTGACCATCGTGGACCTGCCGCCGGCGCCGCCGCGGCCCAAGGTCCGCACGCCGATCATCGAGATCCTGCGCCGCCCGGCCTTCATCACCGCGGCCGTCGGCCGGCATGGTCGCCTATGGCACGATGAACCTGGTGATGACCTCGACACCGCTCGAGATGATGCTCTGCGGCTTCGGCGTCGGGGCGAGCGCCACGGTGATCCAGGTCCATGCCATTGCGATGTTCGCGCCCGGCTTCGTGACCGGCCGCCTGATCGCGCGGATCGGCGTGCGGCCGGTGATCGTGGCCGGCGCAGTGCTGACGGCAGCCTGTGTGGCGGTGGCGATCGCCGGGCGCAGCTTCGGCCATTTCTCGGTGGCGCTGGTGCTGCTGGGCGTCGGCTGGAACTTCATGTTCGTGGGCGCGACGGCGCTTCTCTCGACCGCCCATTCCTTCGAGGAACGCGTGCGGGTGCAGGCGACCAACGACGTGCTGGTGTTCGGCACGGTCGCCATCACGGCCTTCGCGTCCGGCGCCATCCACGCCCATGCGGGATGGGCCGTTCTCAACATCGCGATCCTGCCTGCGGTCGGCTTGGCGCTCGGCGTCCTGGCCTGGCAGTGGCGGCGCGGGCGCGTGGTGCGTCCTGCGGTCAGCGGCGCGGTCTGAGCCTGGTTGCGTGTTGCGCCCGGGCATGCCTGGCAGCCGGAAGCGCCGAGGGGCCGCATGTTCTGCCGCGGCCGTCAGTGCCGAACGCAATCAGGTCATGAAACCTTCCGGCGGCACCAGGTCGCCGGTGTCGGGGTTCAGCGGAAGCGGGCCGCCTGATTGGCGGGGTTGCCCGTCCCCGGCCGGTCCAGGCCAGGCCGGCCGATGCTGCCGAACAGCGCCTGCAGCACGGTGCGGTCGTTCCCCGGCACAGGTGTCTCGCGTGAGACGACCTGCACAGGACGCCCATCCGCCGCTGTCAGTTCGCGGACATCGCTGACCACGCCTTCGCGATTGAAGGCGATGGCGACCACGCGCCGGTCCTCGACCTCGAGGAAGCGGCCGGGCTGGGTGCGGGTGCGTGCGCTGATGTAGTACCAGTAATTGTCGTCGAAGGTGCCGCGCGCGGTGGGCGAACCGAGCAGCGCCTCGACATCCGTGCGGGTCTGCACCCCCGGGGTGATCTGGCCGAGGCGTTCGGCGTCGACGCGGTTGCCGCGCTCAACCGGCGCCGGGCCGAGCCGGTCGTTGATCCAGCCGCACCCGCTGAGCAGGGTAGCTGAAAGAATGGCGGCAACGCATGCGTTGACCGATCGGGGATGGCGGGCCATGTCGCGGCAATCGATAGACACCATGCCGCCCCCGGGTCAACCACGATGGCGGCCGGAGCCTCCCTGCACCATGGGCCTTCTCGCCATGTTCCGCCGCCGTCCGCACGAACGGGCCGGTTTCGAGCTCTACGGCGCGGCCGTCGCTGCGGCCCGCGAGCCATGGCTTTTCGCCGAACTGGGGGTGCCGGACACGGTGGAGGGGCGTTTCGACCTGGTCAGCCTGCATGTCGCGCTGCTGATCCGCCGCCTGCGCGCCGATGCCGACCCCCGTGGCGTGCCGCTCGCCCAGGCGGTGTTCGATGCCATGTTCTCAGACATGGACGTGAACCTGCGCGAGATGGGGGTGAGCGACCTTGCGGTGGGCAAGCGCGTCCGGCGCATGTGGGAAGCCTTCCACGGCCGCGCCCTGGCCTATGAGGCCAGCTTCGATTCGGCTGGACCCGAGGACCTCGCGGAAGCGCTGGCACGCAATGTGTGGCGTGGCGAGGCGCCGGCCGGCGTGGCGCTGCGGCTCGCCCAGGCGGCGCGCAGCCAGGCGGAGCATCTGGCCGGCCAGCCCATGGCCGCGCTGATCGCCGGGCGCGCAGCGTTCCTGACGGCGCCGGAGGGGCCGCATGGCGCCTGAATTCTCCCGCCCCGTCGCGCTCGGCCGGATCCCGGCGGAAGGCCGCGAGGACCGGCTGGCGGCCTCGCCCGAGGAATGCGCTGCGCTGGCGCGGCGCTTCGGCATCCTGGCGATCCATGGCCTGGACGCGGTGCTGCGGTTGGCGCCCGAACGCGGCGGTGCGCTTGCCGTGAGCGGCCGCATGACCGCCGAAGTGGTGCAGGAATGCGTGGTGACGCTGGAGCCTGTGACGCAATCTGTGGCGGAGGAGGTCAGCCTGCGCGTGCTGCCGGCCGGCACCGAACCCTCCGACGATCCCGATGGGCCGGACGAGATCGCCGCCGAAGGCGGTGTGCTCGACCTCGGGGAGGCGATCGCCGAACAACTCTCCCTGGCGCTCGACCCATATCCCCGCGCACCCGGCGCGGCCCTGGCGCCGGACGCCGATGCGCCGCCGCCGGAAGCCGCGGACGCCCTGGCGCCTCCCGGCGCTTTCGCAGCGCTCGCCGCCCTGCGTGGGCGCCGTTCCTCCTGAAGCGGCGCGCTGCCCCGCCGGCTGCGCTTGCGCCCGCAAGGGGTGGGTGGTAATGCCCCGCGCTCCCGCTATCCTGCACGTCTGATGATGAAAGAGGCTCGGCGCCATGGCCGTTCCGAAGAAAAAGGTTTCGCCCTCCCGCCGCGGCATGCGCCGCAGCCACGAGGCGCTCAGCGCGCCCTCGTACCAGGAGTGCTCGAATTGCGGTGAGCTCAAGCGCCCGCATCATGTCTGCTCGCATTGCGGACATTATGACGGCCGCGAAGTCGTCGCGGCCGAGCGCGTGGGCCAGACCATCCGCAACTGAGCCGTGGTGGTGACGCCCGCGTGCGGGGAACACTGACCGTGCCACAGGAAAACCCGCCTTTCGCGCTGGCGATCGATGCCATGGGTGGCGATTCCGCGCCCGATGTGGTGCTCGACGGGCTGGAACTGGCCGCCGAACGCCACCCGCAGGCGCGTTTCCTGCTGGTGGGCGACGAGGCGCTGGTGGCCGGCGGCCTGGCGCGGCGCAAGCGGGCGGCGCGCGCCTGCAGCCTGCGCCATGCGCCGGAACGCATATCGGGCGACATGAAGCCGACCGCGGCGCTGCGCGTGCGCGGCTCCTCGATGCGCGTCGCGATCGATGCCGTGGCGGGCGGCGAGGCGGCGGGCATCGTCTCGGCCGGCAATACCGGCGCGCTGATGGCGCTGTCCAAGATCGTCATCAAGACCATGCCCGAGATCGACCGTCCTGCGCTGGCGGCAATCGGGCCATCGGCGCGCGGCGATGTCGTGCTGCTCGACCTCGGCGCCAATGTGCAGTGCGACGCTCGCAACCTGGTGGAATTCGCCATCATGGGCGATGCCTTCGCCCGCGCCGTGCTGGGCCTGACCAGCCCCTCCATCGGCCTGCTGAATGTCGGCTCCGAGGAACTGAAGGGCGACGACCGCGTGCGCCACGCCGCCGAGGTGCTGCGCGATTCGCATATCGGCTCGCAGTTCCGCGGCTTCGTCGAAGGCCATGACATCACCGCCGGCACCACCGACGTGGTGGTGACCGACGGCTTCACCGGCAATGTCGCGCTGAAGACCGGCGAGGGCGCGCTGAAGCTGATGCGCGACCTGCTGCGCCAGGTGTTCACCAGCTCGGTGCCGGCGCGCATGGGCTACCTGCTGGCGCGTCCGGCGCTGGACCGGCTGCGCGAATGGATGGACCCGCGCCGCTACAACGGCGCCATCCTGATCGGGCTCAATGGCGTGGTGGTGAAGTCCCACGGCGGGACCGATGCTTTGGGCTTCGCCCATGCCGTCGATGTCGCGATGGACATGGTGACCCACCGCTTCAACGAGCAGATCAAGGACGGGCTGACCCGCCTGTCCGCCGCCGGGCCCCGGCTCGCGCCCGTATCCCGCTGAGAGTGCCGAAGCCCATGGTTCTGCGCGCGATGATCGCCGGCTGCGGGGGCTACCTGCCTGAACGGCGATTGTCGAATGACGATCTCGCCGCCCTGCACGGACTCGATACCTCCGATGCCTGGATCCGTGATCGCACCGGCATCGGCTTCCGCCACATGGCCGCGCCCGACGAAACGGCTTCGGACATGGGTGCCGCCGCGGCGCGCGATGCGCTCGCCCGCGCCGGCGTCGATGCGCAGGAGGTCGACGCGATCCTGGTCGCGACCTCGACGCCCGATTCAGCGTTTCCCTCCACCGCGGTGCGCATCCAGGCCAAGATCGGCGTGACGCAGGGGGTTCGCCTTCGACCTCGCCGCTGCATGCACGGGCTTCATCTATGCCCTTGGCGTGGCCGATGCGCTGGTGCGCACGGGCCAGGCACGCTGCGTTCTGGTGATCGGCACGGAGGTCTATTCGCGCATCCTGGACTGGACCGACCGCGGGACCTGCGTGTTGTTCGGGGATGGGGCAGGCGCCGTGGTGCTGCGCGCCGGACAGGCAGCGGGCACCACCGCCGACCGTGGCCTGCTGTCCTGCCACATGCATTCCGATGGCCGGTTCGGCGATATCCTGCAGATTGAGGGCGGGGCCGGGTCCACTGGCGGGGCCGGGCTGCTGCGCATGGCGGGCAGGGAGGTGTTTCGCCATGCCGTGACGAAACTCGCGGCCGTGGTGGACGAGGCACTGGCGGCGAACGCGCTTGGCCATGGTGATGTGCGCTGGCTGGTGCCGCACCAGGCGAACCTGCGAATCATCGAGGCGATGGGCCGGAAGCTGAACCTGCCTCCGGAGCGGGTGGTCATCACTGTGGACCGGCACGCCAATACCTCTGCCGCATCGATTCCGCTGGCGCTCGCCGAGGGATGCCGCGATGGACGCATCGTGGCGGGCGACCTCGTGGTGATGGAAGCGATCGGCGGGGGGCTGACATGGGGCGCCGCGCTGGCGCGTTTCTGAGGGAAGGATTGCCTGAATTTGCCCAGGAAACGGGCATTACAGTGGCAATACTTGGGTTGACTCGCAAGAACTTACGTTTGTAAACTTTCGCCTGGATAGCCGGGGTGTCCCGGTTCAAGTGCGCTCGTGGTCGCTCCGATGGGGCGGCCCAGCGCCTACAAGCAACATGCACCGCCTCGATGCGGTGTGATCAGGGAGGTTACGATGCCAATTTCCAGGCGTCCTTTGATGTTCGGCCTTATCGGCGGTGCGGTGGCTCTGCCCCGCACGCACGCTCTCGCGGCCGAGCAGATGCGCATCTCGATCGAGACCAACCCGACCCATGTGCGCAACCGCAACACCGAGGCGTTCATCGCCCGCGTGAACGAGCGTCTGGGCGGCCGCGTCACCCCGCAGTTGTTCCCCTCGGCGCAGCTGTTCCGTGACCGCGATATCCCTCGTGGCCTGCGCCAGGGTGCGGTCGAGATGGGCCAGCCGGGCTGGTGGAACCTCGATGGCGTGGCGCCGGATGCCGCGCTGTCGTCGCTGCCGATGTTCTACGGGCTCGAGCCCGAGCTGCTGCACCGGATCATGGACGGCCCCGCCGGCCAGGCGATCAACGCCAAGATCGAGGAGCGCCTGCGCGTGAAGGTGCTCGGCCGCTGGTGGGACCTCGGACCGCAGCATTTCTATTCGGCCGGCAAGCCGCTCACCTCCTATGCCGACCTGCAGGGGATGCGCATCCGCCACCCCGGCGGCAGCGCCAATGCCGCGCGCATCCGCACGCTCGGCGCCAACCCGGTGCTGGTGCCGTGGCCGGACGTGCCGCTCGCACTCAGCCAGAACACGGTGGACGGGCTGATCACCACGCATGAGAGCACCTACACCGCGAAGTTGTGGGATGCGGGCGTGAGGTACGCCTTCGAAGACTACCAGTGCTTCAACCAGTACATCCCGCTGGTGAACCAGACCTTCTGGAACAAGCTCTCGGCCGCGGACCAGACGGCGCTGGCCGGCGCGTGGAACGATGGCGTGGATGAGGAACGCGCGCAGGCCGCCCAGGCTCAGGCCGACGCGCGCAACACGCTGATGCGCAACAACATCCAGATCACCACCGCGACCCCCGCGGCGGCGGCGGAAGCACGCAAGCGCCTGATGGCGACGCAGGACCAAGTCGTGGCGGATATCGGCATGAGCCGCGACCTGGTCGCCAGTGTCCTGGCCCAGATCCGGGCCGCCGGCGTCGAAGTCTGACACCAGGCACCTCCCACGTGCACTCCGCTGATGCGGCCGCGGCACCAAGCCGCGGCCCGCTGGAATGGATCGACGCCATTGTGGTGGGGGGGCTTGGTCTTGCTGCCCTGAGCCTGGCTTCGCTCAACGTGCTGCTGCGGACCTTCTGGCCGCACCTCGCCATCGAATGGGGTGACGAGGTGCAGGTTTACCTCGTCGTCTGGGCGGTGTGCATCTCCTTCGCGGCAGTGACCGCGGCGGACCGGCACATCAAGGCCGACCTCGTGGTCGGGCTACTGCCTGTGACGCTGCAGCGGATACTGTCCTTGATGGGCGACCTGCTGGGTCTCACGATCTCGCTGGTGTTGGGCTGGTACGCCTATCTTGTGACCTACGAGACCTGGGATTTCGGCGACGTCTCGACCACCACCCTGCGGTTCCCGCTGTGGATCTATTCCGCCGCGTTGCCGCTCGGCATGGGGCTGATGGCGGTGCGGTATGCGATGCGCGTGGGTGCCACGCTGTCCGGCCGCGCCCCGCTTCCCGCGACCCATGGGGCGCCGCACGCATGATCTGGGCAATGTTCGGCGGCCTGCTGATCCTGGGCGTGCCCATCTGGCTTGTCATGAGTTCCACCGCGTTCCTCGCCTTCGCGGTGGACCACCAGCCTCTGCTGCCGATCGCGCAGAAGATCATCGATGAATTGAACTCCACCACCCTGCTGGCGGTGCCTTACTTCGTTGCGGCCGCGGTATTCATGGAACGCGGCAATGTTGCGCGCGCCCTGATCGGCGGCGCCGAGGCCTGGGTGGGGGGCATCCCCGGCGGGCTCGGCCTCGTATGCGTCGCGTCCTGCACGATTTTCGCGGCGATGTGCGGATCCTCGGTCGCAACCGCCATGGCGATGGGCACGGTGCTGGTGCCGGCCATGCTGCGCGCGGGATACGAACGGCATTTCGCCGCCGGCATCGTCGCCGCCTCGGGCACGCTGGGCATCCTCATCCCGCCATCGCTCGCCTTCGTGGTCTATGGCGTGCTGGCAGATGAGGCGATCACGCGGCTGTTCCTCGCCGGCGTCATCCCGGGGCTGTTGCAGGCGGCGGCAATCGGCGGCTGGGTTGTGTACTACGCGCACCGCAAGGGCTATGCGCGGGAGGAGAAGATCGTCGGCGCCGAGCGCTGGCGGCGCACCGCCTATGCGATTCCCGCCCTGATGGTGCCGGTGATCGTGCTCGGCGGCCTGTATGGCGGCGTGGTCACGCTCACGGAATGCGCGGCGCTCTCGGCGATCGTGGCGCTGTTCCTCTCGGTGTTCGTCTACAAGGGCATCAAGGTCAGCGAATTGCTGCCGGTGATGGCCGAGGCGGTGCGCAATGCCGCCGCCATCATGATCATCATCGCGGTCGCGCTGGTGTTCGGCCACTGGGTCACGGAATCGGGCGTCACCTCGCGGGTGGTGGCCTGGGCCACGGAACTTGGCCTGAGCTGGTGGCAGTTCCTGATGGGCGTGAATGTGCTCCTGATGATCCTGGGCATGTTCCTCGAAGTGTTCTCGGTGCTGCTGCTGACCATGCCGGTGATCCTGCCGCTGCTCGATCCGCTGGGCATCGACAAGGTGCATTTCGGCGTGGTCGTCACGATGAACATGGAACTGGCGCTGCTCACGCCACCGGTTGGGCTCAACCTGTTCGTGCTGGCGGGCATCCTTCGCTGCCCGCTGTCGGAGGTGGTGCGCGGCATCTGGCCTTTCCTGGTGCTGATGTTCCTGCTGGTCATCCTGATCACCTATGTGCCGGCCATCTCGCTGTTCCTGCCGGACCTCGTCTATGGTGCGCGGGTCTGACAACACCGCGCGGCGCGCGCAATTCGATTGACGCGCGCCGCCGATCCCGGTTTTCTGTTATTGTGTAAGGGGTTGCGGGGTCCAGGTCGGCATGAACACGGTTACGCGGGCGCAGTTGGCAGAGGCGGTCTACGCCAATGTCGGGCTGTCGCGGAACGAAAGCGCGGCGCTGCTTGAAACCGTGCTGGAACGCATGGCCGGGGCGCTGGAAGCCGGGGAGCCGGTGAAGATCTCCGCCTTCGGCACATTCCTCGTTCGCCAGAAGGGGCAGCAAGTCGGCCGCAATCCCAAGACCGGGGTCGAGGTGCCGATCCTGCCTCGCAAGGTGCTGTCCTTCCGGCCTTCCCAGGTGCTCAAGGCGCGCATCAACAACGAGCCGGTCGGAGACGAGGAATGAGCGACGACCTGCAGGATGGCGACGCCCGCGCGCGCCCGCGCAAGGCGCCCACCGCCTTTCGCACCATCAGCGAGGTCGCCGACGACCTGCACATTCCCCAGCACGTGCTTCGGTTCTGGGAGACGAAGTTCCCACAATTGAAGCCGCTCAAGCGCGGCGGCGGCCGGCGCTACTACCGCCCCGAGGACATCGCGCTGCTGCGGCGCATCAGTGACCTCCTCTACACCCAGGGCTACACCATCAAGGGCGTGCAGCGCCTGCTGCGCGACGGGCAGGATGAAGGCCCGCAGGCGGTGGCTGGCGAATTGCCGCTGGGCGACCCGCCGCCCGCGGCCGAGGAACAGGAGACTGCGGACCTGCGCGCCGCGCTGGCGGAACTCGATGCCATCGCGAAGGAATTGCGCGCCCTGGCCGGTTGAGCGCGGGGGGCTGGAAACCCACCGCGCCCAGTGCTAGACCGCCCGGCGTCGGAGCGTAGCGCAGCCTGGTAGCGCATCAGTCTGGGGGACTGGGGGTCGTGGGTTCGAATCCCGCCGCTCCGACCAATCCCCCCCTTCCATCAACCCCGTCGGACCGCCTGCGGCAGGAATGCCCCGTTATAGTAGGGCGTGACCGACAGCGGCTTGCGCGCCGCGTAGACGTAGGCGGGGTGGTAGATCATGTGGATGATCGCCTCCTCGCCGATCGCGATCTCGGCGGCGCGCGCCAGCAGGGCGTTGCGCTTCGCGTCGTCCATCTCCGTCAGCGCCTCGCCCACCAGCGCATCGGCGCGCGGGCTCGAATGCCGCGTGCGGTTGGCGGTACCCAGGCTGCGCTCCCGGTCATGCGTATGGACCAGCGCGCGATAGGCGTAGGAGACGTTGTCCGCGCCGTACTGCGCCGACATCACCGAGAAGGTCTGGCGCGAGGCCTGCGGGAAATACGCCGCGTTGGGCAGGGTCGCGACCTCGGTGCGCACGCCCACGCGGGTCCAGAACTGCGCGATGGCCTGCGCCACCTTCTCGTCGTTCGGATAGCGGTCGTTGGTCGCGTGGATGGTGACCTGGAAGCCGTTGGGGTAGCCGGCCTCGGCCAGCAGGCGGCGTGCGCGGGCGGGGTCGTAGGGTGTCACGCCCATGGTGGCGGAGGTGCCCGGCGTGCCCGGCGGCAGCAGGTTGGAGGCAACGCTGGCGGCGCCTTCCATCACCCGGTCCACGATCGCCGCGCGGTTGATGGCGAGGGAGAGCGCCTGGCGCACCCGCACATCCTTGAACGGGTTGCGCGTCATGGGCTGGCCATTGGCGTCGCGGATGAAGGGCGATGCGTCGCGGTCGCTGTCCATGCCGATATACATCACGCGCATGCCGGCGATCTGCGTGACGTTGATCGCGTCATTGGCGCGCAGGCGCGCGATGTCCTGCACCGCGACCTCGTCCACTGCCTGCACGTCGCCGGCCAGGATGGCGGCCATGCGGCTGGCATCGGAGGCGATCACCTTGAAATGCGCGGTCTCGAAGCTGGGTGCGGGGCCGAACCATTGCGGGTTGCGCCGCATCTCGACGAACTCGCCGAAGCGGTAATCCACCAGCGTATAGGGGCCGGAGAAGATGCGGACGTTCTTCGCGTTGAAGTCGGACGTCTTCAGGTCGGGGCCGAGGGTGCGCGACAGCACCGCGATCTCGGTCATGTCCTCGGCCATGAAGGGATAGGGTTCGGCGGTGTGGATGTGCAGGGTGCGCGCATCCTTCACCTCGACGCGGGTGATGGCGCGCACGAAGATGTGGTAGGCGCCAGCCGAGCCGGTGATGGTCGGCACGCGGGCCAGCGAATAGGCCACGTCCTCGGCGGTGATGGGGCTGCCGTCGCTGAACTTCGCGTCGGCGCGGATCTTGAATTCCCAGATGCGGCCGTCCTCGACCGGGCGCCAGGATTCGGCGATGCCGGGCTCGGGCTTGCCCTCGGGCGACATGCCCACCAGCCGCGCATGCAGCGCGCGCAGGATGTTCTGCTCGCCCGAGAGGCGGAATTGCGGGTCCATCGAGGTGGGCGTGAGCTTGATGCCCGCGCGGAAGGCGCTGGCGGCATCGCCCTGCGCGCGCGCCACATGCGGCATGCCCAGCGTGGCGGCGGCGGCGCCTGCCGCGACGGTCTTGAGGAACTCGGAACGCTTCATGGCTGTTTCTCCCGGTGGATCGCGACGCCGTTTATCGGCATCGCGGGCCCGCGGGGCAACCCTCACGCGCGCGGCGTGTCCAGCCCGTAGTAGAGCGCCACGGTGTGCGTGGCTTCGGCGAACATCAGCCAGCGTTCGACCACCAGGCCGAGCAGCATCACCAACGCCGCCGAAACGGCGAGCAGGCCCGCCAGGGCACCGCCTGTGACCAGCGCAAGCGCCAGCAGCAGCGCCGGCGCGGCGAAGCCGGCAACCAGGGCGATCACGCGCAGCTTCGGCGCATGCACGCGCCCGACGCGAAAGCCCATCTCCCGCAGCAGGTAGTTGGTCTCGGTATGCGGCGGGTCGAGCGGCCGCACGGTGCCGATGAAGCCGAGGCCGGTGGCGGTCTCCGCGGTCGAGACACGCGGCGCGGCATCGACGCTGGCCCAGTAGGCGCGCTTGAAGGCCAGGCCGACCGCCGCGAGCACCGCCGCGATCGCGGCCGACACCGCCGCCGCCCCCCAGAAGGAGGCCATCATCGCCAGCAGCGCCGCACCCGAGGCGGCGCCGAACAGCATGTAGCCGGGCGTGACCATCGGGTGGTGCCATTGCCGGATCGGCTTCAGGCTCGCGTAGATCATGCCCGTGCAATAGACCGTGGCCGCCGCGCCGAGCGCCGAGAGAAGCCCCATCCAGCCGGCGAGGCCATCCGCGCCGGCGATGATCGCGATGAAGAACACCCCCGCCGGGATGAAGGTGAGCACCGCGGCGACGCCCTCGCGCGACAGCCAGGAGGTGCGCCACTGGCTGAAGGCGCGCCAGGCGCGTTCCGGCCGCCCCAGATGCGCGGTCGATGACAGCAGCCCCGCGCCGATCAGCAGCAGCGCCAGCCCGCAGGCCAGCGCGCCGAATCCGGCCCCGCCCGGCACCAGGCCGAGCGGGCGCAGCAGCCCCAGCCAGAACAGCAGCCCGTATCCGGCACCCGAGGCCACGGTGAAGAAGATGATGGAGGGTGCGGGGTTCATCGCGACAGCACCTTGTCCACCCAGCGCAGCAGCGGGTTGGTGATCTGCGAGGGCAGGGGGCCGGCATCCTTGGGCGGGCCGGCATCGGCCTTGGGCGCACGGCGCGGCGGCAGGTAGCGGTTGACCGGCTGGTAGCCGAGCTCGGGCATCAGCGCCACGCCGCCGCGATCGGCCACCAGCTTCGACACGTCGCTGTCAGGATCACCGAGGTCGCCGAAATGCCGGGCGCTGACCGGGCAGGTGGTGACGCAGGCGGGCTGGCGCTGCGGCTCCGGGATGGTCTCGTTGTAGATGCGGTCCACGCACAGCGTGCACTTCTTCATCACGCCCTGGTCGTCGTCGAATTCGCGCGCGCCATAGGGGCAGGCCCAGGCGCACAGCTGGCAGCCGATGCACATGTCGGTATTGACCAGCACGATGCCGTCCTCGGCGCGCTTGTAGGACGCACCGGTGGGGCAGACCGTGACGCAGGCGGGCGTTTCGCAATGCAGGCAGGAGCGCGGGAAGTGAACGGTGCGCCCCTCCTCGCCATCGCCGGCCTCGTAGGAATGCACGCGGTTGAACCACACGCCCTCGGCGCCCGCGGAATACGGGTTGCGGTCGGGCAGCGGCGCCATGTGGCCGCTGGTGTTCCATTCCTTGCAGTTGGTCGCGCAGGCCTGGCAGCCCACGCAGGTGTCGAGGTCGATGACCAGGCCGAGCTTCTTCGCCCCCGGCTGCGGTGTGGGGAGCGAGGTCATGGGCTGGTCGCTCCCGTGTTGTAGCGCAGGATATCCGGTGTCCCGGGCATGTTGGGCGGTGGCTCCAGCCCGAGCGGGAAGGGCTCGGTCACGCCGGCTTCGCCGGGCGCGCATTTCGTCACCTGCACGCGCAGATCGTACCAGGCGGCCTGGCCGGTGACCGGGTCCGCATTTGCCAGGCGCGGGCCGGATTGCGCCGGCAGCCATTCGCTGATGACGTGGTTGAGCAGGAAGCCGCGCTGCGCTTCCGCCGCACCGGGGCTGAGCATCCAGGCGCCGGCGCGCTTGCCGATGGCGTTCCAGGTCCAGACCGTGTCGGGGTTCACGCCTTCCATCAGCGAGAGCTGCGACTTCACCCGCCCCGCGCGGCTTTCCACCCAGACCCAATCATCGTGTTCGAGGCCGAGCGTCTCGGCCTTGGCGCGGGACATGTACAGCTTGTTGGAGCCGTGGATCTGCCGCAGCCAGGCGTTCATCGAGCCCCAGGAATGGTACATCGCCATCGGCCGCTGCGTCACCGCCGAGAAGGGGAAGGGGTCGGTGTCGTGCGCCTGCTGTTCGAGCGGCGCGTACCAGAAGGGCAGCGGGTCGCAATAGGTGCGCACGCGCTCGCGCAGGTGTTCGGGCGGCTGCTTCGCGCCATGGCCCTCGGCGGCGAGGCGGAATTTCTGCAACGGCTCCGACCAGATCTGGAGCACGATCTGGTCCGCCTTGCCGACCAGCCCCATCGCCTTGGCGTTGTCGAGATAGGTGCGGTTGGAATGCTTGAAGTAGGATTCCGTGGGCGCGAGGTTGTGGCGCCAGAAGCAGCCATTGTCGATGTAGCGCTGCAGCTGGTCCTTGTTCGGCTCGCCCACGCCCTTCTTCGAGCCGTCCTCGCCACGCCAGCCGGCCAGCGGACCCACGCCGGGCATGCGCTGGTGGTTCACGATGTAGTCCGGGTAGTCCTTGAACTTCGGCGACCCGTCCTCCTTCACGAAGGCGGGCAGGCCGAGGCGCGCGCCGAGTTCGATCAGCACCTCCTGGAAGGGCCGCACGTCGCGGTCGGGCTTGATCACCGGCTGGCGGATGGCATCGCCCGGCCCGTGCGAGGAGCCGATCGGGCGGTCGAGGATGCTGATCGCATCCCAGCGTTCGAGATACGTCGTGTCGGGCAGGATCAGGTCGGCATAGGGGACCGTCTCGCTGAAAAAGGCGTCCGAATAGATGATGTGCGGGATGACGTACTCGCCGTTCTCGTCCTGCGCCGTCAGGCAGCGGATGGTCTCGAGCGGGTTCATCGCGCTGTTCCAGGCCATGTTCGCCATGAACATGAACAGCGTGTCGATCTTGTACGGGATCGCCCTTCTCGGCATTGCCGATGACGGTGTGCATCATCCCGTGCAGGCCGAGCGGCGCTTCCCAGGAGAAGGAGTGGTCGATGCGCAGCGGCGTGCCGTCATCCTCCACCAGCAGGTCGTCAGGCCCGTGCGTGAAGGACAGGATGTTGCCCGCCAGCGGCGTGTTCGGCTTGGCACCCTTGCCGGCCGGGCCGGGGCCGGGCGGGATCGGGCGCGGGAAGGGCGATTTGTAGCGCCAGGAGCCCGGCGTATCGACCGCGCCGAGCACCATCTGCAGGATGTGCAGCGCGCGGCAGGTGTGGAAGCCGTTGGAATGGGCGCTGATGCCGCGCATCGCGTGGAAGGCGATGGGGCGGCCCACCATGGTCGCGTGCTCGCGGCCCCAGACATCGGTCCAGGGGATGTCGAGCGTCAGCGGCTGGTTGAAGGCGATGTCGGCCACTTCGGCGGCCAGGCGGCGGATGCGCTCGGGCGTCACGCCGCAGCGTTCGGCGACCGCCTCGGGCGCGTATTCCGCGCCGAGGTAGCGTTCCGCCATCAGGTTGAACACCGGCTGCGCGCGGCGCCCGTCGGGCAGGGTGACGTCGCCGACCAGCACGGCGCTGAGCGTCACGTCATCGGCCGCCATGGCGCCGCGCGCGCGGTCCCAGGCGAGCGGCTTGCCATCGGCATCGCGCGCGAACAGCCCGTCATCCGCGCCGCCGGGGTTGCGCACCACCAGCCAGGCGGCGTTGGTGTGGCGGGCGAGGAATTCGCCATCGACGCGATCGGTGCGGATCAGTTCATGGATCAGCGCCATGATGAACAGCCCGTCCGTGCCCGGACGGATGCCGACCCATTCATCGGCGATCGCGGAATATCCGGTGCGCACCGGGTTCACCGAGACCACCTTCGCCCCGCGCCCCTTCATGGCGCCGAGGCCGATCTTGATGGGGTTGGAATCATGGTCCTCGGCGACGCCGAAGATCATCAGGTATTTCGCGTGTTCCCAGTCCGGCTCGCCGAATTCCCAGAAGGAACCGCCGATGGTGTAGAGCCCGCCGGCCGCCATGTTGACGGAACAGAACCCGCCATGGGCCGCGAAATTCGGCGTGCCGAACTGCGCCGCCCAGAAGCCGGTCAGCGACTGCGACTGGTCGCGCCCGGTGAAGAAGGCGAGCTTCTTCGGGTCGGTCTCGCGCACATGGCGCAGCCAGCCGGTGGCGGTCTCCAGCGCCTCCTCCCAGCTGATCTCGGCATATTCGCCCGACCCGCGCGGACCCACGCGCTTGAGCGGCGCCTGCAGCCGCGCCGGGGAATATTGCGTCATGATCCCGGCGGAGCCCTTGCCGCAGAGCACGCCCTTGTTCACCGGGTGGTCCGGGTTGCCCTCGATGTAGCGGACGCGGCCATCCTTCAGGTGTACGCGGATGCCGCAGCGGCAGGCGCACATGTAGCAGGTGGTGGTCTTCACCTCGTCGCCGATCGGCGTCGAATAGGCGATCCTGTCGGTGGCGCCGCCGTCGTCCGGCATGGTCGTGCAAGCCCCTCGGAATGTGCTGTTCAAGTAGCGCAGGCGAGCCCCTTCGCGCAAAGGGGGGGCGGCATGGCGGATCGCGCATCGCCGCCCATATCCTGGCCATGACCGGGAGACCCATCACATGCGCCTGCCGCTGCTGCTTGCCTCCGTGCTGCTAGGCGCCTGTTCGGTCGTGGGAATCCGCAGCGGCACCGAGGAACCGGCCTTCAGCGTGGTGGCGAGCTTCGGCGAGGTGGAGATCCGCCGCTACGAGCCGCGGATCGCCGCCGAAACGGAAGTTACCGGCGAGGAGGAGGCCGCGCGCAGCGAGGGCTTCCGGCGCCTGGCCGGCTACATCTTCGGGGCCAATTCCCGGCGCGACCGCATCGCGATGACCGCACCCGTGGCGCAGGCCCCCGCCGGGGAGCGCATCGCCATGACCGCCCCTGTTGCGCAATCCGGCGGGGATGGCACCTGGCGCATCCGCTTCTTCATGCCGGCAAGCTACACCATGGAGACGCTGCCGGTCCCGAACGAGGCCACCGTGTCGCTGGTCGCGGTTTCCGAGGAGACGGTGGCGGTGCTGCGGTTTTCCGGCATCACCGCGCGCGCGGGCCGTGGCGGAACGCACCGCGGCGCTGCTCGCGGCGCTGGAGGGCAGCCCGTGGATGCCCGCGGGCCAGCCCCAGGCCGCCTTCTACGACCCGCCCTGGACCATCCCGGTGTTCCGGCGCAACGAGGTGATGGTGCCGGTCCGGCCGCGCTAATTCGCCCGCCCGGCCGAGAAGGCCAGCGTCATTTCATCCGTGCGCGCCTCATAGGTCACGCCGCGGCGCATCGCCCAGGTGTTCACCTGGAAATACAGCGGGACCAGCGCCGTTTCCTCGCGCAGCG
This sequence comes from uncultured Alphaproteobacteria bacterium, assembly GCA_963716705.1. Taxonomy (GTDB): domain Bacteria; phylum Pseudomonadota; class Alphaproteobacteria; order Acetobacterales; family Acetobacteraceae; genus Neoroseomonas. The sequence continues at coordinate 82,643 of CAVQTW010000010.1, forward strand.
CGAGCCGCGTGGCCTCCTGCGTCAGTCGCTCGCGCGTCGGCATTGTCCATGGTGGTGCGCGCACGCTGGATGATGGCGTCGATCCCGGCATTGCTGAACCGGCCGCGATTGGCGGTGCCCAGGCCGAGCTCGCGGTTCCAGGTATGGATCTGCGTCTCGAGCATGCCCAGCACCTCGGGGTTCGGCGAGAAACCGGCGAGGTTCACCGAATAGCGCAGCTGCGCGGCCTCCGGCAGCCAGACGGAACGCGGTTTTGGTCTCGACCGTCACGGTGAGGCCGAGGCGCGTCCACATCTGCGCGATCGCCTGCACCACCTGCTCGTCATTCACGTAGCGGTCGTTGGGGCCGTTGACCTGCACGGTGAAGCCGCGCGGGAAGCCGGCCTCGGCCAGCAGCCGGCGCGCGCCTCTCGAGGTCGAAGGCGGTGGGTGCGAGGTCCGGCGAGGTGCCGAAATACCCTGCCGGGCCGAGATCGCCGGCCGCCACCGCCTGGCCCTGCATCACGCGCGAGACCAGCGCCTCGCGGTTGATCGCCATCGACAGCGCGCGGCGCACCCGCGCATCCTGCAGCGGGTTGAGCCGTGGCGAGCCATCGGGCACGCGCACATGCGGGCTCTCGGCGCGGTCGGAATCGAGGGTCAGGAAGATCAGCCGGTTGGACGGGCTCTGCGCGGTCGCGAAGCGCGTGTCGGTGCGCAGGCGGTCGAACTGATCGGGCGGGACGATCTCGATCAGGTCCACATCGCCGGCCTGCAACGCGGCCACCCGCGCGCCGGCATTGGCGATCGGGCGGAACTCGACGCTCGGCGAAGGCCGGCGCGGTGCCGCCGAAGCCCTGGTTGCGCGCGTAGCGCACCGGTCGGCCCCGGCTGCCAGGAGACCAGCCGGTACGGGCCGCTGCCGATCATCGCCGTGCCGGCATTGAAGGCCGCGGTGGTCAGCCCTTCCTGCTTCGGGCACGATCATCACCAGCGCCAGTTGGTTCAGCAGCAGCGGGAGTCGGCCGGTGGTGCGCAGGCGCAGCCGGTGTCGGCCCGGCCGATTCCACCGCCGCCACCGGGCGCGTGGCATAGCGGAAGGAGGAGGGGCTGTTGGGCACGTCGCCGGCGCGCGCGATGGAGAAGGCGATGTCCTCCACCGTGACCGGGCTGCCCGTCGGAGAACCGCGCATTCGGGTCCAGTTCGAGTTCCCAGGTGGTCTCGTCCACCACCCGCCAGGAGCGTGCGATGGCCGGGCGCAGCACCTGGCGGTGCGTCCTGTTCCACCAGCGGCTGGAACACATGCCGCGCGAAGGCGATGTTGGTGATCAGGCTGGCGAAATGCGGGTCGAGGCTGGTCGGCCCGGATTCCACGCCGATGCGCAGCGTCCGCACGCTCCTGCGCCGTGGCGGCGAGCGGCAGGGTCGCGGCGACGCGGCGAGCAGCAGGCGCTTCATGCGGCATCCTTCCTGGACATCAGGGGACAGAGATCATGGGGCGCGCGCCCGGCGCGCGGCAGCCAGCCGCCCGGCGACGCGCGAGAACGATCGGCGTGGCGAAGGCGGCGCGCACCGGAATGTCGGCGGGCCAGCCAGCGCGCCAGCGATCGCCCTGCGCCATCGCCACCAGCAGGCCCACCGGGCGCAGGCCCGACGCCGCCCAGCAACGCGATGCCGGCCAGCGCCGAGGAGCCGGTCGAGATCACGTCATCCACCAGCAGCACGCGCCGGCCTTCCAGCCGGGGCAGCAGGCGCGGGTCGAGCCACATCCGCCGTTCGGCCGGCGCGGTGGAGGAGGAGGCCGGGCACCGACAGCGCCTCCTCGTACCACCGCTTGCGCGACCATCCGGGTGCCACCCAGTTGGCGTGGCCGAGCGCATGGGCGACCAGCGGCGCAAACACCTGGCCGAGCGTCGGAAGCCCCACCACGATCTCGGCGCCCATGCCCTCGCGCCGCCTGCGCCATCCAGGCGCCGATCCGCTGCGCGACGCCGATCGCCGCCTGGTTGGCGATGAAGCCGGCGACGGCGACCTCCCCATAGTCGCGCAGCGGCAGCACCAGCCGCGACCCATCAGGCATCGGCGCGGGAAGCGGTCGGCGAAGGGCGGCTGCGCGCGCGGATCGGGCGTCGAAGGACTGCCAGAACTCCATGGGTCCGCCCGTGGTGGAATGGGCGCAGCGTGGCATCTTCGCCGCATCGCAGCAACGGAGTGCCGCCATGCCGAGCCCCGAGGATCTTGCCCCCCTCGCCGCGGACATGACCGCCTGGCGGCAGGATTTCCACCGCCATCCCGAACTGGGCTTCGAGGAGGCGCGCACCGCCGGCATCGTGGCCGGGCTGCTGCGCGAATGGGGCATCGCGGTCGAGGAGGGCATCGGCGTGACGGGCGTGGTCGGCACGCTGACCGGCACGCGCGCGGCGGGCGGCAACCGCGCCGTCGGCGCTGCGCGCGGACATGGACGCGCTGGCGATGCCGGAGATGACCGGCGCCGCCCTATGCCAGCGAGACCCCCGGCCAGATGCATGCCTGCGGGCATGACGGGCACACGGCGATGCTGCTGGGCGCGGCGCGCTGGCTGGCGGCGAATCGCGACCGCTTCGGCGGCACCGTGCATTTCGTGTTCCAGCCGGCCGAGGAATCGCGCGGCGGTGCCGCCCGCATGGTGGCGGAGGGCCTGTTCGAGCGCTTCCCCGTCGATGCCATCTACGGGATGCACAACCTGCCCGGCCTGCCGCTCGGCACCGTCGCGGTGCCGAAGGGCGCCGTGCTGGCCAGTTCCGACACCTGGGAGGTGACCTTCCGCGGTGCGGGCGTACACGGCGCGCGCCCGCATCTGGGCACCGACGCGCCGCTGGCCGCCGCGCAGTTCATCGCCGCCCTGCCGATGATCGTCGCACGCGAAATCGACCCGCTGCAGGCCGCCGTGCTGAGCGTCGGCCACATCGCCGCCGGCGCGCGCGGCGCGCCCAATGTGATCCCGTCCGAGGTGTTCGCCTGCGGCACGGCGCGCGCCTTCACCGAGGCGGTGCGCGCGCATCTCGAAGCGCGCCTCGCCGATGTGGCGCATGCGGTGGCGCGCCACCTGCCGGGTGGCAGGCCGAGCCGCGCTACATCCGCCGCATCGGCCCGACCATCAACCGCGCGGAGCAGGCGGCGGTGGCGGTGCGCGCGGCCCGCGCCGCACTGGGCGATGCGCGCACCATGGACGACCACCCGCCGCTCACCCCCGGCGAGGATTTCTCGGAATTCCTGGCGCTGCGCCCCGGCGCCTTCGTGTGGCTCGGCACCGGCGACCCGGCGCATCCCGAGGGCTTCCACCACAACCCGCATTTCGACTTCAACGACGCCGCGCTGGCCCACGGCGCCGCCTTCTGGTGCGCGCTGGTGGAGACGGAACTGGCATGACGCGCCGGGTATGCGTGATCGACACCGACCCGGGCACCGACGACGCCATCGCGCTGTGGCTCGCCCTCGCATCACCCGAGCTGGATGTGCGGCTGGTGAGCGTGGCCGGCGGCAATGTCGGGCTGGAGCGCACCCTGCCCAATGCGCGCGCCATCCTGGGCCTGGCGGGCAGCGACGTGCCGGTCGTGGCCGGCGCGCAATGCCCGCTGTTCGGCGCCTTCACCGCCGAGGAGCGCGTGCACGGCGCGGACGGCCTGGGCGGCGTGGCGCTGCCCGAGGGCCCGCCCGCGACACCGGGTATCGCCGCCGACGCCATCCGCGCCGTGCTGCGCGCGCATGAGCGGCGTGACGCTGGTGGGCATCGGCCCGGCCACCAACCTCGCCCTGGCGCTGGCGACCGAGCCCGCGCTGGCCAAGCGGGTGGAGGAGATCGTGCTGATGACCGGCGCGTGGTCCGAGGGCAATGTCACGCCCTCGGCCGAGTTCAACGCCTGGTCCGACCCGGAATCGCTGGCGCTGCTGCTGGGCTGCGGGCGGCCGGTGACCTTCGCGATGCTGGAACTGACGGCGCAGGCGCTGGTGACGCCGGCGCGGATCGCGGCATTGCGCGCATTGGGCGGTGGCGCGTGCCTGGAAGCGGCCACCGCGATCATGGCCGGCGTGCCGCCCTCGCGCCGATTCGCCCATCGCGGCCACCCGCTGCACGACCCCTGCGCCATCGCCTGGCTGCTCGCGCCGGGGCTGTTCACGACACGGGACGTGCATGTGGCGGTGGATCGCTCGGATGGGCGAGGGCGCGGGCGCACCATCGTGGATCGCTGGGAAAGGGCCGGCGAACCGGCGAATGCGCGGCTGCTGGAGACCCTCGATGCCGAGGGCTTCTTTGCGCTGCTGGGCGCGCGGCTCGCGGCGCTGCCGTGATGCGCGCGGGCTTCACGCTTCCTTAAGCGTTGTCTCCTCAAATGGTGTCGAGGGCCCGACCAGACGGCCGCGTCGGGTAGCGATATACCCGGCCCGGCAACGGACGCGGGACTGCTCTTCGGCTGGCAGGATGCCTGGCCTCCAAACCCCGTGCGCGCCGCCCGAGGCGCGCCTGCCTGGAGTCCCCCACCATGTTCAAGACCTTCTCGGCGCGCCTGTCCGCACTCAAGGCCGATACGCGCGGCGTGACCGCGATGGAGTACGGCCTGATCGCCGCCTTCATCGCGGTTGCCATCATCGGCGGCCTGACGCTCATCGGCGGCAACCTCGATGCGATGCTGAACGGCATCGCGGCGAAGTTCGTCGCGCCGACCTGATGCGGGCGGGGCGGCGGGCCACGGCGCCGCCGCCCCCTCGCAGCCGGTTGCCGGCGCAGCGATAAACGCTTCCTTCATGTGGGCGCCGCGATGATCGCCGCGATGAACCCGCTCCCCACCCAGAACCTCCATGATGCGATCGCCTGGCTGGCGGCCCCCGTACTGGCCGCCGCCGCTTTCCGCGACATCGCCGTGCGGCGCATCCCCAATGCCTTCGCGGTGGCCGTGGCAGCGTTGGGGCTCGTGCACCAGGCGCTTGCCGGCCTTGCCGCGCTGGGCCTGGCGCTGCTGGCCGCGGGCATCGTGGCGCTGCTGGCCGGGCTGCTGTGGCAGCGCGGGCTGCTGGGCGGCGGCGATGTGAAGCTGCTCGGCGCGGTCGCGCTGCTGCTGCCCGCCATCGAAGTGCCCGTGCTGCTGCTGGCGGTGGCGATTGCCGGTGGCGTGCTGGCGGGGCTGCACCTGGCGCTGCGCCCGCTTCTGCTGGGCCGGACCACCCCGCCGCGCCCCGCCGGGGCCGCGCGCCGGGCGCTGCGCTGCGAGGCCTGGCGCATCGGCCGTGGCGCGCCGCTGCCCTATGGCGTGGCGATCGGCGCCGGCGCGGTCTTCATGATGTTCCGGCAGGGGGGCTGACGCCATGGCCATGCGGCTCATCCTGGTCGTGGTCGTGGTGATCGGCGTCGCGGGCATGGGATTGCTCGGCGTGCTGGCACTGGCGCCGGGCGCGCCGCCGGCCACGGTGGCGGATGCGCCGGCGCCGCAGCGGCGCGGCCCTGCTGGTGGCCGCGCGCGCGGTGCAGGCGGGCACCCTGCTGAAGCCCGAGGACCTCACCGCGCGCGAGATCGCCTGACGCCGACATGCCCCCGGCGGGCTGCGGGATGCGCCCGAGGCACGCGTCGACCTCATCGGCGCGATGGTGCGCCGCACCCTCGCCCCTGGCGATCGCGCTGCGCTTCGACGGTGTGCTGCGGCCCGGCGAGAACGGCTTCCTCGCCGCGGTGCTGGCGCCGGGGATGCGGCGCGGTGACGGTCGGCGTCGATGCCGTGACCGGCACCGCCGGGCTGATCTGGCCGGGCGACCGGGTGGACGTGATTCTGACCCAGGCCTTCGACGAGAACGAGATCGCCCCCGCGCGCCGCGTCGCCGGGGAGGCGGTGTTGACGTGCGGCGCGCGTCATCGCCGTGGACCGCCACCTGGTGCAGGGCATGCAGCCCGGCGCAGGTCGGCGACGCCATCCGCGAGGCCAACCGCACCGTCACCATCGAGGTCACGCCGGATCAGGCCGACCCGCGGATTGCCGTCGCGACCCGTCTCGGCCGGCTTTCGCTCGCGCCTGCGCGCGGCGGGCACGCCGGCCGAGGAACGCATCGACCAGCGCCCCGTATGGGGTGGCGATGTCAGTGGCGCCTTCGCGCCCGCCGGTGTCGGTTCCGCCACGACGGCGGCGACCGGCACGCGGATTCGCGTCTTCGGGGGCCCAGGACGGGTCGAGGAGATTCCAGCTTCCGATGAGCACACGCACCGCCCGTGCCGCGCCATGGCTCGCCCTGGCGATGGTGCTGCTGGCCGCGGCACGCCGCCGCGCTGGCGCAGACCGCACCGCCGCCCGATGGCCAGGCCGCGCTGCCGATGGTCGCAGTCGCCACCGGGCCTGCGCGTCGAGCGCATGACGCTGCGAGGCCGGCACCGGGCGGGTGCTGGTGCTCTCCGCCCCCGCGGCCAGCCTGTTCGCCGCCGATCCACGCATCGCCGAGATGCGCCCGGCCAGCCCCACCAGCGTGTTCGTGTTCGGCGTGGCACCGGGGCGCACGCACGCTCGCCGCCATGGATGCCGCCGGGCTGCCGCTGGTGCAGTGGGAGGTGACGGTGCGCCCCTCCGCCTTCCTGATGTCGGACCTCAATCGGCGCTGCGTCGCGGCTTCCCGGGCAATCGCAGCCATGCGCGTCGAGGCGGGGCCGGGCGGCATCGTCGATCAGCGGGACGGTCGCGCGCCGGCCGATGCCGAGCGTGCGCAGACGCTGGTGCGCTCGCGGGTGGAGGATGCGCGGCTGCCGATCGACAACCGCATCGCCGTGACCGGCGCCACGCAGGTGAACCTGCGCGTGCGCGTCGCCGGAGGTATCGCGCGAGGTGACGCGCCAGCTCGGCGTGAATTGGCAGGCGCTGGGCAATATCGGGCGCATCGGCACGCTGGCCGGCGGCCCGGCCGGGTTGGCGGCGCAGACCTTCAACTTCGCCTTCGACCGCACCGTGCCGTCCGACCGCATCGGCCTGGGCTTTCGCACGGGCAATGCCGAGCTGCGCGACATCAACGCGGTGATCGACGCGCTGGCGCAGGACCGGCTGGTCACCATCCTGGCCGAGCCGAACCTGACCGCGACCTCGGGCGAGACCGCCTCCTTCCTGGCCGGTGGCGAATTCCCCATCCCGGTGAGCCAGCGGGAGAACCAGGTCACCATCGAGTTCAAGCAGTTCGGCGTCGGCCTCGCCTTCGTGCCCACGGTGCTGTCGGACGGGCGGATCTCCTTCCGCATCCGCTCCGAGGTCAGCGAGTTGTCCGAGCCGGGCGCGGTGCGATTGCTCTCGGGCAACAACAACACCGTCACCGTGCCGGGGCTGACCGTCCGGCGCGCCGAGACCACCGTGGAGCTGGGCTCCGGCCAGGCCTTCGCGATCGCCGGGCTGTTGCAGGACAGTTCCGCGCAAGAGCGGCCGCGCGCTGCCGGGGCTGGGGGAGGTGCCGATCCTCGGCGCGCTGTTCCGCTCCGACCGCTTCCAGCGCAACGAGACCGAACTCGTCATCATCATCACGCCGCACCTGGTGCGCCCGGCCGAGAGCCCGCGGGCGCTCGCCGCACCGACGGACGGATACGTGCCGCCCAATGATGTCGAAGCGCATCCTGCTGCTGCGCCAGACCGGGCGCGCCGCCGCCGCACCGGTGCGCGGCCTGCGGGCACGCCCGGCTTCGTGCTGCGATTGAGGAGGCCGAGATGCGGCGCATGCTGATCCTGCTGCGTTCGGCGGGGGTGCGAGGCGATCGATCCGTTCACGCGGCAAGGGGTCTGGCGGCCGCTCGGCGCCAACGAGACCAATCTGCGCGTGCATGTCGCCGACCCCTCGACCCTCCAGCGGGGCGCGACGATCCGCGCGCCGATGGGCACGCCATGGCCGCCGCGGTCACGCGCCATCGGCAGCGGACCGGCTGCGGCACCGCTCGCGGCTTCCGGCGTGTCGCGCATCCAGGCGACCGGCCCGGCCGGCGGCGCCGGCCTCGGCCGCGGTGCGTGGCGATGGCGGGCGTTGACGGTACCGACCGGCTGGCGCCCGCCGCGGCGCTGGCCAGCGCGCCGGCGGCCGACCGCGCGCCGCTGATCGCCTTTGTCACCGATGCCGCATCGGACGCGGTGCTGCGCGAGACCCTGCTGGCCGAACTCGGCGAGGGCGCGGAGGTGCGGCGCGGCGACATCGTGGCCGCGACCAAGTCGCTGCAGCGCAGCACCACGCCGCATGCGCTGGTCGTCGATGTCTCGGGGGTGGACCAGCCGCTCTCGGCGCTCGAGGAACTGGCACTGGTGGTGGAGCCGGACGTGCGCGTGCTGGTCATCGGGGAACGCCAGGATGCGGCGTTCTACCGGCAGCTCACGCGCGGGCTCGGCGTGCTGGAATACCTGTTCAAGCCACTGACGCAGGAGATGGTGGCGCGCCACCTGCTGCCGTATCTGCGCAGTGGCGTCGCCCCGCGCGACATGCATCTGCGCGGCGGGCGCGTCATCACCGTGACCGGCGTGCGCGGCGGGGTCGGCGCCACCACCCTGGCGGCGAACCTCGCCTGGCACCTGGGCGAGGAGGCGCGGCGCCACACCATCCTGTTCGACGCCGACCTGCATGGCGGCGCGTCGGCGCTGCTGCTGGGCGCGCGCACCACCAACGGGCTGCGCGCCGCACTCGAACATCCCGAGCGCGTCGATGAACTGTTCGTCGAGCGCACCGCGCAGCCGGCCGGCGAGCGCCTGCATGTCCTGGCCGCCGACGAGAAACCCGGAGAGGCGGTGATGGCGCAGCCCGGCGCCGCCGCGCGGCTGATCGCGATGCTGCGCCGGCGCTACAATTTCGTCGTGGTCGACCTGCCCGCGCGCGGCACGCCGGTGACGCGCGAGGTGCTGGACATGGCGCACCAGCGCATCCTGGTCACCGACCCGAGCCTGGCCGGCGCACGCGAGATGCTGCGCTACGCCGCCATCCCGAATGCGCCGACACAGTCGCGCCGCGCGCTCACCGTGCTCAACCGCGCGGGCCAGCCCGGGCTGCTCACCCCCGCGCAGGTGAAGGAGGCGCTGGGCGAGGAGCCGGACCTCGTCTTTCCCTGGCTGCCCAAGCTGGTTCCGGCCGCGGCGGATCTCGGCGAGGCCGCGGCCTCCCGCCGCGGGCCGTTCCGCACCGCCCTGCTGCGCATGGTGCAGGAGGTCGCGTCGATCCGCGCCGAGGGCGAGGAACCGGTGAAGAAGGGGCTGTTCGCGCGATGGTTCCGCTAGACCTTCCCGCACCCGCCTTCGGGCGCCTGGTCCGCACCGAGGCTGCGGCGCCGCCGCCATTGCCGGCCGAGGACGCCGCCGAGATCGTGCAGCCCGCGCCCAAGCCCGCCGCGCCGCTCGCCCCCCAGCAGCGCCAGAAGGCCGAGCTGCGCGCGCTGTGCCTGGCGCGCATCGACCCCGCCTCGGTCGCCGCCCTGCCGCAGGAGGCGCTGTTCGCCGAGGTCGAGCGCATGATCGCCGAGATCGCCGACGGCCAGCGCATCGGCCTGTCGGCGCGCGAGCAGCGCGAGGTCGCGGCCGAGCTGGTGGACGACATGCTGGGCCTGGGTCCGCTCGCGCCCCTGCTGGAGGACGAGACGGTCACCGACATCATGGTGAACGGCCCGTTCCGCGTGTTCATCGAGCAGAGCGGGCGGCTCACGCTGTCGAACGTGCGCTTCCGCGACGGCGTGCACCTGGCCGGCATCGCGCAGCGCATCGCCGCGCAGATCGGCCGGCGCATCGACGAAAGCAGCCCGATGGTCGATGCGCGGCTTCCCGATGGCTCGCGCGTCAACATCATCTTCCCGCCGCTCTCGCTGCTCGGGCCCTGCCTGTCGATCCGCAAATTCGCCAAGCGCAAGATCGACTTCACGCAGATGGCGCGCAACGGTTCCATCGCGCCGGCCATGGTGCGCATCCTGGAGGTGGCGGCGCGCGCGCGCCTCAACGTCATCATCTCGGGCGGCACGGGGTCGGGCAAGACCACCATGCTCAACGCGCTGTCGCGCCTGATCGACCCGACCGAGCGCATCGTCACCTGCGAGGATGCGGCGGAACTGCAACTCCAGCAGCCGCACGTCATCCCGCTCGAGACGCGCCCGCCCAACCTCGAGGGGCGCGGCGAAGTCACCCAGCGCGACCTGGTCAAGAACGCGCTGCGCATGCGGCCCGACCGCATCATCCTGGGCGAGTGCCGTGGCGCCGAGGCCTTCGACATGCTGCAGGCGATGAACACCGGCCATGACGGCTCGATGTCCACCATCCACGCCAACACCACGCGCGATGCCGTCACCCGCATCGAGAACATGGTGCTGATGGGCCAGACGAGCCTGCCCGCGCGCGCCATCCGCCAGCAGATCGTCTCGGCGGTGGACCTCATCCTGCAGATCGAACGCATGCGCGACGGCGTGCGCCGCGTCACGCAGATCACCGAGGTCTGCGGCCTGGAAGGCGAGGTCGTGGTCCTCAACGACATCTTCCAGTGGGAGTACGAGGGCGAGGAACCCGGCGGCAAGCTGCGCGGCAGCTACCGGATCAGCCGCGCACGGCCCGGCTTCGCCCCGCGCCTGGCCTATTTCGGGCTGGATCGCGCCTGGTATGCGGCGCTGGGCGAGGTCGTCGAATGAGCGGCCTCGCCGCCCTTCTCCTCGCCCTGCTGCTGGGCATCGGGCTTGCGCTGTGGGGCCTGCACAGCACCGGCAACAAGGGGCGCGGGCGCCGGCTCGCCGCGCGCTTCGCCGCCCATTCGCTGCCCCATGCGCGGGTGAGAATGAGCAGCCGCGTGGCGCAGCGCACCCCCCAGGCGAGTTGGCTGCGCATCCCCGAGCCGCTCGAGCGTCGCCTGTCGGGCCTGTTCGGCTGGGATCCCGAACGGCTCGACCAATACCCGATCGCGCCGGCGCTCATCGTGCTGCTCGTCGTCATGCCGGCGGTGATGGGCGGCGCCTATGCGGCCTCGCTCGTCGGTTCGCTGGGGTGGCTCGCCGGCCCAGGCGTCTGGGTCACCCTATCGCGATGGGTCTTCACCGCGGTGCATCGCCGCCGGTCGGATGCCCTGTACCGGCAACTGCCGGATTCGCTGGGCATGGTGGTGCGCGCCGTGCGCGCGGGCATCCCGGTGGTCGAGGCGTTGCGCACCGTGGGCCGCGAGGTGCCCGACCCGACCGGCATCGAGTTCCGGCGCCTGTCGGACCAGCTCGCCATCGGCATCACCATGGATGAGGCGCTGCGGCGCCTGTCGCGCCGGTCGGGGCTGCCGGAATACCGCTTCTTCGCCGTCGCGCTCACGCTGCAGAATTCCGCCGGCGGCAACCTGACCGAGACGCTGGACAACCTCGCCGATGTCGTGCGCAAGCGGGTGGCCACGCGCCAGCGCGGGCATGCGCTGGCGAGCCAGGCGCGCGCGAGTGCCTATGTGCTCTCGGCGGTGCCCGTCTTCGCCGCCTCGGCGCTGATGCTGATCAACCCCGGCTATGTGCTGGTGCTGTTCAATGATCCGCGTGGCACGGTGGTGCTGGCGGCGGCGATCGGCTCGCTGGCCACGGGCCTCGGCTCGATGAAGGCCATCATCCGGCGGAGCCTGTCGTGAACCGGATGATGCTGCTGCAGGCGGGCTTCGCCCTGATGGCGGCGATGGTGCTGTGCGCCGCGCTGCTGGTGCCGCGGCTGCGCCGTGCGGAACGCCTGCAGGGGCGGCTGGCTGCCCTGCGCGGCCTGGGTCCGCGGGCGGGGCAGGGAGCCGCGCCATGGCCGCAGCGCGCTGGCGCGCGCGGTCGGGCAATCGGTGCTCGCGAGCGGCCTGGTGAAGGGCGAGACGCTGGCCGAGCTGCAACGCACCGTGGTCGCGGCGGGGTTTCGCGGCACGCGCGCGGTCACCGTGTTCATCGGCACCAAGGTGATGCTGATGGCGGCGCTGCCGCTGGCGATGCTGCCGCTCTCGGCGGGCTCGGGGCCGATGCTGCGCAACCTGCTGGTGGCCGGCGCGGCGGTGGCGGGCCTCATCCTGCCCGACATGGTGCTGCGGCGGATGAAGGCGGCGCATGCGCGCCAGGTGGAGCGCGGCCTGGCCGATGCGCTCGACCTCATGGTGATCTGCGCCGAGGCGGGGTTGCCGCTCGAAGCCGCGATGGAACGCGTGGCGACCGAGATGGCCGAGGCGAACCGCGCTGTCGCCGCGGAATTCGCGAATGTCGGCACCGAGCTTCGCATCCTGTCCGACCGCAGGCAGGCGCTGCAGAACATGGGCGAGCGCACCGGCCTCGAATCGCTGCGCCGGCTGGGCGGCACGCTGGCCCAGACGCTGCAATACGGCACGCCGCTGTCGCAGGCGCTGCGCACGCTCTCGACGGAGCTGCGCCATGAGACGCTGATGCGCTTCGAGGCGCGCGCGGCGCGGCTGCCCGCCCTGCTCACCCTGCCCACCATCGCGTTCATCCTGCCCTGCATCTTCCTGATCGTCGGCGGTCCCGCCGTGCTGCGCGTGCTCGATATCGCCGCGCGACCCTGAGCCGAAGGAGTTGGCCCCATGCGCAAGACGCTCTCCATCCTGATGTTGCCGCTGCTGCTCGCCGCCTGCGGTGGCGCGGGCGTGGACGACGACCAGCGGCTGCGCATGGCCAGTGCCGCGATCGCCTCGGGCAATCCGGCCGCGGCGATCGGCATCGCCGGCACCATCGCCGCCGAGAACCCGCGCGATGGCGAAGCGCAGCTGCGCCACGCGGAGATGCTGGTGGCCTCGGGGCGCTGGCGGGAGGCGGCGGCGGCCTATACGCGGGCGATCGCCGCGGATGGATCATCGCGCGGGGCGCGCCTGGGCCTGGGCCGGGCGCGGCTGCGCGATGGCGACCTCGCCGGCGCCGAGGCGGCGTTCCGCGAGGCGATCGCCGCACTTCCGCGCGAGGCCGGCGCGCAGAGCGGCCTGGGTGTCACGCTCGACATGCAGGGCCGCCACGCGCAGGCGCAGGCGGCCTATCGCGCGGCCTTGGCGCTGGAGCCCGGCCATGCCGGCGCGCGCACCAACCTCGCGCTGTCCCTCACGCTGTCGGGCCATGGCGCGGAGGCGGTGCGGATGCTCGAGACCGTGGCGCGCGCCCCGCAGGCCACGCCGCGGCAGCGGCACAACCTGGCGCTGGCCTATGCGGCCTCGGGCGATGCGCCGCGCGCGGCGGACCTGCTGGCGCCGGAACTGGGCGAGGGCAGCCGCGACGCCGCCGCCGCCTGGCGTACCGCGCTGGAGGGGTCATGAGCGCGCGCGGCCGCCGTGGCTCGATCCTGCTGGAATTCGGCCTGGTCGCGCCTGTCCTGATGGCGCTGATGATGACCGTGCTGGAAGGCGCGTGGCAGGCACTCACCGCGGCGACGCTCGACATCGGCGCGCGGGAGGCCAGCCGATTCGGTTCCACCGGCGCGGCGGCGCCCGACTACCTGGCGCCACCCGCACCCACCTCGCGGGAGGAGGCGGTGCGCCGCGTCGTGCTGCATTTCGGCCCCTATGTGCTGCACCAGGACCGGCTCTCGCTGACCGTCGCGGCCTATGCCGGGCCGGGGGCGCTCGCCGCGCCCGGGACAGCGCGTGCCGGCGCCGGCGGGGCGGGCGAGACGGTGCTCTATGACCTCGCCTACGAACAGCCCTTCCTGACCCCCTTTCCGGTGCTGCTGTTCGGTCGTTCGTCGATCGAGCATCGCTCGCGGATGATCGTGCGCAATGAACCCTTCCCGACCTCGTGAGCGCCACCGGCGCGGCTCGGTCGCGCTGGAATTCACGCTGGTGGCGCCCATCCTGGCGCTGCTCGGGCTCGCGGTGCTGGATGTGGTCGATTTCCTGCGCGCGGCGCTGCGGCTCGAACGCGCGGCGGGCGAGGTGGCGAACGTGGTGGCGCAGTACGAAGTGCTGAGCGAGGCCGAGTTCGCGACACTGTTCGACCTGGTCTCCCGCGTCGCCGACCCGTATCGCGTGACGCAGGCCGATGGCGCCGTGATTCTCTCGGGCCTGGCGAACCAGGGCACGGGCGCGGTGGTGCTGTGGCAGCGGCGTGCCGGCTCGCCCGGCTATGCCAGCGCCTTCGGAGCGGAGGGCGGGTTGGCGACCATCCCGCCGCGTTCGGCGGACCTCAGCATCGCGAGCGGGCAGGGCGCCGTGGTGGCCGAGGTGTTCTATGCGCGCGAGCCGTGGATCCTGTCGGATCGCTTCCTGCCCGGGGCGCCGTTCACGCGCCTGCAATCCTTCGCGCTGCAACGCCCGCGCATGGTCTCCATCCTGCGGGTGAGCGCGCCGTGAGGCGCCTGCGCGCAGTGCTGCGCGACCGGCGCGGCGCGGTCGCCATGCTGGCGGGCCTGGCGGCGCTGCCGCTGCTTGCGATGGCGGGCGCTGCGGTGGACCTCACGCGGCTGTACGTGCTGCATTCGCGGCTGGTCACCGCCACCGACGCCGCGGCGCTGGCCGGTGCGCGCGCGATCAACGATACCGACCGCGACCAGCAGATCCAGCGTTGGTTCTGGGCCAACTTCACGCGCGAATCGCCCGCCCGCCAGGTCGGCTTCATGGGCGCGGAGGTCACCGCCTTCACCATCGCCGTGGAGGATTCCAACCGCGTGGTGCGCGTGCGCGCGCGCGCCGCCATGCCCGCCACCGTGCTGCGCCTGTTCGGGCAGGACACGCTGGTGGCGCAGGCCGACCAGGCGGCGCGCCGGCAGGATCGCGGCATGGAACTGGCGCTCGTGCTCGACGTGACCGGTTCGATGGCCGGCGCGGCGATGACGGCGCTGCGCGATTCCGCGACCGAGATGGTCAACATCCTGTATGGGCCGAACGAGACGGTGCCGAACCTGTGGGTCTCGGTCGTGCCCTATACGGCCACGGTCAATGTCGGGCGGGCGCGGGCGAACTGGCTGGCGCCGGGCAGCCTCGATACCTCCGCCTATGGCACCACGGTCTGGCGCGGCTGCGTGCAGGCGCGCCACCAGGATGGCGAGGACGAGACGGACACGCCGCCCAGCCTCGCGCCCTTCCGGCCGCATTTGTGGCCCTCCACGGTGGGTCGCTATGCGCCGCATCGCGGCGACAATGAGTGGACCAGCACCACCATCACCGAACCCAACCCGGAGAACCCGCCCACCGATTCCGCGCAGAACGCGCTGGGCAACAATGCGCAGGGGCCCAACCTGGGCTGCGGGCGCGCCATCACGCCGCTGGTGCAGCCGCGCGCCACCATCCTGTCCGAGATCGCGGCGCTGCGCGCGACGCATCGCGGCGGCACCATGGCGAATCTCGGCCTGCAGATGGGCTGGGGCACGCTCTCGCCACGCTGGCAGGGGCTTTGGGGGGCGGCGAACATCCCGCTCGCCTACGGCACGCCCTTCATGGACAAGGTGCTGGTGCTGATGACCGACGGCAACAACGAATGGTACGACTGGCCCGAGGGCGCGCCGGGTGCGTGCACCACCAGTGGTTCCAACCCGCCCTGCAAATCCGGCTACGTCAACAACGGCGATGCCGACATGACGGCTTATGGGCGGCTGCGGGAGAACAGGCTGGGCCTCACGAGCGCCACCAATGCCAATGCCCGCGCCGAGATCGACGCGCGCATGGCGCGGCTGTGCACGCGCATCAAGGCGGCGGGCATCACCGTCTATACCATCACCTTCAACGTGTCCTCGACCGCCACGCAGAACCTGTATCGCGGCTGCGCCACGCGGCCGGAGAACTACTTCAACAGTCCGAACACGACGGCGCTGCGCGCGGCGTTCCGCGAGATCGGTGGGCAACTGGCGAACCTGCGGCTGGTGCGCTGAACCGGTTCTGCTGCCAAGCCGGGGCGAATGGCATAGGCTGGCCGTCCTTCCATGACCGCCGAGGCCGCACATCGCCATGACGCCCTCCGAACGCGCCGCCTTCGCGACCCTTCTCGCCGATGCCAGGCGCGAGGGCCGCCAGGTGCTGCCCGGTGCAACGCTGCCGCAGGATGCCGCGGAGGGCTACGCCATCGCCGATGACGTCGCGGCCGCGCTCGGCTGGCCGGTGGTGGGCTGGAAGGTGGCCGCCACCACGCCCGAAATGCAGCGCCGGCTGCGCAGCGGCGAGCCGACGCGCGGGCGCATCTACGCGCCGTTCGTGCAGCCGGCGCCGGCCGTCCTGCGCCATGCCGGGCTGCTGGACCCGCTGGTGGAATGCGAGATCGTGCTGCACCTGGCCGCACCGCTGCCGCCACGCGCGCAGCCCTGGTCCGAGAGCGACGTGCAGGCGGCCATCGGCGCGGCCCATGGCGCGATCGAGGTCGCGGAATGCCGCTTCCCGATGGCCGCGCTGCCGCCCACCCCCGCCATCCTCGCCGATGGCGCGGCCAATGGGCGCTACGTGCTCGGCCCCGAGATCCCGGGCTGGCGGGCGCGCGACCTGGCCGCGCTGCCGGTCGCGCTCGATGTGGATGGCGCAACCCGCCGCACCGGCAGCGGCGCGGAGGCGATGGGCCATCCGCTGCGCGTGCTGCACTGGCTGGCCGAGGCGCTGCGCCAGCGCGGCCAGGGGCTGGCGGCAGGTGACATCGTCAGTACCGGCACCTGTACCGGCATGTTCCGCCCCGCCCCCGGACAGCGCCTGCGCGCGCGCTTCGGCGAGGGCTGCGAGGTGGCGCTCGATATCGCCTGAGCCGCGTTGACGCACGCGGAGCCATGGCCCAGCGTCCGCTCGAACAGCCGAGGGACGCGCCATGAAACTGCCCGGCCACGGGCGCTACGCCCACAGCGCCATCGCCGATCGCCCGACCTATGAATGGCCCAATGGCGCGCGCCTCGCCGTCGTTGTCTGCAACAACATCGAGGCCTTCGCCTTCCGCGCGGGCCTGGGGTCCGACAGCACGGGCGCGGCCGCGCCGCAGGGCCAGCGCAACTATGCCTGGCGCGACTACGGCAACCGCGTGGGGCTGTGGAACATGCTGGAGATGCTCGATGCGCTGGAGATTCCCTGCGCGCACAATGTGAACGGCGCCGTGCTCGATGCCTGCCCGGAGATCGCCCCGGCGCTGGTGGCGCGCGGCGACGAGTTCATCGGCCACGGCCGCACCAATGCCGAACGCCAGGACGGCATGTGGGAGGAGGATGAGCGCCGGCTGATCGCCGAAAGCCGCGATGCCATCATCCGCCATGCCGGGGCGCCGCCTGCCGGGCTGGCTCGGGCCCTATATCGCGCAATCGACCGTGACGCTCGACCTGCTGAAGGAGGAAGGCTTCTCCTACGTCATGGACTGGCCCGCGGACGACCAGCCCTTCTGGATGGGCACGCGCGCCGGGCCGATCCTGTCCGTGCCCTATTCCATCGAGTTGAACGACAGCCCCGCGCAGATCTTCCGCCAACATACCGGGCGGCAATTCGCCGAGATGATCGTCGATCAATTCGACGAGATGCTGGAACAGTCGCGCCTGCGCCCGCTGGTGTGCTCGATCGTGCTGCACCCCTTCATCGCCGGGCAGCCGTTCCGGTTGCGCGCGCTGCGCGACGCGCTGCGGCACATCCTGTCGCATCGCGAGCGGCTGTGGCTGGCGCGGCCGGGCGAGGTCGCGCGCTATGCCGCGTCGCTGCCGCGCGGCGTCGTGCCGGGTTCGGAGATGCTGCCGTGACGGCCGCGCTGCCCGCCTGGCGGTCGCTTCTGTATGTGCCGGCGAGTGCCGAGCGCTTCGTGGCGCGCGCGCATGAGCGCGGGGCGGATGCGGTGATCCTCGACCTCGAGGATGGCGTGGCGCCGGATGCCAAGGCCGCCGCCCGCACGGGCCTTCCAGGCGCGGTGGCCAGCGTGCGGCGTAACGGCGCCGATGTGCTGGTGCGCATCAACCGCCCGCTGCGCATGGCGGCAGAGGATATCGCGGCGGCGGTCGCGGCGGGGGCGGATGCGCTGGTCTGCACCAAGATGATGGGGGCGGACCATGTGCGCCTGCTGTCGGAACTGACAGCGGAGTCCGAAGCGCAGGCGGGGCGCCCGGAGGGGTCGGTTCGCTTCATCGTGCTGATCGAGGATGCGGCGGCGCTGGCGCACGCGCAGGCCATCGCGGCGGCTGATCCGCGGGTGGTGGCGCTCGGCGTCGGTGGCGAGGACCTGGCGACGGATCTCGGCGCCGACCCCACGCCCGATGCGCTGGACCTGCCCAAGCGGATGGGCGTGATCGCGGCGCGCGCGGCGGGCGTGCTGCCGCTTGGCTTCATCGGCACGGTGGCGGGGCTGAAGGACCTCGAAGGGTATCGGGCGATGCTCCGGCGCTCGCGCGCCATCGGCTTCGCCTGTGCGTCCTGTGTGCATCCCTCGCAGGTGCCGGTCATCAACGAGGAGTACGGCGCGCGGCCCGAGGAGGTGGCGCGCGCGCAGCGCCTGGTGGCGGCCTTCGAGGTGGCGCTGGCGGAAGGGAAAGGGGCGGTCGCCTTCGAGGGGGAGATGATCGACAAACCGGTGGTGGAGCGTGCCCGGCGGTTGATCGCGCGGGCAGGGTAGGCGCGGACGCCTACCCCCCCTCACGTCACGGCTTGTAGAGCAAGGTCTGCGGGTCGAAATTGAGCGCCCGCAGCCGGTCGCCCTGGCGGAACACCGCGGTCGCGCGCACGAAGTCGATCGCCACGACCTCGGAGAGCGGCGGCTCGCCCGGCTGGATCAGGTTCGCAAGCTGCATGTTGTTCAACAGCGTGATGCGCAGCACCTCATAGACGGAGTTGCCGCCGGTGGCGCGGCGTTCGATCTCGCCGCGCGTCGGGGCATTCATCCCGTCGAGGATGGCGCGCTGCATCGCGGGGCTTGGTGTCTGCGCAAGGGCGATCGGGGCGGCGAGCACCAGGCCCAGAGCGATGACCGACAGGCGATATCCAGAAACCAACATGACCTTTTCTCCATGATCACGCGGGCGAAAGCGTCGCCTCTGGTTTTTTCGCCGGATGCGACGGGGCAGGCCTCCGCGTCCCAGGCCATGCCTGCACGCGAAAAATGATCTCGACGCCATCCCGGCCGCAAGCATCGGGTCTGCGGCCAAACCGCTGATTGGGATGGCTAGGAAAGCGGCGGGACGCAGTGCCAGGGCCTGACACCGGCGGGCGACGCATGCCCTTGTCGCCATGGCCTCGAACCCCGCGCGCCATCCCGCGGATGGAGGGGTTTCACGAACGAGCGGCGGTCCGCATTCACAGCCGCGGCACGGGTCGGAGCCTCGTGCCGGGGCCATCACACCACCGCCGTCATCCCCCCATCCACATAGACCAGCTGCCCGTGCACGAAGTCCGAGGCCGGCGCCGCCAGGAACACCGTCGCGCCCACCAACTCCTCCACGCGGCCCCAGCGCCCGGCCGGCACGCGCTTGCCCAGCCATTCCGTGAACTCGGCATCCTGGACCAGCGCGCTGGTCAGTTCCGTGTCGTAGTAGCCCGGCGCCACGCCGTTCACGTTCACGCCGTGTTTCGCCCATTCGGCGCACAGCGTGCGCGTGAGCATCCGCAGCGCACCCTTGCTCGCGGCATAGGGCGCGATGGTCGGGCGGCCCAACTCGCTCTGCACCGAGCAGATGGTGATGATCTTGCCCGCACCGCGCGGGACCATCCGCCTGCCCGCCGCCTGGCAGCAATACCAGACGCCATCGAGGTTCACGTCCATCACGCGCCGCCAGGTCTCGGGTGGCATCTCGACCGAGGGCGCGCGCAGGTTGATGCCCGCATTCGCCACCAGGATGTGCAGCGGGCCGTGCGCGGCCTCGATGGCGGCGATGCCGGCCTCGACGGCGGCGGGGTCGGTCACGTCGAAGGG
This sequence comes from uncultured Alphaproteobacteria bacterium, assembly GCA_963716705.1. Lineage (GTDB taxonomy): Bacteria > Pseudomonadota > Alphaproteobacteria > Acetobacterales > Acetobacteraceae > Neoroseomonas. Next base: position 102,392 of record CAVQTW010000010.1, read on the forward strand.
CGCGGCCTCGGCCGTGATGCCGTGCTCGGCGAGGCGCGCCTGCGCGGCCTGCAGCTTCGCGCCGTCACGGCCGTTCAGCACCACCTTCGCGCCGCTTTCCGCCAGGCCCCTGGCGAGTGCGAAGCCGATCCCCTGGCTGGAGCCGGTGATCAGCGCGAGGCGCCCGGCCAGGTCGAACAGTGCGCGCGACATCGACGCCCCTCCATGTAAGATGTGCCGCAAGGCTAGAGCAGATCCCGATCAGGTGGAATCACCTGATCGGGCAAAGATGCTCGCGAAAACAACGGCCTGGAGTCGTTGCCGTGAGCGGATGCGAATGGAAACGGCTTTAAGGGAGGAGACGACCGCATGGACAAGCCGGCCATTCTGGTGATGGGCGTGCTGCCCGATTGGGACATCGAGGCGCTGTCGCGCCGCTTCGATCCGCGCCTGATGTACGAGGCGCCGGACCCGGCCGGCTTTCTCGCGCAGCATGGTGCGGCGATCCGCGGCATCGTCACCAAGGGCGAGATCGGCACCGACCCCGCCACCATGGATGCCTGCCCGCAGGCCAGGATCATCGCCTGCTACGGTGTCGGCGTGGATGCGATCGACCTGCCGGCGGCGCGCGCTCGCTCCATCGCCGTGACCAACACGCCCGACGTGCTCAGCGAGGATGTGGCCGACATGGCCTTCGCCCTGCTGCTCGCCACCGCGCGCGCGATCCCGGAAGGGGACACCTATGTCCGCTCCGGCACCTGGGCACGCCAGGGGCCGATGCGGCTGGCCACGCGGGTATGGGGCAAGCGGCTGGGCATCGTCGGCCTTGGCCGCATCGGGCGCGCCATCGCGCGGCGCGCGGAGGGCTTCGGCATGGCCATTTCCTACAGCGGGCGCGCGCCGAAGGACGTGCCCTATGCCTACCACCCCACGCCCGCCGCCCTGGCGCCGGAGGTCGATATCCTGGTGGTGTCCGCCGCCGGCGGTGCGGCGACCGCGGGCCTGGTGGACCGTGCGGCGATCGAGGCGCTGAAGCCCGGCGCCATCTTCGTGAATGTCTCGCGCGGATCGGTGGTGGACGAAGCGGCGCTGATCGAGGCGCTGACCTCGCGCCGCATCGCCGCCGCGGGGCTCGACGTGTTCCACAACGAGCCCGCCATCGACCCGGCCTTCGCCGGCATGGCGCATGTCGTGCTCTCGCCGCACCAGGCCTCGGGCACGGTGGAAACGCGCAAGGCGATGGGGGCGCTGATGCTGGCCAATCTCGAGGCGCATTTCGACGGCCAACCCCTGCCGACGCCGGTGGCGTGATGCGCGCCGTCGTCATCCATGCCGCGCGCGACCTGCGCGTGGAGGACCGCCCGCTGGACGAACCCGGCCCCGGCCAGGTGCGCGTGCGCATCGGCGCGGGCGGCATCTGCGGCTCCGATCTGCACTACTTCCTGCATGGCGGCTTCGGCGCCATCCGCGTGAAGCACCCGATGGTGCTGGGGCATGAGGTCGCTGGCGTGGTGGAGGCGCTCGGCGCCGGCGTCACGACGCTGGCGGCCGGGCAGGCGGTGGCGGTCAATCCGTCATTGCCCTGCGGGCGCTGCGCCTATTGCCAGGAAGGTGCCGCGCAGCATTGCCTGGACATGCGCTTCTACGGCTCTGCGATGCGCGACCCGCATGTCGATGGCGGGTTCCGCGAGGCGCTGGTCTGCGAGGCCGCGCAGGCGGTGCCGCTGCCGCCGGGCCTCGATGTCACCACCGCGGCATTCGCCGAACCGCTCGCGGTGTGCCTGCACGCCGCGCGCCAGGCGGGCCCGCTGCTGGGCCGGCGCGTGCTGGTCACCGGCTGCGGGCCGATCGGCGCGCTCGCCATTGCCGCGGCGCGCATGGGGGGTGCGCGGGAGATCGTCGCGACCGACCTCACCGACGCGCCGCGGCAGGTGGCGCTGGCCATGGGTGCGGACCGCTTCCATGCCGAGCCCGACGCGCTCGCGGGGTATGCCGCCGGCAAGGGGTTCTTCGACGTGGCGATGGAGGCCTCGGGCAGCGCGCGGGCGCTGCTGGGCATCCTGCCGGTGCTGCGCCCGGGCGGCACCATCGTGCAGATCGGCATCGGCGGCGATGCGCCGGTGCCGCTGTCGGTGCTGGCGGCGAAGGAGATCACCTGGCGCGGCACCTTCCGCTTCCACGCCGAATTCGCCATGGCGGTGGAGGCGCTGGCGCGCCGCGCGGTCGATGTGGCGCCGCTGCTCACCGCCGCCTTTCCGGTCGAACGCGCGGCCGAGGCCTTCGAACTGGCCGCCGACCGCGCGCGTGCGATGAAGGTGCAGATCGCGTTCTGATCCATCGTGCCGCCATGCGCGTGTGGGGGTCGGCGGCGGGCCCGCCCCGAGAGCGCGTTCCCGGATCAGCGGGAACGCGCGCCAGGATCACGCATGCGTGCCGCGGATCGGGTAGTTCATCTCCTGGATCCGCTTCGCCCCGCGCGCGATGGCCGCGAGGTCCGGGCGCGAGAACGGCGCGTTGGAGATGTCCACGATCTGCACCGTGCCCTCGGGGTTGATCAGGAACAATCCGGGCTCGGCGAAGGGCCGGTCGGTTTCCTGCGCCGATCGCGGGTTCGACACATACAGGCCAAGCTCCTGCATCTGCGCGATCGACAGCCCATAGCCGAGCGGGAAGCGCCACTTGAATTCGGCCGCGTCGGCCTGCGCCTTCTCCTCGGGGTCGGCCGAGATCGCCATCACCTGCACGCCGGCCTCGGCGAAGGTCTCGACCAGGCCATCGAGCCCGTTGAGATAGGGCTTGCACAGCGGGCAGTGCTTGCCGCGATACACCACCAGCAGGCGCCAGCCGTCCATGGATGCGGGCGACACCTCGCCGCCGCCCAGGCGCGGCACCGCGATGGCGGGAAAGGCCGCGCCCGCGGCGATCTTGGATGCATGGGTCATGTCGTGTCTCCTTCAGGCGCCGAAGCAGGGCGCGCGGCGGGCGATTCCGCCGTACAGGTCGAGCATCCGCTCCCGCCAGGGGTGCAGCGCGTCGTCGGCCTCGATGAGGTGCAGCGGGCTCGTGCTGCGCGCCCACATGAAGGTGCCGAAGACGATGTGGTCGGCGTAGTCGGGCGCGCTGCCGCCCAGGAAGTCGCGGCCCTTCAGCGCCTGGCGCAGGGGGGCGAGCGTTGCGCGGAAGGCCGGCAGCTTGTCCTCGCGCCCCTCGGTCACCTGCGCGAGCGGCATGCCGAAGCGCTTCTCGCGGCTTTCGACGAAATACCCGCGCTCCTCGCCCAGCAGCGGCGGGATGTCGGTGACGATCAGGCGTGCGACGCCGGCCTGGAGCACGGTGTCGTTCCAGGCGGCGACGAACAGGTAGGGCTCGGGATTGCCGTGCAGCAGGCTCGGCGCGTCCGGATAGGCCTCGTCGAGATACTGCGCGATGGCCCAGGAATCGGCGATGGTGCGCGCGCCATCCACCAGCACGGGCACCTTGTCGTGGTTGGCGAAGGCCAGCGCGGCGGTCTCGGTGAAGCGCCAGGGCACGCTCTGCGCCTCCAGCCCCTTGTGCGCGAGCGCCATCCGGCTGCGCCAGCAATAGGGGCTGAACACGCGGTCGGGGTCGGTGCCACAGAGTTCGTAGAGCTTGCGGGCCATGGTGTTCAGCGTCCTTGGAGTGTGGCGGCCGTCTGGCCGAACAGGATGGAAGCGGAGGCGGCGGAGACGGTCGGGGCGCTGTTGACCTCCTTCGCCCGCGCATAGGCGCGGAGTGTGGATGGGCGTTCGCGCACCGCCTCGAACCAGCGCTTCAGATGCGGGAAGTCGGCAAGGTCCTGGCCCTGGCGTTCATGCGGCACGATCCAGGGGTAGGAGGCCATGTCGGCGATGCCGTAGTCGTCGCCGGCCACGAATTCGCGGTCGGCCAGGCGGCGGTCCAGCACGCCGTACAGCCGGTTGGTCTCGGCCACATAGCGGTTGATCGCGTAGGGGATCTTCTCCGGCGCGTATTGACGGAAATGGTGGTTCTGCCCGGCCATCGGGCCGAGCCCGCCCATCTGCCAGAACAGCCATTGGAGTGCATCGGCGCGCGCATGCACCTGCGCCGGCGGCGGGATGAAGCGGCCGGTCTTGTCGGCGAGATACAGCAGGATGGCGCCGCTCTCGAACAGCGGCACGGGCGCGCCGCCGCCCGCGGGGGCGTGGTCCACGATGGCGGGGATGCGGTTGTTGGGCGCCACCGCCAGGAAGTCCGGCTTGAACTGGTCGCCGGCGGAGATGTTCACCGGGATGATGCGGTAGTCCATGCCCGCCTCCTCCAGGAACATCGTCACCTTGTGGCCGTTGGGCGTGGTCCAGTAGTGCAGGTCGATCACGAGGGCGTCTCCGTGCCGGGGGCAGTCAGCAGCGCAAGCGCCTGGCGCACGGCGCCGCGCAGCAGCGCCGGTTCGGGCCGTGCGCGCGCGAGGACGCGCAGGCCCATCACCGTGGTGAGCAGCAGCCGAGCGAGGTCGTGGGCGCGATGCTGCGGCGCGATGGTCCCGTCGCGCTGGCCGGCGCTCACGCAGCGCCGGAAGAAGGCTTCGAGTTCGCCCATCCGCGCGGCGATGACAGCACCGACTTCATCATCATGCGGGGCGATCTCGAGCGCGGTGTTCACCAGCATGCAGCCGCGCCGGTCAACCAGGGAGCGCGCCACGATCTCCTCGAGGAAGGCGGCGATCGCGGCGCTGGAAGGGCCGTCGGCATCGAAACGCGCGATCCGCGCGCGCATCGTGCCGTCGAGATAATGGTCGAGGCAGCGGGTGAACAGCGTGCGCTTGTCGCCGAAGGCGTTGTAGAGGCTGGCCGCGCCAAGGCCCATCGCGTCGCCCAGGTCGCGGACCGACGTCGCGGCATAGCCATGCGCCCAGAAGCAGCCCATGGCAGCGTCGATCGCGGCATGTTCGTCGAAGGCGCGAGGGCGGGACAATCGCAGGCTCCAGCGCAATGATCTGTATCAGTCGCTCCATAACAATATTGAGCGCCCGATCCAAAATCAACCCCGCGGGTGGCGCGCCTCCTCCGCCGCGCCGTGCTTCTCGGCCTCGCGCACCACGCCCAGGGCGCGCAGCCGCGCCAGTTCGGGCTGGCCGAGACTCGCGCCGAGGATCTCCTCATCATGCTCGCCCAGGCGCGGTGCGGGCCGCGCCAGGACGCCCGGCGTGGCGGACATGCGCGGCACAAGCCCGTGCATCGGCAGCCAGCCGCCGGGCATGTCCTCGTCCGGCACCTCGATCAGCGCCTCGCGCTCGATCGCGTAGGGGTCGGCCTCCAGCATCTGCGCATCCATGATCGGGCCGATGGTCACACCCGCGGCATCGAAATGCGCGAGGTTCTCGGCCAGGCTGCGCTGCGCGATCCAGCCGCCGATGATGGCGTCCAGCTCCTGCCAATGTTGCAACCGCGCGGGGTTGTTCGCGAAGCGCGGGTCACTCACCATGTCCTCGCGCCCGATCGAGCGGAACAGCTTCTCGGTCATGCGCTGGGTGGAGGCCGACAGGCACACCCAGCCGCCATCCTGCGTGCGGTAGGCATTGCGCGGCGAGGTATTGGTGGAGCGACTGCCGGTGCGCGGCTTGCGCGTGGCGGTGAGGCGCCAATTCGCCATCTGCGGCTCCAGCACGCTGAACAGCGGCTCGAACAGGGACACATCCAGCACCTGCCCGACGCCGGTGGCCTCCGCATGGCGCAGCGCGATCATGGCGCTGGCCGCGCCCAGCAGCCCGGCATAGGCATCGCCCATGAACATCGGCGGCAGCACGGGTTCGCGGTCGTCGAAGCCGTTCATCGCGGCGAAGCCGGAATAGCCCTCCACCAGCGTGCCAAAGCCAGGCTTGTGGCGGAACGGCCCGTCCTGCCCCCAGCCCGAGATGCGCACGATGACCAGCCGCGGATTGGCCGCGAGCAGGGCGGCGGGGTCGAGGCCCATCGCCTCCAGCACGCCGGGGCGAAAACTCTCCACCAGCATCGCCGCGCCATGCGCGAGCGCCTTCACGGCGGCGATGCCATCCGGTCGCTTGAGGTCGAGGCACACGCTTTTCTTGTTGCGACACAGGGTCTTCCAGGAGGTCTCGACACCGCCGACCCGCCAGGCGCGCAGCGTGTCGCCCTCGGGCGGCTCCACCTTCACCACCTCGGCGCCGTGGTCCGAGAACACCTTGGTCAGCACATTGCCGGCGACCAGGCGCGAGAGATCCACCACGCGCACCCCCTCCATCGCGCCCTTCGCGGCGGGGTCGAAGGCCTTGCGGTGGATGGCCGGGGGGGGCGTGCTCATGCCGGGCGCCCGGTTCGGGCCGCGCAATCGGGCGTGGTCAAGGGGCGGCATCGCGGCGTCATGGCGGTCTCGTATCGGTCCTGGAGGGGTGAAGTGTCGCCCAGACCGCCGGATGCTCAAAATCCTGCCGGCAGGGGGGCGTTAACCGGGATGCATCAGACTGCGCATCGCGCCCCCTGGAGCCTGCCGCCGATGGAGACGGACCGGCCGTTCCGCGAATGGCCCATCGAGCAACTCGCCGAACAGGCATTGCTGCATGCCAATGACCGGCTGATCCTGGCCGGGCTGGTGGCGGAGGCCGGGTGCCGGCCCGGCACTCGCGCCAAGGCCCTGCAGGCGCGCATCACCGGCATGATCGAGGCGATCGCGCCCGTCGCGCCCGGCGCATCGGCCACGCACCTGCGCGGGCTGCTGGCGGCGGCCGCGCGTGAAATCGCGCTGCTGCGGGAGCGTCTCGCAGCGGCGGAGTTGGTGGCCACCGCCCAGCGCCTCCAGGGTGGCGACCCGGTGGATGCGCGGCAGCCGCACCGGCGTGTCTATCTCACGCCCAATGCTCCAGCCTGGCTGGTCACCGAGGTGCGGCGCGCCTTTCGCCGCCGCTATCATCCGGACAGCCAGGGCGACGAGACCCGGCGGCGCCGCGCGGAGGAGGTGTTCAAGCGGGCGGAGACCGTCTTTGCCGAAATCGAGCGCCACGGATAACAATTCCCAAAAACAAGTAGCAAAAAGAATTAAAAAGACATTATGCGAATTTATTGTGTCTTGCTGGACGTGCTGCTAATTCATGAAATCCCTTTCGAGAGCAGCCCCCCCCCATCATGTCTGGCCCGACACCTGCTGAGAACCGTCGGGCCATGGTCAGTTGGCCATCGTCGCGCCTGCTGCATCACGCCGAGGCGAATCCCGGCGACCGCGATTCGCTCGAGTTCATCCTGGCCGAACTGAACAGGCGGGACGTCGATGTCGCCCAGTCGGCCGCCCGGCGGGTCGCGCAACTGCTGCTCAATGTCGGCAGCCCCTCCGGCGAGAGCCAGCAGCCGAGCGACGTGGATCGCGATGACCTCATCGCCAGGCTGGAGGAACGGCTGGAAGCCTCCGAGCGCCGGGTGCGGGAGGCGGAATCCCGTGCCTCTGCCGCGGAACGGGCACTCGCGATGGAGAGCCTTCCGGCACGCGGCAATGGGTTGCTGCGGCGGGTCCATCTGGCCGACACGGCGCCGACCTGGCTCGTGGAGGCAGCGCGACGCGCCTTCCGCCTGCGCTTCCATCCCGATCGCTTCTCGGACATCGCCATGAGGACGCGCGCCGAGGAGACCTTCAAGGAGGCGGAGGAAGTCTTCCGCCAGATCACCACCGGATCCCAATAGGGGCTTGTCGCCCTGACCGGGCGCCTCGCCCTGATCGGGCGGCGCAGTGGCCGTCACACCTGGCTGCAAGCCGGCAATCAGCCTTCTTGAAGCCGCATTGGGGCCGCCCTTCGTCGTGCTCGCGACACGAGGTCTGGCACGCGGTCCCCACGCAGGCGCACACGCATCTCACGAACCGACGTCCGGATGCCGACCTCCGACCGGTTGGAACTCCGACGCGGCCTTCTCGCGAAGGAACGACGCCGGCCCCAGCTTGCCGTCAGGTGGCCGCATCGCGGCGCGCGCGGGGCGTCAGTGGCGCGGCGCGGCCCGCAAGATGGCGACGACCGCGAGCAGAACGCGCACCGTCTCCTCCTGCCCATCCTCGTGGGCATAAGCGAGGACCTGCTCGATCGCCGAGGCGGCTTCGCGCAGATGGTCGCGGTCCACAATCACATCGTCTCGTTCGGAAGACAGATGATTGCCATAGAGATTCTGGTACGAAATTTGGTCCATGACAGATCGGCTCCTTCGGGCGTGCCGTCGAGTGCGGTGCGAATACAGCGTCTTCTCAGCGTTCTGTGGTTCCCGCCGTTTTGACGGGGATTGCAGGCGCCGAGGCCCTTCATGCCCAGGAAGATCAGGATTTTGAACCGCTTAATGCGATGTTCGTTGACCTTGACGGGGTTTTAACGGTGTTATCCCGAAGGGCGCGGAAAGGTCGCGAAATGGTTGCGTTAAATTTCCTAAATAGCGAAAATCGTCGCAAAAATAGTCTCAATTCCTATGCCAATGCCTGCTCCATGAGGCACCGGACAGGGTGCTTTGACGGTCAAGGCGCCGTGCCGGGGTATTCGACCCCTCGCTGGCAGTCGCCGCGGTGAACGCTGACTCGCCACTCCTGCCGACACTCGAAGCCGCCGCAATGGCTGCCCTGCGCGACCATCTGTCGCGTTCGGATCGGCCGTTGCAATCGCTTGCAGCCGTCGCGCGTGACCTGGAATCGGCAATCGGCTCGGCCGCCCGCCGCTGCGAGGGTGACGACCGCCGCGCGATGGAAAATCTCGCGACAGGTTTCGCCACGGCCGTCGAGCGAATTTGGCGTGACCTTGGTGGCGACCCCGGCAAGGCGCCGCCGCTGGACCTCACGCCCGGGTGACGGTGCGCGGCGCGTGCCGGCCGGCCGCGCGCAGAACATTCAGGGGATTGGTTGACCAGCGGTTGTGGCTGGGCAGCCTGGCCGCGAAGGCTTGGCACCGCGCCTTCGCCCCGGCGCGGGCGCTCACAGGGCGGCGGCGGCCTCCAGCACCTGTGCGGCATGCGCCTCGGGCTTCACCTTGCGCCAGATCCGCACGACCTTCCCATCCGCCCCGACCAGGAAGCTGCTGCGCTCCATGCCCATGTACGTGCGCCCGTACATCGACTTCTCGACCCAAACGCCATAGGCCTCGGCCACCTTGTGGTCATCGTCCGAGGCCAGGGGGAAATCCAGGCCGAATTTCTTGGCGAACTTCTCGATCGGCGCCATCGGGTCCGGGCTCACGCCGATCACCTCGAGGCCGATCTTCCCGAGTTGCGGCAGCGCCTCCTGCACGCCGCAGGCCTGCTTGGTGCAGCCCGGCGTATCCGCCTTCGGATAGAAATAGATGAGGTAGGGCTTGCCCTTGAGCGACGCCGAGGACACCTCGCGCCCACCGCTCGCCTTCATCCTGAAGGCAGGTGCCTTCTTGCCCTCGGCCAGTTCGCTCATGCCCGCTCCTTGTGGCTGCCAAGGCGACCGAGGCGGCGTTCGAAGATCTCGCGCACGTCCCGCGCCCGCTGCGCCATCTGTGTGCGAAGGCCGGCAAGATCAACGGGCGGGGCGCCGGGCATCATGCGGGCGCAGGCATGCACCAGCGCGGATGCCGCGCTGTCTGGCAGGGTATCGTCCTTCCAGCGGCCGACGGTCAGGCGCAGCAGGCCGCTCACTGTCCGCCACAGGCGGTTGGCGGCGATCAGGTCATTGGCCTCAGCCACCGACAGGGCCCCGACTGCGGCCAGGCGTCGCAATGCCTCGCAGGTGTTCGGCGCCAGCACCGCGGGATGGTCCCGCGCATGGATCAGTTGCAGGGCCTGGGAGATGAAATCCACCTCGACCAGGCCGCCACGGCCAAGCTTCACGTCCCAGGGCCCCTCCGGTGGCAGGTCGCGCAGCAGGCGTTCGCGCATCGCCACCGCATCGGGCCGCGCGCGGGCGGCGGCATCGGGGCGTTGCAGCGCGGCGCGGATTGCCGTCTCAACCTTGCGCCGCAAGCCCGGCGGCCCGGCCACCACGCGCGCCCGCGTCAGCGCCATGCGTTCCCAGGTCCAGGCATCCTCGGCGTGGTAGCGCTGGAAGGCCGCCAGGGAGACGGCGACCGGACCCTTCGAGCCTGAAGGGCGCAGCCGCATGTCCACCTCATACAATTTGCCCTCGGCGCCGGGCGCATTGATCGCCACGATCACCTGCTGCGCGAGGCGGGCGAAATACTGGCTCACCGGCAGCTCGCGCAGCGCCGGCCCGCCGCGTTTGGCCCGCCCGGAGCTGGTCTCCACCCCCGCCGCATGGTCATAGATCAGGATGAGGTCGAGGTCCGATCCCGGCAGCATCTCCCGCCCGCCGAGCTTGCCCAGCGCCACCACCGCCAGCGCGCCGCCCTTGACCTTGCCGTTCCGCTCCGCGAAGGCACCCAGGACATGGGGCAGCAGGGACGAAATCGCGGCATCGGCCAGCGCGCTGCGCGCTTCCCCGGCGGCATCGGCATCGAGCGAGCCATCCAGCGTCGCCGCATCGATCTCGAACTTGCCCTCGTGGACCAGCCGCCGCGCGGCCTCCAGCGCCTCCTCGAAGTGCCGGGCGTCCTTCAGTTGCGCGGGCAGGGTGGTGGCGGCATTGCCGATGCCCCCGCCGGCGCCGACCAGCAAGCCCTCCAGCGCCGCGGTGTGCCGTGCGAGGTGGTCGGCCAGTTGCGGGGCCGCGCCGAGCACGCCGGCCAGGCGATCCATCAGCGCCGGGTTGCGCTCCAGCAGGCTCAGCACCTGTACGCCGGCCGAAAGCCGCCCGAACAGCGCATCCAGCCGGCCCAGCGCGGCGTCGGGCTCGCGCTGCTTCGCGAAGGCCGCCAGCAGCGCCGGCATCAGCGCGGTCAGCACTTCGCGTGCCCTTTCGCTGCGCGTCGCGCGGGTACGGCCGTGGTGCCAGCCACGCACCGTGACGGCGACGCCCGAGGGGTTGGCGAAGCCCATGCGTCGCAGGGTCGCGATGGTCGCCGGGTCGTCCTCCACACCGGTGAACACCAGGTCGCCCTGGCCCTGCTCCTCGGCCAGTGGTGCCTCGTCCTCGAACATCCTGCCGTAATGGCGTTCGACGCGGGCCATGTGGGCGGTGAAGGCGCTGCGGAAGGCGGCCGCGTCGGGGAAGCCCAGGAAGGAGGCGATGCGCGCGACCCCTTCGGCATCCTCCGGCATCCGGTGGGTCTGGCGGTCTGCCACCATCTGCAGGCGATGTTCGAGGTTGCGCAGGAACACGTAGGCATCCGCGAGGTCGGCCGCCGCCCGCCGGTCGATCTTGCCGGCGCGGGCGAGCGAGACCAGCGCGCCCAGCGTCGTCGGGTCGCGCAGCCCGGGGTCGCGCCCGCCCCAGATCAGTTGCAGCACCTGGGCGGTGAACTCGATCTCGCGGATCCCGCCGCGGCCGAGCTTCACGTCATGGCCCTCGACCTGCACCGTCGCATTCGCCCCCTTCGCGCCCTTGTGCGTGTGGATCTGGCGCTTGATGGAATGGATGTCGGCCACCGCGGCGAAGTCGAGGTGCCGGCGCCAGACGAAGGGGCGGATCTCGCGCAGGAAGGCCTCGCCGGCCGCGCGGTCGGCGGCGACCGGGCGCGCCTTGATCATGGCCGCGCGTTCCCAGTTCTGGCCCATGCTCTCGTAGTAGGTGATGGCGGCAGGGATCGAGACGGCGAGCGGTGTCGCCGCCGGGTCGGGGCGCAGCCGCAGGTCGGTGCGGAACACGTAGCCATCGGCGGTGCGTTCCTCGAGCAGGCGCACGAGATCCCGCGCGATGCGGACATAGACGGCGCCCGCCCGATCCTCATGATAGGCTGCAGCCGCAGGATCGTAGAGCACCATGAGGTCCACATCGGACGAGTAGTTCAGTTCCCGGCCGCCGAGCTTGCCCATGCCAAGCACGACAAGGCCGGAATTCCGCCCGGCGATGCGCGGTTCCCCCCGTGCCGCGCCGTTGAGGCGCAACTCGCCCCGCGCCGCGGCGTCGCGCAGCAGGTGCGCGCATCCCGCATCGATCGCCGCCTCCGCGAGGTCCGACAGCGCTCCGGTCACGCGGTCCAGTGTCCATATCCCGGCCAGGTCCGCCACCGCCGCGACCAGCGCGCCCTGTCGCTTGGCCTGGCGCAGCATGGCGGCCAGCGCGGGCCGGGGCGTGGCCGGGTCGATCCGCGCGAGGGGGTCGATGGCGCGCGCGAAGGCCTCGTCCGGGCCGCGGGCGGCGAGTGCCATCAGCACCGCGGATTCACGCACGGCGAGGTCCGCCAGGTAGGGGCTGTGCCCGCCCAGCGCACTGAGCAGCGCCGCGCCGGCGGCCGAGGCCGCGAACTGCTTTTCGGGCGCCCCGCGTTCGGCGAAGTGTTCGCGCGCCAGCGCCGCGGCGGCGGGGTCAAAGGGACGCGGAAGCCGTTCGGTCGCAAGACGGGCCTGCATGGCCAGGTAGGGAACAGGTGAGGCGGGCCGCCGGTCAAGCGGGGCGGTGGCTCAACCGCATGGTGCGCCTCGTGATCGGGCTCACGGTGGTGGGGGGCTCGCACTCGGCTTCGCGGCCTGGCGGCTGCAGCTCGAACCCCTGCATGTCCCGTGGCTGGCCCGGCAGCTTGAGGCGCAGTTCAACACCCTGGGCGGCCCCACCCGCCTGGATATCGGCGATGCCACCATCGCCTGGGCCGGCTGGCGGGAGGGCCACCGCTCGCCGCTCGAGATCGCGCTGCGGCATGTGCGCGCGGTGGATCGGGATGGTGCGGTGCGGGCCGATCTGCCGGATGCCGCGGTCTCGCTCTCGGCCATATGGCTGCTCCGCGGCGTGGTGGCACCGCGGTCGCTGGAGATGCGCGGGCTCAGCCTTCGCGCCCTGCGCGCCGCCGATGGCGGCTTCCGCCTCGACCTCGGCTCCCTGGACGAGGAGGGGACCGACCCGGATGCCCCGGCCGATGACCAGCCCGAGCGGGCTGCCATCCTTGCGGTCCTCGCCGAGCTCATGCTGCCGCCATCGGAGAATACGCCGCTCTCGGCGCTGCATCGTGTCAGCCTGACCGATTCACGGCTGATCGTGGCGGATGCCCAGCTCGGCCGGTCCTGGTCGGCACATGTCGCGAGCATCGACCTGACGCGCCGCGCGGGCGGGGGCATCGACCTCATTGGCATGGGTGCGCTGTCGCTGGGCCCGGAGCAGGTGGGCCTGAGGATATCCGGCTCGATCGAGGGCGCCACGGGGCAAGGCTACGTCACGCTGGCGGTACCCTCCATCCGGCCGGCGGCGCTGGCCCGTGCGGCGCCCATGCTGGGCGCGCTCGCGGCGTTGGACGCCCAGGCATCGCTTGCGCTCGAGGTCCGGCTCGACGGGCTGCGGATCCCCGCCGTCGCGCAGGCGCGCCTGCGGGTCGGCCACGGCATGATCGACCTCGGCGCGCGCGGCCGCGTGCCATTGAGCGCCTTCGAGGCCGATATCGCGCTCGACCAGGAGCATCTGCGGATCGAGCGCGCCGAATTGCGCCCGGCGCCGCCGCCCGGCGGTGGTGCCGGCCCGCCACCGGTCATCCGCGCGCGCGGGGAGGTGCGCCGGGAGGGTGCGGCCTGGCGGGGCGAGGCCAGCCTGGCGCTCGACCGTGTCGCCTTCGCGGACCTGGCGCATTACTGGCCGGCCGGCATCGCCCACCATGCGCGGGATTGGATGGTCGAGAACATCACGGCCGGGGTGGCGCGCGCCGGGACCTGGCGTGTGGCTGTCGAGGGCGATCCCCTTGCCGGGCGCCTGGCAGTGACGGAGTTCGAGGGCAGCGCCGAGGCCGAGGGCGCCACGGTGCATTGGCTGCGCCCGATCCCGCCGGCGGAAGGGGCGAGCGGGCGTGCCCGTTTCGGCCTCGATGTCATCGAGATCGAGGTGGCGGAAGGCCGGCAATCCGCCTCCGGCCTGGTGGTGCGCGAAGGCCGGATCCGCTTCGGTTTCGAGACCGACCCGGAGACCGCCGAGATGGAGTTCGTGGTCGGCGGCCCGCTCGCCGATGCCTGGACCATCCTGCGCCACCCGCGCCTCGCGCTGTTCGAGCGCCGGCCGCCGCCGGTGGCCAGCCTGACCGGCACATTGCGCGAGGCGCGCGTGCAGATCGCCTTCCCGCTGATTGTCGACCTGCCGGTCAGCCGGCTGCGGGTGAGCGCCTCGGGCCGCGGCACCGAGGTGCGGGTGCCGCGCGCGGTGTTCGGGCGTGACCTCGATCGCGGCAGTTTCGAATTTGCCGCCGACAATGACGGCCTGCGCGTGACCGGCACCGCGACCATGGCGGGCGTGGCGCTGCGCATCCAGCAGGAGGCGGATTTCCGCCCCGGCCCCGCCAACCAGGTGGTTGGGCGAGAGACCGTGACCGGTATCGCCACTGCCGCCCAGATCGCCGACGTCGTGCTCGACCTGCGGCCTTTCGTCGAGGGCCGCGTCGGTCTCGACATCCGCACCGAGTCCCGGCGCAACGGCCAGGGGCGGGTCAACCTGCGCGCCGACCTCACCCGGGCGCGGCTGTCGGTCGATGCGCTGGCCTGGGCCAAGGCGGAAGGCGTGGCCGGCACCGGCGAGGCGGCGTTCACGCTGCGCAACGGTGCGCTGACCGGGATCGAAGGCATCCGCGTCGATGCGCCGGGCACGGTGGTGCGTGCGCGCGGCACCCAGGTCCGGCAGAACATCCCACAGCGCATCGAGATCCAGCAGGGCCAGCTCGGACGCAGCCGCTTCACTGGTGACATGGCCCCGCCGCAGGGCCGCAACGGCGCCTGGACGATCGGCCTGCAGGGCCAGGTGCTCGACCTCGCGCCGGCGCTGGAGGCGCCCGCCGCCGCGGCCGCGGCCACGGGCGCCGCGCACGACCAGGCGGGACCCACCGTCAACCTCGACCTGCGGTTCGACCGGATGCTGCTGCGTGAAGGCCAGGCGCTCAGCGGCGTGGTCGCCTCGGCGCGGGTGGATGGCGCCGGGGTGTTGCAGGCGGCCGATCTGCGCGGCCAGGTGGAGCGCGGCGGCGCGGTGCTGATGCGCATCGCGCCCGAGGGCACGCGCCGGCGCGTGACCGTCACCAGCGACGACGGGGGGTCCCTGCTGCGCGCCTTCGGCGTGCTGCGCACGGTGCAGGGCGGGCGGCTCAACGTCGATGCCGTGTTCGCGCATGGGCGGCCGGGCGCACCGCTGATCGGCTCGGCCGAATTGGAGGATTTCGCGCTGCGCGATGCGCCGGCCTTGGGCAAGCTGCTGCAGGCGATGTCGGTCTATGGCGTGTTCGAGGCGCTGAGCGGGCAGGGGCTGAACTTCGCCAGCCTGACCGCGCCCTTCGTGCTGACGCGCGAGGCCCTGGTGCTCGACGATGCGCGCGCCTTCTCCGCCTCTCTCGGTCTCACGGCGAAGGGGCGGATCGACCGGCTGCGCAACCGGATCGACATGGAAGGCACCATCGTGCCGGCCTATGTCTTCAATTCGCTGCTGGGGCGCATTCCCGTGCTGGGGCGGCTGTTCAGCCCCGAACGCGGCGGCGGGCTGTTTGCCGCGACCTACCGGATGCGCGGGCCGCTGGCCGACCCTTCGGTGTCGGTGAACCCGCTCGCCGCACTCACGCCGGGTTTCCTGCGCGGCGTATTCGGGATCGGCCAGGACGATGTTACCGCCGCCCCCCCGGCCGCCCCGCAATAGGGTGACGCGAAGGGCCGGCCGGCGGTAACCTGTGCCAATACCGCAGGATCAGTGACATGGATGGCATCGCGACGACCGAGCACGCACAGTCCCTGTTGGCGGCCGCGCGACGCGTTATGCCCGGCGGGACCTTCGGCAATTTCCCCGCCGAGGTGATCATCCGCGAGGGCAGCGGGGCGCATGTGCGCGACATCCATGGGCGCGAGTACATCGACTACCTGCTGGGCTCCGGGCCGATGTTCGTCGGCCATGCCCACCCCGAGGTGACCGCGGCGGTGCGCGAGCAGATCGCCGCTGGGCACCACGTTCTTCGCCAACAACGAGCCCGGCATCCGCCTGGCCGAGGAGATCGTGGAGGCGGTGCCCTGCGCGGAGCAGGTGCGCTTCGTCTCCTCCGGCCCGAGGCCGACCTCTACGCCATGCGCGTGGCGCGCGCCTTCCGGGCAGCGCGACAAGATCCTGAAGTTCGAGGGCGGCTACCACGGCATGAGCGACTACGGCCTGATGAGCCTGGCGCCCAAGCGCCTCGCGAACTTCCCCGAGGCCGTGCCCGACTGCCGCCGGCATCCCCGACGCGGTGCGCGACGAGGTGCTGGTCGCCCCGTTCAACGATGCTCGAGGCCGCGGTGCGGCTGATCGAGGCGCAGCGCGAGGAGATCTGGCGGCGTCATCGTCGAGCCCTTCCAGCGGCTGATCCCGCCCGAAGCCGGGCTTCCTGGAAGGCGTGCGGGAGGTGACGGCGCGGCGTCGGCATCCCGCTCATCTTCGACGAGGTGGTGACCGGCTTCCGCTTCGCCTATGGCGGCGCGCAGGCGCTACTACGGCGTGACGCCGGACATCTGCACGCTCGGCAAGATCATCGGCGGCGGCTTCCCGCTCGCGGCGGTGGCCGGGCGCGCCGACATCATGGCGCTACTTCGACCGCGCGGCCGTCGGCGAGGACCGCGTTCCTCACCCAGATCGGCACGCTGTCGGGCAATCCGGTCGCCTCGGTGGCCGGCCTCGCCACGCTGGAGGTGCTGCGCCGGCCGGGCACCTACGAGGCCGTGACCGCCAACGGGCGCGGGTTCATGGCGGGCCTGTCGCGGCTGATCGCCGAGGCCGGCGTGCCGGCCCAGGTGGTGGGCGAACCGGTGCTGTTCGACGTGGTCTATGCGCCGGGCGACATCCGCGACTACCGCGCCATGCTGCGCCAGGACGGCGCGATGCAGAAGCATGTGAACGGCGTTCTGCGAGAGCGCGGTATCCTGAAGGGGGATGCGAAATACTACCTTTCGACCGCGCATACCGAACAGGACATCGCCCGCAGCCTGGAGGCCTTCCGCGCCGCGCTGGCCAGCCTGCCGGCCACGCGACGGGCTGGCTGAACGGCATCGAAAACCGCGCCCCGGCGCGCTATATGGCGCGGATGGACATTGCATATTGGCTTCCGCTGCTCGGATTCGTCGCGGTGAACTTCCTCACCGCGCTGTCCGGTGCCTTCTTCAAGCCGGGCGAATGGTACCGGGGGCTCGCCAAGCCGTCCTGGAACCCACCCGACTGGGCCTTCGCGCCTGCATGGGCCGTGCTCTACATCATGATCGCGGTGTCGGGCTGGATGGTCTGGCGCGAGGCAGGCTTCGCCGGGGCCGCCCTGCCGCTTGCGGTCTACGGGGTGCAGTTGCTGTTCAATGCCGGCTGGTCGGCGGTGTTCTTCGGGCTGCGGCGGCCCGACCTCGCCTTCGTGGAAGTGATCGGGCTGTGGCTGTCCATCCTGGCCACCATCATCGTGTTCCTGCCGATCAGCACCACGGCGGGGCTGCTGCTGCTGCCCTACCTCGCCTGGGTGAGCTTCGCGGCGACGCTGAACTTCACGATCTGGCGGCTGAACCCCGTGCGCGCCTGAGCTACAGCGTGCCCCACATCCGGTCCCCGGCATCGCCGAGGCCCGGGCGGATGTAGCCGTGGTCGTCCAGCGCGCGGTCGATCGCCGCGGTCCATAGCGGCACATCGGGGTGCCGGTCGTGGAAATGCGCGATGCCCTCGGGGGCCGCCAGCAGGCAGACGAAGCGGATGTCGCGGCAGCCGCGGGACTTGAACCGATCGACCGCGGCGGTGGCGGAATGGGCGGTGGCCAGCATCGGGTCGAGCAGCAGCACCGTGCGCTCCGCCACGTCCGGCGGCGCCTTGAAGTAGTATTCCACGGCATTGAGCGTGACCGGGTCGCGGTACAGCCCGACATGCGCGACGCGCGCCGAGGGCACCAGCGCCAGCATCCCGTCCAGCATGCCGAGGCCGGCGCGCAGCACCGGGGCCAGCACCAGCTTCCGCCCGGCGATGCGCGGCGCCATCATGGGCTCCAGCGGGGTTTCGATGGGCGCCTGTTCCAGCGGCAGGTCGCGCGTGACCTCGTAGCACAGCAGGCCCGCGATCTCGCCCAGCAGCCGGCGGAAATCGGTCGAGGGGCAGGATGCCTGCCGCATCAGGGTCAGCTTGTGCTGCACCAGCGGGTGGGTGACGTGATGCAGCGGCGCGCTCATGCCAAGCGCACGAAGGTTTCACCTTCGCCCCCCACAAGCGCCGCGCGCGGCAGCATCCGCGGCCCTTGGCTTCGCGGCACGCATTCGCACGCCCGGCCCTTCAGGCCGCAGGTCGAGCCCTTGTGCGCCTGGTGTCATGCGGCACCGTGGGGTGTTGCGCGCCGGCTGATGCGGTTCATGGCGTCCGTCCGTGACATGCCCGCCGTGTTTCGCGCAAAGAACCGCCGGCCGCCAGGGTGCATGGAAACATCAATTTCAGGTTGAATAAAAAGGAAATTAAAACAACTATCCTGAGCCATGCCCGACACCGGCCTCCTGCCCAACCTCAGCCTGCCCGACGCCATCCATGCCGACGCCGTGGTGGTGATCGGTCTGGGGTATGTGGGTCGCCCGCTGCTGCGCGAGGCTGCCGCCGCCGGCTTCGCGGTGACCGGCTTCGACCTCGACCCCGCCGCGGTGGAGCGTGCCGCGCTTGAATGGCGCGACGCGCCGCCAGGCAACCAAGCGTGCGCGCTGGCCGACCCCTCCCGCCTGCCGCCCGCCGGCACCTGGCTGATCTGCGTGCCCACGCCGCTCGATGATGGCCGCATGCCGGACCTCTCGGCGGTGGCCGCCGCGCTCGAGACCTGCCGCGCGCACATGCCGCGCGGCGCGCTGGTCTGCCTGGTCTCCACCTGCCAGCCGGGTGCCACCAACGGGCTGTGCCGGCGCGTGCTGGAGCGCGATGGCTGGCAGGTCGGGCGCGACGTGTTCCTCGCGGTCTCGCCCGAGCGCGAGAACCCCGGCGACACCACCCTGGGCCCGCGGCGCATCGCCCGCCTGCTGGGCGCGCCGGATGCCGCCTCCATGGCGCGCGCCCGGGCCTTCTGGGACCGTGTGACCGACCAGGTGGTGCCGGTGGCCTCCCCCGAGATCGCCGAATGCGCGAAGTTGCTGGAGAACACCTACCGCCTGGTCAACATCGCCCTGATGGACGAGCTGCACGGCGCCTTCGCGGCCCTGGGCGTGGCGACGCGCGAGGTGGTGGCGGCGGCGGCGACCAAGCCCTTCGGCTTCGCCCCGTTCTGGCCCGGGCTGGGCGCCGGCGGGCACTGCATCCCGGTCGATCCGGCCTATCTGCAGATGGAGGCACGGCGCGCCGGCGCTGCCTCGCCGCTGCTCGATGCCGCGATGCAGTCCAACCGCGCGCGGCCGGCGCGCGTGCTGCGCGCCATCGCGCAGGGCCTGGGCGGCAATGTGGCGGGGCGGCGCATCCTGGTGATGGGCGTCACCTACAAGCCCGATGTGGCCGACCTGCGCGGCGCGGCGCCGGTGGCGCTGCTGCAGGGGCTCGCGGCCTGCGGCGCGAGCGTCGCCTGGCACGACCCGCTGCTGGAGGCGACGCCGCCGGACCTCGCCGCCTTCCCCCGCGTCGCCTCGCCGCAGGCCTGCCCCGACGGGCCGCCGGATGCCATCGTGCTCGGCACGCCGCATCGCGGCTTCGACCTGGCCGCGCTGGCGGGCTGCGCGCCGGTGGTGTTCGACCCCTTCGGCGTGGTGCCGCGCACCCAGCCGGGCCGCGTGCTGCCGGTGTGATGCCGGTGGCGCGAGGCTCCGGCTCGTGCCGAGGCCGCGACTGCGGCCCGCCGGTCGTCCGGCGAAGCCAAGCCGGCGGATGCCGGCGCCCGGCGCCTGAGGGCTTGAACACGCCATGCCAGCGGTCGAAACCATCGACCGCCGGCATAACGCGCCTCACCCCGCCAGCGCCGCTTCCGTCACCTCCTCCGCCACCAGCCCCGCATAGCCCGGCGAGCGGCGGATCGCCCCGGCCGAGAGCATCCCCGCCTCCAGCCGCGCCAGTGCCTCGGGCGGGAAGCGCGGGTCGGTGGTCCAGACCTCCAGGGTCGCGGTAGCGCGCGATGGCAACGGCCATGAGGTCCTGGTCGAGCTCGGGAAAGAAGCGCGCGATGGTCGCCGCGATCTCCTCGGGCGAGGCGATGGCGAACCACGCCAGCGTGGCGGCGAGGCCGCGCACCATCGCCTCGAAGGCCGGGCGCTTCGCCGCGATCACGTCCCCGCGCGCATAGAAGGCGGTGTAGGAGGTCGGCCCGCGGCTCGCCTGCGCGTACCACACATGGCCCTGGCCCGCGCGTTCCATCATGCTCGCGATGGGCTCGAAGACCTGCGCGAGGTCGAGCCTGCCCTCGGCCACCGCCGCCGCGTTCTGCGCCATGGTGGCGTCGGTGACGCGGCTTATGCGCTCGGGGTCGAGCCCGGCGCGGCGGATGTCCTCCTGCAAGGTCCACCAGGGCGTGGGCACCTCGCTGACGGTGCCGAGCGTGAGGCCCGCGAGGTCGGCCAGCCGGAAGCCGGGATTGGCATCGCGCCCCACCAGGAAGAACGGGTCGCCCATCACCACCGCGCCGAACAGGCGCAGCGGGCAGGCGGCATCGGCATCATGGGCCAGCAGCAGGCGCATCGGCCCGCCCCAGGCGAGGTCCGCGCTGCCATCGAGCACGCTGTCCTTGGCCAGCGATGGCACCGTGCCCGACAGCAACTGCACCTTCACGCCCTGTTCCTCATACGCGCCGCGCGCCAGCGCCGCATAGAAGGGCGCGTAGAACAGCGCGCGGAAGGGTTCCTGCAGGGTGATCTCGTGCATCGCGCACTCCGGGGCTGGCCAAGGGGGAAGGGTGGCGCAACACTTCGGGCAAGCCAACCGGGAGATAGACATGATGTTCCGCCGTTCGATGCTCGTGGCCAGTGCCGCGCTGCTTGCCACCCCCGCGCTGGCGCAGGAGCGCTACCCCTCCCGCCCGATCCGCCTGGTGATTCCGGTGGGCGTGGGCGGCGTCACCGACGTGACCGGGCGCATCATGGCCGAGGCGCTGACCACCCAGCTCGGCCAGCCGGTGGTGCCCGAGAACGTGCCCGGCGCCGGCAGCACCATCGGCGCCGCCACGTTCCACCGCGCCGCGGCCGACGGCTACACGATCTTCATCGGCACCAACAACCACCCGGTCATGAAGGCGCTGCGCCCCGATTTCCCGCTCGACCCGATCACCGACTTCGTGCCGCTCGCCCTGGTCGGGCGCCAGCCCTTCGTGCTGGCCGTGCATCCGTCCGTCCCGGCGCGGGATGTCGCGCAGCTGATGGAATGGCTGCGCCAGCAGGGGGATACCGCCAATTTCGGCTCGACCAATCCGGGTGCCACCAACCACATGGCAGGCGAACTGCTCAAGCAGATGACGGGCGTGGCCTACACCATCGTGCCCTACCGCACGGCTGCCCTGGCGGTGCAGGATTTGGTTGCGGGGCGCATGCAGCTCACGATCGACAGTCCGACGATGCTGGCGCCGCTGATGCAGGGCGGGCAGGTGAGGGGCCTTGCCGTCTCCTCGCGCGAGCCCTCGCCGCTCGTTCCCGGGCTGCCCAGCATGGCGGGTTCGGGAATCGGCGGCTACGAGCTGACCGCCTGGCAGGTGCTGTTCGCGAAGCCCGGCACGCCGCCGGCGGTGATCGCCACGCTGGAGGCGGCCGCCGCGCGTGCCCTGGCCGACCCCGCCGTGCGCGCACGCCTGCGCGCGGCCAATGTCGATACCTGGCCCGATGCCTCGGCCGGCTGCGGCGGCTGCGCATGTGCGCGCCGAGGTCGCGCGCTGGGCGCCGATCGCCGAACGCGTCCGCCAGGCCGGCTGAGCGCCATGCAGCCCGACCGCCGCGCGCATCGTCCGCTGATCATGGGCCGCCGCGGCGCGGTCGCGACCAACCACCCGCTCGCCACCGCGGCGGGGATGGAGGTGCTGCGCGCCGGCGGCAGCGCGGCGGATGCGGCGGTGGCCATCTCGCTGACGCTGGGCGTGGTGGAGCCGCATATGTCCGGCCTCGGCGGCGATGGCTTCTACCACCACTGGTCGGCCACGAGCGGGCGGGCGGAGACCTATGCCGGCACCGGCCAGGCGCCGGCGGCGGCGAATATCGCGCGCTACCGCGCCGAGGGCGGCATCCCCCACCACGGCCCGCTGGCGGTGCAGACGCCGGGCAAGGTCGCCGGCCTCGCCGCGCTGCATGCCGCGCATGGCTCGCGGCCCTGGGGCGCGCTGTTCGGCCCGGCGATCGAGGCAGCGCGCGAGGGTTTCGCCGCCACCCATGCGCTGCGCCATTTCTGCGGCGAGAACCGCCACCGGCTGGAACCCGATGCCGCCAGCCGCGCGATTTTCCTGCCCGAAGGGGCGCCGCCGGGCCTGGGCGCGCTGGTGGTGCAGCCGGCGCTGGCCGCGACGCTGCAACGCCTCGCAGCGGCGGGGCCGGAGGATTTCTTTCGCGGCGCGCTGGCGCGCGATCTTGCGGCCGATGCAGCCGATGCCGGCGCGCTGGTCGCCGAGGGCGACCTCGCCGCCGTGCAGGCGCTGACCGCGCCGCCGATCGGCATTCCCTGGCGCGGCTTCGAGGTGCGCCAGACCCCCGCACCCTCGATGGGCTTCGCGCTGCTGCAGATGCTGCGCATCGTCGAGGGGGTCGCATTGGAGCCGCTCGGCTGGGGCAGTGCCGCGCTGGTCCACCTGATGGTGGAGGCCAAGAAACGCGCCTTCCTCGACCGCGAGGCGCATGCCGGGCGCGAGGCACCGCCCTTCGACGACCTGCTCTCCGACGCGCGCGCGGCCGCCCATGCGCGGGCCATCGGCGAGCGCGCCGCGCATCTGCCGGTGCGCGCCATGGCGGAGGCCGACACCACCTATTTCTGCGTGGTGGATGCGGCGGGCAATGCCATCTCCGCCATCCAGTCGATCAACTCCGCCTTCGGCTCGGGTGTCACTGGCGCGCGCACCGGCATCCTGCTCAACAACCGCATGGCCTACTGGCATCTCGACGAAGGCCACGCGAACGCCCTCGCCCCCGGGCGGCGCGTGCGCCACACCATGAACGCGCCCATGGTCATGAAGGACGGCAAGCCCTGGATGGTGTTCGGCACGCCCGGGGCCGACAACCAGGTGCAGGTGAACTTCCAGGTGCTGGTGGCCTGCGCGGTGTTCGGCATGGACCCGCAGCAGGCGGTGGAAGCGCCGCGCTGGACCTCCTCGCAACCTGGCCAGGAATCGAACCATCCGCATGGCGGGGCGGATGTGCTGTCGCTCGAGATCGACCATGGCGAGGCCACCATCGCCGGACTGCGCGCGCGCGGGCATGAGGTGAAGGTGCTGGGCGCGCTGGATGCCGGCTGCTCGGTCGAGGCCATCCGCGTGCTGGAGAACGGCGTGCGCATGGCGGGGTCCGACCCGCGGCGCGATGGCTGGGCGGGCGCGTGGTGATGCGCCCTTGCCGCGTTTCCCCCATGCGCCCTTGCCGCAATTCCCCCATGCGCCCTTGCCGCAATGCACCATGCCTGCCTAGGCTCCAACCCGAATGATCCGCTTCTTCGCCAGACGCTTCGCTGTGGCCGTGCTCGTGGCGCTGACGGTGCTCACCCTCGCCTTCATGCTGACGCGGCTTTCGGGCGACCTCGCGATCTCCATCGCCGGGCCGAACGCCACGCAGCAGGACATCGAGACCATCCGCGAGGCCTATGGGCTGGACCGGCCGGTGCATGTGCAGTATTTCGACTGGCTCGGCCGCGCCATCCAGGGCGATTTCGGCGAGAGCTTCTTCTTCCGCGACCGTGTGGCGAACCTGATCGCCGCGCGGCTGCCGGTGACCCTCACGCTGGGGCTGGTGGCGCTGGCCATCGCGCTGGTGGTCTCGCTGCCGCTGGGCATCCTGGCCGCGGTGCGCGAGGGATCCTGGGTGGATCGCGCGGTGACGATGGTGGCGCTGATCGGCCAGGCGATGCCGTCCTTCTGGCTCGGCCTGATCCTGATGATCGTGTTCGGGCTGCAACTCGGCTGGCTGCCGATCTCGGGCACCGGCTCCTGGGAACACTTCGTGATGCCCGGCGTCGTGCTGGCCTTCTCGGCGATCCCGTCGCTCACGCGGCTCACGCGCTCGGGCATGATCGAGGCGCTGTCCTCCGACTACATCCGCACGGCGCGCGCGAAGGGGCTCTCGCGCCTGTCGATCCTGGTGAAGCACGGCTTCCGCAACGCCGCCATCCCGGTGGTCTCGATCGCCGCGGTGCAGCTGGGCTTCATGCTGGGCGGGTCGATCGTCATCGAGACCGTCTTCGCGCTGCACGGCGTCGGCTACCTGGCGTGGGAGAGCATCAGCAAGAACGACTTCCCGGTGGTGCAGGCGGTGGTGCTGGTGCTGGCACTTCTGTACATCGCGCTGACCCTGCTGGCGGACCTGCTGAACGCCGTGCTCGACCCGCGGCTGCGCACCTCATGAGCGGCGCCGTGGTGGCACCCGGCCGGACGCAGGGCCTGTTGCGCAACTGGGGATTCCTGCTCGGCGCCTTCATCGTCGGCGCCTGCGCGATCATCGCGGTGATCGCGCCCTGGATCGTGCCCTACGATCCCTTCGCCATCGACCTCGATCGCCGCCTGGTGCCGCCTTCCTTCATGGAAGGGGGCGATCCGCGCAACTTCCTCGGCACCGACCAACTCGGGCGCGACTATTTCTCGCGGCTGATCTACGGCACGCGCATCTCGATGCTGATCGGCGTGCTGACCGTCATCACCTCCGGCGTCATCGGCATCACGCTCGGGGTGCTGGGCGGCTTCTACGGCGGCAAGATCGACGATTTCGTGGTGTTCGGCATCACCACGCGCCTGTCCATCCCGGCGGTGCTGGTGGCGCTGGCCGTCGCCGCGCTGCGCGGCTCCTCGCTGATGCTGGTGGTGCTGGTGCTGGGGCTGCTGCTGTGGGACCGCTTCGCGGTGGTGGCGCGCTCCACCACCATGCAGATCCGCAACCTCGACTACGTGGCCGCCGCCTGGTGCGCGGGCGTCTCGCGCTGGTGGGTGCTCATCGCGCGAGGTGCTGCCCAACATCGCGACGCACCTGGCCGTGGTGGCGACGCTGGAGATGGCGCTGGCCATCCTGCTGGAAGCCGCGCTGTCCTTCCTCGGCCTGGGCGTGCCGCCGCCGCTGCCCTCCTGGGGGCTGATGATCAGCGAGGCCAAGGAATACATGTTCTTCACGCCCTGGGTCATCATGATCCCCGGCGCGGCGCTGTTCGTGCTGGTGCTCGGCGTCAACCTGCTGGGCGATGCGCTGCGCGACATGATGGGCACCGATCTCTCGCGATGAGCGCGCTGCTGGACATCGAGGACCTGCGCGTGACCATCGGCAGCACGCGCCGCGGTGCGCGGCGCGTCGCTCAGCGTGAACAAGGGCGAGACCCATTGCCTGGTGGGCGAGAGCGGCTGCGGCAAGTCGATCACCGCGCTGTCGGTCATGGGCCTGCTGCCGCGCGGCTCGAAGCGCGAGACCACCGCACTTCGCTTCGCCGGCGAGGAGATCGGCGGCTACGACGAGAAGGCGATGTCCCGCCTGCGCGGCGACCGCATGGCGATGATCTTCCAGGAACCGATGACCAGCCTGAACCCGGCCTATACGGTGGGCTCGCAGATGACCGAGGTGCTGCGCCGCCATCGCGGCACGCCGCGCGCGCAGGCGGTGGACCGCGCCGCGGAGCTGCTGGCGCGCGTCGGCATCACCGCGCCGGGGCTGCGCCTGGGGCAGTTCCCGCACCAGCTCTCGGGCGGGCTGCGCCAGCGCGTGATGATCGCCATGGCGCTGATGTGCGACCCGGAACTGCTGATCGCCGACGAACCGACCACCGCGCTCGACGTCACGGTGCAGGCGCAGATCCTGCGGCTGCTGGCGGAGCTGCAGAAGGATCTCGGCCTGGGCATCCTGCTCATCACCCACGACCTCGGCATCGTGGCCCGCGTCGCCGACCGCGTCTCGGTGATGTATGCCGGCGAGGTGGTCGAGGCCGCGCCGACCGCCGCGCTGTTCGCCGCACCCGAGCACCCCTACACGCGCGGCCTGCTCTCCTGCGTCCCGGTGCCGGGCAAGGTGCGTCGGGACGAGCCGCTGGGCAGCATTCCCGGCGTGGTGCCGCGCATCGAGCCGGGCTTCGTGGGCTGCGGCTTCCGCGACCGCTGCGCGCAGGCTATGCCGGCCTGCTCGGCCACCCTGCCGCGCCACGATGCCGGCGGGGGGCATGAGGTGCTGTGCGTGCTGCAACCCGGCTGGGGCGGGAAGGCGGCGGCATGAGCGGCACCGCGGCCATCGAGGTGCGTGGGCTGCGGCGCGAGTTCCGCGTGCGCCAGGGGCTGTTCGCACCGGCCAAGCGGGTGATCGCGGTCGATGACGTCTCCTTCTCCGTGCCCGCCGGCAGCGTGCTCGGCGTGGTGGGCGAAAGCGGCTGCGGCAAGTCCACGCTGGCGCGCCTCATCCTCGGCCTGCTGCCGCCGACGTGCGGGCGATGTGCTGGTGGATGGCCAGCGCCTGGGCGGGATGGACCGCCGCGCCCGCGCGCGGCTGATCCAGCCGGTGTTCCAGGACCCCTTCGCCTCGCTCAACCCCAGCGCCGGGTGCGCGACATCGTCGCCATGCCGCTGATCGCGCAGGGCAATATCGGGCGCGAGGATCTCACGCGCCGCGTGGGCGAGGCGCTGGAGCGCGTCGGCCTGTCCATCGAGCAGGGCGAGCGCTACCCGTCGCAGCTTTCGGGCGGGCAGCGCCAGCGCGTGGCGATTGCGCGCGCGCTGGTGCTGCGCCCGCGCATCGTGGTCTGCGACGAGCCGACCAGCGCGCTCGATGTCACCGTGCAGGCGCAGATCCTGAACCTGCTGGCGGAGCTGCGCCGCGACCTCGGCCTCACCTATCTGTTCATCAGCCACAACCTCGCGGTGGTCGAGCACATCGCGAGCGAGGTGGCGGTGATGTATCTCGGCCGCATCGTCGAGCGCGCCGAGACCGAGACGCTGTTCGCCGCGCCGCGCCACCCCTACACGCAAGGCGCTGCTGGCCTCGGTGCTGACGCCCGAGCCGGGCCTCGGCGTGCCCGATGTGGGCCTGGGCGACGTCATGCCCGACCCGGCGAATATCCCGCCGGGCTGCCGCTTCCATCCGCGCTGCCCGGTCGCCCTGCCGCGGTGTTCCACCGACACGCCGATGCCCGCGCGCGATGCCGCTGGCCTGGTGGAATGTCACCTGGTGGAGATGGGGCCTCAGTCGGCCGTGCCGTCGGGGCTCGCCAGCACCACCACATAGCCGTCGGGGTCGCGCAGCCAGACTTCCCAGTGGCGCGCATCGGGGTTGCGGTGGCGCGGCAGGACCACGGGCGGTCCCAGCGCGCCGACGCGGGTCATGGCGGCATCGAAATCCGCCACCTCGAACCACAGCAGCACGCCATTGCCGCGCGCCACCGCGGGGTCCGCGATCGGGCCGTGATGATGGTCGATGCCGATGTGATGCAGTTGCAGGATGATGTCGCCCTGCGCGTCCACCAGCCTCTCATACTCCGGCCCGCCATGGGCGCGCGGGCGCCGAGCAGCCGCTGGTAGAAGCGGCTGCTGGCCTGCACATTCCGCGACGGCGATCAGCGGCTGCGGCCGCATCGCCGGCGCATCCTACTTCCACTTCGCCCCCTACTTCCACTTCGCCAGGTAGAAGCGCGGCAGCTCGTCCGGGAAGGTCGGGAATTCGAGCTGCTTCTGGAAGCCGAAGGTGCTGACATAGGTGTGCAGCGGCAGCCAGTAGGCCTGCTCGGTGGCGCGGCGGATGGCGGCGTCGTAGGCGCGCTTGCGCACCTCCTCATCCGCGGTCGAGCCGCCCTCGTTGATCAGCCGCGTCATCACCTCGTCGCGGGCGTAGTCGTCGCCGCCGCCTGCGAAGTAGTTGGGCATGATCGCCGAGACGTCGTTGATCGAATACGACCCCCAGGAGCCCATCTGCATCGCCAGTTCGCCGCGCTGCGAGCGCTGGATCTGCGCCGCCACCTGCATGCAGGTTGAGGTTGGCGCGGATGCCCACGGCGCGCAGGTAGTTCTGCACCGCCTCCGACCACTGCCGCGGCTGCACGTAGGAGGTCGAGCTCGATGTCGAAGCCGTTCGGGATAGCCTGCCTCGGCCAGCAGTGCGCGTGCCTTGGCGGGGTCGTAGTCGTAGCGAATGGCGGCATCGCCGTTGCAGCCGAACTGGCGATGGGAAGCACGGTGCATCCGGCACGCGCGAGCCGCCGCCCACCAGCCGCTCGGCGATCGCCTTGCGGTCGATCGCATGCCACACCGCCTGGCGGGCCTTGAGCTTGGTCATCGGGCCGCCGGCGCCGCTGCGCCCCGCCGCGTCGAGGTTGAGGAAGCCGACGCGCATCAATTCCTGGCGCGTCGCCTGCAGGAAGGGCAGGCGGTTCACATTGGCGATCTGGTCCGGATTCATGTTCCAGATCCAGTCCACGCGCTGGCCGAGCAACTCGGTCAGTTCGGTGGCGGCATCGCCGATGTAGCGCGCGGTGCAGCTTCTGGATCGCCGGGCGCCCCTTGGGCCCGCCTTCGTAGTAGTCGTCGAAGCGCTCGAATTCGACGCCGCTGGCGACATCGCACCTTGGTGAAGCGGTACGGCCCGGTGCCGACCGGCGCGCGCGAGAAGCCATCCGCGCCCACCCGTTCACGATACGCCTTCGGCCAGATCGGCATCACCAGCGCGAGGTAGTCGAGTGCCGCGGGCGTGCGGCCGCTTCATGTTCAGCCGTACGGTGTTGGGGCCGGTCTTTTCCGCCCCCTCGATCCAGGCGTAGTTGACTGGGCGTCGCCACGCGGCTCGCGGGGTCGGCCACGGTGTTGATGGTGAACACCACGTCGTCGGGGCCGAAGGCGCTGCCGTCGTGGAACTTCACGCCCTGGCGCAGCGTGAAGTCGAGTGTCTTGCTGTCGGCCCAGCGCCATTCGGTGGCGAGTGCGGGCACGATGCGGAAGGTCGCCGGGTCGCGGTGCACCAGGCCGTCGAAGGCCTGGTGGCCGATGATGAGGCCGGTGCGCTGGCTGTTGAAATACGGATCGACATTCGGCACCGCGTCGCGGAAGGCCACGCGCAGCGTATTGGCACTGCGCTGCGCCGCCGCGGGGCGGATGAGGATGGAGGGCAGCGCCAAGGCGCCCGCGGTTGCCGCGATGCCCTGGCCGAGAACCCGTCGCCTGATGGTCATGTCCGTGATCTCCATTCTGATGGTCGGGAGCCTAGGGACTGGATCGCCCGGCCTGCAAGCCCGGGTCTCAGATCTCCCACTGGAACCCGTCGATGATGAAGTGCTGGCCGGTGATGAAATTGGGCTCCTCCGCGCACAGGAAGGCCACCATGCGCGCCACATCGGCCGGCTTGCCCACGCGGCCGAGCGCGATTTTCTGCGCCAGTTCGGCACCGCGCGCGCGCGTCAGGCTGTTGCCCACCTCGGTCTCGATGATGCCGGGGCATATGGCGTTCACCGCGATGGTGGGCCCCAGTTCCTTGGCCAGCGCGCGCGTCATGCCCAGGATGCCGGCCTTCGCCGCGGCATAGGCGAACTTGCTGACCGCGCTGGTCACGCCGCCGGTATGGGCATTGAGCGAGGACATCGAGACGATGCGCCCGCCGCCGCCCTTCAGCATCACCGGCGCGATGGCCTGGATGTAGTTGAAGCAGGATTTCAGGTTCACCGCGATGGTGCGGTCGAATTCCTCCTCCGGGCATTCCAGGATGCCGCGGGCGTTGGACTTGCCGGCATCATTCACCAGCGCATCGATGCGGCCCCAGGCGGCCTCGACCTCCGCCGCCACAGCGCGGGCGCGGGCGTGGTCCGCGACATCCGCCTCCAGCACCAGCGCCTCGCGCCCCATGGCGCGGATCTCGCCGGCGGTGCGCTCCATCTCGGGCACCAGCAGGTCCACCAGCGCGATGTCGAAGCCGCGCTCGGCCAGCGCATGCGCGCAGCCGCGCCCGATGCCCCGCGCCCCTCCGGTCACCACCGCCACCTTGCGCTGCGTCATGTTGCCTCCTGCGTGTCGCGTCGGGGCAGCCTGCGCTGGCGGCCGCCCCCGGGCAACCTTGGCGCTTGCGAAGCACGAGGCTTCCCCGCCATACCGCCACCGGGGAGATGCCGCGCATGCGCACGCAGGTCGGGATCATCGGTGCCGGTCCGGCGGGGCTGCTGCTGGCGCGCATGCTGCACCAGCGCGGCATCGACAGCGTGGTGATCGAAGCCAGGTCGCGCGCCTATGTGGAGGCCCGCATCCGCGCTGGCCTGCTCGAACAGGGTTCGGTGGACACGCTGGCCGAAGCCGGCGCGGCCGAACGCCTGCACCGCGAGGCGCTGGTCCATCACGGGCTGGAACTGCGCTTCGGCGGGCAGCGGCAGCGGATCGACCTGTCGGGTGCCGACCGGCGGCAAGGCCGTCACCATCTACGGCCAGCAGGAGGCGGTGAAGGACCTCATCGCGCTGCGCCTGCAGGATGGCCTGCCATTGCTGTTCGAGGCCGAGGGCATCGCGCTGCACGACCTCGCCTCCACCCGCCCGCGCATCGCCTTTCGCCATGAGGGACGTGACGAGGTGCTGGAGTGCGACGTCATCGCCGGCTGCGATGGTTTCCACGGCATCAGCCGCGCGGCGATCCCGCCCGCCGACCTCACCGTGTTCGATCGCACCTACCCCTTCGCCTGGCTCGGCATCCTGTCGCGGTCGAAGCCGATGTCGGACGAACTGATCTACGCCCGTCACGCGCGGGGCTTTGCGCTGGCCACCATGCGCAGCCGCGAGGTCAGCCGGCTCTATCTGCAATGCGCGCCCGACGAGGACCCCGCGGCGTGGTCCGACGAACGCATCTGGTCGGAACTGCGCGCACGCCTGGGGGCCGGGGAGGGCGAACTCGAGGAAGGCCCGATCCTGCAGAAGGGCGTGACCCCCATGCGCTCCTTCGTGGCCGAGCCGATGCGCCACGGCCGCCTGTTCCTCGCCGGCGATGCCGCGCACATCGTCCCGCCGACCGGGGCGAAGGGGATGAACCTCGCCATCGCCGATGTGCGCGTGCTGGTCCGCGCGCTTGAGCGCTTCTTCGCCGGCCGCGGCGAGGACCTGATGGACAGCTATTCCGCCATCTGCCTCGACCGCGTGTGGAAGGTGCAGCGCTTCTCCTGGTGGATGACGCAACTGCTGCATCGCTACGACAGCGGCGATGCCTTCGAGGATCGCGTGCGCCTGGCGGAACTCGGCTACCTTGCCTCCTCCGTCGCGGCGCGCACCACGCTCGCGGAAAACTACGTCGGCCTGCCCTACGCGGATTGAGCGAGGATCGCCTCGACCACTTCCTGCACCTCCAGCGCCTCGCGCAGCGTGGCGAGGTGGTGCGGCTGCCCGCGCGTCATCGCCGCCACGCCATCGAGCTGCCGGCGCAGCACCATCGGGCGCATGCGTTCGTTGGGCAGCGCATCCGGCGCGCGGCGACCATACGCCATCGGCGCCGCGGCGCTCGGCGAAGGACCAGTCGCGCAGGCGGATCGCGCCGGCCGGGCCTTCGAGCACCCAGGTGTTGTGGTCATCCGCCAGCGTGGTGCCGACACCGCCCGAGAGCGTGACGGGCACGCCGCCGGCGGTCATGCCGCGCGGCGATGGCGCGTCTCCGCGCGGCCAGGCGCGGCGAAGGTGGCGCGCGCGGCCTCCAGCGCGAGGGGGCCGAGCTGCCGGCGCGTGAGGAACAGGAAGTGCGACACCACCTCCCGCGTGAAGCCGCCCTGCTCCGGCCGGTCGAGCCAGGCCGCCGCATCGCGCTGCCAGCCGCGCGGCCAGGTGGCGAAGGCGGTGGTGATCGCGACCTCGCGCGGCGCGCCGACCGCCCCTTCGGCCCGCCAGGCGTTCAACTGTGCAACGGCCGGCGAGGAGGCCATCGGGAAGTTCACCGCACCGCGCGCCCCCGAAGCCTCGGCCGCCTGCGACGAAGGCGCGGGCGGCGGCGACATCGACCGCCAGCGGCTTCTCCAGGAAGGCCGCCTTGCCCGCCGCGAAGGCCGCCTGCGCGTGCGCCAGGTGGAAGGCCGGCGGGGAGGCGACATACAGGCAGTCGCAGGCGGCGATCACCGCCTCCGGCAGAGGCCATCATCGGCACGCCCGGCACGGCGGCGGCCAGCCGCGCGGCGGCCTCGGGCGCGGGGTCCCACACGCCGACCGGGCGGACCGTGTCGTGCTCCTGCGCGAAGCGCGCGAGCCGTTCGCCCATGATGCCGAAGCCGATGATGCCGAGTGCGATGCGGTCCGCCATGTCCAGTCCTCCCGATGCTCGCGCTGGTCTACCGCCCGCGCGCGCCCTGGCGACGGGCGCGCCGCCACGGTCTATCCTGCGCGCGATCGATCGTGAGGAACGCATGACCGAGACCCAGACGCCCGTGTTGCTGACCCGCGAAGGCGCGGTGGCGCGCCTGACGCTGAACCGCCCGCATCGCCGCAACGCGATGAACGGTGCGATGGGCGAGGCGCTCGACGCTGCCCTCGCGACGCTCGAAGCGGATCGCGCGCTGCGTGTGGTGGTCCTCGTCGGGCGCCGGCGGGCATTTCTGCGCCGGGCTCGACCTGTCGGAAGTCGGCTCGCAATCGCAGCGAAGCCGAGCGCCTGGCCGCCGCGCAGGACCGCAACCGTCGCGCGGGCGAACGCTTCCGCCGCCTGGCCGCGCTGCCGCAGGTCGGTGATCGCCGCGGTGCAGGGTGCGGCCCATGCGGGCGGGCTGGGCTGGGTCTGCGCGGCGGATATCGCGATCGCCTCGGCCGATGCGCGCTTCTGTGCGCCGGAGGTGCGTCGTGGCCTGGTGCCGGCACAGATCCTGCCCTGGCTGGTGCGCCGCATGGGCCGCAGCGCCGCCACGCGCATGGTGCTGCGCGCGGATGTGATGGATGCGGCGCAGGCGGGGCGCCTGGGGCTGGTGCATGAGGTCGTGGCCGATGCCGCTGCGCTTTCCGTTGCGGTCGATGCGGTGGTGGCGGATATCCGGCAGGGCGCACCGATGGCGCTCAGTGAAACCAAGGCGCTGATCGCGGCCCTTGGCCCGCTCTCGCCCGAGGGCTACGCCGAAGCCGGCGCCGCGTCCTTCGCGAAATGCGCGGCCGGCGACGAAGCGCGAGAGGGCATCGCCGCCTTCCAGCAGAAGCGCCCGCCCAACTGGGCCGGCTGAGCGCGCCGCATCTTCCAAGGAATGCCCATGCTGCCCTGCGATCCGGTCACGCTCGAGATCATCCGCGGCGCCGCGCGCGCCGCGCAGGCGGAGATGGAGGCGCTGCTCGAACGCACCGCCATGTCCGCCTTCATCCGCGAGAAGAAGGATTTCTACACCGCCCTGTTCGATGCGCAGGGTGCGATGACGGTGGGCAGCGACCTGCCGATCTTCGGCAACATCGTGGCGCCCGTGGCAGCGCGCTTCCCCATCGAGACCATGCGGCAGGGCGACCTGTACTGGTACAACGATTGCTATGGCAGCAACGGCGCCGTCTCCCATTCCAACGACCAGGTGTTCCTCGCGCCTGCCTTCCATGAGGGCCGCCGCGTCGGCTTCGTGATGGGCTGGGCGCATTTCTCCGACATCGGCGGCTCTGCGCCCGGGCTCGATGAGCCCCGACGCGACCGA
>CAVQTW010000011.1:0-105351 GCA_963716705.1 uncultured Alphaproteobacteria bacterium
GTAAAAATCCGAAACGATGCTGACTGGCCCATGTACCGTCACGACCCGCGCCGCAGCGGGGCGGCCGGTACGGCTGTGCCCGACCGGTTGGGCCAGCGATGGAAGGTGCGCTTTGCGGCACCGATCACGCCCCCCGTAGTTGCCCAAGGCAAACTGCTCGTCGCTGAGAAGGACGCACATACCATTGCCGCATTGGATGCTCAGACCGGCCGCAGGGTGTGGGAGTTCACTGCGGGTGGGGGCGAATTGACTCGCCCCCGCCACCGTTCACGGCGGGCTGGCGCTATTTGGATGTGCTGACGGTTGGGTTTACTGTCTTGATGTTTCTAACGGTGCCGAGGCGTGGCGCTTTCTCGCCGCGCCGGAAGAGCGGCAGGTCGGGGCTTTCGGTCAATTGGAATCGGCCTGGCCTGTACACGGCACGGTGATGGTTCAGAACGACGTGACCGTCAAGCCGCCGCGTCCGCTGGTATATTTCTCTGCCGGCCGCTCCACCTTCCTGGATGGCGGGATGTATTTCTACGCGCTCGATCCGCAAACCGGTGATGAGTGCTACCGGAATCACTTGGCTGGGCCGAAACCGGATCCTTTCAAAGACAAAGGGGACGCCGGCTACATGGATGGCGCCAAGTCCGACATCCTCGTGAGCGACGGTGCCGATCTCTTCCTGCACCAGGAACGGTTTCGCAGCGACCTGAAACGTTTCCCATCCCCCCTGGAGAACCTCGGCCCTGAAGGCGGTGGTTATCGTGAGTATCCTGCCTATCCGGAACGGGGATCGAATGCCATGAGGCTCCTTTCCAGCAGAGGCTTCCTTGACGATTCCTACAACGAAGGCACTTACTGGGCTTTCAGTCAGCGCTGGCCGGGCTGGGACCGGAAAATGAGCAAGATCGCCGCGTTGGGCCAACTCTTGGCTTTCAATGAGCAGACCGTGTTTGGCGTGAACGTGTTCTCGGGGAGCGTTGGGGTACGTCGCGGGTTCTTCCCG
Source organism: uncultured Alphaproteobacteria bacterium (assembly GCA_963716705.1). Lineage (GTDB taxonomy): Bacteria > Pseudomonadota > Alphaproteobacteria > Acetobacterales > Acetobacteraceae > Neoroseomonas. Next base: position 992 of record CAVQTW010000011.1, read on the forward strand.
GGTGAGAAGGGCTATCGTCTCTTTGCCAAGCCGTACGAGCCGGGAAAGAGCGAGGATGACTTCAAGAAGACGAAAGACGCCTGGTCGGTTCACATTCCGGTTCGCGTTCGGGCCATGGTGCTGGCCGGCGACAAACTGTTCGTCGCGGGCCCACCTGACGTAATCCCGGCCGACGATCCGACTGCCGCTTTCGAGGGCCGCAGGGGAGGGGATCTCTGGGCGTTCTCCGCAAAAACGGGGAAGAAAATTGCTGAGATCTACCACACGGACGCTCCTCCCGTGTATGACGCCCTGATAGCGGCTGGGGGGAGCTTATATCTCTCCACCACCGATGGCACGATACACTGCTTTGGGGCAAATGAGCAGTAAACCGGATGATACGATAATACTACGAGGAACAGGATGAAAGTAACTTTGACTTTGGCAGCTCTGTTGATCGCAGGGTCGGCTTCGACAGGTTACGCCGAAAACCTCAACGTGCTCTTTGTCGCGATCGACGACCTGAATGATTGGGTTGGCTGTTTCGGCGGCAATCCACAGGTGCAGACGCCGAGTCTCGACCAGTTTGCCGCGGAGGGCGGTGTGGTGATGATGAACGCGCACGCACCCGCCACGGTCTGCTGCCCATCGCGATCCGCGTTGTTGACTGGAGTGCATGCACACAAGACAGGTGTCTACGGCAACAAGAACAACCTGAAGAATGCAGCCAAGGCAAAGGACTTGGTGACTTTGCCGGAGTACTTCAGCCAGCACGGCTACCACTCACTCTCAATGGGGAAGATCTTCCACCGGCATCCGCTTCCCGGAGACACAGGGAGCAAGAAAGTCCGACGCGGGCCAGTGGGCCTTCGACGAATACCACAAGACACGTGGCGGCATTGGCCCCGCGAGCAAGAAACGCCCCCGTGAATGGTCTTCCCAATCTGCCGAACGAGAAGCCCTCTTACCACTATCACGCATTCGACTGGGGACCGACTGCCCTGAACGACGAAACCAAGATGATGGACTGCAAGACTGCCAGTTGGGCCGCGGGACAATTGAAGACACGTGGCTTCGAGGGAAGGCCATTCTTTATGGCCATCGGGATCAGCAAGCCGCACCTGACCTGGTACGTGCCGCAGAAGTACTTCGACATGTATCCCTTGGACAAGATCGTGTTGCCCGAAGACACTGGCGACGGATCTGGATGACGTCCTCGACCGCAATGGGAAGCGTGTCTACGGCCCGAGGGCGTCCTGGCTGCGGGCGGAGGAATACGGCAGGCACCAAAGAGGCCGTGCAGGCGTACCTGGCCACGATCACGTTCGTCGATGACTGCATCGGAGTGCTGTTGGACGGATTGGCTCAAAGCAAGTACGCCGACAACACCATTGTGATGCTGTGGGGCGATCAGGCTGGTTTCTGGCGCGAGAAGCAGCGATTACGGCAAGACCAGCTGTGGCAGGTCGCGCCGCGTGCCCCTGATGGTCAGAGTTTCCGGGGATGACCCCCAAGAGCAAACAGTGCACGGGAGTCGTGAACCTGATCGATATGTATCCGACCCTCATCGAGCTCTGCGGTCTGCCGGAGAACCCCGTGCTCGACGGCCGAAGTTTCGCCCCGCTGCTCCGCAACTCGGACATGGAGTGGAACTCACCACAACCCTGACCAACAAGCATTTTAAAAAAAAACTTTTTTTTTAACATATTGTTGATATGTATACGGAGGCGCTGGAAGGTGCCGACCGGCGCCAGGTCGATGCGGTGCGCGCGGCGGGTGCGGGCCGGGTGCTTGCGGTACGGATCGGCCTGTTGCCGCAGGTGGCGCCAGTCATGCTCTCGCAGGTGCTCTACACGCTGGAATCGAACGCACGTTCGGCCACCATCCTGGGCATCGTCGGCGCGGGTGGCATCGGCCTGGCGCTGTCGGACCGCATTCGCATCAACAACTGGGACGAGGCGGCGTTCATCATCCTGATGATCCTGGCGATGGTGGCGATGATCGACCTCGCCAGTCGCGCGGTGCGGCTGCGCCTCATCCGGCCGTGACGGTTCGGCCGGCGCGTTGTGCCAGCCCTTCGATCCGCGTTAGAAAGCCAACCGGAGAGGGCCGCCGCATGATCCGCAGTATCCTGGTTGCACTGGACGATACCGAGGGCGCCAAGCAGGCGCGCAACCTCGCCATAGCCCTCGCGCGGCGCACCGGTGCGGCGCTGACGGCTGCGACCGTGCTGGACTGGCCCCACATCAAGGACGCGCGCGAGGCCGTGCCTTTCGGCGCCGCCGCCTTCAAGGAACGCCGCGACGCCGCCCGCGCGAAGCGTGCCGAGGAGGAGGCCGCGACCGCCTTCGCCGCCTGCACCGAGGCCGCCGGCACCACCACCTTCACCAGCCTGCGCCTGACCGATGCGCCGGAACCGGCGCTGCTCGCTGCCGGGGCGACGCATGACATCATCGTCATCGGCCGCGATTCGACGCTCGGCCTCGAACAATGCCCTGACGGCCTCGCCCCGGTGATCGAGGCCCTGTTGCATGATGGGGCGCGGCCATTGCTCGTGGTGCCCCCCCTCGCGCCGCCCGCGGCCGGCGGCGTGCTCGTCGGGTATGATGGCTCGATCCCGGCGATGCGCGCGCTGCAGCTTTTCGCGCTGCTGGGCCTGGCGGGGGACAGCCCTGTGAAGGTGCTCTCGATGGCCGACGAGCAGCCCGAGGCGGCACGCCTGGCGAGCGAGGCGGCGGGCTACCTGCGCAGCCACGCAATCGCCGCCGAGGCGGTTGGCGTGCAGGGCAGCCACCCGCTGGATGCGTTGCTCGCCGAAGCGACTGCGATGCCGGCGCGGATGCTGGTGATGGGCGCCTTCGAGCATTCCGGGCTGCGCGCCATGTTCAGCGGCACCATCACGCGCAAGCTGCTGCAGGCGGCGCCATGCACGGTGTTCGTCGCGCACTGACGCCAGGGATCATCGCGGCACGCCATGCGCCCGGCGCGATGCCTCGTCACGCATGGATAGCTTGACGATTCGTGCTGCACTGCGACATGACGGGATGACCCGTCCGGATGTCGGCCCATGATGCGTGCATTTGCCGCGGCCAGCGTTCTGCTGCTGGCGCTGGCTTTCCCTGCTTCAGCCCAGTTCGGACCACAGGGTCCGCCCGCTGTTGGCGTGCAGACGGCCGAGCGTCGCCCGGTGACGGAATCCTCCGAATTCGTCGGCCGTGTCGAGGCGACGGACCGCGTGAACATTCGCGCGCGCGTCACCGGTTTCCTGCAGGAACGCCTGTTCCGCGAGGGCGGCGACGTGACCGAAGGCGAGGTGCTCTACCGCCTGGAACGCGCACCATTCGAGGCGCAGTTGGAACAGGCCCGCGCGCAGCTGGCCGGCGCAACCGCAACACAGGAGAACGCCCGCGTCGCGCTGTCCCGCGCGCAGCAACTGCGTCAGAGCGGCACCGGCACGCAGGTGGCGCTCGACAACGCGCAGGCCCAGGAGCGCACGGCGGCGGCCAGCGTGCTGGCAGCCCAGGCGGCGGTGCGCGTGGCGCAGATCAACCTCGACTACACCGAAATCAAGGCACCGATCGCCGGGCAGATCGGGCGCTCCAACTTCGCTGTCGGCAACGTGGTCGGGCCCGATGCCGGCATTCTCGCGACCATCGTCAGCCAGGATCCGATGCGCGTGGCCTTCGCGGTCAGCCAGCGCACCGCGCTCGAACTGCGCAACCGCTTCGAGGGTCGCGGCGGGCCGGTCGCCGTGCTGGTGCGTATCCGTCTCACGGACGGGCGCATCTATCCCGAGGTGGGGCGCATCGACTTCGTGGACAACCAGATCGACCGCAATACCGACACCATCCTGGTTCGCGCGCTGATCGCCAACCCGATCCGCCAGATCGAGGGTGGGCCGGCCGCCGTCTCGCCGCGCGAATTGGTGGACGGCCAGTTCGTCTCGGTGTTCGTGGAGGGCGCGGAACCGGTCATGACCATCACCCTGCCGCGCGCGGCGATCCTGCAGGACCAGCAGGGGTCCTACGTGTTCGTGGTGGGTGAGGAGAACAAGGCGGAACGGCGCAACGTGACCCTCGGGCGCGCGAGCGGCGCGATCGCGGTGATCGAGAGCGGCCTCGAAGGCGGGGAGAGCGTGGTGGTCGAGGGCATCCAGCGCGTGCGTCCGGGCCAGCCGGTGAACCCGGCACCCGTCGCTCAGCCACCGACACGCCCCTTGGCGCCGGCGCGAGGCTGAACGCGCGTGTTCTCCGCCGTATTCGTCGACCGGCCACGGCTGGCCATCGTCATCGCCATCGTGCTGACCCTGGCAGGTGCGCTGGCGATGTTCCGCATACCGGTCTCGCAATTGCCCGACATCGTGCCGCCGCAGGTCTCGGTCACCACGCGCTTCCCCGGGGCTTCGGCGGCCGTGGTGGAGCAGACGGTCGCACAGGTGATCGAGGCATCGGTCAATGGCGTGGACGGCATGCTGTACATGCGTTCGAACAGCGCCAATGACGGGTCCTATGGCCTCAACATCTCCTTCGCTCTGGGCACCAACCCGGACATCGCGACGGTCAACGTCAACAACCGCGTGCAGGCGGCGCTGGCCCGCCTGCCGCAGGAGGTGCAGCGGCAGGGCGTGACGGTGCGCAAGCAGTCCTCCGCCATCCTGCAATTCGTGTTCCTGTATTCGGAGAATGGCGAGCACGACCCGCTGTTCCTGTCGAACTATGTCACCATCAACATGCTCGACCGGCTTGGGCGCGTGGCGGGTGTCGGCCAGGTCACGCTGTTCGGCGCGATGGACTATTCCATGCGCATCTGGTTCGAGGTGGACCGGCTGATCAGCCTCAACCTCACGCCAGCCGACGTCGTGCAGGCCATCCAGGCGCAGAACGTCCAGGCGCCGGTCGGGCGCATCGGCGCACGGCCCATCACCGACGACCAGCAGTTCCAGATCAACCTCGAGACCCGCGGTCGCCTGACCAGTCCCGAGGAATTCGGCGACATCCTGATCCGCGCCAACCCCGACGGCAGCAGCCTGCGCGTGCGCGATGTCGCGCGCGTGGAACTCGGCGCCGCCAGCATGGACACCGAGAGCCGGTTCAACGGTCGCCCTGCGGTGACCTTCGGCATCTACCTGGCCCCCGGTGCCAACGCCGTGGCCGCCGCCGCCGCGGTGAAGCGAACCCTGGCCGAGATGCAGACGCGCTACCCGCGCGGCATTGCCCACCAGGTGTTCTTCGACACCTCCGACTTCGTGACCGACACCATCACCGAAGTCATCAAGACACTGATCGAGGCCTTCATCCTGGTGGTGATCGTGGTGTTCCTGTTCCTGGGGAACATGCGCGCGACCATCATTCCCACCGTCGCCGTGCCGGTCAGCCTGATCGGCGCCTTCCTCATCCTGCTGGCGCTGGGCTATTCGGCCAATACCATCTCGCTGTTGGCGATGGTGCTCGCCATCGGCATTGTCGTGGACGATGCCATCGTGGTGGTCGAGAATGTCGAGCGCGTGATGTCGGAGGAACCCGACCTCTCGCCCGCCGAGGCCACCAAGAAGGCGATGGCGCAGATCACCGCGCCGATCATCGCCATCACGCTCGTGCTGCTGTCGGTATTCGTGCCGATCGGCTTCATCCCCGGCCTGTCGGGCGAGTTGTTCCGGCAGTTCGCCGTGACCATCAGCGCCGCCATGGTGATCAGCGCGATCAACGCGCTCACGCTTTCGCCTGCGCTGTGCGCGCTGTTCCTGCGACCGCATCATGGCCCGCGACGCGGCCTGATGGGGCGCTGGCTGCGCGGCATCGACTGGCTGCGCGATCGCTACGCCGGCGTGGTCACCAGGCTGGTGCGTGTCTCGACGCTGTCGCTGCTGCTCACGGCCGGGTTTGCCGCGGGCATCTGGGGGTTGGCGCAGCGCACGCCCTCGGGTTTCCTGCCGCAGGAGGACCAGGGCGCCTTCTTTGTGCAGGTGCAACTGCCCCAGGGCGCCTCGGTGGCGCGCACCCGCGAGGCAGTGATCCAGGTCGAGGAAATCCTGCGCGACATCCCCTCCATCCAGGGCACGCTTGCCATCGTCGGCTTCTCGCTGATCGACGGCGGCGCGCAGTCCAATTCCGCCTTCGTGGTCGGGCGGCTCAAGCCCTTCGCGGATCGCACCACGGCCGCGATGTCGGTGCAGGCGGCCATCGGGCGGGTGTTCGCCGCCGGGCGCGAGATCCGCACCGCCAATGTATTTGCCTTCAACCTGCCGCCGATCATCGGCCTGGGCACCGGCGGTGGCTTCGAATACATCCTGCAGGACTACGAGGGACGGCCGCCGGCGGAGCTTGGCTCGACCATGCTCGGCCTCATCGCGGCCGCCAACCAGGACCCGCGCCTGGCCGCGGTGTTCTCCACCTTCAACGCGACCAACCCGACACTGTTTCTCGACCTCGACCGCGACAAGGCGCAGGCGCTGGGGCTGCGCATCTCCGATGTGTTCCAGGCGCTGCAGGCCACGCTGGGCGGGTTCTATGTCAACGACTTCAACCTGTTCGGCCGCACCTGGCAGGTGAACCTGCAGGCCGAGGCCGCGGACCGTGACGAGATCGACGACATCTGGCGCATCCATGTGCGCAACGCGCGCGGGGAGATGGTGCCGCTGCGCGCCGTGGCCGAGACCCAGCCGCGCATCGGCCCGCAGACCATCTTCCGCTACAACAACTACCGCGCCATCTCGATCCAGGGCGCGCCGCGGCCGGGCATGTCCTCGGGCGACGGGCTGGCGGCGATGGAGAGCATCTCGGCGCGCGTGCTGCCGCCGGGCTATGGCTATGAATGGACCGGAACCGCCTATCAGGAACGCCAGGCGGCGGGGCAGACGGCGTACATCCTCGCCCTCGCGGTGGCCTTCGCCTACCTGTTCCTGGTGGCACTGTACGAGTCCTGGACCATCCCGATCCCGGTGCTGCTCTCGGTCGCTGTCGGTGTGGTCGGTGCCTTCCTGGCGCTGCTGGTGGCGAGGATGCCGCTGGATATCTACGCGCAGATCGGCCTGGTCGTGCTGATCGCCCTGGCCGCCAAGAACGGCATCCTGATCGTGGAATTCGCCAAGGAGAAGCGCGAGGAGGGCCTGCCCATCCGCGAGGCCGCCATCATGGGTGCGCGGCTGCGATTCCGCGCGGTGATGATGACCTCGATATCCTTCATCCTGGGCCTGGTGCCGCTGGTGATCGCCGAAGGGGCCGCCATGCTCTCCCGCCGGGCGGTGGGAACGGCGGTGTTCGGCGGCATGATCGCCGCAGCCCTGGTGGGTATCTTCGTGATCCCGATGCTCTATGTCGTGTTCCAGAGCCTGCGGGAGAGGGTGAAGCGCATGGCCGGCTACGGCCCGGCCGAGGGCTGACCCCCCTTCCCTTTCCCGCCCGGCATCGCAGATGATGGGCTGACGAACCGAGGGAGACCAAGCGCATGGCAAAGTTCGGCCTGAGCCAATCCATCCGACGTGTCGAGGACCCGCGGTTGCTCAAGGGCAACGGGCTCTACACCGATGACGTGGCCGTCGCCGGCCAGGCGCAGGGCTATGTCCTGCGCAGCCCGCACGCCCATGCGCGCATCACCGCGATCGATACCGCCGCGGCAAAGGCGATGCCGGGCGTGCTCGGGATCTGGACCGGGGCGGACCTCGCCGCGGCGGATATCGGCCACCTGCCCTGCCTCGCGCCGGTGAAGTCGGTCGATGGCTCGCCCGACCTCCGATACGCCGCGACGCGCGCTGGCGGAGGGCGTGGTGCGCCATGTCGGCGACCCGGTCGCCTTCATCGTCGCCGAGACCATCGAGCAGGCCCGCGACGCCGCCGAGGCCATCACGGTGGACTACGACATCCTGCCCTCGGCCACCGACCTCGCCACCGCCGCGCAGCCCGGCCAGCCTCAGGTCTGGGACAGCGCGCCGAACAACACCTGCTTCGACTGGCATGTCGGCGATGCCGCCAAGGTCGATGCGCTGGTGAAGTCCGCCGCGCATGTCACGCGCCTGCGCGTGGTGAACAACCGCGTGGTGGTCGCCAGCATGGAGGCCCGCGCGGCGGTCGCGGAATACGATGCCGCGCGCGGGCACCTGACGCTGTCCACCAATACGCAGGGGTCGTGGCTGCTGCGCAACCTGCTGGCCAAGTCCATCTTCAAGGTCGAGACCGACAAGGTCCGCGTCGTCACCCCCGATGTCGGCGGCGGCTTCGGCATGAAGCTGTTCCTCTATCCCGAGCACGTGCTGACCTGCTTCGCGGCGCGCGAGCTGAAGCGCGCGGTGAAGTGGACCTCCGAGCGCAGCGAGGCCTTCCAGTCCGACACGCATGGCCGCGACAACATCACCATCGGCGAGCTGGCGCTGGACAAGGACGGCAAGTTCCTGGCGATGCGCACCAAGAACTGGGCGGGCATGGGCGCCTACCTCAATACCTTCGCGCCCTTCATCCCGACCGGTGCGGGCACCAAGGTGCTGGCCTCGGTGTACGGCTTCGAGGCGATCCACGCGCAGGTGATCGGCGTGCTGACCCACACCGTGCCGGTGGATGCCTATCGCGGCGCAGGGCGGCCGGAGAGCAACTACCTGGTCGAGCGCCTGATCGACACCGCCGCCGCCGAGATGGGCATCGACCGCATCGCGATGCGCCGCGCCAACATGGTGCCCTCCTCGGCCATGCCCTACGTCTCGGCGATGGGGCAGCGCTATGATTCGGGCGAGTTCGTGCAGCTGATGGACAGCGCGCTCGCCAAGATCGACTGGGACGGCTTCCCCGCCCGCAAGGCGGAAGCGGCCGAAGCGCGGGCGCAAGCGCGGCATCGGCCTCGCCTACTACCTGGAGGCCACCGGCGGCTCGCCCACCGAGAACGCCGCCGTGCGCTTCGCCGATGACGGCTTCGTGGATGTCTATGTCGGCACGCAATCGACCGGGCAGGGCCACGAGACGGCCTATGCCATGATGACCAGCCACGAGTTGGGCATCCCGATCGAAAAGATCCGCATCCGCCAGGGCGATTCCGACAGCCTGCCCGATGGCGGCGGCACGGGCGGCGCGCGCAGCCTGTATTCCGAGGGCCAGGCCATCCTGGTCACCACCGCCTCGGTGGTGGAAAAGGGCAAGCAGGCGGCCTCCGAGCACCTCGAAGCCTCGGTCGCGGACATCGAGTTCACATCCGGTGCGGGCACCTTCGGCGTGGTCGGCACGGACCGCACCGTGGGCATCATCGAACTCGCCGCGATACAGCGGAACAAGGCCGCCTCGGACGTCGAGGCCACGCTGCTGGACGCGCAGGAGACCGCGGAGATCAAGTCCCACACCTTCCCCAATGGATGCCATGTGGCGGAGGTGGAGGTGGACCCCGAGACCGGCATCGTCGCCATCCCGCGCTACATCGTGGTGGATGACGTGGGCCATGCGCTGAACCCGCTGATCGTGCGCGGCCAGGTGCATGGCGGGGTGACCCAGGGCATCGGCCAGGCGCTGATGGAACGCACCGCCTTCGATGCCGAGAGCGGGCAGTTGCTCAGTGCCTCCTTCATGGACTACGCGCTGCCGCGCGCCGACGACCTGCCGCCGATCGACGTGGACCTGATCGAGGTGCGCTGCGAGACCAACCCGCTCGGCGTGAAGGGCGCGGGGGAGGCCGGCGCGGTCGGCTCGCCGCCCGCGGTGATCAACGCGCTGGTCGATGCGCTCTCCGATGCCGGCGTGAAGCAGATCGACATGCCGGCCACGCCCGAGGCGGTGTGGAAGGCGCTCGCGGCTGCCAGGGCCGCGTAGGGAACGTCTGCGGGCACCCCCGCCCTCACGCTGCGGACAGCAAAAAGGGGCGGCTCCCGATCGGGGCCGCCCCTTCGTGTATCAGCCGCGCTTACTGCAGCGGCAAGGTCACGTTGATGATCTCGCACAGGTTCACGTTGCGGCGCTCCTGCGGCTGGCCGCCATCGTAGACGAAGCGGATGTCATACATGCAGGGCCCCTCGGGCAGCCGCACGCCGAAGATTGCGCCGGGCGCCACCGTCTCGTTGCCGAGGCGGTCGGGACCCCAGTTGTTGTCGGTGGTCAGCGAGGCGAAGACCTGCATCACAGTCTGACGGCCCTGGTTCACGAGATTGAACGACGGGTTGCCCGTCGGCCCCGCGGCTGGCGGCGGCGGCGCCTGCGGGCCAGGCTGCTGCGGTCCGCCCTGCTGCGCCTGGCGCCCGTCGAACACCAACTCATTCAAGTTGCACAGGTTGATGTTGCGGCGTTCCTCCGACGGGCCACCCTGGCGTTCATAGACCACACGCACATCATAGATGCATTCGCCCTGCGGCAGGCGGATCACGAAGTTCCGGCCGGCCGGGATGATGTTCTGGCCGAGCCGGTCCGGTCCCCAGGTGTTCTGGCTTGAAGGTGACGCGAACGCCTCATAGATCGTCTGGCTGCTGCGGTTGACCATGTTGAAGGACGGGTCGCCGGTCTGGGCCTGGGCCTGGGCGGCCAGGCCGCCAAAGGCCAGGAAAGCCGCGGCGGCTGCGGTGGCCATGCGTCGCATCAGCATCATTGCGCTCCTCCTCGAGAGTGTCGGGCAGGGCGCCCGTCTGTTCCGGTACCGAGGCTAGCCGAGGCGGCGGGTCAGCGCCAACCGCCCGCCGCACCGTGATGTGACCTGGGTGCGAAGGATTTCAGGCCGGCCGTTCAATCCGGGCCGCCATCAGGTTCAGCGCCCATGGCGACGGCACGCTCGGTGATGAGGCGCAGGGCCTGTTCCAGCGCGGCGCGCCCGCCCGGGGAGAGCGTCGCGGTAAGTTCCGCCTCCAACATGCGGGCGCGCGGAATGATGGCATCGAACACCTCGTGCCCGGCCGGCGCCAGCGCGAGCGGGTCGAGCCGTCGGTCGCGCCGCTGCGCCGCCCTGCACAGCATCCGGCGCGCGATGAGCCCGGCGACAGCACGGCTGACCTTGGCCTTGTCCATGCCGGTGCGCGCGCGGATGGCGCTGGCGGTCGCCGTGCCGCCGCTGCCGATCACCGCAAGCACGCGCCATTCCGCGATGGTGAGCCCGAATTCCTCCGCATAGCGCCGCGCGAACAGGCGCGAGACCAGGTTGGAGGTCACCGAAAGCCTGTACGGCAGGAAAGCATCGAGGTCGAAGGTCGGGCCGGGATCGCTTGACATTGGTTTCATATGAAACTACCTGCTGGCGTAAGGCAAGCGCCAGCAGGAGGTCACGTCCGCCATGACGCGCCAATACATCCCCTTTCCGCGCAGCGAGGGCCTGTCCTCGAAGCAGGCCCATGCCGACCTGCCCGAGGGCACTTTCGAACGCGAAATGGGCAAGGAGGGCTTCTTCGGGCCCGCCACGCACATGTATCACCGGCACCCGCCGACGGGCTGGACCTCCTGGGACGGCCCGCTGCGCCCGCGCGCCTTCGACCTCACCAAGATCAACGCCGAACACGCGAGCCCCTGGGACGCCGCCGAGATCCTGTTCAATGCGAGCGTCCGCCTGCGCCTTTGGCGCGCGCCGGCCCGCATGGATCACCTGGCGCGCAACGGCGACGGCGACGAACTGCTGTTCATCCATCAAGGCGCGGGCGACATCTTCTGCGACTACGGCCGCCTGCGGTTCGGCACCGGCGACTACGTCGTGCTGCCGCGCTCAACGATGTGGCGCATGGAGTGCTCCGCGCCGACGGTGGCCCTGCTGATCGAGGCCACCGGCTCCACCTATCAGCTGCCCGACCGCGGCATGGTCGGGCAAGCACGCCGTCTTCGACCCCGCGGTGCTCGAGACGCCCCGGCTCGACGAAGCCTTCCGCGACCAGCAGAGGCCAGGCGAATGGGCCGTGCGCATCAAGCGCCGAAACGTGCTCTCGACCGTGACCTATCCGTTCAACCCGCTGGATGCGGTGGGCTGGCACGGCGACCTTTCTCCGGTGCGCCTCAATGTCGAGGACATCCGCCCGCTGATGTCCCACCGCTACCATCTGCCGCCCAGCGCCCACACCACCTTCGTGGCGAACCGCTTCGTCATCTGCACCTTCTGCCCGCGGCCCTTCGAGACCGACCCCGGTGCGCTGAAGGTGCCCTTCTTCCACAACAACGACGACTATGACGAAGTGCTGTTCTACCACGCCGGGGATTTCTTTTCCCGCGACAACATCCATGCCGGGATGATGACGCTGCACCCCTGCGGCTTCACCCACGGCCCGCACCCCAAGGCGCTGGGCAATGCCTTCACGCCGAAGAAGCCGGCCACTGACGAATACGCCGTGATGCTCGACACGCGCGACGCGCTGGAGGCCGGCGCGGCCGCCTCCGCCGTCGAATGGGGCGACTACGCCTATTCCTGGAAGGCCGGCCCACCGCCCGCCAAGGCCGCGGAGTAGCGCACATGTCGGGCTTCGCCTCGCACAACGACCTTGCCGAGAAGCACGTCTCCTTCGACGAACTCGGCGAGGGACTCTACGCATATACGGCCGAGGGCGACCCCAATTCCGGCGTCGTCGTGGGCCGCGACGGCGTCACGGTGATCGACGCACAGGCCACGCCGCTGATGGCAGCCGACGTGCAGGCGCGCATCGCCAAGGTCACGCGCCCTGCCGGTCACACGCATCGTGCTGAGCCACTACCACGCGGTGCGGGTCCTCGGCGCCTCGGGCTACCCGCAGGCGCATTCCATCATCTGTTCCGACGCTACGCGCGCATTGATCGTCGAGCGCGGCGCGCAGGACATGGACAGCGAGATCGGCCGCTTCCCGCGCCTGTTCCGTGGACGCGAGACCATCCCTGGCCTCACCTGGCCCAGCGAGACCTTCCACCGCCGCATGACGTTGTGGCTCGGCGAACGCGAAGCACAGATCATCCACATCGGCCGCGCCCACACCGCCGGCGATACGGTGGTGTGGCTGCCGAAGGAGAAGGTGCTGTTCGCCGGCGATACGGTGGAATTCGGCGCCACGCCCTATTGCGGCGACGCGCATTTCACCGACTGGCCCGCAACGATCGCCGCCATCCGCGACCTGGGCGCGGGAAAGCTCGTCCCCGGCCGTGGGCGCGCGCTGCTCACCAAGGCCGATGTCGCGCAGGGCCTGGCGGAGACCGAAGCCTTCACATCGCAGCTGTTCGAACGCGTACGCAAAGGTGTCGCGAAGGGCTGGGCGCTGAAGGAGATCTACGACGACACGGTCGGTCATCTGCGACCAACCTACGGCCACTGGGTCATCTTCGACCACTGCATGCCATTCAATGTCTCGCGCGCCTTCGACGAGGCGATGGGTCATGATCGCCCGCGCATCTGGACCGCCGAGCGCGATGTCGAGATGTGGCGCGCGCTCGAGCAGGGCGCGCCGATGAGGAGCGCGGAGACGCAGCCGGGTTGAGCGCGAATGAGCCCAAGACCTGTCTCGGCATGCGCCATGCGCGCGCCACCGGCAGGCACGTCGCGTCAGGGGCGTTTCACGGCGATGACATAGCATACGCGCCAGCCGACGCCGCCAGCCCCCCAATCGGACGCCTGCTGCACCGACCCGAAGGACTTCCCCCAGCTGTAGATCCTGCCGCCGCTGCGGTACATGAAGTGACGCAGCCCGCGGTACATCTGCGACGTGTAGAAGGCGGCGGGCGTGACACCGATGATCCCATCGCCATCGCCGCTGAGGAACGAGTATTCCGAAACGGTTGCCTGCCATTGCCAGATGCGGCGCACATAATCGGCCACTGCCGCCGGCGGCATGGCGATGCCGTAAGTGGGGTCCGCGAGGATGGTCTCGAGGTCGGAATCGACGGCACCGCCAACCTGCGCGACGTAGGATTCGATCGAGAAGTTCTCATGCTTGCCGCCGAAGGAGCGCGTGAAGGCGGTGATCTCCTCGAGCAGCGGGCTGCGCTCCGCTCTGAGCAGGGACAGGTAGGTCTTGATCTCCGCCAGCACGCTGAAGCCGGAGGTCGCATTGATGACCTGGGGCCGCACCGCCGGGTTCATCTGGTACATCGCGTAAATGGTGCTGGTGAAGCCGCAGACGCCCCATTTGCTGTTGGTGGCGCCAAGCCCCGTCATTTCGCTTTCGTTGTAGGACATGGCATCGCTCCGTTGCGCGCCGGCCCCAGCCTGGCACGAGGTCCGAATGATACCGTGGGCGCGCGTGTCTTGCGAAGTGCGTGTTGCGTGGCGCGCACGCCGCGTCAGGGCGGGCCGGTGTGATGCGCGCAGCCTACCGCCAGCCCCACTATGCCTGGCATCCGCCCACAGCGCCGCGGCAGGAGGCGGAACTGGTGGTTGCCGGCGCCGGCCTGGTCGGCCTGACACTCGCCCTGGACCTCGCACAACACGGCCATGACGTTGTCGTACTGGACGAGGATGACACCGTCTCCCTCGGCTCGCGCGCCATATGCTTCGCCAAGCGCACCCTGGAAATCTACGGTCGGCTGGGCCTTGGCCAGCGCTTTCTCGACAAGGGCGTCACCTGGCATACAGGGCGCGTCTTCCACGGCGCCGGGCAGGCCTATGCCTTTGACCTGCTGCCTGAACAGGGCCACGAGTACCCAGCCTTCGTGAACCTGCAACAGTACTACGCCGAGCAATGGCTGGTCGAAGCCTGCGAGGCCACCGGCCGCATCGATATCCGCTGGCGCCACCGCATCACCGGCGCTGCTCCGCACGCCGGTGGCGTGACGCTTACCGTCGAGACCCCGGCTGGCACCTATGCGCTCGACACCGCCTGGCTGCTGGCCTGCGACGGCGCGCGCAGCACCATCCGCACCGAACTCGGCCTGCCCTTCGAGGGCCAGGCCTTCCACGACCGCTTCCTCATCGCCGATGTGGTGATGCGTGCCAACTTCCCGGCCGAACGCTGGTTCTGGTTCGACCCGCCCTTCCATCCCGGGCAATCCGTGCTGCTGCACAAGCAGCCCGACGACATGTGGCGCATCGACTTCCAACTCGGTCCCGATGCGGACCCCGAGGCGGAGAAGCAGCCAGAGCGCGTCATCCCGCGCGTGCGCGCCATGCTCGAAGGTGTCACGGGCTGCGCCGCGCCGCATTTCGATCTCGAATGGGTCAGCGTCTACACCTTCCGCTGCCGGCGGCTCGGCCGCTTCCGCCACGGCCGCATCCTGTTTGCCGGCGACGCCGCGCACCAGGTCAGCCCCTTCGGCGCGCGCGGCGGCAATGGCGGGGTGCAGGATGCCGACAACCTGGCCTGGAAACTCTCCGCCGTGCTGCGCGGCGCCGCACCCGAGGCGCTGCTCGACACCTACGATACCGAGCGCATCCCGGCTGCCGACGAAAACATCCTGCACTCCACCCGCGCGACCGACTTCATCACGCCCAAGACCGACGCCGCGCGCGCCTATCGAGACGCCGTGCTGACCCTCGCGCGTGAATATCCCTTCGCCCAACCGCTGGTGAATTCAGGCCGCCTCTCGCGCCCTGCGGTACAGGCAGCGAGCCCGCTCAACGCCAACGGCCCGCTTGTTGGCGCCGCCGCGCCGGACGCGCCGGTGTTGCATGACGGCGCGCCGGACTGGCTGCTGCGGCACATCGGCGGCGCCGGCTTCACGCTGCTCGTCTTCGGCGCCCCACGACCGCTGCCCCCGGACATCGCCGCGGTGTTCGTGACAGCCGAGCAAACGCCCGGTGCGCTGTGGGACCATGCCGGCTTCGCCCGCGCGCGCTTCGTCGCCGGCGAGGGCGAAGCCATCCTGCTGCGACCGGACCAGCACATCTGCGCACGCCTGCCCGCCGCCACGCCGCAGGGCATCGCCATCGCGCTGGACCGCGCCCTGGCCCGCGCGCGGGAGCCTGCCTGATGCCGCTCGACACCACCCCGCGGTTGTCCGACCCGGACACTGTCTTCGCAGCGTTGGTGGAGGCGCATCGCGGACTTGATGCGGAAGCCTCCCGCCGGCTCAACGCGCGACTGGTCCTGCTGCTGGCCAATCATATCGGCGAGATGGACGTGGTACTCGATGCGGTGCAGCGCGCTCGCGGCGCACGGTAGCGGCGCGCTCTATGCGAAGCGCGCGAGCGCCTGTTCCAACGAGTCCAGTGCATTGCCGAGCGCCGCGACCATCGCATCCGCAGCCTGCTGCGGAGTTGGCACGGCGGTGCCTGAGGCGAGCGGCGCGGTCCCGTTGCTCACCATCTGCCCGACCAGCCGGCTGCCGCTGCGTTCATCGACCAGCAGCAGTGTCATTTCAGCGCGCGCGATACCCTCGGCCTGCACCGCCTCCAGCCGCGTGATCTCGCCTTCCAGGACGAAATCCGGCGTCACGCGGCTGCCCGGCGCCAGGATGGCGGAGAACAGCCGTGAATCCAGCAACCAGCGGCGCATCGCCTGCTCCGCGCCCTCGGCCGGCGGCGCCACCCATTCGGCATAGAAATCCAGCGACTCGGTGCCGTCGGGGCGGATGGTGCGCAGGTTGCGCGTTTCCATCCCGGCACCGGCGCGGATGGTGCGAATGAGCAGGGTGCGCCGCGCGCGCCCGCTGCGTGGCGCGGCACTGCGCCGCGGCTCCAGGGGAAAGCGCAGGGTTTCGACGTAAGGCCGGTCGGGCAGCACCGAGCAGCCGGCGAGCAGCACGGGAAGCGTCAGCAGGAAGCGGCGATGCGTCATGTCAGCGGCGGTTCCTTGGCGGTGGCGGAGGGTCGCCAAACAGTGACTGCGACGGGCTGCGGCGCAGTGCCTCGGCGGTGTCGCGCAGGCTCGAGACGGTGGCGCGCAGGTCGCGCAGCAGCGGGCCGAGGTCGGCCTGCGTATCGCCGGTGACGCCGCGCGCGCTGCGCAGCGTGAGTTCCAGCGACTGGATCACCGCCGGCAGCCGTGCGATTGCCGTGCGCAGGTCGTTAGCCGCCTGGCCGATGCTGGTCGCTGCACCTGCTACCTCGGGCCCGGACAGCAGCGTCTGCGCCGCCTCCCCGGCCGCGCCGACATTGTTCGCCGCGGTGCGCAGGTCGCGCACGGTCGCCGCCAGGTCTGCGCCCTCGATCGCTGCGCGCAGCGCGACCATGGTCGCCGACGCGTCGCGCAGCGTGGTCGAGAGGTCGCCCTGCCCGCTCACCTGGTCGCGAATATCGTTCAGCATGCCCGTCGCCGTGTTGATCAGGACGCCAAGGTTCAGGTCGGCCAATTGCGTCATCAGCCGCTCGGCCGCGCTCGTCACCTGTGTGATGGTCGATGGTACGGAGGGAATGACCGGGTAGCGGGGCGTCCATGGCACGTCGATCGGTGGTGCGCGCTCGGGGTCGGTAAAGTCGATCTCGAGATAGGACAGCCCCGTGACGCCGGTCGAGGCGATGCGTACACGAAGACCCGCGGCCACGGCTTGCTCGACCGAGGTATTGCCGTAGCGTTCCGGATCCACCGCGAAGCGGATGAGGACGAGCCGCGCCGTGGTGTCGTCCGGCCCCTGTGCCGCGGCGCCGTACACCACCGCGACCAGGCCCAGTTCCGTCACGCGACCGACCGGTACGCCGCGAAACCTCACCGTTGCGCCGACATCGAGCCCGGCGATGGATTCACGGATGTAGGTCTCGAAGATGGTCTGCTGCCCGCGCAGCGAGCCCGAGGTCAGGAACAGGATGAAGCCGACGGCGAGCGCCGCCCCGACGACCACGAGCATGCCGACGCGCAGGTAGAGCTTGCGGCCTGATTGCGGCATGTCAGACAGCCTCGCGCCGGAAGAAGGCGCGCACCGTCGGGTGGTCGCTGTGATCGCGCAGCCGCTTGGGGTCGCCTTCGGCGATCATGCCCTGTGCTTCCTTGTCGAGCATGATGCAGCGGTCGCCGATCGCCAGGATGGACTGCAGTTCGTGCGTGACGACCACGAAGGTTGTGCCCGTCTCCCGCGCGATCTCGGTGATCAACTTGTCGAGCCCGGCCGAGGTGATGGGGTCGAGCCCGGCCGAGGGCTCATCGAGGAACAGCAGCGGTGGGTCGAGCGCCATGGCGCGTGCAATACCGGCGCGCTTGGCCATGCCGCCCGAAATCTCGGCCGGCAGGCGCTCTGCCGCGTCGCCGAGCCCGACCAGGCCGAGCTTGGAACGGGCCAGCACCTCGCGCGCGGGGCGCGGCAGGTCGGTATGTTCCTCGATCGGCAATTCCACGTTCTCCGCCAGGGTCATGCTCCCGAACAAGGCGCCGGACTGCCACATCACGCCCATGCGGCGCAACAACGCCCGGCGCGTCGCCTCGTCGGCCGCGGCCAATTCCTCGCCCAGCAGCCAGGCATGGCCCGCGGCGAAGGGCACCAGCCCGATCAGCGCCTTCAGCAAGGATGACTTGCCGCAGCCCGACCCGCCCAGGATGACGAAGATCTCGCCACGCCGGACATCGAAGGTAACGTCCTTGAAGATGGTGCGTCCGCCGAAGGCAACCGCAAGGCCCTCGGCGCGGATCACCGGCTCACTCATCGCCTGATGCCTTCACATTCGCGCGCTCAGGCGCCGCCCGCATCATCAGATGCCCAGCCGGAAGAACAGCACGGCGAACACGCCATCCATCGCCACGATGGCGACGATGCCCCCGACCACCGCCGCGGTTGCCGCATCGCCCACCGCGCGCGGCCCGCGCCCGGCCGAAAGTCCCGCACGGCAGCCGATGCCCGCGATCACCAGCCCGAAGCACGCCGCCTTGAACAGCCCGCTCATCAGGTCCTGCACGGTCAGCCATTGCTGCAACTGGTTCTGCACCGCCGACCAGGGATAGCCCAGCGTGCCCATGATCACCGTCATGCCCGCCAGACCCGCGAGGTTCATCACCAATGCCAGCACCGGCATCGCGAGCGTGGCCGCGACCAGGCGCGGCAGCACCAGCATCGCGGTCGCGTCCACGCCCATGATGCGCAGCGCGTCCACTTCCTCGTTCACCGTCATGGTGCCGAGTTCCGCCGCGAAGGCCGAACCGGTGCGCCCGGCCAGCACCACGCCCGCCAGCAGCGGTCCCAGTTCGCGCAGCAGCGAGATGCCGACCAGGTTCGGCACGAACACATCCGCGCCGAAGCGCCGCAGCGGGATCGCCGACTGGTAGGCGAGGATCACGCCGATCAGGAAGCCCAGCAGCAGCGTCAGCGGAAACGCGCGGGTGCCGACCTCATCCAGATGGCGCAGCACGTCGGACCAGCGCAGCAGCGAGGGCCGCGCCAGGACACGCAGGGTGGTCACCACCGACTCGCCCATGAAAACGAGGCCGGCCATTGCCGTCTGGACGCGCTGAACCGTGGCCCGCCCGATCGCCGAGATCGGTCGCCAGGGTTTCGGCGGCGGCGGCGGCGGCGCCGTCGAGAGTGCGGCGCGGGTGCGCTCCAGCAGCGCCGCGACATCGGGTCGCGCACCATCGATCTCGGCCTCCGGTGCCGCGCTGATGAGCAGCACCGCGCCGGCCGAAATCGATCGACTGCACAGCCGAAACATCGATGCGCGCGACCGTGCCGCGCTGCCCGGCCGCCATGGCATCGCGCCAAAGGCGCGCCGTAGCGGCCACATCGAGGCGACCGGAGACGACCAGGGTCGTGCCAGCCCCCTCCTGCCGCACCTCAATCGAGGCATCCGCGTTGTCGGGCATTGCCGTGTCCATGGGGGCGATTGGCCCCATCCGGGCGGTCCCGGCAAGACTTATCTTTTCCTGCGGAAGCGCCGCTTCAGGCGACGAGCGCGTGGATCAGGACCGCCGCCGCAACGGAAACATTCAGGCTCTCGACCGGCCCGGAGGCCGGCAGCGTGACACGCTGCGCGCAGGCGGACATCGACGCCGCCGCCAGGCCGTCCTCCTCATTGCCCAGAACGAGCGCCACCGGCGCCCCGCGCGGGAGCGCACCGGGCGGGCTGCCGCCACGCGGTGTGGCGGCAACGGTCAGGAACTCGAGGCTCAGCGCCCGCAGCGCCACGGGAAGGTCCTCGGCCCGGAACACCTCGAGCGCCTCGAGGCCCCCCTCGGCAGTGCGGAAGGCGGCGTCCGACAGCCCCGCCTGGCGCGGGTCGCCCGACAGGATCAGCGCCTTGCAGCCGAAGAACGCCGCCGAACGCGCGATC
Organism: uncultured Alphaproteobacteria bacterium; assembly: GCA_963716705.1. Taxonomy (GTDB): domain Bacteria; phylum Pseudomonadota; class Alphaproteobacteria; order Acetobacterales; family Acetobacteraceae; genus Neoroseomonas. The sequence goes on from CAVQTW010000011.1 coordinate 20,984, forward strand.
GCACCCAGATTATGCGGATTGCCGATGCCATCCAGCACCGGGATCACGCGCGCCGCGCGCAGCACGGCGGGTAGGTTGCGCGTATCGAGGGCGGGCACCGGCCGCGGCAGCGCGAGCGCGACGATGCCGCCATGGTGCTGCGTGCCGGCCACGCGCGCGAGGTCCGCCGCCACGATCTCGCGGTAGGGCCGCCGCAGCCGCGCGAGGGTCGCGCAATGCGGCCCGGCCTCCCGCCGGCGTTCCTGGGTGTGGAACAGCCGCAACACATCCTGCGGGCGGTGCGCAAACAGCGCCGCCACCGCCGCGGGGCCGCAATGCCGATCGAGATCGGCGGCGCGGGTCACGCCGCCGCCAGGGCGACGAGGCGTTGGTGCAGTGCGTCGGGTATCTCCACCCCCTCCTCGGCGGCGCGCGCGGCCAGCGTGTCGCGCCGGCTTCCGGGCAGGCGCACGCCTTCCTCTGCCGCCATCGCGGCCACGAAGACCTCGATGCGCGCGGCAAAGGCATCGCTGCCGGCGAGCGCGCCCGGGTCCACCACCAGCAACGCCTGGCCCAGGCGCGGGCGGTTGCCCGCATCCTCGAAGAAACTGTCGGCCTCGAAGCCGAAGGCCGCGCCGGTCAGCGCGCAGCACAGCAACTCCACGACCATCGCCAGCAGCGCGCCCTTGGTGCCGCCCATCGCCAGCATCGCGCCCGAGAGCGCCGCCTGCGCATCCGTCGTCGGCCGCCCCGCCGCATCGACCGCCCAGCCTTCCGGGATGGGCCGGCCTTCCTTCGCCGCGACCATGATCTTGCCGCGCGCGACTTCCGACAGCGCCATGTCGATCACCAGCGGCGCGCCATCGCGGCGGGGAAACGCGGCGGCGATCGGGTTGGTGCCCATCAGCGGCCGCGCGCCGCCGGGCACCGGCATGGCTGCGGGCGAGTTGGTGAAAGCCAGCGCCACAAGACCCTGCCCGGCAAGCCGCGAGACAGGCAGGCCCATCGCGCCAGAATGATGCGAATTGGTCACGCCCGCGAAGGCCACGCCATGCGCCCGCGCGCGCCAGGCGGCCTCGGCTTCCGCCAAGGCCAGCGCTGGATAGGCGAGGCCATGGCCGGCATCCACCAGCACCGCGCCACCACGCTCGTTCACGATGCGCGGCACCGCGGCCCCATCCGCGCGGCCGTTGCGCAGGAAGGCCGCGTATTGCGCCACGCGCGACAGGCCATGCCCGGCCTGGCCCGCCGCCTCGGCCGCGGCCAGGGCGCGCGCCGTGGCCGCCGCCATCGCCGGCCCGGCGCCCGCCGCGGACAGCGCGGCGCGCGCAAGTAATTCAGCCTCGACCAGCGTGACGCGCATCAATCCACCCGCAGCCCGGCCTGCTGGATCAGTTCGGCCCAGCGGGCGGTCTCCGCCACCACATGCGCGTTGGATCGCGCGCGGTCCCAGCCTTCCACCGTGAAGCCGCCCTCGACGGCGCGGCGCGAGACATTGGCGTCGCGGATGGCGGACAGCGTATCGGCCTCCAGCTTCGCCAGCACGGGCGCCGGCACGGCGGCGTTGGTCATCACCGCCGTCCAGTTGGTCATCTCGAGGCCCGGCTGGCCGAGTTCCTTCACCGTCGGCACTTCCGGCAGCAGGGCGTGCCGTTCCGCCGAGGTGATGGCGAGCGGCCGCAGCATCCCGCCGCGCACCTGCGCGATGCATTCGGGCAGGTTGGCCACCACGAAGTCGATGTTGCCCGCCACCAGGTCGGTGATGACCGGCGCGCCGCCGCGATAGGGCACATGCGCGATGCGGTCGCCCGCGCCCACCGAACGCCGGAACAGCTCAAGCCCCAGATGCGGCGGCGAGCCATTGCCCGAGGAGCCGCCATTGAGCTGGCGTGTGCGCGCCTGCTGCACGAAGTCGGCGAAGCTGCGCGCGGGGTTCTTCTGGGCATTCACCACCACCACCAGCGGCAGCGAACCGAGCACCGAGATGGCGGTGAAGTCCCGGCGGAAATCGAAGGGCGGGTTCGGGATCAGGGTCGCGTTCACCGTGTGGGTCATGGTGATGGCGAGCAGCGTGTGGCCATCGGGCGGGCTCTTCGCCGCGGCATCGGCGCCGATCTGCGCGGACCCGCCCGGACGGTTCTCGATCACCACAGGCTTGCCCCAGACTTCGGCAAGCCTGGCGCCAACGAGCCGCGCCATGATGTCCGTCAGGCCGCCCGGCGGGAACGGCACGATGTAGCGCACGGTGTGGTCGGGAAACGCAACCTGCGCCCGGGCCAGCGACGGCAGGGCGAGCAGCGGTGCGGCGGCGAGGACATGGCGGCGGCGGAGCATGGCGGTGTTTTCCTTCCCGTTGGGCATTGTTCGGGAAAGGCTATCGCGCTTTGCGCGCAATGCGAAACCAGGCCGCGGCGCCCCGGGTGGAAGCGCCGCGGCCGCGCCGTCAGGCGCTCTCGTACAGCCGCGTCAGGCTGTATTCGCGGTGGCCGAGGATCTCCGCCGCAGTGAACTGGCCATCGGCAGTGCGGATGACGCAGTCGAGCAGCGCCTCACCAGCCTCGTCCATGTTCATTCGCTTCTGCAGCAGGCCCGTCACATCCACGTCCACATGCTCGGACATGGTGCGCATGGTGCGCGGATTCGCCGTCAGCTTGATCACCGGCACGATCGGGTTGCCGATGACATTACCCTGCCCGGTCGGGAAGGTGTGCACCGCGAAGCCCGAGGCCGCGCAGAGCGTCACCATCTCGGCCGCCGCCGAGGACGAGTCCATGAACCACAGCCCCGGATGCGTCGGCATCTCGGCCTTGTCCAGCACGCCATCGACCGTGCACTTCTTGCCGATCTTCTGGATGTTGCCGAGCGCCTTTTCCTCGATGGTGGTCAGGCCACCCTCGATATTGCCCTTGGTGGGCTGGCTGTCGGACAGGTCGGAGGTCTTGTTGGCCTCGACGATGGCCTGGTAGCGGTCGAACATCGCCTGGAACTGCGCGCGGATCTCGGGGGTCTTGCACCGCGCCGCCACCAGGTGCTCGCCGCCGGTCAGCTCGGTGGTTTCGCCGAACACCAGCGTGTTGCCGTTCTCCCAAAGCTTGTCGAAGGAATCGCCGACCGTGGGGCAGGACGCGAGGCCCGAGGTGGTGTCGAACTCACCGCACTTGGTGCTGACCCACAGGTCGACCATCGGCGCGCGGGTCTTCTTGAGCGCGGTCGCGTGCTTCACCATGCGGTAGGCGGCGCGGGAGGCGGCGGCGATGGTGTTGATGTCGCCATTCTGCTCGATGGCGAAGAACTCCACCGGCTTGCCGGTCGCGGCGATGCCCTCGGCGACCTTGCCGGCCCAGCCGAGCTCGATGCCGATCACCACCACCGCGGCGACGTTCGGGTTGCACCCCGTGCCGATGATGGTGCGGAAATGCAGGTCGAGGTCCGCGCCGAACTGCAGCCGCCCATAGGCGTGCGGAATGGCCAGGCAGCCCTGGATGTTGCGCGCCACGCCCTCGGCGGCGGCGTTGGAGATGTCGTCCACCGGCAGGATGAGCACGTGGTTGCGCACGCCCATGCGGCCGTTCTCACGGCGCCAGCCCTCGAAAGTGGCCTTCTTCAGGTCGATGCCCATGTCACCACCGCTTCGTCTTGACGTTGTGGACGTGCAGATGCTCGCCGGCGCCGATGTTGGCCACGGCACGGCCGATATCCACCCCGTACTTGATGATGGTGTCGCCCTTGGCGATCGCCTTGATGGCGACCTTGTGGCCGATCGGGATGTCCGACTTCGCCGGAAACTCGATCATCTTGTCCTGGTCCATGATCCAGCCGTTCAAGGTCTGTCCGGACTTGATACCCTCGACGACCACGACGCCGGCGGAATCGCCTTCGTCATGGACGCAGAAATGCACGGTCATCGTGCGCCCTCCTCCCCAATGCAGTGGGGCGGACGCTAGGCGCGGGCACGGGGGCGGTCAAATGGCCCGCCCGAGGGGGCTCGGCGGGGCCTTCTCCGCCGCCGCCGGCCATGGCACACCTGTCCATCGCTCGGGTGGAGGGAAAGATGGCCGGCGTATTCTTCTATGATGGCTCATGGTCCACCGAGGAGCCGAAAGTCATCGGCCCGATGGACCACGCCTTCTGGCTCGGCTCGGTCATTTTCGACGGGGCGCGGGCCATCCGCGGCTGGGCGCCGGACCTCGAGCGCCACGCCGCGCGCTGCGTCGCCTCCGCCCGGTCGATGCTGATGAAGCCGACCAAGACCGCCGAGGAGATCGAGGCGCTGTGCCGCGAGGGCATCCGCCGCATGGGGCCCGACGCCGAACTGTACGTCCGCCCGATGTTCTTCATCCGCAAGGGCCTGGGTGCCGCCCGTCCGGACCCCGACAGCACGGATTTCATCCTCTCGGTCTATGACGCGCCCATCCCGCAATGGGCCGGCTTCTCGGCCGTGATGGCGCCCTTCCGCCGCCCCGCGCCGGACATGGCGCCCACCGACGCCAAGGCATCCTGCCTGTACCCCAACGGTGCGCGCGCCTCGGCCTTCGCCGCCGCGCAGGGTGCGGACAATGCGGTCATGTGCGATGCGCTTGGCCATGTCGCCGAATTCGCCTCCGCCAATCTGTGGTTCGCCAAGGATGGCGAAGTCATCACGCCGGCGGTAAACCACACCTTCCTCAACGGCATCACGCGCCAGCGCATCCGCGCGCTGTTCCAGGAAAACGGGATCACGGTGCATGAACGCGCGGTGAAGCCGGCAGAACTGGATGCGGCGGACGAGATCTTCTCCACCGGCAACTACGCCAAGGTGCAGCCCTGCACGCGCTACAACGGCCGCGATATGCAGATCGGCCGCTTCACCACCCAGGCGCGGGACCTCTACTGGCGCTGGATGGAAAGCGCACCCAAGGTCGTCTGACGCCACGCTGCGCAGCGCCTGCCCGCAGGAAGGGCAGACGCGCTGCCTGGGCACGTCGACCTCCCGCGGAGCCCGATTGCCACGCGCCCGCGCGGGGTGTTTGCTTGGCTGGTGAAGCGTGCAGGCGTAGGGCCCGCACCTGGCCACGGAGGGCCGCGCCGCATGGCTGCCCCGCGAAGCATCCGCCTCGGCGTGTCGATGATCGGCATGGGCTATCACCTGGCGGCCTGGCGGCACCCGGACGCCTCGCCCGGCGGCAACATGGAGTTGCAGCACGCCGTGCGCGTCACCCAGGCGGCCGAACGCGGCCTGTTCGACATGGCCTTCCTGGCCGATGGCGTCGGCATCCGCTTCCATGACGAGCCGCCCGGTGCGCTGAGCCGCACCTGCAAGAACGTGCAATTCGAGCCCCTCACGCTGCTCAGCGCGCTGGCCATGGTGACCAGCCGCGTCGGCCTCGTCGCCACCGCCTCCACCACCTACAACGAGCCCTATCACGTGGCGCGCAAGTTCGCCTCGCTGGACCACATCAGCGGCGGGCGCGCCGGCTGGAACGTGGTGACCAGCGTGACCGACATGGAGGCCCAGAACTTCAACCTCGATGCCGCGCCCGAGAAGGGCGGCCGCTACGACCGCGCGGCCGAGTTCGTCGAGGTGGTGAAAGGGTTGTGGGATTCCTGGGAGGACGACGCCTTCACCCGCGACCAGCAAGCCGGGGTGAACTACGACCCCGCGAAGCTGCATGTGCTGAACCACCAGGGGAAGCACTTCAAGGTGCGCGGGCCGCTCAACGTGGCGCGCACGCCGCAGGGCATGCCGGTGATCGTGCAGGCGGGCGCCTCCGACCAGGGCCGCGAACTCGCCGCCGCCACCGCCGATGTGGTCTATGCCGCAGCGCAGACGCTGGAGGATGCGCGCGCCTACTACGGCAACGTGAAATCCCGCATGGCGCGCTATGGGCGCGACCCGGATGCGCTGAAGATCATGCCCGGCCTGATGGCGGTGCCGGGCCGTACGCGCCAGGAAGCCCAGGACCGCTACGATGTGCTGCAGGAACTGGTGCAGCCGGTGGTCGGGCTGGGCGCTCTGGCGAATTACCTCGGCGACCTCTCCGGCCACGACCTCGACGGGCCGGTGCCCGAACCGCCCAACATGCGCATGCACAGCCGGGCCCAGATTTTTCTCGACATCGCGCGGCGCGGCAATCTCAGCATCCGGCAATTGTACCTCTCGATCGCCGGCGGCAACGGGCATCGCCTGGTGATCGGCACGCCCGCCGACATCGCCGACGCCATGGAGGAATGGTTCCACAACGACGCCGCGGACGGCTTCAACATCCTGCCGCCCTGGCTGCCGGGCGGGCTGGAGGATGTGGTGGACATGGTGGTGCCTGAATTGCAGCGTCGCGGCCTGTTCCGTACCGCCTATGAGGGCACGACGCTGCGTGGGAATCTCGGCCTCGCCTATCCCGAGCATCGCGCCGCGGCGGCGAGGCGCGTGGCGGTCGCGCAGGTCCTGGGCGACGCCGCGCAATGACCCCCCGCAACGCCACCCCCCGCTTCGTCTCCGCGCGGCCGGCGGTGCTGCATGACACCACGCCATCGCATCGCCCCTGACACGGACGGGAACGCCATGACCACGAAGAAGAAGCAGATCCGGCTCGGCGCCTTCCTCTCGGTGCCGGGCAACCACCTGGCCGGCTGGCGCCACCCGGACGCGGTGCCCGAGACCGACATGGACTTCGGCTGGTACATGCGCCTCGCGCAGATGGCCGAGCGTGCGCTGTATGACACCATCTTCTTCCAGGACACTGTGGCCGTCGGCGGCAGCGATGCGCTCAAGGCCGGCGACCTGACGCGCACGCGCCTGTCGCGCATCGTGAAGCTTGAACCCACGGCCTGCCTCGCGGCCATGGCTGTCGGCACCAGCCACATCGGCCTGATCGCCACCGCGACCACCACCTTCAACGAGCCCTACAACATCGCCCGCCGCTTCTCGACCATCGACCACATCAGCAACGGTCGCTGCGGCTGGAACCTCGTGACCAGCCAGATCGAGGACGAGGCCGGCAACTTCAACCTCGACACGCATGTGGACCACGCAAAGCGCTACGAGCGCGCCATCGAATTCTACGAAGTCGTCGCCGGGCTGTGGGATTCCTGGGAACAGGATGCCTTCCTGCGCGACAAGGAAAGCGGCATCTGGTTCGACCGGGACAAGATGCACTTCCTCGACCACCACGGCGAACACTTCCACGTCCGTGGCCCGCTGAATGTCCCGCGCACGCCCCAGGGCCGCCCGGTGGTGGCGCAGGCAGGCTCCTCGGAACCCGGGCGCGAACTCGCCGCCCGCACGGCGGATGTCGTGTTCACCGCGCAGACGGAACTTGAAGCGGCGCGCGAGTTCTTCGCCGATGTGAAGGGCCGCACCGCGAAATACGGCCGCACGCCGGACGACATCAAGATCATGCCCGGCATCACCCCCGTCATCGGCCGCACCATGGAGGAAGCGCAGGAGAAGTACGACCAGCTCCAGGCGCTGCTGCCCGATGACGTGGCGCTCTCGGCGCTGGCGCGCTTCACGCGCGGCATCGATATCTTCTCCTACCCGCTCGACGGGCCGATGCCCGACCTGCCGGAAGCCAATTCCGCCAAGTCGCGCCAGAAGCTGATCATGGACATGGCGAAAAAGCATAACATGACGCTGCGCGAAGTCGCGCGGTCGGTCTCCGCCGCGCAGGGCCACCGCGTGCTGGTCGGCACGCCCGAATACATCGCCGACGAGATCGAGGAGTGGCTGGTGAAGGACGCCGCCGACGGCTTCAACATCATCTGCAACTACTACCCCAAGCCCTTCGAGGATTTCTCGAACCTGGTGATCCCGGAACTGCAGCGGCGCGGCATTTTCCGCACCGCCTATGAGGGCACCACGCTGCGCGAGAATCTCGGGCTGCGCGTGCCCGAGAACCGCTACACCGCGGCGCGCAGGGCGAGGGCGGCGGAGTGACGCATCACGGGCGGTGCAGCACCGCACGCTCCCGGGTCACGGTCCGCCTGCCGCGCTTGTAGGCCATCAGCACGGGGGCCACGGTGCGCAGCGCCATCTCCGGCGTCTCGGCATCGAGCACCACGAGGTCCGCCGGCGCACCCACCGTGATGCCGTAATCATCCTTGCGCATCAGCCGTGCAGCATCCTTCGTCGTCATGTCCCACACCGCGCGCACTTCGGAATCGGAGCCGCGATTGGTCACGATCGCCTGCATGTTCGCCTGGCGGAGCAATTGCCCGTCGCCGAAGGGCGTGAAGGGGTTGAGGATGTTGTTCGACGCCACGGAGCACAGCACGCCCTGTTGCGCCAGGCGGTTCGCATCCACCACGTTGCGCGGCACGTCGTGGTCCACATGCCGGCCGCCGAGATACAGGTCGGTCGCCGTCAGGATCGTCGCCGCAACGCCCGTATCCGCCATGCGCTTCGCCACCTTGTCGAGCGCGCCCCAGGGCATCGCCGCGAGCTTGGTCACATGCCCCACCGCGACGCGGCCGCCCCAGCCGTATTGCTCGGTGAGGTCGCACACCAGCAGCGTGTCCAGCTCCTCGGCCGAGGTGCCGCTGTCCAGGTGCATGTCGATGTCCACGTCGAACTCGCGCGCCATGTCGAACACCCGGCGGATCTGCGCGGCCCGGTCGCTGTCGTAGTTGGGCGCGGCCCCCACCACCGTCGCACCATTGCGCAGCGCGGCCACCATCAGCTCGTCGGTCCCCGGATTGTTGGTGAGGCCCTCCTGCGGCATCACGCAAATCTCGAGGTCGATCGCCCAAGCGTAGCGCTGGATGAGCGCCTTCACGCCCTCCAGCCCGCGCAGCCCCACCTTCGGGTCCACTTCCACATGCGTGCGCATGCGCGTGGCGCCATGCAGGATGCAACGCTCGATGGTGCCGGCCGCGCGCTCGGTCACGTCCTCCACGGTGAAGCTGTCCTTCACCTCGGACACGCGCTCCATGGCGCGATGCGGAAAACGCGCGCTCTCGCAGGCGCAGCGCGCCAGGATGCAGGATTTGTCGAGGTGGATATGCGTCTCGACGAAGCCCGAGCACACCAGCCGCCCCTCGCCCGGCGCCTCCTGCCGTGCCGCGGCATCGATGCGCGGCGCGATGGCCGCGATGCGCCCGCCCGCCACGCCGATATCCATCGCGGGGTCGGCGGGGCCCGCATCGGGCAGCCGCACATTGCGCAGGATGAGGTCGAATTCCATGGGTCGCTCCGACGAGATGTCCTTGGATCGAACCACGGGTCGCGCCGCAGGTCGATCAGGCGCGGCACTTGCATGGCCCGCACCCATCCACGCCCGCATCGGAGACCGCCCATGACCAACGCCACCACCCGTCGCACCCTCCTCGCCGCCGGCGCCGCGCTGGCCGCGCCGCGCGCTTCTCTCGCGCAGGCCTGGCCCACCCGCCCGATCCGCTGGATCGTGAACTTCCCGCCCGGCGGTGCGGCGGACATCCTCTCGCGCACCATTGCCGACTGGTTCGGCACCCGCCTAGGCCAGCCCATCATCATCGAGAACCGCCCCGGCGCCGGCGGCATGGTGGGCTCCGACGTGCTCGCCAAGGCGCGCGGCGATACGCACATCGTGATGATGTCCAACGCCGCCTCGCACGGCATCGGCCCGGTGCTCTACGCCACCGTGCCCTACGACCCGGTGGCGGATTTCACCCATATCCGCCTGGTCGGCACCTTCCCGTCGATCCTGGCGGTGAACCCCGGCTTTCGCGCCACAACGGTGGCGGAGTTCATCGCCATCGCACGCGAGAAGCCCGGCGAACTCACCTACGGCTCCGGCGGCAACGGCACCATGAACCACCTGATCGGCCAGTTGCTGGCACGCGAGGCCGGCGTCGAACTCACCCACGTGCCCTATCGCGGCTCCGCCCCCGCCATGGCCGACGTGATGGGCGGGCAGATCCCCGCATTGATGGAAAGCCTGCCCACCGCCATCGGCAACCTGCGCGGCGGGCGCCTGCGGGCACTCGCGGTCAGCGAGGCACAACGCTCACCCGCGCTGCCGGACGTGCCGACCTTCGCCGAATCGGGCTTTCCGGGCGTGGTCTCGACCAACTGGTTCGGCTTCTCGGCAGCGGCCGGAATCCCGCCGGAGATCGCCGCGCGATGGGACACCGAGATGGCCGCGGCCCTCGATGCGGAGGCGGTGAAGGCACGCTTCGCCAGCATCGGCGTGCGCGCGGGCGCGATGGGGCCGGAGGACTACACCGCGATGATCCGCAGCGAACTCGAACGCTGGCGGGAGGTGATCCGCGCCGGCAACATCAAGGTCGATTGAACGCGACGGGCGCCGAGGGGGCTTTGCCCCCTCGTGCTCCCCCACCAGGGGGCCACCGCCCCCTGGACCGGGGGGATGTCAGGAAGCAGGGGTATCCAGGGCGGCGAAGACCGCGTCGTTGTCCGCCCCCGCCGCGCGGCCGGGCCAACGCACCATCTCGCGCGGTGCAACACCATCGAAGCGGAATGGCGCGGCCGGGTGCAGCACATTGCCCAGCAGCGGGTCCGCCACCTCCATCACCCAGCCGCGCTCGCGGAAATGCGGGTCGGTCGCGCAATCGGCGATGTCGAACAGGCGCGAGCACGGCACCTCCGCCGCCTCCAGCACCGCCTCGGCCGTCGCAGCCTCCTGCGTGCGGGTCCAGGCGGCGATCGCCTCGTCCAACTCGCCGACATTGGCGCAGCGCCCGGCATTGGAGGCGAAACGCGGGTCATCGGCCATCCCGGGCTGCCCGATCGCCCCCATCAACCGGCGGAAAATCAGGTCCGAATTGCCCGCGATGCACAGCCACTTCCCGTCCGAACAGGGATAGGTATTGGTGGGTGCGGCGGTCTTGATGGCCGCGCCCTGCGGCTGGCGCACCCAGCCGAACAGGCCGTATTCGGGCAGCATCCCCTCCATCAGCGAGAACACGCTGCTCACCAGATCCACATCCACCACGCGCCCGCGCGCCGCCGGGTCGCCCTTCACCTGCCAGCAGGCCGCGACCACCGCCATGGCGCAATACATCCCCGCCAGGTCGTCGCTGATCGAGACCCCGCAGCGCGGCGGGGGATACTCGGTCTGGCCGGGATTGGCGGTGAGATGGCGCAGGCCGCCCATCGCCTCGCCGATCGCGCCGAAGGCCGGCTTGTCCCGATACGGCCCGCCCTGCCCGTAGCCCGAGATGCGCCCAATGGTCAGTCGCGGGTTCGCCGCATGCAGCACCTCCGGCCCCAGCCCGATGCGCTCGAGGTAGCCGGCACGGAAATTCTCCACCAGCGCATCCGAGCCGCGCAGCAGCCCGAGCAGACGCTCGCGATCCGCCGGCTTCTTGAGGTCGAGCGTGACGCTGAGCTTGTTGCGCCCATGCACGCTGAACCACACGGCATTGCCCTCGACCGAACTGCCCCAGCCGCGCACCGGGTCACCGCCGGGGGGTTCCACCTTCACCACCTCGGCGCCGAGGTCGGCCAGCAGCCGGGTCGCGAAGGGCGCGGCGATATAGTGGCCGAGCTCGACGATCCTGAGGCCGGTGAGGGGCAGGTTTACGGGTTTGGGAGCGTCTGGAGCGGGCGTCATGTCGCGACCCATACGCCGGAACGCTGCTGGCGAAAATCAGGCGCGTGCACACGCTTCGGCAAGCATCAGTCCCGCATGATGCCCTTGGGGCACCGCGGTGCCCTTTCCTCATGTGGCGCGGGTCCTCTCTCTCGCTGCCCCCGCCCGGCGCGCCGGGCGGACAACTCCGGGGGCGGGGCCGTGACCGACTCCGCCTCCCACTTTTTTCGGAGCAGCCAAGGCCGGCGCTTCGCCATGTCGATGGTGCGACAAAGCGTATATCGCTGTCGCTCCGCGAAAAATACGTTATAGTTTCGTAAATGCACGGATCTGTCATGCAATCCGGGAGGAACGAGGGCCGTATGTCTCCGGACGATGTGCGGGTTGTCACGCAAAGCTGGCATCGGGTGGGATCCTTCTCGGACCATGCCGCGATCCTGTTCTACGACCGCTTGTTCGACACTGTTCCGGCGGCCCGCGCCGATTTCAACGCGGAGCAGATGCCAGCCGCGCGACGGCTCCTCATTGCGTCGATCGACCAGTCCGTGACGCGTTTGAGCCGCGACGAGGCGCCAACACGCCGCGAGGCCCGAAAGGACGAACCCGCCGACCTTCTGTTCGGCACCGGCGAGGCCGAAATCCTCGCCGCATTGTTCTGGGCGCTCCACCGCGTGCTCGGCCAAGGCTGGACCCCTGCCGTCGAGGCCGCATGGCGCGCCTGCGCGCCGCCGATCCTCGCGGCGCTCCGTCCACCGGTAACCGCCTCCTGACCCGTCGCCAACTTCCGTCACCCTGCCTTTTGCGGCAGGTTGCCATGCGCCGAAACCAGGGGAAGCCTGTTCATGACCGAGGACGAAGCCATGGCCCGCGCTGCGGGCCTCGGAGCAGCATGGCACGGCCGCGAATCAGAGATCGCCGAGGCCATCGCGCATGCCCGCCGCCTTGCCTCTGCCTTCCCTCGCCCGGCCGACGAACGCGCCGAGCCCATGCCGGCCTTCGCCGTCCCCATCGGCGAAGGCCGCGCGGGCATGAAGGGCGACCTGCACGACCTCACCCTCGCCGAGGCCTCCACTGCCATCGCACGCCGCCGCCTGTCGCCGGTGGAATACCTCGATGCCCTGCGCGCGCGGGCCGAGGCGCTGGAGCCGCGCCTGAACACCACCATCCGCCCGCTCTGGGACGAAGCACGCGAACAGGCGGCCAAGGCGGGCCGCCGCATTGCGCGCAGCGGCCCGCGCTCGGCGCTGGATGGCCTGCCGATCGGCCTCAAGGACATCATCGACCTCGCCGGCCACCCCACCACCTGCCATTCGCGCCACCTGCTGGACAATGTGAAGCAGGCCGATGCGGCGGTGGTGGCCCGGCTGCGCGCGGCCGGCGCGGTGTTCCCGGCGAAGCTCTCCACGCATGAATTCGCCATCGGCGGCCCCGCCTTCGACCTGCCCTTCCCGCCGGCGCGCAACCCGTGGAACACGGCGCACCATCCGGGCGGTTCCTCCTCCGGCTCGGGCTCGGCGGTGGGGGCGGGCCTCCTGCCGGGCGCGCTCGGCACCGACACCGGCGGGTCCGTGCGCCACCCCGCCAGCCATTGCGGCATCGTCGGCATGAAGGCGACCTATGGGCTGGTGTCGCGCCGCGGCGTGTTTCCGCTCGCCTATACGCTGGACCATGTCGGTCCGCTCACCCGCGATGTCGCCTCCAACGCCATGCTGCTGAGCGCCATGGCGGGGCACGACCCGGCCGACCCTGGCAGCGCCGCGGCGCGGCCGGAGAACTACGCGCGCAAACTCAAGAAGGGCCTGAAGGGCCTGACCATCGGCTATGTCCGCCACTTCCATGAAGTGGACCAGCCCGCCACGCCCGAAGTGGCCGCCGCGCTCGATGCCGCCGCCAGGCTCATGGCGAAGGAAGGTGCGAAGGTGAAGGCCGTTGCGCTGCCGTCGCTGACCGAATTCGCCGGCATCAACCGTGCCATCCTGATGGCGGAATCCGCCGCGATCCACGGCACCTGGCTGCGCGAACGCCCCGGCCACTACGCCGCCATCACCCGCAAGCGCCTGCTGCCCGGCCTGTTCGCCCGCGCCGAGGATTACGTGCAGGCGCAGCGCCGCCGGCGTGAACTGGTCGCGGCCGTGGAGGCCGCCTTCGAGGGGGTGGACCTGCTGCTCACCGCCAGCAGCATGGACCCCGCCTGCCGCATCGACGACCCCGAGGCGGTCGAGATCACCTATCCGCGCCAGGCCCGCACGCCCTTCAACGTCACCGGCCACCCGGCCATGACCATGATGTGCGGGATCTCGCAGGAGGCCGGGCTGCCGCTCTCATTGCAGCTGGTCGGCCGCTTCTTCGACGAGGCGACCCTCTACCGCGCCGCCGCGGGTTATGAGCGCGCGGCACCGTGGAAGGACCGGCGCCCGCCACTGTGATGCACGACGCCGCCCCATGAGCCCCGACGGCACCGCCGGCGCGCCGACACGCGCACCCGCCGCGGCCTCACGCCGGGTCGTGGCGCCCAGCCGCGCGCGCCGGGCGCTGCGGGGTGCCGCAGTGCCGGTCTTCCTGCTGGTCGCGGCGGTGCTGCTGCGCGCCTTCTCCTTCGCTCCCGCGGTGATCGACACCGATGAGGGGCTGTACATGCTCCAGGCGCGGGAATGGCTGGCCGGCAACTGGCCGCTGGCCGGCGTGTGGGACATGCACCCGGTCGGCGCGCCGGCGCTGTTTGCCGCTGTCATGGCGCCGCTGGGCGAGGCGATCTGGGTGCCGCGCCTGCTCGGCGTGCTCGGCACCTGGCTCACGGCCTGGGCGCTGTTCGCAATCGTGCGCTTCGCCTCCGCGCCGCCGGCCATCGGGCTGGCAGCGGGGCTGCTGTATCTCGCGCACACCACCCTGCTGGGCGGGCTCGCGACCAATACCGAGATCCTGTTCGCGCCACTCACCGCCTGGTCCATGGCACTCGGCCTGCGCGCCGCGCGCCGTGCGCTGGAGCACGGTGAGGCGCCCCCTTCGGCAAGGTCGTCGCGATGGGGCTGATGATCGGCTTCGCGCTGGCGATCAAGCCGGTGGCCTTCTTCGAGGGCTGCCTCGCCTGGCTGCTGCTGGTGGGGCCGGCGGTGCTGCGCGGCATCATCCGCTGGCCGCGCGTGGCGCTCTATGCGGTGACATATGCGGCGCTGTGCCTGACGCCGACGCTGCTGTTCGGCATCGCCTACGCGCTGAAGGGCAACCTCGACGCCTTCATCACCGGCACCTTCCTCGCACCGCTGCGCTATGCCGGGGAGCGCGTGGGGATGCTGGATGCCGGGCGCTACGCGCTGATCGCCGCGATGATCCTGCTCTGGGCCTTCGCGCTGCTGGTGCCAGCGCTCGTGCGCCCGCGGGTGAAGCGCGGCCCGGTTGCGCTGCTGCGCTGGGTCTGCATCGCCTGGTTCGCCGCGGCCACGGCAGCGATTGTCATGCCGGGCATGTATTTCCAGCACTACTTCCTGATCTGGCTGCCACCGCTGTCGCTGCTGGCCGCACTCGGCGCGCGACGGCTGGCCCGCGCGGCGCGGCCGGGGCTGGTGGTCGCGGCCTTCGCGCTGCTGGTCGGCGGTGTCGCGATCGATGCGTGGCGATCCTCCACTGTCCCGCGGCTATATGGCACCATCGGCCTGACCGGGGCGGACCCGGTGCGCGAGATCGCCGCCGCACTCAAGCGCGAGATCGACCCCGGCGACCCGGTCTGGGTGGTGAACTACCACCCCGCGCTCTATGTGCTCGCGCAGGCCGGGCTCGCCACCCGCTACGCCTTCCCCGCGCAGCTGGTCGGTCCCTATTGGCGCGTCACCGGCATCGACCCGCATGAGGAGGTGGCGCGCATCCTCGCCTCCACGCCCAAGGCCATCGTGATCGACCGAGGCTGGTGGCCCAACGTCCGCCCACGCATCGCCGCGATGATCGAGGAGGCGCTGGCCGAGCACTACGACCTCGCCGCCGTGGTGTCGGAGGAACGCGGGCTGCTGGAGGTCTGGCGCCTGCGCTGAACCAGGCCGCGCGGGGCTACGGCGTGTGCCACGCGGCTGAACGGGCACGGCCGGACGCTCGGCAAGCCAGGGAAACCGGGCGTTGCCGCCGGACGCCTGAGGCCAAGCCACAGAAGAACCGATGGTCGAAGCCTTCGGCCGCGGGACTGGCGCGCATCGATCCGCCCTCGCAACCTCTGGTCTCCGGCCGAACCGTGCCCCGGGTCACGCCACCGGGTCGATGGTGCCGTCGAGGTCCATGATCGCCGTCCGCACGGCCAGGTTCGGGTGGCGCCGCGCAGCCTCGGCGCGAAAGGCGTGCAGGCTTTGGGCATGCGCCGCGGTCTCCGCCGCGCGGTCCGCCACCGCCGCCGGCCCGAAGGCGAGTTTCGCGGCACCGCAATCGCGATGCGTCATCGCCACCACCTGGTGGATCCGGTGCAGGTCCAGGCTGACGCCCAGATTGTCCCAGAACGCCTGGTGCCACGCCGCGAAGCGCGGGTGCACGGCGCCGATCGGCCCGCCCGCGATGGTGAACTGGCTGTAGCGGTCGCGCAGCCCCTGGGAGGACATCCACATGAAGCTGCCGGTGGTGAAGCGCGGGTCGATGCAGTTCAGCAGCATGGCCTCGTACTGCCCGCTGGCGCCCGCGGCGGGACGCCCGGCCGACGCCACCGCCACGCCGGCGGCGAGCAGGCCGAGCACGCCTCGGCGCCCGGCATGGCGGATGAGGCAGGCGCAACCGGCGCCATGGGCAGAGGGCGCAACGGCCGGGTTGCACTCGCGCATGCTGGGGATTCCTTCGTGCCAGGCGACCGCCATGTCGCGATCGCGATGCACGCAGCATTCGCCATGCGCCTTAACGCGAGGTTTGCGACGAAAATCGCGGACCTGCCGCGCGCAGGTGCCGCAGGTCAGCGGCCGGCAATCACTGCCCCGCGCCGCCTGGCGAAGCCGGCGCGCGGTGGCGCCATCGAGGTGGTCCTGCGGATGAGCGCCGCGCCTGGAGCCGCTTCCGTTTGCCTTGGCTCACAGCAACGACTCTATGCCGTTGTTTTCGCGAGCATCTTTACCCGATCGGGTGATTCCACCTGATCGGGATCAGCTCTAGCCTCAGCGGACCGCCTCCTCCTCCCCATCCTCGGCGGCGGCGGTGCGGTCGGCGGGGCAGGCGGCGGCGCGGCGCTGCAGATAGGCGCTGCGGTGCACGGCGTAGGAATCGAGCGCCTGCTCGTCGATGCGCCGCAATTCGTCGTGGAAGGCCGCGTAGCCGACGAACAGGTCCCCCGCGCGCCAGCCCAGGACGGCCTCCGTCCCGACCGCCTGCGACAGCACCACGCCGGTCGCCGCCATCGCGCCGGCATCGCGCAGCGTGGAGGGGCCAAGGAGCGGCAGCACCACATAGGGCCCGCTGGAGACGCCCCAGCTGCACAGCGCATCGGCCAGGGCGAAGGGCCGGCGCGGAAAGCCGAGCGTCGCCGCCGCGTCATCGACGCCGCCGAAGCCGAGCGTGGTGTTGATGCCGAAGCGCATCGCCGCATTGGCCGCCCGCGACAGGTCGCCCGCGGCGAGGCTGCTGATCGCCGAGACCGGCTCTCCGAGATTGGCGAAGGCATTCGCCAGGCCCGCACGGAACCCCGGCGAGGTCGCGGCGATGAAGGCCTCCGCCGCCGGGCCGAGCACATGGGCCTGGAGCACCTGGTTCACGGCATGGGTGCGCCGGTTCAGCGACTCCAGCGGGTCCGGGCCGGCCGCGGCGGGCGTGGCGGCCAGGGCAAAGGCGGTGGCAACGCCGAGGAACAAGGTGGTGGTGCGGGTGCGCATGCGGTCCGCCTCCGGTTGGGCTCGCGACCATCCGAGCCGGATTTTCCGGCAAGGGAGGTCCTGGGAGAAGCGCGCAACGCGCCGCCCCTGATCATTAGTCTATTTTCGGTTAACGCGGCAGAAGAAAATCCATACCGCAGGCGCTAACCACTTGGTGAAGCTTGTCGTGCAAGCCTGCGGGCCCAGGAGTCCCCCTCGCCCGACATGCACGCCATGCCGTTCCTGCGCGACCTGCCCGGCACGGTTGTCCATGCCGTGGTCATGGCCATGGCGGGTGGCCTCGCGGCGCGTGCCTGCGCGCGGCCGGCACCGCTGCCGCGCACGTGGGTGAACGCCATGCGCGCGGCCCAGGCCGGGGCGCCGATCGCCTGCGGCTTGCCCATGCACAAGCCCTTGCGCGGCGCATGGATCACCTCGGCCGAGCCCCGCGATGCGCCGGAACACCCTCCGGCGCACCGGGCCAGCCCGCAGCATCCGGCGCGGCGCCTCGGCACGTGAACGGCATGACCCCTCGCCGCGGGCCCCGGATCGCCGCGCTGCACGGGCTGGGCGGGCACCTGCTGCTCTACCGCGACAGCCTGACCATCCAGCGCCACGGGCCGCTGTTCACCACGATCAACCTGGTCTCCCATGTCGAGCGGGAGATCGAGACCACCATCCTGCTGCGCCGCCTGGTGGGCGTGCACCTCGTGCGGTCGCTGCTGCTGATGCAGTTCCTGCGCCTGACCTATGCCGGCGCACCGGCGCCCACCGGGCACTACCTGCGCGACGCCTTCGCCGAGAACGCCTTCCTGTTCAGCCTGACGGACAACCGGCCACTGTTGGCGATGCAGGCGCGCATCGTCGATGCCGCACGCCAGGCGGGCGCCGGGGTGGAGTAGCGCCGCATCGCTTCAGGCGAACGCGCCTGGGCGGATCAGGATGCCAGATCGAACGAAAACCACGACGGCCCGGCGAGCGGGATCATCGCGCAAGGCGCCGCTCGCCCCGGCGCGCACGCATCGCACGCCGGGCGTCGCCGGATGTCGCGTCACCCCTGCGCCATGCGGCGGAACCAGGTGGTCGAGCGCAGCACCCCATCCGGCCGCGGCGAGAGCCCTTCCGCCTCCAGCAGGCCGGTCACCTGCCGCCCGGCTTCGGCCTCGGTGGCGCGGCGGCCGGTCAGGGCGCGGTAGAGCGCCGCCGCGCGCACCGCGTCCTGCCGCGAAACGCGCCCATGCGGGTCGGCCTGGGCACGCAGGAAGGCGCGCGCCTCCCGCGCGCCAGCCGTGGCGCTCGCGACACCCTGGCGCTGGCCCTCGGCCTCCAGGAGCGTCCGCGCCTGCGCCGCGCTCAGACCGTGGCGCGTCACGCCCTCGGTGAGCAGGGCGAGTTCCGCCTCCGGACCGGGCAGCGCGCCTTGGCTGCGCAGGCGCACGAGGTCGGCGAAGCCGGCCGGGTCGGCCTCCGGCGGCACCGGTGCGGCAGAGCCGATCCACGCGCCACGCCCCATCGAGGCCGCGGCGATGGCGCGCCCCGCGGGGTCTTCCACCGCCTCGGCGCGCAGCCCGCCGGCCGGCGCGCAGGCCGCGCAGGGCAGCACGCGCACGCTGCCGTCGAGTTCCATCAGCTTGATCTCGACGCTCATGTCCGGATGGCGCGCGCGCACCGCCGCGGCGGCGCGGTTGAGCACCGCGTGGTGCTGGCGCAGTTCCTCGGCCGGATCGTCCGCCAGGCGCCGCCCCGCCCAAAGGTGCATCGCCCCGCAATCGCGATGGTTCACGAAAATGACCTTGTTCACGCCATGCAACTGCCGCGAGGCGCCGAGGTTCTCCCACAGCGCGGCGTTCCAGGCCGGCCGCGCCTCGTCCACGGCGGCCAGCGCGGCGCCGGCGATCCGCATCTCGCTGTAGCGCCCGGCGCGGCCCAGCGCACCCATCAGGAAGGTCACGTCGTCGGTCAGCCGCGGGTCGATGCAGCTGACCAGGAAGGCATCCGCCTTGCGCGGCGGAGCAGGCTCGGCCGGGGCCTCGGTCACGACGCTCATTTGTTGAGATCCTCCGTATGGGAAATACCGCCGAGGCGGTGATGCAGGTGCGAGTAGCAAAGCCCCGCGGTGAACACGCCGGCCAGGCTGACCAGCGCCCACATCAGCAGCGTGTCGCCGCGGAACAGCCCGATGCCCGAGAGATGCAGCGCGGTCATCCCGACGCCGAGGCAGAACGCGACCACCAGCGCGATGCCACGCCGCCCGAGCACACCGATCGTGGTGCGCCACATCACCATGCAGACCCCGGCCAGCGCGGCGCCGGTCGCGAGCTTCACCCAGAACCATTCGAAGCCGCCCAGCACCCAGTGCAGGAACGACGTGCCGGAAGGGTTGTAGATCGCGAAGACGACGAACAGGCTGAACAGCGCGCGGGAGACGACGCCGCGCCAATCGAAGGGCGGCGCCGTCATCGCCGCGCGGCCTGCGCCCGCGACAGCGCCAGCGCCGAAAGCCCGGCATGGGCGTCATCGGCGGCGATGCGGCGTTGCAGCCCCGCCCGCCAGGCGCCCAGCGCTGCCGCGGTACCGGCGGGCAGCGCGGCGAGCGCCGCTTCGCCGCCGGCCATGTCGTGCTCGGCCAGGCGCGCGCCCGCCACGCGCAGGGCGGCGAGCCCTGGCGTGCCGGCCGCCCCGAACTCGGCGCCCAGGCGCATGGTTGCCGCCGCGCGGCGGGCGAACCAGCCGGCATCGGGCGCGAAGCCCATCTCGGCCAGCACGGCGGCATCGGCGGCGGTGGCGAAGCCCTCGGCAAGTTGGCGCGGCGTGGGCGCGCCCTCGGCCGCGGCGGCGGCGAGCGGCAGCAGCAGGCGCATCGCCTCCGCATCGCCGGCAGCCAGCGCGACCGCCACGGCGAAGGCGCGCGGGAACGGCGCGGGACGCGGCAACTGCGGCAGCAGCAACTCGATGGCGACCAGCAGGCGCGTGGCATCGGGGCCGAGCGGTGCCTCGCCGCGCGGCATCTCCCATGATGGCAGGCCGGCGGCATGGGCCGCGGTCGTCACGCGCGGCGGCGTGCCGCTCACGGCCACCACCAGCGCGAGCACCGAGAACATGCAGGCAAGCGCCGCCAAGGCGAGTGTCGCGAGGCCGGTCCAGCCGCCGGCCGCGGTGCGCGGCGGGGCTACGGGCGCAGGTTCCGTCATCGGCAATCCCCCACGGTATCGAGCGCGGCGAGGCGCGTGGCCAGAACCCTCGCGGCGGCGGCGGCGGCTTCGCTGGCCAGGCGCTGTTCGGCACGGGCGATCGCCTCGAGTGCCTGCGCCTCGAAGGCGGCGCGGTTGAGCGAGGCATCGAGCCGGTTGAGCAGCCAGTCGATGCCCCAGGACGCACCGACTCCGCCGGCGATGCCGACCACGGTGCCGGGCATGCCGGCCAGCGCGAAGCCGAAGGCGCCGCCGGCAGCAACGATGGAGCCGGCCTCGCTGAGGCGCACCAGCACCGCGCCAAGCCGCGCGGCCATCGGCCGCATCGAGCGCAGGAACACGGTGCCGCCATCCGCACCATCCTCGGCCAGCAGCGCCATCGGGTCGGCCGGCGCGGTCGCGGCCAGGGCGGGGGCGAGCGGCGCGCCCGCCGCTGCGAAGTCGAGCCGATGCGTTGCCTGCGCACCGGCCGGGGCGGGCGGCAGGCTGGCCAGGCGGGCGGCGCTGGCCGCGAGCGCCTGGCTCCAGGCTGCGTCCAGCGCGCCACCGACATGGGCCAGGTCGGCGGCGAAACCGCCATCGCCGAGCGTGGGCCGCAGCACGCGGGCGCGGAATTCGCTGCGGATCGGCTCCGCCATCTCCTCGGCGATGCGCGCGGCGAGCGGCGCCTCTCCCTCCTGTGATGATGCGCGCGCCAGCCCGACCACCCCGCGCGCCAGGATGCGGTAGGAGGTGACGTAGCTCTGCACCCAGCCATAGGCCCAGTCGCCGAAACCGGGCACGCCTTCGCGCGCCGGGCCAAGGCGCATCGCCGCCGCATCGCCGAGCAGCCGCCCCGCGAGGCCTTCCAGCCGCGTCGCGCCAGCGGCCAGCGCGGCGGTTTCTGCGGCATGCGTGCCCGGCGGGGCGGCGCGCAACGTGCAGCCCCCGTTGGTCCCGGGCGCGACCACCGCCAATGTCTCGGCGCGCGCGGGCGCAGCGGCGAAGGCGAGCAGCGCGAGGCCGAGGAGAAGCGCATGGCGTGAACGGGGCATTAGCCGTCCCTGCGCTACCGCTGGTGCATGCAGGCTGATCTGAGCGATATCCTGGGCGGGGCGACGGTGGCGATGCTGGCGCTGGCCATCGCGGCCGCCTTGGTGCGGCTGGGTGCGGCGGGCTTCGCCTTCGCCGCGCCGGAGGATGCCGAGGCGGTGCCGCTGGTGCGCGTGCTGGCGCTGGGCACCGGCGCGCTGGGCGGCGTCGCGCTGGTCGTCGCCGGTGCGCCGCCCGGCGCCTTCCTCCCCGGCGGGCTGTTCGACGCCGATGGGCCCTGGGCCGTGGGCATCGCGCAGGTGCTGAGCCGCCACGCGCTGCCATCCGCCGCCACGCTGGTCGCCCTGCGCGATGCCATGCTCGCGCCGGCGGGCCTCGCCGGGCTGGCCGGCTGGCTGGCCATCGGCGGCGTGCTGCTCGGCGCGGCGACCGCGCGGCGGCTGTGGTACGGACAGGACCGCATACGCGCCTTCGGCGCCTTCCTGCTGCTCGCGCTCCATACCGCGCTGCTGGTGCACTACACGACGCACCTGCTGGCCTGGTTCGCGGCGCAGCTCGGCTTCTGGCTGTTCGCCCTGGCACTGCTGGTGTTCCAGCGCTGGCGCTACCGCAGCCACGCGGTGCATTGAGGGGCCGGGCCGCATCAGCGCAGGTCCATCATCGCCAGGAACGGCGTGGGCGTGAGCAGCGGCGGCTCCCCGACATAGGGGAAGGCGAGCTTGATCGAGACCAGCAGCACCGAGCCCACGATCACCGCGATGACCGCCGCCATGGCGTAGTGCATCGCCGCACTCGCCCCGCCGAAGAACCACTGGAAGGCGATGACGGCGACCGAGACGGTCAGCACAAGCATCCAGATCAACCCCGACAGGCTGCGCGAACCGACCGACAGGCGCGCGATCCGCGCCTCCGCGACCTGGCCGAGCCAGCCGGCGATCTGCTGCTGGAGCGCCTGCTGCGCGGTGCGCTCGCCCTCGGGGTCGAGGAAGGCGCGCGTGAGGCGCTGGAAGGCGGCATCCGAGCCGGCCGAGGCGACACCCGCCTGCATCGCCGGCCAGTCCTGCGCTACCACCGCCCCGGCATAGCCGCGGATGGCGCCGCGCATTTCCTCCCGCGTGGGCGCCATGCGCTCGCCATCGAAGGTGTCCACCGACAGCGCCAGCATGTACAGGCCGCTGGCCTCCTTCTGCAGCGTGTCGCGCGCGGTCTGGAAGATGTCCCACGAGCCGACCAGCGCGAGGGCGGCGACCACCGCATAGATCTCGACGACGAAGCCGTATTTCACGGCGCCGACCACCGCGTTCGCCTGGAACTCGCTCGGCGTGAACAGTGCGTACATGACGCGGCCGAGCAGCAGCGCGATCACCACCGGCACCACGATGGCGACGATGATGCCCAGCCACGCCGGCAGCGTGGCGAGACCATGGGGAAGCAGGATGTCCAAGGCCGGGGTCCTCCGCGGCGCGTCGGTGAAGGCTGGCGGGGCCGCGCGCGTTCTGCGCGGGCCCTTGGTGGCGCTGGGCGGCGTCAGTCGGGCGTGTCGCGCTGCTCGGTCCAGTACCAGTTGCCGATGGTCAGCCCGGCGGCCGCTCCGATCAGCGCGGCGAGCGCACCGCCGTTGATCAGTGCCGAGCCGGCCAGCGCGCCGGCGAACATGCCGGCACCGAGTGCGGCCGCGTGCCCGGCGGAAATGTTCGGAACGGCCGCGGGCACCGACACCGAAGCGGGCGGGACCGGGGGCGGCAACGTGCCGGCGGGAGCCTGCGCGATGGCAGGCGCGACAGCCAGCAGAACGGCGAGAAGGGTCAGGATTCGGATCATGGCGCGGCTCCGCTCTCAGGCTTCGATGACGCGGTACCAGCGGCGCGAGCGCAGCACCCGCCCGGCCGGCCTGGGTTGCAGGTCGCTCTCCTCCATCAGCCGCTTCACGCGTCGCTGCGCCTCGGCCTGGGTGATGCCGCCACCGGCACGGGCGCGGTAGAAGGCGACCGCGCGGTCGAAATCGGCGCGCGCCACGCGGTTGCGGCGATCCGCCAGCGTGCGCAGCAATTCGCGCGAGGACTGGCCGAGTTCGCCTTCCAGCGCGATCGACTCCTCCTGCGCAGCGCCACGCACCAGGCCACTCGCCTGGTCGAGCGTGAGGCCATAGCGCGTGAGTCCCTCCTCCAGCAGCTTGCGTTCCTGCTCCCTGTCGAGGAAGCGGCGGCCCTGGAGTTGCAGCTTGACGAGTTCGGCGTAGCGGTGCCGGGAGGAGGGGTCCGTCGCAGTCATCGGGCGTTCTGCCTTTCGCGCAGCGCGCCGTGGTGGCGCGGTCGATGGGAAGGGATCAGTGGAGGATGGTCGCCGTCGGCACGAGCGGCGGCGGGATCGGATTCGGCAGGTCGAAGGTCTGGCGGCCCGGGGCGGGCAGGCGTTCGCCGATCTCGCTCACCCGCTGGTTCAGCCGGTCGATCGCGCGCATCAGGCGGCTTGCCTCCACGCCGAGCGGTGCGTCGGATGGCGAGAGCTGGAACCGCACGCTCGGCAGCGGCAACAGCGCGACCTCGACCTTGTCCACCGAGAAGCCGCCGAGTTCGCCGGCATCCATGATGCCGCGCACGATGGTGCGCTGCATGGCGGAGATCGGCCCCGGATTGCGCCGCGCATGGCGTTCGAGCGCGCGCTCGACATATTCGCGGTCGCTCTCGGTGAGTTCGCGCGCCTGGCCGAAGGTCAGGGCGAGGCCCGGCAGCAGGCTGATCGAGGATTCGATCTCCTTCAGCTTGTAGCCGGCGATGTCCATCAGCCAGGCGAAGTCGTCGCGCGATTGCTGCTGCGCCATCGCGGCATGGCCGCGCGCGAGCGAACCGCCGGTGCCGAAGCCGAAGCCGAGGCTGTCGGTCACGCTGCTCCAGAACCGCTCGGCGCGCGCCATCACGCCGTCATCCGAAGGCAGGTCCTGCAGTGGCGACGCCACCACGCTGCGCGGCGCGTTGCCGCCGGGTGCGGCGGTCTGGGCGCCCGCCGGCCACGGCGCGGCAAGCAGGACGGCGATCGCGAGGGCCTTGGCATGCATGGATCGGGGGCTCCGTTTGGGGGGCGGGGTCAACGCGACATCAGGCGGCTCTGCTCGGCGATGCGGCGCTGCGCCGCGCGCTCCGCCGGCACCAGGGGCACCAGCCCCGCGGCGGTGAGGTAGCCGCCCGGCCCGCCCGCCTGCTCGCTCGTGCTCTCGATGAGGAATTCGTGGATCCCGCGCACCACGCCGACACCCTGCTGGTTCCGGCTGTGCTGCCGCTTGGCGTAGAGGAAGAAGGTGCGCGTGTGGTCATAGTCGAGGCTGGAGATGCTGGCGGGCGTGGGCGCCACGCCATCGAGCGGCAGGGCCAGCAGGTTGCCCCCGCTCGCGACCAGCTGGTCGTAACTGACGACCGCGAGCGTGCCCGCGGGGGCCGCCAGCAGCGCGGCTGGAACCTCGTCGCTGCGCACCTCCGTCATGCGCCCGTCGCCGCGCGGCGTGACGCATTTGCCGCGACGGTAGGCCGCCTCGAACAGCAGGCGCATTTCACGCACGAAGCGGCAGCCGGACTCCATCACCAGGTCGTCGAACAGGGCACGGGTGCCAGAGCCCTGCTGCGGCAGGATCAGCCGTATCTCGTTGCGCGGCAGGGCAGGTGCCACATCCGACCAGAACCGCGCGCGGTTGGGCACGAACTCCTCATCCGCCGGGCGTTCGGCAACGACCGCCTCCCAGACCTGCCGGGACGTGAGCGCCGGTGTCGCCTCCCCGCGCCGCGCTGCGACCACCACGGCGCCCAAGCCGAGCTGGACTTCGACGATGTCGCGCACGCCGTTCGCGGCGCAGGCCTCGATCATGGCGCGCGGCATTCGCCGGGTGACGACCGCGAGGTCCGGCGTCTGTGGGCCGATGCCGGCGCAGAACGCCTCCAGCGCACGCATGGACCCGACCGCGTTGGTGATGGGCGGGACAACGCCTTCGTAGCGTTCCGTGAAGCTGCGCACGAGCAGTTGCGTGAGGCCCGCTGAGGAGGCGGAGCTGACAACCACCAGCCGGTCGCGCAATGTCAGTGAGGGCTCCGCGACGGCGGTGCCCCCGCCCAGGGCCAGCAGGCCGACGGCAAATCCGAAAATCAGGGTGCGCAAGGGAGCCTCCGTTCTGGAAATTGGTGCGTGCACATCACGTGGGCCGTACCTGCGCCGCGAGGGCACGCAGCAGCGTCTCCTGCATCGCCTGTTCGACGGCGAGGCGCGCACCCGCCTGGGCAAGCCAGCCGGCGAGCAGCGGCTGCAGCGAGGCATCGAGCGCCGCCGCATCGGCAACGGCGGCGGCGAGGTTGCCGCGGCGCAACTGGTGCGCCACGCCGGCGATGGCCTGTTCCTGGTCGGTGGGTGGCGGCGGGGCGGCCAGGCCGATGCCCGCCGCCGCCGCGCGCATCATCGACAGCGCCTGGTCCGCGGCATGGCCCTGGCGTGGCGCGCGCACCACGAGTTGCGGCTGCAATGCGGCGTAGCGTTCGCGCAGTTCGGCTTCGCTCGGCAGGCCGCGCGCGGCGTGGCTGAGCAGCACCTCGGCCAGCGGCGGAGGCAGCGCACCGGGGGGCGCCAGAGCAACCATGGCCTGGTATTCGCGCAGCCAGGGGCGGGGTGTCGCGATCGCGGCCTTCAGCAACAGCGCCGCCGGGATGAAGCGGCCCGCGAGGTCCGCTCGCGCTGCCTCGTCACCCTGGGCTGCCGCCTGGGTGCGTGCCAGCGCGGTTTCGAGGCGCAGCACCCGGGCGGCCAGCGTATCCTCAGCGCCATCGGCCGCACCCGCCTGCCCGGCGCGTACCAGGCCCGAACCGGCCAGCAGGCCGGCAACGACCACGCCGCAGGCGAAGCCGAGCCCCGGAAGCAGCAGCCCGCGCGGCATGGCGCGGCCGCGGCGCGACGCGGCATCTCCCTTCTGTGGGCGGGCTGTCTCTGTGGAGGTCACGTGGATGAAGGTCCGTGGCAGGCGGGGGAAAGGCGGTTGCGGCCGCCGGTGCCGCGGTCGCCATTGAACAGGGGTGGGGTTGTGGAACCCTTAACCGCGACCGCCATTGAGGGGCTTTGCAGACCGATCGTGCTGGGCGGGCGGCTTGTTGCAGCGGCTGCAAGGCCGATGTGCGGGGTCCGATCGGGTTGAAATGCCTGACCGGACAAAGACCGGTGCCGAACCGATCCGCCGGCAGCCGCTCTAGCCGCCGCGCGCCCTCCAGGCCATAAGCCCCGTCCACGGCCGTGCCGGACAATCCTGGCCGCGCCCGAACCTCCGCGACGGGACCAGGGAGCCGCGCCGCACACCATGCCGACCACGCCGCGCGATCATCACGGACCGCTGGACGCGCCATGAGCACGAGCCGATCCTATCGTGCGGAGTTGCTGCTGCGACGCCTGACGCCGGAAGGCTTCAAGATGCTCGCCCGCCTGGCGCGGCTCGCCTTCCGCCCGCCCCCGCCGCCTGCGCCGCCGATCCCCCAGGCGCAACTCGAAGGCTGCGTGCTGCTGAGCGACCGGTCGGAGATGCTGCGCCGCTTTCCCAAGGGCGGGCGGGTCTGCGAATTGGGCACCTTCCGCGGCGATTTCGCGCGGCTCATCCTCGACACGGTCGAACCGGACGAACTGCACCTGGTGGATGTAACCTTCGCGCTGTGCCGGCGCGACGTGCTCGAACACCCCGCCGTGCGCGCGCATGAAACAACGACCACGACCTTCCTCGGCGGCGCGGACACTGCGGATTTCGACTGGATCTATGTCGATGCCGACCATGGATATGAGGCGGTCGTGGCCGACATCGCCGCCGCCAAGCGCCGCGTGAAGCCCGGAGGCCTGCTGGTCTTCAACGATTTCGCGCGCATCGTGCGGCCAGGCTTCGGCGTGTTCGGTGTGCACCAGGCGGTGTGCGAATTCGCCGCCGCGGAGGGGTGGGACGTCGCCTTCCTGTCGATGAACGGAGAGGCGCTCTACGACATCGCGCTGCGTCGGCCGGCGGGCTGAAAAAGCCCACGCCATCATGGTGCATCGCCACCGATCACGCTTTCGCGGTGCCGAAAAGGCGCGAACCACCGCCGCGGCGTGGGCGACCGCGCGGACTAAATTCTAGGGCAGATCCCCATCAGGTGAACTCACCTGATGGGGTAAAGATGGTCGTGAAGACAACGGGCTGGAGACGTTGCCGTGAGCCAAGGCGAACGGAAACGGTTCTGGTATCCTGATCCCGAAGTCCCTCGGGCATCGTTCTCAGGCCACTGACCCTTGTTTTCGGGGGCCCGCTGGTCCGCTTCGCTCGCTGGAAGTCCAGCGAACTTCGCGGGCAGGACACTAGGCTGCCGCCTCGCCCAGCACCTCGGCGACCGGGCCATCGGCGATGATGCGCCCTCCCGCAAGCCGCAGCGCCCGCGTGCACCATTTCCGCACGATGGTCATGTCATGCGTCGCGATCAGCAGGATCTCGGCGTCGGTCACGAGCTTCGCGAGGCGTTCCTCCGCGCGCGCCATGAAGTCGGCGTCGCCGGCAAGGAACCATTCGTCCATCAGCAGGATGTCGGGCGTCATCGAGGTGGCCATGGCAAAGGCCAGACGCACGTTCATCCCGGTGGAGTAGCCGCGGATCGGCACGTCGAAGAACTCGCCGAGCCCGGCGAAGCCCGCGGTTTCCTCGGCCAGGACTCGGCCCTGCGCCTCGGTCATGCCCCGATAGAGAGCGCGCAGGACCACGTTCTCCCGCCCGGTCAGCAGCGGGTCCATGCCCGCGCCGGGGTCGATCAGCGAGCCGATATCGCCCTCGACCCGCAGCCGCCCAGCCACCGGTTCATAGACGCCCGCGATGGTGCGCAGCAGCGTGGTCTTGCCCGCGCCATTCGGCCCGATCAGCGCCACGCGCTCCCCATCGCCGATGGTGAAGGTGAGGTCGCGCAGCGCCGCGACGACGATCCGGTTGTCCTCGTCGCGCTTCAGGCGCAGGGGCGAACTGGCCAGGATCCGCTGCTTCAGCGACCGGGCATTGTGGTGATAGAGAGGGAACTCGATCGCGAGCCCGGCGGAATCGATCAGGGCCATGCGGTTTCAGCCTCCAGCGTCATGGGCGGGGCGGATGCGCGCGCCGGCATCCATGCGCTTGCCGGTCACACCCAGAAGGCGATGCGGCCGCGGAAGCGGACGAAGAACGCCCAGGACGCCGCCACCAGCAGGCCGGTCCAGAAAACCGCCGCCAGCCAGACCACGATGCCGCCGGTGCTGCCCATCAGGGGGGCCCGCACCGCCTCCATGACCGCAAATACAGGATTCAGCGGCAGCCACGGCTCCCAGTGACCGACCATCTCCGGCTTCCAGATCACCGCCGAGACGAAGAAGGCGATCTGCATGAGCGAGCCCACGATGGGCGGGATATCGCGGAACCGAGAGCAGAGCATGCCCAGCAGCATCGACGAGGCAAAGGCCGCCACCGCGATCAGCAGCAGGCCCGGGATGGCCAGCAGCGCCGTCCACGATATGCCCACGCCGAAAATCGCGAAGACAACGCCGATGAGCGGCAGGTTGTGGATCGCCACGACGGCATTGCGGAATACGACCCGCAGCGCATGCACCGAGTAGGGCAACGGCATCTGGCGGATCACGCCCTCGGCGCCGGTCAGGCTGACCGAGGCGTCGTTGACCACCTGCGAGAGCACGTTCCAGACAATCAGGCTGACCGTGAGCCAGGGCAGGTACGCGGCCACGTCCATGCGGA
Source organism: uncultured Alphaproteobacteria bacterium (assembly GCA_963716705.1). GTDB lineage: Bacteria > Pseudomonadota > Alphaproteobacteria > Acetobacterales > Acetobacteraceae > Neoroseomonas. The sequence continues at coordinate 50,244 of CAVQTW010000011.1, forward strand.
ACAGCTTGGCGTAGAGGAAGCCCATCGCGCCCAGCATCACCGCGGTCGAGATGGTCAGCCAGAACGGACCGAGGACCGACCCGCGATAGCGATGCGTGATGTCCCCGCGTGCCAGTGCCCAGGCCAAACGCCAGCGCGAAAGGCCGGTGGTGAGGTCTTCCAGCGCGCGTTCGTGCCGCCGCGGATCGGCGGCATCGAAGGCGTGGACCGGGCTCGGAGCGTGCAGCATTGGCGGCGGCTTCTACACGCCTCGGGCGCCTGCCGGAAGAGGACCTACTTGCCGCCCCGCGCGTCGATCGGGCCGCCGCCAGAGCCCGCACCGTATCCGGCCGGCGCCGCGCCCGCCGCGCGCGAGAGCCTGACGCGGTCGCCCTGGGTTATCGCCACACGCTCACCCACCCCCAGGCCGAGCTCGTTGGTCTGGATCACGGATCGCGTCGCGCCGTCGTCGTCGCGGATGATGAACTCCATGGCATCGCCGCGCGTGGCGCCTTCCTCGATCGCGGCACCTGCCAGGCCACCGGCGAGGGCGCCGATCACGCCGCCCACCGTGCGTGCGCGCCAGTCGCCACCGATCGTGCTGCCGATCAATCCGCCGCCCACCGCACCGGCGCCGGCGCCGATCCCTGTGCGGGTACCGCTGACCGCCACCGGGCGCATGCCCACGATGGTACCGAACGAGACATAGCCCGAGGTCCCCAGCGCATAACGGTCCACCGTGGTGTTCGTGGCCGGGGCGCAGGCGCCAAGCCCCGCACTCAGGGCAACTACGACGCAGAGCGGCGCCAGGTGGCGAAATGCTGCCATGTTCCGATTTTCCTCAATTCAACGTCGCAAGACCGGCTCAACCTACATGACGCCGGTACAACGCGGCCACAATAGGAGCTGCGCGCTACCCGTGGCACCGACCGTGATGTAACCACCCCACATGATGTGGGCCGCTCGCAAGACTTGACCCGGCACCTCAGCATCGCCTACGCAACCCTTCACAGTTCTGCGTTTCATGCCTGTGAGTCGGGGGTGTCTGGACAGGCCGGGGGGGATCCGGCGTGTCGGTCTTGCAGGCAGGCTCCGGGACGGGCCGTTGGAGGCCAGGGGGAATGACCGTGTTTCGCAAGGGCGGCCCGCGTGCCGTCGTCGCCGTCCTGCTGATGGCGCTCGTGGCCGGCTGCGCGCAAGAAGCGCAGCGCAGCGCGTCAGGTGGTCAGTTCTACAATCGCCCCGAAAGCCGCACGCCGCCCGGCCCGCCAGGCGACCCCTGGGGGCCTTGGATCCGCGATGCGTCGCGCCGCTTCGACATTCCGGAGCAATGGATCCGCGAAGTCATGCGCCAGGAAAGCGGCGGACGTGCCAGCGCCACCTCGCATGCCGGCGCCATGGGCCTGATGCAGGTGATGCCTGGCACCTATCGGGAATTGCAGGCCCGCTACAACCTCGGCACCGACCCGTACCATCCGTATGACAGCATCCAGGCCGGCACCGCCTATCTGCGGGAGATGTACGAGCTCTACGGCAACCCCGCCTTCCTTGCCGCCTACAATGCCGGCCCGCGCCGGCTCGAGGACTACCTGTGGGGTGGCCGTGGGCTGCCGGGCGAAACACGCAACTACGTCGCGCGCATCGGGCCGCGCATCCGCGGCGTCTCGCCCAACCGCCCCGCGCCGGCCGAGGTCTATGCCGCTGCCGAGATCGGCACCAACATCCCCGCGGGTCCACGGCGCATGGATGCCGGGACCATGATGGCGCTGCGCCAACAGCGCCAGGCGCCGGCCGTGGTGCAGGTTGCCGCCGCGCCGCCGCCCGCCGCCGTCGCGCCGCGCGTCCAGGTGGCGAGCCTGGCACCGGTCGCATTCGCAGCCGCACCTAGGCCCACCTACATGCAGGGGATCGAGAACCCGACCCTCACCGCCAGCGCCCGCGCCGCCCTGGCCGAGGCCGCCCGCCAGTCCGAGGCGGAGCGCGCCGGAGAGCCGACGGCGGTGGCACCCGCGGTGGTCGCCCCCGCCGTGGTTGCAAGCGCGCTGGCCGCACCGGACCGCCGCGTGCCGGCGGCCACGCCCTTCCGCAGCTTCAGCCTGGTTGGCAGCGCGCAGGCCAGCACCCTGCCTCGGGCGCCCGTGCCAGTGCCGCCGCGCGCACAGCCCCAGCCGCAGCGTGTTGTGGCGCGCGCGCCGGCCCAGCCTTCCGCCGGCGGTACGCGCTGGTCGGTGCAAGTCGGCGCGTTCGCCTCCGAGAACCTTGCCCGGACCACCGCAAACCAGGCGCGGAACGTCGTCGCGACGCTCGGTTCGCGCACCTCGGTTACGCCGGTCCAGTCGGGGCGCACGCGCCTTTACCGCTCGCGCGTCACCGGCCTCACCCGCAGCGGCGCCGAGCAGGCCTGCGAACGGCTGCGCACGCGCGGGGACTGCACGGTGATCGCCCCGGACGCCTGAAGCGTCTGCCTTTTCGAACCGGCACAGGGCCGCGGCCGCAACGCCGCGGCCCTTGCCATGTCTGAACCCTCGGGGAAGGCCGAACCTTTGGTCGCGCGGCGCTGACCCCCTTGCCGCATCGCGGCATGGGCGCCACCCTGCCGCCCCAATGACCGGAGGAATGCCCATGCTCGCCGAAGGCGGCCATGCGAAACCGAAGCCAATTGCCTCAGGCTTCGCCGCCCTCGATGCCATGGTGCGCCCGAATTCCGTAGCGGTGATCGGTGCCTCGGATGATGCCACGCGCATCGGCGGGCGGCCCATCGCCTACATGCAGAACCAGGGCTTCGCCGGCGCCATCCTGCCGGTGAACCCGAACCGCGCGACGGTGCAGGGGCTCACCGCCTACGGCTCGGTCAACGCGCTGCCGCAGGCGCCGGATGTCGCGATCGTGGCGGTGCCGGGGGAAGCGGCGGTGCAGGCGGTGGCCGACCTCGGCGCCAAGGGCTGCCGCGCGGCGGTGGTGTTCACCGCGGGCTTCGCCGAGGTGGACGAGGCCGGCGCCGCCATGCAGGACCGCCTGGTGGCCGCCGCGCGCGAGCACGGGATGCGCCTGCTGGGGCCCAACTGCCTGGGGCTGTTCAACGCGGCGATCCATTTCTACCCGATCTTTTCGCTCTCCTTCGAGCAGGGCTGGCCGATCGCGGGCAATATCGGCATCGCCTCGCAATCGGGCGCCTATGGCACGCATGTGTTCGCCGCCTCCCGCGCGCGGGGGCTGGGCACGCCGGTCTGCATCACCACCGGCAATGAAGGGGATGTCTCGCTCGGCGAGGCGATCGGCTGGATGGCGCAGGCGCCCGAGGTCGAGGTGATCTGCGCCTATGCCGAGGGAATCCGCGAAAGCGGCCACTTCATCGCGGCGCTGGACCTGGCGCGGCGCAACCGCAAGCCGGTGGTGCTGATGAAGGTCGGGCGCAGCGAGCTGGGCGGCCATGCGGCGAAATCCCACACCGCCTCGATCGCCGGCGACGATGCGGTGACGCAGGCGGTGCTGGACGAGTTCGGCGTGGTGCGCGCGCGCACCACCGAGGAAATGCTCGACATCGCCTATGCCGCCTCGCGCCGCATCTACCCCACGCGCAAGACCATGGGGGTGATCACGGTGAGCGGCGGCGCGGGCGTGCTGATCTCGGATGCGGCGGAGGCGGCGGGGCTTGCCATGCCCGAGATGCCGCAGGCGGCGCAGGCGCATCTGAAGTCGCTGATCTCCTTCTGCGCGCCGCGCAACCCGGTGGATTGCACGGCGCAGGCGGTCAACCAGACCGAGCTGTTCCCGCAATTCCTGGAGACCACGGCGCAGGCGGGCGGCTATGCCTCGATGCTGGTGTTCCTCACGCAGACGGGCGGCTCGACCACCATGGCGCCGAAGCTGCGGCCCTATCTGAAGCAGGCGCGGGAGAGTTTCGCGGACCGGCTGTGGGTGCTCAGCGTGATCGCCTCGGCGGAGAAGATCCGCGGCTATGAGGAGGACGGGTTCCTGGTTTTCGAGGACCCGACGCGCGCCGTCGCCGCGATCGAGGCGATGGGCCGCTTCGGCGCCGCCTTCGCCGCGAGCGCGCCCGACGCCATCATGGTGCCCGACATCGCGCTGCCGGCCACCACGCCCACGGAAGCAGAGGGCAAGCGCATCCTGGCGGCGGCCGGCATCCCGGCGGTGCCCGAACGCGCCTGCGCCTCGGTCGCGGAGGCGCTCGCGGCGGCGGAAGGCTTCGGCTTCCCGGTGGTGGCCAAGATCCTCTCGCCCGACATCCTGCACAAAAGCGAGATCGGCGGCGTGATCCTCGACCTTGCCGACGCCGACGCGGTGCGCGCCGCCCATGCCACGCTGCTGGCGCGCGCGGCCGAACGCGCGCCCGGCGCACGCATCGAGGGCGTGCTGGTGGCGAAGCAGATCAAGGGCGCGGTGGAGATGGCCATCGGCATCGCGCGCGACCCGGTCTTCGGGCCGGTCGCGATGGTCGGCCTGGGCGGCGTGTTCATCGAGATCCTGAAGGATGTCGCCTTCCGCCGCTGCCCCTTCGGGCAGGATGAGGCGCTGGCGATGATCCGCTCGCTGAAGGGCTTCCCGCTGCTCGATGGCGCGCGCGGGCGGCCGCGCGCGGATGTGGCGGCGCTGGCCTCGGCACTCGCGGCGCTGTCGCGCTTCGCCGCCGGTGCGGGCGAGCGCCTGGTGGCGGTGGATGTGAACCCGCTGCTCGTGCTGCCCGAGGGCCAGGGCGCCTTCGCCGCCGATGCCGTCATCGAAGTGGAGGAGGCACGCTGATGCCCATCGACCACGACCACCTGCTGAACTACCCGATCCCGGAGATCCGCCAGGCGATCCGCTGGCAGGATACGGCGCTGTACAATTTCTCGATCGGCCTCGGGCAGGACCCGATGGACCTCGCACAGCTCGACTTCCTCTATGAACCGCGGCTGAAGGCGATGCCCTCGATGGCGGTGGTGCTGGGCTATCCCGGCTTCTGGCTGCGCAACCCCGACACCGGCGTGGACTGGACGCAGGTGCTGCATGGCGAGCAATCGATCATCCTGCACAGGCCGCTGCCGGCGCAGGGCGAGATCATCGGCCGTTCGCGCATCACCTCCATCGTCGATCGCGGCGCGGGCAAGGGCGCGCTGCTGTACAATGAGCGCGTGGTGCTGGATGCGACCACCGGCGAGACGCTGGCCACGCTGGAAGGCACCACCTTCGCGCGCGGAGATGGCGGCTTCGGCGGGCCGAGCGGGCCGGTGAAGAAGCCGCATCCCGAACCCGACCGCGCGCCGGACATCACGCTCGACCTGCCCACGCGGCCCGAGCAGGCGCTGGTCTATCGCCTGAACGGCGACCACAACCCGCTGCATATCGACCCCGAGGTCGCCGCCAAGGCGGGCTTCGCGCAGCCCATCCTGCATGGCCTGTGTACCTTCGGCGTGGTCTGCCACGCGCTGCTGCGCGCGCTGTGCGGCTACGACCCCGCGCGCTTCGGGCGGATGGACCTGCGCTTTTCCTCGCCGGTGTTCCCGGGCGAGACCATCCGCACCGAGATCTGGCGCGAGGGGGGCGGCGCGGCCTTCCGCGCCCGCGTGGTCGAGCGCGACAAGGTGGTGGTCAGCAACGGGATGTTCCGCCACCCGGATGCCGCGTGATGAGCGCCGCCTACGAGGCCTTCCGCGCGCTGCACGAAGCCCCCGGCGCCTTCATCATGCCCAACCCGTGGGACGGTGCCTCGGCGCTGCTGCTCCAGCGCGCGGGCTTCGCGGCGCTGGCCTCCACCTCGCTGGGCATCGCCTTCGCGGCGGGCAGGCCGGATGGCACGGCGGAACTCTCGCGCGCGGAATCCATCGCCAATGCGGAGATGATATTCCGCCTGACCGGCCTGCCGGTGAATGGCGACCTGGAGGATGGCTTCGGCGCCACGCCGGAGGATTGCGCGGCCACCGTGGAAGCCTCCATCGCGGCGGGGCTGGCGGGGCTCGGGATCGAGGACACCACCGCCGACCCGGCACGGCCGATCCATGATTTCGACCATGCGGTGGCGCGCATCCGTGCCGCGGCGAAGGCCGCCAAGGGGCGCATCCTGCTGACCGGGCGCACCGACAATTTCCTGCACGGGCGCCACGACCTCGACGACACCATCCGCCGCCTGGTCGCCTTCGCCGAATGCGGCGCGGACGTGCTCTACGCGCCCGGCCTGCCGGACATGGCGGCGATCGAGGCTGTGGTGCGCGCGGTGTCTCCCAAGCCGGTCAATGTGGTGTTCGGGCCCCGCGACGGGCCGGTGCCGCTCGCCACGCTGGCGGCGGCGGGGGTGAAGCGCGTGAGCCTCGGCGGCGCGCTGTATCGCCACGCCATGGGCGCGGTGGCCGCGGCGGCGGCGCGGTTGCGCGAAGGGCAGTTCGACTTCATGGATGGCGCCGTCACCTCGAAGGAAGTGACGGCGCTGATCGCGCAGGCGCGCGCCGATGAACAAGGAAAGCGGACGACGTGATCAACAAGATCGTGCAATCCCTCGCCGACGCGCTGGCGGGCATCAAGGACGGATCGACCGTGCTGATCGGCGGCTTCGGCTCGGTGGGCCAGCCGGACCAGTTGATCGAGGCGCTCATCGAGCAGGGGGCGAAGGACCTGGTCTGCGTCGCCAACAACGCCGGCAATGGGCGCGTGGGCCTGGCGAAGCTGATGGAACTCGGGCGCGTGCGGAAAATCATCTGTTCCTTCCCGCGTTCCGCCGGTTCGGTGGTGTTCGAGGAGCTGTATCGCGCCGGCAGGATCGAGCTGGAGATCGTGCCGCAGGGCACCATGGCCGAGCGCATGCGCGCGGCGGGCGCGGGCGTGCCGGCCTTCTTCACCGCCACCTCGGTCGGCACCATCCTCGCCCATGGCAAGGAGCACCGCAGCTTCGGCGAGCGCGAATACGTGATGGAGCACGCGCTGCGCGGCGATGTGGCGCTGGTGGAGGGCTGGGAAGGCGACCGCTGGGGCAACCTGACGTACCGCGCGAGCGGGCGGAACTTCAACCCGGTGATGGCGATGGCCGCCGACACGACCATCGCGCAGGTGACGCATCTGCGCGAATTGGGCGAGATCGTGCCGGAGAACGTCCACACGCCGGGCATCTTCGTGAAGCGCGTGGTCCAGGTGGATCGCGGGCCGGGCTGGGCCTAGAGCGTGTTCCGTTCGCCAGGGCGCACGTCGCACACCCTGGAGGCTTGTTGTTGCGAGCATCCGTGTCCGTTCAACACAGTTCTGTTTGAACGGATGATGTTCTAGGTTTGGACCGAAGGGGAGGCACGGCAATGCAGGGCTTCGATCGCAAGGGCATGGCCGCGCGCCTCGCGCAGGACATCCCCGAGGGCTGGTACGTCAACCTGGGCATCGGCATCCCGACCATGGTCGGCGATTTCGTGCCGCTGGAGCGCGAGGTGATCCTGCATTCCGAGAACGGCATCCTCGGCATGGGTCCCGCGCCGGCGAAGGAGCAAGGTGGACCCCTGGCTGGTGAATGCCGGCAAGCAGGCGGTCACGCTGCGCCCGGGAGGGTCGTACTGCCACCATGCGGATTCCTTCGCGATGATCCGCGGCGGGCATATCGACCTGTGCGTGCTCGGTGCCTTCGAGGTGGCGCAGAATGGCGACATCGCGAATTGGGCGACCAGCGAGAACGACACCGCCCCGGCGGTGGGCGGCGCGATGGACCTCGGCGCGGGTGCGAAGCGCCTGTGGGTCATCATGGAACACACCACCAAGGACGGGCGGCCGAAGCTGGTGGAAGCCTGCGCCTATCCATTGACCACGCCGCGCGCCGTGAAGCGCGTCTATACCAATCTCGGCGTGTTCGAGCCTGTCGAAGGCCAGGGCTTCGCGGTGCTGGACCTGGCCCCCGGCGTGACGCTGGAGCAGGCGCCAGGCCGCCTCCGGCGCCGCGCTGCACACGCAGTGACGTCCCGCGCATCGCCAGCGGCGATGCGCCCAGCCAGAAAAAGGGTGGGGGATCGGGGGAGGTTCCCCTCCCCCGACCGTCCTTGAGGGTTCCATGAGCCAAGCACTCGACGACCGCAGCGAATCCATCCGCATGATCCGCGACAGCGCGGGCGCCGTCGCCCCGCGCGGCGGCGACACCAAGCGGGTGCGCGGCCTGCGCTTCGCCACGCCGGGCTTCGACCGCGATGTCTTCGCGCAGATGGGCGCGCTGGGCTGGATCGGCCTCGCCATCGGCGAAGATGCCGGCGGTGCGGGCCTGGGCATGAGCGAGGCGGTGGCGCTGACCGAGGAGATGGGCGCGGGCCTCGCGCCCGAGCCGCTGATCCCGGCGATGCTGAGCGCGCGGCTTCTCGCCGCCTGCGACGACCGCGCGCTGCTTGGCCCGCTGCTGGAGGGCGGCCAGGTGGTGCTGACCGCCTGGCAGGAACGCGCCGATACGCTGGCCGCGCCCGGCAATGCCGATGCGCCGCGCGTCTTCGTGCCGATGGCCGCGGGCGCCGATACCTTCCTGTTGCCGCTGCGCGAGGGCAGCCGCATCGCGCTGCACGCGCTGCCCGCGCAGGGCGCCGACCTCGCGGTCGAGAAGGCGATGGATGGCGGGCATCTCGCCACGCTGCGGCCCGACCTCGCGCGGGCGTCGCGCGTGGCGGACGATATCGGCGCGGTGCTGGAACAGGCGCTGGACGAAGCCGCGCTGGCCACCGCCGGGCACATGCTCGGCCTGATGGAGAAGGCCTTCGACCTGACGCTGGGCTACCTGCGCACGCGGCAGCAATTCGGGCGCATCATCGGCACCTTCCAATCACTGCAGCATCGCGCGGCGGATCTGCGCATCCACATCTCGCTGACGCGCGCGGCGGTGGAGGCCGCGGCCGCGGTGCTGGATGGCGGCGCGACCGGCGCGGTGCGGCAGGCCGCGGTGTCGAAGGCGAAGCACCGCGCGGCGGAAAGCGGGTTGCTGGTGCTGCGCCAATGCATCCAGCTGCATGGCGGCATCGGCTACACGGATGAATACGATGTCGGGCTGTATCTGCGCCGCGGCATGGTGATCGCGAACCAGTACGGCTCGGCCGCGCTGCATCGCCGCCGCTTCATGGCCCTCGCGCCGGAGGATGTGGAATGACGCGACACCGCCCGCGTGCGGGAGGAGATGGACGGCGCCGTCCTGATCCTCACGCTGGACTACCCCAGCCGCAAGAACGCCATCGGCCCCGGCGTGCGCCAGGCGCTGGAGGATGCGATCGAGCGCGCGCAGGAAGACGCCGCCGTGCGCGCCATCATCATCACCGGCGCGGGCGGCACCTTCTGCTCGGGCGGCGACATCTCGAACATGAATGTCGGCAGCGCGCTCGATGGGCGCGACCGGATGCGCCGCACGCATCGGCTGGTGCGGCTGATGGCCAAGGGCGGCAAGCCGCTGGTGGCCGCGGTGGAAGGCTGGGCGGCGGGGGCCGGCATGGCGGTGGCCTGCGCCTGCGACACCATCGTGGCGGCTGAGGATGCGCGCTTCGTCGCCGGCTTCCACAAGATCGGCCTGATGTCCGACATGGGCCTGCCGTTCTTCCTGCCGCGGCGGGTGAGCGTGGGCCGCGCGCGGCGCATCCTGTTCTACCACGAGGTGACGCACGCGCCGGAAGGCGAGCGCATCGGCCTGGTGGATTTCGTGGCACCGCCGGGCAAGGCGCTGGAGGTGGCGCTGGAGAAGGCGCGCTTCCTCGCCGCCGAGGCGCCGGGGCCGATCGCGCTGACGAAGAAAATTCTCGCCGAAGGGCTGGACGAGGCGCTGGCGGATGAGCAGACCTTCCAGGGAATGCTGTTCACCACGGCCGATTTCCAGGAAGGCCGCGCCGCATTCCTCGGCAAGCGCAAGCCGAATTTTTCGGGAGGATGAACCGATGCAGGCACGCACCCGCACGATCCGCCGCCGGCTGCTCACCACAGGCGCCGCGGCAACCATCGCAGTTGCCGGGCTACCGCGACGCCTGCGCGCGCAAACCAAGACACCTCCAGGGCAGGATGCGGCGATCGCCCGGCTGAACGAACTCGGCGTGCGCGGACGGCGCCGGGCGCCGCTGACCGCGGAGAACCTGGCGGAGGTGCGGGCCTTCTCCCTGTCGCGCAGCGCGGCGGCGGCGATCACGGACAACGACCTCGCGCATTTCGCCCTGCTGCCGCGCATCGCCAGCATCCGCCTTTCCAATGCCGCCGGGCTGACGCCGGAGGGCCTGGCGTTTCTGGCGCGGATCCCGACGCTGATCTCGCTGGCGCTGACGAACACGGCGGTCGGCGATGCCGGCGTGCAGGCGCTCGCCGCCGCGCCGGCGCTGCGGCTGCTTTATCTCGACCGCATCGCGAATGTGACGGATGCATCGACGCCGGTGCTCGCCGGCATGGCGCGGCTCTCCAGCCTGAACCTGTCCTCGACGGCGGTGACGGATGCCGGGCTGGCCGCGCTGCGGACCAGCCGGCTGCGGGAACTCCTGCTCAACGACCTTCCGGGCGTCAGCGATGCCGGCCTCGCGCCGCTGGGCGACCTGCAAACGCTGCGCGGCGTCGGCCTCGACCGCACGGCGGTCACCGGCACCGGCATGCACCACCTGGCGGCGCTGCCGCAATTGCGACGGATCGGTGCGCGCGGCGCGCCCGTCGTGGATGCCGGCGCCAAGAACCTGGTGGGCGCGCCGCGGCTGCAATACCTGTTCCTGTGGCAGACGCAGATCACCGACACGGCGCTCTCGGCCATCGCGCAGATCCCCTCGGTCGAGGTCCTGTACCTGAGCGAGACACGCATCACCGATGACGGGCTGGCGCATCTTGGCTCGATGCCACGGCTGCGCTGGCTGTGGCTGTCGGGCACGCCGGTCACGGATGCCGGCATCCGCCACCTCACGCGCCTGCCGCTGCAGAACGTGCTGATCGACAGCACGCAGGTCGGCGATGCCGGCCTCGCGCTGCTGGCGGCGATGCCGAGCGTCACGCGCATCAATGCGCGCCGCAGCCAGGTGACGGAAGCCGGCGTCGCGGCGGCCATGGCCATCGAGGGGCGCAACCAGCGCCTGCGCATTTCGAACTGACACATGGCTCCGGCTGCTGCGTGCCCGAGCCTGCCTGCCTGAAACGCCGCGCCGCGATGCCGGCGCGGGCCCATCCCGGAGGGAACACCGCATGGTCGCGATCACGCCGAACGAGCCGCAGGACCTCAACCTGCTCGATGACGACAGCTTCCGCGCCCATATCCGCCGCTGGATCGAGGCGAACTGCCCGCCCGAGCTGCGCAACCCGCCCAAGCGGCTGCACTGGCACGAGAACCAGGCCTGGTACTTCAAGCTGGCCGAGAAGGGCTGGCTGTGCCCCGGCTGGCCGCGGCAATTCGGCGGCATGGGGCTGAGCCCCGCCAAGCAGATCATCTTCACCGAGGAGGTGGAGCGCTTCGGCTGCGCGCGCACCAACGACCACGGCATCGTCATGGTCGGCCCGCTGCTGATCAACCACGGCACGCCCGAGCAGCAGGAACGCTTCCTGCCGCAGATCCTGAACGGCGAGCACATCTGGTGCCAGGGCTATTCGGAACCCAATGCGGGCTCCGACCTCGCCGCGCTGCGCACCGAGGCGGTGCTCGATGGCGACCACTACATCGTCAACGGGCAGAAGACCTGGACCACGCTGGCGATGGACGCCAACTGGTGCTTCCTGCTGGTGCGCACCGACAAGGCCGCGAAGAAGCAGCAGGGCATCTCCTTCCTGCTGGTCGACATGGCCACACCCGGCATCACGGTGAAGCCGATCATCAACCTCGAATACCATGACGAATTCTGCGAGGTGTTCTTCGACAATGTCCGCGTGCCGGCGGCGAACCTGGTGGGCACGCCCAACCGTGGCTGGGACATGGCCAAGGCGCTGCTGTCCTTCGAGCGCATCTATCTCGGCTCCCCGCGGCTTTCCGCCTATGCCTTCACGCGGCTGCGCCAACTGGCCGAGCGCATGGGCGTGTGGGAGGAGGCGGCCTTCCAGGAGACCTATGCGCGGCTGCGCCTCGATCTCGAGGACCTGAAATCCCTCTACGGGTCCTTCGTGGACAAGCTGCGCCGCGGCGAGACGCTGGGCCCGGACGTGTCGATGCTCAAGATATTCCAGACCGAACTGTTCCAGCGCATCACCGACACCATGCTGGAGATCGCCGGCGAAAACGCCGGGCTGCTGGAGCCGATGGAAGGCAACCGCAACCTCAACCCCACCGGCCTGTACATCCAGGCCCGGCCGGCCACGATCTATGGCGGGTCGAACGAGATCCAGCGCAACATCCTGTCCAAGAACGTGCTTGGCCTGCCGGGGTGAAGGGCAGGCACGCGATGGGCACGCTTCGGTCAGTCCTGGCTGTTCTGGGCGGTGCTCTCGGCCGGCTTCGCCGCGCTGACCGCCATATTCGCCAAGATCGGCGTGGCGGATGTCGGCTCTGATTTCGCGACCTTCATCCGCACGCTGGTCATCCTGGGCGTCGCGGCGGTACTGGTCGCGGCAACGGGTGACTGGCCCGCGCCGGGCTCCGTACCAGGCCGGACCTACATGTTCCTCGTGCTGTCGGGCCTGGCGACCGGTGCTTCGTGGCTGTGCTACTTCCGCGCGCTGAAGCTCGGCCCGGCCTCGCGCGTGGCACCGGTCGACAAGTTGAGCGTCGTGCTGGTCGCGCTGCTGGGCGTGCTCATCCTGGGCGAGAAGCTGAGCGCGATGCACTGGGCCGGGGTGGTGCTGATCGCCGCCGGCGCGGCACTCATCGCGATCGGCGGCTGAGCCCCGCGCTTGCGTGCCGGCAGGCGCGCGCATCATGCTTCCCCCATCGCCATCCCGGCACCACCACCCATCCCGGAGAATGCCCGACATGACGGAGTCCTGGCGCCTGTCCGCCGCCGACCTCGCCGCACGAATCCGCGCCAAGGACCTCTCCGCCACCGAAGCCGCGACCGACGCGCTGGCCCGTCTTGATGCGGTGAACCCGCGCATCAATGCGGTGGTGGACCACCGGCCCGAGGATGTGCTGGCGCAAGCTGCCGCGATCGACGCCGCCATCGCCCGCGGAGAGGACCCCGGCCCGCTCGCCGGCGTGCCCGTCACCATCAAGGTGAACGCGGACCAGCAGGGCTTCGCCACCACCAATGGCCTGCGCCTGCAGCGCAACCTGGTGGCCACGCAGGACAGTCCGGTGGTGGCCAACCTGCGCCGCGCCGGCGCGGTGCTGCTGGGGCGCACGAATACCCCGGCCTTCTCGCTGCGCTGGTTCACCCGCAATTCATTGCATGGGCACACGAGGAACCCGCGCGACGCCTCCATCACGCCGGGTGGGTCCTCCGGTGGCGCGGCCGCGGGGGTGGCGGCGGGCATCGGCGCCATCGGCCACGGCACGGATATCGGCGGCTCGGTGCGCTACCCCGCCTATGCCTGCGGCGTGCACGGGCTGCGGCCGACGCTGGGGCGCATCCCGGCCTGGAACGCCTCCGGCGCGGAACGCCACATCGGCGGCCAGTTGATGGCGGTGAGCGGACCCATCGCGCGCACCATCGGCGATATCCGCCTGGGCTTCGCCGCGATGTGCGCCCGCGACATCCGTGACCCCTGGTGGGTCGATATGCCACTGGAAGGCCCGCCCGTACCCAAGCGCGCCGCCCTGTGCATCCGCCCGGACGGGATGGAGGTGCAACCCGAGGTCGAGGCCGCCCTGCGCGATGCCGCGAAGCGCCTGGAAGCCGCCGGCTGGACCATCGAGGAAGCCGAGACGCCGCCGCTGCGCGAACCCGCCGCGCTGCAGGCGATGCTGTGGCTCGCGGAATCCCGCCGCGGGCTGAACGCGGCGCTGGTCGAGGAAGCCGATTCGGACGCCAGCTTCGTCTTTGCCCAGATGGAGGACCTCTGCCCCGCCCCCGACCTCAACGCCTTCATGGATGGGCTGCAGAAGCGCGCGACCTTCGTGCGGCAATGGATGGAGTTCTTCGAGCGCTTCCCCCTCGCCATCACGCCGGTCTCGGGCGAATTGCCGTTCCGCGACAATGAGGATGTCGAGAGCCCCGAGGCTTTCCGGCGCATCATGGAAGCGCAGCTCACGCAGGTCGGGCTGCCTCTGATGGGCCTGCCGGGGCTGACCGTGACCACCGGCCTGGTGGGGCGCATTCCAGTCGGCGTGCAGCTTCTCGCGGGGCGCTATCGCGAGGATGTGCTGATCGAGGCCGGTGCGGTGATCGAGGCCGCCGGCGTGCCGGCCTCGCCGGTGGATCCCAACTGATAACGGACGGGCGAAGGCTGCACCTTCGTCCGCCTCGAACACCGTGCCGGCCATGGGTCGGCACCGCGTCCGGTGCGCATGAGGCGCTACGGACGGCCGGCGCGATCAGTCGCGCCGCACCGGCGGCACGCTCCCGCCCGAACCCGGGCCGCTCCACTGGCCGGGCGCGGGGGGTTGCCCAGGCCCCTGCGGCGGCGGCCCATATCCAGGCGGTGGCGCCCCATATCCTGGCTGCTGCGGCGGTTGCCCATAGCCGGGCGGCGGGTAGCCCTGCGGCGGCGGCTGCCAGCCCTGCTGCGGCGGATACCCGCCCTGGCCCTGAGGAGGTTGCCATTGCGGCTGCCATTGCCCCGGCGGCGGTTGCTGCGGGGGCCAGCCCTGCGCCTGCTGCCATTGCGGCTGCCCCTGCCCGCCGAGGAAATCCGGGCCGAAGCGGTTCGGCCCCGGCGTGCCGCGCAGGAAACCGGTCTCGACCAGCAACCAGAGCGCATATGCGGCCAGCACCAACCCACCCACGATCACCGGTGCGCCCATCATTGGCCCGCCGTGCTGCATCGACATCGCCGCCAGGACGCCGACGACAACCACGATTGCCGACAGCAGGTAGAAGCCGCCGATCCACCAGCCCGAGCGGTCGCGGTCGTGCAGCCGCTTGATGGCACCCGCCAGCGAGGGCCAGATCGACAGCAGCGACACCAGCCCGCTGATGGGCCCCCACTGCGCGGCATCCACCGGCGCTGCATCGCCAAACGGCGTCAGGCCGAGTGAAACGTCGAGCACACTGGCAATGATGCTCGCCGCCATGAGCGGCAGCACATAGCCAAGCCAGAAGGTCTTGCGGCCGATGCGGCCGCGGAAACTCAGCCAGAAGTCCGATGGTCATGCGCAGGCTCCCGATGCCGAAGCGCTTCACAGCACCACGTCGCCGACGCGCCGCGCAAGCCCACGGCACCTTGCCGTCGTCGATTTCGTTACATATTGTCGCTTTATCGAAACTCTGGCGGGCATGGAGCGCGCCTGACACCTGGAGAGCCCGCTGCATGCTTCGCCGTAAACTCGTCGCCCTGTTCACCGTCATGGGCGCCGCCGCCGTCTCCGCCTGTGCGCCACAGACCGTCTATGTGCCGCAACCCGTCGCGGTGCAGCAGGTGCCGGTGGTGCGCGGCTGCGACAGCCGTTTCCAGGTGGTGAACCGCTCCTCGCTCACGGTGACGCAGTTGTTCTTCAGCCATGCGAGCCGCAACAGCTGGGGCGTGGACCAGCTTGGCCAGCGCGTACTGCCCCCGGGCCGCGCCTGGACCTATCGTGCGAGCAACGCCGGCGCGTATGATTTCCGCGTGATCTACGCCAACGGCCGCGCGGCGGAACTTCGCCGGGTGGATGTCTGCCGCGCCAGCCGGATCGTCGTCACCAATTCGGGCATGTTCGCGCAGTAGCCCGCTCGCCGGACCGCCGCGCGCGCGATAACCTCTCCGCCGTCATCGACAGCGGAGAGGTTTTTTCATGGCCGAGGAACGCCTGGGTATCCTGGAACAACGGCGGATCGAAGCCGCCTTCGCCCGCGGCATCTATGATGAATTGAAGGCCGAACTGGGCGAGGCACAGGCCAAGGCCATTCTCTCCCGCGCCGTGGTCAAGCTGGCGAAGCAGACTGCCGCCGAGATGGCGGGCGAAGCGCCTGGCGGCGAACCCTCGCTCGAGCACTTCATCGCCCTGCAGCCGCTCTGGACCAAGGGCGATGCGCTGCGCATCGAGACCCTGCACCAGGACGCCACGCGCTACGACTTCAACGTCACCCGCTGCCGCTATGCCGAGATGTACCGCGAGATGGGCCTGGCCGAGCTCGGCGCCGTGCTGTCCTGCAACCGCGACGGCGCCTTCTGCGAGGGCTACGACAAGCGCCTGAAGCTGGAACGCACGCAGACCATCATGGGTGGTGCGACCCATTGCGACTTCCGCTACCGCCTGGAGGAATAGCGCGGCCATGGCGGCCTATGTCGCCACCCACGCGCAGGCCTACGAGCGCAGCATGGGCCGTTGGAGCACGCTGCTGGCCGAGGCCGTTCTCGATGCGCTCGTCCTGCCCCGCGGCATCGCCGTGCTCGATGCCGGCTGCGGCACTGGCGCGATGTCCGCGGCGCTGGCGGCGCGAGACCCTTCCGTGCACATCACCGGCGTTGATCTGAGCGAGGCGTTCATTGCCGCCGCCCGTGCCCGCGTGCCTGCCGGCCGTTTCCACACCGGGGACGTCACGCGACTCGGCCTGCCCGATGCGCGGTTCGATGCCGCGCTGTCGCTGCTGGTGCTGCAATTCGTGCCCGATCGTGCGGCGGCGCTGGCCGAGATGGCGCGCGTCGTGAAACCCGGCGGGCTGGTCGCGGCGGCGATGTGGGACTTCACCGGCGGCTTCTCCTTCCTGCGCGTCTTTGCCGACACGGTCGCGGCCACGGAGCCGGACGGCGAGGCTTTCCGCGCACGCTTCTGGGACGACCCGATCGGCGCGCCGGGCCGGCTGTCCGCCCTGTTCGAGGCCGCGGGGCTCGTGCACATCGCCGAGCGCGACATCGCGATCCGCCAGCCCTTCGCGAACTTCGCCGACTGGTGGGGCCCCTGGGCGGAGGGTGGGCAGGGCATCGCCGGCGCCTTCGTCGCCACCCTCGATGCGGCGCGACGCGGGCGGGTCGAGGCCGCGGTGCGCCGCGCCTACCTGGCCGGAGGCGATGACGGGCCGCGCTCCTTCGTGGCGGTCGCACGCCTGGCGACCGGGCGGGTGCGCTGATCCTGGGCGGATCGCCCGCCGCACGGGCAGCCCAGGCACCAGCGCGAGCACCGCACATCGTTTGACCCGTTGACGCCAGCCGCGCCGCGCCCCCAGCCTCCCTGCCCCTTGTTTGGAGAGACCCGCGATGCGCCCCCTTCCCCGTGCCGGTACCGCGCCGTGCCGCCTGCCCTTCGCCGCGGCGGCAGCGGCGGCGCTACTCGCCTTCGCATCGCCGGCCACCGCGCGCAGCCTGTCCTGGTCGTTCTCGGCGGATATCCTGACGCTCGACCCGCACGCCTCGAACAACACCTTCACCAACGCCTTCCTCGACAACGTCTATGAGACGCTGGTGCGGCACAATCCGCGCCTTGAACTGGAACCCTCGCTGGCGACGCGGTGGGAACAGGTCAGCCCGCACCGTGTGGCGCTTCGACCTGCGCGAGGGCGTGCGCTTCCATGGCGGCGAGACGCTCGGCGCCGAGGACGTGGTGTTCTCCTGGCAGCGGCTGAACACACCGGGCGCGCTGGCGCGCGGCGTGCTCGCCATCATCAAGGAGGTGCGCGCCACCGGGCCGCTGACCGTCGAGATCGAGACGCAGCGCCCCTTCCCCATCCTGCTCAATGCGCTGACCCAGATGCACATCATGGACAGCGGCTGGGCGGCGGCGAACAACGCCATGGCGGCCACGAACCTGCAGGCGCGCGAGGAAACCGGCGCATCGCGCACGGCGAACGGCACCGGCCCCTTCCGCATCCGCTCACGCGAGGCCGAGGGGCAGACCGTGCTCGTGCCGCACGCCGCCTGGTGGGACACGCCGCAACACAACCTGACGGAAGTGACCTTCCAGCCGATCCGCAGCGCGCCCACGCGCACCGCGGCGCTGCTCGGCGGCCAGGTCGATGCGCTGGTGGAGCTGCCGCTGCAGGACATCCCGCGCGTCGAGGCCAACCCCGCCCTGCGCGTGGTTCAGGGGCCCGAACTGCGCACCATCTACATCGGCTTCGACCACAACCGCGACGAGCTGCTGTATTCCGACGTGCGCGGCCGCAACCCGTTGCGCGACATCCGCGTGCGCCAGGCGATCTACCAGGCGATCGACGTGGAAGCGCTGCGCCGCTCGGTGATGCGCGGCAATGCCTGGATCGCCGGCACCATGGCGAGCCCCTTCCTGCGCGGCGCGCCGGAGGACATCAACACCCGCACCTTCCCCTTCGACCCGGACGCGGCCAAGCGCCTGCTGGCCGAGGCCGGCTACCCGGACGGCTTCTCGGTCGGCCTCGCCTGCCCCAATGACCGCTACGTGTACGATGAACGGCTGTGCATCGCGATCTCGGGCATGCTGGCGCGCGTGGGCATCCGCATCACGCCGCAATTCGAGACGCTGGCGCTGTGGTCGCGCCGCATCAACACGCTCGATGTGTCGATGTTCATGGTGGGCCATGCCGGGCTGCCGCTGGCCGATACCTACTCCACGCTGTCGGAGGTGCTGCGCACCCGCACCGCGAACACCGCGGGGCTGAATGTCGGCCGCTGGTCCAATGCCGAGTTCGACGCGCTGGTGGACCGCATCGCCGAGGAAGGCGACGAGACACGCCGGCGCGCACTGATCCGCGAGGCGCTGCTGATCGAGAAGCGCGAGATCGCGCATGTGCCACTGCACCAGCAGCCGGTGGTCTGGGCTGCGCGGCGCAACATCGAGCTGTCGCAATCGCCCGACAACCGGTTGCGGCTGCGCTACGTGAGGGTGAACTGATGGCCGACCTCATCGTCTCGGGCGGCACGCTCATCACCATGGACGGGCAGCCGCCGCGTCATCGCCGATGGCGCGGTCGCGGTCGCCGAGGGCAGGATCATCGCCGTCGGCCCGCGCGCCGAGGTCGAGGCGGAGCACACCGCAGCCCGGCGCATCGACGCACGCGGCAAGGCGGTGCTGCCGGGCCTGATCGACGGCCACGCCCATGCCGGGCACGGGCTGGTGAAAACCATGGGCAGCGGCGATTCCGCCGCCTGGTCGGAAGCCTGCCGCGTCATCTACACCCTGGCCTCGCCGCCCTCCTTCTGGGAGGCGGAATTGGCGCTGGCGGCGCTGGAGCAACTGAAGTTCGGCATCACCACCTCGGTCATGCTGCTGGGCGGCGGCGATTCCATCGGCCGCGTGGACGACCCCGCGCATGGCGACGCGCATGTGGCGCGGCGTGAACGCCATCGGCATCCGCCGCATCATGGTGCTGGGCCCGACCCGCCCGCCCTTCCCGCGCCCCTATCGCGGGACGGATGGGCAGCTGCGCGACGTCTCCTTCGAAGAACAGGCCGAGACCATCGGCACGCTGATCGAACGCCACCACAACCAGGGCCGCATCGCCTGCGCAACGCTGATGCCGGTCTATCGCGAAGCCACGCATGATGCCGCGAAGGTCAAGGAGATCGAGCAGCAGGGCCGCGTCATCCGCGACCTGGGGAAGGGCCACGGCACGCTGTTCCACCAGGATGGGCACCGGAACGGTTCGATCGCGATGGCGGACCGGATGTTCGACCTGCTCGGTGCGGATGCCTGGCTGTCGCATTGCACCGACCTGACCGAGGAGGATATCGACACGCTGGTGCGCACCGGCACCTCGGTGGTTCACAACCCCTCGGCCATCGCCGCCGTGCGCGGCCATTGCCCCGGCCATCGCCATGATGGACCGTGGCGTGACGGTGATGATCGGCTCCGACGGCACCGCGCCGGACCGCAGCACGGACATGTTCCGCCACATGTTCCAGGCCATCCGCTACCACCAGCGCCATGCGCGCGACGAAGCCCTGATGCCGCCGGGCAAGGCGCTGGAGATGGTGACCATCGACGCCGCGCGCGGCCTGGGCATGGCCGATCGCATCGGCAGCCTGGAGGTCGGCAAGCACGCCGACATCACCACCGTCGATCTCACCGCGCCGCACATGCTGCCGGCCAATATGCCGGTGCATCGCGTGGTGTATTTCGCCAATGGCCACGATGTGCGCGACGTGGTGGTGGGCGGCGAGATCCTGATGCGCGACCGCGTTGTCCCGCATGTGGATGAGGCGGGCGTGGCGGAGGCGGCCGCGCGCGAGACGGCGGCGATGCTCGACCGGGCCGGCCTGTCGGCGATGGTGGCGGAGGACCCCGGCTGGGGCCGCACGCGGCGTTGAACGGCGCACCGCTTCGCGGCAGTGTGGTGGGCCTGTGGAGGAAACAAGCATGATGCAACGACGCCCGCTGCTCGCGGCCACGGCCGCGCTTCTCGCCGTTCGCCCGGCCATCGCGCAGCCCGCCTGGCCCACGCGGCCCATCCGCCTCATTCTCCCCGACGCGCCGGGCAGCGGCAACGACACCACGGCGCGGCTGATCTCGCCCTTGCTCGAAGCCTCGCTCGGCCAGCCGCTGGTGGTCGAGAACCGCTCCGGCGCGGGCGGGCGCATCGGCGTGGAGGCGGCCTTCCGCGCAACGCCCGATGGCTACACCTTCCTGCTCGGCAATGCGGGGTCGAACGGCATCAACGCCGCCATCTACCGCGACCTGCCCTACGACCTCACCAATGCCTTCGACCCCGTCGCGCTCATGGTGGTGGGGCCGAACGCGCTGGTGGTGAACACGCGCGTGCTGCCGGTCAACGACGTGGCGGGGCTGATCGCGGCGATCCGTGCGCAGCCCGGCGCGCTGAACTACGCCTCGGGCGGCGTCGGTTCCTCGGCGCATATGAACATGGAATTGTTCAAGCAGCAGGCGGGGCTCGACATCGTACACGTGCCCTATCGCGGCATTCCCGCGCTGGCGCAGGCGGTGATCTCGGGCGAGGCGCCGGTCGCCTTCGCCAACCTGGTCAATGTGATGCCCTATATCCAGCGCGGCGAGATCAAGCTGCTGGCCGTGACATCGCGCACGCGCCACCCCGACCTGCCCGATACGCCGACCGTGGATTCGAGCGGCCTGCCGGGCTTCGAGGCGCTGGCCTGGAACGGCATCCTGGCCCCCAAGGGCACGCCCGCGCCGGCGCGCGAACGGCTGTGGCAGGATCTGCGCAAGCTGCGCGACAACGCCACGCTGAACGAACGCATCCGCCTGCTCGGCGGCACGCTGGTGGTCTCCACGCCGGCGGAATTCCAGGCGCAGATCGAGGGCGACATCGCCAAGTGGAAGCGCCTCGCCGAGGCCGCCAACATCCGGTCGCAATAGGATGCGCATCACCGCGGTCGAGTATCTCGGCGTCAACGTCACGCCGCGGACCAACTGGTCGTTCCTGCTGGTGCGCACCGAGGGCGGGCGCAGCGGCATCGGCGAGTGTACGCTGGCCAACCAGGAATCGCTGCTGGAGGCCGAGGCGGCACGCCTGGCCGCCAATGTCGCGGGCGAGGATGCGCGCCACCGCAACCGGCTCGCGCGGCTCATTCCCCATGCGCCGGGCGGGCTGGTGGCGCATGCCGTGCTCTCGGCCTTCGAGCAGGCGCTGTGGGATCTCGCCGGGCAGGAAGCGCGGCAGCCGATCCACGCCATGCTCGGCGGTGCGCTGCGCGAGTCCGTGCCGCTCTATGCCAACATCAATCGCGGGGCCGATCCGCGCACGCCCGAAGGCTTCGCCACCGCAGCACGACGCGCGGTCGGCGGAGGGCTTCCGCGCCGTGAAGCTCGCGCCCTTCGAGCCCTTCGTGTGGGAGGACGCCGCCGACCCTTCCATGCGCGCGGCCTATGCGCAGGGGCTGGCCCGCATCGCCGCGGTGCGCGATGCGGTGGGGGCCGATATCGACGTGATGGTGGATGCGCATTGGCGCTTCTCCGCCGGGGGCGCGGCGCGGCTGGTGCGCGATGTGGCACCCTTCGCGCTGTTCTGGCTGGAATGTCCGGTCGCGGAAGCGAACCACGCCGATATCCGCCGCCTGCGCTCCATGGCGAACGACCGCGGCATGCGCCTGGCCGGTGCGGAATCGCTGGCCGGCATCGGCGCCTATCGCACCATCATCGAGGCCGGCTGCTACGACGTGCTGATGCCCGACATCAAATACGCCGGCGGGCACGGTGAGATCCATCGCATCGCCGCGCTGGCGCAGACCGCCGGCATCGAGATCGCACCCCACAACCCCACCGGCCCGGTCTGCCACGCGCATTCGGTGCATCTGTGCGCGACCATCCCGAACCTTCTGCCGCTCGAAGTGCAGTTCGGCGAAACCGATCGCTTCTTCACCCTGGCCGGCGGCCACGATCTGCGCTTCGCCCACGGCGACGCGACGCTTCCCGCGGCGCCGGGCCTGGGCGTCGCGATGGACGAGGACGGCGCCCGCCTGACACCCTGGCAGCCCATGCCGCGGCCCTGGCTGGACCCCCGGCTCGGCTGATGCCCGTTTGGGTCGTCGCGACACTCCTCGCCGGGCTGTTCCAGACCTGGCGCACGGCGCTGCAGCAGAAGCTGCGCGGGCAGATGTCGGTGAATGCGGCGGCGGTGGTGCGCTACCTCTATGGCGTGCCGGTGGGCGTGATGCTGGTCGTGCTCTATCTCACGCTGGTCGGCGGCAGCCTTTCGTCGCCGTCCTGGACGTACATGCTCTTCTGCGCGCTGGGCGGAATCGGGCAGATCCTGGGCACCAACCTGCTGATCATGTCCTTCGCGCAGCGCGGCTTCGCGGTCGGCACCGCCTATTCCAAGACCGAGGCCGTGCAGGCCGCCTTCATCGCCCTGCTGTTCCTGGGCGAAGGCTTCTCCGCGCTGGCCTGGGCGGGCATCGCGGTGTCGGTGGGGGGCACGCTGTACCTGTCGCTCGCCGGGCGCGTCTCCTCGCTGCGGGAGGTCGTGGCGGCGACGGCGCAGCCCTCGGCCGTCTACGGCCTTGGTGCGGGGTTCTCCTTCGCGCTCTGCGCCATCGCCATCCGCGCCGCGACGCAGGAACTGGACGGGCCGGATGCGACCCTGCGCGCGCTCGAGACGCTCGTTGTCATCAACACGCTGCAGACCCTGATGCAGGGGTCCTGGCTGCTGGCGCGGGAGCCCGCCTCGGTGCCGATGCTGTTCCGCACCTGGCGGTCCTCGGCGCAGGTTGGCGCGCTCTCGGCCTTCGGCTCGGCCTGCTGGTTCACTGGCTTCGCTTATGCGCCGGTCGCGCTGGTGCGCGCATTGGGGCAGGTCGAAATCCTGTTCACCTTGCTGTTCAGCCGCTTCTTCCTGAAGGAACGCATGAAGCGCACCGATGTGATCGGCGCGCTGGTGGTTGTGTCGGGCGTCGCGCTGGTGTTGCTCGGGCGCTGAGTACGATGGCGGACCCGGTGGTTTGCATACCCGGGCGGAGCAGAAAAGGGAGGATGCTCATGCCGGGATACCGAACAGGCGGGCCTTTGCTGCCGATCCTCGCCATGATGGCGAGCGGTGCCCGTGCTCCCGCCGCGGCGGCCGGATCAGCGGCAGCGTCAATGGCCAGGCGATCGACGTGCCTGCGACATGCGAGGCAACACAGCACGGGTCGGATCGCTGGGTGCAGGTGGTCTCGGACCCGCCGATGATGGGCGCGCCCCGGGACCGGACCGGCGACGGCATCGCCGTGGTGGCATCGGGCGTCGCGGGACGGCAGAGGGCGTTCCAGGTCCTGGTCGCGGGGGAAACCTACCGCTTCGGTGCGTCGCGCAACCTGGTCGAGACGCCGGACGGTTTCCGCCTCCGGCAGCGCATGCTGCGCCGGGCGCCTCGCGGCGCGGGGTCCACCCCGACGTCAGGCCAGCGGCTATGGGGTGGACCTGACGCTGACCTGCCCGGGCGGCTGATCAGCCGCCCTTGGCCGCCTGCTGCGCCGCGAAGAAGGGCGCGGGCTTTACGATGCGGTTTTCCATCTTGATCAGGATGCCGCGTCCGCCGACCTCGGCCAGGTAGTCGGCCCAGGCGGGATCGGCAGCCATGGCGGCGCGGCGGCGCTCGCGGTCGGCCTGGTCGGCGTACCCCCACATGTGCACGATGGTGTTCAGCGCGCCCTCGATCGTCGTGTACCAACCGACGCAATTTCCGAGGTGCTTCTGCTGGATCGGCCAGCCATGCTGTTCATAGAGCGCCACGAACTCCGCCACGCGGTTGGGCAGGCATGTGTAGATACGCAGATCGACAATCATCGGTCATTCCTCGACTGGGTCAGGTCAGCATGGGCCAGCGCGCCCGGTCGGGGAAGACGCGCCGCTGGAGCAGATCCCGATCAGGTGGCATGACCTGATCGGCTGAAGATGCGTGCGAAAACAACGGTCTAGAGACGCTGCCGTGAGCCATGGCGAACGGAAACGGCTCTAGATGATCGGCGGCCGATGCGCCCAGTCGTAGCCGCGCCGGCCGCGCTCGAAGCCATAGTCGAAGAGTGCGCGCATGTAGGGCTGGTCGAAGGGCGCGGGCAGTTGCTCATTGAAGTCCCGCCCGATGAAGGCAAGGTTGAAGCCGATGCCGTCGCGCTGCGTGTTGGAGTACATGCGAAGCACGTCATTGTAGCCGCTCGCGGTGATCATGGTGGCGATGGCGCGCCCGGCAATGCCGAACACCCGCCGCTCCACCGCCGCCCATTCGGGATCGAGCCGCGCGTTGCGGATGATGTAGGCCTCCACATCGCGCGCCGCCACGCCCCGGCGCACCCGCTCCTGCCGGCCGGCGCCGAGGGAGGCGGGATACAGGAACGCCTGCGCGAAGGCGCCGCCATCGACATGCATTTCCTGCCGCGCTTCCCCCTCCACCGTCACGTCGAACATCACCGGCGGAAACGCGCCTGGGATCGAGGCGGAGGCGAGCAGGATGCGCCTCACCAGATCGGCCGCGCGCGGATGCCCGCTGCTCGCGATCGCACCGATGTTCCAGATGACCGGCACCTGCGCGTCGAGGTTGGTGGTGCCCACCAGCAACAGCCGCCCGTCGTCATAGGCGCGGCCGATCGCATCGATCATCGCCTGGTCGAGCGCGCGGGAGATGGTGCGGAACAGCGGGCTGGTATCGGCCAGCGCGTCGTTGAACACGGCGGCGATCAGGCCGCGCGATACCAGGATGTCGGCCACCGTCAGCTCGGTATAGACCGAGCGCAGCTGCGGGTCGTAGTCGCGCCCGAGGAAGGCGAAGGGTGCGGTGAGCGCCCCGGTGCTGACGCCGGTCACCAGGTCGAAGACCGGCCGGCTGCCTTCCTCCGACCAGCCGCAGAGCAGGCCGGCGCCGAAGGCCCCGTTCTCCCCGCCGCCCGAGACCGAGAGCAGCCGCACCGGCGGCAGCGGTGCACCGGGCCGCAGCGCCAGCCGGCGCCGCTTGCGCTGGCCGGCCGCCATGAACTCGGCCTCGAGCCCCATCAGCCCCTGGCGGCTGAGTACCAGGAAGCGCTCATTGGGCATGCCGAGCACCGTGGCCTCGGCGACCTTGCCGCGCTCCACCGCCGGCCCGCGGATGGGCGAGGCACAGCCGGCGACACCCGCCAACGCACCGACCCCACCCAGCCGCAGCACGCCGCGACGCCCCGGCCGCGCGCCGCGCGGCGTGTCCGAACCCGTCATTCCGACTGCCCCCTGAATCCGATCGCCCCCATCATAGACGCCGGGCGCCACCGGGTGAAACGCCCACGCGCCACCCTGATTGCCCCTGCCCGGCCCTGCGGCCACTCTGATGCCCCGGACACCCACCTGGAGCCCCCGCCCCATGACCCTTCGCCACGCCGGCACCGGCAGGCCACCGGCCCGGCCGCACCGCGCATGAACGCCACGGTCCATGTGCAGGCGGAGGCCCTGCACGCCCTGGTGCGCGCCATCATCGCCGCATCAGGCAGCACGGCGGAGGAAGCCGGCGAGGTCGCGGCCCATCTGCTGGAGGCCAACCTCCAGGGCCATGACAGCCACGGCATCATGCTGCTGCCGCGCTACGTGCAGCACGTGCGCGAGGGCAAGCTGCACCCGAACACCGAACCGGCGGTGATCCGCCAGGACGCGGCTCTCGCGCTGTTCGACGGCGGCATGGGCTACGGGCAGCGCGTGGGGCGCATCGCCATGGACTGGGCGATCGGCGCCGCGCGCGGCCACGGCCATGCGGTCATGGGGCTGCGCAACGTGCACCATCTCGGGCGCATCGGCACCTATGGGGAACAGGCGGCGGCGGCCGGGTTCATCTCGGTGCATTTCGTCAATGCCGTGTCCGGCCCGCCGGCGGTGGCGCCCTTCGGCGGCAGCGACGGGCGGCTTTCGACCAACCCGGTCTGCATCACCATCCCGCCGGCGCGCCCGGGCGATGCACCGCTGGTGCTGGATTTCGCGACCTCGGCCATCGCACTGGGCAAGTGCCGCGTCGCCTTCAATGCGGGGGCCCCGGTCCCGCCGGGCGCGCTGGTCGATGCGCGCGGGCAGGCCACCACCGACCCCGGCGTGCTGTATCGCGACGAACCGCGCGGCGCACTGCTCTCCTTCGGCGCGCATAAGGGCTTCGGCCTCGCGCTGATCTGCGAGGTCCTGGCCGGCGCGCTGCTCGGCGGCGTGACCGCCTGGCGGCCCGAGGCGCGCGATCGCGGCATCGTCAATTCCTGGCTCGCCTTCGTGCTGGACCCCGGCCGCTTCGGGGATCTCGACGCCTTCCGGTCGGAACTCGCCGCGGTGATCGAGCATGTGAAGGCCTCCCCGCCCGCCGATCCCGACAACCCGGTGCTGGTGGCCGGCGAGAAGGAACGCCTGACGAAGGCGCGGCGCCTGGCCGTGGGCATCCCGGTGGATGCCACCAGCTGGGGCAACCTGGTGGCGACGGCGCGGGCTCTCGGGATCGACGCGGTTCCGGACGCGAGCTGACCGCGCCGCGCTCAGGCGCAGCAGCCACCACCGGCCGGAACCCGGGCGCGCGTCGCCGGCTCCGGCGCGCAGCAGGATGGCGCCAGGATTCCCTCCGGCACGCGATCGGTGGAGCACACGCCGGTCTCGGGCAGTTCGAGACGCACCTCGCGCGCCGCATCCCAGTCGCCGGCGAGCGCGGCGGCGATGCTGCGCACCTGCTCGTGCCCGGTTGCCAGCAGGAAGGTCGGCGCGCGGCCATAGGCCTTCATGCCGGCGATCCAGAACTGCGCCTCCGGATGGCGCAGCTCCGCCTCGCCATGCGGGCGCACCGTGCCGCAGGAATGCAGGTTGGGGTCGATCAGCGGCGCCAGGGCGGGTGTCGCCTCGACCGCCGGGTCGAGGCCGAGGCGGATTTCGCGCAGCATGCCGAGGTCGGGCCGGAAGCCGGTCGCGACCACCATCCGGTCGGCGCGGACCGTCGTCTCCCGCCCGCCCTTCCGGCCGCTGACGGCAAGGCCATCCGCCACCATGTCGATCCGATCGATCAGGAAGGGCGCGAGGGCGGTGACGGCGCCCGCCTCGACCAGCGCCTGGACATGCGCGCCGAGCGCGCCGCGCTCGGCCAGCCCGTCGCGCGCGCCGCCGCCGAAATTCACCGCCTCCAGCGGCCGGCGGAACGCCCACAGGATGCGCGTGCCCGGCGCCTGCCGGGCCAGCGCCACCAGGTCGAGCACCACGTTCATCGCCGAATGCCCGGCGCCGACCACCAGCGTGGTGCGCCCGGCATGCAGCGCGCGCGCGGCGCCGAGCACATCGGGGATGCCGGCGGCGATGCGCGCCGCCGCGGCCACCTCGCCGGGTGCCGGCATGCCATGGGCACCGGCGGGGTTGGGGTTCGACCAGGTGCCCGAGCAATCGAGCACGGCGCGCGCCGCGATGGCCTCGATGGCGCCATCGGGGCCGGTGACGTGAAGCATGAAGGGTGCCTCGTCCCGGCCCTCGTCGCGCAGGCGGCCGTGGTCGCGCCGGGCCAGGCCGACCACGCGCGTGCCGTATCGAACATGCGGTGCGAGCGCAGCGGCGAGCGGGTCGAGGTAGCGGGTCGCGAGCTCCTCGCCGGTCGGGAACGCCTCGAGATCCGGCGCCGCCCAGCCGCGGCCTTCCAGCAGCGCGCCGGCCACCGCGTCGATGTTGAAGCGCCAGGGCGTGAACATGCGCACATGGCCCCATTGGCGCACCGCATGGCCGGCGCGCGGGCCGGCTTCGAGCACCAGCGGCACGATGCCGCGGTCCAGAAGATGCGCCGCCGCGGCAAGGCCGACGGGGCCGGCGCCGATGACGGCGACAGGGAGGGGGTCGTTCATGGGCAGCATCCTTTCGCGGCGAAGGCGCGGCCGGTGTCCTGCAGCGCGGCGGTCGCTTCCATCCAGGCATCGAGCGCGACGCGGAAGGCGGCGCGCCCGGCATCGGTCAGCGCATAGACGCGGCGCAGCCGGCCCTGCACCGTCTGTTCCTCGACGGTCACGAAGCCGCCGGCCTCGAAATCCCGCAGCACGGGGTAGATCGTGCCCTCGGTGGGCGAACAGCAGCCGCCGGTCACGCGGCCGACGGCGCGGGCGATGTCGTAGCCGTGCAGCGGCCCGTCATGCAGGACGCGCAGGATGAAGAACTTGGACAGGCCCATCTTGATGGTGCCGGCCCAATAGTCGCGGCTCGCGTAGTCGGGGCCGGTGCGGGAGAGGGCAGCGCTCATGGGTCGAGGTTAATACATCGACCCTCAATGGATCAACCCTCTTGGCATGCGCCTGCGCGCTTGTGCGGGCAGGGCGACGGGTCAGACGTTCAGGCATGCCGCAACCAGCCGGGCCGCCGGTCCCCGGACGCATCGCCTGGTGGCTGGCGCCTTTGGCATGCCACGGCGCAGCGCCAGCCGGCGCCAGGCAGGTCAGGGCCGCGCGATCACCATCCAGGCCACGCCGAAGCGATCGGCGACCATGCCGAAGGCCGGCGAGAAGAAGGTCGCGGCCAGCGGCATCTGCACCTGGCCGCCCTCGGCCAGGGCATCGAACAGCCGCTGCGCCTCCGCCGGGTCGGCCGCGGCGATGCTCAGCGCGAATCCGGCAAAGCTCGGCGTGCCGGTGCAGCGCCCATCGGAGGCCATGATCTCGGTCTCGCCCACATGGAAACTGGTGTGCATGACCAGGTCGTCGCTGCCCGGCGGGTTGTAGGCGGGGTCGGGGTTGTCCCGGAAGCGCATCACCGGCCCAGGCACCGCGCCGATCGCCGCCTGCCAGAAGCCGATCGCCTCCTCACACCGGCCATCGAGGAACAGATAGGGCTGGACATGCATGGCGCGGCCTCCCGGGTGCGGCTGGCGCGGCGATGGCCCGCCAAAACCGTTAACCTATGGGTTTATCGTCCGTGCGCCGGCGGGAGGTCAAGCGGCGCGGCGGGCCCTCACGCGATCGGCACCCCCGCCGCGTCCTTCGCCGTGCGGATGGTCTGCAGCGTCTGCACCCGCATCACCGCCGGCGCGCCGGTCAGCCTTCCGGTCAGCTCGTTCTCATGCGCCGTGTCGCGCGCCACCAGGCGCAGCAGGAAGTCGCCGCCGCCGCGGATCATGTGGCATTCGCGCACCTCGGGCCAGGAGGTCGCCAGCGCCTCGAAGGCGTCCAGCACGCCCTTTTTCTGCGATTCCAGGCCTACCAGGGCGAAGAACATCACCTCCCAGCCCAGCGCCATCGGATCCACATCGGCGTGGTAGCCGCGAATGATGCCGCCCTCCTCCAGCCGCCGCACCCGGCGCAGGCAGGGCGGCGCCGAAAGGTTGACCCGCCGGGCCAGTTCCACATTCGTCATGCGGCCATCGGTCTGGAGTTCATCCAGGATCAGGCGGTCCACCGAATCGAGGTCGGGATTGTCGAGATCTCGGGCCATGGTGGAAAAGCAGCTTGTTCCGTTGCTCGGTTACGTCGCTGCGCGCAATATCATTGCACGAGCCCATCCTATCAAGGCATCGGGTTGCGGTCGGCACGACCCTGGCCGATATCGGTAACACTCCAACAGCACAGGGGGCTGGTTCCGTGTCCGAAACGCATCGCACCCGCCTCCTGATCATCGGCGCCGGCCCGGCCGGCTATACCGCCGCGATCTACGCCGCGCGCGCCGGGCTGGAACCCATGGTGGTGGCCGGCATGCAGCCCGGCGGCCAGCTCACCATCACCACCGATGTCGAGAACTACCCGGGCTTCGCGCGAGGCCATCCAGGGCCCCTGGCTGATGGAACAGATGCAGGCGCAGGCCGAGCATGTCGGCACCAAGGTGGTGCAGGACACGATCACCGGCGTCGATCTGTCCCGCCGCCCGTTCCGCGCCACCGGGGATTCCGGCGACGCGTATGAGGCCGAGGCGCTGGTCATCGCCACCGGCGCGCAGGCGCGCTGGCTCGGCATCCCGGGCGAGCAGGAGCTGGGCGGCTTCGGCGTCTCGGCCTGCGCCACCTGCGACGGCTTCTTCTATCGCGGCAAGGATGTCGCGGTGATCGGCGGCGGCAATTCCGCGATCGAGGAGGCGCTGTACCTGTCCAACCTCGCCCGCCACGTCACGCTGATCCATCGCCGCGACACGCTGCGGTCGGAGAAAATCCTGCAGGAGCGCCTGTTCGCGAAACCCAATGTCACCGTGCTGTGGGACACCGTGATCGAGGCGGTGCTGGCCGACCCGTCCGGCCGCGTGCCGGTCGCGCGCGGCCTGGCGCTGCGCCACGCGCGCACCGGCGAGACCTCGCGAGCTGCAAGGTCGATGGCGTGTTCGTCGCCATCGGCCATGCGCCCGCCACCGCCCTGTTCCAGGGCCAGGTGGAGATGGACGCGGAAGGCTATATCGCCACCGTGCCGGGCAGCACCCGCACCTCGGTCCCCGGCGTCTTGCGGCCGGCGACGTGCAGGACAAGGTCTATCGCCAGGCGGTGACGGCGGCCGGCACCGGCTGCATGGCGGCGCTGGAGGCGGAGAAGTTCCTCGCCGCGGCCGATGCCGAAACCGAGCAAGTCGCCGCCTGATGCCGATCGACTGGGACAAGCTGCGCGTGTTCCACGCCGTGGCCGAGGCGGGCTCCTTCACCCATGCCGGGGAGACGCTGAACCTCAGCCAATCGGCCGTCAGCCGGCAGATCCAGGCGCTGGAGGAAGGCCTCACGGTGCCGCTGTTCCACCGCCACGCCCGCGGCCTGATCCTGACCGAACAGGGCGAGACGCTGAACCGCACCGTGCGCGAGGTCTTCGCGAAACTGGCGATGACCGAGGCACTGCTGACCGAAAGCCGCGAGCGCCCCGCCGGCCGGCTCAAGGTCACCACCACCACCGGCTTCGGCAGCGCCTGGCTGGCCCCTCGCCTGCGCCGGATGCTCGACCTGCACCCCGAGATCACCGTGACGCTGCTGCTGGACGACAGCGACCTCGACCTCGCGATGCGTGAGGCGGATGTCGCCATCCGCATGCACCCACCCAAGCAGCCCGACCTGATCCAGCGCCACATCGCGACCTTCGGCTGGAAGGTGTGTGGCTCCGCCTCCTACCTGAAATCGACCGGTATCCCGCAACGCGTCGAGGACCTCGATGCCCATCGGTTGATCGTCTATGGCGACTACCGCCCACCGATCGACAACATCAACTGGCTGGTCGAGGCCGGCCGCCGGCCCGGCGCGCCACGCCGCGCAGCGATCGAGATCAATTCCCTGCCGGGGATGATGGAGGCGGTGCGCAGCGGCCTCGGCCTCGCCGCCCTGCCGGACTACCTCAGTGGTCAGTTGGACGGGTTGGTGCAGGTGCTGCCCGAGGTGAAGGCCCCGCGGATCGAGTCCTTCTTCGTCTATCCGGAGGAGATGCGGCACTCGAAGCGGGTGTCGGTGTTCCGGGATTTCCTGATGGCGGAACTGGCGCTGAGCAGCCATTGACCGCTGTCTGTTGCATAAATCACACGATGGCGCGACCAGCCATGCGTCAGAGACATGCCCGCTGCATGCAATTCGGAAATCGTTGCCGCACTGATCGCGCATATGGTGAGCCTATCCGGCGACTAGGTCGGAAGGGGTCCCTTGGATCCCTCGTCTCCCAGACGTGAAGCCTCCCTGTTGACTTAGGCCCGGCACCCCTTGGGGTCCGGGCCTTTCTTTTTTGCTCTCCCGCTGGCGCCTGCTTGACGCCAACTGCACCGCCCGCCAGCGATGCTCCGATGCTCCCCTATCCGCCCTGCCCCGCTGCCAGCCTGGCCGCACTCGCGCGCAGCGACCCCGGTCGCGCCTCGCTGATCCAGCACGACCGGCCGGTGTCCTGCGCAGACCTCGACGACCAGGTGACGCGCATCGCGGCCTGGCTCGCACGCCAGGGTCTGGCTCCGGGCCAGATGGTCGGCGTCACGCTGCGGGAGGAACGGTCGCACCTCGCGGCCACGCTGGCCCTGCTGCGCCTGGGCTGCCCACAGGTCGCGCTTGCCAGCCACGACCCGGTGCCGGCACGCGCCGAACTCGCCACTCGTTGCCGCGCCGTCGCCGTGCTTGCCGAAACCGCGCAAGACGGGGTCGCGGATGTGCCGACGCTGGTGCTGCCCGACCTCGCGACCCTGCGCGATGATCCCACGCTGGCCGCGCCGCCGCCGGTCGCCCCGATCGGCGAAAGCGTGATCGTCTTCACCAGCTCGGGCACGACTGGCCGGCCCAAACTGGTCCCGACGCACGCCCGCACCATAGCCTGGCACGCGATGCTCAACCCCGACGGGGAGGGTGTGCGCTATCTGCCGGTGGGGATCGAGCACGTCCAGGCGCGGCGCAACCACCTCCAGGCCATCGTCGCGCAGGCCACGATCCTGCTCGCCGGCGGCACGGAGGGCATGCCGTTGCGCGACCTGTGCATCCGCCACCGCGTGGTGCGGCTGCTGATCTCGCCACAACGGGCCGAGGCGCTGCTCACCCAGGTGGAGCCCGGTACCTGGCCCCCACATACAATGTTGATGGTTACCGGCGCCCCAGTGCCCGGCGTGCTGCGGCACCGGCTTCAGGCGGCGTTGACCCGCGAGGTTCATGTGGTGTTCGGCTCGACCGAATCGGGCGCCATGGCCATTGCCGGGCCGCGCGACCACGCGCTGCACCCCGATGGCGTCGGCCGGGCGCGGCCCGAGGTGGAGATGTTGATCGCCGATCCGCAGGGCCGTGCCCTGCCGCTGGGGGAGACCGGCGAGTTGCGGATCCGCAGCCCTGGCGTTGTCGCCGGCTACCTGGATGATCCGGCGGCGACTGCGCGCGCCTTCCGAGACGGCTGGTATGCGCCGGGGGATGTCGGGCGGCTCACGCCCGATGGCACGCTGCTGCTCGAAGGGCGCGGCGACGACATGATGCTGCTGGGCACCATGAAGATCTCGCCCGCCGAGATCGAGCGTGCCGCGCAGGAGTTCCAGGGCCTGCGGGAGTGCGCCGCCTTTCCGCTGCGCTCCGCCACGCTGGGCGACATTCCCGTGCTGGCAGCCGTCGCCGAGCCGGGTGCGGCGATAGATCCGGCAGTGCTGCTTGCGCATTGCCGCGCGAGGCTCGGGATGCGCGCACCGCGCCGGGTCGTGCTGGTGCCTGTTCTGCCGCGCAACGCGGCGGGAAAGGTGTTGCGCCGCGACCTCGCGGCCATGGCGAGAGGCGAAGGGGCGGGTGGCGTGCCTTGGCAGTGAGGGCGAGACCGGCCGGCTTCAGCCGCGCCGCACCACGTAGTCCCCGGCTTCGAGCGCAGCGATGATGGCGTCACCGAGCGCGGCGTCGCGCACCTCGACCATCAGGTGCAGTTCGGTGCTCTGCACGGTCGGCGCGCCGAACAATTGCTGGTGCTTCACCTCGATCACGTTGCCGCCCATGGCGGAGATGCGTCCCGCAATGTCGGCGAGCACGCCCGGGCGGTCCGGGATGTCGAAGTTCAGCCGCAGGATCCGCCCGTCGCGCAGCAACTGGCGCAGCAGCACGTTGGACAGCGCCCTGGCATCGATGTTGCCGCCGCACACCGTGGTGCCGATGGCGCGCCCCCTGAACCGTTCAGGATAGGTCAGAAGCGCTGCAAGCCCGGCCGCGCCGGCCCCTTCGGCGACCACCTTCGCGCCTTCGGCGAGCAGCGCCACCGCCTGTTCCACCGCGCGCTCGGGCACCAGCAGCACCTCGACACCCAGGCGCTTGAGCATCGCGAGCGGCACCTCGCCCACGTCGCGCACGGCGATGCCCTCGGCGATGGTCGGACCGCCCACCTGCACCGCCTGGCCGGCCAGGCGCTGGGCCATGGCGGGGTAGCCCTCGAGCTCGACGCCGAACACGGGCATCCCCGGGCGCAGTTCGGCGGCCACCGCGGCGCTGCCGGCACACAGCCCGCCGCCGCCGACAGGGATGACCAGGGCCTCGATGGCCGGCGCGTCCTCCAGCATTTCGAGGACCATGGTCCCCTGCCCTGCGATGACGGCGACATCGTCATAGGGGTGGACGAAGACGAGCCCTTCCTTCAGTGCGAGTTCATGCGCATGGGCTGCCGCCTCGGCCAGCGTCTCGCCATGCAGGACCACGCGCGCGCCCCAGGATTCGGTGCGCACGACCTTGGTCGCCGGGGTGAAGCGCGGCATCACGATGGTCGCCGCAACACCCGCGAGCTGCGCGTGGCGCGCCACCGCCTGGGCGTGGTTGCCGGCGGACATCGCGATCACGCCCGCCGAGCGCTCGCGTGGGTTCAGCAGCGCCAGGCGGTTGGCCGCGCCGCGTTCCTTGAAGGCGCCCGTCGCCTGGAGGTTGTCGAGCTTGAGGAACACGCGCGTGCCGGCCGCGCGGCTGACCGCTGGGTTCTCGAGCGTGGGCGTGCGAATGACCGCGCCATCGATGCGCGCGGCCGCTGCGCGGACATCCGTGAGCGTCACCGCCAGCGCGGGGGGGGCGACATCGAGGCCGCGCATGGGGATGGCCCGCCCCTTACGCGAAGCGGACGGCGGTGATCTCGACCGAGCGCGCACCGCCGGGGGCGGGCACCTCGACCGTATCGCCCACGGTCTTGCCCATCAGCGCCTTGGCGAGCGGTGAGGTCACGGAGATGGATCCGTTCTTCATGTCGGCCTCGTGCTGTCCGACGATGCGGTAGGATTTCTCGTCCTCGCTTTCCTCATCGAGGATCGTGACATGCGCGCCGAACAGCACCTTGTCGCCGGACAAGCGCGAGACATCGATCACCTCGACGGCCGGCACCACGCTTTCCAGCTCGGCGATGCGGCCCTCGATGAAGGACTGGCGTTCGCGCGCCGCGTGGTATTCGGCGTTCTCCGACAGGTCGCCATGGGCGCGCGCCTCGGCGATCGCGCGGATGATCGCCGGGCGTTCCTCACCTTTCAGGAGCTTGAGTTCCTCCTCCAGACGCGCGAGGCCGTCGGCGGTCATCGGGAACTTCTGCACGGCGAAACCTTCCCCAACAGCATACCCCCCAACCAGGCCCCCGGTCCGGTTCAGCCAGGCCTTGTGGTCAGGTGGGGAGAGACGCGACGGGGGCCGAAATTGGCCCCCATGCGGTCAGAATGACGCTCCAAAATACGCCTGTAGGGGGGCAACATCAAGGGTTCCGGCCTTCAACGCCGCAATGGCATGGACCGCGGCCCGCGCACCCGCCGCCGTGGTGTAGTGCGGAATCCCGTGCGTCAGGGCGCTGCGGCGGATGTCGAAGCTGTCCGCGACCGACTGCCCGCCGCCCGTCGGTGTTGATCACCAGCTGGATGTCGCCGGACTTGATGGCGTCCACGCAATGCGGCCGGCCTTCCAGCACCTTGTTGATGATCTGCACCTCGAGGCCCGCCTCGCGGATGCGCGAAGCGGTGCCGCGCGTGGCCACCAGCGCGAAGCCCATCTCGGCCAGGCGCCGGGCCATGGTCACCGCGGCGGCCTTGTCGCTGTCCTTGACCGAGATGAAGGCGGTGCCGCCTTCGGGCAGCTTCACGCCCGCGCCCAGCTGCGCCTTGAGCGAAGGCGCGCTCGAAGGAGAGGTCGAGGCCCATCACCTCGCCGGTGGACTTCATCTCCGGCCCCAGGATGACGTCCACATTCGGGAAGCGGTTGAAGGGGAACACCGCCTCCTTCACCGCGACATGGCGCGAGACCGCGTCGTCATCGAGGTCGAACTCGGACAGCTGCGCCCCGGCCATCACCGCGCGCGCCGATCTTGGCCACCGCCACGCCGGTCGCCTTGGCCACGAAGGGCACGGTGCGCGAGGCGCGCGGGTTCACCTCCAGCACGTAGATCTCGTCGTCCTTGACGGCATACTGCACGTTCATCAGGCCCGCAGACCTTCAGCGCGCGGGCCATCGCCTCGGTCTCGGCCTTGAGTCTCCGTCACGATCGCCGGCGGCAGCGAGTAGGGCGGCAGCGAGCAGGCGCTGTCGCCCGAATGGACGCCGGCCTCCTCGATGTGCTCCATCACGCCCGCGACATAGACCGCGCCATCGCCGTCGCAGATGCAATCCACGTCCACCTCGATGGCATCTTCGAGGTAACTGGTCGATCAGGATCGGGATGTCTCGCGCGAGACCTTCACGGCTTCGGCGCACGTAGTGGCGCAGCTCGTTCGTCGTTGTAGACGATTTCCATCGCCCGCCCGCCCAGCACGTAGGAGGGGCGCACCACCACGGGATAGCCGATGCTGCGCGGCCACGTGCCGCGCCTCGTCCAGCGTGCGCGCGATGC
Source organism: uncultured Alphaproteobacteria bacterium (assembly GCA_963716705.1). Taxonomy (GTDB): domain Bacteria; phylum Pseudomonadota; class Alphaproteobacteria; order Acetobacterales; family Acetobacteraceae; genus Neoroseomonas. The sequence goes on from CAVQTW010000011.1 coordinate 86,702, forward strand.
CGTTCGGCGGCTGGCGCAAACCCAGGCTGCGCAGCAGGTCGCTGGAAGCGCTCGCGATCCTCGGCCATGTCGATGGCCTCCGCAGCTGGTGCCCAGGATCGGGATGCCGGCCTTCTGCAGCGCCTGCGACAGCTTCAGCGGCGTCTGCCCGCCGAACTGCACGATGCACGCCGAGCACCTCGCCGCTTCCTGCTCGTTGCGGATCAGGGCGATCACGTCCTCGGCCGTCAGCGGCTCGAAGTACAGCCGGTCGGAGGTGTCGTAGTCGGTGGAGACCGTCTCCGGGTTGCAGTTGACCATGATGGTCTCGAACCCCGCCTCCTTCAGCGCGTAGGCGGCGTGGACGCAGCAGTAGTCGAACTCGATCCCCTGGCCGATGCGGTTCGGCCCGCCGCCCAGGATGATGATCTTCTGCCGCGCGGTCGGGCGGATTCGCATTCGGGCACGCCGAAGCCGCCCTCATAGGTCGAGTACATGTAGGGGGTTTCGGAGGCGAATTCCCCCGCGCAGGTGTCGATGCGCTTGTAGACCGGCTGCACGCCCAGCCGCGCGCGCAGCGCCGCGACCTCGGGCTCCTTCACCCCGGCGAGGGCGGCCAGGCGCTGGTCGGAAAAGCCCAGCGCCTTCACCCGGCGCATGGCATCGGCGCGCTGCGGCAGGCCCTGCGCGCGGATCTCGCTTCGGCGGCGACGATCTTCTCCATCTCGCGCAGGAACCACGGGTCGAACTTGCAGGCCTCGTGGATCTCGGCGATCGAGACGCCGGCGCGCATCGCCTGGGCTGCCATCAGCACGCGGTCGGGCCGCGGCGTGGCCAGCGCGGCGTGGAAGGCCTGCGCGGAGCCATCGCCGGGCACCGGCACGTCATCGAGGCCCGAGAGGCCGGTCTCCAGGCCCCGCAGCCCCTTCTGCAGCGCCTCGGCGAAGGTCCGCCCGATCGCCATCGCCTCGCCCACCGACTTCATCTGCGTGGTGAGCGTGGATGGCGGCCGGGGAATTTCTCGAAGGTGAAGCGCGGGATCTTGACCACCACGTAGTCGATCGTCGGCTCGAAGCGGCGGGCGTGACCTGCGTGATGTCGTTGCGCAATTCGTCCAGCGTGTAGCCGACGGCCAGCTTCGCCGCGACCTTGGCGATGGGAAAGCCGGTCGCCTTCGACGCCAGCGCCGACGAGCGCGACACGCGCGGGTTCATCTCGATGACCACCATGCGCCCGTCGGCCGGGTTGATGGCGAACTGGATGTTGGAGCCGCCGGTGTCCACGCCGATCTCGCGCAGGCACGGCGATCGAGGCATCGCGCATGCGCTGGTATTCGTGGTCGGTCAGCGTCAGCGCGGGGGCGACGGTGACGCAGTCGCCGGTATGCACGCCCATCGGGTCGAGGTTCTCGATGGAGCAGATGATGATGCAGTTGTCCGCGCGGTCGCGCATCACCTCCATCTCGTATTCCTTCCAGCCGAGCACGGATTCCTCGACCAGCACCTCGGTGGTCGTCGAGGCCGTCCAGGCCCGCGCCGACGATCTCGTCGAACTCCTCGCGGTTGTAGGCGATGCCGCCGCCGGTGCCGCCGAGGGTGAAGGAGGGGCGGATGACGGCGGGCAGGCCGACCACCTCCAGCGCCGCCCAGCGCCTCGTCCATGCGTGTGGGCGATCTCGCGAGCGCGGGACTTCCAGGCCGATCTTGTTCATCGCGTTGCGGAAGTGCTGCGCGGTCCTCGGCCTTGTCGATGACCTCGGCCTTCGCGCCGATCATCTCGACGCCGTATTTCTCCAGCGACGCCGGCCTCGGCCAGCTCCAGCGCAGGTGTTGAGCGCCGTCTGCCCGCCCATGGTCGGCAGCAGCGCGTCGGGGCGTTCCTTGGCGATGATCTTCTCGACGATCTCGAGCGTGATGCGGCTCGATGTAGGTGGCGTCCGCCAGGTCCGGGTCGGTCATGATGGTGGCCGGGTTGGAGTTGACCAGGATGACGCGGTAGCCCTCCTCCCGCAGCGCCTTGCAGGCCTGCGTGCCGGAATAGTCGAATTCGCAGGCCTGGCCGATGACGATCGGGCCGGCGCCGATGATGAGGATGGACTTGATGTCGGTGCGTTTGGGCATGGGGGCGGTATCCGGCTTGATGTTCAGCGTGTCGGCGCGGCGCAGGGGCGGGATTCGGCGCGTGGTCGCGCAACGCGCCGGGTATCGGGGCCGATGTCGGGCCGCGCGCCGTCCTCGTCGCGCAGCCTGCGCAGGGCGGCGGGCGGTTCCTGCGGTGCCGGCGCGCAGGCCGGCGGCAGCCTCGGGGAAGGCCGCATGTCAGGTGCTCCTCGGCATCAGGACCAGCACGAGGAAGGCGAGCAGCGCGAAGGCGCCGCCGCCGATCAGCGCGCCCGTCATCGCCTCATCCCCATAGCCCGGCCGTTCGCGCAGGATGGACCAGGCGCCGCCGGCCACCAGCATGGCGGCGTAGCTCGCGCAGGCGGTCACGAAGGGCCGCATGGCGCGCGTGCCCCCCGGCCATGCCGCGCGTCAGCCGCCAGAAGCCGAACACCGCCGGCAGCAGCACGAGCAGGGCGGCCGTGGCGCCATGCGCCATCGCGTCGAGGCCATAGAAGTCCATCAGCGCCGCCCGTCATCCGTTGCCAGTTTCACCGCGATCAGCGCCAGCGCGGCGCCGAGGATCCAGCGCTGCGCCGCCATCCAGCCCGGCCGCGTGGCGAGGAAGCGCGACACCCCCGCGCTGCCCCAGACCAGCACCGCGTCGAAGGCCATGCAGACGACGATCTGCACCGCGCCGAGGATCGCACCCTGGAGGAACACATGGCCGAGCGCCGGGTCGATGAAGGGCGGCAGCACCGCGACATAGAACAGCGCGACCTTGGGGTTCAGCGCGGCGGTGGCGACGCCCACGCTGAACAGCCGCAGCGCGGGTTCGCGCGGCATCGGCCGCGGTGCGAAGATCGGCTGCCCGCCCGGGCGCACGCATTGCCAGGCGAGGAACATCAGGTAGGCCGCGCCGCCCAGGCGCAGCGCATCCCAGGCATAGGGCACGGCGAACAGCGCCGCGGTGATCCCCGCCGCCGCGCAGAGCATGATCAGCAGCGAGCCGAACTGGCAGCCGGCCAGCGAGACCATGCCCGCGCCGGTGCCCTGCGCCAGCGAGCGCGAGACCAGGTACATCATGTTCGGCCCCGGCGTGGCGGCCAGGCCGAGGGAGAGGGCGGCGAAGACCAGGAGGGTCTCGAAGCCCGGCATCACCCGTGCACCGAGAACCCGCCATCCACCGGGATCGCCACCCCGGTGATGAAGGCCGCGGCATCGCGACGCCAGGAACGCCGCCACCCCTTCGAAATCCGCCGGGTCGCCCCAGCGCTTCGACGGGCTGCGCGCGCAGCACATCGTCGTGCAGCGTCGTCATCTCCACCCGCGCGCGGCGCGTGAGGTCGGTGTCGATCCAGCCCGGCAGCACCACGTTGACCGTGATGCCGTCCGCGGCCCAGGCCACGGCCATCGACTTCGTCATCTGCACCACGCCGCCCTTGGAGGCGCCATAGGGCCGGCATGAAGGCGGCAGGCCGAAGATCGACAGCATCGAGCCGTTGTTGATGACGCGCCCCACGCCACCCTTCTTCAGCCAGGGATGCGCCGCCTGGCTGGCGATCATGCCGCTGGTCAGGTTGGTCGCGATCACCGTGTGCCAGTCCTCCATCGCGTACCGCCTCGGGGCGGTTGCGGATGTTGGTCCCGGCATTGTTCACCAGGATGTCGAGCCGGCCCGAAGCGCTCCGCCGTGGTCGCGACCATGGCGCGGATCGAGGCCTCCTCGGTCACGTCCACCTCGACCGAGCCGGCCTGTGCGCCCAGCGCCGCCAGCTCCGCCACGGCCGCTTCATTCTTGGCCGCGTTGCGCCCGGCCACCATCACCGATGCGCCGGCCTTGGCCAGCCCGCGCGCGAAGCCGAGGCCGATGCCGCCATTGCCGCCGGTGACCAGCGCCACGCGGCCCGAAAGATCGAACATCCCGCCCTCCTGCCTTGCGTCGTTTCAGGCGCCGGCCTTCGCATCCGCCATCATCGCCACGAAGCGATGGAACAGGTGATGGCTGTCGGATGGCCCGGGGCTCGCCTCAGGGTGATACTGCACCGAAAAGGCCGGCCGGTCGGTCGCCGCGATGCCCTCATTGGTGCCGTCGAACAGCGAGACATGCGTCACGCGCGCATTCGCCGGCAGGGATTTCGGGTCCACCGCGAAGCCGTGATTCTGCGAGGTGATCTCGACGCGCCCGGTCGCGATATCCTTCACCGGCTGGTTGGCACCGCGATGCCCGCGGGTCAGCTTGTAGGTGCTCGCCCCCAGCGCCAGCGCCAGCAGCTGGTGGCCCAGGCAGATGCCGAATACCGGCACCCGCGCCTCCAGCACGCCGCGAATCGCCGGGATGGCATAGGCGCCGGTCGCCGCCGGGTCGCCCGGCCCGTTCGAGAGGAACACGCCGTCCGGCCTGTGGCCCAGGATGTCCTCGCTGGTCGCCGTGGCCGGCACCACCACCACCTCGCAGCCGGCCGAGGCCAGGCAGCGCAGGATGTTGCGCTTCGCCCCGTAATCCACCGCCACCACCTTGTGCGTGGGCGCGCCCTGCCGGCCGAAGCCCTCCGGCCAGGCCCACACCGTCTCGTCCCAGCCATAGGTCTGGCGGCAGGTGACCTCCTTCGCGAGGTCCATGCCTTCCAGCCCCGGCCAGCCGGCGGCCTGGGCGCGCAGGGCGGGGATGTCGAAACGCCCGTCGGCCCGATGGCAGATCACGCCATTTGGCGGCCCGCCATCGCGGATGCGCGCGGTCAGCGCCCGCGTATCCACCCCGGCCAGGCCCGGGATGCCGTGCGAGACCAGCCAGGCGTGCAGATGCCGCGTGGCGCGCCAATTGGCCGGCTCGGTGATGTCCTGCTTCACGATCAGGCCCCGCGCGGCCGGCGTCAGGCTCTCGATATCCTCGCCATTGGTGCCGACATTGCCGATATGCGGGAAGGTGAAGGTGATGACCTGCCCGGCATAGGAGGGGTCGGTCAGCGTCTCCTGGTAGCCGGTCATGCCGGTGTTGAAGCAGATCTCGCCCACCTTCGCGGCCTCGGCGCCGAAGCCGCGGCCCCACAGGATGGTCCCGTCCGCCAGCACGAGGCAGCCGGTGGCGCCTTCGGGGGGGGTCTCGGCAGAGGCCATGGGGGGCTCCGATGTCGGGGTTGGGGCGGGCGCGCCCGGCAGGTCGGCCAAGGTCAGGCCGGTGGCGCGCAGCACGCCGGGCCAGTGCTTGGCCGGAATGGCGCGCGCCTGGCGCCATTTGCGAATGGCCTCGGTGCCCACCCCGCAGCTGGCGGCGGCGGCATCCGGCCCGCCGAGCAGGGCGATGATCTCTTCGACGGTGCGCATGGCGCCGCTTATGCCGGGAAGTTGATTTCCCACCGCAAGCCGAATCCCGAACCTGGGAAATTTCCTCCCAGGCGATGACCGCGCTATATCGCGCCCACCCGATCGAGGACCCGAGCCATGGACCTGCGCACCCGTTTCACCCAGGAGCTGAAGGCCGCCATGCTGGCCAGGGAGGCCGAGCGCGTCTCCACCCTGCGGATGATCACCGCGAAGCTGAAGGACACCGACATCGCCGCCCGCCCCGGCCCGCCGGCCGACGACGCCGCCATCATCGCCATGCTGCGCGGCATGGCGAAGTCCCGCGCCGAGAGCGAGGCGATGTACCGCCAGGGCAACCGCCCCGAACTCGCCGCGAAGGAGGCGGCCGAGATCGCCGTGATCGAAGCCTTTCTGCCGCAGCAGATGGATGACGCGGCCATGGCCGCCGCCGTCGATGCCGCGGTGGCGGAGACCGGCGCGGCATCGGTCAAGGAGATGGGCAAGGTGATGGCTGCGCTGCGCGCCAAGCACGCCGCGGTGCTCGACATGGCCAAGGCAGGGCCGATGGTGAAGGCGCGCCTGGGCGGCTGAACCGGAGGCGCGCGGCCTTCGACCGTTCGCATCGGGGCTTGTTCGTGCCCCGGTGCGCCGGCGCGACCGCGGGTTGCATGGCGTTTGCCGGCCTCCGGGCGGGCCGCAAGTCGCGGGCCTCGGCACGAGACAAACGCTCGTACCGCCAGCCCGCCGCCTCAGTTCGGCATTTCGAGGTCTTCGGACAGCACCGCGATCTGCACGGAATAGGACACGTCGCCATCCTCCGCGTCGCGATGCACGGTGCCCACGAATTCGTCGCCGATGCGCAGCTCCACGCTGGCATTCTTGCGCTCGGGCTGGGCGAGCACGATGCGGTTGTTGCCGAAAAGACGGCGCAGATGCGCCTGCACGGCGGCGCGTTCGGCCGGGGTCATGGGGATGTCCTTGGTCTGCAATGTTGCGGGCTGATTAGCCGCCGCGGCCCGGGGGCGCAAATCCCGCTTCGCCACCGGCCCGCGCGGCGGTAGACATTCCCCCCCGCCATGGCCCTGCCCCCCGCCTTCCTCGACGAGCTGCGCGCCCGCACCCCGCTGCCCGGCCTCATCGGGCGGAAGACGCGGCTGGTGAAGTCCGGGCGCAACTGGAAAGGGTGCTGCCCCTTCCATGGGGAGAAAACGCCCTCCTTCTACGTCTATGACGACCATTTCCACTGCTTCGGCTGCGGTGCGCATGGCGATGCGGTGACCTTCGTGATGCGCGCCGAGGGCGCTTCCTTCCCCGAAGCGGTGGAGCGCCTGGCCGCCGAGGCCGCGCTGGAGGTCCCCAAGCCCACCGCGCGGGAGGTCGAGCGGGAACGCCGCGCGCGCGACCTGCACGCGGTGATGGCCGCCGCCGCGCAGGCCTATCACCGCCGCCTGTTCCTCCCCGAGGGCCGCCCGGCACTCGACTACCTGCTCAAGCGCGGCCTGAGCGAGGAGACCATCCGCGCCTTCATGCTCGGCTGGGCACCCGCCGGGCGCGGCGCCATCGTGGCCGACCTGCGCGCCGAGCAGGTGGAGGAGGACCAGCTCATCGAGGCCGGCCTGCTGCGTCCGGGCGAGGCCGGCCAGCCCGCGCGGGACTTCTTCTATGCCCGCGTGATGTTCCCGATCTGCGACCGGCGCGGGCGCGTCATCGCCTTCGGCGGGCGCATCCTGGGCGATGGGCAGCCGAAATACGTGAACAGCCCGGAGACACCGCTGTTTCGCAAGCGCCTGGGCCTCTATGGCCTGGACCTGGCGCGGGAGGGCGCTTTCCGCGGCGCCACCGTGGTCGCGGTCGAGGGCTACATGGACGTCATCGCGCTGCACCAGGCAGGCTTCACCGGCGCGGTGGCGCCGCTGGGCACCGCGCTGACGGCGGAACAGTTGGAGGAACTCTGGCGGCTCTCGCCCGAACCGGTGCTGTGCTTCGATGGCGACGCCGCCGGCGCGCGCGCGGCGGCGCGGGCGGCGGAGGCCGCGCTGCCCCTCATCACCACCGATCGCACCCTGCGCTTCGCGACGCTGCCCGCCGGCGAGGACCCCGACACGCTGGCCAGGAAGCGCGGCCCGGCGGCCTTCAAGGCGGTGCTCGATGCCGCGCGGCCGATGTCCGAGGCGCTGTTCGGCCTGATCACCGAGGGCCGCCCCGCCGCGACGCCCGAACAACGCGCGGCCCTGCGCAACCGCCTCTCGGGTGCGGCGGGGGCGATCGCCGACAAGGCGCTGGCCGGCGAATACCGCCGCGTGTTGCTGGACCGCTTCTTCGCCGCCGGCCGCACCCGCCCGGGCAGCCGCCCGCCGGCGTTGCGGCAGGCCCGCCCCCCCATGGCCGCCGGCCCCATCCAGGCCGAGCGCGCGCGCATGCTGCTCGCCATCCTGCTGCGCCACCCCTGGCTGCTGCCCCAGGCGGAGGAGGCGATCGGGCTGCTCGATTTGCCACAGGGGCCCGCCGCTGTGCTGCGGGACGCGATTCTCACATGGCATGGAGGCGTCGAACGGGTTGACTCCGAAGGCCTGATCGCCCACCTCGGCCTGTGCGGATTGGAAGATGCAGCAGGTTGGGCGCTTTCGCCGGCCGGCCTTCCCCTCGCGGCGCGGGCCGAGGCCCTGCCCGGGGAGGTCGAGGAAGGCTTCTGGCATTTCTTCCTTCGCTTGCGCGGCGAGGCTGAATTGATCGAGGACCAGCAGGAGGCTCGGCGGATCCTGGCGGAAACCAATGATCCCCTGGCTCAACGCCGGCTCATTCTCCTGACGGAGGCACTTGATGCCGTCCGTCGTGGCGAAGGCGGCGCCGGGCCCGCCGAGGATGCAATCGCGCCCGCTTAGGGCGATCAGTTTTTCTTGCGGGCATCCGGCTTTCCCGGATGCCCGACTTCGTTGGACGGAGCGGATATCGCATGGCGAGCAAGTCGGCGGCAGGGGCTGAGACGGTCGAGACCCGCGACGAGCAGGTCGAGGGACTGCTGCTCGACACGCAGTCGGCGGCCGTGAAGAAGCTCATCGCCCGCGGCAAGGAGCGCGGCTACGTCACCTACGACGAGATCAACGCCGCCCTGCCGCAGGACCAGGTTTCCTCCGAGACCATCGAGGACACCATGGCCATGCTGAGCGAGGCCGGCGTCAACGTCGTGGAGGCCGAGGAGACCGAGGATGGCGAGGCCGCCCCCGCCAAGCCCGCGGCCAAGGCCGACGGCGAGGAGGAGGAGGAGGAGGAAAGCGGCGGCAACGTCGACGAGGCCACCCTCGGGCGCACCGACGACCCGGTGCGCATGTACCTGCGCGAGATGGGCAGCGTCGAGCTGCTCTCCCGCGAGGGCGAGATCGCCATCGCCAAGCGCATCGAGGCCGGGCGCGACATGATGATCGGCGGCCTGTGCGAAAGCCCGCTGACCTTCCAGGCCATCCTGCGCTGGCACGAGGCGGTGCGCGCCACCCCGCCGCGCATGCTGCTGCGCGACGTGATCGACCTCGAAGCGACGCAGACCGCCGGCACGCCGGACGGCACGCCCGCCGCCGCCGCCGAGGAGGAATTCGAGGATGGCGAGGAGGGCGAGGGCATCGGCCTGTCGCTCTCGGCACTCGAGGAGAAGCTGAAGCCCGAGGTGCTCGCCACCTTCGAGCAGATCGAAGGGCTCTACGGGAAGCTCTCGAAGCTCTCGAACAAGCGCATGGAGGCCTATACCTCCGGCGAGGAACTCGCCGCGCGCGGCGAGAAGACCTACGAGAAGCAGCGCCGCGAACTGATCCTGCTGGTCGAGCAGGTGCATCTGCACAACAACCGCATCGAGGAGCTGGTCGACCAGCTCAAGGGCCTGAACCGCAAGCTGACCGTGCTGGAAGGCCAGGTGCTGCGCCTGGCCGAGGCGCAGAAGGTCAAGCGCGAGGACTTCCTGCAGCACTGGCGCGGCTCCGAGCTCGACCCCGCCTGGCTGGAGCGCGTGGGCGCGCTGCCGGGCAAGGGCTGGAAGGCCTTCGTCGCCAAGTCCAGCACCGAGGTCGAGGCGATCCGCGCGCGCATCGCGGAAGTGGCGAACCTCACCGGCATGCCGGTCGCGGAGTACAAGCGCGTCTATGCCACCGTCAGCCGCGGCGAGCGCGACATGACGCAGGCCAAGAAGGAGATGATCGAGGCCAATCTGCGCCTGGTGATCTCCATCGCCAAGAAATACACCAATCGCGGCCTGCAGTTCCTCGACCTGATCCAGGAAGGCAATATCGGCCTGATGAAGGCGGTCGATAAGTTCGAGTACCGCCGCGGCTACAAGTTCTCCACCTACGCCACCTGGTGGATCCGCCAGGCGATCACCCGCTCCATCGCCGACCAGGCGCGCACCATCCGCATCCCGGTCCACATGATCGAGACGATCAACAAGCTGGTGCGCACCAGCCGGCAGATGCTGCACGAGATCGGCCGCGAGCCGCAGCCCGAGGAGCTGGCCGAGAAGCTCGGCATGCCGCTCGAGAAGGTGCGCAAGGTGCTCAAGATCGCCAAGGAGCCGATCAGCCTCGAGACGCCGATCGGCGACGAGGAGGACAGCCACCTGGGCGATTTCATCGAGGACAAGGCGGCGATCATCCCGCTCGATGCCGCGATCCAGTCGAACCTGCGCGAGGCGACCACCCGGGTCCTGGCCAGCCTGACCCCGCGCGAGGAGCGCGTGCTGCGCATGCGCTTCGGCATCGGCATGAACACCGACCACACGCTCGAGGAAGTGGGCCAGCAGTTCAACGTGACGCGCGAGCGTATCCGCCAGATCGAGGCCAAGGCGCTGCGCAAGCTCAAGCACCCCTCGCGCTCGCGCAAGCTGCGCTCCTTCCTCGACAATTGAGCGGTTCGGCCGAGGCCATGGCGATGCCTGGCCGCGGGTATGAGTTGACCGCGACCCGCTCGCGCCGCGAACATCGGGCGCCGGGCGGGGGACGCGACATGGCAACAACCATGACCGATGACATCCAGGACGTGGCGGTCGACGTCACCTTCCTGCGCATGGAGCAGCGGCCGGTGACACAACCGCGCGCCTTCGGCGCGAATGTCAGGGTCGATTGCGCGTTGCGCTGCTCGGTGCCGTTCTATCGTTACCTGTATGACACGGTGGGCGCGCCGTGGCTGTGGTGGATGCGCCGCACCGCCTCGGATGCGGAGCTTGCCGAGCTGCTGGCGCTGCCCGCCATCTCGATCCATGTGCTGGTGAAGGATGGCGAGCCGGCAGGCTTCTATGAACTCGATCGCCGCCCGGCGCATGGGGTGAACATCGCCTATTTCGGCCTGATGCCCTGGGCGATCGGCCAAGGGCTCGGCCGCGCCTTCCTCCGCCATGCCATCGATGCGGCCTGGGAGGCCGGGCGGCCGGTGGTGACCGTGAACACCTGCACGGCCGACCATCCGCGCGCCTTGCCGGCCTATCTCGACGCGGGGTTCCGGCGTGTCAGGACGGCGCGGGAAACCTGGCCGGTGCCGCGCCGCCTGGGGCTCGCGATCCCGGCGCATCTGGTGGCCACGGGCTGATCCGCGGCGCGATCGGCGCGCAACGAAAAGGGCCGGCGGATCGCTCCGCCGGCCCTTCCGATTTACGCCTTCGCCGCGGTCAGGACTGCGCCAGCATCGCCAGCAGCAGCAACGCCACGATGTTGGTGATCTTGATCATCGGGTTCACCGCGGGGCCCGCCGTGTCCTTGTAGGGGTCACCCACCGTGTCGCCGGTCACCGCGGCCTTGTGGGCCTCGGAGCCCTTGCCGCCATGGTGGCCGTCCTCGATGTACTTCTTGGCGTTGTCCCAGGCGCCGCCGCCGGTGGTCATGGAGACCGCGACGAAGAAGCCGTTGACGATCACGCCCAGCAGCATCGCGCCCAGTGCCGCGAAGGCCTGCGCCTTGCCCGCCACCGCCTGGATGCCGAAATAGATCACCAGCGGCGAGAGCACGGGCAGCAGCGAGGGGATGATCATCTCCTTGATCGCCGCCTTGGTCAGCATGTCCACCGCGCGGCCGTAATCCGGCTTCTCGGTGCCTTCCATGATGCCCGGCTTTTCCTTGAACTGGCGCCGGACCTCCTCGACCACGGACATCGCCGCGCGGCCCACCGCCGTCATCGCCATGCCGCCGAACAGGTAGGGCAGCATGCCGCCGAACAGCAGTCCGACCACGACGTACGGATTGGCCAGCGAGAAGTCGATCGCCGTGACGCCCGCGAAGTACGGGTAGGTGACCGCATTGGTGATGAAGTAGTTGAGGTCCTGCGTGTAGGCCGCGAACAGCACCACCGCGCCGAGTGCCGCGGAGCCGATCGCATAGCCCTTGGTCACCGCCTTGGTGGTGTTGCCCACCGCGTCCAGCGCGTCGGTGGTCTGGCGGATTTCCTTGGGCAGGCCGGCCATCTCGGCGATGCCGCCGGCATTGTCGGTGACCGGGCCGAAGGCATCGAGCGCCACCACCATGCCCGCCAGCGCCAGCATCGTGGTCACCGCGATGGCGATGCCATAGAGCCCCGCCAGCCCGTAGGAGAGCAGGATGCCGAAGATGATCACCAGCGCCGGCAGGGCGGTGGATTCCATCGACACCGCCAGGCCGCGGATCACGTTGGTGCCGTGCCCGGTCACCGAGGATTCCGCGATCGCCTTCACCGGGCGGAAGTTGGTGCCGGTGTAGTATTCGGTGATCCAGATGATCAGCCCGGTCACCGCCAGACCCACCGCGCCGCACAGGAACAGCGAGAAGGCGCCGAAGGAAGCCCCCGCCGCGGTCGCCGTGCCGAAGCCGAAGATCATGTAGGACAGCGGCAGGAGTGCGGCGAGCGACAGCACGCCGGTCACCGCGAAGCCGCGATACATCGCGCCCATGATGTTGTTGTTCGCCGGCAGCTTCACGAAATACGTGCCGGCGATGGAGGTCACCACGCAGACCGCGCCGATCGCCAGCGGGAACACCATGCCGGCCTTCAGGAACGGCGTGCCGGCGAAGGCGATGGCGGCCAGCACCATCGTCGCCACCATGGTCACCGCATAGGTCTCGAACAGGTCGGCCGCCATGCCGGCGCAGTCGCCCACGTTGTCGCCCACATTGTCGGCGATGGTGGCGGGGTTGCGGGGGTCGTCCTCGGGAATGCCGGCCTCGACCTTGCCCACCATGTCGCCGCCGACATCCGCACCCTTGGTGAAGATGCCGCCGCCGAGACGCGCGAAGATCGAGATCAGCGAGGCGCCGAAGCCCAGCGCCACCAGCGCGTCGATCACCGTGCGGCTATTGGGCTCGAGCCCGCCGATGATGACCAGCAGGAAGAAGTACACGGCCACACCCAGCAGCGCGCCGCCGGCCACCAGCATGCCGGTGATGGCACCCGACTTGAACGCGACATCGAGCCCGCCCGCCAGCGATACGGTGGAGGCCTGCGCCGTGCGCAGGTTGGCGCGCACCGAGACGTTCATGCCGATGAAGCCCGCGGCACCCGAGAGCACCGCGCCCAGCAGGAAGCCCATCGCGACCGTGATGCCCAGCCGCCAGGCCACCAGCAGGAACAGCACCGCGCCGACGATGGCGATGGTGGTGTACTGGCGCTTCAGGTAGGCATTCGCACCTTCCTGGATCGCCTTGGCGATTTCCTGCATGCGCTCATTGCCGGGATCGCGGGAGAGCACGTCCTTCGAGGTGATGACGCCATAGGCGATGGACAACGCCCCGAGCGCGATCACGATGATCAGCCAAACGGTCAACACGTGGTGCAACCCCCCTGAGAATAACGCGATATCCTGGCCGCGAGCGCATCGCCACGGCCAGCCTCGCACCGGCCGCTCGCGGACAGCGACCCAGCGTTCTAGCGCATAACCGTTACAGGGCAATATCCGGTGCGAAGGCTTTGCGGCCGAAACAGCGCGTGAGGGCCTGCCTCCGGCGCCGGTCAGCGGGCGCGGGCGATCGCCTCGGTGATCAGCCGTCGCGCCTCATCCGCATCGCCCCAGCCGATGATCTTCACCCATTTGCCGGGTTCGAGGTCCTTGTAGTGCTCGAAGAAGTGCTGGATCTGCTCGATCGTGATCTGCGGCAGGTCGGTGTAGTTGTGGACGTGCTCGTAGCGCAGCGTCAGTTTCGGCACAGGAACGGCGATGATCTTCTCGTCCCCGCCGCCGTCGTCCTCCATCATCAGCACGCCGACCGGCCGCACGTTGATCACGGCGCCGGCGATGATCGGGCGGGTATTGGCCACCAGCACGTCGATCGGGTCGCCGTCCTCGGACAGCGTATGCGGCACGAAGCCGTAATTGCCCGGGTAGCGCATCGGGGTGTGCAGGAAGCGGTCGACGAACAGCGTGCCCGCCGCCTTGTCCATCTCGTACTTGATCGGCTCGCCGCCGATCGGCACCTCGATGATGACGTTGATGTCGTTCGGGCGGATTCTTGCCGATCGGGATGGCGTCGATGCGCATGAAGGGGCTCTCCGGTTCTGGCGGTCGCGACGTAGCAGAGGCCCGGCGCGGCGCCAAACGATTGCCGGGCGTGCGGCCGCGGCCTTGTGCGGGCATCGGCTGGCCTCCAGGCTGCGGCCATGACACCCCGCATGAGCTTTGCCGCCCGCGCCGCCGCCCGCGCACCCGAGGTCGCGGCCTTGACCCGGCGCCTGGTCGCCATCCCCTCCCCCAACCCGCCCGGTGACGTCCGCGCCGCCGCCATCGACGCCGCCGCGCTGATCCGGAACCTCGTGCCGGCCGCGCAGGTGGATCTGCACGAAGCCTCGGCCGAAGTGGTGAACGTGGTGGCCCGCCTCGCCGGCGCGGGGCCGGGGCGGGTGCTGGCCTTCAACGGCCACCTCGATACCTACCCGGTCAACGAGGCGCTGCCCTGGACCGTCGATCCGCTCGGCGGCGAGATCCGCGAAGGCCGCCTGTACGGCCGCGGTGCGGCCGACATGAAGGGGGGCATCGCCGCCTCCATGCTGGCCTTCGCGCTGCTCGCCGAACACCGCGACGCCTGGCGCGGCGAGGCCATCCTGACCCTGGCCGGCGATGAGGAAAGCATGGGCCCGCTCGGCACCCAGCGCCTGATCGAGACGGTGCCCGGCCTCGCCGGCGCCGGCGCGGTCATCATCGGCGATGCCGGCAGCCCGCGCGTGCTGCGCTTCGGCGAAAAGGGCTTCCTCTGGATCGAGGTCGAGGCCGCCGGCCGCGCCGCCCATGGCGCACATGTGCACCTGGGCGAAAACGCGCTGGACCGCCTGCGCGCCGCGCTCGATGCGGTTTGCCTCCTGCGCGACCTGCCCTTCCAGGCGCCCCCCGCCGTCACCGCCGCCATTGCCGCCGCGAAACCCATCAGCGAACCGCTCGCCGGCGCCGGCGAGGCCGACGTGCTGGGCACCGTCACGGTCAATATCGGGCGCATCGAGGGTGGCACCTCGACCAACCTGGTGCCGGCCTCGGCGCGCGCGGGCTGCGACATCCGCCTGCCGGTCGGCGTGACCTGCGCCATGGCCGAGGCCGCGCTGCAGGAAGGCCTGGGCGCGCTGCCCGGCATCACCTGGCGCATCCTGCGCCGCTTCGAGCCCAACCACACCGACCCCGCCGCCGAGGTCGTGCGCCTGACCCATGCCGCCGCACAGGAGGTATTGGGCGGCACCATCGCCGTGAACATGCGGGTGGGCGGCTCGGACGCCCGGCTGTTCCGCATCGCCGGCCTGCCGACCGTGGTCTATGGCCCCACGCCCCACAACATGGGCGGGGCCGATGAATGGGTGGATATCGCGGAGCTGGAGGCGGTGGCGCGCGTGCATGCCCTCGCGGCGTTTGATTTCCTGCGCGGCTGAGGGCAATCACACCTGCGCATGGGCCTGTAGCTCAATGGTCAGAGCGGACCGCTCATAACGGTTTGGTTGCAGGTTCGAGTCCTGCCGGGCCCATGCCAACGTCGCCAGACCCCGGGAGCCTGTGTGGACGACACCCCTGCGCTGCGCATCCTGGTCCTTGGCGCCTATGGCCTGATCGGCCGTGCGGTCGCCGACCGCCTCGCCGCCGGGGGCCACGCCGTGACCGGCCTGGGGCGCCATACGCGCGATGCCGCACGCTCCCGCCCGCATATCGCCTGGGTGGCCCGCGACATCGCCGCCTGCCGCAGCCCCGCCGACTGGGCGCCGATCATCGCCGGCATGGATGTTGTCGTGAACTGCGCCGGCGCCCTGCAGGACGGCCCGCGCGACGATGTCGCCGGCGTGCAGCGCGACGCCATGCGCGCGTTGTTCGCCGCCTGCGCACCGGCCGGGGTGCGGCGGATCGTGCAGGTTTCGGCCGCCGGCGCCACCGCCGAGGCGCCCACCGCCTTCATGCGCACCAAGGCCGAGGCCGATGCCGCCCTGGCCGGCTGCGGCGTGGATTGGGTGGTGCTGCGCCCGGGCCTGGTGCTGGGCGCGGATGCCTATGGCGCCACCGCCCTGCTGCGCGCGCTGGCCGCCTGGCCGGCGATGGTGCCGCTGCCCCTGCCGCTCGCCGCCGCGCGCGTGCAGACCGTCGCGGCCGACGAAGTCGCGCAAGCCGTGCTCGCCGCCGCCGAGGGTCGCCTGCCATCCGGGCACGCCTTCGACCTGGTCGAGCAGGACAGCCACAGCCTCGCCGACCTCCTTGCCGCGCTGCGCGCCTGGACCGGCCGCCCGCCCTTGTGGCTGATCCCGGCGCCCATGGTGCTGGCGCGGGGCGTGGCGGCGGTGTGCGATGCGCTGGGGCGGCTCGGCTGGCGCGCGCCCCTGCGCAGCACCGCCCTGGCCGAGATCGGCCGCGGCGTGCGCGGCGACCCGCTGCCCTGGACCGAGGCCACCGGCCGGCCCATCCGCCCGCTCGGCGAAACCCTGCGCCGGCAGCCCGCAACGGTGCAGGAGAAGTGGTTCGGCCGGCTGTGGCTGCTGAAGCCGCTGCTGATCGGCGGGCTGGCGGCCTTCTGGCTGGCCAGCGGCGCCATCGCGCTGGCGCAGCCCTCTGCTGCCGCCGCGGTGCTGACCACGCGCGGCTTTCCCGAGGCACCGGCGCTGGCGGCGGTGCTGGGCGGTGCGCTGCTCGACCTGGTGCTCGGCGCGGCGGTGCTGGCGCGGCGGACCATGCCGGCCGCGGCGCTGGGCATGCTGGCCACCAGCCTCGCCTACCTGGCGGGTGGGGCGCTGCTGGCGCCCGATCTCTGGCTCGACCCGCTGGGGCCGCTGGTCAAGGTGCTGCCGGCCATGCTGCCCGCCGCCGTGCTGCTCGCCATCGCCGAGGATCGCTGATGCCCGAGGCCGACCTGCTGCGCTGGCTGCATGTGATCGGCGCCGCGGTGCTGCTCGGCACCGGGGCGGGCATCGCCTTCTTCATGCTGATGGCGCATCGCACCGGCAGCCCCGTGCTGGTCGCGCATGTCGCGGGCACGGTGGTGCTGGCCGATACGCTGTTCACCGCGACCGCGGTGGTGGCGCAGCCCATCACCGGCCTGCTGCTGGCGCGCGAGGTCGGCTGGAGCCTCACGGAACCGTGGATCCTGCTCTCGCTCGGGCTGTATGTGCTCACCGGGCTGTTCTGGCTGCCGGTGGTCGCGATCCAGCTCCGGCTGCGCAACCTGGCACGCGCGGCGGCGGCGGCCGGCACCGCGCTGCCGCCCGCCTATCACCGGCTGTTCCGTATCTGGTTCGCCTGCGGCGTGCCGGCCTTCGCCGCGGTGCTGGCGATATTCTGGCTGATGCTGGCGCGCCCGTCGCTGGGCTGAGCGCATCGCGCCTTGGCGCAGGGGCGCGCGGATTGTAGAACCCCGCGCGAACCCTCAAGCCTCGTCAGGTCCCTGCCCCATGGCCGCCTACCAGTATGTCTATGTGATGAAGGATCTCACCAAGGCCTATCCGGGCGGGCGTGAGATCTTCAAGGGCATCACGCTCTCCTTCCTGCCCGGCGTGAAGATCGGCGTGCTCGGCCCGAATGGCGCCGGCAAGTCCACGCTGATGCGCATCATGGCTGGCCAGGACAAGGAATTCGGCGGCGAGGCCTGGGCGGCCGAGGGCGTGCGCGTGGGCTACCTGTCGCAGGAACCGCACCTCGATCCCGACCTCACGGTGGGCGAGAATGTCCGCCTCGCCTTCGCCGAGCTCAACGCGCAGATGACCCGCTTCAACGAGATCTCCGAGAAATTCGCCGAGGAGATGTCGGAGGAGGAGATGAACACCCTGCTCGCCGAGCAGGCGGAGCTGCAGGAAAAGATCGACGCCGCCGATGGCTGGGAGATCGACCGCCAGGTCGAGATCGCGCTCGATGCGCTGCGCTGCCCGCCGCCCGAGGCCGCGGTGACCCACCTCTCGGGTGGCGAACGCCGGCGCGTGGCCCTGTGTCGCCTGCTGCTCGAAAAGCCCGACATGCTGCTTCTGGATGAGCCGACCAACCACCTCGATGCGGAATCCGTGTCGTGGCTGGAGCAGACGCTGAAGGCCTACACGGGCACGGTGCTGATCGTCACCCACGACCGCTACTTCCTCGACAACGTCACCTCCTGGATCCTGGAGGTCGATCGCGGCCGCGGCATCCCGTATGAAGGCAACTACTCCACCTACCTCGAACAGAAGCGCAAGCGCCTGTCGCAGGAGGAGCGCGAGGAAAGCACCCGGCAGCGCCAGCTGGCCGAGGAACGCGACTGGATCGGGCGTTCGCCCTCCGCCCGCCAGGCGAAGTCCAAGGCGCGCATCGCGGCCTATGAGGATCTGCTGCGCGCCAGCCAGGACAAGGCGCCCGACCCCACCGAGATCGTCATCCCGCCCGCGCCGCGCCTGGGCAATACCGTCATCGTCGCCGATGCGGTGCGCAAGGGCTACGGCAACCACCTGCTGATCGACGACCTCTCGTTCAAGCTGCCGCCGGGCGGCATCGTCGGCGTCATCGGCCCCAACGGCGCGGGCAAGACCACGCTGTTCAAGATGATCATGGGCCGCGAGCAACCCGATGCCGGCACGCTGGTGGTGGGCGAGAGCGTGCAGCTCGGCTACGTGGACCAGTCCCGCGACAGCCTCGATGACAACAAGTCGGTGTGGCAGGAGATCTCGGGCGGCGACGACATGATCACCGTGGGCAAGCGGTCGGTGCCCTCGCGCGCCTATGTCGCCGCCTTCAACTTCAAGGGCGGTGACCAGCAGAAGCGCGTGGGCTCACTCTCGGGCGGCGAGCGCAACCGCGTTCACCTCGCGAAGATGCTCAAGAAGGAGCACAACGTGCTCCTGCTGGATGAGCCGACCAAC
>CAVQTW010000012.1:0-249642 GCA_963716705.1 uncultured Alphaproteobacteria bacterium
CATTGTCGCGCACGCCGGGCGTGGTGGTCTCGCCGAACGACCCGCTCGGGGTGCAGTTGTTCGGCGTGATGAACCAGTTGCATCCGCCCTTCGACAAGGTCGAGGCACGCCGCGCGCTGATGACGGCGATCAGGCAGACAGACTTCATGCAGGCGACGGTGGGCGACCGGACGCCGTGGCGCGAATGCGCGGCGATGTTCGGCTGCAAGCCCGACGACCCGGTGCAGGCGGATACGCTCGGCTGGCCGGCACATGACATAGCCCGTGCGCGGGAGATGCTGCGCGCCTCGGGCTATGACGGGCGGCCCGTGGTGGTGTTGGACCCGGCCGACAATGCCACGCTGCATCCGAGCGCGCTGCTGATGACCGATGCCCTGACCAAAGATGGGCGCGCGCGTGGACCTGCAGGCGATGGACTGGAGCACGCTGGTGCAGCGCCGCGCCAATCGCGGCGATCCGCGGCAGGGTGGGTGGAACCTGTTCGTGACCAACGCGACACTGACCGGCATCGCCAACCCGCTTATCAACACCTTCGCGCGGCATTGCGAGCAGGCGTGGTTCGGATGGCCCTGCGATCCGCGCGTGGGTGAACTGACCACGGCCTGGACCTTCGAATCCGATCCCGCGAAGCAACAGGAGATCCTGAAGCGGCTCGAGAAGCTGCATATCGAGGTCGCGACGCTGGTACCGCTCGGGCAATACCGAAGCGTGATCGCTCACCGGCAGACGCTGCGTGGCGTGCTGCCGGGACCGGCCCTGTTCTACTGGAATGTCGAGAAGACCTGAGGCCGCATATCGTCGGGGCCGCCGCGCCATGTGACGTGGCGCGGCGTGGCGCTGATGGTCCGGGTCTTGCATTTCCTGGCCCATGCCTCGCCTCATTGTCGAACGCGTCGCCATGGCCCATCCGGGCGACGTCTTGGCCATCGCCGCGTTGTTCGACGACGGGCGCGTGCGGCCTGAGGGCGTTCGCGCCATCCTGGGCAAGACCGAGGGAAATGGCGGGCTCAACGACTTCACGCGCGGATACTTCACGCAGTCGCTGATGCACCTGCTGGGCGCGCGCACCGGCGAAGCGCCCGGAGTGCTCGCCGGGCGCATTCCATGCGTGCTGTCGGGCGGCACGGAAGGTGTGCTCAGCCCGCACGCCGTTGTTCTGGCCGTCGATCCGGCGGCCAGCGGGCGGGAGTTCCGGCCTTGCCATCGCGACAGGGTTCGGGCCGGTGCTGCCGCCAAGTGCGATCGGCACGCAGGCACAGATCGATGCGGTGGCGGCGACCGTGCAGCAGGCCATGGCGCAGGGTGGCATTGCGCAACCTGGCCTCGTGTTCGTGAAGACGCCGGCGGGAAGCCTCGCGGGGATGGCGCGCGCACGCGCGGCGGCGGCGATCGGGGGGCAGCGGTGGCGCTTGGCGATGTTGCCGCCCCGCGTGGCCGCGAGAGCGCGCTGCTGAGCGACCTCGGATTGTATTCCAGCCGCGTTGTCGTCTCGGCCGGCATCGAGGTGCCGTGCGACGAGGTGGTGGTGCTGGGCGAAGGGCGGGCCGGGCACCCGGCCTGGTGCTGGGCGTGCGCGCGATGGCCGACTGCTCGACATCGACGCGGTGCAGGACCTGCTGCGGGCGCTGGGCGGCGCGGGGCGCCTGCGGCGGTGTTCGCGAAGGGGGAGCCGGATGCCACCGGGCGCATCCGCGGCCAGCGCACACGATGCTCGGGGTACCGACATCGACGAGCCGGCACCTCGCGCCGTGCTGGTGCTGGCGGCGGCGGCAACCGGCGCGGACGGTGTTCGTCTGGCGGCGCCGAGCATCAGGGACCGCCTGGGCGGGCTGGTCCGGCCATCGCGGAGCGGGACGGATCAGGATCGCCATCATCGGTACCGGGGTCGCGGGCAGCGTGCTGGCGAGAGATGCTGGCGGGCACGCCGGGGCTGTCGGTGGAAGCCTTCGACCGGATGAGCGAGGAGGATGCCGCCGAGGCCGGCACGGGCCTCAATGTCGGGCCGAATGCGATGAAGGCGCTGCGGCTTCACCTGCCCGAGCGCCATGCGGCGGTGCGCGCGGCATCGCTGCCCTGGCGGCGCTGGTTCATCGAGACCTCGGCGGGTGAGCGTTTGTTCGACCTCGACCTGATGGAGGTGGCGGAGGAGCCTGGCATCCGGCTGCGCTGGTCGGAGCTGTATCGCGTGCTGCGCGCGCCCGTCGCGGCGATGACGCGGCGCGGGCTGGAACTCGAAGCGTTGGAGCAGGATGCGGGCGGGCGCCTGGTGCCGGTGCTGCGCGATGCAGGGGGCGCGCTGCATCGCTTCGGCGCCTTCGACCTGCTGGTGGCGGGTGACGGGCGCTGATCCACGCCTGCGGGCACTCACCGCGGGCACGCCGGAGCCCGAGTTGCATGGCGTGGCGATGTCCCGCCTGCTCGTCACCGATGCGGCGGACTGCCCCTATGACGATTATGGGCAATGGTTCGAGGGGCGCGCGCGGCTGTTGTCGTACCGGCTGGCCGGCGGGGCGGCCTACATCGCCGGCGCGATACCGCTGCCAAGCGCGGATGCGGAGATTTCATCGGAGATTCGCAGCGCAGCCTTCCAGGGCAGCGTGTATCTGCCGCGGGACCAGGCCGCTTGCCCCGCCGTGGCATGGATGAGTGCGCGGCTCGCGCAGTACGCCCCGGCCTTGCATTGGGCGCGGCTGCAATCCTCGCCGTTGCAGCGTAGCG
The DNA here is from genome assembly GCA_963716705.1 of uncultured Alphaproteobacteria bacterium. Taxonomy (GTDB): domain Bacteria; phylum Pseudomonadota; class Alphaproteobacteria; order Acetobacterales; family Acetobacteraceae; genus Neoroseomonas. Next base: position 2,719 of record CAVQTW010000012.1, read on the forward strand.
CGGCGGATGGGCGCGTGCTGCTGCTGGGCGATGCGGCGCATGCGATGGTGCCGACGCTGGGCCAGGGTGCCACGCAGGCGATCGAGGATGGCGTGCTGGCCGGTGCCGTGCTGCGCGCCGGTGGCGATGTGGCCGCCGTGGCGGCGCTGCGTGACCCGCGCGTGGAGTTTGTGCGCCGCTTCAGCCTGGAGGCGTCGGACACCATGCTGCCCGGGAGCGATCCTGTCGCGGGGTCGCGCGCGAAGGCGGGGGCCGAGTTCCTCGCGAAGCTCCGGCGCACCTATACCGATTTGCCGGGGCCAGGCGCCTTCGGCTGAAAGCCTACCGCCCGGACCAGTGCACGAAGCGCTTCTCCAGCAGCAGGAACAGCAGGTTCAGCGCATAGCCGAGCGCGCCGGCGAGGAATTCACGCCGTACATCGCCCGCTCTCGAACAGCGATTGCGCGACGACGACGCGCTGGCCGAGGCCATCGGAACTGCCGATGAACATCTCCGCCACCACCACGATGACCAGCGCGAGCGAGATGCCCGCGCGCATTCCAACGAGGATCTGCGGCAGCGCTCCACACCAGACGTCCCAAAGGACGCGGGACACGCCGGCGCCCATGACGTTTGCGGCGAGCACGCGCGTGCGCCGCGCGTGATGACGCCATAGGCGGCGTTGAACAGGATGACGAGCGCGGCGCCGAAGGCGGCGACGGTGATCTTGGTGCCCTCGCCCACCCCGAACAGGATGAGGAACAGCGGGAACAGCGCCAGGCGGGCGTGGAGCGGAGAAATCCACGACGAATTCGAGCGACCGATAGAGCCGCTCCGAGCGCCGAGGACGATGCCGAGCGGGACGCGATCACGGCGGCGATCAGGTCGGATTCACGGTGTGCTCCACCGTCGTCAGAGGTCGTGCCGACGGCTAGTCCGCCGATGGCCCTGCCAGCACGCCGGTGAAGGTTGGTCGTGGTGGGCAGCAATACCGGGTCCACCAGGCTCAGCTGGTGGCGATCCACCAAGGCCGATGCAACCGAGCGCGCCGCCGACAGCGGCGACAAGCGGCTCAAGCCGCGACCGGGCGGCCGGCCACCTCGCGCTCGAATACCTCGAGGCAATGGCGCTTCAGGGCGACGAATTCGGGCTCCGACAGGGTCGCGTAGGTGCGCGGTCAGGGCATCGGCATCGCCAGGTCGTCGGCCACCTTGGTCGGCCGCTTGGTCAGCAGCAGCACCTGGTCGGCCAGGTACAGACCGCTTCTTCGAGGTCGTGCGACACCAGCAGCATCGTGGTGCCGGTCTTCATGAACACTTCCTGCAGCTTCTCGCGGATGAAGAGCGTCATCTCGAAGTCGAGCGCCGAGAAGGGCTCGTCGAGAAACAGCACCTCGGGGTTGGGCGCCAGCGCCCGCATGATCGAGGCCGTCTGCTGCTGCCCGCCCGAGAGTTCGTAGGGGTAGCGCTTGAGGTCGAACTTCACGTCGAACGAGGCCACCAGCTCTTCCATGCGCCGGTCGACCTCGGCCTTGGAGCGGCCTTCGAGCTTGAGCGGATAGGCGATGTTGTCGATGGTGCGCATCCACGGGAACATCGCCTCGCGGTAGTTCTGGAACACGTAGCCGATCTTGGTGTCCTTGAGCGACTTGCCGTCGAACAGGATCTCGCCCGAGTCGATCGGGATCAGCCCCGCGATCATGTTGATCAGCGTCGACTTGCCGCAGCCGTTGGGCCCGAACACCGAGACGATCTTGTGCTTGGGGATGTCGAGGTCGAAGCTCGTAGAGCGGCCGGCCGCGAAGGACTTGCGCAGGCCGCGCACCGACATCGCCGCCTCGCGCGGGGGAATGGCGGGCGGGGCCATGGTCTGCGTCAGAGCGGGCGCGTGAAGGTGCTGGCGTCGATGGCGTTGCGCACCACGCCCATCTGGACGCCGATATCGATGAAGCGCTGGAGGTCCGCACGATCTTGCGGGTGAATTCGCGCACCATCTTGAAGGCCTGCAATGGCACGATGGCGGCGAGTTCGGGCGGCGTGTTGAGGTGGCTGGTGAGGACCTGGCGCGTTGTCGGATCGGTGCGGATGGCCTCGATGGCGCGCGACCAGGCTTGTGCGAAACGCGCCGCGACCTCGGGCTTCTGCTCGAGGAAGCGGCCCGAGAAACCCGCACCCGCGGCATAGGCCTGGGCATCGCGCCGGCCGAGCAGGTAGGTCGCGATGACGCCGGCTTCGAGGCGCTTCATCGCCCCCGCGCGCTCGCCGATGGTGGCCACGGGTTCGAGCGTATAGGCCGCGTCGAACTGGCCGGACTGCATGGCGCCGATATGCATGCCCATGGGCTGTTCAACCAGGGTGTAGTCTCGCCCGTCCTGCAGGCCGGCGGTGGCGAGAACGCCGCGCGCGGCGGCCATGTTCGCCGGGCCGGGGCGGACATGATGCGCGCGCCGCGCAGGCCCGCCAGGGTGGTGACGGTGCTGTTCGCGCGCAGGACGAACTGCTCCATGCGGAATTCGGCGTTCTGCCCGTTCAGCGCGAAATAGGTCACGGTATTGGCGCGCCGCGCGTTGATATTGGCACCTTCGAGCGTCACCAGGTTGGTGCAGGCATCCACCTCCCCGGCGACCAGCGCCTGCACGATCAGCGGGTGGTTCGCCAGCACGAAGCCCTGCGGGGCGATGCCGACATCGGTGAAGAAGCCGCGCGTGAGCGCCACGAAATAGGGCAGCGTCGAGCCTGCTTCGAAGATGGCGACGCGCAGCGGGTCGGCCGCGCGGGCCTGGCCAATGACGAAAGGCGTGGCGAGCATGCCGAGCAGCAGCGGGCGACGGCGCATCATGAAGCCTCCTTCGGTGCAAGGGCAGGATAGCTGGCGGGGTCGAAGAAGCTGGCGCCGGCGACATAGGCACGGCCGGGCGACATGTCCGGTGGCGGGCCCTGTTCGGCGGCGCCTTCGAAGGTGAGCTCGCACTGCACGCCGGAGGGGTCGTAGACGAACAGTTGCCAGAGCGTGGTGCCGGGCACGAGGAACTCGCGCCAGTCGAGGCCGGCCTCACGGAAGCGCGCGATGAAGCCGTGGTAGCCGCGGCAGGCGAGCGAGACATGGTCGATCGCCGCCGTGCCGAGCGGGGCGTGGCCCTCGGCGCCGAGCGCGGGGCCGCCGGCATAGATGTGCAGGATGGCGGGCCCGCCGGCGAGCGGCACATACAGCCAGGCGCCGGGATAGCCGAAATCCGGCCGGAAGCCGTTCCGCAGGCCGAGGATGCGCGCATAGAAGGCGACCGTCGCATCGAGGTCGTTGGTCTTGACCGCCACGTGGAACAGGCCCGCGACCAAGGGTTCGGCGGCAGACGGTTCGGTCATTCGCTGTGGCTCCCTGCCCTGCCGGCTTGGCTCAGCAATCGACGTGCCAGGGGAAGGCCCGGTGTCAGGCGGCCACGGCGCCCTCCTGCGCGATGGCCGCGGCGAGCATCCGGCGCATCAGCACGCCAGGCCGGTCGGAGGGCATGTTGAACTCGATGCCCTGCTGGTCGAGCGGCACATCGGGGTCGGTGCTCTCGAGGATGTCGCGGTCCTCGTTGGTGACCACGCGGTCGAAGGCGATGACGTCCTCGGCCCTGGCATCGGCCTCGGTGTCGCTGCGGAAGACGAATTGCACGACCTGGCTCGTGGTATCGTCGATCGGCGTGGCGGCGGTGACGATGCTGTGCACCAGGCCGTTGGGATAGGTGATGCGCAGCTTGCGCAGGAAGGGCATGTACCACCGCCCGCGCATCCGCCGGACCGTCTCGTCGCTGTCCATGCGCAGGACCTTTTTCTGCACCTCCGGGTTGCGGACCGGCACCTCGGTGATCATCAGGAAACCGTCCGGGTGTTCCTCGATGTCGAGGCGCGCGGGTTCCGGGTGCCCCTGGTCGCCGAAGGATGCGCGGTGGACGAAGGAGAAATGCGCATTGTCGAAGCTGTTCTCCATCAGCCGCAGGCCGGCGCAGGCCCAGGGTTCGTAGAACTCGTCGATGCGGCGGAAGCCCTCGGCTTCCTCCTCGAAATCGGGGATGGCGAAAAGCGGTTCGGCAAGCGCGACCCACAGATAGCCGTATCGCGCGGCCGCGTGGTAGGCGCGCGTGCCCATGCGCGTGGGTCCCTGCCGTTCGGGCGGGCGCTGCGGAATGCGTGCGACCAGCCCGGTGCGGTCGTATTCCCAGCCATGATAGCCGCAGGCGAGCCGGCCTTCGCTGTAGAACCCCCTGGAAAGCTTCGCGGTACGGTGGCAGCAGCGGTCATCCATCGCCACCGGCTCGCCCGCCCCATCCACCCAAAGCACCAGGTCCCGACCAAGCAGGCGGAACGGCCTCGGGCCATCGGCGAGCATCGCCATCGGCATCACGGGATACCAGAAGCGCGTGAGCAGGGGTTCGGCGGTTGCGAGCATCGGGGGCTCCTGGGGTGATGCTGCACGGGCCTGTGCGGAGCCCGACGCCAGCTCTGCCGATCGTGCAAACCCCGGACCAGCGGAGAGGGCATCCCGCACCATGAGGCTGCCCAAAGCCTCGGCAGCGGCGCGTCCGAATCCGCCCAGGAAAGCGGCAGGGGCGCAGCGCGGCCAGCATGCGTTCGGTGGTCCGGTGTTTGCAGAACCCTGCGCCCGATCATTCCCGGCCATGGAGGGCCCCATCATGAATCGCCGCCGCCTGTTGCTGCTTGCCGCCGCCGCCGGCTCCTGCGTCGCCGCCCCCGCCGTGCAGGCGCAGACGCTGCTGCCCGTGCGCTTCACGCTCGATTGGGCGATGCAGGGGCCACAGGCGGCCTTCCTGGTGGCGTTGGAGCGCGGCTATTTCCGGCGCGAGGGGCTCGCGGTGACCATGGACCGCGGCTTCGGGTCCGGCGACGTCCCGGTGAAGATCGCCGGCGGCGCCTACGATGTCGGCGTGGCGGACATCAACCCGACCATCCGCCTGAAACTCGAGCGATCCGATGTGGACCTGTTCACGCCCTTCCTGGTGTACGACGCAACGGCGCTCGCGGTGATGAGCGTGCGGCGCGAAGGCATCACGCGCCCCGCCGATCTGCTGGACAAGACGGTGGCTGCGCCGGAATCCGATGCCGGTCGGCAATTGTTCCCCGCCTTCGCCAAGGCCGCGGGCATCGATCCCGCCCGCATCCGCTGGCAGACCGTGACACCGCAGCTGCGCGAGACCCTGCTGGCGCAGGGGCGCGTGAATGCCATCACCGGCTTCATCACCTCGGGCATCCTGTCGCTGCGCGGCCTCGGCATTCCCGCCAACGACATCGTGACCATGCGCTACAGCGATGTGGGCGCGGATCTGTTCGCGACCTCGCTCATCACATCCCGCCGCTGGGCGGAGGCGAACCCCGCGGCGGTCACCGGACTGATCCGCGGCCTGGTGCGCGCGCAGTATGACAGCCTGGCGGACCCGGCCGGCTCCATCGCCATCCTGAAGGCGCGCGAGCCGCTGACCGACGTGGCGCTTGAGACCGAGCGGCTGCGCCTGGCGCTCAACGAACTCACCTTCACGCCGCATGTGCGGGCCAATGGCTTCGGGCGGGTCGATGACGGGCGCCTGCAGCGCAGCATCGACATGGTGCGGGAGGCCTTCGCCATCGCCCGGCCAATGCCCTGGACCGAGGTCTATGATCCGCGCTACCTGCCGCCCGCCACGGATCTGAGGCTCGCCTGACCCATGCCGCTTCCCTCGCGCTACTGGCAGGACCTGCCCTGGCCGGCTTTCCGGGACCTGCCGGCGAACACCGTCGCGGTCCTGCCGGTGGCGAGCATCGAGCAGCACGGGCCGCACTTGCCGGTTTCGGTGGACACCACGATCAACCAGGGCGTGGTGCGGCGGACGCTGAAGGTCATTCCCGCGGAGTTGCCGGTGCTCGTGCTGCCGACGCAATGCGTGGCGCTGTCGGTCGAGCACCTGCGCTATCCGGGCACGCTGACGACCCGTGCGGAGACCCTGCTGGCGCTGGTGGGCGATATCGGCGCATCGGTGGCGCGGGCGGGGGTGAAGCGGCTGGTCATCGTGAACAGCCATGGCGGCAATGTCTCGGTGCTCGACATCGCGGCGCGCCGATTGCGGATCGAACATGGGCTGTTCACGGTGAATGCGATGTGGGCGCGGATGGGCAAGCCCGAGGCGCTGCGCGACACGGTGGAGGGGCGCTTCGGCATCCATGCCGGACGTGACGAGACGGCGGTGATGCTGGCCCTGACGCCGCACCTCGTCCGGATGGACAAGGCGCGGAACTTCGCGAGCCGCTGGCAGGGTGTCGCGAACGCATCCCCGGCCATCGCGCCCGATGCCGGTGCGCCGCTCGCCTGGCAGGCACAGGACCTGCACCCGGCTGGCGCGGTGGGTGATGCCTCGGCGGCAACAACCGAGATCGGCGAGGCCTTGCTCGACCACGCGGCGCAGAAGATGGCCGCGCTGTGGGCACAGGTGGCGGCGATGGATGTCGATGCCTTCCTCTCCAACCCACCCGACCCCGATGCCTGACATCGGGGCTTTCGCGGCAGGCCTCGCAGGGATCGAGCAGTCCGACGACCCGGCGCTGCTGCGGCAGAAAAGCCGGGACTTCTACTGGTACAGCCCGGTGCTGAAGGCGCAGTTGGATGGCAAGCGCGCCGACCTGTGGCTGCGCCCGCACGACGAGGCCGAGGTGCTGCGCGTTCTGTCCGCGGCACGCGCCCATGGCGTGCCGGTCACGGTGCGGGGCGGTGCGACGGGCAATTACGGCCAATGCGTGCCTCTCGCCGGTGGCGCCGTGCTCGACACCACGGCGATGACGGCGCCGCTGGCCATCACGGATGGCGTGCTGGAAGCGCAGGCCGGGGCGAAGATGATCGACCTCGACCTATGGGCGCGCGAGCGCGGCTGGGAGTTGCGGCTGTGGCCGAGCACCAAGCGCACCGCCACCATCGCCGGCTTCGTGGCCGGTGGCGGCGCGGGCGTGGGCGGCATCGTGCACGGGACGATGCGCGAGCGTGGCAACCTCAACGGCGTGCGCGTCGCGACCCTGCAGGACCCACCGGTGCTGCTGGACCTGGAAGGCGATGCCGCGGCGCCGGTGAACCGCACCTATGGCACCACGGGCGTGATTACCCGCGTGCGGATCCCGCTGACGCCGGCGCAGGCCTGGCGCGACATGGCGGTGGGCTTCGCGGCGTTTCCACAGGCGGCGAAGTTCGCCCTGGCGCTGGCCTTCGCGGATGGCATCCCGAAGAAGATGGCGGCGGTGTTCGATGCACGGCTGCCGCCCTTCTTCCGCGGCATCGCGGATGTGGTGCCGCAGGGCCACGCGCTGGTCCTGGCGATGATCGCCCCCGCCGGGCTGATCGCCTTCCGCGACCTGGTGCGCGAGCACGGCGGCACCATCCTGGCGGACCAGGACACCGTCGCGGCCGAACGCGACCCGGACGCGACGCCTTTCTATGAATACTGCTGGAACCACACGACATTGCAGGTGCTCAAGCGCGATCGCGGCGTGACCTACCTGCAATGCCGCTTTCCGTTCGAGGGCACGCTGGAGGCGGTGGAGGCGGTGCGCGCGCAGTTCCACGACGAGGTCTGGATGCACACCGAATGCGTGCGCTTCGGCGGCCGCACCACCATGACCGCCCTGCCGGTGATCCGCTGGCGCGACGAGGCGCGGCTGGCCGAGATCATGGCGGGGTTCGAGGCGGCCGGGGTGGGCATCGCCAATCCTCACGTGTTCACGATCGAGGGCGGGTCCGGATACCGGCGCGTGCCAGGCGACCAGCTGGGGTTCAAGCGGCGCGTCGATCCGCTGGGGCTGTTCAATCCCGGCAAGATGGCGAGTTTCGACGACCCGGAGGCGGATGCGGCATGAGCCATGACATGGATGGTCTGATCGCGGCCCTTCCGGGGCTGGAATTCATCACCGACCCCGCCCTGGTGCGCCAGCGCAGCCGTGACTTCTTCTGGTACAGCCCGGTGCTGAAGCGCCAGTTGAACGGCGTGAAGGCCGATGCCGTCGTTCTGCCGAAGGACGAGGCGGAGGTGGTGCGCATCCTGGCGGCCTGCCACGCGCGGCGCATTCCGGTCACGCCGCGCGGCGCGGGGACGGGCAACTACGGACAGGCGATGCCGCTGCAGGGCGGGATCGTGCTCGACCTGTCGGCGATGGACCGCGTGCTGTGGGCGAAGCCGGGCGTGCTGCGCGCGCAGGCGGGTGCGCGGCTGATCGCCATCGATGAACAGGCCCGGCGGGAAGCGGGTGGGGAATTGCGCTTCCATCCCTCGACCAAACGTACCGCGACCATCGGCGGCTTCATCGCCGGTGGTTCGGCCGGGGCCGGGTCGTGCATGTGGGGTTCGCTGCGCGAGCCGGGCAATATTCTCGGGCTGCGCGTCGTCACCATGGAAGCCGAACCGCGGGTACTGGAGTTGCGTGGCGCCGACATCGACAAGGCGAACCACGCCTATGGCACGAACGGCGTGATCACCGAGGTCGAGGTGCCGCTCGCGCCGGCGCAGCCCTGGGTGGACCTGATGTACGCCTTCCCCACGCTGATGGATGCGGCGCGCTTCGCCGACGCACTGACGCGCGCCGATGGCATCGTCAAGAAACTGGCCTGCGTGGTCGCCGCACCTGTCCCGCAGCAGTATTTTCGTGGCTTCGAAGGGGCGATCCCGCCGGGCGTGCATGTGGTGCTGGCGATGGTGGCCGCGCCCTTCCTCGAGGCGCTGGCACCCTATGTCGAGCGCCATGCGGGGCGTGAACTGTATCGTTGCGCGAGCGAGGACGCGGCGGTGCCGCTCTACGAATACTCCTGGAACCACACGACGCTGCAGGCGCTGAAGGTGGATCGCACCATCACCTATCTGCAGACGCTGTTCCCGCCGCCGGACCATCTCGCGCTGGTCGAGAAGATGGCCGCGACGTTCGGCGACGAGGTGCCGATGCATCTGGAATTCGTGCGCTTCGGCGGGCAGGTGACGTGCTTCGGCCTGCAACTCGTGCGCTACACCAGCGAGGAACGCCTCGCGGAAATCATCCGCATCCATGAGGATAACGGCTGCCCGATCTTCAACCCGCATGCCTTTACGCTGGAGGAAGGCGGCATGAAGCGTGTCGATGCGCGGCAATTGGCGTTCAAGAAGGAGGCCGACCCGCTGGGCCTGCTCAACCCCGGCAAGATGCTGGCCTGGGAAGATCCCGACTGGTCACCCGATCGCTCCCGCACGCACTACATGTTCGGCGACGCGGATGCGCCAGAGGTAGAGGAGGCGCTGGGCGAATAGTCGCGGACCGGGAGGTCCGCCACAATTCCTCGCTGCCCTCATCAAGGACGATCCTGCGCATGGCCATCCGCCTGGCGACAACGAGCGATATCCCGCGCCTGCGGACCATTCGCGGCGCCGTGCGCGAGAATGTGCTGCGTAACCCCGGCAGGGTCACGCAGCAGGACTATGAAGACCACCTCGGCCCCGCCGGCCTGACCTGGGCGCACGAGCAGGCGGGCGTGATCCTGGGTTTCTCGGCGGCGACGCTCGCCACCGCGAGCATCTGGGCGCTGTTCGTGCATCCTGACCACGAAGGCCGTGGCATCGGCCGTGGACTTCTGGAATGCGCCGTCGCGTGGCTGCGCGCGCAGGGTGCCACGCAGGTCAGCCTGTCCACGACGGCCGGCACGCGAGCGGAGGGCGTGTATCGTGCCGCGGGCTGGCGCGCCGAACGCCGCGATGCGGATGGGGACGTCCTGTTCATCCTGTCGACGATACCGCCGGCGGCGCACGGCGGCGCGTAGGGGCGCCTCGCCTATCGCAGCCGCGCCATCCGGTCGCGCACGCGGGTGGCGAAGGCCTCCCGCTGCGCCAGCGTCGCGCGGTTCATGTCGTAGAGCGCGTGGTAGTCAGCCTTCGCTTTCCATCCGGTCAGCACGCGCAGGTAGCGCGTCACCGCCTTGCGCGGTGGGTCGCCCATCAGCAGTGCCGTCCAGCGCGGGCGGCCATAAGTGACCACGCCGGCGATGCGACGGATGTTGGTCAGCGCCGGCTTCGCCACCCCATCCTGCAAGGTGAAGGACACGCCGGGCAGGAAGACACGGTCGAAGAAGCCCTTGAGGATCGCCGGCGGGCCGAAGCACCAGGTCGGGAAGACGCAGACCATGGCCTCGGCTGCCTGCACGCGCGCCACCCAGGGCGCGACCAGGCGCCGGTTCAGCGCGGGGTCGTGGTAGTCACGGCGTTCCTGCGCCGAGAGCACGGGGTCGAAGCCCTCGGCATAGAGGTCGCAATCGTCGATCTCGTGGCCGGCAGCGGCGAGGCCCTCCAGCGCGGCACCGTGCAGGGCGGCGTGGAAGGAATCGGGAAGCGGATGGGCGTAGAGCACCAGCACGCGCATCAGGCGCGGCCCGTCAGGACCGCCAGGTCATCCGCGCCGAGCGCCACCGGCGTGCCGTTGCGGATCAGTTCGGCGAAGCCCTCGTTCGGTGTCATCAGTGTCAGGCAATAGAGCTTCTTCGTCCCGGTGTTCTCCACCACATGCTCGACACCCGGGCGCAGCACGAAGCAGTCGCCGGGGCCGATCGGCATCGATCGCCCGTCCGCGACGGCGGTGCCGCTGCCCGACAGCACGAAGAAGCATTCCTCCGCCGCGCTGTGCGTGTTGGGCGGTGTCTTGCCGCCAGGTTCGAAGATCTCGACCACCAGTGTGAAGGACACGCCATCGGCCAGCGGGTCGAGCAGGCAGGCGAAGTAGTTGCTGTCGCCTGGCGAGATGCGGAAGCCCTGCAGGTCGGCCGCGCGCTTGCCGATGACGGGTGCGTTCATCATGGCCGGATCGATTCCATGAGGTCGGTGGATGACAGGGTGAAGCCGAAGATCTGGTGGATGTTGAGGATTGTGGCATCGCGGCAGAAGCCGGGATTGGTGGTCGCCGCGCAATCCTCGACCAGGAGCGTGTCGAAGCCGAGGAAGTTCGCATCGGTCAGCGAGTGCAGCACGCACTGGTCGAGGTTCACGCCGGCGAACAGCAGCGTGTCCACGCGCAGGTTGCGCAGGATGCTGTCGAGCGGCGTGTCCCAGAAGCCGCTGATGCGGTGCTTGTCGACCCGGATGTCCGCCGGCGCCTGCGGCAGTTCGTCGACGACCTGCGCCGACCACGAGTCCTTCTGCAGGACCGGTGGCCGGTGCCCGGCAGCGCGTCGCCGAGGCCCGTGCCATCGCCGTTGCCCTTGTAGAGGTGCAGGAGTGGGGCGAGAGGTTGGCCGGTCCGGCCGGTTGCCCCAGTTCACCCAGACCACCGGCACCGATGCGGCACGCAGCGCCGGCAGCAGGGCCGCAGCGGCGCGATCGGCGCGCGCGCCGGTGCGATGTCGACGCCGATGGAGGCGAGCCAGCCGTCGCGGTGGCAGAAGTCGTTCTGCATGTCGATGACGATGATCGCCGTACGCGCCAGGTCGAAGGTGATGCGCTTCGGGCGCGCGGGGATGCTCACCCGCCGCGCGGGGAGGTCGGGCCGTGTGAGGTCCACGGCCTGCGCGCTGACACGCCAGGTGTTGCGTGGCGAGGGGCCGATCGGGATCATGCGCTGCTGGTCCCTGGCATCGCGCCGGTACGGCGTGGCGTGACGGGTTGGAGGCGGAGATGCGCGTGTTGATGATTTTCTGCCATCCCAGGCAGGACAGTTTCTCCGCGGCGCTGCGCGATGCGGCGCGCGCCTCGCTGGAGGCGGCGGGGCATGAGGTGGATCTGCGCGACCTCTATGCGGAGGGCTTCGCCGCCGCGCTCGATGCGGAGGAACGTGCGCGCTACCATACCGAGGGCGCCAACGAGACGGGTGTCGAGGACCATGTTGGCGCGCTGCGCCGCGCCGAGGCGCTGGTGCTGGTGTATCCCACATGGTGGTATGGGCTGCCTGCGATGCTGAAGGGCTGGCTCGACCGCGTGTGGTCGCCGGGCGTGGCATTCCGGCTCGGCGAGGGTGCCATCGAGCCACTGCTGACCAACATCAGGCGCATCGGCGTCGTCACGACCTACGGTTCGCCACTGTGGCTGCTGTGGTTCATCGGCTGGCCGGACAAGAAGCTGATCGGGCGCGGCCTGCGGCGGCTCTGCGCGAAGGGCTGCCGGCTCGACTGGCTGATGCTCACGCGCATGGACCAGCGTGGAACGACGGACCGCGAGGCCTTCATGGCGAAGGTACGGACGCATTTCAGCCGCTGGTAGGCGCGAACAGGGTGTCGAGTTCCCGCCAGTCCGGCGGTTCCGCATCCAGCACCTGCCCCGCGCGCAGCACGATGCGGTCGGCCTGCGGGCGCGACATCCACTCGCTCATCCCACGCGCACGAAACAGGATGAGGTCCGCAGCCGTACCGACGCGGATCGTGCCGTGATCCGTGAGCCCCATCGCGGCCGCGGGCGTGGTGCCCGCGGCGCGCGGCCAGTCGCCGAACGGGTGGTCGAGGTGCATGATCCGCACGGCCTCGCGGAAGACCTCGACCAGGTCGAGATCGCCGTAGGCGTAGAACGGATCGCGCGTGTTGTCGGAGGCGACCGCCACCGGGATGCCGGCGGCGCGCAGCTCGTGCAGCAGGGTGACGCCGCGCCAGCGGGGCGTGCGCTCGGGCACGCGGTCCTGCAGGTACATGTTGCACATCGGCAGGAGACGATGGCGATGCCGGCCTCGGCACACAGGCGCAGGGTCCGCACGTAGTCGTCAGGCTGCACGGCGAGCGAGCAGCAGTGGCCGCACTTGATGGTGCGGGAAGCCGCGCCGCAGGGCTGTCGCGGCGATCTCGCGCAGGGCGCGCCGCCGGTCTCTCCGCTCTCGTCGACATGCAGGTCGAGATCGAGGCCGCGCTCCTCCGCCAGCGCGAAGAAGCGGTCGAGCATGGGCTGGAGGTCGGCGGCAAGCGTCGTGCAGGCCTCCGGTGAGGCGCGAGACCATGCCCAGCACGCCACCGGATTCGGCGACGATGTCGGCGAGTCGCGCGCCCTCGTCCGACTCGAAAGTCGAGCGGCGCGATGGAGGAGGCCTGCAGCTCGATGCGCCCGGCCCAGGCTCGCGCATCCGGCGAAGATCGGCCAGGCGTTCGGCTCATGCGGCATGTAGCTGTCGAGATGGGTGCGGATGGCCACGGTGCCGTGCGCATAGGCGGAGCGCAGCGCGAAGTCGGCGCGCGCGTGCATGTCCTCGCTCGACCAATTCGCGCCGCGGTCCGCCATGACGGCGTCGATGGCGCCGCCGAAGGTGCCGTCCGGGTTGGGCTGCGCGGCCAGATGTGGCCCTTGTCGAGATGGGTGTGCATCGACCAGGCCGGGCCAGACCTGGCCGCCATCGGCGAGGGCCCGTCCGCCCCGGTGCCGGCGGCGCGAGGCCGGCGATCCGGCCGTCTTCGATGCGAAGGTCGAGGCGTTGAAGGCCCTCGGCATCGACGGGTCCGGCTGGTGCCGCCTCGACCAGGGCGGCCGGCACGCGCGCGTCGCGCAGCCAGAAGCTGGCGCCGCTGCCGGCGATGTCTGCCGCAGGGTTCGCATGGCAGCGCTCATCGCGTTCTCCCGCCCCATCGCGCTCTCGTGCCAGTTGCGCAGCAGCAGGTGCGAGAGCAGCGTGAGAAGCCAGGAAGATCACGATGCCGGTCGCGGAGATCAGGATCAGCGCGGCGAACATGCGCGGGATGTTGAGCCGATAGCCGGCTTCGAGGATGCGGTAGGCGAGGCCCGAGCCGCTGCCGCCGGTGCCGGCCACGAACTCGGCGACGATGGCGCCGATCAGCGCCAGGCCGCCGGCGATCTTCAGCCCGCCCAGGAAGTAGGGCAGCGCGGACGGCAGCCGCAGCGGCACAGCATCTGCCAGCGGGTGGCGCCGTAGAGCTGGAACAGGTCGACCAGGTTGTGGTCGGCGCAGTTCAGCCCGAGCGTGGTGTTCGACAGGATCGGGAAGAAGGCGACGATCCAGGCGCAGATCAGCAGCGGTAGCGTGATGTCGGACATAGATGATGATCAGCGGCGCGATGGCGACGATCGGCGTCACCTGCAGGATCACGGCGAAGGGGAAGAGCGACAGCTCGACCCATGCGCGACTGCGCGAACAGGACCGCGAGGCCGACAGCCGCCGATGATCGCGACCGCCAGCGCCATGAAGGTGATGCGCAGCGTCACCAGCAGCGAGACCGAGAGCGTGCCCCAGTCGGTGACCAGCGTCTGCGCCGACCAGCCACGGGCCGGGCAGGATGTAGTGCGGGATCTCGTTGATGCGCACGACCGCCTCCCAGGCACCGAGGAACAGCAGCGCGATGACGCTGCGGGGCCACGATGCGCAGCCAGGCGCCCAGCCATTGCGCCTCGTCCATGGGCTGCGGGTCGCCTCGCTCATGCCGCCATGCGCCATGGCCGCGGACAGCGCGCGCGGAGACGCGTGCGGCATTGCGCCGCGTATTCGGCGGAGGTGCGGAACGCCTCGTCGCGCGGGTAGGGCGCGTCGACGGCCACCTCGCTCGACAATGCGCCCGGGGCGCGCCGCCATCACGACGATGCGCTGGGCGAGGAAGACGCTCTCGAACACCGAGTGGGTGACGAAGACGACGGTGCAGCGCTCGCTCCTGCCCAGAGCTGCAGCAGGTCGTTGTTGAGCCGGAAGCGGGTGATCTCGTCGAGCGCGGCGAACGGCTCGTCCATCAGCAGCAGCGCGGGCGCGGTGACCAGCGCGCGGGCGATCGAGACGCGCATCTTCATGCCGCCCGAAAGCTCGCGCGGATAGGCGCGTTCGAAGCCCTTGAGGCCGACCAGCGCGAGCGCTTCCGCCGCGCGGTCCTCGGCCTCGGCGCGCTGCACGCCTGCAAGCTTCGAGCGGCAGCGTGCACGTTGTCGAAGCACGGTGGCCCAGGGCATCAGCGTCGGCTCCTGGAAGACGAAGCCGATATCGCGCTCCGGCTCGCCGGCGGCGTCGTGCATCGCGCCGGCCCAGTCGATGCTGCCGGCGCTCGGCGCCGAGGCCGGCGATGATGCGCAGCACCGTGGACTTGCCGCAGCCCGAGGGGCCGAGCAGGGTCAGGAACTCGCCCGGCGGATCGACGAGGTCGATCCCCTCCAGCGCCACCGTGCCGTTGCGGGAACGCTTGGCGACGCCGCTGCAGCCTGACCAGCGGCGCGCCGGCAGGCTCAACTCAGGCCGACGCCCTTGTTGACGAAGTCGAGCGAGTAGGCGCGCGTCGACATCGAGGCCTCGGCGGCAAGGCGCCGGCATCGCGCATGGTCTCGTAGAAGGTCTGCCAGCGCGCCTCGGTCATGGCGCCGATGCCCAGCGTCTCGGCATCGCCGGAGAAGACGATGCCGCACTCGTTCATCACGCGCATCGCGTAGTCGATCTGCTCCTGCGTCATGTCCGGATTGTCGCGCATGATCAGGCGGTTCGCCGCCGGCACGTCCTCGCCGCGCATGTATTGCGTCCAGCCTTCCATGGTGGCATCGACGAAGCGCTGCACGAGGTCGGGCTTCTCCTCGACCATGCGCCGCGAGATGTCGATGGTGGTCTGGTAGTTCTCGTAGCCGGCATCGGCGATCAGGTGCACCCGCGGCTTCGCGCCGCCCTGGATGGCCGAGAAGGGTTCGGAGGTCAGATAGCCCTGCTGGATCGCGCCCTTGTCGGCGAGGAAGGGCTGGAGTTGAAGGTGTAGGGGCGGATCTGGTCGTCGGTGAAGCCGAACTTCGCGCGCAGGAAGGGCCAGTAGGTGATGCGCCCGCCGGCGCCGATCAGGATCGGGCGGCCGCGCATCTGCTCGAAGCCCGTGATGCCGGCTTCCTCATGGCTCATCAGGATCTGCGGATCCTTCTGGATGATGGCGCCGATGGCGAGGAACGGCATGTTCTCGCACGTAGTTGAGCGCCTGGAAGGCGTTGGACATCACCATGTCGATCCGCCCCGCGAGCAGCAGTTGCGCCGGGTTCTGCTGCGGGCCGCCCATGCGCAGGTCGCATTCGAGCCCGTGTCGTCGATAGATGCCGGTGGCCACCGCCTGGTAGTAGCCGCCATGCTCGGCCTGCGCCCGCCAGTTGGTCTGGAAGGAGAGGCGATCGAGCGCCTGGGCGAAAGGCACGCGCGCCCCGGCCACCGCGGTGAGCGCGAAGGCGAGGCCGCCCTGCAAGGTCCCGCGACGTTCGATCCTGTAGCGTGTCCGCATCCCTGCCCCCATTGCTGCACAGAGCCCCCGCCGTGAACCCGCGGCGCATCGGCGGCCTCAGTCAGCGCGCTGGCAGCAAGTCACATGCCATGTGCCGGCCCGGCGCGGCGTGGCGAAGCCGCCGGGTCATCGCCCACCACATGGGCAGACTGCCCCATTCCGTGCAGAATTTGTGCAATACCTGCGCGGCCGCCCTGCACGATGCCCCACCCGCGGGGCCAGGGTCATTGGCATGTTTCTTGGTGTTCCCTGGCCAGTCCGGAGGGGCCGTCGCGGCGCAGCGTTCCATTGGCGCCCCCTCAGGTTCCACCCAATGCTTGATCGGCGGCCGTGTCCCACCTTCACCTCG
Organism: uncultured Alphaproteobacteria bacterium; assembly: GCA_963716705.1. Classification (GTDB taxonomy): domain Bacteria; phylum Pseudomonadota; class Alphaproteobacteria; order Acetobacterales; family Acetobacteraceae; genus Neoroseomonas. The sequence continues at coordinate 19,214 of CAVQTW010000012.1, forward strand.
ATGCCATCACCAAGCGCTACGGCACGCAGACCGTGGTCGATGCGCTGGACCTGTCCGTGGCGCAGGGGGAGTGCATCGCCCTGCTGGGTCCATCGGGCTGCGGCAAGACCACCACGCTGCGGATGGTCGCGGGGTATGTCGCGCCGGATGCCGGTCGGATCGTGATGGACGGACGCGCCATCGAACGCGCGCCCCCCTATCGGCGCAACATCGGCATGGTGTTCCAGGCCTATGCGCTGTTCCCGCACATGAGTGCCGCGGGGAATGTCGGCTTCGGGCTCGAGATGCGCGGCGTCGGCCGGGCGGAGCGCGAGGCGCGGGTGGCCGAGGCGCTGGGCATGGTAGGCTTGGCCGCACTCGGCGAACGCTACCCGGCGCAGCTTTCGGGCGGGCAGCAGCAACGCGTGGCGCTGGCGCGCGCGCTGGTGATCCGCCCTTCCCTGCTGCTGCTGGACGAGCCGCTGTCCAACCTCGATGCCGGGCTGCGCGTCGAGATGCGCCAGGAGATCGCCGCGCTGCGCCGGCGCACGGGCATCACCACGCTGTTCGTCACGCACGACCAGCAGGAGGCGCTGGCACTGGCCGACCGGATCGCGGTGATGGACCACGGGCGGCTGGTGGAATGCGCGTCGCCGGCCGACCTCACCGAACGGCCGCGGCATGTCTTCACGGCCGGCTTTCTTGGCGCGCGCACCGTGCTGGCGGGCCGGGTCGAAGGCGGTGCGTTCCAGGCCGCGCCGGGGCTCGCCGCGACGCTGCCGCAGGATGCGCCGGCACGGCCCACGCATATCGTGCTGCGCGCCGCGCGGCTGACGCTCGCACCCGCGGCCGCGGTGCCCGAGGGGGCCATGCTGCATGCGCCCGGCCGCGTCGCGGAAGCCGCCTGGCTCGGTGATGAGATTGCCTACGAGATCCTGCTCGATGCCGGGCCGCGCGTGCGCGTGCTGCGCCCGACCACCGAAGCCCCGCTGCCGCCCGGCGCCGCGGTCACGCTGGCCGCCGGTGCCGAGGCGCTGAGTTTCATCGAAGACCGCATGGGAGATGCCACATGACCGCCCTCACCCGCCGCCTGCTGCTGGGCGCCGGCGCCGCCGCGCCGTTTGCCTTCGTGCGATCCCCCGTCGCGCAGATCCGCCGCGGCGACGAACTGACGGTGGGCGTCTGGGGCGGCGCGCAGGAGCGCATCCTGCGCGAATTCGTCGCCACGCCGCTCGAGCAGCAGCACGGCGTGAAGATCAACTTCGTGCTGGGCGGCACGCCCGAGCGCCGCGCGCGCGCCTATGCCGAGCGCGGGCGGCCCTCCTTCGACATCGTGTATCTCAACATCTTCGAAAGCCGACAGGCGGTGCGCGACGGCGTGACCCAGGCGGCGAGCGATGCCGTGCCGAACGCGGCCAACCTGTACCCGGCGGCGAAGCTCGGCGGGTATGGCGTGGCGTTCAACCCGGTGACCATCGTCTATGACCGCCGCAAGGTCGCCGCGCCGATGACCTCGTGGAAGGATTTCTGGCGCGAGGACCTGCGCGGCAAGGTGATCTGGCCGACCTATCCGGGCGCGCAGGGCACCTCGGCGCTGCTGATGGCCGCGAAAGTGTGGGGCGGCAGCGAGACCGACATCGAGCCCGCCTTCCGCCAGATCGCCGCACTCAAGCCCTTCGCCGCCATCCAGGGCAGCCAGGACCAGCTTTATACCATGTTCGACCAGGAGGTCGGCGCGGCCTCGGTCGAGTTCGGCTCCTTCACCCGCGCCTATGCCGAGCGGCGCAACCCCAACATCGTCATTGCCGACCCGGTCGAGGGGCAGGCGATCGCGACCAATGTCGCCTGCATCACGGTCGGCACCTCGAAGCAGGCGCTGGCGGAGGCCTGGGTGAACCTGCATCTCTCGCCCGAATGCCAGCGCGCCTATGCCGAGCGCATCTACTACAGCCCGACCATCCGCAACCTCGAGCTGCCCTCCGAACTCTCGGCGAAGCTGGTGATGGGCGAGGCGGCGGTCGGCAAGCTGGTCGATTTCGACTGGGACGTGGTGATCCGCAACCAGCCGCAATGGTCGCGCCGCTTCACGCGCGAGATCGCGGGGTGACGTCACGCGCCACGGGGCCGGCGCTCGCCGCCCCGTACTTCCTGTGGCTGATGGCGGCATTCGCGGCGCCGCTCGGCGTGGTGGCGCTGCTCTCGGTGCAGGAGAGCGCCGAGATGTTCGCGCCGCTGTCGCTGGTGCCCTCCGGCGCGCAGTATGCGGACCTGCTGGGCGACCCGTTCAGCCTGCGCACCATCCTGCGCACGCTGGCGTTGGGTGCCTGCGTCACGGCGGCCTCGGCGGTGCTGGGGTATCCATTGGCACTGTGGCTGACGCGGCTGCCGCCGGGGTGGCGGCCGCTGGGCTTCGCCTGCGTGCTCGTGCCGCTGCTGACCAATGTGGTGGTGCGCAGCCTGGGCATCATCCTGCTGCTGGCGCCCGGGGGCATCGTGTCCTCCACCATCGCGGCCTTTGGGCTGCCGCGGGTGAACCTGCTGTTCGGCTGGTTCGCCGTGGGCCTGGCGCTGACGCAGGTGTTCCTGCCCTACATGGTGCTGGCGCTGTACGACGTGCTGGAAGCGCAGGAGAAGCGCCTGGCCGAGGCGGCCGAGGGGCTCGGCGCGGGGCCGGTGGTGACCTTTTTCCGCATCACCCTGCCGCTGTCGTTGCAGGGGCTGCGGGCGGGCCTTGTCATCGTGTTCCTGCTGTCCTCGACCGCCTATGTCTCGGCCACCCTGGTGGGCGGACGGCAGGTGATGGTGAGCGGCATGGTGGTGCTGAAGGAAGGGCTCGAGAACCTGAATTATCCGGGCGCCTCGGCGCTGGCGATGATCATGCTCGCGGCCTCGGTGCTGGTGACGCTGCTGATCGGCCGGACGGTGGCGGCCGCGATGCCCTGGAGCACGGGGCGCGCGGCGCGTCGGCTGCCCACGCTGCCGCCGGGATTGCGGCGCTTCGTGGTGGGTGCGGCCGAGGCGGCGGGGCCGTTCGTGGCGCGCCTGCTGCTGGCGGTCGGGCTCGCGCTGCTGCTGTTCCCGCTGCTGCTGGTGGCGGTCTCCTCGTTCAACGACAGCCCGCAGGCGACGGTCGCGCAATGGCTGGGCTTCACCTGGCGCTGGTACGGCGCGGTGCTGGAGAACGACCGCTACCTGGCCGATGCCTGGGTCAGCCTGCAACTGGGGCTGGCGGCGGTGGCGGTTTCGCTCGCCATCGCGCTGCCGGCCGCGCTCGCGCTGGTGCGCGGGCGCTTTGCGGGGCGGGAGGCGCTGGGCGCCTTCTTCATGCTGCCGCTGGCGCTGCCGGGCATCGCGATCGGGCTTGGCATGCTGCGGCTGTTGCAGTGGTTCACGGTGCTGCCGGCGTTCCTGGGCATCCTGGCGGTGCATGTGGTGCTGGTCGCGCCCTTCATGCTGGCGATGCTGCGCGCTTCCGTCGCCGCGCTCGACCGGGGGCTGGAGGAAGCGGCCGAGGGGCTGGGCGCACCGCCGCGGCGGGTGTTCCTGCGCATCGTGCTGCCGCAGCTGGCGCCGGGTATCGTGGTGGCCTGCCTGATCGGTTTCCTGATCTCCTTCGGCGAGGTGACAGTGACGGCCTTCCTGACCACGGCGCGGCTGCAGACATTGCCGGTGCGGCTGTATGCGGAGGCGTCGTTCAGCCTGGAGAACACCATCAATGCCATCAGCACCGCCTTCATCGTGCTGACGGTGGCGCTGCTGGTGCTGATGCACCGCCTGGTGCCGCTCGACCGGGTGTGGCGGCGATGACGGGGAACGAGGCGATGCTGAACGAGACCGACACCATGCTGCTGCGCCGGGCGATTGCCCTGGCTGCCGAGGCGCGCGCGCGCGGCGACCGGCCCTTCGCCGCCGTCATCGCCGATGCGGGGGGGGCCGTGCTGGCGGAGGCGGGTTCCATGCAGGGGCGTTCGGGGGCGGGCACGCTGGCGCATTCGGAGATGAATGCGCTGGCCGCGGTGGTCGCGGCCGGGGTGCCGCGCCAGGTGTTGCGGGCGGGGACGATGTATTCCTCGGGCGAGCCCTGCGCGATGTGCGCGGCGGCGGCCTTCTATGCCGGTGTCGGGCGCGTGGTGTTCGGGCTCTCGGCTGCCGCCATCCTGCATCTTCGCAATGCGCAGGCGCATACTGCGGGGCTGAACCTGTCCTGCCGGGCGGTGCTGGAGACCGCGGCCGAACCCGTCATGGTGGTGGGACCGTGCCTGGAAGCCGAGGCGGCGGTGCCCCATGAGGGGTTCTGGACGCCGGGCAGCCCCTGATGCGCGCCCTCAGGGCTGCATGTGCGAGCCGCCATCCTCCAGCCAGTTCTGCCCGGTGATGAAGGAAGCGCCTTCCGACAGCAGGAAGCAGATCAGTGGCGCGACCTCCGCCGGGCTGGCGATGCGCCCCAGGGGGATGCGCGACATGGTCTGTTCGCGAAAGCGGTCGGAGCGGATGACTTCGGTCATCGGCGTTTCCACCGTGCCGAAGCCCACCGAGTTCACGCGGATGCCGTAGCGCGCCCATTCGCGCGCCGCCGTCATGGTGATGCCGTAGAGCCCCGCCTTCGCCGCCGAATAGTTCACCTGGCCGATGGAGCCGCGCTTGCCGGCGGTGGAGGAGATGTTGACGATGGCGCCGGGTGTGGCGTCGCCGGACTTGGCGCGGCGGATCATGTGGCGGCCCACGGCCTGTTGCATGAGGTGGCAGGCGGTGAGGTTCACGTCGATGACGGCCTGCCATTGCGGCAGGGTCATTTTCTCGATCATCGCGGGGCGGGTGATGCCGGCGTTGTTGACCAGGCCGTGTACGGCGCCGAAGCGCGCGGCCGCCTGATCGACGATGTCGGCGCAGACGGCTTCGTCGGTCACGTCGCCCTGGATGGCCAGCGTGCGGTCCCCGGCCAGGGCGGCGGAGACGGTGGCGAAGGTCTCGGGGTTGCGTTCGACCATGGTGAGGTTGCCGCCGAGTTCGAGCACGAGTTCGGCGATGGCGCGCCCGATCCCCTGCCCCGTGCCGGTGACGATGACGGTCCGCCCCGTGAGTTCCATCGGATTGCGCATGACGTTTTGTTCCCCTGCCGGTGTTTGCGGCAGCGTCGCGCCGGGTGCTCCCGCGCACAAGCCGGTTTCCAAAGGCCTTTCGGCCTTTGGTGGGGGTTCGAGGGGGCAAGGCCCCCTCGCCTCAGTTGAGTCGCAGCCCCCGGATCAGATCCGGCGAGGGCTGTGCCTCGCCGCGCTCGACCCGCTTCACGATGTCGGTGAGTGCCGCATTGGCCGGGGCGGCGATGCCGATCTCCGCGCCGCGGGCGGCGATGAAGCCGTTGAGGAATTCGATCTCGGTGCGCCGGCCCTTCATCATGTCCTGGCCCATCGAGGCGCGGTGGGCGCCGCCGCCGGGCTTCTGGGTGTCGGCCAGGCGCTGTGCGTCGTAGGCGCCGCGGGCGGCGTCGTCGCCCTCGCCGGCTTTCGCGATGATCTCGGGGTCGAGGTGCAGGATGTGTTCGAGGTCGTAGCCGAGTGCCTGGCCGATCCGGATGGCTTCGGAGCCGAGGCGCGCGGCGAAGGCGCGGATGGCGTCGTCCGCCGTGGCTTCCTTGGCGACCAGGCCGGTGGCGGCGGCGATGCCGTTGCCCATGGCGTTGGCCACCAGCTTGGACCAGCGTTCGCCCCAGAGGTTGGTGGTGGTGAGTGCGCTGTCCGACAGCGCGAGCAGCGCGGTGATGGCTTCCGCGCGCGGCGAGAGGCGGCCATGCGGTTCGCCCACGCGATAGACGGTGTGGGAGGCGCCGGAGCGGCCGGCGGCGCGCTTCACATGGCCGGGTGCGGCCAGTTCGACCGTGATGAGGGAGGCGATGGCGCCGAGCACGCGGCCCCAGCCGACGATGCCGGCGATCACCTCCTCGTTGATGCAGTTCTGCAGCGAGACGACGTAGCCGCCGGGTGCGAGGTATTGCGCGACCATGGTGGTGGCCCAGGCGGTGTCGTAGGACTTCATGCAGATGAAGGCGATGTCGAAGGGCTGTGCCTTGGCCGCCGACTGCAATTCGGTGATGTGCAGCGCGCGCACCGGCACGGTGAATTCGGGCACGTCGCGCAGGTGGGTGATGGTCAGGCCGCGCGCGCGCATGGCCTCGACATGCTCGGGCCAGGGGTCGACGAAGGTGACGTCGTGTCCGGCCTGGGCCATGTGCGCGCCGGCATAGCCGCCGACGGCGCCGGCGCCGATGATCACGATGCGGGGCTTGGTCATGGCGTTGCTCCGGCGATGGCGGCTTCCACGGCGAGGGCGACCTTCAGCGCGCGCCGCCCGGCGGCACCGTCCACCACCACGGGGGCGCCGTCCAGGCAGGCGGCGACGAAGGCGGCCTGTTCGGCTTCCAGGCTGTCATGGTCGGTCCAGGTGGCGCGGTCGATGCCCGAGCCCGGCATGGTGGCGACCGGCTCGGCACCGCCACGGCGCAGCACGGCGAGCGAGCGGGCCAGGAAGTCCACCGCCATCTCGCCCTGCGTGCCCAGCACCCGCAGGCGGCGCTCCATGGCGAGCGACACGCGCGAGGCGGTGATGGTGGCGGCGCGCCCGCCGGGGAAGCGCAGGCGGGCGACGGCGAAATCGGGCAGGTCGGATGCCACCGCGGCGCCGACCGCCTCGACCGAATCGGGTTCGGCACCGGCCAGTTCGAGGATGAGGTCGATGTCGTGGATCATCAGGTCCAGCACCACCGAGACATCGAGGCTGCGCGGGCGGAAGGGCGCGGCGCGCACCGCCTCCCATGACAGCGCCTGGCCGCCGCCGGGCGCCTGCGTCACGGCGCGGAAGGCGGCGGAGAAGCGCTCGATATGGCCGACCTGCAGCACGCGGCGATGCGTGGCGGCGAGGGCGACCAGGGCATCGGCCTGATCGAGCGTCGCGGCGAGCGGCTTTTCCACGAAGACGTGCTTGCCGGCATCGAGCGCGGCGCAAGCGAGGTCGAAGTGGAAGCGCGTGGGGGCGGCGATGACCAGCGCATCGGCGGCGCGGATCGAGGGCCTGCAACTCCATGGCCGGGGCGCCGGCTTCCTGGGCGACGGACGCCGCCCGCGCGGGGTCGGCATCATGCAGGCCGACCAGGGCGATGCGGGGGTTGGCGGCCGCCTTCAGGGCATGAAACCGGCCGAAATGCCCCACCCCGAGGATTCCCAGGGCGAGTGAGGTGTCGCTGGCGCTCATCGCGCGGTCCTAGACCGGAACCGCGGGCATGGAAATCGGGGCCCGGGCGGGGTTGCATCGGCAGGTCCCCCTCGCCATTGTCCGGCGCCTGAAAACCGGGGTACCGCCTACCCATGCTTCATTTCGCGCGCTGGAAGACTGCCGCGATCCTGTCGGTCTGCCTGCTGGGGGTGCTGCTGAGCATCCCCAACCTGATTCCGCGCGCGGCGTTCCCGGACTGGTTCCCGGTGCGGCAGGTCAATCTCGGCCTCGACCTGCGGGGCGGGTCGTACCTGCTGCTCGAGGTCGACCTCAACACGGTGGTGCGCGAACGCCTGGACAGCATGGTGGATGGCGCGCGCACGCGGCTGCGCGCGGCCAATATCCGCTATGTGAACCTGGCTTCGGACCCGGCCAACCGGCGCATGGGGCTGCGCGTGACCGATACCGCGCAGGCGCAGGCCGCGGCGGCGGTGCTGCGCGAATTGTCGAACCCCATCACCGCCTCGACCGGGCAGAACGTGCCGGATATCGAGGTGACGACCGACCCGGACGGCACCGTGACCGCGACGCTGACCGAGGCCGGGCTGCGCGCCAAGGCGAGTTCGGCGGTGGAGCAATCCATCGAGATCGTGCGCCGGCGCGTCGACGAGACCGGCGTGGCCGAGGCGTTGATCGCCCGCCAGGGGCAAAGCCGCATCCTGGTGACGCTGCCGGGTGTCGAGGACCCCAACCGGATCAAGGACCTGCTCGGCCGCACGGCGCGCATGACCTTCCACCTGGTGGATGAGAACGCCGCCGCTGGCGACGACACCGCCGCCGGGCGTGATGTTCCTGCCCGGCGAGCGCGAGGGCGAGCGCTTCGCCGTGCGCCGCCGCGTCGAGGTGGATGGCGCCAACCTGACCAATGCCCGCGCCGGGCAGGACAGCCGGACCGGCGAATGGGTGGTGAACTTCACCTTCGATTCCATCGGCACGCGCCGCTTCGCGCAGATCACGCGCGAGAATGTCGGCCGGCCCTTCGCCGTCGTGCTGGACGAGAAGGTGATCACCGCGCCGGTGATCCGCGAGCCGATCATCGGCGGCCAGGGGCAGATCAGCGGGCAGCTTCAACGCGCGATCGCGCCAACGACCTCGCGGTGCTGCTGCGCGCCGGCGCGCTGCCGGCGCCGCTGACGGTGGTCGAGGAACGCACGGTCGGGCCGGAACTGGGCGCGGATGCGATCCGCGCGGGCACGCATCGCGCTCGCGGTCGGCGACGCTGTTCGTGTTCCTGTATATGGGCCTCGCCTACGGCCTGTTCGGCTGGTTCGCGAACATCGCGCTGGTGTTCAACGTCGTGCTGATGATCGCGGCGCTGTCGGTGATCGGAAGCGCACGCTGACGCTGCCGGGCATCGCCGGCATCGTGCTGACGCTCGGCACGGCGGTCGACGCCAACGTGCTGATCAACGAGCGCATCCGCGAGGAGGTGCAAGAACGGGCGAACGCCGATCAACGCGCTGGAGGCCGGGCTACACCAAGGCTTCCGGCACCATCCTGGACGCCAACCTCACCAACCTCATCGCCATGGCCTGCCTGTACGGCTTCGGCTCGGGGCCGGTGAAGGGCTTCGCGGTGACGGTGGCGATCGGCACGGTGGTGCAGATGTGGACCGCCACGGTGCTCACGCGCCTGATGGTCGTCCTGGTGGTACAAGCGCACGCGGCCCAAGGAACTGCCGGTGGTGGAGCGGCCGGGCCTGTCGCTGTTGCAGCGCCTCGGGCGCCCGCTGTTCCGCATCGTGCCGGACAGCACGCGCATCCGCTTCATGCGCGGCGCGCGGATCGGGCTGATGACCTCGGCGGTGCTGTCGAGCGCTCTCGGTCGCCGGCGCCTTCTGGCCGGGGCTCGAGAAGGGCATCGACTTCAAGGGCGGGATCGAGATGGAGGTGCGCACGCCCGGCCCGGGCGATATCGGCGTGCTGCGCGCCGCGGTCGGCGCGCTGGATGTCGGCGATGCCACCATCCTGCAGTTCGGCGACCCGTCCACCTTCGCGGTGCGGTTGCCCGCGCAGGGCGATGAAGGCGGCTCGCAGCGCGCGGTGGCGGCGGCGCGCGGCGCGTTGGAACAGGCGGTGCCGGGCACGCGCATCCTGCGGGTGGAGGCGGTGGGCAACCGGGTGTCGGACGAGTTGTTCCTGGGCGGCATGATCGCGCTCGGCCTCTCCTTCGCGGCGATGCTGGTCTATATCTGGGTGCGGTTCGAATGGCAGTTCGCCATCGCCGGCGTGACCACGCTGCTGCTGGATACCACCAAGGTGGTCGGCGTGATGGTGGCGACCGGGATCGAGTTCAACCTGACCACGGTGGCGGCGATCCTGACCATCATCGGCTTCAACGCCAACGACAAGGTCGTGGTGTTCGACCGGATGCGCGAGAATCTGCGCAAGTACAAGACGATGCCGCTCGACCAGCTGGTGGACCTGTCGATCAACGAGACGCTGAACCGCACGCTGGGCACCTCGATGACGCTGCTGCTCTCGGCGCTGCCGCTGGCGCTGTTCGGCGGCGATGCGCTGGCCGGCTTCGCCTGGCTGATGATCGCGCGGCATCGTGATCGGCACCTCCTCCTCCATCTTCATCGCCGCGCCCATCGTGCTCTACACGGGGCGGACGCGGCTGCGGCGCAACGAGCCGGCCGAAGGCGCGGCGCCAGCCAAGCCGGCTGCACCGGCGCGGCGCTGACCATGCGCTTGCGGCGGCGCGCGCTGCTCGGTGCCGCCGCGGCCATGCTGGTGGCGCCGGCGACGGCATCGCCGCCCGCCGCCATGCTGACGCTGGTGGTGGGCGCGCGGCGCGGCGCGCCTTCCGACCATTGGGCGCGCGGCTTCGTTCCGTTCATCGAGCGCCACTGGCCGCGCATCCGCGTGACGATCGAGAATGTGCGCGGCGATGGCGGGTTGCGCGCCGCGCAGGATGCGGCGGCGGCACCCGCCGGAGCGTGCCGGGTGGTTCTGGCGGCCACGCCCAATCTCCTGGCGCGCGCGGTCGAACGCAACAGGCCGGAGGTGCCGGCAAACCTCACCTGGCTTGCCGCGGTCGCGCAGGAACCGGTCGTGCTCGTGGCCCTGCCCGGCACCGAAATCGAACACGCTGCGGCGCCTGGGCCCTCCCGCCCTGCTCGCCACCTCGTCGCCTGGCGGAGCGGCCTACCTCGCCGCCGCGACGCTGGACGAACGGATGCCGCTGACACCGCTCGCCTTTCCGAGCGGGCCGGCGGCGCGCCAGGCCGTGCTGGCCGCCACGCGGCGGCGGCATCCTGCCCCTGCCCCATGCCCTGGGCGCGCTGCGCGAGGGTCAGACTCGCCGGCGCTGGCGATCGGCCTTGGCGCTCGCTCATCCCTGTTGCCGGAAACGCCGACCTTCGATGAGGCGCACCTGCCGCCGGCACCGACCACCCGACGCGGCTTCGCGGCCGGGGCCTGGGCGGCGGAAGCCGGCAGGCTCCAGCAGATGCTGCGCGCCGTGGCGGCCGACCCTGACTATGCCACCCTGGCCGAGGAGAGCGGCTTCCTGCCGCACCTTCCTCGATGGTGCTGCCTGGATGGCCGAGGCGGCCGTGACCGAGGCGACGGTGCGGCGCCTCTGGTCCGAGGACCCCTGGCCGCCGCGGCAGGATTGAGCGCGGCGGTCGGGTTCCTCGGCCTGTGGCACGCGGATCAGTTGCCCATCCGGCGCCGGGCGCCACCGTCCTGCCGCGATGCCTGGCTTCCTTGGGATGTCCGGCGGCAGCGGCCCCGGGACCAGGGCCTGGTCTACCCGGCCAAGCCTGCCGATACAGGGCGATGATGTCTTCCTCGCTCGGCACCGCCGGGTTGTTGGCGGGGCTGCCGGAGGCGAGCGCCTGGGCCGCCATGGTCGGCAGCAGACCTTCCCACGCGGCGGCGTCGATGCCGAAGGCGCCAGGCGTGGGCACGGCGAGGTCGCGATTGAGGTCGCGCAGTTCCTGCAACAGGCGCGCGGCGGCGGACTGGTCGCCCTCCTGCGCGTTCGCGACGCCCATCGCGCGCGCCGCCTCGGCGTAGCGCGGCAATGCGGCGTTGAGGCTGTATTCGGTGACGGCCGGCAGCAGCATGGCGTTGGACAGGCCGTGCGGGACGTGGAAATGCGCGCCCGACCGGCCGCGACATGCCATGCACCAGCGCGACCGAGGCATTGCTGAAGGCGATGCCCGCCAGCGTCGCGCCCTTCATCATCGCCGCGCGCGGCGATGGCATTGGCCGGTTCGCGATAGACGGTGCGCAGGTTGGGCGCGATCAGGCGCATCGCGCGCAGCGCGTATTCATCCGCTTCGTCATTGGCGCGCTTGGATACGAAGGCCTCCAGCGCGTGGGTCAGGCTGTCGATGCCGGTATCGGCGGTGATGCGCGGCGGGCAGCGAGAAGGTCAGTTCGAAATCCACCACGGCGGCGAGCGGCAGGGCGCCGAGGCCGGCGATCAGCATCTTCTCGTCGCGCTCGGTGTCGGTGATGACGGTGAAGCGCGTCGCCTCGCTGCCGGTGCCCGCGGTGGTCGGGATGCCGATGACCGGCAGCGCGCCGCGATTGGCCTGCGCGGGCACCTTGAAGTCGCGCATCTTCGCGCCGGGTTCGGCGGCGCCGAGGATGGCCATGGCCTTGGCGGTGTCCATCGGGCTGCCGCCGCCGAAGCCGATCAGGCAGTCATAGTCGCCCGCCTTCATCGCGGCGACGCCGGCCTCGATGACGGTGTCGGTCGGGTCGGGCACGGTGTCGCTGAACACATCGGCCGTGATGCCGGCGGCGCGCAGCGGGGCCAGCGCCTTGTCCACCGTGCCGGAGGAGACCATCCACGGGTCGGTCACCAGCAGCGGCCTCGACAGCGCGAATTGCGCGAGCACCTCGGCGAGCTTGCCGACGGCACCGCCGCCGATCATCAGCAGGCGCGGCGAGACGAAGCTGACGGTCATGGCGCGCGCCCCTGCCGGATCATGGTGATGATGGCGGAGAAGTCGCGGTCCCCGCCGCCCTGTTGCACGAAGCGCTCGAACAGCGCGAGCGCATGCGCGCCGATCGGTGCCGCCACCCCGGCATCGCGCGCCGCCTGCTGCGCCAGGCCGAGATCCTTGTGCATCAGCGCGGCGGTGAAGCCCGGCGCGAAGTCGCGGTTGGCGGGGCTGCCCGGCACCGGGCCGGGCACCGGGCAGTAGCTGCTCAGCGCCCAGGACTGCGCCGTCGATGTCGAGCACACGTCGTACAGCGCCTGCGCCGGCAGGCCGAGCCTCTCGGCCATCACGAAGGCTTCCGAGGTCACCGCCATGGTCGCGGCGAGCATCATGTTGTTGCACAGCTTCGCCACCTGGCCCGCACCCGCATCGCCGCAATGGACGATGGTGCGGCCCATCGCCCCCAGGATCGGCCTGGCCCGCTCGACCGCCTCGGCAGGGCCGCCGACCATGAAGGTCAGCGTGCCCGCCTCGGCCCCCATCACGCCACCGGAGACCGGCGCGTCGATGAAGGGGCGCCCGGACGCGGCGGCGACCTCGCGCGCCGTGGCGACATCGATGGTCGAGCAATCCAGCAGCAGCGCATCGGCGCGCGAGGCGCGGGCCAGACCCCCCTGCCCCAGCCAGGCGTCGCGCATCTCCGCACCGGCGGGCAGCATGGTGATGACGACATCGGCATCCTGCGCGGCCGCGGCGGCGGAGAAGCCGGCGATGGCACCGGATGCCACCACGCCCTCGATCGCCTGCTGCACGATGTCGAAGACCACGACCTGGTGGCCGGCCTTGACGAGGTTGCGCACCATGGGCGCGCCCATCCTGCCCAGGCCGACGAAACCGATGCGCGCCATTTACGGGTCCCTCCCGGTTCTTGGGGACGGAGGGTACGGGCTGGGGCGGAGGGAAGGAAGGTCGGGGGAGGGAACTCCCCCGAGCCCCCTCCTTTTTTGGCGATTGGCGCCGTTCAGGCGGCGCGGGCGCTTGCGTAGAGGGCCAGGCGGCGGGATGCGGCCTCGGACAGCCCACCGGCGAAGTTCAGGCCGGCGGGCGGCAGCGTCTCGGCGAAGTGGCAGGCGGCGAGGTGGCCATCGGCCATCGGGCGCAGCGCGGGGGCTTCCTGCCGGCAGCGGTCCTGCGCGAAGGGGCAGCGGGTGTGGAAGCGGCAGCCGGGGGGCGGGTTCATCGGGCTGGGCACATCGCCACCCAGCGGCTTCACCTGGCCGCGCCGCGTGGGGTCCGGATGCGGGATGGCGGCCAGCAGGGCGCGCGTATAGGGGTGGCGCGGATTGGCGAAAAGGTCGCGCTTCGGTGGCGGTCTCGACGATCTCGCCCGAGATACATCACCGCGATGCGGTCGGCGACATGCTTCACCACCGCGAGGTCGTGCGCGATGAACAGGTAGGCGAGGCCGAGGCGGCGCTGGAGATCCTTCAGCAGGTTCACCACCTGCGCCTGGATCGAGACATCCAGCGCGCTGACCGGCTCGTCGCAGACCACCAGCTCCGGCTGCACCGACAGCGCCCGCGCGATGCCGATGCGCTGGCGCTGCCCGCCGGAGAATTCATGCGGGTAGCGCGCGGCATGGAAGGGACGCAGCCCGACCAGGCCGAGCAGTTCCTCGACCCGCGCGCGGCGCGAGGCGCGATCGCCGATGCCATGCACCTGCAGCGGCTCGGCGATGGTCTGCGCGACGGTCAGGCGCGGGTTGAGGCTGGCATAGGGGTCCTGGAAGACGATCTGCATGCGCCGGCGCATGCGCGCGCAGCTCGGCGCCGCCGATGCCGGTCACGTCCTGCCCGTCGAAGCGGATCGGAGCCGGCGGACGGCTCGATGAGGCGCAGCACCAGGCGCGCAGTGGTGGATTTGCCGCAGCCGGATTCACCGACCAGCGCCAGCGTCTCGCCACGGTGCAGCGTGAAGGAGACGCCGTCCACCGCGCGCACGGTGCCGACCTGCCTGGCGAGCAGGACGCCCTTGCGGACCGGGAAGTGCTTGGCGAGGCCGGTCACCTCGAGCAGCGGCGCGTTCATGCGACGAAGGCCTCGACGGGCGCGCGGATGCAGGCGGCCTCGTGGCCGGGGGCGATCTCGCGCAGCGGCGGTGGCGCCACCTTGCAGGCATCGACCGCGAAGGGGCAGCGCGGGTGGAAGCGGCAGCCCTTGGGCAGCGCGAAGGGCGGGGGCACGCTGCCCTCGATGGCGAGCAGCGTCTCGCGCTCCTCATCCAGCCGCGGGACGGAGCCGAGCAGGCCGAGCGTATAGGGGTGCATCGGGTCGGCGAAGATCGCGCGGCGCGGCGCCGCGCTCGACCACGCGGCCGGCATACATCACCGCGACCTCGTCGGCCATCTCGGCGACCACGCCGAGGTCGTGGGTGATCAGGATGATGGACATGCCGGTGTCGCTGCTGGAGGTCGCGCAGCAGGTCGAGGATCTGCGCCTGCACCGTGACATCGAGCGCGGTGGTGGGTTCGTCGGCGATGAGCAGGTCGCGGCTGGCAGGCGAGCGCCATGGCGATCATCACGCGCTGGCGCATGCCGCCGGAGAGCTGGTGCGGGTATTCGTCGAAGCGGCGTTCCGGGGCGGGGATGCGCACGCGCGTCAGCGCCTCGATGGCGCGGTTCGCGCAATTCGGCGTTGGAGGCGCGCGGGTCGTGGGCGCGCATCGCCTCGGTGATCTGGAAGCCCACGGTATGGACCGGGTTCAGGCTGGTCATGGGTTCCTGGAAGATCATCGCGACCTGGCTGCCGCGCACGTCGCGCATGTCGGCGTTGGACAGCTTCAGCAGGTCGCGCCCTTCGAGCAGCACGCGCCCGGCGGCGACGCGGCCGGGATGCGCGCACCAGGCGCATGACCGACAGCGACAGCACGGATTTCCCGCAGCCGGATTCACCGACGATGCCGAGCGTGCGCCCGCGCGGCACCGAGAGGTCCACGCCGTCCACCGCGGCGATCTCGCCGCCATGGGTGCGGAAGACCGTGCGCAGGCCCTCGATGCTGAGAAGTGGGTCTGACATGGGCTATCCGGAATTGGAGGGGCCTTGCCCCTCCAAGCCACCCCACCAAAGGCCGAGGGGCCTTTGGAAACCGATACCTTGGCGGATGGCGCGGTGATGGTGTCCAGAGGCCCTTCGGCCTCTGGCGGGGAGGGTCCGGGAGGGGCGGCGCCCCTCCCGTCGCGCGCCGCGCGTCACGACCAGTGGAAGGTCGGCGGCGCGATCTTCTCGGCGCTGCGATGCGCCCAATCCTGCTGCGGGACGCGCCCGACGATGCGCTTCTGCGCCTCGTGCAGGTGCTGCGGCGGCCTGGCGGTAGTCCATGGTCAGCACCTCGCCATCCTCGACCACCTTGTTGCCATCGACGAACACGGCCTTCAGCGCGCGGTCGCCGGCGGCGTAGATCAGGCTGCGCACCGGGTCGTAGGCCGGGCGGATCATCGGATGGGTGATGTCCACCAGCGAGAAATCGGCGCGGCAGCCGACCGCGAGGCGGCCGATGTCGTCGCGCCCGAGCGCCTTGGCACCGCCGATGGTGGCGGCGTTGAACAGGTCGGTCGTGGTCATGGTGCGCGGGTCGCCGGCCTGGGTGCGCGCGATGTGGGCGGCGAGGCGCATCTCGTCGAGCATGTTGTGCGGATAGGTGTCGGTGCCGATGCCCATGTTCACGCCGCGGCGGATGTAGCGGCCGATATCCTTCATCGCGATGCCGCGCCGCGCGAACACGGTGGGGCAATGGGCGACGGTGGTGCCGGTCTCGGCCAGGCGGTTGAGGTCGTTCTTGGTGTGCCAGGGCGTGGAGGGGTGGTCGTCGAGGAAGATGCCGTGGCCGATGATGCGAACGCTCGCCCAGCAGGCCCATGGAATCGAGCCAGCCGATCGGCGTCATGCCGTGGCGGCGGGTGATCTCGTGGAACTCGACCACCGATTGCGCGGCGTGGATCTGCCAGGACAGGCCGCGCTTCTTGGCTTCCTGGTTGCTTTCCTTGAGCAGCCCGGCGGCGCAGGTGTCGATCTGCGCGGGCACCACCATGCCGAACAGGCGGCCGGATTCGTGCTGCTCGGCGCGTTCGACGAGGCGCAGCGCCTCCTCCATCGCCTTCTCGCCGGCCTTCTCGTCCCATTCGTATTCGACGACATGGCCGTTCTTGGTGAACCAGCGTGCGGAGCGGAACATCGGCGCGATGCACACGCGCATCCCCGCCTCGGCCAGCAGGTCGAGCCAGCCGGGATGCGCCATCGACAGGTCGGCCAGCGTGGTGACGCCCGAGAGCAGCAGTTCCGACAGCGCCACGCGCACGCAATGCGGCACCGCCTCCGCATCGGCGCGGAAGATCGGCATGTATTCGTAGAGCGAGGAATTGTAGAGGCCCGGCGAGCCGATCTCGTCGAGGAAGCCCTTGTTCAGCGGCTCGCTGGAGGGGTGGGAGTGGATGTTCACCAGGCCCGGCATGACCATCATGCCGCGCCCGTCGATCACGGTATCGGCCGTGCCTTCATAGCCGCGGCCGACGAAGGTGAGCGTGCCGTCGTCGAAGGCGACATCGGTGTCGGGCATGTAGGTATGCGCCTTGGCGGACGCATCCCAGCCGACGACGAGCTCGGCGTTGCGGATGAGGGTGGTGGTCATGGGCGGGGTCTCCAGGAAGCGGGGCCCGCCCGGATACGGTGATCCGGGCGGGTTCGGTGCGTCAGCGCGTCACGCGGATATCAAGGCCCTTGTAGAGCCCGACGCCGTAGATGCCATGCGCGCGCACGCCCTCCACGCGCCCGGCGGAGGCAACCCACAGCTGCTCGCGCGCCACCGGCATCCAGACATTGTTCTCGGCGATGATGCGCTGCGCGCGGGCGATCGCCGCCGAGCGCACCGCGGGGTCGATCGCGGTGCGGGCTTCCACCAGCGCGCGGTCGGTCTCGGGGTCGTTCCAGTTCATCCGGTTGGGGGTCGGGCGATTGCCGCTGGCGAAGTACAGCGAGAAGGCGTCCGTCGCCGTCACGTAGGGATAGGACATGATGAAGGCGTCGAATTCCTGCGTGGCCAGGCGGCCCCAGCCCACCGTCGCATCCCACATCTGGATGCGCATCTCGATGCCCACGCGGCGCAGGTCGGCCTGCACCGCCTGGAGGTACTGCTGCCCCTGCGCCGTCTGCAGCGCGTAGGTCAGGAAGGTGGCGCGCTGGCCGTCCTTCACGCGCACGCCGTCGCTGCCCATCACCCAGCCGGCTTCATCCAGCGTGCGGCGCGCCGCAACGGGGTCGAAGCGCGGCACCAGCGCCGCGGCCTCAGCGTCGAAGCCGGTCACGTTGGGGTTCAGGTAGCTGTCGGCGGGGGTGGCGGTGCCGAACCACACCGCGCGGGTCAGTGCCTCGCGGTTCACGGCCTGGTTGATGGCGCGGCGGATGGCGGGGTCGCTGACCACCGGCTTGTCCACCTTGAAGCCCATGAAGTGGTCCCAGAAGTAGTTCTCCTGCTGGGACATCGTGATGCCGGGCGTGCGGCGCAGCGTCTGCACGGCGATGGGCGGGATGTATTGCGTGACGTCGCCCTGGCCGGTCTGCAGCGCGGCGAGGCGCGTCTGGCTCTCAGGCGTGACGCGCCAGATCACGCGCTCCACCTGCGGGGTCGGGTTGTTGTAGATCGGCGGGCCCCAGGTGTAGTTGGGGTGGCGCGTCAGCACCAGTTCCTGGCGCGGCGTCCAGGAGGCCCAGCAATAGGGGCCGGTGCCGTTGAAGCCCTGCACGCCGAAATTGTCGCCCAGCCGCTCGACCGTGTTGCGATCGACGACGGAGGCGAAGAACAGGGTGAGCTGGTACAGCAATTCGCCGAAGGGCTCGTTCAGCTCGTATTCCACGGTGTGCGGGCCGACCGCGCGAATCTCCTTCACCGGGCCGGCGCGCCAGCGCACCGGGCTGCGCGTGGCGGGGTTGATCCAGCGGTTGATGGAATAGACGACATCCTCGGCGGTCATCGGCCGGCCGTCGCAGAAGGTGACGTTCTGGCGCAGGTGGAAGGTGTAGGTCTTGCCGTCCGGGCTGACCTCCCAGCGTTCCGCCAGGCCGGGGCGCACGGTCTGCATGTCGAAGTCGAGCGAGACCAGCGTGTCGCTCATCATGTAGAGCACTTCGCCGGCACCGCGCGCGGTGGTGCGCGCGGGGTCGTAGCGGTCGGCGTCGATCTCGCGCAGGATCACCAGCGTGTTGCGCGGATTGGCCTGC
Organism: uncultured Alphaproteobacteria bacterium; assembly: GCA_963716705.1. Taxonomy (GTDB): domain Bacteria; phylum Pseudomonadota; class Alphaproteobacteria; order Acetobacterales; family Acetobacteraceae; genus Neoroseomonas. Next base: position 37,631 of record CAVQTW010000012.1, read on the forward strand.
GCCAGCGCATCGCCGACCGGCACGGTTGCGGCCAGCGCGACCAGCGCGGCGCCCAGGGTTTTCCTCATGCTCGTCATTCTCCCGATCACGCGTTGAGACTAGATGCGAAGGCGGGGGTCGAGCGCGTCGCGCAGCGCGTCCCCCAGCACGTTGAAGGCCAGCACCACCAGGAAGATGACCACGCAGGGCACCACGGCGATGTGCGGGGCGAAGAACAGGAAGTTGCGACCCTCGGAGGCCATCGCGCCCAGCTCGGGCACCGGCGGCTGCGCGCCGAGGCCGAGGAAGGACAGCGCCGAGCCGAGCAGGATCACCTGGCCGAAGCGCAGCGTCGCGAAGACGAAGACGGCGGACAGGCAATTGGGCGCGAGGTGGCGCCAGATCAGCCGCGCATCGGTCATGCCCGTGGCGCGCGCGGCCTCGATGTAGTCGAGCCGCATCACCACCATGGCCGAGCCGCGCACGATGCGCGCCATCAGCGGCACCGTCGCGACCGACAGGGCCAGCACCACCGAGAAGATGCCGGGGCCGAAGATGGCGGCGATGGCGAGGCCCACCAGGATGGCCGGGAAGGACAGCATGATGTCCACCAGGCGCATGATCGGCCCATCGAGCCAGCGCTGGTAGAAGGCGGCGAGGAAGCCCAGCAGCGCGCCGATGCTGCCGCCCATCACCACCGCCGCGAAGCCCATCAGCAGCGACACGCGCAGGCCGTACAGCAGCCGCGTGACCATGTCGCGCCCCTGCGCATCGGCGCCCAGCGGCAGGCCGGGACTGCCCGGCGGCTGCATCGCCAGCGAGAGGTCGTTGTCATACGGGTCGGTGGGGGCAAGCACCGGGGCGAGCACGGCCGCGCCGATCAGCAGCACGACCAGCAGCAGCGAGAAGGCCGCCGCCGGTTCGCGCAGCAGGCGCGACAGGATGCCCGGGCGCGGCGGGGCGATGGGGTCGGCCGCGTCGGTGGTGGCACTCATGCGCCGCGGATCCGCGGGTCGAGCGCGGCATAGAGCACGTCCACGGTCAGGTTGATCACGATGAATCCCATCGACAGCACGATGATGGTTCCCTGCGCCATCGGGAAGTCCGAGGACAGGATGGCGCCGACCGCCAGGCGCCCCACGCCAGGCCAGGAGAACACCGTCTCCGTCACCACCGCGCCGCCGAGCAGGAAGCCGATCTGCAGCCCGATCAGCGTGACCACCGGCACCAGCGCGTTGCGCAGCGCGTGGCGCGTGACCACCAGGCGTTCGGTCAGCCCCTTGGCGCGCGCGGTGCGCACATGGTCGGCCGAGAGCACGTCCAGCACCGCCGTGCGCGTCATGCGCGCCACCGGGCCCACGAACACGCCGCCCAGCGTGATGGCCGGCAGGATGAGGGAGCGGATGCCGTCCATGGTCCAGATCGGCCCGCCACGCCCGGTGAAGGGCAGCCACTGCCACTGGAAGCCGACGAACCAGATCAACACCAGCCCCAGGAAGAACACCGGCACCGACACGCCCGCCACCGAGATCGCCATGATGGTGCGGTCGATGATCGAGCCGCGCCAATACCCCGCCAGCGTGCCGAGCAGGATGCCGAGCGGGATGGACCAGATCAGGCTCGCGAACATCAGTTCCAGCGTCGGGCCGATGGTCACGCCGAGTTCCTGCGCGACCGAGACGTTGTTGATGATCGACACGCCGAGGTCGCCATGCAGCAGGCGCCACATGTACAGCCCGAACTGAACGTAGAGCGGTTCATCGAGGCCGAGGTCGGAGCGGATGGCGGCGATCACGTCCGGTGTCGCGGTCGGCCCGGCGCGCACGGTGGCCGGGTCGGTCGGCACCACCTGCATCAGCAGGAAGCCGATCAGCAGCACGCCGAACATCACCGGCACGGCGAGCAGCAGGCGATGGAGCGCGTGGCGCAGCATCAGGCGAAGGCTCCGTGGCGGTCGAAGATCGGTGCGCCGTCGCGCAGCGTGAGGTCGGCCTGCGCCTTCAGAACGGCATCGGGTTCGATCGCGAAGATGTCGGCCGAAAGCACCGCGATGTCGGCCTGCATGCCGGGCTCCAGCGTGCCGCGGCGGTCCTCGGCGAATTGCGTGTAGGCGCCGCACCAACGTGTAGCAGTGCACCGCTTCCTCGGCGGTGAGCCGTTCCTCCGGCGCCCATCACCGTGCCCTTGTTGGTCTGGCGCGTCAGCATGGTGAACAGGTTGATGAAGGGATCGACCGTCGAGACCGGCGCATCGGAGGAGGCGGCCGGGTGCGCGCCGTCATCGAGCCAGGTCTTCATCGGATAGGCGTGCATCGAGCGCCCGGGGCCGAGGTTGCGCACATACAGGTCGCCGAATTCGTACATGAAGACCGGCTGCGGCACGGGCAGGATGCCGCGCGCCTTCATCCGCCGCCGCTGGTCGCGCGTGACGAAGCCGCAATGTTCGATGCGGTGGCGCCGTCCGGCGAAGGGGTGCGCGTCGCTGTCGGCGGCCTCCATGCCCAGCAGCACCTGCTCGATCGCCGCATCGCCGATGGCGTGGATGTCGAGCTGCCAGCCCTGTTCATGATAGCGCTTCAGCAAGGCGTGGATGGTGGCGTCGGGGAAGGTGAAGACGCCTGTCGCCGCCTTGCAGGTAGGGCTCGAAGAAGGCCGCGGTCAGCCCGCCGGCGGAACCATCGGCAAAGACCTTCACCGCGCCCCAGCGCAGGCTGTCATCGCCATCCATCGGGCGCATCCCGCCGGCCCAGGCCTCGGCCGCGATGCCCTCGGGGTTGCCGGCCAGCACCTGCCACATGCGCAGGGGAAGCCGCCCCTGGGCCTTGGCGGCGTCATAGGCCGCGACCTCCGCCATGCCGGCCGTCATGCCGACATTCATGTCGGTGGCGGAGGCGAAGCCGAGCGAGGCGAGATGCGTGCAGGCGGCCTCGATGGCGGCGACCATGGTGGCTTCGTCGGGCGGCGGGATCACGTCGCGCACCAGGCGCATGGCGCGTTCCTGGAACAGGCCGGTCAGCGCGCCGCCGCGCCGTTCGATCACGCCGCCCTCGGGGTCGGGCGTGTTGTGGCCCACGCCCGCCAGGCGCATCGCCATGGTATTCGCCACCGCCATGTGCCCGCAGGTGCGCACGATGGCCACGGGGTTGTCGGGCGCGGCGCGGTCGAGTTCGGCGGCGAGCGGGTGGCGGCCGACATCGAGTTCGGCATGGTCGTAGCCTCGACCCAGCACCCAGGCGCCCTTCGGCGCGGCCTGCGCCGCCCTGGCCACGCGCGACAGCACCTCGTCCAGCGTGCGGACCTCCTCGGCGCGCAGGTTCACCTGCGACAGACCGAGGCCGTAGGGCAGCAGGTGCATATGCGCTTCGTTGAAGGCGGGGATGGCCACGCGGCCACCGAGGTCGATGCGCCGGGTGGACGGGCCGGCCGACTCGCGTGCCGCATCGCCCAGTGCCAGAACCAGGCCGTCCTTCACTGCGACGGCATCGCTGAAGCCGCCGCCCAGGCTGCGGAAGACGCGCCCGCCCGTCAGGAGAACATCAGCACTCACGGGCGCAGACGGCGCCTTTCGCGCACAGCGCGATGCGCCACTGCGGCGCTGCCTGGCATGGTCATGATGGCTCCCCGGCCAAGATATGGCGGGACTGTCATCTTGCGCCGCGGGGCCGTCAACCCGCCGCACCGATGGAAACGGCGAAGGCGGAGCCGCCGATGCGTGCCGCATGGGCAGCCTGCCTCATACCGGCGCGCCTTCACGTGAGAGCAAATCCGCCCGCTTCGCCGCGGGCTGCCGCCAAAAGGCCCGGCGGCGTCATCGGGTGGCGGGGTGCAACGCTTCCTCGAGGTCCACCGCCACGTGCAATTCATGCTCGCCGCCGCCCAGGATGACGCCGCGCAGCGGGCTGACATCGGCGAAGTCGCGCCCCCAGGCGAGCACCACATGCTCGTCTCGCACCACGATATCGTTGGTCGGATCAAGGCCGACCCACCCCATCCCCGGCCCCAGCCAGGCGCCCACCCAGGCATGGGACTGGTCGGCGCCGCGCCGCGCCACGCCGCCGGGCGGCGGGCGCGTGCGCACATAGCCCGAGACATAGCGCGCCGGCAGGCCAAGCCCGCGCAGCCCGGCGATCATCACATGCGCGAAGTCCTGGCAGACGCCGCTGCGCCCCTCCAGCACCTCGGCCACCTGCGTGTGCGGGCCGGTGACGCCCGGGCTATAGGCGAAATCCCGGCGGATGCGCGCCATCAGGTCGAGCAGGCCCGCCAGCACCGGCCGCCCCGGCGGGAAGGAGGCCGCGGCATAGCCCGTGGCGGCGGGCACCAGCGGCGCCAACGGGCTCGCGAACAGGAACTCCGCGCCGCAGCCACGCGGCGCGGCGGCGGCCACCGCTTCCCAGGGCAACGTCGTGCCCGTCGGCGGTGGCGGCGGGAAGGCGACCTCCACCAGCGCCTCGGCCACCACCTCGAAGCGGTCGTGGGGCACATCGAGGAACACCCGCGTCGCCTGGTTGCCGAAATGGTCCGGCGCCTTCGTGACGTGGGAGGGCTTGGGGCTCACGCCCAGCGTCGCGCGGGCCACGCGCTGGCACGGCAGGCTGCGCGGGGTCAGCAGCAGCAGGTGTGCGGCGAGATCGACGGGCTGCGCATAGTCATAGGTCGTGACATGCCGCAGGCGGTAGATCACGCGGCACCGCGCAGCGCCGGCGCAGCGCCTTCGATGCCGAGCGTCTGCGCGGCCGGCAGGAGTGCGAAATAGCGGCGCGTCATCGCATCCGACAGCGCAGCGATGCGGGCGGCGAGCGCTTCGAGGCGCGGCGACAGGGCGGCGCCGGCGATCGCCTGTTCCTGCGCGGCGACCACCTCCGCGACCATCGCGTCGGCCTCGGCGAGCAGAACGCCGGCTTCGTCGGCCAGCGGGTCGGCGCCGCCGCCGGCGACCTCCTGCAGCCCCTCACGGATGGCGACCAGTTGAAAGGCCAGGCCTCGCGGGTTGCTCGGGTCCGCCAGCACCAGGTCGAGCGCCGGTGCAGGCTGCAGGATGCCGAGGTAGCGGCTGCGATAGGTGATGACGCTGTCGCACAATTCGAGCGCCAGGCGCAGCCCGCCCTCGATGCGCGCGGGCGCCTGGTCGAGTGCCACGCCGATCTCGGACGCCACCGCCTGCGCGCGCTCCATGCGCCGGCCGAGGTCGAGGAACAGCCGCGCGCCGCCGCGCACCATGCTCTCGGCCGCCACGCCGGCCACCGCGGTGGCGAAGCGCAGCACGGAGACCATGGCGCGGGAGATCGCCTCGGGCCCCTCCCCCGCCCGCGCCATGTCCTGCCGCGCGGTGCGCAGCGTCAGGGTGAAGGTGGCGTACATGTCGGCCGTCAGGCGGTCGCGCACCATGGCGGTGAGGGTTGCGATGCGCTCGGCCAGTTGCGCCATCGCCCCGCCTTCCTTCATGGCCGCGGCGATGATGGCGGGCAGGCCCTGCGCGGCGCCCGAGCCGCCGACCTCCTCGGCCCCGGCGAAGCCGGCCTGGGCGAGGCAGCGCGCGAGGGCGGCCACTTCGGTTGCCTCGCGCGGCAGCACCACGCCGCGCGAGATGCGCGCCTGCGCCGCGCGCACCAGCCGCGCCGCGCGCTCCATCCTCTCGGTGTAGCGGCCGAGCCAGAACAGGTTGTCGAGAATGCGCGAGGGCAGCGCGCCCGGCGCGCGGCGGATCGGCAATGGCCGCTGGCGCAGCGCGGAAGGGCCGATGATATCGCTGCTTTCGTCGCTCAGCACCCAGACATCCTTCGACAGGCCCTGCGGCGGCAGCGCCCCGCCCAGTGCCGCCGCCTCCCCGATCCGCGCGAGGCCGCCCGGCATGACGTGCCAGTCCTGCCCGTCGAACACCGCGAACATGCGCAGCACCAGCGGGCGCGGCGCCAGTCCGTCATCGACCACGCAGGGCACCAGCGAGGGGGTGGGCAGGCGCGTGGCGGCGAAACGCTCCGGTGTCGCGGCGGCGGCGGCCTGCTGCGCCCAGGATTCCAGCGGGTCGGGCAGCGGCGCGGTGCCGTCGGTCGCGGGGCGCAGCAGCCAGCCGGATTCGGTGCGCAGGCGGTCCTGTGCGCCATCGGCGCCGAGCCACAGCGTCTCGACCGAGGGCAGGATGAGCGCCTCGCCCAGCAGGCGCGGGCACAGGGCGGCCAGGAAGGCGGCCAGCATCGGTGCCTCCGCCAGGCTCGCACCCGGCGCGTTCAGGATCGTGACGGTGCCGCTGCGTGCCGCATCGAACAGGCCAGGCACGCCCGCGGTGGCGGATGTGGCGCCCTCCAGCGGATCGAGCGTGGCGCCTTCGCTGCGCGAGAGCAGCACATCGACCGGCTGCAGCCCCTGGAGCGTCTTCAGGTGCAGCGCGCCGGCGCGCACCGTGAGGTCGCCGGTCTCGACCAGCGCGCAGGCCAACTCGCGCGAGAGCAGCATGTCCTCGAACCAGCGCGGGTGCTGCGTGCCGCGGGTGAGGATGGCCACCGCAGGGTTGTCGCGCCCCGGCGGGGCGAGGCGCCGCAGGGCATCCTGCCAGACCTCGAAGAAGGGCCGCATGGAGCGCACCTGCGCGCCGCGGAAGGCCTCGGGCATGACGCGCGCGAGCATGCTGCGGTTCTCCCGCGCCATGCCGGGCCCGGCGGGGGCGGTGGTGCGGTCGGCGAGCACGCGCCACGCCCCGTCCGGAGCCCGCAGCAGGTCCGCCGCATAGAGGTGGAGCATCGGGCGCAGGGAGGCCATGCCCTCGCGCCGGCAGGCGCGCAGGAAGCCTGGATTGTCGAACACCAGGCCGGGCGGCACCGCGCCCTCGGCCAGCAGCGCCTGCGGGCCATAGAGATCGGCCAGCACCGCCTCCATCAGCCGCGCGCGCTGCGCCATGCCGGCTTCGAGCACGGCGAATTCCGTCGCCGGCAGCGGCAAGGGCAAGGGGTCGCAGCGCCAGGCGGCATCGCGCTTGGCGCCGGGCAGCACGCCGGCGATGCCCTCATCCTCGAAGGCGCGGTCGAGGCGGCGGGCGCGCTCGGCCAGCACACCCTCCCCCATCCCGCCCAGCAGGCCGAGCAGATTGCGCCAATGGGGCCGGACCTGGCCCCGCCCGCTGACCATCTCGTCGATTGCGGCGGCGGCCTCCTCAGCCATGGCGCCTGAGGTCGAAGGTGCAGGGCAGTTCGAGGCCGGGCGCAGGTTCGGCCGGCGCCATCTTCCCCGGCGTATGGCCGAAATTCTGCACGCGGGAGCGCCGGCGCGCCTCGGCCTCGTTGGCGTTCACCGGGTAGCGGTCGTAGCTGCGCCCGCCGGGATGCACCACGTGATAGGTCATGCCGCCCAGGCTGCGCCCGGTCCAGCGGTCGAACACGTCGAGCACCAGCGGGGTCTGCGGGCGGATGGTCGGGTGCAGCGAGGAGGGCGGGTTCCACGCCTTGAAGCGGATGCCGGTGACGTATTCGCCGGCGCGCTCGGTCGCGTGCAGGGGCACCGCGACGCCGTTCACCGCCAGCGCGTGGCGGGTGGGGAGCCAGTTGCGTGACGCGCGCCTGCACGCGCTCGGCGCTGCTGTCCACGTAGCGCACGGTGGTGCCGGCCACGGCGTCCTCGGCCAGCACGTGCCAGGGTTCGAGCGCGTGGCGCAGTTCCAGATGCGCGTCGCGCACGGTGACCTCGCCGATCACCGGGAAACGGAAGGCGAGGTGCGTGGCGAACCATTCGGCATCGAGCGGCGCGCCGAGGTTGCGCAACTCGTCGATGGCATCACGGAAATCCTGCTCGCAGTAGTGCGGCAGCATGAACTGGTCGTTCAGCCGCGTGCCCCAGCGCACCAGGCGGCGTTCGTAGGGGCGTTCCCAGAAGGCGGCGAGTGCGGCGCGCATCAGCAGCATCTGCGCGGTGGACATCTCGGCATGGGGCGGCATCTCGAAGGCGCGGAACTCGACCAGGCCGCGCCGGCCGCTGCTGCTCGCGGGGTCGTACATCTTGTCGATGCAGAACTCCGTGCGGTGGGTATTGCCGGTCATGTCCGCGAGGATGTTGCGCAGCAGCCGGTCGGTCATCCAGGGCTGCAATTCCCGCCCGGCCTGGATTTTCGAGAAGGCGATCTCCAGCTCGCCCACGGCGTCCATCCGCGCCTCGTCGATGCGTGGGTGCTGGCTGGTCGGGCCGATGAACAACCCGCTGAACAGGTAGGACAGGCTCGGGTGGTTGTGCCAGAAGCCGAGCAGCGACTTCAGCAGGTCCGGCCGGCGCAGGAAGGGGCTTTCCTCCGGCGTCATGGCGCCCATCACCACATGGTTGCCGCCGCCGGTGCCGACATGGCGGCCATCGGTCATGAACTTCTCGGCCGCGAGGCCTTCCTGGCGCGCGGCCTCGTAGAGCTGGCCGGTGCGCTCGACCACCTCCTCCCAGCGCGTCGCGGGGTGGATGTTCACCTCGATCACGCCGGGGTCGGGGGTGACCGAGAAATGCAACAGCCGCGGGTCGTGCGGCGGCAGGTAGCCTTCCAGCACCACCTTGCGCCCGGCCTCGGCGGCGGTGGCTTCGACGGCGGCGGTGAGGTCGAGCCAATCCTCGGCCGCCATCAGCGGCGGGTAGAACACATGCAGCTTGCCCTCGCGCGCCTCGACGGCGAGTGCGGTGCGCACCACCCCGGCATCGGATTGCCCGACCACCGGCGGCTCCTGCGGCTGCGGGCGGTCGTCCTCGGCGGGCGCGGGCGGGCGACGGTTCAGCGTGCCCTGGCCGAGGCGCTCGGGCGGCTGGTGGGCGCGCAGCGCGCGGCGGGCGGCGAGCGCGCGGCGTGCGGCGGCAGGTCGTCGCGCCAGGCGAAGGGGTCGGCCTCCCGTTCGGCAGTGCGCTCCGCGTCCTCGTCGCTCATCCAGGGCAGCGAGGCGAGCGGCAGGCGCAGGCCGATCGGGCTGTCGCCGGGCACCAGGAACAGGTGCTCGCCACGGGTGAACCAGCGGCCGGACTGCCAGCGCCGCGCGCCGTTCTGCATCACGCGGCGCAGCGGCAGGATGGAGCCGACCTCCTCGGTCAGCCCCTGGCCGAAGACGCGGGCGAGGCGCTCGCGCTCCAGCGCGTCGCGCAGATGGGCTTCCTCGGCCACCACATTGGCCGGCAGGCGGCTTTCCTTCCACAGATAGTAGTGGATGTCCTCATGCGCGCCGCGCACGAAGGCCCGGGTCCACCTGCAGGCGTTCGGCCAGCGCGCGGGCGAAGCGGGCGGCATCGGCGGCGGTGGCGTTGTCCGTGTCGTCATCGGAGGCGAGCAGCGCCGGGTTTTGCCAGACCGGCTCGCCATCGGCGCGCCAATGCGCGTGCAGCGCCCAGCGCGGCAATTGCTCGCCCGGATAATGCTTGCCCATGCTGTATTGCAGCGCGGCACCGGGCGACCACAGCGGCGCCAGCCGGCGCAGCAGCCGCCCGGCATAGGCGCGCTTGGTCGGGCCGAGCGCATCGGTGTTCCATTCCGCGCGCGTCGCGGTCGGCGGCGGCGACGAAGGTCGGCTCGCCGCCCATGGTCAGGCGCATGCCCTGGGCCGCGAGCTTGCGGTCCACCTGCGCGCCGGCATCGCGGATCGCCTGCCATTGTTCGGCGTGTAGGGCCTGGTCACGCGCGGGGTTTCGCGGATGCGCGTGACCGTTCATCTCGAAGCCGAACTCGGTCTCGACTCGGCTCCAGCGCGCCGGAGATGGCGGCGGCAGATTGCGGCTCGGGCGTCGCGGCGAGCGGGATGTGGCCCTCGCCGGTCAGCAGGCCGGAGGTGGCGTCGAGGCCGATCCAGCCGGCGCCGGGCAGGTACACCTCGGCCCAGGCGTGCAGGTCGGTGAAGTCGGAGGTCGGGCCCTCGGGGCCTTCCAGCGGCTTCTGGTCGGCCACCAGCTGGATCAGGTAGCCCGAGACGAAGCGCGCGGCGTAGCCGAGGCGGCGCAGCAATTGCACCAGCAGCCAGGCGCTGTCGCGGCAGGAGCCCGTTCCCTTGTTCGAGCGTGTGGTCGGGCGCCCAGACGCCGGGTTCCATCCGCACCACGTAGGAGACGCGCGCCTGCACCATGGCGGTTCAGCGCCACCAGCATGTCCATCGGTCGGCTGCTTCGCCACGCGGGCACCTCGGCCAGCAGCGCCTCCAGACGCGGGCCGGAGGGGTCGATGCGGCGGAACGGGGCGAGTTCCTGCTCGAGGCCGGGGTCGTAGGCGAAGGGCCAGGTCTCGGCCTCGGGTTCGAGGAAGAAGTCGAAGGGGTTGATGGTCGCCATGTCGGCGACGAGGTCGACCGTCGACGTCGAAATGCGTGACGCGCTCGGGGAACACCACGCGGGCGAGGAAATTGCCCTGCGGGTCCTGCTGCCAGTTCAGGAAATGCGGCTGCGGCTCGACCTTCAGCGAATAGGCCAGCACGGGGGTGCGGCTGTGCGGGGCGGGGCGCAGGCGGATGGTCTGCGGGCCGAGCGTGGCCGGGCGGGCATAGCGGTAGGTGGTGCGGTGCGTCAGCGCGACATGAATGGACATGGAGGGACCTGAAAGGGCTGCGTCATGCTTCCCATGGATGCAATCCGCGGTCCACGGGGTTGCCCCCCCCTGCCCCGGATCGCTGCTGCGGCCGGCCCCGTTTGCGGTGCCGCCTGGATTGCGGCCCCGCCGCGTTGCGCTACGTCAAGGCCGCGCCGGGCCGCCGGGGCTATCATGACACCCTGGCTGTACCGAGCGCCCGAGGGACGAGGCGAATCGACCGCCGCCCGAGCGCGAGACCAATCACGGAGGGCAGGCGATGGGCGCGAGAACCTTGCTGGCGGGCTATGCGGTGCTGGTGATGCTGCCGGTGGGCCTCGGCTGGGCCCTGGTGGGGCCTGCGCGGCCCTGGCCGGATGAGCTTTCCTCGGCGCTGGCGCTGGCGGGGTTTGCGGCGCTGCTGCTGGAATTCCTGCTCTCGGGGCGGTTCCGCGTCATCAGCCGGGGCATCGGCATCGACCGCACAATGCGTTGGCACCAGGTGTTCGCCCGCGTGCTGACGGTGGCGCTGCTGGTTCATCCGCTGCTGTATTCCTACAACACCTACCAGGTGTCTGGCCCCGGCCTGTGGCAGGCGCTGCCGCCAGGCGACCCGGCGCGCGCGGGGGTGCTCGGGCTGGATGGCGGCTCGACGCTGACCGGCTGGCTGGCCTGGATGTTCCTGCTGGCGCTGACCGGCATGGCGATATTCCGCGATTCGATGCCTTATCGTTACGAGGCGTGGCGGCTGATGCATGGCCTGACCGCCGCGGCCGTGGCGCTGACCGGCCTGCACCATGCACTGCACGCCGGGCGCTACAGCGCCATGCCGGCGCTCGCGGCCTATTGGGCGGTGCTGGTCGGGCTGGCGCTGTTCACGCTGCTGGTGGTGTATCTCGTGCGGCCGCTGCGGCTGTCGCGCCGGCCCTGGCGCATCGCCGCCATCCGCCCGGCCGCCGAGCGGATCTGGGAGGTGGTGCTGGAGCCGCAGGGCCATCCGGGCCTCGATTTCCGGGCCGGGCAGTTCGCCTGGGTGCGGCTCGATTGCTCGCCCTTTTCCATGCGGGAGCATCCCTTCTCGATCGCCTCCGCGCCCACGCCGGATGGGCGGCTGTCGCTGCTCATCAAGGAGGCGGGGGACTTCACCCGCACCATCGGCGCGCTGCCGGTCGGTGCCCGCGCCTTCGTGGACGGGCCGCACGGGCATCTGACCATCGAGGGACGCCGCGAGCCGGGGCTGTGCCTGATCGGCGGCGGGGTGGGGGTGGCGCCGCTGCTCTCCGTGCTGCGCGGCGCGCGCGCGGCGGGGGATATGCGCCCGGCGCTGCTGCTGTACGGCAACCGGCACGAGGGGCAGATCCTGGTGCGCGAGGAACTCGCGGCGATGCCGGGGCTCGAGACGGTGCATGTGCTGCAGGAGCCGCCGCCGGGCTGGGCCGGCGCGACCGGCATGGTCTCGAACGCCTTCGTGCAGGAGCACTGTGCCGCCGCCGCGCGGGAGGGCTGGTTGTTCCTGCTGTGCGGGCCGCCGGCGATGATGCGGCAGGTGCGCCAGGGGCTGCGCGCGCTCGGCGTGCCGGCGGGGCGGATCCTGGAGGAACGCTTCGTCTATGATTGACCGCTCCACGCGCCGGCGTGATTCCACAAGGCGCGGCAACTGCCCTAAGCTCCCGACAACGGGAAAGGGAACGCGCATGACGATCGACCTGGTGATCCGTGGCGGCCTGGTGGTGGATGGCACGGGCGCCGCACCGATCGAGGCCGATGTCGCCATCGCCGACGGGCGCATTGTCGAGGTCGGGCGCGTGGCCGCCCGCGGGGCGCAGGAGATCGACGCGCGTGGGCAGGTCGTGACCCCCGGCTTCGTCGACATCCATACGCATTACGACGGGCAGGCGGTGTGGGACAGCCACCTCGCGCCCTCCGCCTGGCATGGCGTGACGACGGCGGTGATGGGCAATTGCGGCGTCGGCTTCGCGCCCTGCCGCGAGGCGGACCGCGAAAAGCTCGATCGAGCTGATGGAAGGCGTGGAGGACATTCCCGGCCCCATCCTGCATGAAGGGCTCGACTGGCGCTGGGAGAGCTTCCCCGAATACCTCGATGCGCTGGATGCCAGGCCGCGCGACATCGACATCTGCGCGCTGCTGCCCCATGGCGCGCTGCGCGTTCACGTGATGGGTGCGCGCGGGCTGGCGCTGGAGAATGCGAACCAGGGCGACATCGCGCAGATGCGGGCGATGACCGCCGAGGCGGTGCGCGCGGGGGCCTTCGGCGTCTCGACCTCCCGCACCATCAGCCACCGCACGCTGAAGGGCGACCCGACACCCACGCTGCGCGCGCAGGAGGAGGAATTGCGCGGCCTGGCGCACGGCCTGCGCGATGGCGGCGGCGGGCTGCTGGAACTGGTGAGCGACTGGAACACGCCGGACCCGGCGACCGAATTCGCCATCGTGAAGCGGGTGGTGGAGGCCACGGGGCAGCCGGTGGTGTTCTCGCTGACCGCGCGGCACGACCGCACCGAGGCGTGGCGTGAATTGCTGGCGCTGTCCGACGCGGCGGCGGCGAAGGGCTGCCGATCCGCCCGGTATTCCCGCCGCGGCCGATCGGCATCCTGCTCGGCCTGCAGGGCAGCCAGAACCCGTTCTCGGGCTGCGCCTCCTACAAGGAAATCGCCCACCTGCCCGCCCCCGCGCGGGCGGCGGCGATGCGCGATGGGGGGCTGCGCGCGCGCATCCTGTCCGAGGACCGCGTCTCCGGGTCGAACTTCCCGTTGATCACGCGGCTGGGCTTCGAGCGCATGTTCCCCTTCGGCGACCCGCCGGACTACGCGCCGCCGCAGGAGGCCTCGATCGCGGCGATGGCGGCGCGGCAGGGGCGCTCCGCCGAGGAGGTCGCCTACGACCTGCTGGTAGCCGAGGAGGGCGCGGGCTTCATCTTCGCGCCGCTGACCAATTTCGCCGACTATACGCTGAACGCCAGCGCGGAATGCCTGCGCCACCCCAATGCCATCGCCGGGCTGTCGGATGGCGGGGCGCATGTGGGGTTCATCTCGGATGGCTCCTTCCCGACCTTCCTGCTGGCCTATTGGGCGCGCGATGCGAAGGAGGAGGTGTTCGCCCTGCCCGAGATCGTCCGCCGCCTGACCTCCGACACGGCGCACGCGGCCGGCCTCGCCGATCGCGGCGTGTTGCGGGCGGGGATGAAGGCGGATGTGAACGTGTTCGACCTGAAGGCGCTGTCGCTGGAGGCGCCGCGCATGGTGGCCGACCTGCCGGCGGGCGGGCGACGGTTGTTGCAGCGCGCGCGCGGCTATGTCGCGACCGTGGTGGCCGGCGCGGTCACCTATCGCGACGGGCGAGGCGACGGGCGCGCTGCCGGGGCGGCTGGTGAGGGCGGGGCGACAGGCGCGCGCATAGGGCGCTTCACGGACGCCTGGCGAGGCTCCGCCCCGGCGCGCGGGCCTCTCCGAGCCTGCCGCTGATGTCGGCGATGGGCTATGCGCTCGGCGCCGCCTTCAGGTCCTGCTCCAGCCCGTGGGCCAGTCGGCGCACGGCGCCTGGCGTGACAGCCAGCTCCGCTGCCGCACGGGTGATCGAGAGATGGCGCGCCGGCATGGCGTTGAGATGATCTCAATTCATCGAGCATAGAAATCGTTTGGCAGCGAGACGAACGCCGCCCAGTCTGGCACCCGCCCGATCACGCGGAGATGCCGCCATGAACGAGATCACGCCCCCTCCCCCGGCAGCGGCTGCCCAGGCCGGATTGTCCTCCCTCGCGGGGCGCGCCGCGGTGGCGCGCCGCTCGCACCACGTCGCGCCGGATTGCAGCGGGCTGAACTTCTTCGACCTCGACCGCAGCCTGCGCGACCTGTTGCCGCTGTATCTGGATGCCGACCTGCTGGCGCATCTCACGCCGCATCTGCACCGCCTGGGCGCGATCGCCGGCGGCAGGCTGAACGACCTGGCGGATCTCGCCGACAAGCATCCGCCGCGGCTGCACCATCGCGACCGCTTCGGGCGCGACGATGAATGGATCGAGGTGCATCCGGCCTATGACGAGATCCGGCGCCTCGCCTTCGGCGAATTCGGCCTGCATGCGATGACCGGCCGCGCCGGCGTGCTGGGCTGGCCCGCGGCCATGCCGCAGGTGGCCAAGCAGGTGTTCTTCTACCTGTTCTCGCAGGCCGAGTTCGGCGTGCTCTGCCCGGTGAACCTGACCGACTGCACCTCGGACCTGCTGGAGCGCCATGGCAGCGCCGAATTGAAGGACCGCTACCTCGATCGCATGCGCACGCAGGACATGGCGAGCTGCTCTATGGCGCGCAGTTCATGACCGAGAAGATCGGCGGGTCCGATGCCGGCGCCGCGGAACTGACCGCGGTGCGCGACGGCGAGCCTGGCGCCTGTATGGCGAGAAGTGGTTCTGCTCCAATGCCGACGGCGATGTCGCGGTGCTGCTGGCGCGGCCCGAGGGCGCGGTGACGGGCAGCCGCGGGCTCGGGCTGTTCCTGATGCCGCGCACGCTGCCCGACGGCACGCGCAACAGCTATCGCATCGTGCGGCTGAAGGACAAGCTCGGCAGCCGTCGATGCCGAGCGGCGAGATCGTCTTCGACGGTGCGTCGCCTACCGCTCGGCGCGCTCGACCGCGGCATGAAGCAGATGCTGGAGATGGTCAACCCGAGCCGCGTGTCGCACCTGACGCGCGCGGCGGGCATGATGCGGCGCTGCCTGAACGAGGCGATGCAGGTGGCGCGTCATCGCAACGCCTTCGGCCGGCGGGTGATCGACCATCCGCTGATGCGCCGGCAGCTCGCTGAAGATGCTGGTCAAGACCGAGCAGGCGCTGTCGGCGACTGATGCTGACCTCGATCGCGATGGCGCAGACGACGGCGATCCGGCGGCCGCCAAGGTCGTGCGCATCCTGACGCCGATCTGCAAGTACCGCGCCTCGCGCGACAACATCGCCGTCGCCACCGGCGCGCGATGGAGGCACGCGGCGGCAATGGCTATATCGAGGACTGGCCCAATGCGCGGCTGGTGCGCGACGCGCATCTCGGCGTGATCTGGGACGGCACTTCGAGCGTCAACGCGCTGGACGTGATCCAGCGCGCGGTCGGCAAGGAGCGCGCGCATCTTGCCCTCGGCGAGGACCTGGGCGAGTGGCTGGCGGATGCGACCGGGCCTGCCGGGGCAGTTCCGTACCCGGCTGGAAGGCGACGCTGTCGCAGGCGCGTGCGATTCGCCGGCGAGGTGGCCGACGATCCGCGGCACGAACGCTTCACCCGCGGCGCGGCGAGCGCGCGTCTATCACGGCATGACGGCGGTGCTGATGGCGCAACGAGGGCGCCCGCCTTGGGCGCGGATGGCGGCGATGCGCGGCGGCTGCTGATGGCGCGCCTGGTGCTGGAGCACCGGCTGTCGGACCGCCCGAAGCTCAGCCTCGATGGCGCCGAGTGGGAGGAGGAGGCGATCACCGCGCTGCTGGATGACGCGCCGGTGCCGCTCGATCGCGCCTGCGAGATGCTGGTGGCGTAGCGCGCGCTCAGCGTGGCGGAAGGCGCGCTTCGAGCAGGCGCACCAGCGCCGCGTCGCGCCGGCGCGCGAGGTCGGCGGTGCTGGCCCCGCCTGTTGCGGCGGCGACACCCTCGACCAGCATCCGCTGCAAATCGGCATCCACGACTGGGCGTGCCGAGGTCGGACCACCAGGATTCCAGCGCGGGCAGAAGGTGGTGCAGGAAATGCTCCATGCCGCCCTGCCCGCCGGCCAGGTGGAAGGTTGCGTGCGGGCCCATCAGCGCCCAGCGCAGGCCGGGGCCTTCGCTGATGGCGGCATCGACATCGGCGACGGTGGCGACACCCTCGGCGACCAGATGCACCGCCTCGCGCCACAGCGCCGCCTGCAGGCGGTTGGCGAGGTGGCCGGGGACTTCCTTGCGGATCTCGATCGGGTGCTTGCCGATGGACCGGTAGAACGCCATCGCCGCGGCGACGGCCTCGGGGCTGGCCTTGGCACCGCCCACCACCTCGACCAGCGGGATCAAATGCGGCGGGTTGAAGGGGTGGCCGATCACCACGCGCCCGGGATGCGCGCAGGCTTCCGACAGGCGCGAGGCGAGCAGGCCGGAGGTGGAGGAGGCGATCACCACATCGGCCGGCAGCGCGGCATCGAGGCGGGCGAGCAGCGGCTGCTTCACCTCGAGGCGTTCGGGCGCGCTTTCCTGGACGAAATCGGCACCTTCCAGCGCGGCCACGGGGTCGGCCTCGAAGCGCCAGGCATCGGGCTTCGCATCGGGCAGGCCGCCCAGGCGCATCAGGATGGGCCAGGCATCCTCGACCATGCGGCGAATGCAGGTCGGGGGCGCCGGGCGATGGGTCGCTCGCCGTCACCGCGAGGCCGCGGCTGAGGAAATACGCCGCCCAGGATGCGCCGATGGTGCCCGCCCCGATCACCGCGACGCGCTTCACGCTGCCTGCCGATCCACGCATGGGCTTCCTCCGTTTCGTTGCGCGCAGCCTATCGCGCGCCGCGCGCCCTGGCCACGTTCGCAAGGCGAGGCTAGCGTCGCGCCGACAGGAGAACGCCCATGCAGGACATCGCCGCACGGCTGAACGCGATCTGCGACGCGCAGCCCTTCGTGACCAGCTGGCATGTGAAGGACCTCGCGAGCGGGCAGCAGGCCGAGCGCGACGGCGATGCGGTGCTGCCCTCGGCCAGCACGCGGAAGACCTCGATCCTGATGCATGCGCTCTCGCGCGTGAGTGCCGGCGCGCTGCGGCTGGACGAGACCTGCACCATCGAGGCGCGGCTGCAGGAGGGCGTGGACAGCGGCACCTACCAGTACATGACGCCGGGCTGCGTCATTCCGCTGCGCGATGCGCTTGTGAACATGATCATCACCACCGACAATGTCTGCACGCAGCTGGTGCTGGAGCGGCTCGACCGCGACGCGCTGAACGCCTGGTGCCACGGCATCGGCATGAAGGGCACCACGCATCGCGTGAACTTCCCCCCGCCGGGCCTGGCCTGGGACCATCCGGTGGCAGCGGTGGCGAGCACCACCGCCAACGACCAGGCGCTGCTGCTCGACAAGATGCTGAAGGGGGCGAAGGACCCGCTGGCGGCGGCGCATCTGGGGGCGACGCCGGAGCTGTGCCGGCTGGGTCTCGATATCCTGTCCTGGCAGCGGCTGCGCAACCTCATCCCGTCCCTGCTGCCGCAGAAGGCCAAGGTGGCGAACAAGACCGGGCGCGGGCCGCGCGGGCGGATGGATGCGGGCATCGTGTACAAGGGCGATGCCGCGCGCTTCATCATCGCCGTGTTCATGGACCAGGTGCCCGACACCTTGCCCGACGGGCTGCCCGGCTATACGGCGGCCTATGCGACCGCCGGGCGCCTCGCCCGCACATGCTGGGACATGATGGATTGATGAGCACCGATTCCGAATTCGAGGCCGCGATCGCGGAGTTGCAGGGCTGGGTGGGGCGCGAGCGCGTGGTGGAGGACGAGATCGGCCTGTCCTCCGCGCGGCGCATCGCGGGGATGCTCGACCTTGACCCCGCTTCGCTGAGCGCGGGCATGGAATTGCCGCGCCACTGGTTCACGATGTTCTTTCCCGACATCGCGCGGCAAAGCGACATCGGCCCCGACGGCCACCCCAACAAGGGCGTGTTCCTGCCGCCGATTCCGCTGCCGCGGCGGATGGGCGCGGGGCGGCGCGTGAGCATCTCGGGCGCGCTGCGCATCGGCGAGCCGGCGACCAAGCGCGCGATCGTCGCCGCCATCATCCCGAAATTCGGCCGCACCGGGCGCATGGCGATCCTGACCATGCGCCACGAGATCGAGGCGCGCGGGCAGGTCATCGCGGTGGATGAGTTCGACGCGATGTACCGCGAGGCGCCACCGCCCGGCCAGGCGAGTGCGGCGACGCCTCCGGTGGCCGCGCCGGATGGTGCCGCCTGGTCCGAGACCGTGCTGCTGACTTCGCCGCTGGTGTTCCGCTATTCCTCCGTCACCTGGAACGCGCATCGCATCCACTACGACGCCGACTACGCGCGGCAGGAGGAAGGCTATCCCGCCACGGTGCAGAATGGCGGGCTGACCATGCAGCTGATGCTCGATGCCGCGCTGAAGCGCGCGCCGGGGGCGCTGGCCGGCTTCACGGCGCGGCTGGCGCGGCCGCTCTGGGTGGGCGATGCCGTCACGCTGTGCGGCGCGGCGCCGGAGGGCGGCGCGATGGAATGCTGGGCGGCGGATGCCCGGGGCCATTTATGCGCGCGCATGTCGCTGGAGTTCGCACCATGAGCCGCGCCGCACCCGCCACCTGGCGGTCGCTGATGTTCGTGCCCGCCACCGGCGAGCGTTTCGTCGCGAAGGCGCATACGCGCGGCGCCGATGTGGTGATCCTGGACCTGGAGGATTCCATCGCGCCGCCGGAGAAGAACGCCGCACGCGCGGCGCTGGCGGCGGCAGCGGCCAGCGTGGGCCAGGCGGGCGCGGAGGTGGCGGTGCGGATCAACCGGCCGCTCGAGCTCGCGGTGCCGGACATCGCCGCGGCCGTGATGCCGGCGGTGGGCACGCTGATGCTGCCCAAGGTGATGGGGCCCGAGCATATCCGCCTGCTGTCGGAGGTGGTCGCGGCGCGCGAGGCGGCGCAGGGCATGGCGGCGGGGCATACGCGCTTCGTCGCGGTGGTCGAGACGCCGGATGCGCTGCCGCTGCTGCACGCCATCGCGGCGGCGGACCGGCGCGTGGTGGCGCTCGGCGTGGGTGCGGAGGATCTTGCGACCGAGCTGGGCGCGGTGCCCGGGGCGGACATGCTCTACCACTTCGCCATGATGGTGGTGGCGGCGGCGCGCGCGGCGGGGATCCAGCCGATGGGCTCGGTCGGGCCGTTTGCGGATTTCTCGGACCTCGATGCCTATCGGGCGTCGCTGACGCGCTCGCGCGCGCTGGGCTTTGCCTGCCAGGCCTGCATCCACCCCGCACAGGTGCCGGTGATCAACGAGGCATACGGGCCATCGCCGGCCGAGGTGGAACGCGCGCAGCGGTTGATCGCGGCCTTCGACGTGGCACTCGCCGAGGGCCGCGGCGCGGTGGCGTTCGAGGGGGCGATGATCGACCTGCCGGTGGTGGAACGGGCGCGGCGGTTGTTGGCGCGGGTGAAGTGAGGCCGGGGGAGGAGAACCTCCCCCGGACCCCCACCCTTTTTCTGGCCTCTGGGAACTGACTTCCGCTGTCAGTTCCCAAGGGACAGAAAAAGGAGGGGGATCGGGGGAGTTCCCTCCCCCGACCTTCCTACATCTCGCACATCGTCAGCACCCGCCCCTCGATCAACGGCGTGTACGCCTCGCGCACCTTGGGCATGCGCGGGTTCTTCACATGGGCATCGACGGCGGCACGGTCGGCATAGACCTCGACCAGCATGATGCGGCCTTCATCGCGCGTGCCATCGGCGTTGAGCGGTTGCAGCACGTCGAAGCGTTCGCAGCCCGGTTCCTCGGCCTGCGTCAGGCGGGCGTGTTCGCGGATCAGCGCATCGAAGGCCGCGTGGCTGCCGGGCCTGGGGCGGAATTCGACGTGGATGGCGATTTTCGGCATGGCGCGGTTCTCCCTTGCGATGCGTGCAGGGTGGCGCGGATCGGCCGCCTGTCCAAGCCCGTGACAGGTGGATGAAGTTCGCGGCGATGCCCCTTCCCCCGGGCGCCACGGCGGGACTATGCGTGGTCGATGCGATTCATCGTCATTGTTCTGGATGGGCTGCGGCCCGACCTCGTCACGCCGCAGGCCATGCCGGCGGTTGCGGCGCTGATGCAGCGCGGCACGCGCTTCGCGAATGCGCGCAGCGTGTTTCCCTCGGAGACGCGCGTGGCGACGCCCTCCTTCGCCACGGGCTGCCGCCCCGCCGCGCATGGCATGACGGCGAATACGCTGTTCGATGCGCGGCTCGCACCGGACCGGCTGCTGCGCACCAAGGAACCGGAGGCGGTCGCGATTCTCGCCGAAGGTGGCGAGACGCCGCTGCAACGGCCCACGCTGGGCGAGTTCCTCGCGGCGGCGGGGAAAAGCCTGGCGGTGGTCTCGGCGGGCACGCCGGGGCAGACGCTGATGCTGCATCCGCGCGCGCGCAGCCTCGGCGCCTTTCGCTGGAACGCGGCCGATATGGACACCGCGGAAGCCGCGCGCGTGCGTGATGCGGTCGGCCCGACGCCCGAGGCCGCCGTGCCGAACATCCCGCGCGTGGAGCACGCCGCGCGCGTGATGACCGACTACGTGCTGCCGGAGGTGCGTGCCGAGGTCACGGTGTTCTGGTGCCCCGAGCCGGATGTGTCCTTCCACTATCGCGGGCTGGCCAGCGACGACACGACGCGCGCGATGGATGCGGCGGATGCGGCGGTGGCGCGCATCGTGGCGTGGCGCGATGCGCAGCCGGACAGCGATGCCATCGGTATTGTCGTGATGTCCGACCATGGGCATGTCACCGGCCCGAGCAAGATCGACCTGGCGGCGGAGTTGCGCGCGGGCGGCTTCGCGGCCGGGCAGTCCTTCGCCGATGGCTGCGAGATCGCGGTGGCGCCGGCGGGTGCGCCGGGGCTGTGGCTGCGCGATGCGGCGATGGCGCCGCGCGTGGTGGCATGGCTTGCCGAACAGGCATGGGCGGGCCCGGTCTTTGCGCGCGACCCGGGCATCGCGCCCGGGGTGCATCCGCTGGCGATGCTGGGCGTGGCGCATCCGCGCGCGGCGGATCTGGTGCTGTGCTTCGCCGGCAGCGAGGGGCCCGACGCGCATGGCCTGCACGGCACCGCGCCCTTCGATGCGCCGGATGTTCCGGTGGGCGGGGGCATGCATGGCGGTCTGCATCGCAGCGAATTGGCCATCGTGCTCGGCATGGAGGGCGGGCCGTTCCGCCGCGGCGCGGTGGTGCAGGCGATGGCCGACCTGACCGACGTGACGCCGACGCTCTGTGCGCTGCTGGGCGTGGCGACGCCGGGCGTGGAGGGGCGTGCGCTGCATGAGGCGGTGGATGCCGCGGCGGAGGTCGCGCCCCAGCCGCACGACATGGCGCTGGGCCGCGGCTTCGTGCTGCACGGCGCGATGCAGCAGGGGCGGTTCTATCCGACGGCGCTGGTGCGCGCTCAGGCCACCGCGTAGCGGTCGAGGGCGAGGTCCGCGCTTTCGATATCCGGCGCGCGGCCGGTGATGAGGTCGGCGAGCACGCGGCCCGAACCGCAGGCCATGGTCCAGCCCAGCGTGCCGTGGCCGGTGTTCAAATGCAGGTTGCGCAGGCGCGTCGGGCCGACCACCGGCGTGCCGTCGGGCGTCATGGGGCGCAGGCCGGTCCAGAAGGAGGCCTGCGCGACATCGCCGCCGCGCGGGAACAGGTCGGTCAGCGACCGCTCCAGGGTTTCGCGGCGCGGCTTGCGCAGCGCCAGGGAGAAGCCGGCGAGTTCCGCGGTGCCGCCGACGCGGATGCGATCGCCCAGGCGGGTGATGGCGACCTTGAAGGTCTCGTCCATCACGGTGGAGGCCGGGGCGCCGGCTTCGTCGCGCACCGGCAGCGTCAGCGAATAGCCCTTCACCGGATAGACCGGCACGCGGATGCCCAGCGGCGCCAGCAGCGCCGGGGTGTGGGAGCCCAGTGCGACGACATAGGCATCGGCGGTTTCCGTGCCGCTGTCGGTGAGAATGCCGGTGACGCTGTCGCCTTCGGAACGCAGGGCGCGGATGTTCACGCCGTAGCGGAAGCGCACGCCCGCGGCCTCGGCCAGGCCCGCGAGGCGCTGGGTGAACATATGCGCGTCGCCGGTCTCGTCGCCGGGCAGGCGCAGGCCGCCCACGAACCTGCCGGGCACATGCGCGAGTGCCGGTTCGGCGCCGATGCAGCCGGCGGGGTCGAGAAGATCGTAGGGGACGCCGAAGGCATCGAGCACGGCGGTGTCGCCCGCCACGGCATCGAGCTGCTTCTGGTTGCGGAAGAGTTGCAGCGTGCCCTTCATGCGCTGGTCGTAGGCGATGCCGGTCTCGGCGCGCAGGTCGCGCAGCGCATCGCGCGAGTATTCCGCCAGGCGCACCATGCGCGTCTTGTTGATGCGGTAGGCGGCCTCGTTGCAGTTCGCCAGCATGCGCGCGAGCCAGCCATACAGGCGCATGTCGGCGCGCGGCCAGAGCACCAGCGGGCGGTGGCGCATCATCAGCCATTTCAGCGCCTTCACCGGGATGCCCGGGCCGGCCCAGGGCGCGGAATAGCCGGGCGAGACCTGGCCGGCATTGGCGAAGGAGGTCTCCATGCCCGCGGCGGGCTGGCGGTCGAGCACCGTGACCTCATGGCCCGCGCGCGCCAGGTACCAGGCGCTGGTGACGCCGACGACGCCGCTGCCGAGGATGATGACGCGCATGAGGAAGACCCTGCCGGATGGATGGCAGGATCATGCGCCCGCGCGCCTGGCATATGCTGCCGTTTCGCCGCAGTTCATGCCAATTCGAAATCCCGGATTGATAGTTTCCGCCAGATTCCGCAGATTCCACCCATGCTCGATGACGCCGACCACCGCATCCTGCGCGCGCTGCGCCTGGATGGCCGCATGACCAACGCCGCCCTGGCCGAGGCGGTGGGCCTGTCGCCATCGGCCTGCCTGCGCCGGCTGCGGCTGCTGGAGACGCGCGGCGTGATCCGCGGCTACACCGCCATCATCGAGGATACGCAGCCGGGCGACAGCGTGACGGTGATCGTGCAGATCACGCTGGAACGGCAGACCGAGGATCACCTCTCGCGCTTCGAGACCGCGGTGCGACGCCTGGCGGAAGTGCGCGAGTGCTTCCTGATGACGGGGATGTCCGACTACCTGCTGCGCGTGGAGGTACGCGACGCGGCGGATTACGAGCGCGTCCACAAGGAGCAGTTGTCGCGCCTGCCGGGGGTGGCGCGGATCCAGTCGGCCTTCGCGATCCGGCGGGTGATCGGCAGCCGGGTCTGAGCGGCGCGGCGCTACGCCGCGGCCGCCAGCCTCTCCGTCCGCGCCAGGCGCGCCAGCAGGTAGTCCACCTCCGCCGCCGTCTCCGCGCTGAGCTTCGGCCCCGGCGCGCGCAGCGCCGCATGGGCGATGATGCCGCGCTTCACCAGCACGTATTTGCGGATGGCCAGGCCAAGGCCCGGCTGCACCTCGGTGCGGATCAGCGGCAGGTGCAGGTCGAACAGATCCTGCGCGGCGTCGCGTTCACCGGCCCACATCAGCTTGCACACATTCACCAGCATTTCCGGGAAGGCGTAGCCGGTCATGATGCCATCGGCGCCGCGGGCCATCTCCTCGGGCAGGAACTGGCCGCCGACGCCGCCCAGGATCGACAGGCGCGGCATTTTCCCCTCCGCTTCGAGGCGCCGCACCGCGGTCAGCTTGTCGAGGCCCGGCCAGTCCTCGGCCTTGAGCATCACCACGCGCTCGTCGGCGGCCATGCGCGCGATCATCGGCGCGGTCATGGTGATGCCGGAGAGCTGCGGATAATCCTGCACCACGAAGGGCGCATCCACCGCCTCGACCGCCTGGGCGATGTAGGTGACGACAGCCTCGTCGCCCTTCAGCCCCGGCGGCGGGGAGACCATGATGCCCGCCGCGCCGATGTCGCGCACGGCGCGCGAAAGCGCCTGCATCTGCGCGAAGCCCGGCGCGGAGGCACCCACCACCACCGGCACGCGCCCGGCCACGCGCTTGAGCACGCAGGCGACGAAGGCGACCGAATTCCTCCTGGGTGAGTTTGGGCGCCTCCCCCATCACGCCGAGCAGCGTCATGCCCGCGGCGCCGGCGGCGAGGAAGGCGTCGGTCATGCGCTCGGCGCTGGGCAGGTCGAGCGCGCCATCGGGCAGGAACGGCGTGGGCGCGATGACGAAAACGCCCTTGGCGGAACGGTCGAGCATGGGCATGGCTTCCGGCTGAATGGTGCGCCGAACATAAACGCACCCCGAGGGGACGACCAGATGGACCAGGCCTTCATTCCCGCCGTGTTTCTGCGCGGCGGCTCCTCCAAGGGGGTTTTCTTCCACGCGAAGGACCTGCCCGCGGAACGCGCGCGGCAGGATGCGATCTTCCTGGCGGTGCTGGGCAGCCCCGACCCCTACGGCCGGCAGCTCGACGGCATGGGCGGGGGAATATCGTCGCTGTCCAAGGCGGTGGTGATCGGCCCGCCGACGCACGCGGGCGCCGACGTGGACTACACCTTCGCGCAGGTCGCGGTGGACCGGCCGCTGGTGGACTGGTCGTCCAATTGCGGCAACCTCTCCTCCGCGGTCGGGCCATTCGCAGTCGATGAGGGGCTGGTGCACGCCCAGGACGGCGAGGCGCTGGTGCGCATCCATCAGGTCAACACGCGGCGCATCATCCATGCGCGCTTCCCGGTGCGCGGCGGGCGCGCGACGGCGGCGGGGGATTTCGCCATGGCCGGCGTGGCGGGCACGGGGGCGCGGATCCGCCTCGATTTCCTGGCCCCCGGCGGGGGTGCGACGGGATCGCTGCTGCCGACCGGCAATGTCGTGGACACGCTGGAGCATGCGGGCCGCCACTACGCCGCGACGCTGGTGGACGCCGCCAATGCCTGCGTCTTTCTCGATGCGCGGGAGATCGGGCTGGCCGGAACCGAGAGCCCCGAGGCGATCGAGGCCGAGCCTGCGCTGATGGCGCTGCTCGATGCGCTGCGGCGCCAGGCGGCGGTGCGGATGGGGCTGGCGGCGACGCCCGATGCCGCGCCTCTCGCCATCCCGAAGGTCGCGGTGGTGGCCGCGCCGGCCGCCTATCGCGCCCTGGACGGCGCCACGCTCGCGGCCGGAACGCACGATATCGCGGTGCGCATGATCTCGATGGAACGCGCCCATCGCGCCGTCCCGCTCACCGGCGGCATGGCGCTCGGCGTTGCCTGCCGCGTCGCGGGCTCGCTGCCCGCGCGCATGGCGGGTGCCATCGCGGGCGATGAGGTGCGCGTGGCGAACCCCTCGGGCGTGCTGTCGGTCGGCGCCGAGGTATCGCTCCGCGACGGCGCCTGGTTCGCCGACAGCGCCGTGGTGTTCCGCACCGCGCGGCGGCTCATGCAGGGCGCGGTCGCAGTGCCGATGCGGCTGTTTTGAAGGCGCGGGCGAGCGTGGCATGCTCACGGGATCGAAAAGATCGGAGGAAACGAACATGACCACCCGCCGCCAGGTGCTCGCCGGGGCCGCCGGCCTCGCCGCGCTGCCACTTCCTGCCCTGGCCGCCTGGCCGGACCGGCCGGTGCGCGTGGTGGTGCCCTTCGCCGCCGGCGGCAATGCCGACACCATCGCGCGCATCCTGCAGCCGCGCCTGCAGGAGAAGCTGGGCCAGCCGGTGGTGGTGGAGAACAGGCCCGGCGCGGGCGGCGCCATCGGCGCGACCGAGGTCGCGCGCGCCAGGCCCGATGGCTACACGCTGCTGATCGGCTCGAACGGGCCGCTCAGCGTGAACCCGGCGGTGCAGCCGCGCCTGCCCTATGATGCCGAGAAGGATTTCGCACCCGTCGCCATGGCGATGCAGGTGGCGCATTGCCTGATGGTGCAGTCGAACGCGCCGTTCCGCAGCGTGGCCGATGTGGTGGCGGCGACGCGCGCGCGGCCGGATACGCTGGGCGCCGGCACGGCGGGGGTGGCGAGTGCGACGCATCTCTCGCTGGAGGCCTTCAACCTGGCGAGCGGGGCACGCATCCTGCACGTCCCCTATCGCGGTGGCGGCGCGGCGCTGCCGGATTTCATCGCCGGCAATATCCCGATGCTGTTCACCGAATTCTCGACGGCGCTGCCGCTGCATCGCGACGACAAGGGGCGCATCCTGGCGGTGGCCTCGCAGGCGCGGCTGGGCACGCTGCCCGATGTGCCCACCATGATCGAGCAGGGCGTCGCGGGCTTCACCGCGGCCTCCTATGTCGGGCTGGTCGCCACCGGCGGATCGCCGCCCGAGGCGCTGGCGAAGCTGGGCGAAGCGATGACGGCCATCGTGGCGGAGGCGGATTTCAAGGCCCGCATGGCGGCGATGGGCGGCGAGGCGTCCTCCGGCGCGCTCGCCACGCCGGCCGGCTTCGCCGCCTTCATCACCGAGGATCTGCGCCGTTCGCGCGAGGTGGTGCGCGCGGCCGGGATCACCGCGCAGTGACGCAGCGCGAGACGCCGCCGGGCGCGACCGACTGCCACTGTCACATCTTCGGCCCGGCGGCGCGGTTTCCCTATGCGGAGCCGCGCTCCTATACGCCGCAGGACGAGACGCTCGAGGACTACCTGGCGCTGCTCGATGCGCTGCACCTCGATCGTGGCGTGATCGTGCAGCCCTCGGCCTATGACCGCGACAATGCCTGCACGCTGGATGCGCTGCGGCGCGCGCCGGAGCGGTTGCGCGGCGTGGCCGTGGTGGGGGCGGAAGCCACGCCGGAGACGCTGCGCGCGATGCATCGCGACGGCATCCGCGGCCTGCGCGCCAATGAATACCGGCGCGATGGGCAGGCGGCCTATCATGGCGGCGTGCGGCTGGCGGAGATCGAGCCGCTGATGCCGGTCATGGCGGAACTCGGCTGGCACCTGCAATTGTGGATCGATGCGCGGCACCTGCCGGCGCTGGAACCGCGCCTCGCGCGCCTGCCGGTGCCGGTGGTGGTGGACCATATGGGCCGGCTGCACCACAGCCACGGCACCAGCGACCCGGGCTTCCAGGCGCTGCTGCGCGGCGTGGGCGAAGGGCGGTACATGGCGAAGCTGTCGGGCACCTATCGCCTGGGCGCGATGCAGCCCGACTATCTGGAAGCGAAGCCCTTCCATGATGCGCTGGTGGCCGCCAACCCCGACGCGCTGGTCTGGGGCACCGACTGGCCGCATCCGCGCCCCGATGGCGGGCGGCCGGATGCGGCGCGGCTGCTGCGCGTGTTCCTCGACTGGACGACCGACCCCGTGCTGCGGCGGAACATCCTGACCGACACGCCGGCACGGCTCTACGATTTCCCGGAGGTGTGAGCATGGCTTCCGAACGCCGACCGAACTTCGCCCTGCCGCCTGGCACCTGCGACACGCATGTGCATGTCTGGGGGCCCTTCGACCGCTTCCCGGTGGCCGAGGGCGCGCCCTACGCGCCGCCCGAACGCAACAAGGACGATCTGCGCGCGCTGCATGCGCGCCTGGGCGTCGAGCGCGCGGTGATCGTGCAGACCACCGTGTACAAATCCGACAACCGGGCGATGATGGATGCCATCGCGGCGAGCGGTGGTGCGTATCGTGGCATCGCGCTGGTGGACGAGAGTTTCGGCGATGCCGAATACGCCGCGCTGCACGAAGGCGGCGTCCGCGGCGTGCGCTTTGGCTTCCTCAAGCACCTGGGTGGCGTGCCGGACCTCGCATTGCTGAAGCGCACGGCGCTGCGCATCGAGGAGATGGGCTGGCACCTCGTGCTGCACCTCGATGCCGCGAGCATCGTGGAATTCGAGCCGCTGCTGCGCGCGCTGAAGCTGCCCGTGGTGGTGGACCATATGGGCCGCGTGCCGGTGCCCGAAGGGATCGACCACCCGGCCTTCCGCATCCTGCTCGACCTGCTCAGGGACGAGAAATGGTGGGTGAAGGTCTCGGGCAGCGAGCGCATCTCCGCCGAAGGCCCGCCCTTCCGCGACGCCATCCCCTTCGCGCGCCGGCTGATCGAGGCGGCGCCGGACCGCACGCTGTGGGGCACCGACTGGCCGCACCCCAATGTACGCTGGGAACCGGACGAGGCGGACCTGGTGGACCTGCTGCCGGAGTTCGGCGATGCGGCGGCGCTGCAGCGCGTGCTGGTGGACAATCCCGCGCAGGCTCTACGGCTTCCCGATGACCGGCGACCTGCATGCCTGGGTCGGGCGCAAGCGCCGCGTGGCGGACGAGATGGCCGCGCCGCTGGTGCGCCGGATGGCGGCGCTGACCGGCCGGGCGGATGTGTCGCTGGAGCCCGGCGCGCCGGTGCCGCACCACTGGCTGGCGATGCTGTTCGACGATGCCGCGCCGCAATCCGCCCTCGGCCCGGACGGGCATCCGGCGAAGGGGGAGTTCCTGCCGCCGGTGCCGCTGCCGCGACGCATGCTGGGCGGGCGGCGCATCACCTTCCACGCCGCGCCGCGCGTTGGCGAGGTGCTGGTGCGCGAGACCGAGATCGCCGCCATCACGCCCAAGGTCGGGCGCAGCGGCGCACTGATTTTCGTCACGCTGCGCCATGTGGTGTCCGGCACCGATGGGGTGGTGGCGCAGGAGGAGCAGGACATCGCCTATCTCGAAGCCAAGCGCGGCGCGCCGCGGCCGGCGCCCGACCTGGTGGAGGTGCCGGTGCCCGCCTGGCGCGAGGGCTTCACCCCGGACCCGGTGATGCTGTTCCGCTATTCGGCGCTCGCCTTCAACGGCCATCGCATCCACTACGACGCGGACTACGCGCGCGATGTCGAGGGATACCCGGCGCTGGTGGTCAATGGCGGCGTCACCACGCTGTTCCTGCTGGAGGCGGCGCTGGCGCACCAGCCCGGCGCCGCGCTGCATGGCATGGAGACGCGCACCATGCGCCCGCTGTTCTGCGGCCGCGCCGCCAGCCTGTGCGGCAGCGCGCCGGATGCCAAGGGCCGCGTCACGCTCTGGGCTGAGGACGAGGCGGGCGCGATGGCGCTGCGCATCACGGCGAGGATCGCCTGATGGCCGGGCCGCTCGATGGCGTGCGGGTGCTGGACCTTTCGGCCGTCGTGGTCGGGCCGATCTGCACGCATGTGCTGTGCGAGCACGGCGCGGAGGTGATCAAGGTCGAGAGCCCGTCCGGCGACCTGCTGCGCCACCTGGCCGGCAAGGGGCGCCATGCCGGGATGAACGGCAAGTTCCTGAACTTCAATCGCGGCAAGCGCTCCATCGCCATCGACCTGAAGCGCGAGGCCGGCATGGCCGCGCTGCGGCGCGTGGCGGCCACGGTGGATGTGTTCGTCACCAATATCCGCCCCGATGCGCAGGCGCGGCTGGGTGTGGATGCCGCGACGCTGCGCGAAGCGGTGCCGCGGCTGATCCATTGCTCCATCACCGGCTTCGGCAGCGGCGGGCCCTATGCCGGGCGCCCGGCCTACGACACGGTGATCCAGGGCGCATCGGGCGTGGCGGGCTGCTTCGCGGCCTCGACCGGGGAGCCGCGCTACGTGCCCTTCCTGGTGGCCGACCACACGGTGGGGCTGATCGCCGCGCAGATGATCGGCTTCGCGCTGTACCGGCGCGAGCGCACCGGCGTGGGCGAGGCGATCGAGGTGCCGATGTTCGAGAACATGGCTGCCTACATCATGCAGGAACATCTCGGCGCACATTCCTTCCGCCCGCCGCTGGGCCCGCCGGGCGACCATCGCGTGCTCAGCCCCGAGGGCAAGCCGCTGCCCACGCAGGACGGCTACATCTGCGTCTCGGCGAATACCGATGCGCAGGCGCATGGCTTCTTCGAGGCGATCGGCCGGCCCGAGCTCAAGGCCGATCCGCGCTTCGCGACCATCGCGCAGCGCGTGCAGCACACGAAGGAATATTTCCAGATCCGCGCGACCTCGCTGGGCGGGCGCACCACGGCGGAATGGCTTGCGATATTCGACCGTCTCGACGTGCCGGCCTCGCCCTACAACACCATCGCCTCCCTGGTGGACGACCCGCATCTGCGCGCGACCGGCATGGTGCGGGAGGAGGAACACCCGACCGAGGGCGCGACCTGGGCGATCGGCGCGCCGAACCGGTTCTCCGGCGGGCAGGCGCCGCCGCGCGAGCCGGCGCCCCGGCTTGGCGCCGACGGCGCGGCGGTGCTGGCCGAGGCCGGCCTGACACCCGAAGAGATCGAGACCTTGCGCGCCGCGGGCGTGCTGATCGAGGCAAAGCCATGACACGACCCTTCGAGGGCATCCGCATCATCGACGCGACGCATGTGCTGGCGGGGCCCTTCGCCGCCTACCAGCTCGGGCTGCTCGGCGCCGACGTCATCAAGGTCGAGCACCCCGGCGACCCCGACCAGAGCCGCGGCAACGGGCCGGACTGGGACCTCAACCGCGCGGGGATGGGCACGCAGTACCTGACGCAGAACGCGAACAAGCGCTGCATCACGCTGGACCTGAAGCAGGAGGCGGCGCGCGAGGTGTTCCGGCGCCTGGTCGCGCAGGCCGACGTGCTGGTGGAGAACTTCCGCCCCGGCGCCTTCGACGCGCTCGGCCTGGGCTACGAGGCGCTCTCGGCGCTCAACCCGCGGCTGGTCTATTGCTCGATCTCGGCCTTCGGGCAGCAGGGGCCGCGCGGGCAGCAGACCGCCTATGACCACGTGATCCAGGCGACCTCCGGCATGATGGCCTGCACCGGCACGCAGCAGGCCAACCCGATCAAGCTCGGCGCGCCGGCGATCGACTACGCGACGGGGACGATGGGCGCCTTCGCGCTCTCGGCCGCGCTGTTCCAGCGGGAAAGGACGGGGCGCGGGCAACGCATCGACCTCGCCATGCTGGATGTGGCGCTGGTGATGATGGCGACGCACATGACGGCGCATTCGCGCACCGGCCGAGCCGCGAAGCCGCGCGGCAACGACCACGAGTTCGCGACCAATTCCTGCCTACGCGACGAAGGACGGGACTGGTGATGCTCGGCGCCTCCAACCTGCGCCAGCAGAAGCGGCTGTGGGCGGCACTCGGGCGGCCGGAGATGACAAGGCGCACGAACGAGGACCGCGTCACGCAGACGCGCGGAGGAAGCGCGCCGCGCTGGCGCGCGATCATGGTGACCCGGACCGCGCGAGGAATGGGAGGACTTCCTGCAATCGCGCCACGTCCCCGCCGGGCGCGTGCGGCGCATGGACGAGGCACTGGCCGACCCGCACCTCGCCGCTCGTGGGCTGACGCATCGCTTCGAGGATGCCGTCGGTGTCGCCGGTCCCTTCGCCGTGCCGGTCGCGCGCCTTCGGCTTCGCCCATGGCGGGCCGCGCGTCGATGCGCCGCCGCGCGCCCTCGGCGCGGACACCGATGCCATCCTGACCGAACTTGGCTACGACGCCGCGGCGCGCGATGCGTTGCGCGCCGCCCGCGCCACCTGACCAGCACAGGACACGCACCATGGCGAAATTCACCTTCGACCACATCCACCTGCGCAGCCCGGACCCGGAGGCGACGGCCGCCTTCTACGAACGCGTGTTCGGCGTCACGCTGAAGCGCGGCCCGCAGCGCATCGACTTCGACCTCGGCGGGCAGCCGATCTTCGTCTCGCCGATCACCGAGCCGGCCACCGGCGCGGCACCGGCGGCACCGTATCGCGGGCTCGAACACATCGGCCTGGCGGTGACCGGCATCGATGACGTGGTGGCCGAGCTGAAGGCGAAGGGCGTGACGTTCACCATGGAACCGAACACGATCCGCCCCGGCGTGCGCATCGCTTTTCTGCGCGGGCCGGAGGATGTGTCGATCGAATTGCTGGAACGGAGCGCCGCCTGACCGCGCCGACGCTCGCCGTCATCGGCGCCGGCCCCGCCGGGCTGATGGCGGCCGAGGCGGCGGCCGAAACCGGCGCCCGCGTCACCGTGCTGGACCACATGCCATCGCCCGCGCGCAAGTTGCTGATCGCCGGGCGGGGCGGGCTGAACCTGACCCATGCGGAGCCACTGGAACGCTTCCTGGACCGCTACGGCATGGCACGCCCGCGGCTTGAACCCTTCATCCGCGCCTTCCCGCCGGCGGCGCTGATCGCCTGGTGCGAGGGGCTCGGGCAGGCGAGTTTCACGGGCAGTTCAGGGCGGGTGTTTCCCACGGCGATGAAGGCGTCACCGCTGCTGCGCGCCTGGCTGGCGCGGCTGGCGGCCGCCGGCGTTACGCTGCGAACGCGCCATCGCTGGGCCGGCTTCGCCGCCGACGGCGCGCTGCGCTTCGCTGCGCCGGAAGGCGAGCATCTGGAACGGCCGGATGCGACGGTGCTGGCGCTGGGTGGCGCATCCTGGCCGAGGCTCGGATCCGATGGCGCCTGGGCATCGCTGCTGAAGGATTGCGCCATCGCGCCGCTGCGTCCGTCCAACATGGGCTTTGCCGTGGCGTGGTCGGATCATCTGCGGGCGCGTCATGCCGGGGCGCCGCTGAAGCGCATCGCGCTGACTTTCGGGCCGGTCAGCGTGAGAGGCGAAGCGGTGCTGACCGATCGCGGCATCGAAGGCGGCGCCGTCTATGCGCTGTCCGCCGACTTGCGCGACGCCATCGCCGCCGAAGGATAGGCGACGCTCCTGGTCGACCTCCGGCCGGATGTCACGCGCGCGGAGTTGGCGGCGCAGGCTGGGCGGGCCTTCGGGCGCGGTATCGGTGTCGAATCATCTGCGCCGTGCCGCCGGTCTGCCGCCTGTCGCCATCGCCCTGGTGCAGGAAGCCCTGCATGCCGGTGCGTCGCGTGACGACCTCGCCGCGGCTGGTGAAGGCCATGCCGCTGCGCCTGACGGCGCCCTTCCCGATGGCCCGGGCGATCTCGTCCGCCGGTGGGCTGGCCTGGAGCGAGGTCGACGACGGCCTCATGCTGACCCGCCACCGTGGCGTCTTCGCGTGCGGCGAAATGCTGGACTGGGAAGCACCGACCGGCGGGTATCTGTTGCAGGCGTGCTTCGCGACGGGCCGGGCGGCGGGGCAGGCAGCGGCGGGTTTCGCGCTGCGCTGACCGTCTATCGCGCCGCCGACATCGCGCGCCACAGCCGCTCGGGCGTGGCCGGCATGTCCGGCACGCGCGCGCCGATGGCGGCCAGCGCATCGGCGATGGCGTTCATCACCACCTGCGGCGCCGCGATGCAGCCCGCCTGACCCACACCCTTCACGCCAAGCGCGTTGGAGGCGGTGGGCGTGCCCTCCAGCAGCACGTCGAGATCCGGCAGGTCGTCGGCACGCGGCAGGGCGTAGTCCATCAGCGAACCGCTCAGCACCTGGCCCGAGCTTTCCTCGAACACCACATGCTCCAGCAGCGCCTGGCCGATGCCCTGCGCCAGGCCGCCCTGCACCTGGCCGATGGTGAGCATGGGGTTCACGAGGCGGCCGTAGTCATCGATCGCGACATAACGGCGCAGTGTCGCGCCGCCGGTCTCCCGGTCGATCTCGACCTCCGCGGCGTGGCAGCCATTGGGGAAGGTCACGAGGTCCGAGGCATTGTGCGCGCCGGCGGCGAGGCCCGTGGGCATGCCCTCGGGCAGGCTGGCGGCGTCCTCGGCCGCGCGGGCGATGTCGGGCAGGTCCACGAAGCGCTCGGTGCCGCGCACGGTGAAGCGGCCCTCGGCGAAGTCGAGCGCATCGGGTTCCGCCTGGAGCAGGTGTGCGGCGATGGCCCGCGCCTTGTCGAGCAGCGCATCGATGGCAAGCACCAGCGCCTGGCCGCCCATGTGCAGGGAACGTGCGCCGCCATGCCCGTTGCCGTTCGGCAGCAGGTCGGTATCCGCCTGGAGGTAGCGGATGGCCTCGACCGGCAGGCCGAGCCGGTCGGCGGCGACCTGCGGGAAGGAGGTCTCGTGCCCCTGCCCATTCGAATGGGTGCCGAGCGCGATGGTGGCGGAGCCATCGGCGGCGACCGACGCGCTGGCCCATTCGCCCGGCGCGCCGCGCGCGGTCTCCAGGAAGCAGCCGATGCCGCGGCCGAGCAGCGCGCCACGCGCGGCGGCCTGCGCGCGGCGCGCCGCGAAGCCGGCCGCATCGGAGGCGCGCGCCAGCACGTCGAGGTTGGCGGCGAAACGCCCGCCATCGACCTTCATGCCCATCGCCGTCACGCGCGGCGCATCGGGCATCATGTTCAGCGCGCGCAACGCGGCGGGGTCGGTGCCGGTCTCGCGCGCGGCGGCATCGACCAGGCGCTCGATGATGTAGTTGGCCTCGGGCTTGCCCGCACCGCGATAGGCATCGATGGGCACGGTATTGGTGAAGGCGGCGCGCACCGTCAGGTGCATGGCCGGGATGGCATAGACGCCACCCATGGCGGTGCTGAAGGCGTTGGTCGGGCAATGCGCGCCGACCGCGGAGAGATAGGCGCCAAGGTCGGCGATGGTCTCGACATCCAGCGCCAGGAACCGGCCTTCCGCATCGAGCGCGAGCCGCGCCGTGGCGCGCAGGTCGCGGCCATGCACCGAGGCCGAGAATTCCTCGCTGGCGCCGGCCACCCAGCGCACCGGGCGGCCCAGTTCGCGCGCCGCGAACAGCGCCAGCACATAGTCGGGGAACAGCACGTTCTTCGCGCCGAAACCGCCGCCGACATCGGGGCAGGACAGGTGGAAGGCCTCCTCCGGCAGCGCGAAGACCGTCGCGAGTTGCCGCCGCATCCCGTGCACGCCCATGCCGCTGTAGATGAGGTCGAAGCGCCCATCGGCGAAGCGCGCCAGCGCCGCGCGCGGTTCGAGCGGCAGGGCATGGACGCGGTTGTTGTAGAGATCGAGTTCGACCACGCGCGTCGCCTGGGCGAAGCCGGCATCGGTCGCCGCGCGGTCGCCCTTCTCGAAGCGGAACACCTCGTTGCCGGGGGCCTCGGGCCAGATCTGTGGGGCGCCGGGGGAGAGCGCGGTGGCGGCATCCACCACGGCGGGCAACGGCTCGTACTCCACCTCGATCATCTCGGCCGCATCGCGCGCGGCCGCTTCGCTGTCCGCCACCACGAAGGCGACCGGCTGACCGACATGGCGGACCCGCTCGCGCGCCAGCACCGGGCGCGGCGGCGTGACCATCGGCTCCACGGAGGCGACCGCCGCCGTGCAGGGCAGTGGCCCGATGCCGGCGGCATCGAGCTCCGCGCCGGTCAGCACCAGCGCCACGCCGGGCGCGGCGCGCGCGGCGCCGGTGTCGATGGCGCGGATCTCGGCATGCGCGTGCGGGGAGCGCAGCACGATGCCGTGCAGCGCCCCGGGGGCGCCGATGTCATCGGTGTAGCGCCCGTGCCCGGTGAGGAAGCGCGCATCCTCGAAGCGGCGCAGCGAGCGGCCGCTGTAGGTCACAGCGGTTCTCCGACGCCCAGGCCCTGCTGCGGCGTCGGCACGCACCACTCCTCGCCGCGCGCGGTGGTGACGTATTCCGGCCAGCGCAGGTCGACCGGCGCGGCGAAGTCCTTGGGAAGCAGCGGCGCGCACCCACGCGCTGCCGCCGATGCCGCCGCCGGTGCGCTCACGCCATTCGGCCTGGGCGGCATCGAGCAGGCCGGGCTTGGCGGCCAGGTCGACCAGCGTCAGCGCCATGGTCTGTGCGGCGACGAACATGCCCGGGTCGATCGCCGCCGGCAGGCCGCCGAGCGCGTTGTAGGACCACATCGGGTATTCGGTGGCGGCATCCGGCGCGCGCAGGCGCGGGCGCGCGGTCAGCAGGCGGACGGTCGGCGCGTGCCAGCAGAACTCGACATAGTCGTCGGCGCTGAGGTGCCACTGCCAGGGCGGCAGGAAGTGGCGCAGGCCGGCCTCGAACTCCGCAGGCGGGGTGAGTTTGGTGTTGGCGGGCGCGAAGGGATCGGCCATCGGCGCGATGCCCAGGCCCGACTGGATCTCGCGCGCGAAGTCGCGCGCCGCTTCGCCATATTCGGGCGGGCCGACTTCCTGGAGGTTCGCCCAGGTCGCGTCGGTCAGCGACGGTGTTGGGCAGGCCCACGCGGGTTTTCGTGACCCAGCGCAGATGCGCGGTGCAGGCGGTGGCCGCCGCCGCGCTGCGCGCATTGGTCATCAGCACATTGGCGATCTGCTGCGCCATCGCCAGCGAGGGCGTGCGCCAGGAATACTGGATCTGCGTGAAGCGCGGCGCGAGGTTGTCCGACGTCGCATCGCCGCCATGCAGGATGCACTCGTTCAGCGTCCAGGCGCCGGCGTGGGGGAACATCGCCTCCTTGGTGTACTTCGTCGTCGTGTACATCAGGCACAGCGCGTCGGTGGCGCCCGGGGCGCGGGCGGCGGCGTGGCCGACATCGCGGATCGGCAGCAGCGACTTGTCGATCCAGGTCTCCGGGCTGTCGCAGGTGAAGGTGATCACCGCCGACCAATAGGCGCCGAACTGCGTCTCGCCGGTCACCGTGTTCTGCATGTGCGGGTGATAGACCACGGCCGCATCGATGCCGTCGTAGTAGCCCTTCGCGGCATGGACGGGCTTCGATCCGCAGACCTTCTCGGCCGGTTCGCCGAACAGCACGCAGGCGGCCGGGCGTGCCGCTGCCTCCAGCGCCGCCTTGGCGCCGAGCACGGCTGTCAGCGCGGCGGTGCCCGAGCGAGGAATGCGGGTCGGTATGGCCGGCCGCGTAGGGGTGCATGCCCGCACGCGGTTCGCGCCGCGGCACCACCGCCTGGCAGTTGCCCGGCACCGCGTCGTATTCCGCGAAGGAGGCGAGCAACGGGCCCGATGCGCCCCAGCGCGCGACGAAGGCGGTCGGCATGCCGCCCGAGCCTTCCTCGACATCGAAGCCCTCGGCGCGCAGGAACTCCACATACGCGGCGGCGGAGCGGTATTCGCGCCAGGCCGGCTCGGCAAAATGCCAGATGCGTTCGTTGAAGGCCGACATCCGGCCTTCATTGGCGGCGATCCAGTCGAGTGCGGAACGGCGCAGCGTGGCGAGGTCGGTCATGCTCATCCCCCGGGTCGAACCGGGGGATGATGCGACGAGCGTCAGCCCCGCGCCAGACGCCGCGCCACGAAGTCGAGCCGGTCCTGGCCCCAGAAGATATCCTCGCCGATCACATAGGAGGGAGCGCCGAACACGCCGCGGGCAAGCGCGGCCTCGGTGTCGGCGGTGCGGCGTTCGAGCCAGCGCGGGTCCTGCGCCAGCGCCATCACCTGCTGCGGGTCGAGGCCGCATTCGGCGATCAGCGCGGCCCGGGTCGCGGGGTCGGCGGGGTTCGCGTCCTCCTCCCACAGCGCCTTCAGGATGCGGTGGGCGAGCCGGATGGCGGGCGCGTCGCCGATGGTCTCGCGCACGGCGATCACCGCGGCGGCGCTGGGCAATTCGTCATGCGGGAAGTGCTTCGGGGTGATGGTGATGGGGATGCCGAGCGCATCGCGCCAGCGCGCCAGTTCCTGCAGGCGGTAGGCCTGGCGCTGGGGCGATCGCTTGGGCAGCGGAAGCCCGCCGGAGCCGGCGAAGATGGTGCCGAAGTCGCACGGGATGATCCGCAGCGACGCGCCATGCTGCGCGGCCAGTGCCTCGATCCGCGCCGCGCCGAAATGCGTCCAGGGGGAGTTCAGGGAGGCGTAGTAGTCGATGTGCATGGCGTTCATTCCTGGATAGGGCAGGCGGTGGCGGCGCGGACATCCGCGAGCGAGATGCCGGGGGCAAGGTCGCGCAGTGCAAAGCCATCCCCGGTCGGTGCGAACAATCCCAAGTCGGTGCAGACCAGGGTCACCACGCCGCGCGCGGTGATCGGAAGGGTGCAGCGCGGCAGCAGGCGCGGCGTGCCATCGCGCATGCGGTGCTCGAGCATCAGGAAGACGCGCTTGGCGGACGCCGCGAGGTCCATCGCGCCACCGATGCCCCCACCCTTCGCCCCCTTCACCTTCCAGTTGGCGAAATCACCATTCGCGGCTGCCTCGTAGGCGCCCATCACGGTCACATCCATGCGACCGCCGCGGATCAGCGCGAAACTGTCGGCGTGGTGAACAATGGCCGCACCGGGCAGCAGCGTGACGTTCTGGCCACCGGCATTGACCAGGTGCAGGTCCTCCTCTCCGGGCGCGGCGACGGGGCCGTAGCCGATCACGCCGTTCTCGGAGTGGAAGGTCACCTCGCGCTCGCCAAGCGGCACGTCGGCGATCAGCGTCGGCATGCCAACGCCCAGGTTCACGATCCAGCCGTCCCTGAATTCACGGGCCAGGCGTTCGGCCATCTGGGGGCGTGACCAGGGCATCAGCGTGCCTCCCGCTTCACGGGCCAGAGACCCTCGGGCGGCGGCGGGATCGCCACCAGGCGATGCACCAGGATGCCGGCGGTATGCACGTCGTCGGGGTCGAGCGCGCCGGCGGGAAGGATGGGTTCCTCGACCTCCACGATCACGAGTGCCGCGGCCATGGCCATCAGCGGTGCGAAGTTGCGCTGGCTGCGGCGGAAACGGAGGTTTCCCGCCGCATCGGCCTGGTGCGCGCGCAGCAGCGCGACATCGACCGGCAGCGCGTATTCCAGCAGGACCTCGCGGCCGGCGATGACGCGCGTCTCGCGCCCCTGCGCGAGTTCCGTGCCCACCGCCGTCGGGGTGTAGAAGGCGGGAATGCCGGCGCCTGCGGCGCGCAGGCGTTCGGCGAGCGTCCCTTGCGGGACGATCTCGGCCTCGACCTCGCCGCGCTCGTAGTAGGGCGTGAAGGGCAGCGCTTCCGTGGCCCGGGTGGCGGCGGTGAAGGAGCATACGACCTTCGCCACCTGCCCGTTCTCAACCAGCATGCCGATATCCGGCATCCGCGGCTTGTGGGCGCCACCGGTGGTATTGGCCACGCAGGTGAGTCGCCTGGCACCCTGGCGGAGCAGTGCGGCGATCAGGTTGAAGGGCACGCCGGGCTGGGCAAAGCCGCCGAAGGCGATGGTCGCGCCATCGGGGATGTCCGCCACCGCGGCAGCGAAACCGTCCATCACCTTGCTGCGTCGTGCCATCGCCACGTTCCCGTCCCGCTCGCCATGGTCCGGCGTGCGGCGGCGCTTGTCCAGCGGCCTGCCCGTGGGCAGCCGAAGGGTCGCTGCCGATGAGAAGGCGCCTCCGGTGAAGGGGACTTCCGTATTCGCTCGGGCGTGGTGGTGAGCCGGGAGGGATTCGAACCCTCGACCTACAGATTAAAAGTCCGTTGCTCTACCGGCTGAGCTACCGGCTCACGAGGAGATCACGCCACTTTCTACCGCCGGTCCGCATGGCAGGGGCCGGTCAGGGATGATGCGGCTCATGCGAACCGCGGGCCATCCATTGTCGCCTGCTCCGACGAGCACGCCCGAAACTGACACGGCGCATCCGGGATACGAGGCGGCCCGGCTCGGAGCCGCCTCATAGCCTCAGGCCGCGTCGGCCGCCACCCTCATGCTGCGAATCTTGTCGGGGCCCTGCACCACGCCGGACATGCCAGAGCCGCGCTTGATCTTGTCCACCGCATCCATGCCGGACGTCACCTGGCCCCAGATCGTGTACTGGCCATCGAGGCTGGTTGCCGGCGCGAACATGATGAAGAACTGGCTGTTCGCGCTGTTGGGGTTCTGCGTGCGCGCCATGCCGCAGGTGCCGCGCTGGAAGCGCGCGACGGAGGGCTGGCGAGAACTCGGCCTCGATGTCGGGCAGGTCGGAGCCGCCCGAACCGGTGCCGGTCGGGTCGCCGCCCTGGGCCATGAAGCCCTCGATCACGCGGTGGAAGGGCACGTCGGTGTAGAAGCCGCGGCGCACCAGCGTCTTGATCTGCTCGACATGCTTGGGTGCCAGGTCGGGGCGCAGCGCGATGGTGATGGTGCCGTGCTCGACCTCGAGGATCAGCGTGTTCTCGGGGTCGGTGGCCGGTGTCTCGGTCATGTGGTTCTGCCTGTCGCGAAGGATGTCAGCGGGCGTCGGCGGCGATGCGCGCCGAGCGGATGCGGTCGGGGCCCTGCACGATGCCGTTGGGCGGCGCGCCGCGCTTGATGCGGTCCACCGCGTCCATGCCGGAGATCACGCGGCCCCAGATGGTGTACTGGCCATCGAGGCTCTGCGCCGGCGCGAACATGATGAAGAACTGGCTGTTCGCGCTGTTCGGGCTGGCCGCACGCGCCATGCCGACCGTGCCGCGGATGAAGCGCGCGCGCGAGGCCGGGGTGAATTCCGCCGCGAGGTTGGGCAGGTTGGACCCGCCGGTGCCGGTGCCGGTGGGGTCGCCGCCCTGGGCCATGAAGCCCTCGATCACGCGGTGGAAGGGCGTGTTGTCGTAGAAGCCGTGGCGCGTGAGCACCTTGATGCGCTCGACATGGTTGGGCGCGAGATCGGGCAGCATCTGGATGGTCACGCGGCCCGGCGGGCAGTTCCAGGATCAGCGTGTTCTCCGGATCGGGTGCGGCGGCGGGGGCGGCGGTCT
Organism: uncultured Alphaproteobacteria bacterium; assembly: GCA_963716705.1. GTDB lineage: Bacteria > Pseudomonadota > Alphaproteobacteria > Acetobacterales > Acetobacteraceae > Neoroseomonas. Next base: position 78,112 of record CAVQTW010000012.1, read on the forward strand.
GGGCCGGCGCGTCCGGCGCGCAGGCAGCGATGCCGAGTACGGCCATGCCGCCTGCGATGAGCGTCCTGCGGTCCATGTCTGGGTTTCCCTTCAGGCTTGGTTCGGGCGCAGCTTTTCCAGCGTGCGCGTGAGCGTGGTTTTCGGCACGAAGCCGGAGATGTCACCCCCCAGCCGCGCGATTTCCTTCACGAGGCGGGAGGCGATGAACTGGTTGGTCTCGGAGGCCATGAGGAACACGGTCTCGACCTCATGATCCAGCCGGTGGTTCATGCCGGCCATCTGGAATTCGTAGTCGAAATCGGTGACGGCGCGCAGGCCGCGGATGATCATGCGCGCGCCGATCTCGCGCGCGTAATGCACCAGCAGCCCTTCGAAGGGGCGGACCTCGATGATGGTGCCGTTGCGCTCGGCGATGGCGCTGGTCTCGGCCTGCAGGAGCGCCACGCGCTCATCGAGGTCGAACAGCGGACCCTTGCCGATATTGATGGCCACACCGATCACCAGCCGATCCACCAGCCGGGCGGCGCGGCCGATGATGTCGAGATGCCCGTTGGTCACCGGGTCGAAGGTGCCGGGATAAAGGGCGACGCGTTCGATCACGGCGTGGCCTCCGCGACATCCTCGTCGTCGCCTTCATCGGCGACGGGGAAGCAGGAGATCACGCGCTCCCCGGCCGAGAGGCGCATCAGCGTGACACCCATGCCCTGCCGTCCGGTGATGCGCACGGCATCGGCCTGCAGGCGGATCAGCTGGCCGCCATCGGTGACCAGCATGACGTGGTCTCCCGCGCGCACCGGGAAGGTGCCGACCACCTGCCGCCCGGTGCGTGGCGTCAGCGTGATGCCGTTGATCCCCTGCCCGCCGCGGCCGGTGACGCGGTATTCATAGGCGGAGGTGCGCTTGCCGAAGCCGCCATCGGTGACGGCGAGGAGGATTTCCTCCGCACCCGCGAATTCATCGAAGCGCTCGGGCGAGAGGGCGATCTCGGCCACCGCTTCCTCGATCTCCTCGGCCGGTGCGGGCGCACCATTGGCATCCGGCTCCTCGCCCGCGGCGCGGCGGCGTGCCGAGGCGGCCTTGAGGTAGGCGACGCGTTCATCCGCCGTCGCCTTGATGTGCCGCAGCACGGACAGCGCGATGACGCTGTCCCCATCGGCGAGGCGGATGCCGCGCACGCCATCCGAATTGCGCCCGGCGAACAGGCGCAGCGTGTCCGGTTCCGCCTGGAAGCGGATGCACTTGCCCAGCCGCGTGGCGAGCAGCACGTCATCGCCCTCGCGGCAGGTCGCGACACCGATCAGGCTGTCGCGTTCGTCCAGCTTCATGGCGATCAGGCCGCTGGAGCGCACGTTGCGGAAATCCGACAGGCGATTGCGCCGCACATTGCCCATGCGCGTGGCGAAGATGAGGTGCAGGCCCTCCCACAGCGTCTCATCGAGCGGCAGCGGCAGCACCGCCGTGACACTCTCGCCTTCCTGCAATTGCAGCACCTGGCGCAGCGAGCGGCCGCGGCGCGGTGGGGCTCGCCTCGGGCAATTGCCAGACCTTCTCGCGGAAGGCGATGCCGCGGCTGGTGAAGAACAGCACGAACTGATGCGTGTGCGCGACGAAGGAGCGGATGATGACGTCATCCTCGCGCGTGCCGGCACCGGTGCGGCCCTTGCCGCCCCGGCCCTGCGCGCGGAAGATGTCGAGCGCGCGTGCGCTTCACGTAGCCATCGCGCGTCAGCGTCACCACCATGGTGCCGGGCTCGATCAGGCTCTCGTCATCGACATCCGCGACGTGATCGACGATCTGCGTCATGCGCGGGGAGGCGATCTTGCCGCGCACCGCGTGCAGTTCCTCGGTCATCACCTCCATGCGGCGGATGCGGCTGCCCAGGATGTCGAGCAGGTCGCGGATGCGCTCGCCGACCTCGCCCAGCTCGGCGGTGATCTTGTCGCGTTCGAGGCCGGTCAGGCGTTGCAGGCGCAGGTCGAGGATGCCGCGCGCCTGCTCCTCGGTCAGCCGCACGGTGCCTTCGGGCGTGACGACGTTGCGGTAGTCGTCGACCAGCGCGAGCAGCGCGCCGATATCGCCGGCCGGCCAGGCGCGCTCCATCAGCGCCGCGCGCGCCGCGCCGGCATCGGCGCTGGCGCGGATCACGCGGATCACCTCGTCGATATTGGCCACCGCGATGGCCAGGCCGATCAGCAGGTGCCCGCGCTCGCGCGCCTTGGACAGGCGGTGGCGCGAGCGGCGCAGGATCACCTCCTCGCGGAAGGCGATGAAGGCCATCAGCGCGTCGCGCAGGCCCATCTGCTGCGGCCGGCCGCCGTTCAGCGCGAGCATGTTGACCGCGAAGGAGGTCTGCAGCGATGTCATGCGGTAGAGCTGGTTCAGCACCACCTCGGCGGTGGCGTCGCGCTTCAGCTCGATGACGATGCGCATGCCCTCGCGGTCGGATTCGTCGCGCAGGTCGGAGATGCCCTCGATCGCCTTGTCGCGGACCAGCTCGGCGATCTTCTCCAGCAGCGTCGACTTGTTGACCTGGTAGGGGATCTCGGTGACGACGATGGCCTGCGCGGTTGCCTGCGCATCTCCTCGATCTCGGCGCGCGCGCGCAGCGGGATCGAGCCGCGGCCCGGTCTCGAAGGCCGAGCGGATGCCGGCGCGGCCGAGGATCAGGCCGCCGGTCGGGAAGTCCGGGCCGGGGACGATCTCCATCAGGTCGTCGAGCGTGAGCGCCGGGTCGTCGATGAGCGCCAGCGTCGCGTCGATGATCTCGGTCGGGTTGTGCGGCGGGATGTTGGTCGCCATGCCGACGGCGATGCCGCCGGCGCCATTGACCAGCAGGTTCGGAAACGCGCGCCGGCAGCACGCGCGGCTCGTCGCGCGCTCTCGTCGTAGTTCGGCCTGGAAATCGACGGTGTCCTTGTCGATGTCCTCGAGCAGCGCCATGGCGGCGGGGGCGAGCCGCGCCTCGGTGTAGCGCATCGCCGCCGGCGGATCGCCGTCCACCGAGCCGAAATTGCCCTGCCCGTCGATCAGCGGCACGCGCATCGAGAAGGGCTGCGCCATGCGCACCATGGCGTCGTAGATCGAGGCGTCGCCGTGCGGGTGGTACTTGCCCATCACGTCGCCGACGACGCGGGCGCGATTTGCGGTACGGCTTGTCGGCGGTGTAGCCGGCCTCCTGCATGGCGAACAGGATGCGCCGGTGCACCGGCTTCAGGCCGTCGCGCACATCCGGCAGGGCGCGCGCGACGATCACGCTCATCGCGTAGTCGAGGTAGGAGCGGCGCATCTCCTCCTCGAGCGCGACAGGCGTGCGTGTCCGAGGGGGGATCGCCGGGGCTGCTGGTATCGCTCACGCGCGGGAGGCTCGATCCGTCGATGTCGGGGGCGCCCGGCGCCGGCGGGGCGCCGTTCAGGGCTGTCATAGGCCCGCGCGGCGGCCTGCGTCAACCGCCGCGGCCCGGCGGGGCGTTCAGAACGGGATTTCGTCGTCGAGGTCGGTCTTCTTCGAATCCCAGCCGCCGCTGCGCGAGGGGCAGGCCGGGCGCGCGCCGCCGCCCTCGAACCGCCGGACCGCCGCCACCGCCGGACGGCGCGCGCTCGGCATAGCCGCCCTCATCCGACGCACCGCCCGAGCCGCCGTCCGCCGATCAGCTGCAATTCACCGCGGATACTGGCGCAGCACGATCTCGGTGGTGTAGCGGTCCTGGCCATCCTTGTCGGCCCATTTGCGGGTCTCGATCTGGCCCTCGATATAGACCTCGCTGCCCTTGCGCAGGTACTTCTCGGCCACTTCGCCCAGGCGCTCGTTGAAGATGGCCACGGCGTGCCACTCGCGTCCGTTCCTGCTGGTTGCCCTCGCGGTCCTTGTATCGCTCGGAGGTTGCGATGCGCAGGTTCACGACCTTCCCGCCGTTCTGGAAGTTGCGCACTTCCGGGTCCTTGCCCAGGCGCCCGAGGATGATGACCTTGTTGATGCCCGCCATGCCGCAGATTCCCTGTCGTTCCAGCCGTCGATGATAGCCCGGCGCGCAGGCCGCGGCCACCCCGCGCCCTTTCCAGCTTGCGGGACCGGCCGCATATACGGCGAGAACATCACCAGAACACTCACCGGCGCGGCACTGCGCCGCGCCGCGTGCGGAGCATCCCTGAATGACCGGCCATATCCGATCCGCGGCGCGCGACAGCACAATCTCAAGGACATCGACCTCGATCTGCCGCGCGACACGCTGACCGTGGTCACCGGGCTGTCGGGCTCGCGGCAAGTCCATCGCTCGCCTTCGACACCATCTACGCCGAGGGGCAGCGGCGCTATGTCGAGTCGCTCTCGGCCTATGCGCGGCAGTTCCTGCGAACTGATGCAGAAGCCCGATGTCGACACATCGAGGGGCTGTCGCCCGGCGATCTCCATCGAGCAGAAGACCACCAGCCGCAATCCGCGCTCGACCGTCGGCACGGTGACCGAGATCTACGACTACATGCGCCTGCTCTGGGCGCGCGTGGGCGTCGCCCTATTCGCCGGCGACCGGCCTGCCGATCGAGGCGCAGACCGTCTCCCAGATGGTCGACCGCGTGATGGCGATGGAGGAAGGCACGCGGCTGCTGCTGCTCGCCCCGGTCGTGCGCGGCACGCAAGGGCGAGTACCGCAAGGAGCTCGCCGAACTGCAGCGCCGCGGCTTCGACGCGCGTGAAGATCGACGGCACGCTGCACGACATCGACGAGGCGCCCGACGCTCGACAAGAAGCTCAAGCACGACATCGAGGTGGTGGTGGACCGCATCGTGGTGCGCGAGGGCATCGCCGCGCGGCTGGCCGACAGCTTCGAGACGGCGCTCGGCCTTGTCGGACGGCCTCGCCTATGCCGAGAACGCCGATACCGCCGAACGCACCGTGTTCAGCGCGAAATTCGCCTGCCCGGTCTCCGGCTTCACCATCGAGGAGATCGAGCCGCGGCTGTTCTCCTTCAACTCGCCCGCATGGCGCCTGCCCGTCCTGCGACGGGCTCGGCGAGAAGATCCTTCTTCGACCCGCAGCTGGTGGTGCCGCAGGACGACGTGGCGCTGCGCGATGGCGCCGTCGCGCCCTGGACCGGCAGCGCAATCGCCCTATTACACGCAGACGCTGGAGAGCCTCGCACGGCACTTCAAGCTGCCGATGTCCACGCCGTGGCAGGACTTCCCGCCCAGATCCGCCAGCGCCATCCTGCACGGCACCGGCGATGAGGTGGTCACGCTGACCTACAAGGACGGGCTGCGCGACTACACGGTGAAGAAGCCCTTCGAGGGCGTCATCCCCAACCTGCAACGCCGCTGCAGGAGACCGACAAGCGCCTGGATGCGCGAGGAGCTGTCGCGCTACCAGGCCGAGAAGCCCTGCGCAGGTCTGCAGCGGCAAGCGGCTGAAGCCGAAGGCGCTCTCGGTGCAAGATCGGCGGGCGGCATATCGGCGAGGCGAGCGAATTGTCGATCCGCCACGCGCGCGTGGTTCGCCACCGTGCTCGCCACCCTCACGCCGCAGCGCCAGGAGATCGCCGCGGCGCATCCTGAACGAGATCGAGGAACGGCTGCAGTTCCTCGACGATGTCGGGCTCGACTACCTCTACGCTCGACCGCGCCTCGGCCACGCTCTCGGGCGGCGAAGCGCAGCGCATCCGCCTCGCCTCGCAGATCGGCAGCGGCCTGACCGGCGTGCTCTATGTGCTCGACGAACCCTCGATCGGCCTGCACCAGCGCGACAATGAACGCCTGCTCGAGACGCTGCGGCGGCTGCGCGATCTCGGCAACACCGTGCTGGTGGTCGAGCATGACGAGGACGCGATCCGCCAGGCCGACCACCTGGTCGATATCGGCCCCGGCGGCCGGCAAGGGCGGCGGGCAGGTCGTCGCGCAGGGCACGCCGGCCGAGGTCGCGCGCCAACCCGGCCAGCCTGACCGGCCAGTACCTCATCGGGCATGCGGCGCATCGAGGTGCCGGCCACGCGCCGCAAGATCGACCGCAAGAAGCAACTGCGCGTGGTGGGCGCCCCCGGCAACAACCTGAAGGACGTCACGGCCTCGATCCCGCTCGGCACCTTCACCTGCATCACCGGCGTCTCGGGCGGCGGCAAGTCCACGCTGGTGGTCGAGACACTGTACAAGGCGGCCTCGCGCCGGCTGATGGGCGCGGCCGAGGTGCCCGCCCCGCACGACCGCATCGAGGGGCTGGAACATCTCGACAAGGTCATCGACATCGACCAGTCGCCGATCGGCCGCACGCCGCGCTCCAACCCCGCCACCTATACCGGCGCTGTTCGCGCCGATCCGCGACTGGTTCGCCGAGCCTGCCCGACAGCCGCGCGCGCGGCTACAAGCCCGGCCGCTTCTCCTTCAACGTGAAGGGCGGGCGCTGCGAGGCCTGCCAGGGCGATGGCCTCATCAAGATCGAGATGCACTTCCTGCCCGACGTCTATGTCACCTGCGACACCTGCAAGGGCAAGCGCTACAACCGCGAGACGCTGGAGGTGAAGTTCAGCGGCAAGTCGATCGCCGACGTGCTCGACATGACGGTGGAGGAAGGCGTGGAGTTCTTCTCCGCCGTGCCCGCCATCCGCGACAAGCTGCGCGATGCTGCAAGGAGGTCGGCCTCGGCTACATCCAGCTCGGCCAGCAGGCGACGACGCTCTCGGGCGGCGAGGCGCAGCGCATCAAGCTGGCCAAGGAACTCTCCCGCCGCGCCACCGGGCGCACGCTGTACATCCTGGACGAGCCGACCACCGGCCTGCATTTCGAGGATGTGCGCAAGCTGCTCGAAGTGCTGCACGCGCTGGTCGAGACCGGCAATACGGTCGTGGTGATCGAGCACAACCTGGACGTGATCAAGACCGCCGACTGGGTGATCGACCTCGGCCCCGAGGGCGGCGAGGGCGGCGGGCGGATGGTCGCCGAAGGCACGCCGGAGGATGTCGCGGCGGTGGCCGAGAGCCATACCGGGCGCTTCCTGGCACCGCTGCTCAACCGCGTGGCGGCGCGCCCCACGGCCAGGCGCAAGCGCGCCTGACGGGAAGGCGGGCGCGCAGCCCCGATCAGGGCCCGCACGGCCCGGGGTCACACGCGGCGGCGGTATCCGGCGAAGGCGACGGCGAGGCGGTCGGCAGCACCACGCGGCGTCGCTGCCGGGCGTCCCCTCGCCAGCCGCAGCAGGTCGCGGCGCGCGAGCACGGCGGGCAATGCCGCGGCAATCGCACCGCTCGGAACACCGCGCTGCGCGTCCGAAAGCGCCGCCAGGCCCTCCGCCGCCATCTCCTGGCGCAGACGAAGCAGGGGCGCGTCCTCGGGCGCGCGGATCGCCGCCTCGGGCGTCAGCCCCGCGGCATCCAGGCGATCGCGCGGCAGCAGGCAGCGGCCCTGCGCCGCATGCACCGCGGCCGATCGCAACACGCCGGCCAGCCCGTAGGCGGCGCCGAGCGCCCGCAGCACCTCCGCCTCCTGCGCGCCCGCGCCGAGCGCGAGGCCAGCCGCTGCCGACCAGCCGCCCGCCGTGCCGCGCAGCCAGGTCACGAATTCCTGCTCGGTCGCGATGCCGGCCTCCTCGGCCTCGATCTCCCGCGCGTCGATCATGGCCAGCAGGGCATCGGCATCCAGCACGCCGGCCGTGAGCGCCGCGTGCAGCGGCCCGGCCACCTCGTGGCGTCGCGCCGGGCGGCCCGCGCGCGCTTCCGTCACGGCATCGCGCCACCACTGCAGGCGGATCAGCGCGGCGATCGGGTTGGTGGTGGCTTCGCGGGCGCGGGCCAGCTCGTGGTTGAAGGCGATCAGCGTGAAGATCGCCTCGCGCCGGTCCGCCGGGGCAAAAAGCGCGCAGAGGAAACGGTCGGGGTCGTGGGCGCGCGCGAAGGCGCCGAGGGGGGAAAGGCTCACCGGCCCGATATGCGCGCGCCGGGCGCCGCGCGAAAGGGTCAGGCCGGGCGCAGCGAGGCGAGCATGGCATCGAGCACATGGTGCAGGTCGACCTCCGCCTCCTGCGCCACCATCAGCACGTGGATGTGACGCGGCGGCGCGTCGAGCCAGACCTGGCGCTGCTGCACCGGGAGTTCCGGCAGCGCGATGCCGAACAGCTGCATCCCATTCAGCGCATGCGCGACCGAGAAGCCGCGCCATGGCCCGACCCGCATCTCGGGCTCGGCTGCCAGGGTCACGAGGCCCAGGCGGCGCGCCCAAGGATCGTCGCGCACCTCCTCGAAGGTCTTGTCCGGCGGTCCCTCCCCGACCGTGATCTCGATCGCGGCGGCGGCGGCGCTGGCGCGGATGGCGATGGCGTTCCATCCGGGCGCGGCCTGGGCGGGTGCCTGCCAATCGGGCGCGGCGCGGATCACGCCGCTGCCGGCAACCCGCGCCACCTCCACCCGCCAGTCGGCCGGCACGGTCACGGCAAGGCCGAGGTGCCCGGCCACGAAGGCGCGACCATGGCCCGAGGCCTCGATCGCCGGCGCGCCGCCTTCGCGCGCGGCGGCGAGGAAGCCGCGGACGGTCTCCACCGCCTCGGCCATGCGTGAGACGCGCCAGGCGCGCAGGCGCTCGGCGACCGCTGCCGCGTCGGGGAGCCCGAACAGGCCCTCGGGCGTGCGGGTCGTGCCGCCCTTCTCCCGGCGCTCGACCTTCCAGCGGAACACGATGTCGCCATGCCGCGGCCCGCGCGGGCGGAGTTCCAGGACCGGCATGGTGACCGGCGTATCCTGCGCGACCAGCCGCCCGGCATCGAGCGTGAGGACGCGGCGGTCCGTCAGCACATGGTGCCGGCGGGACGCCACGCGCGCCTGCCACAGCACGTAGGCCGTGGATATCTGGCTGACGACCAGCGCGAGGGCCGCCCGAAGCCACTCGCCTTCGATGATGGCCCAGACGGCAAGCCCAAGGACGGCGGCCTCCAGCGCCACCAGGCCCAGCAGGGTGAGCGGCGGGACCAGGCCGGTGAGCTCCGGGCGACCGTGCCAGAGCACGCGTTCCCCAGGCTCGAGCAGATCCGTCAGTCCGGGGGGTCCTTCAGCGTCCGGGGTCATGGTGGCGGTTCGCATTTCGTTGCCTCCGATCGTCCTGCCGCCCCTGTTGCGGAACGACAAGCCCCGCGCCCGCGGTTGACGCCCCTGCGCCCCCCCCTTACCTCGACGGCGTGGCGCGGCCCGCGCTTCCTGATCACGAACGGGAGAGACCCCCATGGCCTTCAGCCTGCCCCCGCTGCCCTATGCGACCGGCGACCTCGCCGCCAACGGCATGTGCCAGGAGACGCTCGAGCTCCATCACGGCAAGCACCACAACGCCTATGTCACCGCGCTGAACGGCCTGGTCGAGAGCAAGGGCCTCGGCGGCAAGTCGCTCGAGGCCATCTGCGCCGATGTCGGCAAGCAGGGCGCCGATGGCCTGCCGGTGCTCAACCAGGCCGGCCAGCACTACAATCACTGCCTGTTCTGGCAGGTGATGGCGCCCGGCGGCAGCCACGGCAGCAGCCTTCCCGCGGCGCTGGCCAAGCCAAGATCGACAGCGACCTCGGCGGCCTCGATGCCTTCAAGGATGCCTTCAAGCAGGCCGGCGCCACGCAGTTCGGCTCCGGCTGGGCCTGGCTGATCGTGGGCGGCGACGGCAAGCTGAAGGTCACCAAGACCCCCAACGGCGCGAACCCGATCAGCACCGGCGAAGGCCAGCCGATCCTGGGCTGCGACGTGTGGGAGCACGCCTACTACCTCGACTTCCGCAACGTGCGGCCGAACTACCTCGCCAACTTCCTGGACAAGCTGGTGAACTGGGAGGTGGTCGATGGCCTGATGGGCAAGGGCGGCTTCACCTCGGGCCAGTCGGCCTGACGCCACCTGCTCCGAACACGACAAAGGCGCCGAGGGGCAACCCCGGCGCCTTTTTCCTGCCCGGTGGGGCAGCGATGGCGGGAGCGGCCGCCGCGCGCGGCGCGCACCGGCGGACAGCAGGCGTGGCTCAGCCGGTTTTCGCGGCGTTGCCCGTGTCGTTGGCGGCCTGCGCGCGAATCACGCTGGTGATCGTGCCGCGCACGATGGTCACCCGCACATTCGGCGCGATCTCGGCTTCCAGCTCGTCGGAGCCGTCCTTGACCTTGGTGATGGTGGCGACGATGCCGCCCGCGGTCACCACGCGGTCGTTGCGCTTGATCTGCGTGAGCATCTCCCGATGCTCCTTCATCTTCTTCTGCTGGGGGCGGATCAGCAGGAAGTAGAAGACCACGAAAATCAGGATCAGCGGCAGCAACTGCATGACGATCCCGGCGGTGCCGCCGCTGGCGGCGTCCTGGGCATAGGCGGTCGAGATCCCGAAGGGGGTCCACATGTGTTCTTGTTCCGTCATCCGGCGTGAAGGCGCGGCACCGTAGCCGCCCGCCCCTTCCCGTCAATAGTTTCCCGGCCTATTCCGCCCATCCATGCACGATGTGACCCTGCTGCCCGCCCTCACCCGCATCGCCGAGGCGCTGGAGCGCCTGGCGCCGCCGCCCGCCGGCGCGCTCGACCTCGGGCGCGCCGATGCCTTCGTCTGGCATCCCGAACCGCGCCCGGGCCTCGCCCCGGTGCCGCGGGTGGCCGCCGTGCCGATCGACCTGCTGCGGGGCGTCGAGCGGCAGAAGGGCCTGCTGATGGACAACACCATGCGCTTCGCGCGCGGCTTCACCGCCAACAACGCCATGCTGTGGGGCGCGCGCGGCACCGGCAAGTCCTCGCTGGTGAAGGCGGCGCATGCCGCGGCCAATGCCGCGATCCCGGGCTCCCTGGCGCTGATCGAGATCCACCGCGAGGACATCCGCACCCTGCCCGACCTGCTCGGCCAGCTGCGCCTGCAGCCGCGCCGCTGCCTGGTGTTCTGCGACGACCTCTCCTTCGAGCGCGAGGATGCCGACTACAAGGCGCTGAAATCGGTGCTGGATGGCGGCATCGAGGGCCGCCCGCCCAACGTGCTGTTCTACGCCACCTCCAACCGCCGCCACCTGATGTCGCGCGACATGATCGAGAACGAGCGCGCCGCCGCCATCCATGGCTCCGAGGCGGTGGAGGAGAAGGTCTCGCTGTCCGACCGCTTCGGGCTGTGGATCGGCTTCCACAATGCCGACCAGGACACCTTCTTCGCGATGATCGAGGGCTACGCCGCGCATTTCGGCCTGCCCGTCACCACCGAGGAACTGCGCCGCGAGGCGGTGGAATGGTCGGTCACGCGCGGCGGGCGCTCGGGGCGCGTGGCCTGGCAGTTCATCCTGGACCTGGCCGGCCGGCTCGGGGTCAAGATCGAGGCGTGAACCCTGCCCGCCGCGGCCCCGATGGCCGCTTCCTGAACCCCGACGGCACCGAGGGCGGCAAGCGGCTGCGCGACGTGCTGCGCCTGATGCTGGGCGGCGACGGCACGCGCTGGCCCTCCCGCGTGCAGGACCCGCCGCAGCCGACGCCCGCAACGCCGCCGCCGGGCCATGTCGCGGTCACCGCCATCGGCCATGCCAGCTTCTGCGTGGCCTTCCACGGCGGCCCGGTGCTGCTGACCGACCCGGTCTGGAGCCCGCGCGCCAGCCCCTTCCGCTTCATCGGCCCGAAGCGCGCCCGCCCGCCCGGCCAGGCCCTGGATGCCCTGCCGCGGCCCGATGCGGTGCTGGTCTCCCACAACCACTACGACCACCTCGACCTCGCGACGCTGCGGCGCATCGGCGCGCTGTGGGCGCCGCCGGTGCTGACCGGGCTGGGCAATGGCGCGCTGGTGGCGCGCGCGGGCCTGTCGGACGTGACGGAGCTGGACTGGTGGCAGGCGCAGGACCTGCCCGGCGGCCACCGCATCACCTACCTGCCGATGCGCCACGGCTCCGCCCGCGGGCTGTGGGATCGCGCCCGCGCGCTATGGGGCGGCTTCGCGGTACACACCGCTTGCGGCGCGCGGCTGCTGTTCTGCGGCGACACCGCCTGGGGCGACCACCTGGCCGAGATCGGCGCGCGGCTTGGTCCCTTCGACGTCGCGCTGCTGCCGATCGGCGCCTACGCCCCGCGCTGGTTCATGAACACCGTGCACATGGATGCCGGCGAGGCGGTGCAGGCCCATCACGCGCTGCGCGCGCGCATCTCGGTCGCGATGCATTTCGGCGTGTTCAAGCTCACGCGCGAGCCGATCAATGAACCCGCCGAACACCTGGCCACCCTGCGCGGGCAGGCCGATTTCCGCATCCCGGCCTTCGGCGAGACGCTGGTGCTGCCGCTCAGCCGATCCGACTGAGGCCGCCCATCCAGGGTTGCAGCACCTCGGGAACGGCCACGGAGCCGTCTTCCTGCTGGTGGGTCTCGAGCACCGCGATCAGCGCCCGCCCGACCGCCACGCCCGAACCGTTCAGCGTGTGCAGGAAGGCGGTGCCCTTGCCCTCCTTCGGGCGATACCGGCCGTTCATGCGCCGCGCCTGGAAGTCGCGGGTGTTCGAGCAGGAGGATATTTCCCGCCAGGCCCCCTGCCCCGGCAGCCACACTTCGAGGTCGTAGGTGCGCGCCGCGCCGAAGCCGGTATCCCCGGCACACAGGAACACCCGCCGCCAGGTCAGGCCGAGGTCGCTCAGCACGCGCTCGGCGCAGCGCGTCATGCGTTCGTGTTCGGCGGCGCTGTGCTCGGGAGTGGTGATGGAGACCAGCTCCACCTTGGCAGAACTGATGCTGGCGCAGCATGCCGCGGGTGTCCCGCCCCGCGCTGCCGGCCTCGGAGCGGAAGCAGGGCGTGAGCGCGGTCAGGCGCAGCGGCAGGTCGGCCTCGGCGAAGATCTCGTCCATCGCGAAGCCGGTCAGCGGCACCTCGGCGGTCGGGATCAGCCAGCGGCCATCGGTGGTGCGGAACAGGTCGTCGGCGAATTTCGGCAGCTTGTCGGTGCCATAGGCCACCGCATCATTGACCAGCAGCGGCACCGAGGCCTCGGTATAGCCATGCTGCTCGGTGTGCAGCGTCAGCATCCATTGGCCCAGCGCGCGTTCGAGCCGTGCGAGCGCGCCCTTGAGCACCGTGAAGCGCGCGCCGGAGAGCTTGGCCGCGGTCGCGAAGTCCATCAGGCCGAGGGCTTCGCCGATCTCGAAATGCTGCTTCGGCGGGAAGGCAGGCGCGGCGGCCTCGCCATGCTGGTGCAGCACGGTATTGGCGGTCTCGTCGCGGCCCTCGGGCACATCGGGGTCGAGGATGTTGGGCAGGACATCGAGCAGCGCCTTCTGCGCGCGCTCGGCCTCGGTGGCCTGCGCTTCCAGCGCGGCCATCTCGTCGCGCAGGCCGACCGCCTCCGCCTCCAGCGCCGCCGTGTCGGTGCCCTGGCGCTTGGCGATTCCGATATCGCGCGCCAGCGCGTTGCGGCGGGACTGCCTGTCCTGCAGCGCGGTCTGGGCGCTCCGGCGCGCCTCGTCCTGCGCGAGGATGGTGGCGGCGGCCGGCTCCAGACCGCGCCGCGCAAGCCCCGCGTCGAAGCCCGCGGGATCCGCCCGCACCGCCTTGATGTCATGCATGCCCGAAAGCCCCTCGTGTCACCCTGCGCAGGTCGTCGCCGCGGGGCGCCCTCCCGCGGCGGCGCGCATCAATCCTCGTCGCGCTTCGGTGCCACCCAGCGCGCCGCGAAGATCGAGATTTCGTAGAGCAGGATCAGCGGCAGCGCGAGGCCGATCTGGCTGATCACATCGGGCGGCGTAATGATGGCGGCCACCACGAACATCGCCACGATCGCGTATTTGCGGCCCTTCTTCAGCGTCTCGACATTCACGATGCCGACCTTCACCAGCAGCGTCAGCAGCACGGGCAACTGGAACGCGACCCCGAAGGCGAGGATCATGTGCATGACCAGCGAGAGGTATTCGCTGACCTTCGCCTCCAGCTGCACCGGCAGCGCACCGGTGCCGGCAGGCGTCTCGAAGGAGATGAAGAACTGCCAGGCCAGCGGGAAGATGAAGTAGTAGGCCAGTGCCGCGCCAAGCAGGAACAGGAAGGGCGAGGCGATCAGGAACGGGTAGATCGCCCGCTTCTCGCTGCGATACAGACCCGGGGCCACGAACAGCCACAACTGCGTGGCCCACATCGGGAAGGAGAAGAATACCGCGCCGAAGAAGGCCACCTTCAGGTAGGTAAAGAAGGCCTCGTACAGCGCGGTGAAGATCATCCGCCGCTCGCCGCCCGACTGCTTGGCCAGGATGTCGGCCAGCGGCTGCGCGAGGAAGCCGTAGATCTGCTGGGAGAAGTAGTAGCAGATCGCAAAGGCCAGAATGAACCCGCCGACCGACCACAGTAGCCGCTGCCGCAGCTCCTTGAGGTGGTCCATGAGCGGCATCGGCTTGTCGTCGATGACGTCTTCTTCTGCTTCGCGAGCCAAGAAAGCGAACCCCTAAACGCTGGGTGTGGTGTGGGGCCGCTCGGGACCGGCGGGGCCCGCGACGGGGCGGGCCGCATCCTCCGGCGCGGCGGCGGGCGGCTCGGGCAGAGCGACGGGCGCCGGCGGCTCATAGGCGGGCGGCGGCGAGAAGGATGGCGGCGGTTCATAGGCCGGCGGCGGCTGGTAGGAGGATGGCTGGCCGGCATCGACCCGGGGCGCCGGCGCTGCATCCCGGGCGACCTGCGGCGGCACGAAGGCCGGCGCGGGCGCGCGCTCGGGCTCGGGCTCGGGCTCGGGCAGCGCGGAACCGGCTTCCGTCGAGGGCGGCATGAAGGTGTCGCGCAGCGGGTCCTCGGTGAAGGCCTTGCGGACCGAACCGTCGCCATCCACCGCCTTCTCGATCTGCCCCTTGATGTCGAAGCTGCGGATGTCGCTGATCGTGTTGCGCACATCCGCGATCTGGTTGCGCACGTCGTCGAGCTTCGCCTCGCGCACAAGCTCATCGGCCTGCTGCTGGAACTCGCCCACCATCCGGCGCAGCTTCTGCACGCCCTTCGCTACCCCCCGGATCGCTTCCGGAAGGTCTTTCGGCCCGATCACGACGACCGCGACCACGGCAATCAGGGCGATTTCTGTCCAGGCGAGGTCGAGCATGTTTCCCTTGTCCCCCGGCTTGCCTGCACGCGGGGACGACCCGTTAGCAGGAAGCCGGCACGCCGCCAATGCGGCAGCCCCTTATCTAGGGAGCCTCGGCCGGAAAGACGAAGGCCCGTTCCGGATCCAACGCAACCGTCACCCGCTCTCCACGTGCCAGGCGCCGGCCGGGCGGCAGGCGGGCATGCAGATGCAGCAGCCCCCCCGCCCCATCCGGCAGCGCCAGGTGCACCAGCGTGGTCGCGCCCAGCAGGCGGCAGGCCTCGACCTCCGCCTCGCGCGCATCCTCGGCCCCCAGGCGCAGGCCCTCCGGGCGCACCAGCACATCGACCGGCGCGCCATCGGCGATGCCGGTGGCCGGCAGCGGGCCGATCGCGGTTTCCGCCACCCCGCCGCGCACCCGGCTGGGCAACAGGTTCACCTCGCCAAGAAAGGTCGCGACATAGCGGTCCACGGGGTCGAAATAGAGCGCCTCGGGTGGCCCGAGCTGCAGAATCCGACCCTCCCGCATCAGGGCGATGCGGTCGCCCATGAACATCGCCTCCTCCGCATCATGGGTCACCAGCAGGGTGGCGATGCCGGAGGTCTGGAGCACATGCAGCGTGTCGTCGCGCACCTGTTCGCGCAGCCGGGCATCCAGGCTGGCGAAGGCTTCGTCCAGCAGCAGCACGGCCGGGCGGGGCGCGAGCGCACGCGCCAGCGCCACCCGCTGCTGCTGCCCGCCCGAGAGCATGTGGGGGAACGAGGCCTGGAAGGCCTCCAGCCCGACGCGCGCGAGCGAATCCATCACCCGCCAGCCACGCTCGCCCTTCGGCGCGAAGCGCAGGCCGAAGGCGACATTCTCGGCCACGGTGAGGTGCGGGAACAGCGCGTAGTCCTGGAACACGAAGCCGACGCCGCGGCGTTCGGGGGGCACCTCTCGGCCCGGCTCGGCGATCACCTGGCCGCCAAGTTCGATACTGCCGGATTGCAGCGGCTCCAGCCCGGCGGCCAGGCGCAGCAGCGTGGTCTTGCCGCAGCCCGAGGCGCCAAGCAGGCACACGATCTCGCCAGGGGCCACCGACAGGTCGATGCCCCGCAGAACCTCATGCGCGGCATAGGCGTGGCGGATGTCGCGAAAGACCAGGGACACGCGGGCCGGCCCTCAGGCGCCGGCGCCGGGCGGGCTGTCGGGCTCCGGCGCGGGTTCCTCGGCGAGCGTCTCGCGGGGGGCGGGTTCGCCCAGCGGCAAGGCAGGGCCGGTCTCGGCGGTCACCAGGTCGTCCCGGCGCGGCAGGTCCGACAATGACTTGAGGCCGAACTGCTCGAGGAATTTCGGCGCGGTGCCCCACAGCGTCGGCCGGCCCGGCACCTCGCGCCGGCCGCGCGGGGCGACCAGGCCCAGTTCCAGCAGCAATTCGAGTGTCGATTGCGCCAGCGCGGCGCCGCGGATCTCCTCGATCTCGCCGCGCGTGCAGGGCTGGTGATAGGCGATGATGGACAGCGCCTCCATCGCCGCGCGCGGCAGGCGGCGGGGCGCCTGGACCACCTTGGTGAGGCGCTGCGCAAGGTCCGGCGCGGTGCGGAAGGCCCAGCCGCCGCCCACCTCGGCCAGCACCACGCCGCGGCCCTCGCAGGTGGCGGACAGCGCGGCGACGACCTCGGCCGGCTCCAGCCCGCCCGGCAGCACGCCGGCCAGGACCGAGGCGGTGACCGGGCGGTCAGAGGCATAGATCAGCGCCTCGGCGATGCGCACCGCCTCGGCGAGCAGGGACGGGTCGGTGGCCGGCGGGTTCTCGGCTTCCGGTGGTTCGCCGATGCCCGCGGCCGGCGGCACAGCGCCGCCTTCCTCGCTTGCCTGCGCGTTCGCCTCGTCCGGTTCAGGCCGTTCGTTCATCCGATGCGCCCTCCTCAAGCCGGCGGCGGACCATGATGGGCCCGAAGGCCACGTCCTGGCGGACCTCGATGCCGCCGCCGCGCGCCATCTCCAAGCCCGCGACCAGCGTGCTGGCAAGGGCCGCGCGGCGTTCCAGCGGGTCCAGGATGGTCTCCGGCAGGAAGCCCTGCAGCACCGACCAGGACGGCAGCGCACCGACCAGGCGCGTGAGGCGCTCCAGCGCCTCCTGCACGGTGAACAATTTGCGCGGCTTGGGGCGATAGGGGCGCCGGGCCAGGGCGCGCCTGCGCGCCGCCACATAGGATTGCAGCAGCCCCGGCAGGTCGGCCGCGAGGCCGGAACGGTCCTCGACGCGCAGGCTTTCAGGTGCACCACGGGCAAACACGTCATGGCCCAGCCAGGGCCGGCGGTTCAGCCACAGCGCGGCGGCGCGCATCCGCCCAAGTTCCGCGAGACGGTCCGCCAGGGCCTCGGCGAGTTGCTCGGCATCCTCGCCCTCGGCCTCCTCGGGCGGGATCAGCAGGCGGGATTTCAGCCAGGCGAGCCAGGCGGCCATCACCAGCCAGTCGGCCGCCAGTTCAAGCCGCACCCGCCGCGCGCCCTCGATCACCGCGAGGTACTGGTCCACCAGCGCGACGATCGAGATGCCCGCGATATCCACCTTCTGGGCGCGGGCGAGTTCCAGCAGCAGGTCGAGCGGCCCCTCGAACCCATCCAGCGTCAGGTGCAGCGACTCGCTCATGGCCCCCTCCCGTGCCCGGCCAGGGTGACCACGAAATCGAAGGCGGGCGCCACCAGGTTGCGGACGAAAAAGCCCATCGGGTCCCAGGCCGGCACCGCGATCGGCAGCAGGAACAGCAGGATGATGACGATCATCAGCCCATAGGGCTCGACGCGTGCCAGCGCCATGGCCGGTGCGCGCGGCAGCAGCCCCACCATGATGCGCCCGCCATCGAGCGGCGGCAGCGGGAACAGGTTGAACAGCCCGAGCACGAGGTTGGCGATGATGGACAGCACCACGAAACGCAACAGCCAACCGGTCAGGTCCGCCCCCAGCATGTCCTGGCCCGCCAGCACCGCATGGCCCAGCAGCGCGGCCGAGACCGCGAGCAGCGCATTCACTCCAGGCCCCGCGGCCGCCACCAGCACCATGCCCCAGCGCGGGCTGCGCAGCTTCCAGATATCCACCGGCACCGGCTTGGCCCAGCCGAAAACCGCCTGCACCTGGCCCATCGTGAGCAACTGGCCGACCACCATGATCCCCGGCAGCAACAACGTGCCGACCGGGTCCACATGGCGCAAAGGGTTGATGCTGATGCGCCCGGCACGCTTGGCGGTGTCGTCGCCCAGCGCGAGCGCGGCATAGCCGTGCGCCGCCTCATGCAACGTGATGGCAAGGACCGCGGCGAGCACCGCGGCAAGGATCTCCGGCAGCCAATCGGGCATCACGCGCCCCGCGCGGTCGGGTCGGCACCGGGCTCGGCAAGGCGCTTCGGGCCGAGCGCCCCATCGCGCAGCGCCCTCAGCGCGGTCGGGTCGCGGCCGGCAAAGGCATCCCGCACCGCGCGTGCCGACGCCATCCGGACGGCCGCGCGATCGCTCAGCGGCGGGCAGGCGGCGAGCAACGCGGCAGTTTCCGCGATCCGCCCGGTGCAATGCAGCACCAGGTCGCACCCGGCGGCCAGTGCCCCACGCGCGAGGTCGTTCGAGGACCCCGCAAGCGCGCCCATCGCCAGATCATCGGTCACCAGCACGCCATCGAAGCCGATCTCGCCACGGATCACCCGGTCCACCACTGGTCGGGAGATGGTGGCGGGCAGCGCCGCATCCCAGGCCTCGTAGAGCACATGGGCGGTCATCGCCCAGGCGCCGGAGGCCGCCAGCGCCCGGAACGGCGCGATATCCGCCGCCAGTTCCGCCGCCGAGGCCCCCACGCGCGGCAATTCATGATGGCTGTCGGCCATCGCCCGGCCATGGCCGGGGATGTGCTTGACGACCGGGATGGCGCCACCCGCCTGCAACCCGGCGACGAAGGCGGCACCCACCCGCGCGACCTCCTCAGGTCCGGCGGCGAAGGCGCGGTCCCCGATCACCCCATGGGCGCCCGCCACGCGCAAATCGAGCACCGGGGCGCAGACCACGTCGAGCCCCTCGGCCAGGCAGGCGGCACCCAGCAGCACGGCATTGGCGGCGATCGGCCGGTGCCGGCGCGCCCTCGAAGGCCGCCGCCGGCGGGAAGGCCTCCCAGAGCGGTGGCTTGAGCCGCGCGACGCGCCCGCCTTCCTGGTCGACCAGGATGGGCGCATCGGCCCCCAGGATGTCGCGGATCGCCGCGGTCAGCGCCCGCAGTTGCGCGGGGGCGACGATGTTGCGCGCGAACAGGATGGCGCCGGCCGGCGGCGTGGCGCGCAGCATGGCAGCCTCTGCCGCGCCAAGCACCGGGCCGGCGAGGCCGATGATCGCCGCGCGGGGGGTCATGGCGTGGCCCGGACGAGCGACGGCGCCGCCGCCGCAGGACGCCTCACCCGCGGATGACGATGCACGGGATGCTGCGCGCCTTGGCCTGCTCGCAGAAGTCGCGCGCCGCGCCGGTATCGGCGAAGCCGCCGGTGCGCAGGCGATAGAGCGTCGCCTGCCCCGCCCGCTCGAAGCGCACGATCTGCGGGCGGAACGCGCCGAGCAGGTCGGCGTGGCGCCGGGCCAGGCGATCCCATTCGCCGCGCGCCAATTCCTCGGAGGTCAGGGCACCGAGTTGCACCCGCACGGTGCCGCCCGGCGCGGGGGCGGGGCCCGACGGGGCCGGCGCGGCCTGCGGCGCGGCAGGGGCGCTCACGACAGGCTCCGGCGCGGCGGCCTGTGGCGGCGCCGCAGCGGGCGCGGGCGCCGGGGCCGGCGTGGGCTGGGCGACCTGGGCGCGCAGCGCATCGATTCGCGGCGCCTCCGGCTCGGGCGCCAGGGCGCCGCCGATCGGACGGATCTCGCCGGAGCGGTTGCGCTCGAAGATGAGTTCGTCCTGGTTGGGCACGCGCAGGCCGCCCGGATCGTCCGGCCGCACCTTGATCGGGCGCGAATCGGCCTCGATCAGCGGCACGCTGCGGGGCCCGCCGACGCGCGACATCCCCCACATCAGCGCCGCACCCGCCAGCAAGGCCATGCCCAGGCCTCCGCCAATGGCGATCATGCGCCAGGGCGTTCCTCCCGCATCGGATGGGCGCATCCGATAGGACGGCACCGGTATCTCGTTCACGTCCCACCCCCCTGGTCCGTGGCTGCGCGATCAGCGCATTTCCTCGACAGGCGTCACCCCCATGACGCCAAGGCCCGAGCGGATCACCGTCGCGGTCGCCGCGACGAGGGCCAGCCGGGCCCGGGTCGCTTCGGGTTCCTCGTCCCGGATGAACCGGAGCGTCGAATCCTCGCGACCACGGTTCCACAATACATGAAAGTCCGCAGCCAAGTCATGGAGATAAAACGCGATCCGGTGAGGTTCACGCGCTGTTGCGGCTGCTTCCACCGTGCGCGGCCAGGCGGCAATGCGGCGGATCAGCGCCATTTCGGCCGGATCGGACAGCGCATCGAGGCTCGCGGCGGCCAGATCCGCGCCCGAGGGGTCGCCCGCCTGGCGCAGCACGGACCGGCAGCGCGCATGGGCGTACTGCACGTAGAACACCGGATTGTCGCGCGTCTGCTCGACAACCTTGTCGAGGTCGAACTCCATCTGCGCGTCGGATTTGCGCGTGAGCATGGTGAAGCGCACCGCGTCGCGGCCCACCTCCTCGATGAGGTCGCGCAGCGTGATGTAGGTGCCCGCGCGCTTGGACATCCGCACCGGCTCGCCCGCCTTCATCACATGCACGATCTGGCAGAGCACGATCTCGAGCGGCACGCGGTTGTCGGACGCCGCGCGCACCGCCGCCTGCATGCGCGAGACGTAGCCGCCATGGTCGGCACCCCACACGTCGATCAGCAGGTCCTGCCCGCGCGCGATCTTGTCGGCGTGGTAGGCGATGTCGTTGGCGAAATACGTGTTGGAACCATCGGACTTGCGCAGCGGGCGGTCCACGTCGTCGCCGAAGTCGGTGGCGCGGAACAGCGTCTGCGGGCGCGGTTCCCAATCATCCGGCGTCTTGCCCTTGGGCGGTTCCAGCACGCCTTCATAGATCAGGCCCTTCTCCTCCAGCAGGCGCACGGCGCCGGCCACCGCGCCAGCTTCCACCAGCGCACGCTCGGAGGTGAACACGTCCTGCTCCACGCCGAGCAGCGCCAGGTCCTCGCGGATCTCGGCCATCATCATCGCGACCGCGGTCTCGCGCGCGGTGTCGATCCAGCTGGCCTTCACCAGCCAGCCCTGGTCGAGCGCGGGGCCGTGCGCGGAGATCGTCTGCTCGGGCGAGAGCGTGGCGGCATCGACGCGCCGCGGCGCCATCGTCTCACCGAATCGCTCGGCCAGCGCATCGCCCACCGCCACCAGGTAGTCGCCGCGATACTGCAGCTTGACGCCGAATCGCCGTTCGGCCTGCTCCGCGTTCCATTCGTCGCTGCCCGGCGCGAGGGCGCGCAGGTAGCGCCAATAGGCCGCCCAGCCGAGTGCTTGCACCTGCGCGCCGGCATCGTTGACGTAGTATTCCTTGGTGACCGCCCAGCCCGCCTTGGCCATGAGGTTGGCCAGGGCATCGCCGACCACCGCGCCGCGGCAATGCCCCACATGCATCGGCCCGGTCGGGTTGGCCGAGACATATTCCACATTCGCCCGCACCCCCGCGCCGAGCGTGCTGTCGCCGAAGGCGGTGCCGGCGCGCAGCACGGCGGGCACCTGGGCGCGGAACGCATCCTCCCGCAGGCGAAGGTTCACGAATCCGGGCCCGGCCGGCTCCGCCCCGGTGATGATCGGCAGTTCGCGCAGCCTCTCGGCAAGCGCGGCGGCAAGTTTCTGCGGCGCCATGCGCGCCGGCTTGGCGGCGACCAGCGCGGCGTTGGTCGCCATGTCGCCATGCGAGGCATCCCGCGGGGGTTCCACCAGGACGCGCGCAATGGATTCCGCCGGCAGGTCCGGGACCAGGTCGGCGAGGGCGCCGCGCACCTGCAGCGTCAGCAGGGTAAAGATGTTCTCGGTCATGGGGCGACTTCTGACAGGACTATCGGGGGTGTCTAGGCGAGTGTCGGGCCCGCGCGCAGCTACCCGCGAAGCGGACTGCGAGACAGCCGGCGGGGATTGCCTGACGGCTGCGGTGCGCCAGCACCCGTCCAGCCCGCGCGCGCCATATCGGCAACCGGCATCAGGACCGGAGGGCACGCCGTGCCGAGGCGCTATCCCGGCACGTCGGGATCGGTCAGGCGCCGGTGCTCCTCCAGCGCATAGCGGTCGGTCATGCCCGGCGATGTAGTCGCACACCACAAGCGCGCAGGCCGCGCTGCCCGCCTCCCCGGCGCGGGCGCGCCACACGGGCGGGAGCATCTGCGGCCCGCCATGCAGCAGGCTGAACAGCACCTGCACCACGCGCCTGGACTTCGCCATGGTGCGGTTCACCCGCCAGTGGCGGTACATGCGCTCGAACAGGAAGTCGCGCATCACCTGGTTCGCCTCGGCCATTGGGGCGGAAAAGGCGATGACCGGGGCGCCGGCGCCGCGAATGTCGTCCACGCTGGCGGGCGCGAGTGCCAAGAGGCGGCGGCGCGCCTCCGCCGCCACGTCCATCACCATGCGGTTGATGACGCGGCGGATCATCTCCGGTGCCAGCGCGTTCCGGCGCAACCGTGGGCGCGCAGACCGCGCGCTTCGGCCAGCGCCTCGCGCACCAGCGGGAGTTCCGCGACCTCATCCAGGGTGAACAGGTGCGCACGCAGCCCGTCGTCGAGGTCGTGGTTGTTGTAGGCGATGTCGTCGGCCAGCGCCGCCACCTGCGCCTCCGCGCTTGCATGGCTGCCCAGGTCGAGCGGATGCAGCGCGATCGTATTGCGGCGATGTAGGGCGCCGGGCGGCGCAGCGGGCCGTTGTGCTTGGCCAGGCCCTCGAGCGTCTCCCAGGTCAGGTTCAGCCCGTCGAAGCCGCGCATAGCGCGCGCTCCAGCAGCGTGACCGCCGTAAGCGACTGCGCGTTGTGGTCGAAGCCGCCATAGCGGCTTCATCGCGGCATTCAGCGCATCCTCGCCGGCATGGCCGAAGGGCGGGTGGCCGAGGTCGTGGGCCAGCGCCAGCGCCTCGGCCAGATC
Source organism: uncultured Alphaproteobacteria bacterium (assembly GCA_963716705.1). Lineage (GTDB taxonomy): Bacteria > Pseudomonadota > Alphaproteobacteria > Acetobacterales > Acetobacteraceae > Neoroseomonas. The sequence continues at coordinate 101,193 of CAVQTW010000012.1, forward strand.
CTCGTCCAGCGCCAGCAGGCGCGCGATCGACGCGCGCGATCTGCGCCACCTCGATGCTGTGGGTCAGGCGCGTGCGGAAGTGGTCGCCCTCGTGGTAGACGAACACCTGGGTCTTGTACTGCAGCCGCCGGAAGGCGGTGGCGTGGATGATGCGGTCGCGGTCGCGCTGGAAGGGCGAGCGCGCATCCCCGCCCGCTTCCGGATACAGCCGGCCGCGCGAGGTTTCAGGCCGGACCGCGTAGGGGGCGAGAGCCATGTGTCATTCGCCCTACCATCGGCGCCGACCCCGCGGCAATCGCGCCGCGCGTTGGAACCGGCGACGCGAAACGCCTATGTTGATCGGCAAGGAGTGCCCCGCCCATGCCCGACGGCCCCAGCAGCCTGCCCAGTTTCCGCGTGACCGAACGCGCCGCCGCCGAGGTGGCCGACATCGCCGCCCGCGAAGGCCGCCCCGCCGCCGGGCTTCGCCTGGCCGTGGAGGCCGGCGGATGCTCGGGCTTCCAGTACAAGTTCGGCCTGGAGGATGACCCCGCCGAGGATGACCTGGTGATCGGCGAAGGGCCGGGGCGGGTGTTCGTGGACCCGGTCTCGCTCGACCTGCTGGCGGGGGCGGAACTGGACTGGGCCGAGGAACTGATCGGGGCGCATTTCGCCATCCGCAATCCGCAGGCGGTCTCGGCCTGCGGGTGCGGGACGTCGTTCTCGGTGGGGTGACAGGCAGGTCGGGGGAGGAGAACCTCCCCCAAACCCCCACCCTTTTTCTGGCTTTTGGGAACTGACTTCGGCTGTTCGGCCCCAGGTGCCAAAAGAAGGAGGGGGATCGGGGGAGTTCCCTCCCCCGACCTTCCTTCCTCCGGTGCCCCATGAAACTCGCCACCTTCAACGTGAACTCGATCCGCCAGCGCGCCGGCCATGTCGCCCGCTTCCTCCAACGCGCCCAGCCCGACCTGCTGTTCCTCCAGGAAACCCGCTGCACCGCCGAGCAGGTGCCGTCCATGGAGTTCGAGGCGCTCGGCTACCGCACCCATGCCGTGGGCCAGGGCGGCGGGCGGAACGGCGTCGCCGTCATCGGGCGCATCCCCTTCGAGGTGCTGGGCGAAGCCCTGCCCGGCGATCCCGAGGACAGCCAGGCGCGCTTCATCGAGGTCGCGGCCGGCGGTCTGAACGCCGCGCGGGATCTACCTGCCCAACGGCAATTCCGGCGGCGATGCCGGCTATGCCTACAAGCTGGCCTGGATGGAGCGCCTGCGCGCGCTGACCGCCGATCGGCTGGATGCCTTCACGCCGCTGGCGATCCTTGGCGATTTCAATGTCTGCCCGACCGATGCGGACCTCGCGCCGGGCGCGCTGCCGCCGACCGACGCGCTGGTGCGCCCGCCGACCCGCGCGCAGTTCCGCGCCCTGCTGCACCTGGGCATGACCGACGCGCTGCGCGCGCTGCATCCGGCGGAGACACTGTTCACCTACTGGGACTACGGCGCCGCCTTCGAGACCAACCGCGGCCTGCGAATCGACCATGCGCTGCTCAGCCCGGACCTCGCCGAACGCCTCGAGGCCTGCGAGGTGGATACCGGCCCGCGCAGTGAGGCGCAGCCCTCGGACCACACGCCGGTGATCGTGACGCTGCGCTGAGCGCCGCTACCAGCGGCGGTAGTACGGGCGCCCCCAATATCCGCGCGCGGCCGTAGTACCCGCCCGGCCCAAAGGCGAAACCCAGGGAGATGGCGGGGGGCGCCACCACCACCGGCGGGGGCGCCTGCGGCACCACATAGATCGGCACCCCCTGCCCCGGCGGCGGCCCGTAGCCATAGCCATAGACCGGCGGCGTATAGGCCACGGCGGGCGGGGCGACGGTGACGCCAGGCGGAGGGGCCGGCGGCAAGGGCCCCCAGGTGCCATTCGGATACTGCACACAGCCGCCGAGCAGCACGGCGAGGGCCAGACCGGTCAGGGCACCACGCATCCTCAGCCTCCTTCGGCGCGATGCGCCGCAGCGGAACACTATCCGCCAGGCCGCCCCCGGACCATGACCCGCATCAAGCAAGCCGGGGCGCCTCAGCGCCAGTAGCCGCCAAAGCAGCGCCCATAGCGGTCGCAGCGCCGCGGCACCCAGACCCGGCGCGGCCGTGGCGCGACATAGGCCCCCGGCGGCGGCGCGACATAGACCGGCCCGGGCCGCGGCGCGTAATACACCGGCTGCGGCGGGCCGACGACGCAGCCCGAAAGGCCGAGCCCGGCCAGGATGGGGATGAGGATTCTCGGCGCAATCATGTGGGCCTCCCGGACCGGACAGGCGCCGCCAGGCCCTGCCATCGCGGGGCTGGCACGGGTGTGCGTGCCAGCCTCCGCATGGAAATCGGGTCGCCCGTCGGCTTCACACTAGTCTCGCCCCATGGCAGCGCCGTGGCATACGAAGTGTTGCAGGCGGCGGCTTACTGGCCGTGGCGCGTCACTGGTCGGCGTAGCAGTGGGTCTCCGCCGCCGCGCCGGGGTTGGTCACGGCGCCCAGATAGGCCGGGCCCACCAGCTGCGCGTATTTCCACAGCGCGCCGGCATTGTAGTCGTGTCCGCGCGGCTTCCAGGCGGCGCGGCGGCGCGCGATCTCCTCCTCCGGCACCATCATGTCGATGGTTCCCTTGTCGGCATCGATCACGATGCGGTCGCCGTTCTGCAGCAGCGCGATCGGCCCGCCGACCGCGGCTTCCGGCCCGACATGGCCGATGCAGAAGCCGCGCGTCGCGCCGCGAGAAGCGGCCATCGGTGATCAGCGCCACCTTGTCGCCCATGCCCTGGCCATAGATGGCGGCGGTGGTGGAGAGCATCTCGCGCATGCCCGGCCCGCCCTTGGGGCCCTCGTAGCGGATGATGATGACGTCGCCGGCCTTGTAGGCGCGCGTCTCGACCGCCTTGAAGGCATCCTCCTCGCAATCGAAGCACAGCGCGGTGCCTTCGAAGCGCAGCTTGTTCATGCCGGCGATCTTCACGATGGCCCCTTCGGGGGCGAGGTTGCCCTCCAGCGCCGACCACGCCGCCGATCGGGCGATGATCGGGTTCCGAGCACGGGCGCACCACGTCCTGGTCCTTCGGCACGATCACCTCGCGGTGGTTCTCCGCCACCGTCTTGCCGGTGACGGTCATGCAGTCGCCGTGCACATAGCCGCCATCGAGCAGCGCCTTGATGATGACCGGCACGCCGCCGATGCGGTGCACGTCCGCCGCGACGTACTTCCCGCCCGGCTTGAGGTCGGCGATGTGCGGGCGTTTTCCGCATGATCTCCGCGACATCCTGCAGGGTGAAGCGGATGCCCGCCTCATGCGCCATGGCCGGCAGGTGCAGCACGGCATTGGTCGAGCCGCCGGTCGCACCCACGATCGGCGGCGGCGTTGTGCAGGCTGTCGCAGCGTGACGATGTCGCGCGGGCGCAGGTTGCGGCGGATCAGCTCCACCACCGCCTTGCCCGATGTCGATGGCATAGCGGTCGCGCGTCTCGTCGGGCGCCGGCGCGCCGGCCGAGAAGGGCAGCGCGAGGCCGATCATCTCGGACACGCAGGCCATGGTGTTGGCGGTGAACTGGCCGCCGCAGGCACCCGCGCCGGGGCAGGCGTGGCGTTCGAGCTCGTCCAGCTCCTCGTCGGACATGTTGCCGGCGGCGTGCTGGCCCACCGCCTCGAAGACGTCGAGCACGGTCACGTCGCGGCCCATGATAGCTGGCCGGGCATGATCGAGCCGCCATACATGAACACGCTCGGCACGTTCAGGCGGATCATCGACATCATCACGCCCGGCAGCGACTTGTCGCAGCCGGCGATGCCGACCAGCGCATCGTAGCAATGCCCGCGCATGGTCAGCTCGATGGAATCGGCGATCGCCTCGCGCGATGCCAGCGAGGACTTCATCGACTGGTGGCCCATGGCGATGCCGTCGGTCACCGTGATGGTGGTGAATTCGCGCGGCGTGCGCACCGGCTTCCTTCACGCCGATCTTGGCCGCCTGCGCCTGGCGCGACAGCGCGATGTTGCACGGCGCGGCCTCGTTCCAGCAGGAGGCGACGGCGACCAGCGGCTGCTCGATCTCCTCCTTCGTCAGCCCCATCGCGTAGTAGTAGGAGCGGTGCGGCGCGCGCTCCGGGCCCATGGTGGTGTGGCGGCTCGGCAGGCGGGACTTGTCCCAGGTGGTCATGGTGCTTCCTCGGGTCGGTTCGGTTCGTATCAGGCGGAAATGCGGGCGATGGCGGCGTCGAGGCGCGCCATCTCGGTGCTTTGCGCGCTCAGGCGGTCGCGCATCTCCTGCACGATCTCCTCCGGCGCGCGGGAGATGAAGACCTCGCTGCGCGAGCTTGGCCTCGGTCTTCTCGGCCTCGCCCCGATGCGGGCGCGTTCCTTGCGCGCAGGCGGCGCGCGCTCGGCGGCGCGAGGTCGATCACCTCGGCCAGCGGCAGCATGATGGTGAGCTTCGTCGATCGAGCCGCCTGCGACGCGCGCCCTTCGCGGCCGGCCATCGGTCGTCCTCCGATGCCGAGCGTCGCGACTCTCGGTAGGCGCGGCCGCAGGCCGGCGGATGGCATCCGACCAGCGCACGCCGCATCGCGCAAGGCGATGTCCGGCGCTAGCAGCCCGAGAGCGCAGCAGCGGCACGGTGATGGACGGTGCGACGTTCATCTCGGAACGCACGGTGCGCACCTCGCTGATCAGCCGCACCACCCAGTCCAGTTCCGCGCGCGCCTCCGGCGGCACCCTGCACCGGCACCGCCTGCGGCCAGGCCTCGCGGATCAGGCTGCATTCCGGGCCGTAGCCCATGCGGTGCCACAGCTCCTCGGTGATGAAGGGCATCACCGGATGCAGCAGGCGCAGGATGGTGCCCAGCACGTGCTGCGCGACACCCTTCACCTCCTCCTTCTCCGGCCCGTCGGGGCCGAGCAGCACCGGCTTGGCGAATTCCAGGAACCAGTCGCAGTAGGTGTTCCAGGCGAAGCGGTAGCCGGCGGAGGCGTAGTCGTTGAAGCGGAAGGCCTCCAGCGCGGCAGTGGCCTCCGCCACGGCGGAGTTCGCCGAATCGAGCAGCCAGCGCGACAGCGGCAGCGTGGCGGTGGCCGGGTCGAAATCCGTCCGCGCCGCGATCCCGTTCATCTCGCAGAACCGCGCGGCGTTCCAGATCTTGGTCCCGAAGGCGCGGTAGCCCTCGATGCGCTGCTTCGCCAGCTTGATGTCGCGCCCCGGCCCGGCCAGCGCGCACAGCGTGAAGCGCACCGCATCCGCGCCGTGCTGCTCGATCAGGTCGAGCGGGTCGAGCACGTTGCCGCGCGACTTGGACATCTTCTGCCCCTTCTCGTCGCGCACCAGGCCGTGGATGCACACCGTGCGGAACGGCACCTCGCCCATGAAGTGGATGCCCATCATCATCATCCGGGCGACCCAGAAGAAGATGATGTCGAAGCCGGTCACCAGCACGTCGCCGGGGTAGTACTTCGCCAGTTCCGGCGTGCGCTCCGGCCAGCCGATGGTGCTGAAGGGCCACAGCGCGGAGCTGAACCAGGTGTCCAGCACGTCCTCGTCGCGCGTGAGCTCCACCTCGCGGCCGAATTTCTCGCGCGCCAGCGCCGCCGCCTCGGCCTCGGTGTGGGCCACGAACACCTCGCCATCGGGCGCATACCAGGCCGGGATCTGGTGGCCCCACCACAATTGGCGGGAGACGCACCAGGGCTGGATGTCGCGCATCCAGGCGAAGAAGGTGTTCTCCCACTGGCGCGGGGTGAACACCGTCTGCCCGGTCTCGACGGCACGGATGGCCGGGTTCCGCCAGCGTCTTCGGCGTCCACGTACCATTGCATGGTCAGGCGCGGTTCGATCGGCACGCCGGAGCGGTCGCCATGCGGCACGGCATGGGTGTGCGGCTCGATCTTCTCGACGAGGTCCAGTCTCCTCAAGCGCGCGCGACGATCGCCTTTCGCGCGGCGAAGCGGTCGGCGCCCGCCAGGCCGCGCACGAAATCGAGGTCGCTCACGCCCTCGACCGCGGCGAAGGCGCCCGCGATCTCGTCGAGGAACACCCGGCCTTCCGCATCCAGCACCGAGGGCATCGGCAGGTCGTGCCGCTTGCCGAGGTCGAAATCGTTGAAGTCATGCGCGGGGGTGATCTTCACCGCGCCCGAACCCTTCTCCGGGTCGGAATACTCATCCGCCACCACCGGGATCGAGCGCCCGACCAGCGGCAGCACCACGCGCTTGCCGACCAAATCCGCAAAGCGCGCGTCGGTGGGATGCACGGCCACGGCGGTATCGCCCAGCATGGTCTCGGGCCGCGTGGTGGCCACCACCAGGAAGCGGCCCGGCTCGCCCTCCACCGGGTAGCGCAGGTGCCACAGGTGGCCCTTCACCTCCTTGCTCTCGACCTCCAGGTCGGAAATCGCGGTGAGGAATTTCGGGTCCCAGTTCACCAGCCGCCGGTCGCGATAGAGCAGCCCCTCGCGATACAGGCGCACGAAGACCTCGCGCACCGCATCCGACAGCCCCTCATCCATGGTGAAGCGCTCGCGCGGCCAGTCCAGCGAGGCGCCCAGCCGGCGCAACTGCCGCGTGATGGTGCCGCCCGATTCCGCCTTCCACGCCCAGACACGCTCGATGAACGCCTCGCGCCCCATGGTGCGGCGGTCGGCATTGCCTTCCTGCGCCAGCAGGCGCTCCACCACCATCTGCGTGGCGATGCCCGCATGGTCGGTGCCGGGCTGCCACAGCGCATCGCGCCCCTGCATGCGCCGCCAGCGGATCAGCACGTCCTGCAGCGTGTTGTCCAGCGCATGGCCGATATGCAGGCTGCCCGTGACATTGGGCGGCGGGATCATGATGGTGAAGGGCTTCGCGGCGGAGGACGGGTCGGCCGAAAAGGCGCCCGCGCGTTCCCAGCCCTCATAGAGGCGCTGTTCGATGGCGGCGGGGTCGAAGGACTTGTCGAGCATGGCCGCATCCCTTCCCCGGCGCGCGCCGCGCGTCAAGGGCGCGACGCGGTCAGGACAGCGCGCGGCCCACCACGCGCTCGATCTCGGCCTGCACCAGGCGCTCCACGATCGCCGGTAGATGGGTGTCCAGCCACTCCTTGAGCAGCGGGCGCAATTCCTCGCGCACCACATCCTCGATGCTCGGCCCACCGCGTGTCACCGCGGCATGGCGCTCGGAGGAGACGGCGCGCAGCAACTGCCCCACCGCGGCCGTGGCCGCCGCGGCAACGGCCGGGGCCAGCAGGGCCTCGGCGGACGGCGAGCGCGGCGCCGCAGGCGCGTCCGGCTCGGGCGCCGGCGGTTCGGCGGGCAGCGCGGGGTCGTCGGCCTGCGGCACCATCATCTCCTGCGTCAGCACGAAGGGTTCCTCGGACGCGGATACCGCGGCCTCGGGCGGCTCGGCGTCATCACGCTGGGCATGGGGCGCCGCCGCGCCGGCATCCTGCGTGGCGGGGGCAGCCTCATCCTCGTTCAGGATACGGCGGATGGAGGCCAGGATGTCCTCCATCGACTGGTCGCTCGTGCCTCCGGGCGGGGTGGCTGCACCCTCTGCGGGGCCGGTCGAGCTCACGGCGTCCGCCGCGGGGTGGTGGCCGGGGGCGCCGGCAGGGTCTGGACCGTCACCGATGTCTGCGGCCGTGCCTGGGCCGCTTCCTCGGAGTAGTCGCCGGTGCCGAACCAGCGGCCGCGCACCGCGTTGTAGTAGGATTGAGGATTGTACAGGTCGACCTGCAGGCCGAGGTCGCGAGCCGTCAGGCGGCCGATCGTAGCGGTCAGCGCGTAGGACGCGTTGATCAGGGTTGCCAGCGCCTGCACCAGGCTGACGCGGGCATTGAGCAGTTCCTGCTCGGCATTCAGCACATCGAGCGTGGTGCGGCTGCCCACCACCGCCTCGCGCTGCACGCCGTCCAGCGCGATCTCCTGCGCGCGGATCTGCGCCTGCACGCTCTGCACCTGGGCGCGCGCACTCACCAGCGCTTCCCAGGCCTGGGTGGATTGCTGGGCGGCCAGGCGCTTGGCATCGGCCACCACCTGGCGCGCCTGCTGCGCCTGCTGGCGCGCCTGGCGAACGAGGGAGTGCTCGGCACCGCCCTGGTACAGCGGAACCGAGAGGTTCGCGGTGACCTGCGCGCCGGTCTGGCGCGAGCCGCGCGCGGCGTTGTTGTCGATGCGGAAGGCCTGGCCCTGCATGCTGACCGAAGGCAGCAGCGCGCCGAACTGGAGGTCGATGTTGTCGCGCGCCGCCGCCTCGTCGAACATGGCGGCGACCACGGTGGGGTTGTTGTCGCTGGCCAGGCGCATCGCTTCCTGCGCCGAGCGCACCGGGGGCACGATCGGCGGCGGCGCCTGGACGCGCGCCGGCTCCACGCCGATCAGCCGCTGGAAGATGGCGCGCGAGGATTGCAGGTTGCCCTCGGACTGCTGCAACTGCGCCTGCGAGCCGGCCAGGCGAGATTCCGCCTGCGCCACGTCCGTCCGCGTGATCTCCCCGACGCGAAACCGCTGGTTGGTCGCCTCCAACTGGCGCGTCAGCACCTCGACATTGTTGGTGTTGAGCCGCACCACCTCGGCATCGCGGATGACCGCGACATAGGCGGCCACGGAATCGAGCAGCACCGTCTGTTCGGTCACCAGCAGGCGGGAGCGCTGCGCGTAAACCTGGTTCTCGGCCCGGCGGGTCGCGGCCGTTGTGCGGCCACCGCGGTAGATTGGCTGGGAGACGGTCGCGGTCACGTTCGCGGTGTTGCGCGGCACATCGGTGTAGAGCGAGAAGGGCAACCCCGCCTCACTCGGGTTGCGCACATTTCCGGCGAAGTCGCGCTGGACCGGCACCGTCGCCTGGTTGCGCTGCGTGGTATCGGCATAGCCGGCCGCGCCCGAGATGATCACCGTCGGGCGCCAGCCGGACAGCGCCTGGGGCACATTCTCGTCCACGGCGCGCAACTGGGCACGCGCGGCCAGCAGCGTCGGATTGTTCGAATAGGCGGCGGCGAGTGCTTCCGGGAGGGTCTGCGACCAGGCGAGGCTGCAAGGCAGAACGGCCATGGCGGCAGTCAGCAGCAGGGTCTGTCGAAGGCTGGTCATGTCGTCTGCCGTTCCCCTGTATCACTGGCCGGCCGCATCGTCGGGCAAGGCCTGCACGCCGACGGACTCTCACCCGGATTCATACCGCACCGCAACAGCCAAACGCCAGCCCGACACGTCAGGAAAGCGTGTAACCTCAACACAACAGGCCTCGGCGCGCAGGTTGCGTCGCGGGGTCGGTGTCACCGCGCGACGGACCGCGCCCGGGATCAGAACGCGAAGGCCGGCGCGACGGCGAAACCCGGCAATGCGGGGGCATGTGCGTCGAACTCACGCGTCGTGGTGATCGTACCGCCGGCACGGCGCATGAGAATGGCCCGCCCGGGCGGGCCACCCACGAGGCTGATGGCAACCAGCCGCCCGCCCTCGCACAGCTGTTCGGGGATCCGCGGCGGAACCTCCGCCACCCCGCCCTCGATCATGATGACGTCGTAGGGGGCGCCGGGCGCATGGCCCTGCGCGGGGTCGCCCTCAATGAGCGTGACTGTGCCCGGGGACACGGCGGCCGGTATCGCGGCCCGAGCGATGGCGAGCAGGCCCGGATCGGCTTCCACCGCCGTGACGCTGCCTCCGATCGCACCCATCACCGCGGCGCCGAAGCCCGGGCCGGCGCCGAGCACCAGCGCCCGCTCACCCCGGCGGAGCGCCGCGAGCTGCACCAGCCGCGCCAGAACCATGGGCATGAGCAGCGCCCGGCCGCCGGGCAGAGGCACATCGGCATCGGCATAGGCGCGTGCGGCCATGGCGGCGGGCACGAAGCGCTCGCGCGGCAGGTTGCCCATCGCGGTGACGATTCGCGGGTCCTCGACGCGGTTGGGGCGCAACTGCCCATTGACCATGTGCCGGCGCGCCTCGGCGAAATCCATCGGTGTCGGCCTCGTGCAGGAACGAGGGGCGGTTATAGGTCGCGCGCGCGGACGCCGCCAAGCCGCCGCTTGACCGCGCGCGGCGCGCGGTCGATATGACCGGCCCGCGTGGTCCGGTGGCCGAGTGGTTAGGCACAGGTCTGCAAAACCTGCTACGGCGGTTCAATTCCGCCCCGGACCTCCATCGCGCGGGCCGCTTTACAGCGGGGGCGCCCCGCACTATTAGCGGCGCCCGGCTCCTTTCCCCGATAGCTCAGCTGGTAGAGCGCGGGACTGTTAATCCCTAGGTCGTTGGTTCGAGTCCAACTCGGGGAGCCATCCTTCGCTCAGGAAGCCTGCGGGGCATGCTTGCATCTTCATCTCGCATGGCCGCGGGCTTGCGACGCCAACGCGTCAAAGAAAAATCCCAGACCCATCCGACAATTGGCTGTATGTTCGGCCCAACACGGGCCGATCAGAAATATCCGCCTCTGTTCAGCGCGCCGGCCAACAAACCATTTGATCGCCATTTAGCCCTGCATCAATATCTCTTTCGCATGCATGGCGGCAGCATGGTTGAGTATCAGAGCGAGCCCGGCTGTTGAATGCAGATGTATTGCATCCGTGAAACCAGCAAGAAGTCGTATTTTTTGGACTGCCCGCGACACCAACGAGTGGGAGCTTGTAAGAGAGAAAACGATGCACGAGCGCGCCTCGCTTGATCAGATCGACGATCTATCCGAACAACAGCGCGGATCGCGAAATATTCGCGTCCTGCATTGCAGCCCGACGTGGTTTTCGTCGGACAGTGTGCTGGGCGGTGGCGAGCGCTGGGTGGACAATGTCATCCGCGCCGTGGCGGCCGGGGCACCCTGGGTCCAGCAGGCCATGGTCGCACTGGGGCAAAAGGACGGCCTCGACCTGCGCGGACCAGCGGCCTTGCGCATCCTGTCCGCCGAAAGCGGTCCGGGAGGAACCACGGAGGCTCTGTCGGCCTATCTTTGGGATGAGTTCCGCTCCTTCGACGTCGTTCATGTCCACCAGGCACTGACCGATTTCGGCGCATACGCGTGCTGCGTGGCAGCCTCCCTCGGCAAGACCATCGTCGCGACCGACCTCGGAGGTGCCGCAAGCCCTGTCATGAACCATGTCGGCCTCAGCCTGGCGCATGGCGTGGTGTCGATATCCGACTACGCCCACAGCCTGGTGTCGGCGAACCTGCGCTCGCCTTCCATTGCGTTGATCGGCCCGATCGATACGGCGTTCTGGCACCCGGCGGCAACGCCGCCCGAAGCGCCCGCGGTGATTTGCGTAAGCCGCGTGATGCCGCACAAGGGCATCGACCGTATCCTGCGCGCGCTGCCGGTCGGCTTGAAGTTGCGGATCGTCGGGCGCGTCTATCATGATGCATATCGCGACCTGCTCGGCGAACTGGCAGCCGGCAAGGATGTCGAGTTCATCCACGACGCCACCGACGAGGATGTCCGCGCGCTCTATCAGCGATCGACCCTGTTCGCGCAGGGCTCATGCTTCCGCGATGTCTATGGAAACCTGGCGCCGAAGACGGAACTGATGGGCCTGACGACCCTCGAAGCCATGTCCTGCGGACTGCCGGTCGTGGTCTCGGCCGATGGCGGGTCGCTGCCGGAACTGGTGACGGATCCGGCGTTCGGGCGCGTGTTTCATGACCATGCGGATCTGGCTGACGTTCTGCGACAACACCGTGCCGGGGCATGGCCGGCCCCAGGATCCGCCCAGGCCGCGAGGGCGCATGTGATCGAGGCATCGGGCGAGGAGCGATACGGCGTTCGCCTTGCCGCATTCTACGAAGAGATCCATGCACGCCGCGTGGAGGCCGCAGGATGCGCATCCTGATCCTGACCAACCTTTTTCCGCCCCACGCAATCGGCGGTTACGAGATCGCGTGCCAAGCGGTGGCCGTCGCGTTGCGTGATCGCGGACATGAGGTCGAGGTTCTTGCGAGCCACGCCCCGGTCGATCCCGCTGATGACCCACCCTGGTTGCACCGCGCCTTCGTGATGCGCGCCCACGGCCCTCTTCAGCCGCGCACGAGTGAGCTGGCCGATGACCAGAACTTCGAATCGGGCTGCTCGCAGTACGGCAACACCGCGATGCTCGTGGCCCACCTGCGGCGCTTTCGGCCCGATGTCGTCTATGTCTGGAACGTCTATGGCGTGGGTGGCCTGGCGCTGCTCGACGTGCTGGAAATGGCAGGCGTCCCGCGGCTGATCCACCTGATGGACGACGTGCCCCGTTATCTGACGCATGGCATCGCGCCGATCGTCGCTTCCCTGTTCGGCATGCGCGACCTGGATGTCTTCGCCAGGTCCCGGGTGATCGCGATGAGCGAACACCTCCTGGCGGAGATCCGGCAGACCACGGGGCTCCAATTCGACACGCCGCCCGACATCATTCCTGGCTGGGTGGATTCGCGTGGCCTGGGGTTGCGCGGGACTTATCGCCGGGATGGCCAGCTCCGCCTGGTGGCCGTGGGCGCGTTGGGTGAGCACAAGGGGACGGGCATCATCATCGATGCCTGCGAACGCCTGCTCGCTGACGGCGCTTCAGGGTTTCACATCGACATCTATGGATTCGGCTCGGCCGCGCCGTGGGTCGCGCGGGCGGCGCAACAGGGCGTTGGCACGCATGTGCGCTTCCTCGGTCCGCGAAGCCACAACGAGATCATGTCGCTGCTGCCGGAATACGACGCATTCCTGTTCCCGACATGGGAACGCGAGCCCTTCGGGATCGCGCCGATCGAGGCTGCGGCCTGCGGCGCGGTACCCATCATTACGCGTAACGCGGGCGTTGCCGAACGGCTTGTGGACGATGTGCATTGCCTGAAGATCGACCGGTCGGCCCACAGCCTTGCCAATGCGATTCGCAAGCTGCTCTCCGGCGAGGCAGATGTCGAACGCATTGGTCGTCGCGCAGCGCAGACTCGTGCGTCGCGATCTCGATTTCGCCACATGCATGGACCGGATCGAAGTTGTGCTAAGCAATGTCGCGCACGACTGGAAGCCGGACAGGCTCGATGATCCGCGGTTCGCCGCACTGGTCTACACCAAAGACGCGCTTGGCAGGCACCTTACCGGCCGGCGATAGCCTGCGCCAGATTCCGAGGGACACTCATGGCACAATTCGAACACCTGGAGCGCGCGGGCCATAGCACGACACGTCTGGGCTGGATCACGAATCCGGTCCGGACCACCATGCTTCGGTTCCTGCGTCCGTACTTCCAGTACATCATCAGGGCGTACAACGCGGAGATCGCTGAATCCGGCAGGAGGATCGCCGAGATCAGCGAAAGGCCAGCGGGTCACGGCGAGAAGGTCGATGTTCCTGCCGCCCCTCTCGACCTTGCGCTCGACGCCCTGCGGAAGGACGAGACGGCGCGCAACCATCGGCTTGCCAGCATCGAGGACATGATCGCGGCACTCGATGCGCGTGCCGTGGCGGGCGGCAGCGCGTCGGCCGAGGCGAATCCGGGCGGGGGTGGCGCCACCGCGTTGCAACGCAGCATCGACGGTTTGGACAAGGACCAGGCGGCACTCCGGGCACGCCTGGCGAGCATCGAGGATCTGCTGGCGTCGATGCCCAATGCTCCCGGAGACCCCAGGGGCAGCCACCACCGGCCGGAAGGCGCCGGCGGACCGGCGCATGCGCTGCGACAGACGCTCGCGCCCAACATGCCCATGGAGATCCGCGGGACATCGCTCGTGCTCCACGACGGCCCCTATGGCCGCTTCCTGCTCCGCCAGCCGGACCTCGTGAGCGACACGATCCTCGATGGCGGCTTCTGGGACGCACACCTGAAACCGGTGATCGAACGCGCGGGGTCCATGGAGCGCAGCGCCATCGATGCGGGCTCCTATCTCGGCTTCCACACGGTTTTCATGAGCCGGTTCTTCCGCTCGGTCCATGCATTCGAGCCGCAGGTCGAGATATTCAGGATGTTGTGCACCAACCTCCTGCTCAATGACTGCCACAATGTGGTCGCGACCAACGCCGCCTTGTACGACAAGGATATCCCGCTCGCGCTCGGCAGCGCCGAGCACCAGGAGATCCCGGTCCCGATGCATGACGGCCGGCCGGATTACGACCGCATCGGCAACGCGGCGGCGCTGACCTTCCTGCCCCGCGAGGACGGGCTCGCGACCTCCATCCGCGCCCGGACGGTCGACTCCCTGGCGCTCGAGGACCTCGGCTTCATGAAGGTCGATGCCCAGGGCAGCGACCTTCATGTGCTGCGCGGCGCGCAGGAGACGATCCGCCGCTGCCGGCCGGTCATCGTGACGGAGTTCGAGCGGACGCTCTCGGGACTCCATCGAGTCCTCCCTGCAGGACTTCCACGATTTCTTCGCGCAGTGCGGATACAGCGTGGAGACCTTGGCGGATCAGGGCGACGGCAAACAGATCGACCTGCTCGCGACCCCGGCCTGAAAGGTTCCCCATGCGCGTGCTCATCCTGGGTCCATGGCCCGTGGCCCGTCCCCGACATGGCGGGCAGATTCGCGCGGCAAGCATCATCGAAGCCTATCGTGCGCGCGGGCACGAAGTGCGCTTCATGGGCATCTACGACCCCGGCAATGTTCCGCTGTCGGATACCGATCCCGATGACGTCGCGGTGGATGGCGATGTCGGTGCCTATGTCGCTGCGGCGACCGATCCGCCCGGCTGGTCCTTCTGGGCGGCCTTCGCCGAAGTACCCGCCCTGTTCCAGCGTTTCGAAGCCGTGGTCCGGCAGTTCCGACCCGACATCGTGCAGTTCGAGGAACCGTATCTGTGGCTGGTCGTGCAGAAGCTGCGGGCGCGCGGGTGCATCGACCGAGCACGGATCATCCATTCGTCGTATAATTACGAAACGGCGCTGCGCCGGGATCTCATGGAGATCGATGGCAATGTCGACGAACAGGTGCTGGCCCGGGTCGCCGCCCAGGAAGAAGACATCGCCCGCGAGGCGGACCTCGTCGTCACCGTGTCCGACGATGATGCCGAGTGCTTCAGGCGCATCGGTGCGAACAATGTCCTCGTGGCCCGCAACGGCAGCCGCCGGCCCGAAGCGACCACGGAGGCCCTCGCCGCGCTTGATGGATATCTCGGTACGGCCCCGTTCGTGCTCTTCGTGAGTTCTGCCCATACGCCGAATGCCCGTGGATTGCTCGACATGGTCGAGGGTGTGTCGATCAGGTTGCCCGGTCCGCTGGTGATCGCCGGCAGCGTGTCGAGACTTCTGGCCCCGCAGCGTGCGCGCCATCGCCTTCTGCGCGACGCCCGCATGGTGGGGGTGGTCGAACCCTCGATCCTCGATGCCCTGGTCGTGCGCGCCGGCGTCATCATCCTGCCGAAGACGCGCGGAGGCGGATCCAACCTCAAGACCTCGGAGGCCCTTCTGGCGCGGCGTCCGATCGTGGCGACCGACCTGGCCTTCGTGGGCTTTGAGGACTGGCGCGATCTTCCCGGCGTCCACATCGCGAACGAACCGGCGGCGTTCTGGGAGCGCGTGACGCAGAAACTCACCCAGGCCGAGAGCATTGGCAGCAGCGACGGTCCGGACCCCCGGGACGCGTTGCTCTGGTCGTCTTGCTTGGCGCCGATGACCGACGCCGTGGAAGCGCTCGCGCTGGAAGACCGGACAGCGAGGGATGAACGGGAGTCCCTGGATTCAAACATGGCCCAGCGCGCCGAATTAGTGATGCGATAGCGCCTGACGCCCGGTGTTCGCCGGCTCACGGATGGCACGTGGCGCGCGTTGGACCGTATCCATCCCGTCGCCCGCCCCGCCGCCACGAGGGCGGGCACATGGCGCGAACCCATGCGAGGCGCCACCGGCCGCGGCGCACGGGCCGGCACACCTTCAGCGCGTGATCCGCCCCTCCGCCCCCGGCGCCAACCAACCGAGCCGCCCGCCGGCAAACACCGCGACCGGCGCGGGCATCGCCGCATCCACCACCACGACATCGCCCCGCAACCCCGGCGCGAGATGTCCGCGATCATGCAGCCCGCACGCCTGCGCGGGGTTCTGCGAGATCAACGCCCAGGCGCGCGGCAGGTCGAGCACGCCGCGCCCGACCATCGCGAACGCCGCTTCCAGCATCGCCGGCCAGACGTAGTCGGAGGCGAGCACCGTCACCAGGCCGCGTTCGGCAAGCGGTGCGGCGGAAGCCCACCCGAGGTGGCTGCCCCCGCGCACCACGTTGGGTGCGCCCATCACCACATGCTCGCCCGCCGCGCGGGCATCCGCGGCCACCTCCTCGGCCATCGGAAACTCGCAGATATGCGCGCCAAGGGCACGGAAATGCGCGCGGTCGGCCAGGGTTGCGTCGTCGTGGCTGAGCACCGGAATGCCGGCCAGGCGGGCGGCGGCGGCAAGCCTGTCGCGCGCGCCCGGGATCTCGTGGCGCCGCGCGGCCACACGCTCGGCCAATGTGCGGAAATCGGCCAAGGGCAGGCCGGCGCGCTTGGCATAGGCTGCACCCTGCGCCGCGTCGTCCAGCTTTCCCAGGATCGACAGGGTATGGTCGTTGAAGCCCAGCAGGTGCACCGCTCCGAAGGCGATGTCGTCCAGCGCCTCCTCCAGCGCATCGAAATTGTCGGCCTCGAAGCGCAGATGCACGCGCAGGTCGGTCCCGGCCCGGGCACGCACCGCCGGCAGCGCGGCCTTGAGCGCGCGCCAGCCCGCCAGCGACCGCAGCCCCGGTTCCCAGGACAGCGTCACCCCGAGATAGGCGGTGGTGATGCCGCAGGCGATGAGTTGCGCGGCGGAATCGCGCAGCGCCAGGCCGGCCGGCAGGTTGACGCCCGGGCGCGGCTGCAATTGCCGTTCATGCGCATCGCCGTGGATGTCCACCAGGCCGGGCAGCACCAGCAGCCCGGTCGCGTCGAAACCCGCCGCATCGCCTGGCGCTGCCTCGGCCACCAGGCCGTCCGAGAGGGCGAGCGCCCCCCGCCCCATGGCGCCATCGCGCAGGACGGTGCCACCGGTGATGTTCCAGTCCATGCCTTCAGGGCTCCACCAGCAATTGCACCCGCCCCGCGGCATAGACGGCCTGCGTCCAGTCCACCGGCAGGCCCTGTGGGTCGATGTTGAGCGACTCCACCACCAGCACGGGGCGCGAACGCGACTGCTGCAGCAGCACGGCCTCCTCCGGCGTGGGCAGCCGCGCGGTGATGCGCGAGGATTGCCGCCGGTAGTCGGCCACGCCGCAGGCTTCGAGCGCCGCGGTGATCGACGCATTGCCCTCGAGCGAGGCCATCGCGCCCGCGAAGCGCGGCAGCGGAAAATGGTGCACGCCGAGCACCACGGGGCGGCCATCCGCCAGGCCCAGGCGTTCCACCCGCAGCACCGGTCGCCCGCGGCGCAGGCCGAGCGCCTCGGCAAGCTGCGTCTCCGCCGGCATTTCCACCACGTGCAGGATGCGCCCGGCCGGCTCGCGGTTCTGCCGGCGGATCAGTTCCGAGAATTGGGTGCGCGGGCCCAGGCGGTAGTCCACCACATCCTCGGCCACGAAGGCGCCGCGGCCCTGCTCCACGCGAATGAGGCCGCGCGCCTCGAGATCCTCCAGCGCGCGGCGCACGGTGTGGCGGTTCACGCCGAAACGGGCGGTCAGCACGGCCTCGGTGGGCAGGCGTTCGCCCGCCGCCTTGCCGCCGCGCGCGATCTCGCCCTCCAGCAGGGCGGCGATCTGGCGCCAAAGCGCCACCCCCTGCCCGCGCGCCAGCGGCGCGCCTGTCATCGAAACTTCAACCATCAGCGCGCAAGTCCGTGGGATATCCAGGTGGACTTTTTGGCGGATGGATGTCTACCTGTCTAGACAAATCCGATGACCCAGACCCAGCCCCTTCCCCATGCCGAACGCCGCCGCTGGATGTCCGTCCTGGCACGCGCCTCGGCCGATGACCTGGCCGCCCTGCTGGCCGCCCTGCCCCCCCTGCCGGCCGCCCAGCCGCTGCGACGGCCCGAGACCGGGCTGGTGATGGTGCGCGGCCGCGCCGGCGGCGATGGCGCGGCCTTCAACTTGGGCGAGATGACGGTCACGCGCTGCGCGGTGCGCCTGGGCACCATCATCGGCCACGCCTATGTGGCCGGGCGCGACCGGCGCCAGGCGGAACTCGCCGCGCTGCTCGATGCCGCGCTGCAGGACCCCGCGCTGCATGATGCGGTGATGGCCGGCGTGATCGAGCCCCTGGCCGCCCGCCAGCAGGAAGCGCGCGAGACCGAGGCGCGCAAGGCCGCCGCCACGCGGGTCGATTTCTTCACCATGGCGACGATGCGATGAGCGCGACCCCCCGCGTCACGACGAACGCGCCCCGTCGCGATGAGGCGGCCGTCCTGGCCCCCGGCCTCCCCGACCCGGTGCTCGATGCCCAGGCCTGCTTCCGCGCGCTGCTGGATGCGATGAGCCGCCCGGGCCGCGTGCTCGCGGCCGGCGCTGGCCTCGCGCCCGCCCGCGCCGCTGATGCCCGCCACCGCCGCGCTGCTGCTCAGCCTCGCCGATGCCGATACGCCGGTCTGGCTCGATGCAGGCGATGACGCGCAGGCCTGGCTGCGTTTCCATGCCGGCGCCCCGAACGCCGCCACGCCCGGCGCCGCGACCTTCGTGGTGGCGACCGGCGCACCCCCGGCCCTCACCGCGCTCGATGCCGGCACCGAGGAGGAACCCGAGCGCGGCGCCACGTTGCTGGTGCAGGTGACCGCGCTCATCGAAGGCGAGGGCTGGCGCCTGACCGGCCCCGGCATCGCGCAGGAACACCGCCTGCGCGCGGTTGGATTGCCGGAGGGTTTCACCGCCGCCTGGGCGGCCAACCGCGCGCTGTTCCCGCGCGGCGTCGATGTCGTGCTCTGCGCCGGCGATCGCATCGCCGCCCTGCCGCGCACCGTCGCGATCGCGGAGGGCTGAGGCCATGTATGTCGCAGTGAAGGGCGGCGAGCGCGCCATCTCCGCCGCCCATGCCTGGCTGGACGAAACCCGGCGCGGCGATCCCGCGCTGCCGGAACTCACCGTCGAGCAGATCGAACAGCAGATGGGCCTCGCCGTCGATCGCGTGATGGCCGAGGGCTCGCTGCTACGACCGCGCGCTCGCCGCGCTGGCCATCAAGCAGGCGCGCGGCGACCTGATCGAGGCGATCTTCCTGCTGCGCGCCTATCGCACCACCCTGCCGCGCTTCGGCGCCTCCGAACCGCTCGACACCGCCGCGATGCGCCTGCGCCGGCGCATCTCCGCCACCTACAAGGACCTGCCCGGCGGCCAGGTGCTGGGCCCGACCTTCGACTACACGCATCGCCTGCTCGACTTCGCGCTGGCGGCCGAGGCGAGCCGCGCGGCGAAGGCCCGCTCGCACGCCGCCGCCGGTGGAGCCCGCCCCGCGCGTGACGGACCTGCTGGCCCGCGAAGGCCTGATGCGAGCGCCGACGGCCGGATGGCGGCGCCGAACCGGGCGACCTCACGCGCGAGCCGCTCGCCTTCCCCGCCGCGCGGCCGCTGCGGCTGCAGAACCTGGCGCGCGGCGACGAGGGCTTCCTGCTGGCCCTCGGCTATTCGACGCAGCGCGGCTATGGCGGCAACCATCCCTTCGTCGGCGAGATCCGCGTGGGCCATGCCAGGTGGAATTCGACGCCCGCCCGAACTCGGCTTCGCCATCGAGATCGGCGAGATCGCCGTCACCGAATGCCAGATGGTCAACCAGTTCAAGGGCAGCCGCAGCGAGCCGCCGCAGTTCACCCGCGGCTACGGCCTGGTCTTCGGCCAGGCGAGCGCAAGGCCATGTCCATGGCGCTGGTCGACCGCGCCCTGCGCGCCGACGAGCTCGGCGAGGACATCACCGCCCCGGCACAGGACGAGGAATTCGTGCTGTCGCATTCCGACAACGTCGAGGCGACCGGCTTCGTCGAGCACCTGAAGCTGCCGCATTACGTCGATTTCCAGAGCGAACTCGAGAATTTGCGCACCATCGCGCCGCGGGCTTGCCGCCGAAGCGCGATGCAGGAGGCCGCGGAATGAACGCGCCGCTGGAAGGCTACAATTTCGCCTATCTGGACGAGCAGACCAAGCGGATGATCCGCCGCGCCATCCTCAAGGCGGTCGCGATCCCCGGCTACCAGGTGCCCTTCGGCGCGCGCGAGATGCCGCTGCCCTATGGCTGGGGCACGGGCGGCATCCAGGTCACCGCCGCGATCCTCGGCCCGACGACGTGCTGAAGGTGATCGACCAGGGCGCCGACGACACCACCAACGCGGTCTCCATCCGCCGCTTCTTCACGCGCGTCGCGGGCGTCGCCACCACCGAGCGCACGGCGGAGGCCACCATCATCCAGACCCGCCACCGCATCCCCGAGGCGACGCTGCGCGAGGACCAGGTGCTGGTCTACCAGGTGCCGCATCCCGAGCCGCTGCGCTTCCTCGAGCCGCGCGAGACCGAGACCCGCGAGCTGCATGCGCTGGCCGATTACGGGCTGATGCATGTGCAGCCTGTACGAGGACATCGCGCGGCACGGCCACATCGCGAAGACCTACGACTATCCGGTGCATGGTCAACGACCGCTACGTGATGTCGCCCTCGCCGATCCCCGCCGTTCGACAATCCCAAGATGCACCGCATGGCCGCGCTGCAACTGTTCGGCGCGGGGCGCGAGAAGCGCATCTACGCCATCCCGCCCTACACCGATGTGCGCAGCCTCGACTTCGAGGACCATCCCTTCCGCCCGATCCGCGCGCCGCACGCCTGCGCGCTCTGCGGCAGCGACGACAGCTATCTCGACGAGGTGATGATCGACGATGCCGGCGGGCGGATGTTCGTCTGCTCCGACACCGATCATTGCGCCATGCGCGCGGCCGCACGGGACAACGCGGCATGAGCGCGCCGCTGCTCACCGCCGAGGGGCTGACGCTGCATTTCGGCGCCATCCCCGCGCTGGTCGATGTCGCCATCGACCTCTCCGCCGGCGAGGTGCTCGCCATCGTCGGCGAAAGCGGCTCGGGCAAGACCACGCTGCTGCGCGTGCTCTCGGGCCTGATGGCCCCGGATGCCGGCACGGTGCGCTGGCGCGGCGCCGACGTACACGCGATGGGCGAGGCCGCGCGGCGGCGCCTGATGCGCACCGACTGGGGCTTCGTGCACCAGAACCCGCGCGACGGGCTGCGCATGAACGTCTCGGCCGGCGCCAATGTCGGCGAGCGGCTGATGGCGGTCGGCGCGCGCCACTACGGCAATATCCGCGGCGAGGCGCTGGACTGGCTCGCCCGCGTCGAGATGGACGCCGCGCCGCATCGACGACCTGCCGCGCACCTTCTCCGGCGGCATGCAGCAGCGCCTGCAGATCGCGCGCAATCTCGTCACGCGCCCGAAGCTGGTGTTCATGGACGAACCGACCGGCGGGCTCGATGTCACCGTGCAGGCGCGGCTGCTCGACCTGATCCGCGGCCTGTCGCGCGAACTCGGCCTCGCCGTGTTGATCGTCACGCACGACCTCGCCGTCGCACGGCTGCTGGCCGACCGGATGATGGTGATGCACGGCGGGCGCGTGGTGGAACACGGGCTGACCGACCGGGTGCTGGACGACCCGCAGCATCCCTACACGCAACTGCTCGTCTCCTCGGTGCTCGCGGCATGAGCGCGGCGCTGCGCACCGAGGGGCTCGCCAAGACCTTCACGCTGCACCTGCAGGGCGGCGTGCGCATCCCGGTGCTGGGCGGCGTCGATCTCGCGGTGCATCCGGGCGAATGCGTCGCGCTGTGCGGGCCATCCGGCGCGGGCAAGTCCACGCTGATGCGCTGCCTCTACGGCAATTACGGCGCGGGGGCGGGGCGCATCCTGCTGCGCCATCGCGGCGCCGAGATCGACCTCGCCAGCGCCGACCCGCGCGCGGTGCTCGAGGTGCGCCGCGAAAGCCTCGGCTATGTCACCCAGTTCCTGCGCGTCATCCCGCGCGTGAGCACGCTCGACATCGTGGCCGAACCGCTCACCACCCGCGGCATGGACCGCGATGCGGCGCTCGCACGCGCCACCGCGCTGCTCGCCCGCCTCAACCTGCCCGAACGCCTGCACGCGCTGCCGCCCTCCACCTTCTCGGGCGGCGAACAGCAGCGGGTCAACCTCGCGCGCGGCTTCGCGCCGGGCTATCCTGTGCTGCTGCTCGACGAACCCACCGCCTCCCTCGATGCCGCCAACCGCGCCATCGTCATTTCCCTGATCCGCGAGGCCAAGGCACAAGGCACCGCCATCATCGGCATCTTCCACGATGCCGAGGTGCGCGAGGCCGTGGCCGACCGCCTCTACGACGTGCTCCCGCAACTGGATGCCGCATGACCATCGAGACCATCCTGACCAACGCCCTGCTCGTGCTGCCCAATGAGGTGCTGCACGGCACGCTGGTCCTGCGCGAAGGCCGCATC
Source organism: uncultured Alphaproteobacteria bacterium (assembly GCA_963716705.1). Lineage (GTDB taxonomy): Bacteria > Pseudomonadota > Alphaproteobacteria > Acetobacterales > Acetobacteraceae > Neoroseomonas. The sequence continues at coordinate 123,528 of CAVQTW010000012.1, forward strand.
GCCGAGATCCAGCCCGGTGCCAGCCACCTGCCCGGCGCGATGGACCTGCATGGCGACCACCTCATCCCCGGCGTGGTCGATGTGCATACCGACAATCTCGAACGCCAGGTGCAGCCGCGGCAGAATGCCCGCTGGCCCTCCCGCTCGGCGATGATCGCGCATGACGCGCAATGCGCCGCCGCCGGCGTGACCACGGTGCTCGATGCGCTGTGCCTGGGCGACCTCGGCTTCGACACCGGGCGGCACCAGACCTTCCTCGATGGCGTCACGGATCTCGATGCCCTGGCCCATACCGGCGCGCTGCGTGCCGAGCATTTCCTGCACCTGCGCTGCGAACTGCCCGCCGCCGACCTCATCCCCGCCATGGACCCCGTCGCCGACCACCCGCTGGTGCGCATGGTGAGCCTGATGGACCACTCCCCCGGCATCGGCCAGTACCGCGACCTCGAACGCTATCGCGCGATGCGCGTGCGCCAGGCGAATCTCACAATGGCGCAGGTGGAAGCCCGCATCGGCGAACTTCTCGCCCAGCGCGAACGCCTGCGCGAACCGCAGCGCGCCTGGCTGCTCGGGCGCATCCGCCACCGCGACCTGCCGCTCGCCTCGCATGACGACGACACGCCATCCGAGATTCTGCGCAACCTCGCCGACGGCATCCGCATCAGCGAATTCCCCGTCACCATGGAGGCCGCGCAGGCCGCGCGCGATGCCGGCGTGGAGGTGATCGCCGGCGCGCCCAATATCGTGCGCGGCGGCAGCCATTCGGGCAATGTCGCCGCAGCGGACCTGGTGCGCGCCGGTGCCGCCGATGCCTTTGCCTCCGACTACGTGCCCGCCTCGATGGTGGAGGCCGCCTGGCGCACCACCGAGGCCACCGGCATCACCCTGCCCGCCGCGGTGGCGATGATCACCGACCGCCCCGCGCGCATGGCGCGGCTGGACGACCGCGGGCGCATCGAGGCCGGGCTGCGCGCCGACGTCGCACGGGTGCGCATGGTCGATGGCCATCCCGTGGTGCTGGGCGTGTGGCGCGAGGGCCAGCGCGTCGCATGAGCCCTCATCGCCTCGCGCTGTACTGGGCGCCCGGCACGGATGATCCGCTGCACGCCTGGGGCAGCGAATGGCTCGGCCGCGACGCGGAATCGGGCGAGGCCCTGCCGCAGCCCACCATCCCCGGCCTCGATATCGCGCAGGTCACGGCCGATGCCCGCCGCTACGGCCTGCACGCCACGCTGAAGGCACCGATCCGCCTGGCCCGCGGCTGGGAACCCGCGCGCGCCGGCGCCGTGGCGCTCGCTCAGCGCACCGCGCCCTTCGACCTGCCGCCGCTCGCCGTACACGACCTCGATGGCTTCCTGGCGCTGCGCGAATCCGAACCCTGCCCCGCGCTGCACGCCTTCGCCGATGATTGCGTGCGCTCGCTGGATGCCGAGCGCGCGCACCCCGACGCCGCCGAACTCGCGCGCCGCGGTTCGGACCGCCTGAACGACGCGCAGCGCGCCAACCTGGTGCGCTGGGGCTACCCCCATGTGTTCGGCGAATGGCGCTTCCATGTGACGCTGACGCGCCGCCTGACCGCCGAGGAGAAGGCGGTGCTGCTGCCCGCCGTCACCGCGCATCTGGGCAAGGCGCCGGGGCTCCCGCGGCGCGTGTCGGCACTGTCGCTGTTCGTGCAGCCCGAACCGGGCGCACCCTTCATGATCGCCGAGCGTCTGCCGCTGCGCGGTTGAGTTCCGCCACCACGCGCGCCGCCCCTTCCTCGCGCGTCGCATCGTTCATCACGGTGGCGATGTCGAGCCCCTCGGGCAGCAGCGCTTCGCGCGCCAGGCGCGCCGCGATGTCCTGCGCCGTCTCGCGCCCGCGCGCGGCGAGGCGCGCGGCGAGCACGCCCGGCGGCGCGGTCACGACCAGCACGCGCAGCCGGTAGGCCGCCGCCGCCTCGGCCAGCACGCCGCGCGAGAGGTTGGCCACCACCACGCGGCCCGCAGCGAGGTCCGCCTCGATGTCGCGCGGAATGCCGTAGAACAACCCATGTGCGCGCCACCACAGCGCGAAGCCGCCGGCATCGCGCTCGGCCGCGAAAGCCGCCTCATCCATCGCGCGATGCGCCTCCCCGCCCGCCTCGGCCGCGCGCGTGATGGCGCGGGTGACGAAGCGGAAGCGCGCATCGCCGACCAGTGCTTCGCGCGCCAGCCCCATCAACGTGTCCTTGCCCGCGCCGGACGGCCCCACAACCCCCACCAGCATCGCCCGATCTCCGCGCAGGATTGACGCGCCCCCTGTGCTGCGCGACGACATTCCACGCAAGCCCCCAAGGACACCTGTCGATGCCCGTCGCCTCGCTGGAGATGATCGGCTTCCCGGCCAAGGAACCGCCCAGCATGTTCACCACCCGTCCCGAGATCATCGGCACCTTCGGCGCCGTCGCCTCCACCCATTGGCTCGCCAGCCAGGTCGGCATGGCGGTGCTGGAACGCGGCGGCAATGCCTTCGACGCGGCCGCCGCGGCGGGCTTCGCGCTGCAGATCGTCGAGCCGCACCTCAACGGCCCGGGCGGCGACTGCCCCATCATCCTGCACAGCGCGCGCACCGGCACGCAGCAGGTGATCTGCGGCCAGGGCCCCGCGCCCGCGGGCGCTGACCGTCGCGCACATGCGCGCGCTCGGCCACGAGCTCATGCCCGGCACCGGCCTGCTCGCCACCGCGGTGCCCGGCGCCTTCGACGCCTGGATGCTGATGCTGCGCGACCACGGCACATGGAGCGTGCGCGAGGTGCTGGCCTATGCCATCGGCTATGCCCGCCACGGCGCGCCGCTGGTCCCGCGCATCCGCGCCACCATCGAGAGCGTGCGCCCGCTGTTCGAGAGCGACTGGCCGACCTCCGCCGCGCTGTGGCTGCGCGGTGGCGGTCCCGAGCCCGGCGGCCTCTACGCCAACCCGGTTCTCGCCGACACCTATGAGCGCGTGGTGCGCGAGGCCGAGGCCGCCGGCGGCTCGCGCGAGAAGCAGATCGATGCCGCCCGCGCCGCCTGGTATCGCGGCTTCGTCGCCGAGGCCATCGACCGCTTCGCCGCGAACACGCGAGCGATGGACACATCCGGCCGCCGCCATCGCGGCGTCCTGAACGGCGGACGACATGGCGCGCTGGTCGGCGAGCATCGAGGCGCCGCTCACCTTCGACTACCACGGCGACACGGTGCTCAAGGGCGGCCCCTGGAGCCAGGGTCCGGCGATGCTGCAAAAGCTCGCCCTGCTGGCGGGCTTCGACCTCGACGGCATGGACCCGGTGGGCGCGGATTTCGTCCACCTCGTCATCGAGGCGCCAAGCTCGCCTTCGCCGACCGCGAGGCCTTCTACGGCGATCCCGACTTCGTCGATGTGCCGATGGACACGCTTCTGTCGAACGACTACAACGACGCACGCCGCGCGCTGATCACCGACCGGGCCTCGATCGAGTTCCGCCCCGGCCGCCCCGACGGCTTCGCCCCGCGCACCGACTACGCCGCCGCCATCGCCGCGCGGCAGGGATGGCCACCTCGGCGGGCTCGGCGAGCCGACGGTCTCGCGGCTCGGCGCGGCCGGCGGCGACACCTGCCATATCGATGTCATCGACCGCCACGGCAACATGGTGAGCGCCACGCCGTCCGCCGGCTGGCTGCAGTCCTCGCCGGTCATCCCGGAACTCGGCTTCTGCCTCGGCTCGCGCTGCCAGATGTTCTGGCTGGACGAGGACGCTGCCCAACGGCCTGCAGCCGGGCAAGCGGCCGCGCTCGACGCTCTCGCCGTCCATGGCGCTGCGCGATGGCAAGCCCTGCCTGAGCTTCGGCACGCCCGGCGGCGATCAGCAGGACCAGTGGCAGCCCATCTTGCTGCTGCGCATGATCCATCACGGGCTGAACCTGCAGGAGGCGATCGACGCGCCCTCCTTCCACAACGAGCACTGGTCCGGTTCCTTCTGGCCGCGCGCGGCGCACGCCGGGCGGCTGGTCGTCGAAGGGCCGCTTCGACCCCGGCCGTACGTGGCCGAGCTGCAAGCGCCGCGGCCACGCGTCGAGGTCGGCGACGACTGGTCCGAGGGACGGCTGATCGGCGCACGCCAGGACCCGACGGCACCGTTCCGCGCCGCCGCCAACCCGCGCGGCATGCAGGGCTACGCGGTCGGCCGCTGATGCGCGTCCTGCTCGCCCTGGTGCACTACTTCCGGGCGGAGGAAGCCTCGCGCCATTCCTCCACGGATGCGCATCGGCGCGACCAGCGCGCGGCGGCGCTGCGCGAGGCGATCAATTCCTGGCGCGGCACCTTCGGCACCACCACGCAGATCAACATCGAGACCAAGCGCTACGAACGCCTGCGCGGCGCGGTGGATGGGCTCGACATCTGCGTCATCACCAATGGCGAGGACCATCTGCTGGACGAGGCGCACGCCAAGGCGCGCGGCGTGCGGCACATCAAGGCGAAGGTGGACAATCCGCGCATGCTGGGCTTCGCCGCGCAGCGCCTGTTTGCCGATGCGCGGAACGCCTACGACCTGTTCTGCTTTTCCGAGGATGACCTGCGCCTGCGCGACGCCGGCTTCCTCGCCAAGATCGCGGCTTTCCAGGACGCCTTCGGCTGGCGCCGCGTGCTGATGCCCAACCGCTTCGAATGGAATGCCCGCGGCCACACGCTGAAAACCTGGATCGACGGCGACTTGCGCCCCGGCGCCATCGCGAGACTGGCTGGATCCGCTGCCCGACGAGTCCCTTCCTGCGCCTGGCCGGCACCAGTTTCCGCCGCGCCGCCAACCCGCATGCCGGCTTCCACGCGCTCAGCGCCGTGCAGCTCGCGCATTGGATGCGCCAGCCGCATTTCCTCGATCTCGACTGCGGTTTCATCTCGCCGCTCGAGAGCGCCGCGACGCTCGGCGTGATGAAGACCTTCCCCATCTACAAGCCCTTCGGCACGGATGCGGGCTTCCTCGAGATCGAGCATCTCGACACCCGCTTCTCGGCCATGTCGCTGCCGATCGGCTGAGATTGCACGCCCGCCGCGCGCAGCCGAGACTGCCGCCGTGGAGGAACACGCCATGAAGATCATCGACGCGCAGGTGCATATCTGGGGCAGCGGCACGCCCGGGGACGACCACCGCCAGGTCTCCGCCTTCACGGTGGAGGAATTGCTCGCCGAGATGGCGCAGGCCGGCGTGGACGGCGCCATCCTGCACCCGCCGGTCTCCTGGGACCCCGATGCCAATGCGCTGTCCGAGGCAGCGGCGGCGAAGCACCCCGGCCGCTTCGCCATCCTCGGCCAGGTGCCGCTCGACCAGCCCGGGACCAGCCGCCCGCTGCTGGCGAGCTGGCGCGCAACGACCGGGGCAATGCGGCCTGCGCTACCCGCTGGTGCGCGCCGATCAGCAGAGCTGGCCCTTCGATGGCACGATGGACTGGCTCTGGCCGGCGGCCGAGGAAGCGGGCCTGCCCATCGCCACCATGGCCTGGCGGTATCTGCCGCAATTCGCCGCGGTCGCCGAACGCCACCCGAAGCTGCGCCTCATCATCGACCATTGCGGGCTGATCCGCACCGGCAAGGGCGAGGCCGCCTTCGCCAACCTCGATGCCGCTGCTGCCGCTCGCGCAATTCCCCAATGTCGCGCTGAAGGCCACCGGCGCGCCGGGCTATTCGCTGCAGCCCTATCCCTTCCGCGACATCCATGACGGGCTGCACCGCCTGTACGATGCCTTCGGGCCGGACCGCTTCTTCTGGGGCACCGACATCACGCGCATGCCCTGCACCTGGCGCGAGTGCATCACCCTGTTCACCGAGGAACTGCCCTGGCTGAAGGGCGCCGAACTGGAGCGCGTGATGGGCGCGGCGATGTGCGACTGGATCGGCTGGTCGCCGCCGGAGAGCTGACGCGCGGCGCTCAGAACGCGCCGATCTCCAGCCCCGCCGCCAGCGTCGCCCCCAGCTCCGCGCAGCGCGCGAGGTCCTCCGCCCCGATCACCTTGGGTGCGAGGATCGCCTCGGGCGTCTGCGCATGGGTGCAGATGATGAGCGGCTCGGCCACCGCGCGCAGCCGCCAGCCGGTCGCGATGCGCGCCACCTGGCGCACGGCATTGGCTGCCGTCGCTGCCGGCACAGACCATCTGCGCATAGGCCCGCCCCTCGATGCGCCCCAGCGCGGCGTAGTAGGTGCGGTCGAAGAAGTCCTTCATCAGCCCGGCGATGGCGGCGAGGTTCTCCGGCGTGGCGAAGATGAAGCCATCCGGCGCCCAGCACATCCGCAGCACTCGCCTGCGGCGCTTCCAGCAAGCCGCACCGTCACGCCCTGCCCCTCGGCCGCACGCGCCGCGGCCTGCGGCCATCTGGCGCGTGCCGCCGGTCATGGAGTGGAACACCACCAGCAGCGTCTTCGTCATCGCACGCCCCTGCCCCTACACTCCCCCATCACGCGACGGGAGCGAAGGCCATGAATGACGAGACAGCCCACGAGACGCTGCGCAGCACCGGCCGGCAGGCGATGCGCGAGGTGCTGGGCGATGCCTACATGGCGAAGCGCGATGCCACCACCACGCCGCTCAACGCCGCGCTGCGGCACCTGTCGGAGGAATTCCCCTACGCCTCGCTGTGGACGCGCGGCACGCTGAGCCGGCGCGAACGCAGCCTGGTCACGCTGGGCATGCTGGCCGCGCTCAACCAGCATCACGAACTGCGCGGCCACCTGGTCGGCGCGCTCAACAATGGCTGCACGCCCGAGGAGATCGCCGAGGTCTTCACCCATGCCTGCGCCTATGTCGGCTTCCCCGCCGCCATCGCCGCGCTGCGCACGGCCGAGGAGGTGATGAAGGACCAGGGCGCCACCTGAGCCTCAGCGCAGCCGAGGCCCGGTGCGCCGCGGCGCGGGCGCGCGGCTGGCCTGCGCCGGTGCCGCGGCCTCGACACCTTCGGCCGCCTTGGTCGCCTGCGCGCGCAGGTCGGCGATGGTCGCGCGGTTGGTCACCTGCTCGGGATTGGTGCGCACCTCCACCACCGCCGGCTTGCCCGAGGCCAATGCGCGCTTCACCGCGGGCACCAGCTCCCCGGTGCTTTCCACGATCTCGCCGTGGCCGCCGAAGGCCTCGATGAACTTGGCGAAGTCCGGATTGGTCAGCGCGGTGCCCGAGACGCGCGCCGGGTACACCCGCTCCTGGTACATGCGGATGGTGCCGTACATCTGGTTGTTGAACACCAGGATCACCGGGTTCACCGCGTGGTGGAAGGCGGTCGCGATCTCCTGCCCCGTCATCAGGAAGCCGCCATCGCCCACGAAGCCGATCACCGCGCGTTCGGGATGCGTGATCTTCGCGCCGATCGCCGCCGGCACCGCATAGCCCATCGCGCCATTGGTCGGGCCGAGGAAATCCTGCTTCTCGCCCACATGCATGAAGCGGTTGGGCCAGGTCGCGAAATTGCCGGCATCGGTGGTGTAGATGGTGTCCGCGGGCAGTTCCTTCTCAAGCGCCTGCAAGGCGGTCGCGAGGTTCAGCGGCCCTTCGTAGTCGGGCGGCACCGCCTGCGCCACGCGCGCGGCGCGCAGCTCGCGCGTCCAGCCGCTCCAGGCCGGCTTCTTTACCGCGCCGGCCGCCTTGGCCGCGGCGGCGAAGGCATTGACCTCCGACACGATGCCCAGCGCCGGGCGATACACCCGCCCGATCTCCGCCTGGTCCGGATAGACATGCACGATCGGCGTGGCCCCGGCCATGTCGAGCAGCGTGTAGCCCTGGCTGACCGGCTCGCCGATGCGCGTGCCGATGGCGAGGATGAGGTCGGCCTCCTTCGCCTTCGCCACCAGCGCAGCATCGGCCCCCACGCCGAGGTCGCCCACGTAGTTGTCCGAGGTGCCGTCGAACAGCCCCATGCGCCGGAACGCGACCGAGACCGGCAGGTCGTTGGCCAGCAGCCAGTCGCGGATATCGGCGCGGCCCTGCGCGCTCCAGCGCGAACCGCCCAGCACCGCGAGCGGCTTCTTCGCGCCCGCCAGCATGTCCATCAGCCGCGGCAGTGCCTCCGGCGCGGGGTGCGGCGGCAGCACCTCGGCCGGGCCGATATCGGGCACGCTGGCCAGGCGCTTCTGCATCTCCTCGCTGATGGCGACAACCACCGGGCCGGGCCGGCCGGAGGTCGCGACATCGAAGGCATGGGCCATCAATTCGGGGATGCGCTTCTCGTCGTCGATCTGCGTGACCCACTTGGCCAGCGGGCCGAACATCCGGCGGTAATCGACCTCCTGGAAGCTCTCGCGGTCGGTCTCCTCGGCCGGGATCTGGCCCACCAGCAGCACCAGCGGCGTGGAATCCTGGAAGGCCACGTGCACGCCGATCGCCGCATGGCAGGCACCCGGGCCGCGCGTGACGATGGCAACGCCCGGGCGGCCGGTCAGCTTGCCATGCGCCTCGGCCATGTGCACCGCGCCGGCCTCGAAACGGCAGGTCACCAGTTGCAGCCGGTTGCGCACCGAATACAGGCCGTCCAGCAGGTCGAGATAGGATTCGCCCGGCACGCAGAACGCATGCGTCGACGCCCTGCGCGACCAGCGCATCCGCCAGCAGCTTGCCACCCGTGCGCGCGCCAGGCGCGCCCCGTCGCTCGGTCATCCGGCCGTCCTTTTCGTGGTCCAGTCCAACGCGCCGGAGGCTATCGCGTCCGGCGCGCGGCGTCACTCCGCCGGCTGCGGGCCGTGGCCGACCGGCCGGCGCGTCTCAAGCTCCACCAGCTTGGCCGCGATGGCGCCGATCGGCTTGGTATAGGGCGCGAGCAGCAGGTACAGCGCCGGCACCGCATAGAGCGTGACGAAGGTGGACAGCGTGATGCCGCCCACGATCACCACGCCCAGCGCCTGGCGGCTCTCCGCCCCCGCGCCGGTCGCCATGGCCAGCGGCAGCGCGCCCAGCACGGTGGCGATGGAGGTCATCAGGATGGGCCGCAGCCGCACCACCGAGGCCTCCAGCACCGCATCGCGCACACTCATCCCGCGGTCGCGCATCTGGTCGGCGAATTCCACCACCAGGATGCCGTTCTTCGCCATCAGCCCGACCAGCAGGATGAGCCCGATCTGGCTGATATATGTTGAGGACGAGCCGGTGAACATGAGCGCGAAAACGGCGCCCGCCAGCCCGAGCGGCACGGTCAGCAGGATGACGGCCGGCTCACGAAGCTCTCGAACTGCGCCGCCAGCACCAGGAAGACGATCAGCAGGCGATGGTGAAGGTAATCGCCACCTCGTTCGACGTTTCCGGAAGCGTCAGGGCTCTCCCGCGTTGGGAAAGCGCGCATGCCCGGCGGCAGCATGTCGCCGCGATCGCCTCGATGTCGGCAATCGCCTTCAGCATCGAGTAGCCCGGCGCAGCGAGGCGTGATGGTCGATGGAACGGCACGCGGTCCGTTCGGGCGAGCTCCGCCGCGGCGCCCACCTCTTCGACAGGTCACGATGTGGACAGCGGCACCAGCCCGCCCGAGGAGGTCCGCACGAACAGGTTTTGCAGGTCGTTAGGGCGAGAGGCGCGCTTCCTCCGGCGCCTGCAGCAGCACCTTGTACTCCTGCCCGCCCACGACGTAGGTCGTGACTTCGCGCGAGCCGAGCATGGTCTCGATGGTGCGCCCGACAGCGGCGATGGAGACCCCGATGTCGGCGCGCCTTGCGCCGGTCGATCTCGACGCGGATCTCGGGCTTGGTCTCCTTGTAAATTGTGGTCGCAAATGCAGCAGCCGCGGGTTGGTCCGCGCGCGTTCGAGGAAACGGTCGCGCCAGTCGATCAGCGTGTCGTAGTCGGCCCGCCGATCACGAACTGCACCGGCGGCTGGAAGCCGCGCTGGCCGAGCGAGGCGGGGTGAGCGCGAAGCCGCGCACGCCCGGGATGGCGGCGAGCCGGGGAAGATCTCGGCGGCGATCTCCTGCTGCTTGCGGCTGCCGCTCGGCCCATGGCGCCAGGCGGATGAACACATTCGCCACATTGCCCACCGCCGGACGCTGGAATCCGCCGACAATGGCGAACACCGCCGTGGCCTCGCCGCTGTCGAGGTAGCGCTGCAAGCAGGCGCTCGATCTGGTGGACGTGCTCGACCGTATAGCCGAACGACGCACCCTCCGGCCCGGTGGTCGGGATGATGACCACGCCGCGGTCCTCGGTGGCAGCGAATTCCTTCGGCAGCGCGCTATAGAGCACCACCGCGACGGCCGAGAGCAGCGCCGGTCACGCCCAGCACCAGCAGCGGCGCGCGCAGCGCGCGGTCCAGCGTCCAGCGCAGCGCGTTGTTCATGCCCAGGAAAAGCGGCTCGGTCCAGCGCACCAGCCGCGTCTCGCCCTGATGCGCCTTCAGCAGCTTGGAGCACATCATGGGCGTGAGCGTCAGCGCGACGAAGCCCGAGAACACCACCGAGGCCGCCAGCGCCAGGCCGAATTCGGTGAACAGCCGCCCCGTATTGCCCCCCATGAAGGAAAGCGGGACGAAGACGCTGACCAGCACCAGCGTGGTCGCGATCACCGCGAAGGCGATCTCGCGCGACCCGCGCAGCGAGGCCAGCAGCGGGTCCTCCCCTTCCTCGATGCGGCGGTGGATGTTCTCCAGCACCACGATCGCGTCATCGACGACCAGGCCGATGGCCAGCACGAGGCCCAGCAGCGTCAGCACGTTGACCGAGAAGCCGAACGCGGCGGTGGCGATGAACGAGGCGATGATGGAGACCGGGATCGCCACCGCCGGAATGATGGTCGCGCGGAAACTGCGCAGGAACAGGAAGATCACGCCGACCACCAGCGCCAGCGCGATCATCAGCGCGTGCTGCACCTCGTAGATGGACTGGCTGATGAACAGGCTCTCGTCATAGCCGACGGTGACATCCACGCCCTCGGGCAGGGTCGGGGCGATCCGTTCCATCTCGGCCTTCACGCCATTGGCCACCGAGAGCGTGTTGGCCGTGGATTGGCGCAATATGCCCAGCCCGATCGCCGGGCGGCCATTGATGCGATAGGCGCCGCGATTGTCCTCGGCGCCGATCTCGATGCGCGCCACCTCGCCCAGCAGCACCTGCGCCCCGCCCGCCCCGCGCGCCACCACGATGCGCTGGAACTGCTCGGGCCGGCTCATGCGGCTGTCTGTGCGCACGGTCAGTTCGCGCGCCGTGCTCTCGATCCGCCCGCCTGGCAGCTCGACATTCTCGCGCCGGATGGCTTCCTCGATGTCCTGCACGGTGAGGTTGCGCGCCGCCAGCCCCTGGCGATCGAGCCATATGCGCATGGCGAAGCGCCGCTCGCCGGAGATGATGACCTGCGCCACCCCCTCCACGATTGCGAGGCGGTCCACGATCCGCCGCCGCGCGATGTCCGTCAGGTCGAGCGGTGTCAGGCGCTCCGACGCCAGCGCGATCCACAGGATCGGCCGGCTGTCGCCATCCACCTTGGCCACGATGGGCGTATCCGCCTGCTCGGGCAGGCGCGCGAGCGCGCGCGCCACGCGGTCGCGCACATCATTGGCCGCGGCATCCACGTCGCGCGTGAGCAGGAATTCCAGCGTCACCTGGCTGCGCTCGTCGCGCGACTGGGATGACATGACCTTCACGCCCTCGATCCCCGCCACCGCGGCTTCCAGGATCTCGGTGATCTGGCTGTCCACCACCGGCGCCGAGGCGCCGCGATAGGTGGTGGTGATCTGGATGACCGGCGGGTCGATCTTGGGGTATTCGCGGATCGGCATGCGCAGCAGCGCGAAGATGCCGAGCACCGTCAGCATCAGGCTGATCACCATCGCGAAGACGGGCCGCTTGATCGAGATGTCCGAGAGGACCATGGACGCGCTCCGCGCTCAGCTCGTGGGACGGGTGCGGGTTTCCACCACGCGGACAGGAGAATCGTTGCGCAGGCGCTGCACGCCGCGCACCACCACCGGCTCGCCGGCGGCCAGCCCCTCGCGGATCTCGACCTCGCCGGGCAGGCGCTGGCCGAGCTTCACTTCCTGGCGTTGCGCACGGCCATCGCGCACCACGAAGACGAAGGCGCGGTCGCCCACCGGGTCGATCGCCTCCTCGGCCACCAGCAAGGCCTGGTTGCGCTCCTCCAGCACCAGTTCCACGGTCAGGAACAGGCCCGGGCGCAGCGCCTCGTCGGCATTGTCGAATTCGCTGATCACCCGCACCGAGCGCGTCGCCGGGTCGATGCGCGTGTCGATGACCTTCACCTCGCCCACGAAGCGCCGGTCCCCATACGCAATGGAGCGCGCGGTGACCGAACTGCCCTCATGGATGCGCGCCAGATGCACCTCCGGCACCGCGAACTCGACCCGCACGCGGGCGGTGTCGTCCAGCGTGGTGATCACGGTGCCCGGCTGGATCAGCGCGCCGGGGCTGACCTGGCGCAGCCCGACGCGCCCGGCAAAGGGCGCATCCACGCGCAGTTCGGACAGGCGCGCATCAGCCTGGCGCACGCGCCCTTCGGCCTGGCGCGACAGCGCCTCGAGCGTCTCGAGCCGCTGCGCGGCGATGGTCTGCCCCGCCTGCAACTGCCGCGCGCGCACCAGCTGGTTGCGCGCATCGTCCATCAGGGCCCGCGCCTGGTCGAGTTCGGCGCGCAGCGCGGCGGCATCGAGTTGCACCAGGATCTCGCCGGCCGGCACGCGCTGGCCTTCCTCGAAGCGGATCTCGGTCACCATGCCGGCGACCTTGCTGGTGATGGTGACCGCCTCGCGCGCCCGCACGGTGCCGACACTCTCCACCCGGTCCACCACCTGGCCCACGCGCACCGGCTGCACGATCACGCCCACCGGCCCGCCCGGACCGCCGCGGCCGCCCGCCCGCGGCGCGCTGTCCTCCAGCCCCAGCAGCTTCAAGGGCGGGGGCAGGCCAACCGCCTCTCCATAGACATGCCAGCCAGCCGCGGCACCGCCGAGCACGACCAGCACCGCGACCTGGGTCATCATACGCATGTTGAATGGGCCTCTAACTGAGGACTATTTGGGCGCGACTCACGAATTCGGCAAGTTTCGTGTTGGTAACGGGGATCAGCCTTCACCGACCCGGACGCACCGCGCCAACCGGCCCTCCCCCGCGCCGCGCAGCGGCGGAACGGCGGAGAGGCAGGCAGCCTCGGCGAATTCGCAGCGCGGCGCGAAGGAACAGGCGTCCGGCAGGCGATCGAGGCTCGGCGGCGCGCCGGCGATCGTCGTCAGCCGCTTGCCGCGCATCCCCGGATGCACCGTGGCCCCCAGCAGACCCTGCGCATAGGGGTGCAGCGGGCCGGCCATGAAGGGCCCGATCGGCGCTTCCTCGACGACGCGGCCCGGCATACATCACCGCGATCCGGTCGGCGATCTCGCCCGCGACGCCGAGGTCGTGGGTGACGAAGATGACCCCCATGCCCATCTCGCTCCTGCAATTCGCGCAGCAGCAGCAGCACCTGGATCTGCACCGTGGCGTCGAGCGCGGTGGTCGGCTCGTCGGCCAGCAGCAGTTTCGGCCGGCAGGCCAGCGCCAGCGGCGATCATCGCGCGCTGGCGCATGCCGCCCGACAATTCGTGCGGATAGGCCGCGAGCCGGCGCTTCGCCGAAGGGATCTGCACCAGTTCGAGCAATTCCAGGGCCCGCGCATCCGCAGCCGCGCGCGACGCGCCCTCATGCCGCTGCACCGCCTCGGCGATCTGCCGGCCGATGGTGAAGACGGGGTCCAGCGCCGTCATCGGCTCCTGGAAGATCATCGCGACATCGCCGCCGCGGTAATCGGCCAACTGGCTCTCGTTCATCGCCTGCACGTCGCGGCCCGACACCTCGATGGTGCCGCCGACCTTCGCCTGGTGCGGCAGCAGGCGCATCAACGCACGCAGCGTCACCGACTTGCCGGAGCCCGATTCGCCCAGCAGGCACAGCACCTCGCCCTCCGCGAGGTCGATATCCACGCCGTTCACGGCATGGACGGTGGTGTCGCGATTGACGAACTTCACGCTGAGGTCGCGCGCACGCACCAAAGGCGCGGGCGGGGCGGGCTGGACGGCGGCACTCATGCCGCGATCCCCGGCGCGGCGGAGTGGCCACTGCCCGGCACCACCGCATGGCAGGCGGCGTCGTGCCCGGCGGCCAGCGGTGCCACCGGCGGCTCGCGCTCGGCACACACCGCCTCGGCCATCACGCAGCGGGTGCGGAAGCGGCAGCCGGAAGGCGGGTTGACCGGGTTGGGCGGATCGCCCGTCAGCGGCGGCTCCGTGCGCCGGCGCGCCGGGTCCATCGAGGGCCGGCTGTCCAGCAGGGCGCGCGTATAGGGATGCGCGGGGCGGTCGTAGATCGCCTCGACCGGGCCCTGTTCGGCCACCTTGCCGAGATACATCACCAGCACGCGGTCGGAGATGTACTGCACCACGTTGAGGTCATGGCTGATGAAGGCGTAGGTCAGGCCGAACTTCTCCTTCAGGTCCACCAGCAGGTTCAGCACCTGCGCCTCCACGGACTTGTCGAGCGCGCTGACCGGCTCATCCAGAATGACCAGGCGCGGCTGCAACGCCAGCGCACGGGCAATGTTGATGCGCTGGCGCTGGCCGCCGGAGAGTTCATGCGGATAGCGCCGGGCGAATTGCGCCGGCGCCAGGCCCACCGCGGCCAGCAGGTCACGCGCCCGCTCGCTCGCTTCGCGCGCGCCCACGCCATGCACCTTGGGGGCGAAGGCGATGGTCTCCTCGATGGTCAGGCGCGGGTTCAGCGAGGCGTATGAATCCTGGAACACCATCTGAACCTGCCGGCGATAATCGCGCAGATCGAGGCCCCCGGCCTGGTCGTTGCCGCCCACCGCCTCGCCATCGAACACCATCTCCCCGGCATCGGGGTCGAGCAGGCGCATCAGCAGCCGCGCGGTGGTGGACTTGCCGCAACCGCTCTCGCCCACGATGCCCAGCGTCTCGCCCTTGCGGATGGACAACGAGATGCCGTCCACCGCGCGCACAGTGGCCACCTGGCGGCCGAACAGCCCGCCGCGGATCGGGAAATGCTTCACGAGGCCCGAGACTTCGAGCAGCGGTTGCGCCGGTCCGCCCCGGTCGGGGCCCTGGGTGAATGCGATCATGCTGGCAAGCCTAGCAACCACCGTGCCGCGTGCAGGGGCGGATCGACTCGCATCGCGGGCCGGGCGCTGCTGAAAGTTTGGGCGCCTCGCATCCGGGCAGGGCAAAGCGCGGCTCAGTGCTGCGGCCCGGAGGCCTCGCCATGTCCCCAACCTCGAGACGCTTGTGGTCTGCGGCTGCGGCGGGCGTGGCATGAAGGCTTCCAGGTCCTGGCCGATGGTCGTGACCTAACGACCGAGCCTTGCCGCGTTCTGCCTCGCCTGCGGTCATGCCTGTCGCTTGATCCCCCCACCATGCGGAACGGCTCCATGACGACGAGCGGGATGGCGCGGGACGTCGCGACGATCCAACATCGCCTGATGATCGTGGGTGCCTGGTGTGCCGGTGTTGTATCGCAGGCGGCGCCCAGCCCCTCAATCCGAGGCAATCTCCGGAGAAGCCAACGTGCGCGCGATATTCGTCATGATCAAATGCGACATGGGCCACGCCTATCGGGTGGCCCGCGAAATGGCCGATACCATCGAGGAACTGTCGGAGATGCACTCCATCTCCGGCCAGTACGACCTGCTCGGGAAGTTCTACCTGGAGGCGGACCGCGACATCGGCCTGTTCGTGGTCGAGAAGGTGCAGACCGTCGCCGGCGTGAAGGACACCTACACGTTGCAGACCTTCAACGCATTTTCAGGCGCGCGCGGCTGAAGGTTTCGCCGGGCGGAAACCGCCACGCCTGATCGTGCCGCGGCGCCGCAAAGGCGCCGCCCTCACCAAATTATGGCGCGGCGCCGCAAAGGCGCCGCCCACCAAATTATGGCGCGGCGCCGCAAAGGCGCCGCCGCGACGCCCCCTCGCCGCCCTCCCGCCGACAAGCCGCAGCGCGAACCTCCCCTGGCCAGGAGGATCACCGCCATGCGCCCGCTGCCCATTGTCGCTCTCGCCGCCGCCCTCGCCCTGGGTGGCTGCCAGAACCCGGACGGCAGCACCGATTGGGGCAGTTCGCTCGCGCTGGGCGCCGGTGCGGCGGCGCTGGTCGGCCTCGTCGCCATCGCCGCGAACAACAATGATGATGACCGCCAGTATCGCCAGGCCCGCCGCCATGGCGGCCACGGCGACAGTGGCTACCGGCGCTATGCCGGGCGGCAGGGCCAACATCGCCGGACAGGCTGGTGAGCCTCCGCGCGGTCCGCACCGCATTGGCACCGAACCGTTTCATAGGGCGCCCGCACGCTGCCGGCCTAAACCGCCAGCAGGACATTACGAAACCGTCAGTCAATAGCCATATATGCAATGAGACAGTGGAAAGCGGTCGCGGTGCCGGTGGAACCCGGCCAAGCCCCTCGCCAACCAGACCATCGCATCAGCAGGAGGCACCCAATGCGCACCATGCCGATCCTGGCCCTCGGGGCCATGTTGCTCACCGCCGGGTGTTACGATGCCTATGGCAATGTCGATCCGGGCCGAACCGCCCTGCTCGGCGCCGGTGTCGGCGCGGCGGCCGGGCTTGGCATCGCCGCGGCCTCGCAGCCGCGCTACAACTACGGACCCACCTACTACGCGCCACCGCCGCGATATTCCCGCCCGCCGGGGCGCTACTACCGCGCGCCGCGCGCGCGCTACTACGGCCGGCCCGCTCCGCGCTACTACCGTGCCCCACCGCCACGGGCCTATCGCGGCCCGCCGCCCCGCTACGACCGCGGCTGGTAGAGCGCGAACGCGAAGCCGAGGTCGGTGGTCAGTCCCAGCCGACCGCGCCAGGCATCTGCGTGACCGGCGCCGCCGCCCGCAGCGCCGCGAGGTCGGGGGCGGGGCGACGCAGGTCCGCATCGCCGGCAAAGGCGGCCTCGATCGCCGCCGCCACGCGCAGCACCAACGCATCGCCGCCGCGCGGCCCAACTATCTGCAGCCCGAAGGGCAGCCCATGCCCATCCACGCCCATCGGGATCGAGACCGCCGGGTGCCCGCACAAGGTCACGTAGTAGGCCAGCGCCAGCCAGTGGAAATAATTGCGCGTGGGCTGGCCGTCGATCTCGGACGGATACAATTCCCTCCATGGTCGTGGTGAGATCGTGATGGCCGGCGTGATCAGCACATCATGCCGCGCAAAGAAGTGCTGCCAGGCCCGGTACATGCGCGTCTGCGCCGCGGCGGCCTTCGCCGCATCCTCCAGCGTGTAGCGCAGCCCTTCCTCGACATTGGCGCGCACATTGGGCCCGACATCCTGCGGGCGGGTGCGCACCTTCTCCAGATGCGCGCTGAGGAAGCCCATGGCGCGCAGCACCTCGAAGGCCTCGTCGCCACCGCGGCAATCGGGGTCCGCGTGCTCCACCGCGCCGAACATTGGCGAGATGGCGCGCGCGCGGGTGGCGAACACCTCGCGGATATGCGCCTCGACCGGCGCCTGGCCGAAATCGGCACTGACCGCCAGCCGCAACCCCGCGAGATCGACCGGCGCGATCGGCGAGAACATCCCCGGCACGCCGCGCACCGCCTGCCCGGGCAGCGAATAGGCCAACGGGTCCATCGCATCATCGGACGCCATGGCCGAGAGCATCAGCGCGGTATCCGCCACGTTGCGCGCCATCGGCCCGAGCACGGGCAGGCCCGACCAGCCATGGCCGCGCTTCTCCGATGGCACCAGCCCCGGCGAGGGCCGATAGCCCACGATCCCGTTGAACGCCGCCGGGTTGCGCAGCGAGCCGCCGGTGTCCGAACCCGAGCACAGCGGCGCCATGCCGCAGGCCAGCGCCACCGCCGACCCACCCGAGGACCCCGCCGCCGAACGCATGGGGTCGAAGGCATTGCCCGTCACGCCATACACCGCGTTGCGCGTATTGGCCCCGGCGCCGAATTCCGGCGTGTTGGTCTTGCCCATCACCACCGCGCCGGCGGCGCGCAGGTTCGCCACCATCGCGCAATCCGCCCCGGGCACGTGCTCGGCAAAGATCGGGCTGCCATAGGTGGTGCGCAGCCCCTTGGTCTCCTCGAGGTCCTTGATGCCGACCGGCAGCCCGTGCAGCAGGCCGAGCGGGCCGCCCTTCATCACCGCCGCCTCCGCCGCCTTCGCCGCCGCGCGGGCGGCGGGTTCGTCGATCGCGACCATGGCGTTGACCGCATGGTTCACCTCGCCCACGCGCTTGAGGCAGGAATCCAGCAATTCGACGGGCGAGAGCGCGCGCCGGCCGATCAGCGCGCGCGCCTGCGTGGCCGTGAGGTCGCAGGGTTCGGTCATCGGCCACAGTCCTTCATCATGCTTGCCTGCGGATGCGGCCCGTGCCGGGCGCCCGCGGCGTGCCGGCCAGTTTCCTCCCGCATCCGCCGCAGGGCAATCCTGGTCGCGCGGTCGGGCGGATAGCCGAAGATGCCGGTCGCGATGGCCGGGAAGGCGATGGACCGGCCACCGGCCTCGCGCAGCAGACGCAGGCTGTCGCGGTAGCCGAGGCGCTGCACCCAGCGGTCCGGGCTGCGCGCGCCATGGGTGACATCGGTCACCGATACCCCCAGCGCCACCGCCACCGCCACGCGGGAGATGACCAACAGCCGGTCGCGAATTGGGCTGGTTCCCGTCATCGCCGTCGAGGTCGCAGAGCGTCGGCCGCACCGGGTGTTGGAAATGGCAACCTGGTTGCGAGGCCTATGCCTGGCCGCGCCGGGCGTCCGCGATATGGCTCACGAACTGCAGCATCAGTTCGCTCGCGGTCAGCGCCGTGATCTGCCCAGGGTTGTCCAGGGGCGGACAGATGCACACGATATCGGCGCCCACGATATCAATTCCGCGCAGCTTGTTCATGAACCGGAACAGTTCCCGCGTTGTCATGCCATTGACCTCGGGGTCGGCGACAGCGGGCGCTGAGGCGAGGTCGAGCACATCTGCATCGAAGCTGAAATAGGTCGGTCCGTCGCCGATGACCCGCCTCACCTCCGAGGCCAGCCAATCGACGCCGTGCTCGAAAATGGTTTCGAGGTCGATCACCGTATAATGCTCGCGCGACCAGTCCTCTTGGCCGAGCGACGCCATGGAGCCGTGAAAGCCCACCTGCACGGTCCGCTTCGGGTCAATCAACCCCTCCTCGAAGCCGATGCGGAACGCCGCTCCGGCATGATATCTCGTGCCGCCCATGTCGGTATAGGAATCGGCATGTGAATCCAGGTGGATCATCCCGATCGGGCCCTTGTGCCGCGAATTGGGGCCGGCGATGGCGCGAAGGATCGGCGTGGTGATCGAATGATCCCCGCCGACGGTGATCGGCACGATGCCATGATCGTGTACGCGACGGAAAAATGCTTCCGCATCCCTCACGGTCAGTTCCGGACTCAACGCATTCGGCAACGGAACGTCGCCGAGATCGGCGATGCGGCAGACAGAGAATGGGTCGATCTGGAACAGGCGGTGCTGGCGGTGGTAGGCCGCCGAGCGGTTACGGATGGCACGCGGCGCGAGGTATTGAAAATGCTCGATCGAATTACCGCCACAGTACGGGAATCCAATCAGTCCGATATCGGTCGCGCTCATATCCGGCCGATATGGGCAGCGCAGAAATGTCGGTATACCGGCCCAGTGTTTGTAAGATTCGACGAGTGCTGATGCATTTTCAGGGCTGAATTCTGTACCGGACATGCTCGCGCTTCCCCCTTGAGTTGTTCTATTTTTGCCTTCGAGGGTCCGCACCTCGTTTAGTGTTCGAATCTACAACACCAACGCAAAATCCGACCGCGCCCGCCATGATGTACGGTGGTTCGTATGCGAGGAGCCCGCCTGCGCCCGGTGTCCGATCGAGAAGGCGCAATCGGCGCCTTCTCCTGTCCGGCGCCGGCGCCGAATTCCGGCGTGTTGGTCTTGCCCGTCACCACCGCGCCGGCGCAGCGCAGATTGGTCACCATGCCGCAATCCGCCTCGGGCACGAAATCGGCGAAGATCGGGCTGCCATAGGTGGTGCGCAGGCCCCTCGTCTCCTCGAGGTCCTTGATGCCCACCGGCAGGCCGTGCAGCAGGCCGAGCGGGCCGCCCTTCATCACCGCATCCTCGGCGGCCTTCGCCGCGGCGCGCGCGGCGGGTTCGTCGATCGCCACCATGGCGTTGACCGCGTGGTTCACCTCGCCCACGCGCCGGAGGCAGGAGTCCAGCAAGTCGACGGGCGAGAGCGCGCGGCGGCCGATCAGCGCGCGCGCCTGCGTCGCCGTGAGGTCGCAGGGTTCGGTCGTCGGCCACAGCCCTTCATCATGCCTGCCTGCGGATGCGGCCCGTGCCGGGCGCCCGCGGCGTGCCGGCCAGTTTCCTCCCGCATCCGCCGCAGGGCAATCCGGCCCGCCGACGGCGGCGGCGCATTCCGATACCACCCCGTCCCGCCGATGGGTTAGGCTCGCCCTGGCTCGGCCGGCCCTTCGGGAGAGCGTCATGCGGCCACACGGCGTGCTGCCCGCCATCCTCCTCGCCACGGTGCTGGGCGCCTCGCCCGCGCCGACGCAGACGCTCGATGCCATAACCCGCCACCTCGCCGAGATCCATCGCGGCTGCGACATCTACAATCCGCGCGAGTCCTATCGCGGCGCCCTGGCCCGGCGCGCCGGGCCCGGTCGTCATCGTCGCCTATACCTACGAAGGCTGCGTCGGCAACGACTGGA
Organism: uncultured Alphaproteobacteria bacterium; assembly: GCA_963716705.1. GTDB lineage: Bacteria > Pseudomonadota > Alphaproteobacteria > Acetobacterales > Acetobacteraceae > Neoroseomonas. Next base: position 144,195 of record CAVQTW010000012.1, read on the forward strand.
GCACGGCCTTCGGCGTGTTCTTCGACGATGGCGGGCGCGTCGGCACCTACCGCATCGCCTCCGCGCCGCGCTGGGTGGTCGAGCGCGTGCGGGTGCGCCGCGGCGTCATCGAGGTCTCGGGCCTGGACTACGCCCCGGGCGACCCGCGCTGCTGCCCGAGCCTGCGCCGTAGCGCGCGCTACGTGCTGCGCGGCGACACCATCATCCCCGCGCGCTGAGCCCGCTCAATACCCCAGCGCGCAGCCATCCTTGCGCGGGTCGGACCCGCCCACCAGGCAGCCCTTCTCGTGGTCGATCAGGATGGCCTGGCCGCCACCATGCGGCTTGTCCACCAGCACGCAGTCGTGGCCCAGGCGGTTCAGCCGGTCGATCACCGCGCCGGGGATGCCACGCTCCACCTGCACCTTCTCGTCCTGCGGCATCAGGCGCGGATGGTCGATCGCCTCCTGCACGTCCATGCCGAACTCGAAATGGTTGGACAGGAACAGCGACTGGCCCATCGGCTGGAAACGCCCGCCCATCACGCCGAAGGGCATCACCGCGCGACCGTCCTTCATCACCATGCCGGGGATGATGGTGTGCAGCGGCCGCTTGTCCGGCGCGATGCAATTGGGGTGACCTTCCTGCAGGCGGAAGCCGAAGCCGCGGTTCTGGAACATCACGCCCGAGCCCTCGGCCAGGATGCCGGTGCCGAAGCCCTCGAACAGGGAATTGATGAAGGAACACGCGTTGCCGTCGCGATCCACGACGCACAGGTACACGGTGTCCTTATGCCTGGCGAAGTCGCTCTCGCCGGCCGGCGGCAGGCTGGCCATGGCCGCATCGTCGCGGATGATGCCCGAAAGGCGCTTGAGGTAGTCCTCGCCCAGCAGGCGTTCGACCGGCACATCCACCTGCGAGGGGTCGGCCAGGAAGGCGTCGCGGTCGCGATACACCAGGCGCGCCGCCTCGATATGGCGGTGCAGCCGCTCGGCACTGAGCGGCCCCTGCTCGGGCGTGTCGAAATGGCCCAGCACGCCCAGGATCTGCAGCACGTGCAGCCCGACCCCGTTCGGCGGGCACTGGAACACGTCGAGGCCCTTCCAGCGCAGCGAAATCGGCTCGACGAACTCCGCCACATCGGCGCCGCGGGCGAAATCCTCCTGCGTATGCAGGCCACCGGCGGCGCGCAGCGTCGCCACCATGTCCGCCGCCACCTCGCCTTCATAGAAGGCCGCCTTGCCGCGGGCCGCGATGGCCCGCAGCGTGCGCGCCAGTTCCGGCTGCATGAAGCGGCTTCCCAGGGCCGGCGCCTGCCCGTCGCGCAGGAAGCGCCGCGCCGAGGCCGGGTGCTTCATCAGCTTGCCCACCGACCCCTGCCAGTCCCAGGCCACCCGCGGGGAGATCGCGAAGCCTTCCTCGGCGTAGTGGATCGCCGCCTGCAGGATGACATCGAGGCCAAGCCGCCCATGCGTGCGGTTGAGCAATTCCCAGGCGCTGATCGCCCCCGGCACGGTCACCGAATGGGCCGAGGTGGGGACCATCGCGGTCATGCCCGCCGCGCGCAGCGCCTCGGGCGTGGCAGCGGCCGGCGCGCGGCCCGACCCGTTCAGCGCCACCACCTTGGACGACCCGGCCGGCACATACAGGCAGAAGCAATCCCCGCCGATCCCGGTCGAGGCTGGCTCGATCACGCATTGCACCGCGCAGGCGGCGATCGCGGCATCGAGCGCATTGCCCCCCGCGCGCAGGATATCGAGCGCCGCCAGCGTGGCCTGCGGCATGGAGGTCGCGGCCATGCCGTTCGCGCCATAGGCGGGGCTGCGGCCAGGCAGGTGGAAATCGCGCATCGCGGGTTCGTGTCCATCGAAGGTGTGGCACTTCCATGCAACGCGCCGGGCGCGACGGAAAGCCCCCCGCGCGGATGGCAGCCACGAACCGGCCGCGTGGCGGCGCGAACGGGGGGAGTGCCCAGCCGCCGCGCTTGTGCTCTAGATGCCGGCCATGGACAGCCCCGCCACGCTCGAGGATTTCGAGCGCATCGACATCCGCGTCGGCACGATCGTGGACGCCCAGCCCTTCCCCGAGGCGCGTAAGCCCTCGATCCGCCTGTGGGTGGATTTCGGCGCGCCGCTGGGGGTGAAACGCTCCTCCGCCCAGCTCACCGTGCACTACACGCCCGACCGGCTGATCGGCCGCCAGGTGATGGCGGTGGTCAATTTCCCGCCCCGGCGCATCGCCGGGTTCGAGAGCGAGATCCTGGTGCTGGGCGTGCCCGACGAGGCCGGCGCCGTGGTGCTGCTCAAGCCCGACCTGCGGGTGCCCGATGGCGGGAAGATGTTCTGATGGCGCAGAAATACTTCACCGTGACCTGGGACCAGCTGCACCGCGACAGCAAGGCCCTGGCCTGGCGGCTCCTGGAACGGGGCCCCTGGACGGGCATCGTCGCGATCACCCGCGGCGGGCTGATCCCGGCCGCGATCATCGCCCGCGAGCTCGATTGCCGGCTGATCGAGAGTGTCTCGGTCGTCACCTATGATGACGAGACGCGCGGCGAGCCCCGCGTGACGAAGCCGCCCGCCGCCGCTGGCGATGGCACAGGCTGGCTCATCCTGGATGACCTGGTGGACACCGGCACCACCGCGCGCGTGGTGCGCGCCCTGCTGCCGCGCGCCCATTTCGCCGCGGTCTATGCCAAGCCCGCCGGCAACCCGATGGTGGACACCTTCATCACCGAGGTCAGCCAGGACACCTGGATCCTGTTCCCCTGGGACACCGAGCCGCAGTTCATCGCCCCCATCGCGCGCTCGGCAGCCCAATAGCGCGCGGGCGTCAGGCGACCACCACCTCGCGGCTGACCATCACCTTGTCCACGCGCCGCCCGTCCATGTCCACGATCTCGAACCGCCAGCCGGCCCAGACGATGCGGTCGCCCTCCTTGGGCACGCGCTTGAGCAGTGCGAGCATCAGCCCCGCCACCGTGTGGTAGGAGCCCGCCGCGGGCAATTCCGGCAATTCGAGCCGCGCGCGCAACTCGTCCGAGGGCATCGAGCCGTCCAGCAGCAGCGACCCGTCATGGCGCTCGATCGCGCCACCAGGCTCCCGCGGCTCGGGCGGGCCGAGGTCGCCCACGATCGCCTCCAGCAGGTCCGAGGCGGTGACCACCCCCTCGAACGATCCGTATTCGTCCATCACCAGCGCCATGCCGAGCGTATCCCCGCGCAGGCGTTCCAGCGCATCGAGCGCCGAGAGCGTGTCGGGCAGCACCAGCGGCTGGCGCAGCGCGGCGGCGAGCGACATCGGCGCGCCCTCCAGGATCTGGTCGAGCAGGTCCTTGGCCACCACCACGCCGACCACATTGTCCACCCGCCCGTCCGCCACCACGAAGCGCGTGACGGAACTGGCGCGCAGGCGCTCCGACGATCTCGCCCACCGGGTCCGAACGGTCGAGCCAGGCGAGGTCGTTGCGCGGGGTCATCAGCGCGCGCACCGGCTTGTCGGCCAGGCGCAGCACGCGCTCGATCATGTGGCGTTCCTCGAGCTCCAGCGCACCGGCCTGCGCGCCCTCGGCGACCACCGCCTTCACCTCCTCCTCCGTCACCGACTGCTCGCCCGGCACGGCGGGGCCAAAGAAGCGCAGCACGAAGGCCGAGGATTCCCCCAGCACCCACACCACCGGCGAGGTGACGCGCGCCAGCACGGCCAGCGGCCGCGCCACCAGCACCGCGACCCGCTCCGGGTTGCGCAGCGCCACCTGCTTGGGCACCAGCTCGCCCAGGATCAGGCTGAGATAGGTGATGGTCAGCACGACCAGGGTGAAGGCGATCTCGATGCCATAGGGTGCGACACCCGGAATGGCGTTCAAGGCGCCGCCAAGCGTCCCGGCCAGGCGCGCACCGCCGAAGGCGCCGGCGAAGATGCCCACCAGCGTGATCCCGACCTGCACGGTGGGCAGGAAGCGCTGCGGATCGTCGGCCAATGCCAGCGCCGCCTCGGCGCCGAGGCTGCCCTGGCGCTGCATGGCCATCAGCCGCGACCGGCGTGCGGAGACGATCGCCAGTTCGCTCATCGCGAAGGCGCCGTTGATCAGCACGAGCAGAAAAATGACGCCGATTTCGAGGGCTGTGCCCATGGTCGATGAAAACCTCCGGCGCGCCTCATAGAGCATCCCGCGAGCGGCGTGTATGGATCGCGGCGGGACGGGCACGGAGCAGGCGCGGTCCTGTTTCCACCAGGGATTGCGCTTCTCTACCCAGGCGCGACACCATATCGTGTATCATGATTTCCGTTTCACCTCAGGAAATTATTTTATCCAATTGATTTCATTGTATTCTAATCCACAGACTGCCGCATCCGAGCCTGTGGCGTGTTCGTATAATTTCGCGACAATGTGCCGAAACCGAGACATTTTTTGCTCGCCTCCTGCGGGAAGAAGTTTTAAGGGGAAGTTAACGCGTTCCGTCGAGGCCCCATGACCGCAACCGACACCGCACCTGCCGAGAGCCCCGCCGCGGCGATCGCACCCTTCCCTCGCCGCCCGGAAGACCGCCTGCGCCTTGCGCTGCGCCGTCTCGAGGAAGCCATCGGCGAGCAATCCAAGGCCACCGCCGGCCTGCGCGAGGCGATCGGCGACCTGTCCGGCACGATGGCCCGCCTGGGCACCAGCGTCGCGGGCTATCGCAGCGCGCTCGACACCACCGCCGCCGAGATCGAGCGCGCCATGTCCGCCTCCCGCACCCTGTCGGCCACGGCCGATCGCATGGCGGGCTGACCCGCCCGTCATCGGCCCTTGCCCAGCGCGCGCTCCCGTCCAAGCATGGCGGCGGGAGGACCGATATCGCCATGCATCCACTGATCCCGAGGCTGAGGGCTGCCCGCATCATCCCGGTGGTGCGCGCCTCCTCCGCCACCCGCGCCGCCACCGCCGTCGCCTGGCTCCAGGAAGCGGGGCTGCGCGTTTTCGAGATCACCATGACGGTGCCCGATGCCCCGGCACTGATCCGCGCCCTCGCTTCCGACCCCGACCTGCTGGTGGGCGCGGGCACGGTGCCTGACACGCGCACCGCCGAGGCCTGCCTCGATGCCGGGCGCGCGCTTCATCGTCGCCCCATGGGTCGATCCCGCGCTCGCCGCGCCAACGCATGGGGCCGGTGCCTGCCTGATGCTCGGCGCCATGACGCCGACCGAGGTGCGCGCGGCACTCGCCGCCGGGGCCGATGTGGTGAAGGTGTTCCCCGCCGCCTCGGCCGGCGGGCCGGCGCATGTGAAGGCGCTGCGCGCGGTGTTCCCCGATGTCGCCTTCTGCCCGACCGGCGGTGTGGACGCGCGCAACACCGCCCGACTACCTCGCCGCCGGCGCCGCCTTCGTGGGCATCGGCGGCCGCCTGGTCGACGAAGCCCTGGTCGCCGCCGGCGACCGCGACGCCGTGCAGCGCGCCGCCGAGGAAGCGCTCGGCATCATGAGGGCCTGAGATGCCCGACCTGCTGTGCATGGGCGAGCCCATGCTGGAGTTCAACGCCGAGCCGCCCGGCGCCGATGGCCGCCTGCGCTACCTCGAGGGCCATGGCGGCGACACCTCCAACGCCGCCATCGCCGCCGCGCGCTCGGGCGCCGCGGTCGGCTACATCACCGCCATCGGCACGGACCAGCCGGGCGAGCAGCTTCATGGCGCTGTGGGCGCGCGAGGGCGTGGACGACCGACACCGTGCGCCGCGACGCCGATGCGCCCGACCGGCATCTATGTCGTCACGCATGACAGCGCGGGCCACCACTTCACCTTCTATCGCACCGGCAGCGCCGCCGCGCGCACCGGCCCGCCGACGTGCCGGAGGACGCCGATCCGCCGCGCGCGCATCCTGCATGTCTCGGGCATCAGCCAGGCGATCAGCGACAGCGCCTGCGACGCGGTGTTCCACGCGATCGGCGTGGCGCGGCAGGCCGGGGTGCGCGTCTCCTACGACACCAACCTGCGCCTGCGCCTGTGGCCGGCGGCGCGCGCGGCGGCGGTGATCCATGCCGGGATCGCCATGGCCGACATCGCCCTGCCCTCGCTCGACGATGCCACCGCGCTGACCGGCCTCGCCGATCCCGATGCGGTGCTGGACCTCTATCTGCGGCTCTGCCCCCTGGTGCTGCTGAAATGCGGCGCCGAAGGCTGCATCGTCGCGACGCGGGACGCACGCACCCGCATCCCCGCGCATCGCGTGGAGGCGGTGGATGCCACCGGCGCAGGCGACACCTTCGCCGGCGCCTTCCTCGCCCGGACCCTGGCGGGCGAGGAGCCGGTCGCCGCCGCGCGCTACGCCAATGCCGCCGCCGCGCTCTCCACCACCGGCTATGGCGCGGTCGCCCCCATCCCGCGCCCGGCGGCGGTCGCCGCGCTGCTGGCGCGTGCCGTCGCCGGCGGCACCTGATAGGCTGGCCCGGTGGAGGGACGGCCATGACGCGGATCGAGGACGAGGTCGCGCGGCACTACACCCGCGGCGACCTGGAGGCCGCCCTGCGCGCCGGCCTCGCCGCCATCGGGCGCGAGGGCGAGGCGCCGCTCGCCGCACAGGACCTCAACGGTCTCGACGAATTCCACATCGGCGGCCATGAGGCGACGGCGGAGCTGGTGGCACGCCTCGGCCTCGCGCCGGGCATGGCGGTGCTCGACATCGGCAGCGGCATCGGCGGGCCGGCGCGGCACATGGCCCGCGCCCATGGCGTGCACGCCACCGGCATCGACCTCACGCCGGAATACGTGGCGGTGGCGCGGATGCTGACGCAGCGCGTGGGCCTCGCCGACCAGGTGGCCTTCGAGACCGGCAGCGCCGCCGCCCTGCCCTTCAATGACGCTGCCTTCGACGCCGCCACGCTTATGCATGTGGGGATGAACCTGCCCGACAAGCCGGCGGTCTTCGCCGAGGTGGCGCGGGTGCTGCGCCCCGGCGCCGCCTTCGCCGTCTATGACGTGATGCGCATGGGCGAGGGCGAGCTCGCCTTCCCCGTGCCCTGGGCCACCACCCCCGCGACCTCCTTCGTGGAGGCGCCGGCGGCCTATCGCGAGGCGCTCGCGGCGGCGGGCTTCGCAGTGGAGCAGGAACGCGACCGGCGGGATTTCGCGCTCGACTTCTTCCGCCGCCTGCGCGCGCGCCAGCAGGAGGCGGGCGCGCCGCCGCCGGTCGGGCTGCACCTGACCATGGGCGCGCAGGCCCCGGCCAAGATCGCCAACATGATCGGCAATATCGAGCGTGGGCTCATCGCCCCGGTCGAGATGATCTGCCGGCGCGCATGACCGCCTGGCCCGGCACCGCCGGGAACGTGAACTGCTCGCTCAGCCGCCGCATCGGGGCCGCGCGGCATGAGGTGCCGTGGAGCACGTCGAGCATGCCGAAGCCCTCCGCTCGCGCCGCGCCCGCCAGCGCCGCGAATCCCTCCGGCAGGACAATGACGCGCCGGATGCGCGCCCTCACCCCGTGCGCCGGTTGTCCCCCGGGCGCAGCCGCAGCCCCGGCCGCAGGTTCGTGAAGGGCAGCACCGCGGGGTCCGCGACCACCGGCCCCGGCGCCGTCACCACGATCACCGCGGAGGCGATCGGTTGGAAATGCGCGCGGAAATGCACGCTCGACTTCACCGCGACGATCTTCTGCTCGGCCGGCTCGATGCCGATCTGGCGGAACAATTCCTGGTCATGCGCCTGCATCTTGCGGCTCACCACCACCACGCGCACGCCCGGTGCCACGCGGATCAATGCGCAGGGGCCAAGATCGGCCGGGTTGCCCGCCCCCATCGGCCCGCTCAGCGTGAAGCGGCCATCGGAGAGTTTCTCGACCAGCGCGCTGACACGCAGCGGCACACCGTCGCTCCGGCCGCCGAGTTCGAGCGTGATGCTCGCCCCCTCGCCGGCCGCGTGGCAGGCAGCTCGCGGCCTGTGCATCGTTCATCGGTGCCAGCACGGCGCCCTGCGCGTCCTGGCGGATCAGTTCCGCGAGCAGCCCGGTCGTGTCGCCATGCCCGCCGCCGCCGGGATTGTCCTGGGTATCGGCCAGGATCACCGGGCCCTGGCCGCGCATCGCCATGGCCCGCTGCACGCCCTCGGCCGCGGTCGCGACGCCGGTTGCGAACTCGTTCTCCCGCGCGTTCACCGCGCCCGCCAGCGCTTCCGCCGCCGCGGCGGCCTGCTCCAGCGTGTCGGCATAGGCCGCGATGGCCATGCCGCAGCCGGGGAAATCCGCGTAGGGAAAGCCGAAGCAATAGGCGAGTTCCCAGATGCCCTCGGCCTCGGCGAGCCGCGCACGCTCGGCCATCACATCGGCCATGGGGGCGACCATGGTGCATTGGTTGAAGATCGGGATCCAGTAATCCAGTTCGCGGAACAGCTTCGCCGGGCGCCGGCCTTCGCGGATCATGCGCAGCAGCAGCCGTGCCGCCTGCGCACCGGCAGGCTTCATGTCCACATGCGGATAGGTGCGGAAGGGCACCGCGACATCCGACAGCGCCACCATCGCCGCGGTCTTGTTGGCATGCGGGTCGAGGCTGATGGCGATCGGCACCTCCGGCCCCACCACCGCGCGCACGCGGCGCAGCACCTCCCCTTCCGCGTCGTCGAAGCCGACCGCGACCATGGCGCCATGCAGGTCGAGATAGACGCCATCGAGCGGCCCGGCCTCCAGCGCCTCCGACAGGGTGGCGACGAGCAGCGCGGCAATGCGCTCGAAGGCGTCGGCGGTGACCGGGCCGGCGGGGTTGGCGAAGCACCAGGTCAGCGGCGCGATCGCGACCCCTTCCTCCTCCGCCACCATGATGGCGCCCGCGGCCGGGCAGGAGGTCGGGCGCAGCGCGTCGAGCAGCGTCGCGGGCTTCTGCAGCGGCGGGAAGCCGCCGGGCTTCACGAATTCCTCCCACCCGGTGGGCAGGGGCGCGAAGGAATGGCTCTCGTGCAGGAAGCCGCCGATGGCGATGCGCGTCATGATGTGCGCTCCGTCGCGATGCCGGCCGTGGCGATCACCGCATCCGCCAGCACGCGCAGCCCGGCCTCGGCCCATGCGGGCGTGATGCTCTCGGCCTCGTTGTGGCTGATGCCGCCATGGCAGGGGCAGAAGATCAGCACGCTGGGGACGCAGCGCGCCAGGTACACCGCGTCGTGGCCGATGCCGGTGGGCATGTCCATGTGCGGGATGGACAGGCGCTGCGCGGCATCGCGCACGCGCCCGACCAGCGTCGCGTCGAAGGGTGTCAGCGGCGAATGCCAGAAATCCTCCACGGTGACGGACACCCCGCGGCGTGCGGCAATCTCGGCGGCCTTGGCGCGGATCTGCTCACCCATCGCCGCGAGCAGCGCGGGGTCGCCATGGCGCGTGTCGATGCTGAACCAGATGCGCGAGGGGCAGATGTTGCGGCTGTCGGGATAGACCGTCAGCCGTCCGACCGTGGCGCGCCCGACCTCGCCGCTCGCGCTGACCGCGCCCAGCGCGATCTCCTCGATGGCGGCGACCAGGGGTGCGGCGGCCATCATCGCATCGCGCCGCCCGGCCATGGGGGAGCCGCCATGCGCTTCTTCCCCCTGCACCGTCACCTCGTACCAGGATTGCGCCAGCGCGTGGGTCACCACGCCGATGTCGCAGCCCGGCACGCTCCAGCAGCGCGCCCTGCTCGATATGCAGTTCGAAATAGGCGCCGAGGTCGCGCAGGCCGGCCGGGTCGGCCTCGCCGCGCCAGCCGATGCGCGCCAGTTCCTCGCCGAACACAAGACCCTCGGGGTCCTGCTTGGCCAGCACCTCGGCCTCGGTGAACATGCCCATCGCCGCGCCGCTGCCCATCATGGGCGGCGAGAAGCGGGCACCTTCCTCGTTGGTCCAGTTGATGAGCATGAGTGGCGCCTCGGTCTCGATGCCCGCCTCATGCACCGCGCGCAGCACTTCGAGCCCCGCCAGCACGCCCAGCACGCCATCGAACTTCCCGCCGGTGGGCTGGGTGTCGAGATGGCTGCCGATCGCCACCGGCTTGCGCGAGGCATCGCGCCCCGGTCGCGTCAGCGCCATGTTGCCCACCCGGTCCACCGCCATGGTGCAGCCCGCGGCCTCCGCCCAGCGCTGCAACAGGTGGCGGCCTTCGGAATCGAGGTCGGTCAGCGTCTGGCGGTTCGAGCCCCCCTTCGCGGTGGCGCCGATGCGCGCCATCTCCATCAGGCTGTCCCACAGCCGCGCACCCGAAAGCGGGATGTTGGTCGTGCTCATGCGGCTTTCTCCAGCCCGCACCATTCGGCCATGGTCAGGGCGATGGTGCGCGTGATGTCGTGCATGGAATCGAGCCCCACGCTCTCGTCGATGCCATGGATCTCCTGCGCATCCGGCCCGAAGCAGGCCACCGGCGTGTCCTGGTACAGTGCGAAGAACCGCCCGTCGGTCAGCCCCGTGGCGGGGTAGTCGCGCAGCTCCGCGCCCGAGACCTCGGTGAAGTGCCGCTTGGCCAGGTGCACGATGGGCGCGTTCATGTCGAAGACGCAGGGGTCGGCCATGAAGCCCTTGAACTCCAGCTTCACGGTCGCGCCCTTCAGCGCGGGGTCGGCCCCGGCCTCGGCGACCAGGCGCTCGATATCCGCGCGCGTCTGCGCCGCCGTGTAGCCCATCATCACCCCCACGCGCAGCCCGATCCGGCAGCGCGTCGCCACCGAGGAATTCCACTCCCCGCCCTCGATGGTGCCGAGGTTCACATTCACCGGATGGTTCACGCCGCGGAAGGACGCATGGATGCGCTCGCCGCGATTCATCTCGCGCTCGTACTCCTTGAAGCGCGCGGCGATCGCGTTCGCCGCCTCGATCGCATTCACCCCCGCCTGCATGTCGCGCACATGCGCCGGGCCGGCCGCTCACCGTCACCCAGGCCCAGACCACGCCCACTTCGGCCGCATACATCGCCGGCAGGCCGGGGCCCGGTTCGGGGATGATCACCGCATCGGTGCGCGGCAGCGCCAGCATCGCCGCCAGCGCGCCATTGCCGCTGCATTCCTCCTCGATCACCGATTGCATCTGCACCGGCGCGGCCGGCTGCAGCCCGGCCATGCGCAAGGCCTTGAAGGCGCGTGACGTAGGAGACGATGCCCGCCTTCATGTCCCCCGCCCCGCGGCCATACATCCGCCCGCCGCGGATGGCGGGTTCGTAGGGCGGCGTCTGCCACATGTCCGCCGCCCCCTCGGGCACCACATCGACATGGCCCTGCAAGGCCAGCGAGCGCCCGCGCACCTCGCGCGGGGTATGCACGCGCCACCACGTTGTCGCGCCCCTCATAGCCGATCAGCGGCGGCGAGAATCCCGGATGCCCCGCCAGAGCCGCCGGGTCGGTCGGCACGCGCCGCGGCGCCAGGCCGAGCCCCTCATAGATCCGCGCCATCTCGTTGAGCGCCGATTGCTCGTTGCCCAGGGTCGAGGGGCAGCGCACCAGGCGTTCGAGCATCCGCACCGCATCGTCGCGCGAGGCCTCCACCGCATCGAGGATCGCGCGGCGCGCGCCGGGGTCGAGCGATGGGGTCATGCGGCGCGGTCCTTCCTGCGGCCGCCACGCTATCGCCCGCCCGGCGCCGCGCACAAGGCGGGCGGTTTCCCGCTGCCGCGCATCCGGTCTAGCCTCGGCTGCGCCCATGAAGACCTTCGCGCATCCCGCCCAGGCCGGGCACGCCCCCTCCTTCTTCCTGCAGCGCGGCCAGGTCCGCCGCAATCTGCGAGGTGCCGGCCCGCGCCGCCGCGCTCGAGGCGGCGCTGCACCGCCTCGGCCTGCCGCCCGAAGCGCCGCCCGCCCTGGCGCCGCGCGCGCTGGAGGCGGTCCATACGCCGGACTACCTCGCCTTCCTCGCCAGCGCCGCGCAGGATTGGGCGGACCTGCCCGACCCGGGCCCGGAGGTGGTCGCCAACATCCACCCGGTGCCCGAGATGGTCGCCCAGGGCGGGCGCAGCGGCGCCTCCATCATCGCCCGCGCCGGCTGGTTCACCGCCGACACCGCCTGCCCGATCGGCCCCGGCACCTGGGAAGCGGCGCAGGGTGCCGCCGCCTGCGCGCTGGCCGCGGCGGGGGAAGCCGCCCGCGGCGGCACCGCCTATGCGCTGTGCCGCCCGCCCGGCCACCACGCCTATCCCGCCCGCGCCGGCGGGCATTGCTACGTCAACAACGCCGCCCTCGCCGCGCAGCACCTGCGCGACGCCGGGGCGGCGCGCGTGGCCGTGCTCGACATCGACAGCCACCACGGCAACGGCACCCAGGGCGTGTTCTGGGAGCGCGGCGACGTGCTGACCATCTCCATCCACGCCGACCCCGATGGCTACTACCCGTGGTTCGTCGGGCGCACCGCCGAGCGCGGCGCGGGCCCCGGCGACGGGCGCAACATGAACCTGCCCCTGCCCATGGGCACGCCCGACGAAGGCTGGCTCGATGCGCTGCGCTATGCGCTGGCGCCGATCCGCGACTTCCGGGCCGATGCCCTGGTGGTGGCGCTGGGCTTCGATGCCTCCAGGGACGAACCCCTCGCCGCGCTCGCCATCACCGAGGAAGGCTTCGCCCGTGCCGGCGCGATGATCGGCGCGCTGGCCCTGCCCACCGCCATCACGCAGGAGGGCGGCTACAATGTCGATGTCATCGGCACCCTGCTCGAACGCTTCCTCACTGGCTGGAGTGCCGCATGACCGACGCCGCCGCCATCCACGCCGCGACGCTGACGCTGGATACGCATATCGACATCCGCTGGCCCGACCCGCCCGACGCCACCACCGAGACCGACCGCCGCGTGGACTTCCCCAAGATGACGCGCGGCGGGCTGCGCGGCGCGGTGTTCATCGCCTACACGCAACAGTCCAGGCGCGACGCCGAGGGCCTGGCCGCCGCCGCCGCGCGTGCCGAGGCCATGCTGCGCCACATCCGCGGGCGCGCCGATGGCACCACGCGGCGCTTCTGCACCACGGCGCAGGAGCTGGAAGCCGCGCATGCCGCCGGCGCGCTGGCGGTGCTCGCCGCGGTCGAGAACGGCAATGCCATGGCGCGCGACCTCTCGCGCCTGGCGCTGTGGCGCGACCTCGGCGCGATCTACGTGACGCTGACGCATGATGGCCACAACGACCTCGCCGATGCGGCGCGGCCCAAGCCCGACCTCGGCGATGGCGCGCAGGAACATGGCGGGCTCTCGGCCCTGGGGCGCCAGGCGGTCGCCGAGATGAACCGGCTGGGGCTGCTGGTCGATGTCTCGCACAGCGCGAAAACCAGCATGATGCAGGCGGCGGAACTCTCCCGCGTGCCGGTGGTGGCCACGCATTCCTGCTGCCGCGCGCTGTGCGACCACCCGCGCAACCTCGATGACGAACAGCTCGACATGCTGCGCGCGACCGGCGGGTTGATCCAGGTCACCGCGCTCGATGCCTTCCTGCGCGCCGCACCGCCGGGCGGCCGCTCGACCGCCACGCTCACCGACATGGCCGACCATGTGGACCACGCGGTCGCGCGCATCGGCATCGACCATGTCGGCCTGTCCTCGGATTTCGACGGCGGCGGCGGCATCCCCGGCTGGAAGGATGCGTCCGAGACCGCCAACCTCACCGCCGAACTGCTCCGCCGCGGCTACGGCGCGCGCGAGATCGACCTGCTGTGGTCGGGCAATTTCCGCCGCCTGATGCGCCTGGCCGAACGCGCCGCGCGCGCCTGAGCCGACGCTTCGTTCACAGTCTCCGGAGGTCCGATGCGCCACCACGTCCTTGCCGCTGCGCTCCTGCTGCTTGCACTGCCCGCCGCCGCGCAACAGCGCCCCGCCGCGCCGCCCACCGACATCGCCGGCGCCGCCGACCATCCCCTGGTCGGCCGCTACGATGGCGGCGTGCAGCGCCTGCGCCAGCAGGTGGAATTCGGCGAGATGCGGATCATCACCGCCCCAGTACCGTTTGGCCCCCGCCCATCCGGCTCCCCGCGCGCGACCGACGCCAACAGCGCCGCAGTCGCCGGGCGCATCACCCGCATGCGCTACGAAGGCCCGGACGGGCGCTCGCCGCTCGAACTCGTGCGCAACTGGCAGCAGCGGCTCGAGCAAGGCGGCTTCCGCACGACCTTCGCCTGCGAGGCGCGCGGCTGCGGCGGCAGCGGCAACAACCTGTGGTCGGCCGTGAACGAAGCGCTGCCCGGCAATTCGGGCCTGTCCGCGAACTGGGGCAGCCAGGCCTACGCGGTCATGCGGCTCGAACGCCCGGCCGGCGATGTCTGGGTGGCGCTGCTCGCCGTCATGGGCCCGCGCGACCGGCCACAGACGCTGATCGATGTGGTCGAGGTGCGTCCGATGGAGACAGGCCGCATTGTGTTCGTCGATGCCGCCGCGATGGACCGCGCCATCGCGGCCAACGGGCGCGTCGCGCTCTATGGCATCACCTTCGACACCGACCGCGCCGACCCGCGCGCCAACTCCCGCGCGACGATCGAGGAGATCGCGAAGTACCTGCGCAGCAACCCCAACGTCGCCGTCATCGTGACCGGCCATACCGACAGCCAGGGCGCCTTCGACCACAATGTCGACCTCTCGCGCCGGCGCGCCGCCGCGGTGGTTACGGCGCTGGCGCGCGACCACGGTATCGCCGCCGCGCGGCTCGCGCCCTTCGGCGCCGGCATGGCGGCGCCGGTCGCGGCCAATGACAGCGACCAGGGCCGCGCACAGAACCGCAGGGTGGAAATCGTCCGTCGCTGAATTCCCTTGATGGTTGATTTTCATATGGCGTAGCGCCACCCTGGCGCGACGCCATGACCATCGCCCGCATCGCCACCTTCGCCTTTTCCGGTATCGAAGCCGTGCCGGTCGAGGTGCAGGTGCAACTCGCCCCGGGCCTGCCCGCCTTCCTTGTGGTCGGCCTGCCCGACAAGGCGGTGGGCGAAAGCCGCGAGCGGGTGCGTGCCGCACTCACCGGCCTTGGCCTGTCCCTGCCGCCCAAGCGCGTACGGTGAATCTCGCCCCCGCCGACATCCTCAAGGAAGGCTCGCATTTCGACCTGCCCATCGCGCTGGCGTTGCTGGCCGCGATGGACATCATCCCGCGCGAGGATGCCGCCGGCTATGCGGCACTCGGCGAACTCTCGCTCGATGGCGCCATCATGCCGGTGGCCGGCGTGCTGCCCGCTGCACTCGGCGCCAGCGAGCGCGACCTCGGCCTGATCTGCCCCGCAGCCCAGGGCGGCGAGGCCGCCTGGGCCGGGCGCATCGAGGTGCTGGCCGCCCCCGACCTCGCTCTGCCTGCTCAATCACTTCAAGGGGCTGCAGCTGCTCTCCCCGCCCGCGCCGCCCACGCGCGAGCCCGCCCACGCGCCGCGCCCCCTGCCTGTCCGAGGTGAAGGGCCAGGAGAGCGCCAAGCGCGCCATCGAGATCGCCGCCGCGGGCGGGCACAACCTGCTGATGGTCGGCCCGCCCGGCGCGGGCAAATCCATGCTCGCCGCGCGCCTGCCCGGCATGCTGCCCGACCTCTCGCCGGCCGAGGCGCTGGAGGTCTCCATGGTGCATTCGATCGCCGGCCTGCTCGAAGGCGGGCGGCTGCTGATGCGCCCGCCCTTCCGCGAACCGCACCACTCGGCCTCGATGCCGGCGCTGGTCGGCGGCGGCGTGCGCGCGCGGCCGGGCGAGATCTCGCTCGCCCATCGCGGCGTGCTGTTCCTCGACGAATGGCCCGAATTCCCCCGCCCGGCGCTGGAGGCGCTGCGCCAGCCGATGGAGACCGGGCGCACCACCATCAGCCGCGTCCATGCCCACGTCACCTACCCCGCGCGCTTCCAGTGCATCGCGGCGATGAACCCCTGCCGCTGCGGGCTGCTCGGCCAGGCCGGGCGCGAATGCGGCCGCGCGCCGCGCTGCGGCGAGGACTACCAGTGCGCCTGTCCGGCCCGCTGCTGGACCGGATGGACCTCACCATCGAGGTGGCACCCATTCCCGCCGCCGAACTCACCCGCGCGCCGGCCGGCGAGACCTCCGCCACCATCGCCGCGCGCGTGCAGGCCGCGCGCGACCGCCAGCGCGCACGCTGGGGGCCGGAAGGGCCGCCCAACAACGCGGAAGCCGAGATCGGCCACCTCATGCCCCTGCTCGAAGCGGAGGCCGGGGCGCTGCTGGAGACCGCGGCCACGCGCTTGCGCCTGTCCTCGCGCGCCCATGTGCGGATGCTGCGCGTGGGCCTGGACCATCGCCGACCTGGCCGGCAGCGACACCATCCGCCGCGCCCATGTGGCCGAGGCGCTGGCTTTCCGTCACCGCATGCCCGGGCGGGTCATGGCCTGAGGCCGTGCGGCGATGGCCATAGGCCACCAGGCCGATGCGCGCCTGGGCGGGAAAGCCCTCGAACAGCGTGCGGGTGGCCTCCCGTGCGATCTCGATCTTGGGGCGCCCATCGATGCGGCCCCACATCGAGCCGGAGGCATCGAGCACGACCACGGTCTCGGCGGGCGCGCCGGCGGTCTGCGCCGCCGCGGGCAGGCTTGGCGACAGGGCGGCGAGCAGGACAGGCACGGCGAAGCGGAAGGCCATCTGGAACCCTTGGTTGATGAAGCGCGATGTCATGGGGCTATGACCGCCTGTCGCGGGCCGACAAGATGATGCGCCCCCCGGATGGCGGGCTGGCGCGACGCCGCTGATGCGAAGCGCCGCGCCCCCATGGCGGCGCGCGCACGCCCGGCTATAACGCTGCTGCCATGCGCGACCTGCTGATCACCAATGCCCGCCTGCTCGACCCCGCCAGTGGCCTCGATGGCCCGGGCGCCATGCTGGTGCGCGACGGCGATCATCGCCGATCTCGGCGCAGGGCTTGACGGCACCCGACGGGGCCGAGGTGCTGGATGCCGGCGGCGCCTGCCTCGCACCCGGCCTGGTGGACCTGCGCGCCAATCTCGGCGAACCGGGGGCCGAGCATCGCGAGACCATCGCCTCGGCCGCCTCGGCCGCCGCGGCGGGGGGCATCACCACGCTGTGCGTGCTGCCCGACACCGACCCGCCGCTCGATGACCCCGCGCTGCTCTCCTTCATGATCCGCCGCGGCGAAGCCACGGGCTCGGTGGCGCTGCTGCCCTATGGCGCGGCGACGGCGGGTTGCGCGGGCCGCGACCTCGCGGAGTTCGGCCTGCTGCGCGAAGCGGGCGCGATCGCCTTCACCGACGGTGCGCGGGCGATCGGCAATGCGCGGACCATGCGCATCGCGCTGTCCTATGCGCGCGCCTTCGGCACCTTCATCGTGCAGCACCCGGAGGAGCCGACGCTGGCCGCCAACGGCGCGGCGACGGAGGGCGAACTGGCCACGCGGCTTGGCCTGCCGGCGATCCCGGCGGTGGCGGAGGCGCTGATCGTGGCGCGCGACATCGCGCTGGCGCGCATCACCGGCGGGCATGTGCATTTCGCCCATGTCAGCACCGGCGCGGCGCTGGACCTGATCCGCGCCGCCAAGGCCCAGGGGCTGCGCGTCACCGCCGATACCGCGCCGCCCTATTTCGACCTGAACGAGACGGCGATCGGCGACTACCGGACCTATGCGAAACTCTCCCCGCCGCTGCGCACCGAGGCGGACCGCCAGGCGGTGGTGGCGGCGCTGGCCGACGGCACGCTCGATGCCATCGCCTCGGACCACCAGCCGCGCGACGCGGATGACAAGCGCCTGCCCTTCGCGCAGGCCGAAGCGGGCGGCGCAGGGCTGGCGACGCTGCTCGGCGTGACGCTGGCGCGGGTGCATGGCGAGGATCTCTCCATGCTGGGGGCACTCGCGCTGCTGACCTGCAAGCCCGCCGCGTTGCTGGGGCTGCCGGTGGGGCGGCTCGCGAAGGGCGCTCCGGCGGATCTGGTGCTGTTCCACCCCGAGCGGGGCTGGAAGGTCGAGGCCGGGGCGCTGCCGGGCAAGGCGCAGAACTCACCCTTCGACGGGCGGGCGCTGGAAGGCCGGGTGCTGGGCACCTGGAAGGCCGGGCGGCGGGTGTTCGGAGGCTGATGTGATCGAGGACCCCAGCCTGGCCTTCCTGGTGGCGCTGGTGGGCGGCTACCTGATCGGCTCGATCCCGTTCGGGCTGCTGCTGACGCGCGCGGCGGGGCTGGGTGATATTCGCGCCATCGGCTCGGGCAATATCGGTGCGACGAACGTGCTGCGCACCGGCAACAAGGGACTGGCTGCGGCGACATTGGTGCTGGACGCGCTCAAGGGCGTCGCGGCCGTGCTGCTGATGCGATGGCTGACGGGCGAACAGGATTTGGTGGCGGGAACGGCGGCGGTGCTGGGGCACACCTTGCCCGTCTGGCTGCAATTCAACGGCGGCAAGGGCGTGGCGACGGCGCTCGGCGTATATCTCGGCGCGATGTGGCCGGTGGGGCTCGCCTGCTGCGCAGTGTGGCTGGTGGTGGCGAAGGTGACGCGGATGTCCTCGGCCGGCTCGCTGAGCGCCTGCCTCGCCGCACCGGTGTTGGCGCTGGCGCTGGTGGATGGCGAGCACGCGATGCTGGCAGTTCTTGTCGGCGTGCTGGTGGCCTGGCGGCACGAGGGGAATATCCGGCGCATCCTGGCCGGGACGGAGCCGCGGATCGGGGAGAAGCGGTAGGCGTCGGTTTCGGACACATCGCCGGCCGGGCGCGGTGGGGGCGTTTTCGGGCGTCAGGGCCGGTTCGGGCGTTGCGTGCTTTCGGACAAATTGTTCGGTCGGGACCGGCGGTGCTTCGCGCGGATGCGGCGCGCAGGCGTGCAGCGCGGTGTTTCGGACACATCGCCGGACCGCAGCGCGGGATGGGTCAGCCATGGGCGATGATGGCTGCCCGGCTCGGGCCGGCAAGCCCCACCGAGGCCGGGACGGGGATCATCGCCGCGCCAGCGCTGCACGGTCCCGATGGCGGAGCCTGCGCGGCACCCGACACGACCGCCGAGGGACAGCTTCGGGATGGGCGTATTCACACCCGGATGTGGGATGGCAGGGCGGATGGATCGCTTCAAAGAGCAAGATAGGAACATAACAAGAACTTCTCATCGGAAACAAGCGATTTCCAGGGAAAACCGTGGATCACCCGGTTGCAGGACGACCGGCGCCTTCGACGCTCCCCGCGTGGTGCTGCCTTGTGCCTCAGCCCACCCCTTCCGGTGCCAGCGGACGTGCGCGGCCCGCCTGCCGCTGCCGCGCGTTCAAGAGCCCCGTGGCCGCGAAGACCAGCCCCGCTCCGGGGAGGACCAGCACCGACCAGCCACTGTACGGGCACGCCTCCCGGACCCCCGCCAGCTGCCGCGCGTCCCATCCGAGGACCAACTGGTCGAGGATGCCGACATCCTGGCAGACGTTCAGATAGGCCGAGGCCGCGACCATCACGACCGCCACCGTGATGCCGAAAGAAGCGATGAACAGCACCCGCTGGACGCGCCATCCGTTGGCCAGGTGCAGGGCCTGCCACTCCTCCGCGCGGCGGACCACGAGATCGGGGCGCTTCCATCCGGGCGGGGGCGTGACGGCGACGTCGCTCAGCCAGGTGAACAGGTGTCGCAGCCAAAGCAGGTACACGAGACCGAGCGGCACGATCACGAACAGGCAGAAGCGCCCAGACAGGAGAAACGGCCGCGGATCGGCGAAGACAGCCTGCAGCAACGGCCCCCATACCGAGAGCAGAAAAAGCAAAGGGATCGCGAGCCAGTAGCTGATCGCGATCCTCAGCCAGACCAGGCCCAGGGCGAGTTGCTTGAAGCGGTCCTTCGCCGCCTGTCCCGGCAGCAGATAGAGCAGCGGCTTGTCGGCGAGCCAGATCGGCGCCTGGACCAGCCAGGTGCCATCCGGTTGCGGTGCGCAAAGGCTCTCCACCCAATCGCGCGGCGGCCAGCGCATGTCGCCTTCGGGGGTCAGGCTCGGGGTGGTCATGCGGTCGGGCTCACGCATCGAGGATTGGCAGGAAGGTGCGGGCGCCGCTCAAGCGGAATCGGCGTGGAGGATCTCGCCTTTTGGTTGATAAAGCCCGTATAGATTGTCGCGATGATTCTGCGCCGCGACCCGCCCCCCCGCTGCGATTCCGGCCCCAGGACAGCGCGCCAGGGCTGCGCGTCGGCCGGCGTGGCTCCGGCAAGCGCCCGGCCGCGTCGCGCGGGCGCGCCAGGCGCCGGCCCCGCGCCATGACCCTCGCCCACCTGCGCCTCGCCCGCACCGAGGGCATCGGCCCCCTCACCTTCCGCCGCCTCATCGAGCGCCACGGCGAAGCCGAGGCCGCGCTCGCCGCGCTGCCGGCGATGAGTGCCAGGCGCAGCGTCCCCTTCGCCGTTCCCTCCGAGGCTGATACCCGGCGGGAGTTCGACGCACTGGCACGGCTGGGCGGGCGGTTCGTGTTCCTGACCGATGCGCTGTATCCGCCGCTGCTGGCCTTGCTGCCCGATGCGCCGCCGGTGCTGGCGGTGCTGGGCGATGCCGCGCTGCTGGCCGCGCCGGCGGTGGCCATCGTGGGCGCCCGCAATGCCTCCTCGGCCGGGCGTCGGGTCGCGGAGGATCTGGCGGAGGCCCTGGCGGGCAAGGGATTGAGCATCGTCTCGGGCCTGGCGCGAGGGATCGACACCGCGGCGCATGAGGGGGCGCTGCGCGCCGGGCCGACCGTGGCCGTTCTGCCTGGTGGGCTGGACGTGCCCTACCCGCCGGAGAACGCGAAACTGGTGCAGCGCATTGCGGCCTCCGGTGCGGTGGTCGCGGAATCACCGCTCGGCATGGCGCCGGTGGCCAGGCACTTCCCGCGGCGCAACCGGATCGTGGCGGGGTTGTCGCTCGGCGTGGTGGTGGTGGAGGCGGCGCATCGCTCGGGCACGCTGATCACCGCGCGCCTGGCGCTCGAGGCCGGGCGGGAGGTGTTCGCGGTGCCCGGCAGCCCGCTCGACCCGCGCTGCCGTGGGTCGAACGACCTCATCCGCCAGGGCGCGCACCTGACCGAGACCGCCGAGGACGTGCTGGACCACCTGCCCGAGGCGCCGCGGGACGGGCCTCTGTTCGACCCCCGCCGCATGGCCGAAACCGGGCCCGAAGCGCCCGACTCACTCGGCCCGCCCCCGGAAGGCTTGGCGGAACTGATTGAACTGATTGGTTTGTCACCGGTATCGGTTGACGAGGTGCTGCGCCGCTGCCACCTGTCCGCTCCCGAACTCCAGGCCGCGCTGACCGATCTGGAATTGGAAGGCCGGGTGGAACTCCTGCCCGGCCACCGCGTCATGCGCAGCCCGAATGGCTGATCCGGAGAGACATGTCCGACGTCGTTGTCGTCGAATCCCCCGCCAAGGCCAAGACGATCGAGAAGTATCTCGGTCGTGACTTCACCGTATTGGCCTCCTTCGGCCATGTGCGCGACCTGGAGGAGAAGGACGGCGCCGTCCTGCCCGAGCAGGATTTCGCGATGGTCTGGGGCAAGGACGGGCGCGGGGAGGCGCAGGTCGCGAAGATCGCCACCGCGCTGAAGGGGGCGAAGCGGCTGTGGCTCGCCACCGACCCCGACCGCGAGGGCGAGGCGATCTCCTGGCATGTGAAGGACATGCTCGGGCCAGCGTGGCGCGCTGAAGGGCAAGGATGTCCAGCGCATCACCTTCAACGAGATCACCAAGAACGCCGTGCAATACGCGGTGGCGCATCCGCGCGACCTCGATGTGCCGCTGATCGATGCCTATCTGGCGCGCCGCGCGCTGGACTACCTGGTGGGCTACACGCTCAGCCCGCTGCTGTGGCGCAAGCTGCCGGGCTCGCGCTCGGCCGGGCGGGTGCAGTCGGTCGCGTTGCGGCTGATCTGCGAGCGCGAGGCCGAGATCGAGATTTTCCGGCCGCGCGAATACTGGTCGCATCGAGGCGAAGTTCCAGACGCCGGCGGGCGCGCCCTTCACGGCGCGGCTGACGCATCTGGAGGGCAAGCGCCTCGACCAGTTCGACCTGCCCAACACGGATGTTGCGCATCGCGCCAAGGCGATGGCCGAGGCCACCACCTATAGCGTGGGCTCGGTCGAGAAGAAGCGCACGCGGCGCAACCCGCCGCCGCCCTTCATGACCTCGACGCTGCAGATGGAGGCCTCGCGCAAGCTGGGCATGGGCGCGCAGCAGGCCATGCGCACGGCGCAGGCGCTCTATGAGGCCGGGCACATCACCTACATGCGCACCGATGGCGTGCAGATGGCGCGCGAGGCGATCGGCGCCATCCGCGACCATGTGAAGGAAAGCTTCGGGCTGGACTACCTGCCCGCCGCGCCGCGCGAATATGCCTCCAAGGCCAAGAACGCCCAGGAAGCGCATGAGGCGATCCGCCCGACCGACGTGGCGCGCTCCCCCGAGGCGATGGGGCGCGAGCTGGAAGGCCCGCAGGCGCGGCTGTATGAGCTGATCTGGAAGCGCGCCATGGCCTCCCAGATGGCCTCGGCGGAACTCGACCAGACCGCCGTGGACATCCCCTCGGATGACGGGAAATTGCGTTTCCGTGCAACAGGTTCGGTGGTGGCCTTCGATGGCTTCCTGAAGCTGTATCGCGAGGATGAGGACGACCGCGCCGCCGATGCGCGCGCCGGCCTCGCCACCGGCGCGCCCACCGAGGACGAGGACAGCCGCATCCTGCCGCCGATGGCCGAGCGCGACCCGCTCAAGCGCGGCGACGTGCTGGCCAACCAGCACTTCACCCAGCCGCCGCCGCGCTATTCGGAGGCCTCGCTGGTCAAGCGGCTGGAGGAGCTGGGCATCGGCCGGCCCTCCACCTACGCCTCCATCCTGCAGAGATTGCAGGATTTGCGGTATGTCTCGCTGGAGAAGCGGCGCTTCATCGCCCAGGATCTGGGGCGGATGGTGACCACCTTCCTGGTGCGCTACTTCGAGAAATACGTCGATACCGGCTTCACCTCCTCGATGGAGGAACGGCTGGACGAGATCTCGGCCGGGCAATCCGATTGGCGCGCCGTCATGCACGCCTTCTGGAACGAGTTCTCGGCCGCGGTGGAAGCCACGCGCGACCTGAAGATCCGCGACGTGATCGATGCGCTGGACGAGGATCTCAGCCCGCACATGTTCCCCGCGCGGGAGGATGGCAGCGATGCGCGGGTATGCCCCACCTGCGGCGAGGGGCGGCTGGGCTTGCGGCTGGGGCGCAGCGGCGCCTTCATCGGCTGCTCCAACTACCCCGAATGCCGCTACACCCGCCCCTTCGGCGTGGATGGCGGCGAGGGCGAGGGCGCGGGGGCGGAACAGGAACTCGGCACCGACCCGGTGACCGGCCAGGTCGTGGCCATGCGGCGTGGCCCCTATGGCTTCTACATCCAGCTCGGCGAGCCCGGGACGGATGCCAAGGGCAAGCCCACGAAGCCGAAAAGAACCAGCCTTCCCAATGGGGTGACACCCGATTCTGTCACGCTGGATCAGGCGCTGGGGCTGCTCTCCCTGCCGCGCATCATCGGCCGCGATGCCGAGACCGGGGAGGAGATCACCGCCGGGCTCGGCCGCTTCGGCCCCTACGTGCGCTGCGGGACGGTGTTCAAGTCGCTCGACAAGGATGACGACGTGCTGACCGTGGGGCTCAACCGCGCCGTGGTGCTGCTGGCCGATGCCCGCGCCCGGGTGCGCGAATTGGGCGCCCACCCCAAGGACAGCGAGCCGGTCAGCGTGCGCAAGGGCCGCTTCGGCCCCTATGCCCAGCACGGCAAGGTGGTGGCCAACCTGCCCCGCGATGTCGCGATGGAGGATATCTCGCTGGAGGATGCGGTGGCGCTGCTGGCCGAGAAGGGCAAGGCGCTGAAGCCGCGCGGGGCGGCCGGGCGCAAGGCGGCCAGTCGCCAAGGCGGCGCAAGCCGGCCGAGGCGACGGCCGCCGCGCAAGCCGCCGGCCTCGAAGGCCGCGCCGCGCAAGCCGGCCGCGAAGAAGGCGCCCGCCAAGGCGAAGGCCAAGCCCGCCCCGCGCGCCGGCAAGACGGCGCGCTGATGCCCCGCCGCGGGCCGCCCGTGAAGGGCCACCAGGCCCGCAAGAGACCCCCCGGCGGCAAGGCGGCCAAGCGCGGCCGCGCCACCCCGGCGGCTCAGGGCAGCGAGGGCGGCGCGCCGGCGAAGGGCGCAAAGCCCGCCCGGGCACGGGGCGCACCCAAGCCGGCCGACCCCACGCGCGCGCCGCGGCGCACCGTGGCGAAGCCGGCCTGGCCCACGCAGGCCGATGCCGAGGACGGCGCCAGCCGCGCCCCGCCAGCAAGCGCGCGGCAAGCCTGGCACCGGCTCCCGGCGAGGCGCAGGCCCCGCCCCGCCCGGCCCATGCCAGCCCCGCCGCCGCCTCCAGCCGCCGCCGCGCCGCCGCCCGCCCGGACGGACCCGCGCCGATGCCCGGCAAGGCCGAGCTGCGCGCCTGGCTGGCGCAGGCGCCAGGCCGCGTCACCAAATCCGACGATCGCCCGCGCCTTCGGCCTGACCTCCGACCAGCGGCAGGAATTGCGCATCCTGCTGCGCGACCTGGCGCTGGAGGGCGCGCGCGACGCCCTCGGGCAAGCGCGCCGTCATGTCGCACCGCCCGCCTGCCGGAGATCACGCCGGTCGAGGTCACCGGCACCGACCCCGATGGCGACCCGATCGCGCGGCCCGATCTCCTGGCGGGCGAGGGGCGCCCGCCGGTCATCTACATGCATGCCGAGCCCGCCGGGCGCCCGGCGCTGGCGGTGGGGGAGAAGGTGCTCGCCCGCCTGCGCCAGGTCGGGCCGGACAAGTATGAGGGGCGCACCTTCAAGCGCATCGCCGGCGCGCCGCCCGCGCGCATCCTGGGCGTGTTCGAGGAAGGGCGCATCATCCCGACCGACCGCCGCCAGAAGGGCATCTGGCAGGTCCCCCCCGGCGAGGAAGGCGGCGCGAAGCCGGGCGAGATCGTGCTCGCCGAGCCCCTGCCCTCCACCCGGCACCTCGGCGCCAAGCCGGCGCGGATCATCGAGCGGCTGGGCGTGATGGGGGAGCCGCGCTCGGTCTCCCTGGTGTGCATCCATGCCCATGGCATCCCGGACGTGTTCCCCGCCGAGGCGGTGCAGCAGGCCGAGCGCGCGCGCGGCGTCACGGCACGCGCGCGCACCGACCTGCGCGACATCCCGCTGGTGACCATCGATGGCGAGGATGCCCGCGACTTCGACGACGCCGTCTTCGCCGAACCCGACGGCAGCGGCTGGCGCGTGCTGGTGGCCATCGCCGATGTCGCGCATTACGTGACCGGCGGCTCGGCGCTGGACCGCGAGGCCTGGGCGCGCGGCAACAGCGTCTATTTCCCCGACCGCGTGGTGCCGATGCTGCCCGAGGCGCTGTCCAATGGCTGGTGCTCGCTGCGCCCGGCCGAGGATCGCGGCTGCCTGTTCGTCGAGATGCGCTTCGATGCCGGGGGCGCCAAGCAATCCCACGCCTTCGGGCGCGGCATCATGCGCTCCGCCGCGCGGCTGACCTATGAGCAGGTGCAGCAGGCGGCCGATGCCGGCAGCGAACCCGACGGCCTGGCCGGAGGGGCATGTCGGGCGGCTGTACGGCGCCTTCCGCGCGCTGCTGGCGGCGCGGGAGCGGCGCGGCACGCTCGACCTCGACCTGCCGGAACGCAAGGTCATGCTCGATGCGCACGGGTCGCGTCACCGGCGTCGTCCCGCGCCCGCGCCTGGACGCCCATCGGCTGATCGAGGAATTCATGGTCGCCGCCAATGTCTGCGCGGCCGAGGAACTCGAACGCCTGGTGCAGCCCTGCATGTACCGCGTCCATGACCGCCCCTCGGATGCCAAGCTGGAGGGGCTGCGGCAGTTCCTGGCCACGCTGGACATCACCCTGCCGCAGCGCGACCGGCTGCACCCGCGCGACTTCGCCTCCGTGCTGGCCAAGGTGCGCGGCACCCCGCAGGAGCGCCTGGTGAACGAGGCGGTGCTGCGCGGCCAGTCCCAGGCGGCCTATGCGCCGGACAATCTCGGCCATTTCGGCCTGGCACTGCGCGCGCTATGCGCATTTCACCCGCCCGATCCGCCGCTATGCCGACCTGCTGGTCCATCGCGCGCTGATCCGCGGGCTGAAACTGGGCGCGGACGGGCTGAGCGAGACCGAGGCGGCCCGCTTCGTCGAGACCGGCGAGCACATCACGGCGACCGAACGCCGCGCCGCGATGGCCGAGCGCGACGCGGTGGACCGATACCTCGCTGCTTTATGGCAACAGCGCGTGGGCGAAGTGTTCGAGGCGCGCATTTCCGGCGTGACTCGCTTCGGGCTGTTCGTCACGGTGGAGCAGAATGGGGCGAGCGGGATCGTCCCGCTCCAATCTCTGCCGGACGATCGATGGGACTTGGACGAGGCCACGCAATCGCTGGCCGGTCGCAGGACGAGGCTGACCTTCACCCTGGGCCAGGCCGTCGAGGCGCGTCTCGCGGAAGCGACGCCGCGGACCGGCGGCATGGTGTTCCACCTGATGCAGGGCATGCCCCGACCGCGGGCGCAGCGCGCCGCGCGGTTCGCAGCGCCGCTGCCAGGCGCTGATCCTGCCTGCCTTGCTGCTGGCGTTGCTGCTGGCCCTGCCCGGGCCGGCGGCGGCGCAGGAGGCGGTGCGCAATGCGCCCTATCCGCGCGAGGAAATGCGCCTGGTCCTCGGCGCGGGCTTCGCCACCATCCTGGAACGCCATCTCGATGCCGCGACGCCGGCCGACCTCCTGATCTGGTCGCTGTCGGGCCTGGTGACGCTCGACCCCAGCCTGACGGTGCGCCGGCGCGGGCAGGAGGTGGAGTTGTACCGGGGCGAAGACGCATTGCTCTCCCGCCCGTCTGCCAACCACCCCGGCGCGTGCGGGCATCGCCCGCGCCGGCGGCGAAGCGGCGGATGCGCTGACCCTGTTCCAGCAGGCCGCCTGGGAGGCCTCCCCCACGCTGCGCCGGGCCTGCCGCGCCACGGGCTCATCCGCGAGAGCTACGAGGCGGTGTTCATCCACCTCGATCCGTTCAGCCGCTACATCACGCCCGAGGAGGCACAGGCGGCGCGGGAACGACGCACCGGCGAGGCAGGGCTGGGGCTGCGCCTGGCCCCTGGCCGCGGCGCGGGCGCGGTGGTGGCGGCGCTTTCGGCCAATGGGCCGGCGGCTCAGGCCGGGTTGCGCATCGGCGACCGCATCCTGGCCATCGACGGCGTGGCGCTGCGCACGCGCGACGCCGGCACCGCGGCGGGGCTGCTGGAAGGCCCGGCGGGCTCGGAGGTTATCCTGCTGGTGGAGAGCAACCGCCGCCGGCGGGAGGTGACGCTGCAACGCATCCTGCCCCCCGGCAGCCCGGTGACAACGCTGCGGGAAGGGGATGCGCTGGTCATACGCATCCCGTCCTTTACCGCCCAGACCCAGCGCCAGACCGCCGCGGCGATCCAGGCCGCCTTCGACCAGGGGAACCCGCGCGCCATCGTGCTCGACCTGCGCGGCAATCGCGGCGGGCTGCTCTCCCAGGCCGCATCGGTGGCCGACATTTTCCTCGGCGGTGGGGAGGTGTTCCGCACGCAGGGGCGGCACCCGGATTCGAGCCGCATCTACGTGGGCGCACCGCCCGATCTTTCGGAAGGGCTGCCGCTGGTGGTGCTGGTGGATGGCCGCACCGCCTCCTCGGCCGAGATCCTGGCCGCCAGCCTCTCCGACCGCGGGCGCGCGGCGGTGGTGGGCACGGTGACCACCGGCAAGGGGCTGGTGCAACTCGTGATCGCGCTGCCCGATGGCGGCGAATTGCTGATGTCCTGGTCGCGCCTCATCATGCCCAACGGCTGGCCGCTGCAAGGGGTGGGCGTGCTGCCCGGCCTGTGCACCGCCGGCGGGCCAGAGGCCGTGGCGATGGCGATGACGGCGCTGCGGGCAGGCGCGCGGCCGATGGGCGTGCTGCAGGCAAGGGTGCGGCGGCTGCGCGCGCCGGTGCCCCTGGAGGAGGCCGAGGCCATCCGCGCCGCCTGCCCGCCCGGGACGGTGCCCGACAGTGATGTATCGGTGGCGGTGGCCCTGGCGCTCGACCCCATCGCGCTGGCCGCGGCCCTGCCCCGCTGATGCGCATCCCGATCGGGTGGAACCACCGGATTGGACAGAAAATCAACAAAAACAGGATCCTGCACGCGGAACCGCGAGCCAGGACGAACGGAAACGGCGCCGGAGCCGAACCTGGCCCTGTGAGCGGCCCCGGCCGGGTGAAGATGCTTGCAAGAACACAGGACCGAAGCGATTGCCGCGCGCCGGCGCAAACAGGACCCGATCGGCGACAACCGCTGCGCTTTCGCTTGACGCGGCGGCGCGGGACGTTAGGTTCCGTCCCCTCGCGCCCGGGACCACGTCGGTCCCAGGGCCTCGGAGTCATGTGATGGCCAAGTCGAATACCGATCCTGATCCGCCTCGTGA
The DNA here is from genome assembly GCA_963716705.1 of uncultured Alphaproteobacteria bacterium. Taxonomy (GTDB): domain Bacteria; phylum Pseudomonadota; class Alphaproteobacteria; order Acetobacterales; family Acetobacteraceae; genus Neoroseomonas. The sequence goes on from CAVQTW010000012.1 coordinate 172,486, forward strand.
GCAGCGCCGATACGGGCTACTTCTACGTCACGAAGAAGAACACCCGCACGATGACCGCGAAGATGGAAAAGAAGAAGTACGATCCGGTGGCGCGCAAGCACGTCGTGTTCCGCGAAGCCAAGATCAAATAGGCTCGGATCGGCCGGGTCCCGCCACGGCGGGGCTTGTGGCGCCGTCGGCGCCGAACATGCCCCGTGCCGGCTCTATGGAGTCGAACCTCGGCGCGCTTTGCCTTCCAACGGCGCTTCTTGACGCACATCGTGCGCAATGAGGCGCGGGCAGTGCTTGCGCCCTGCGTCAAAGCCACTACGTCGCGGGTTCAGGCAGGTGCCAGGCGCCCGACCTGATGCCCTGTGTTCGCTGGACAGGCAGCGACCCTCACGGCCAGGTCGCACGAGCCGCATGTTTTCGCGAGCATCGTTACCTGACCATGTGAAGATACTTGCGAAAACAATATCCTAGAGCCGTTGACGTGAGCCTGGGCGAACGGAAAGCACTCTAGGACGGCGTCACCAGCCAATCCTCGGGGATCGCGACCTCGACACGGTTGCGCCCGCTGTCCTTGGCCCGATAGAGCGCCGCGTCCGCGGCGGCGACCAGGTCGTCGGCCGCCGCCTCGCCATGCGTAACGGCGATGCCGATGCTGACCGTCACGGGAAGCATATGGCCCGGGACCACCACCGGCGTATCGGCCACCGAGGCGCGCAGCCTCTCGGCGACCGCCTGGGCTTCCTCCAGCCCGGTGCCGGCCATCACCACCAGGAACTCCTCCCCGCCATAGCGGGCGACGACGTCGGCGGCACGCAGATGCTCGCGCAGCCGGAAGGCGATCTCCCGCAACGCGGCATCGCCGGCGGCATGGCCGTGGCGGTCGTTCAGCGACTTGAAGCGGTCCGCGTCGATCAGCAGCACCGAGACGGCCGCGCCCGAGCGCAGCAGCGAATCGAGATGGCGCCGGACATAGCGCCGGTTGCGCAGGCCGGTCAGCGCATCGGTCACCGCAAGCTCGAGCGAACGGTCGAGGCTTTCGCGCAGGAGGTCCTGGTAGCGCCGCCGCCGCAACTGGTTGCGCACCCGCGCGCGCAGCTCCGGCGCATCGACCGGGCGCAGCACATGGTCGCTGGCGCCGAGGTCGAAGGCGCGCAGCACCGACTGCCGCTGGTCGTCGGCGGCCAGCAGGATCAGCGGCATGTCGCGGCTCTCGCCGTGCGCGCGCGCAGCCGGGAGGCAAGGCGCAGCGCGTCGCCGCCGGCCAACGGCATGCTCAGCAGCGTGACGTCATGCGCGGCGTCCTGCAGCCGTTCCCAGGCCGTGGCCTCGTCCGGCGCGTGTTCCACCAGCATGCCATCGGCGGCGAGTGCGGCGGTCGACCGCGCCGGCCTCGGCCGGGTGGCCCGCCGGCCAGCAACAGGCGCGCGCCGATGAAATGGTCGCCGGGGTCGAAATCGGCGTCGAAGCCCAGTTCACGGGCGGTCTCGGCGCGCAGCCGCCAGGCATCGAGCACCTGCTTCATGCGCAGCAGGGCGCGCAGGCGGGCAAACAGCAGCGCGGTGTCGACCGGCTTGGAGACGAAGTCGTCGGCGCCCGCTTCGAGCCCGCGCACGCGCTCAGCCTGTTCGGTCAGCGCGGTGACCATCACCACCGGGCATGTGCGCGGTGGCCGGATGCGCCTTGAGGCGCCGGCAGACCTCGTAGCCGTCCATGTCCGGCATCATGACGTCGAGCAGGATGATGTCGGGCGACCAGGCGGTGGCCAGCGCCAGCGCCTCCGGCCCCGAGGCGGCGAGCGCCACCTCGAAATACTCCGCCCGCAGCCGCGCCTCGAGCAGGCGCAGGTTGGCCGGCGACGTCGTCCACCACCAGGACGCGCGCGGTCATGACCAGCCCATCCGGGCGGCGACATCCGAACCGTAACTGGCAGGCCATGCGGCCGGGACCTATCAGGGCCAGGGCTGCAAGCCCTTAATTCGTCATCATTCTGTCATGGAGAAGCGTATGTCGGGCATCACCCTGGGGAACCGCTCCGAGCCTCCCGCGCCGGGGGGTGTGGGGCTGTTCCTGCGCCGCTGGCTCGCCAATCCGTTGCAGATGGGCTCCGTCGTGCCGTCCTCCCGCGGCGCTCGACGCGGCGCATCGCCGCGCTGGTCGAGCGCGCGCGCGGACGAGGTGGTGGTGGAGCTGGGGGCGGGCACCGGTGCGGTCACCCGCGCGCTGCTGGCCGCCGGCGTGCCGGCGGAGCGGCTGGTCGTGGTCGAGATCGTGCCCACCATGGCGCGCCACCTGGCGACCGCCCTGCCAGGTGTCACGGTGATCGAGGGCGATGCCTTCGCCCTGCCCGAGGCCCTGCCCGCCGCGCTGCACGGCCGCGTCGGCACGGCGATATGCGGCATCCCGCTGGTGCTGCTGCCGCTGGAGCAGCAGCGGCGCTTCGTGAGCGCGGTCGAGGCGGTGGCACCCGGGCGCGGCTTCCTGCTCTATACCTACTGCGTCACCTCTCCGCTGCCCTGGCGGGACCTTGGCCTGACCGCCAGGCGCGAAGCCTGGACGCCGCTCAATGTCCCGCCGGCCAGCGTGTGGCGGTACCGGCCAGCCGGATGATTGCCGCATCGGTTCCTCAGGCGCCGCAGCCGACGCGGCGGCGGTACGCGCGTAGCTGAATACTTCGCCCGCGGGGGAAAGTCACACAAGCGATGACACGTCACGCGCTTGTCAGCGTGACCTCGCGCCCGTCCCGGTGGCGCAGCTGGGCGATCAGGCGCGGATGCGGGCTCTGGCGCACCTTCACCGCATCCCCCAGGCCGCGGCTTTCGAGGGAGGCGCGCACCGCCGCGGCGTCCGGGTGTTCGCCTTCCAGCGCGGTCAGGCGCCAGCCGGAAGTCGCGGATGTGCTTGGCCGCGCGCTCCCCGTTCCACTGGATCAGCGGCGGGATCAGGTTGTCCATGTCCTGGCGCTGCGGCGGGAAGGCCATGCGCCAGGAGAGGTTGCCGCGCGACATCGCGCGCATCTCGCCCGCATGGGAGGCCCCCAGCCGCGCCACCACCGCATCGAGGGCCGGGGTGGAGGCGACATAGGCGATCAGCCGCGGCTCGGCTTCGAGCATGGTGCGCAGGGAGGCGTCGTCGAGGTCGAAGGGGCGCGGATGGGCGGGCTCGGGCTGCGCGGGGTCGGGGGCGATGACTTCGAGGAAGCAGTTCGCGCCCATGCCCAGCAGCATGTTGTGCGTGCCCGCGCCGGGATGGACACCGCCCTTGGAGGGCTTCACGCCGAGAAGGTCCTCGATGTAGCGGGCACCCTCCTCGAGCGTGCGGGCGCCGATCACGATGTGGTCTATCTCGGCCATGGGGTTCCTGGCGTTTCCTGTTGGTCCGGGCGCGTCTCAGCGCGCCGCGAACTGGGTCTTGCCGAACATGATCTCGCGTTCGGCGTCGGTGATCTGGCCGCGGCGCTGGTTCTCGGCGAGCACGGCCACGCCGCGCTGCACCGCGGGCCGGGCCGCGATGGCATCGTGCCAGCGCAGCACGTTCGGATATTGACCGAGATCAACGCCGCGGCGCTCGGGGTTGCGGATCCAGGGGAAGGTCGCGATGTCGGCGATCGAGTAGTCCGGGCCGGCCAGGTAGGCGCTCTCGGACAGGCGCTTGTCGAGCACACGGTGCAGGCGGGCGACCTCGTTGGTGTAGCGCTCGATGGCGTAGGGCAGTTTCTCGACCGCGTAGTTGGCGAAGTGGTTGTACTGGCCGAACATCGGCCCGACGCCGCCCATCTGGAACATCACCCATTGCAGGCAGGTGTATCGCGTGGCGGGGTCCGCCGGCCACAGGTCGCTGCCCGCCTTCTCGGCCAGGTAGATCAGGATGGCGCCGCTTTCGAACAGGCTGAACGGCTTGCCGCCCGGCCCCTCGGGATCGACGATGGCGGGGATGCGGTGGTTGGGCGTGATGGCGAGGAATTCGGGGCGGAACTGCTCGCCCTTGCCGATGGCGACAGGCACCACCTCGTAGGGCAGGCCGAGTTCCTCGAGCAGGACATGCACCTTGTGGCCATTGGGCGTCGGCCAGGTCCAGACCTGGATGGGGGTAGGCATGGCGAACTCCCGATGGTTTCGCGATACGATGCGCAGCACCGGCGGCGGACGCAAGGCACGCGCAGGGACGGTGTGACGCCGGCATGACATCGCACCGGGCCCGCCTGCGGCACTGCGCGGCCCGCGCGCAGGCGCACGGATGCCCCGCGCAGCGATCCGCATTGACCACGGAGCGGGGGCTTGTCGTGCTGGGCGGACCACCCGCCAGGATCATCTGCATGGACCACCCGACGCACCCACCCAGGATCGCCGCGACGGTGGTTCACCCGAGCGCGAAGCTGCGCGAGGCTCGCCTCGGCGCGCGCTGCGAGGTCGCGGAGCGCTGCGCCATCGAATACGCGACGATCGGCGATGCCAGCTATCTCGGGCGCGACTGCATGGTGGCCGATGCTGAGATCGGGAAGTTCTGCGCCATCGCCGCGGATGTGCGCATCGGCCCGCCCGACCACCCGATGGGGCGGCCGGCGCAGCATCGCTTCACCTATGTGCCCGAATACTATGACGCGACGGCGACGCGGGATGCCGGCTTCTTCGCCGCACGCCGCGCCGCGCGCACGCATATCGGGAATGATGTGTGGATCGGCCATGGCGTGACGGTGCTCGCGGGGGTGCGTGTCGGCGATGGCGCGGTGCTGGCGGCGGGCGCGGTCGTGGCGAAGGATGTCGCGGCCTATGCCATCGTGGGTGGCGTGCCGGCGCGACATATCCGCGAGCGTTTTCCATCGGCCATCGCCGCAAGGCTGCAGCGCATCGCCTGGTGGGACTGGCCCTTCGAGACGCTGATGGCGCGCGTGGCGTGGTTCCAGGACGAGGATGTCGCGGCCTTCTGCGAGCGCTGCGAGCGCGTCGGCTGAGGCGCCGGCCCCGGGCGGGACCGGCGCCGCCGCTTCAGCAGAAATGCGCCCCGCGGGTCTCTACCGGCACCATGTAGAGCGACTGGCTGGCGGTCATGAACAGGCGGTTGCGCCGGGTGCCGCCGAAGCAGACGTTGGAGCAGATCTCGGGCAGGCGGATCAGCCCGATGCGCACCCCATCGGGCGCAAACACGTGCACCCCGTCATAGCCATCGCCCACCCAGCCGGCGCCGGCCCAGACATTGCCCGTCTCGTCGCAGCGGATGCCGTCGGCGAAGCCGGCCTTGCCGTCCATCGTCATGTCGGCGAAGGCGCGCGGATTGGTCAGGCGCGCCCCGTCCACGTCGAAGGCCCAGATGATGCTGCGCGCCTGCTCGTAGTGGCTGCGGCCGGTGTCGGCGACATACAGGATCCGGTAGTCGGGCGAGAAGCACAGCCCGTTGGGCTTGAAGGGCTGGTCGGCGACCTTGGCCACCTGGCCGCTCTGCGCGTCGATCCGGTACACCGCCTCCTTGATCAGCGGGCGCGGGCTGCGCGCGGATTCCGGCACGCGGTTGCCCTCGTAGTCCATCAGCCCGCCATAGCCGGGGTCGGTGAACCAGATGGCGCCGTCAGTGGGGTGCACCACGCCGTCATTGGGCGCGTTGAACGGCCCGTCCGGGCCGCGCGCGGCGAGCACCGTCGTGCTGCCGTCCGGCTCATAGCGCAGCACGTCGCGGTGGAAGTGGCGGAAGGCGATCTGCCGCCCCTCGCGGTCGAAGGTATTGCCGTTGGAATAGCCCGAGGGGCTGCGGAAACGGCGATGGACCGAGAGATCTTCCTCGTTCAGGCGCAGGGCTTCGTCGTTGGGAATGTCGGACCAGACCAGGAAGCGGCCGGTGGCGTGCCAGGCGGGGCCTTCGGCCCAGCCCATGCCGGTATGGACGCGCCGGATGGCGGAATTGCCCAGCCGCGCGGAGAAGCGGCGCGGGTCGAGCGGGATGATGTCGGGGTCCGGGTAGCGTTGCGGGCCGGCGCCGGGCCCGTAGTCGCGTTGCGCGGCGGCGGGGGTGGCGGCGGTCAGGGCGGCCGCCGCGGCGACAAAGCCTCGGCGCGAGAATGGCGCGATGTTGGTCATTGGTGTTCCTCCCGTTGGTGACGGGGCTTGAGACGCCCCATCCTCCGGCCGGCACCGACGCGTTGGCCCCTGCCGGGGCGTTGCCGGCGCGACGGCGCCATCATGTCACTGCCGGGCCATGCCGGTGGCGCCATCTCGCCCCCCACGTCATGACAACAACGTGTGGTGAAGGCAGGCCGGGGCCTTGCGGCGATCGCGCCAGGGCCATCTCGGCCCCTCCCGGCGCACGGTAACGGCTCAAGAGCAGCGCGCGGTCGGCCGGGTTGGTCGGGTTCAGCGCCGCTTGCCTGCCACGCATGTGGAGAAGAAGCGGTTGCGCCAGGTGGTGAAAACCCAGGCACGGAAGTTGGCGCCACGTTGGAAGCAGTCCACTGCCCGGAGCATCTTCACCCGATCAGGTGACGCCAGCTCTTCGCGGTCTGCTCTAGATTTCGACCCCCGGCCATTCATCCCCGGTGATCTCGGGCTCGTCGAAGGCCGCATGGCGTGCCGCGTGGTGCGCGATATCCGCGCCCAGCAGCCTGGCGCAGATCGCCTGCGCCAGGCGCTGCGCGCCGCCGCTGATGGCCGGGATGTCGCCGGTGAGCTTCCCGTGGCTGAGCGTGGCGGCGAAGTTGAGGCAATGCAGGCGGGCGAGATGCGGCGCGGTGCCGGGGATGCGGGGTGTGAAGGCGAAGCCCTCGTCGAGCCAGGGATTGAGGCCGAGGGTTTCGTCGCGTTCCTCCGGTGGCGGGGTATAGGCATCCCGCCACAGCCGGATGTCATCGGCCATGGCGCAGAGTTCGGGGCGCATGCGCCACATCCTGCAGGAAGCCGGTGCCCAGGATGGTGAAATGCGCGCGCACCGGCCCGCGCGGCGTGGCGAGCACCAGCGCATCGCCCTCCCGCGCCACGCCCTGGATGCCGGCGCCGGTCAGCAGCGCGGCGTTCGGATGGCCGGCGATGCGGCGCACGCTCTCATGCGGCGGCGGGGTCTGGCGGCGTTCCAGGGACAGCATCAGCCGCCAGCGCCAGGCCGCCGGCAGGGCGTGCCAGCCATGCCAGTGGCCGCGGCTGTCCAATGCCTTGGAGGAATTCACCCGCGGCAGGGATGCCCGGCGCAACAGCATGGTCAGGCGCGCGCAGCCGGCCTCCAGCGCGGCGGCCGCATTGTCGAAGGCCGAGGCACCGGCGCCGACCACCACCACGTCGCGCCCGGCAAGTGCCGCGAAGTCGATCGGCATCGGCGGAATGCGCCCAGAGCTCGCCGCGCCATTCCGGCGCGAAGCCGGGCAGCAGGCGCGGCCCGCCCAGGCCATCGCGCCCCGTCGCCAGCACCACATGCCGCGCGAAGGCCGCCGTGCCATCCGACAGGTCGAGGCGGAACAGCGCGCCCTGGGGCGTGATGCGCGCCACCGCGATGCCGTTGCGCACATCGAGCCCGGCCACGCGGCGATACCAGCGCAGGTAGTCCATCCACATCGGCGTCGGGATCTTGCCCAGGCCCGCCCAGGCCTGCCCGCCGTGCTGCGCCTCGAACCAGGCGCGGAAGGTGAGGTCCGGCAGGCCCAGCGCCGGGCCGGCGAGGTGCTTCGGGCTGCGCAGGGTGCGCATGCGTGCATGGGTGGCCCAGGGGCCCTCCTCGCCCTCGGGCGCGGGGTCGAACAGCACCAGGCGGCGCACGCCCTCCCGCTTCAGCGCGAAACCGGTGGCGAGGCCCGCCATGCCCGCACCCAGGATGGCGACATCCAGCGCCGTGGCGCCATCGGGCGCGGCGGTCGGCCGGCACCCATTCGGCCGCGGGTTCCTGCAGGCGGTCCAGGCCCTCCGCCAGGCGGGCTTCCAGGGCCAGGAGGCCGGGGGCGGGGTCGTGCTGCATGGCGCGCGGCCGGGCTGGCGCTAGAGCCGGTCCCGATCAGGTGGAATCACCTGGTCGGGTGAGGATGCTCGCGAAAACAACAGCCTGGAGCCGGTACCGTGAGCCATGGCGAACGAAAACCGCTAGGTGCCGGCCAGTGCCCGCTTGGCCACTTCCGCCAGCCAGGCCGAGGCCACCGGCAGCACCGCGTCGTTGAAGTCGTAGCGCGGGTTGTGCAGGTCGCGCCCATCCTCGGCCGGGCCGTTGCCGATCCAGACAAAGGCGCCGGGCACCTCGGCCAGGAACCAGGCGAAATCCTCGCCGGTCATGGCGGGGGCGATGTCGCGCCGCACGGTGGTGACGGCGCCGGCGGCGGCGGCGGCGAGGTCGCGCTCGGCCGGCGTATTGGCGGTGACGCCGAGGCCGGCGCGGAAATCGCAGGTGGCGCGCACGCCAAAGGTGGCGGCGATGCCGGCCGAGACGCGGTTCAGCCCTTCCTCGATGGTCACGCGGTCCTGCTCGCGCAGCCAGCGCGCGGTGCCCTTGAGCGTGACGCGCGCGGTGATCTGGTTCTGCGCCTCCCCGCCCTCCACCACGGTCACGCTGACCACGCCGCCGTTCAGCGGATCAAGGTTGCGCGAGACGATGGATTGCAGCGCCACGATGGCGTGGCCGGCGGCCACCATCGGGTCGCGCGTGAGGTGCGGCAGCGCGGCGTGCCCGGCATGGCCCTCGAACACGATCTCGAATCGCGCGCCGGCGGCCATCACGGCGCGCTCATGCACCGCCACGGTGCCCACCGGCAGGCCGGGCCAGTTGTGCCAGCCAAAGATGCGCTCCATCGGGAAGCGGGTGAACAGCCCGTCATTGACCATGGCGCGGGCGCCGCCGCCGCCCTCCTCGGCCGGCTGGAACACCAGGCGCACGGTGCCGGTCCAGGCCGGGTCGTCGAGCAGCAGCTTCGCAGCACCCAGCAGCGCGGTGGTGTGGCCGTCATGGCCACAGGCGTGCATCACGCCGGGCACGGCGGATTTCCAGGGCAGGTCGGTGTTCTGTTCCTGGATGGGCAGGGCGTCCATGTCCCCACGCAAGCCGACCGCGCGGTTGCCCCCGCCCCGGGACAGGGTTGCAACCACCCCATGCCCCCCGACGTTCTGGGTGATGTCAGTGACGCCCAGTTCCCGCAGGCGGGCGACCACGAACGCCGCGGTGTCGCCTTCATGGAGGGTCAGACCGGGGTTGGCGTGCAGATGGCGACGCCACGCTGTAAGGGTCTCGGCGAGATTCTATGTGCATGACATCTGGACCCTATCCTGCCGGGCCGCGCCGCACCACCGCCACGCGCCTGGCGGTGACGCTGCTCGCGCTCGCCATCGCATCGCCGGCACCCTCGCAGGAAGCCGCGGCGCCGGAAGCCGCCGCCGCGGGGGGTGGCGCCGCGCCCGAGCCGGCCCCCGTGCCCTATACCGCCGAGGTTGCGCCGCTGGAGGAGGATGGCCTGGCGGCACTCGCCACCGCCGTATCGCAGACCATCCGCCTGCGCGAACGCGCGCCGACCGACGGCTTCGGCCTGATCGGCCGGGTGCGCGCGGACCTGCCGCGGCTGATGGAGGCGCTGCGCGCCGAGGGCTATTGGGGTGGCTCGGTCACCGCCACCATTGCCGGCCTGCCGCCCAACGACCCTGCCCTGCCCGCGCTTCTGGCCCGGGCGAGCGAGCCGGTGCCGGTGGTGTTCACCCTGGCACCCGGCCCACGCTACACCTTCGGGCGCATCACCGTGGCGGCGCAGCCGGAAAGCGCCGAATCGATGGTGCGCGAGGCCGCGCGCGAATCGGGGCTGGTGGAGGGCGACCCGGCGCGCGCCGAGGCGGTGGGTGCCGCCGAGACCGCCATGCGCGACGCGCTGCGCCGGGCCGGCCATCCGCTGGCGGCGGTCTCGGGGCGGGAGATCTGGGTGGACCACGACCGCCGCGCCATGGACATCGCCTGGCGCGTGACCCCCGGCCCGCGCGCCACCTTCGGCGTGCCGGATGTGGTGGGGCAGGAACGCACCAGCACCGCGATGCTCAACCGCGTGGCGGCGCGGCGCCTCGACGGGCAGGATTATTCCCCCGCGGCGCTGGAACGCGCGCGCCGGGCGCTGATGAGCCTGGGCGTGTTCGAGAGCGTGCGCGCCGAACCGGCCGAGACGCTCGCACCGGGCAACCGCCTGCCGGTGACCTTCCGGGTGGTCGAGCGGCCATTGCGCGCGATCGGCGGCAGCGTCTCCTACGAGACCAATTTCGGCCTCGGCGCCTCGGTGTTCTGGGAGCACCGCAACCTGTTCGGCGGCGCCGAGCGCCTGCGCCTGGAGGCCGAGGCCTCGCGCTTCGGCGAGAACACGCCCGAGGACTTCATCTATCGCGCCTTCGCGACGCTGACCCTGCCCGAGATCTGGCGATGGGATGCGAAGCTGATCGCGCGGGTGGGCGCGGTGCGCGAACGCCTCGATGCCTATGACCGCGACGCGGTGATCGCCTCGGCCATCGCCGAGCGCAACCTGTCCGAGCGCCTGGCGGTGCAGGCCGGGCCGAACTTCGAGACCGGGCGGATCGGCCGCGACGATGTGTTGCAGGACTTCACGCTGGTGGGCTTCCTGGGCGGGGTGCGCTGGGATGGCACGACCAGCCTGCTCAACCCGACCTCCGGCCAGCGCGCCAGCTTCACGGCCACGCCCTATTACTCGGTGCTGGACGGGGAGAGCTACGTGCGGCTGCTGGCCACCGGCAGCACCTATTTCGACCTGCTGGGCGAGGGGCGCGGCGTGCTGGCGCTGCGCGGCTCATTGGGCTCGATCGTCGGCACCGCCTTCGACAACATCACGCTGGACAAGCGATTCTACGCCGGCGGCGGTGGCTCGGTGCGCGGCTATACCTTCCAGTCGATCGGCCCACGCGGATTCGGCGAACCGGCCGATCGGCGGGGCGAGCCTGCTGGAGGCCAGCGTGGAATGGCGCCAGCGCATCTCCGGCCCCTGGGGCGCGGTGGTGTTCGTCGATGCCGGCAGCGTCAGCGAGGATACGGCCCCAGGCTCGGGCACGCTGCGCGTGGGTGCCGGCGTGGGGCTGCGCTACCTCACGGCGATCGGGCCGATCCGCGTGGATATCGCGGCCCCGCTGAACCCGCAGCAGGGCGACCCTGCCTACGCGCTGTATGTCGGCATCGGGCAGGCCTTCTGATGGTGCGCCTGCTCGCCCGCACGCTGCGCGCCGTGCTGCTGCTGCTGCTGGCTCTGCCGGTGCTGGTGCTGCTGCTGCTCGGCGGCGGGCTGCTCTGGGTGAATGGCGAGGGCGGGCGCGCCACCATCGAGCGGCTGGCCGGCGAATTCGTGCCGGGACTGACCATCGAGGGGCTGGCGGGCCCCCTGCCCTCGCGGCTGTCCGTCGCACGCGTCGTCATGGCCGACGAGCAGGGCGCCTGGGTGGAGGTCGAGGACGCGCATCTGGCCCTCGACCTGCTGGCCCTGGCGCGGATGGAACTGCGCATCACCGCACTCACCGCGCGGCGCGTCGCGCTGCACCGCCTGCCGCCGGGCGGCGAGGCCCCGCCGCCCGACCCCGACGCGCCGCTCATTCCCGCCCTGCCGCAACTGCCGGTCTCCGTGCGGCTCGACCGTCTGGCGGTGGAGCGGATCGAACTCGGCGAACCGGTGATGGGTGTCGCCGCCGCGCTCTCGGCCGAGGGCGAGGCGACGCTTGAGGCCGGCCACCTCGCGGCGCGGCTGGAGGCACGCCGGCTCGATGCCCCGGCGCAGGCGCGCCTGGTGCTCGACCTCGCGCCGGGGGCCGACCGGCTGACGGCGCGGCTCGACCTGTCCGAACCGCCCGGCGGGCTGCTCGCCACCACGCCTTGGATTGCCCGAGCGCGCGAGCACGGCGCGGATCTCGCTCGATGGCCCGGCCAGCGGCGCGCGGCTCGAGATCGCCGCCGATCTCGGCGAGGACCTCGCCGTGACCGGCCAGGGCGAGGTGCATGCCGCCCCCGACGGTGCCGCCGGTGCGCGGCTCGACCTGCGCATCACCGCAGCCCCCCTGCTGCCCGAGGATTTGCGTGCCGCCGCCACGCCGCTCGAGGTCTCGCTCGATGCGGCGATGGATGCGGCGCAGCAGGTGAGCCTGCGGCGGCTCGAACTGCGCGCCCCGGCCGCGCAGGCACGCGCGCAGGGCAGCGCCGACCTCGCCGCCGCCACGCTCGACCTCACGCTTGAGGTCGATGCCGGGGCGAGCGCCGCCTTCGGCGCGCTGGTGCCGCCCGTGGCGCAATGGGAATTGCTGGCCCTGCGCGCCCGCGCGACCGGCGCGATGGCCGCACCGCTTGTGGAGGCCGACCTCGCCGTGCGTGGCTTCGCCAGCGACACGCCGCAGCTTCAGGCCGCGCTCGGCGCCACGCCCAGCCTGGCCGTGCGCGCCAGCCTGCCGGAGCGGATCGAATCCCTCACCCTGCAAGGTGCGGGTGTGCAGGTCACCGCCGAGGGCGATGTCGGCGAAACGCTCGATGCCATCATCCGCGCGCGTGTCGATGACCTCGCACCGCTCGCCCCGGGCCTGGCCGGCGCGTTGCGGGCGGAGGCGCGCCTGACCGGCCCGCGCGCCGACCCTTCGCTGTCCCTCACCGCCCAGGGCGAGCGCATCGAGCGCGAAGGCCAGGTGCTGGAAGCGCCCGAACTCTCGCTGCGCGTGAGCACGCCGCTCTCGGCGCCGCGCGCCGAAGGCACGCTATCGGCGCGCTATGGCGGCATGGACGTCTCGCTCGACCTCAGCGCGCTGCCCGAGGGCGAGAAGGTGCGCATCGAGCGCCTGGCCGCGGTGTTCGGCCCGGCGCGGCTGTCGGTGCAGGGGCTGGTCGATCCGGCGGCGCCAAGCTTCGTGGGCGAGGCGAACCTGGCCGTGACGGACCTCGCGCCCTTCTCCGCCCTGGCCGGCACGCCGCTGGCGGGCAGCGTGACGCTCGCCGCCTCCGGCGGGATGCGCGAGGGCGTGCAGGCGATCGATGCGACGCTGGAGGTGCCCTCGGCCAGCTTCGGCGGCACGGCACTCGGCGGGCGGCTCACGGCGCAGGGCACGCTGGCCGACCTCGAGGCGGTGCTGGAGGCGCGGGCGATGGATGCGCGCCTGACCACCCGCGCGCGGCTGACCCAGCAGGGCGCGGCACGGCAGGTCGACATCGCCGAACTCCTGCTGCGCCGCGGTGCCGACAGCCTGCGCCTGAACGCGCCCGCGCGCGTGGTGCTGGGCGAGGATGGCGGCATCGACCTCTCGGGCATCGCGCTGGGCACCAGCCGCGGCGGCACGCTGCGCGTCGAAGGGCGCTGGGGGCCGGAGGTGGCGGATATCCGCACCAACCTGGCCGCGCTGCCGGTGGCGGCAATCGCCGCGCTGGCCGCGCCCGATGTCGCGGCGGAAGGCGTGATCGCCGGCGAGGCGCGCATCACCGGCCCGGTCGCCGCCCCCTCGGCGCGCTTCCGCCTGGAGGCGACGGGGCTGCGCGTGGCCAATGAGGCGCTGCGCGGGGTGCCCGCCGCGCGCATCCTGGTGCAGGGAACCGCTGGCGCCAGTGCCGCCGAGGTCAACCTTGAAGCCAGCGCCGGCGCCGCGTTGCGCGCGACCGGCACGGTGCGCCTGCCGCGCGGCTTCGCCGCCACCGCACCGCTCGATGCGCGGCTGCAGGCCAATGGCGATATCGGCGCGCTCGCCGGGCCGCTGCTGGCCGCCGGCGCGCAGCGCGTGACCGGGCGGCTGAACCTGGATGCGCGCGCCGGCGGGACGCTCGGCGCGCCGGACCTCTCCGGGCAGGCGAGCCTGGCCAATGGCAGTTTCCGCGACCTCGCCCAGGGGGTCACGCTGACCGGCATCGTCGCCACGCTCCGCCTCGCCGGCCAAAGCGTGACCATCGAGCGCTTCGAGGCGCGTACGCCAGGCAATGGCACGCTCTCGGCCAGCGGCACGCTGCAGCCGCTCGCAACCGGCCTGCCGGCGGAGATCACCATCACCGCGCGCGGCGCGCGGCCGCTGCGCTCCGAACTGGTGACCGCGGTGTTCGACGCGGACCTGCGCCTGACCGGCAGGCTGCTGGAGGAAGGGCGCGCGGCGGGCACCGTGCGATTGCAGCGCATGGACATCACCGTGCCCGAGGGCCTGCCGCCCAGTGTGCAGGTGCTGGAGGGGGTGCGCGAGCGCGGGGACCGCCCGGCGGGCACGCCCGCCCTCGCGCCCCCGGCGCCGCCGGGCGCCCCCTCCGGCCTGCCGAACATCGCGCTGGCCATCACCATCGAGGCGCCGCGCGCGGTGTTCGTCCGCGGGCGCGGGATCGACGCGGAATTCGGCGGCACGATCGAGGTCGGGGGCACCATCCAGAACCCCGCGGTCTCGGGCGGGCTGCGGCTGCGGCGCGGCGAGATTTCCATCTTCGACCGCCGGCTGGCCTTCACGCGCGGCAATATCTCCTTCGATTCCGGCACGCTGGTGCCGAGCCTCGATTTCGTGGCCACCGCACGGGCGCGGGAGGTGACGGTCAATGTGAACGTCACCGGCCCGGCCAACGACCCCAAGCTGGAATTCTCCTCCACCCCCGAATTGCCGCAGGACGAGATCCTGTCGCGCCTGCTGTTCGACCGCCGCGCCAGCGAACTGAGCCCCTTCCAGCTGGCGCAGCTGGCGCAGGTGCTGGCGGGTGCCGCGGGGCTGGAGACGCCCGGCGCGGGGGGCATCCTGGACCGCGTGCGCCGCTTCCTCGCACTCGACCGCCTGGCGGTGGGCGAGCAGCAATCCGAGACCACCGGCCGCACCCAGGGTGCGACGCTGGAGACCGGGCGCTACGTGGCGGATGGCGTGTATCTGGGCGTGCGCCAGGGTACCGATGGCGGCGCGCCGCGCGTGGGCGTGCAGATCGACGTGCTGCCGCGCGTGCGGGTGGAGGCCGAGACCGGCGGCGGCAGCGCCGCGGGGGACCGGATCGGGCTGTCCTTCGAATACGAGTATTGAGCCCGGAGGGGCTCGATCCTGCTCATCCGAACCGGCGGAGTTCCGGCATGGTTTCGACGGGTTGAGGCTGCGTTCGTGACGGCGCGGCGAAGCGCCCGGCGGATGGGCGGGATGATGGCGGATTGCGGGTCGCGTTGCACGCTCGCCCGAAGCGCGCGTTCCACGGCAGCCGCACCAGCACCGACGCGGGACTGCCGGACGATGGGGCGGCGGACGACGCGCCCGGATCGCGCGATCCGGCCTGTGGCGCGCTGGCGAAAGCCCAGCAGGTCGCAACATCCCACATTCCCCAGGCGGGCTGCCGCGGTGGCCCGGCGGCCGCCGCCTGGCAGGGTTCAATGCCGGGATGTGTTGCCGAGCGCCCTTTCGGAAGGGTAGGATACGCGTCCGAAAGTCGGTTCGCAACCGACACATCGGTGCGCCGGCACAGGGTCCGCGAACCCGCCGGGCCCGGCACGCATCCTCACCGCCATTCCTGAACCGCTCATGTCCACCGTCCCGCGGTCGGCGTCCAACCAGAACATGTTTGAGGGAGATCGTCCCATGCCAACCAAGCGTTCGCTGCTGCGCGCAGCCGCCCTGGCCCCGTTCGCCGCGCCGCTGCCGGTGATGGCGCAGCCGGGCGGCCAGCCGACGGCCGCCGAGATCCGGGCCATCGCCGAGGCCGGCTTCATCTACGGACTGCCCATCGTGATGAACTATGCGGTGATGTACGATTACGCGGTCAATCGCAATTCCGGGCAGTTCAAGGCGCCGTTCAACCAGATACACAACGAGGCACGGGTCTTCACCTGGCGCGACACGGCGATCGTCTCGCCGAACAGCGACACGCCGTATTCGCTGCTGTGGACCGACCTGCGCGCGGAACCGATGATCCTGTCGGTGCCGGCGGTGGACCGCCGCCGCTACTACTCGGTCATGCTGTGCGACGGCAATTGCTACAATTACGGCTATATCGGCACCCGCGCCACCGGCACCGAAGCGGGCGACTACATGGTCGTCGGGCCGGATTGGCAGGGCGAGACGCCGCCGGGCATCCGCAAGGTGTTCCGCTCGACCACGCAATTCTCGCTGATTGCCTATCGGACGCAGCTTTTCGATGCCGCCGACATGCCGAACGTCGTTGCCGTGCAGGCCGGCTACAGGGCGCAGCCGCTGTCGCGCTTCCTCAATCGCCCGGCACCGGCGGCCGCGCCGTCGGTCGCGTTCCCGATGGTGGACAAGGAGCTGGTGGAGCGGAACTTCTTCGAATACCTCGACTTCGCGCTGCAATACGCGCCGATGCAGGCGAATGAGCGCGAGATCCGTGCCCGGCTGGCACGCATGGGCGTCGGGCCGGGCCGCGCCATGGCCCATCGCGACCTGCCCGCCGCGCTGAAGCAGGAGGTTGCCGCCGGGATGCGCGCGGGCGCGGCGAAGGTCGATGAATTCCTCGCGCGGTCGGGCGTGGAGATGAATGGCTGGCGGCTGTTCTCGCCCTTCGGCGACAGCGCCTTCTACAATGGCGACTGGCTGCTGCGCGCGGCCGGTGCGAAGGCGGGCATCTATGGCAACGACATCGCCGAGGCCGCCTACCCGCTCACCCGTTCCGACAGCACCGGGCAGACCCTGGATGGCAGCAAGCACAAATACACGCTGACCTTCCCGGCCGGGCAGCTGCCGCCGGTCAATGCCTTCTGGTCGGTCACCATGTATGACGGCAAGACGCAATTGCTGATCGAGAACCCGATCGACCGGTACCTCATCAACTCGCCGATGCTGCCGGGCATGAAGACGAACGCCGATGGTTCGCTGACCATCCACATCCAGCGCGAATCGCCGGGCGCGGACAGGGAATCGAACTGGCTGCCGGCGCCCAACGACACGATCTACCTGGCGATGCGCCTGTACTGGCCGCGGACCGAGGCGCCGTCCATCCTGCCGGTCGGCCAGGGCGCGTGGAAGCCGCCGGGCGTCGTTCGCGCCGGCTGAGGCCGGTTCGCGGAGGCGGGTTCTGCCCGAACGCCGCCGCGCGAGACACGCGGATCCATGGCCGGCCGGGTGTGTCCGGATGGTCGGCCATGGCGCCACGACCCACGGGCCGTGGCGTGGCGATCGCGGGGCGGTGCGCGGCGCCTGGCGCGCCGGGGCATCACCCCGGCGGCGCGCCGAGCGCCTGCATCACCGCGGCGCGCTTCTCCAGCCACCAGCCATGCTGCGGCGGCCAGGGGGCAAATACCTCCTCGGTGCCGCCGGGTTCCAGCACGCCGCGCGCCATCAGCGCCCAGTTCGGGTTGGCCATCGCCTCGCGCCCGATGGCGACGAGGTCGGCCTCGCCCGAGGCCAGCACCGCCTCGGCCTGGTGCGGGCCGATGATGAGGCCGACCGCCATGGTGGCGAGGCCGGCATCGCGGCGGATGGCGGCGGCATAGGGGATCTGGAAGCCATAGCCGCGCGGGATGCGCTTGCTGCCCGTGGCCGAGCCGCCGATGCCGCCGGAGGAGCAATCCACCACATCGACGCCGAGCGGCTTCATCGCCTGCGCGAAGGCGATGCTGTCCTCCAGGGACCAGCCATCATCGACGCCATCCACCGCCGAGATGCGCACGAAGACCGGGCGGTCCGCCGGCCAGGCCTCGCGCACCGCGCGGATCACATCGAGGGGGAAGCGCATCCGCCCGGCGAGGTCGCCGCCATGGGCATCGTTGCGCGTGTTGGAGATGGGCGAGAGGAACTGGTGCAGCAGGTAGCCATGGGCGCAATGCACCTCGACGGCCTCGAAGCCGGCGTCATGGGCGCGCCTGGCGGCGGTGGCGAAGCCCTCCACGATGCGCGCCATGCCCGCGGCATCGAGGGCGGCGGGGGTGAGGTGGCCCTCGCCGATGGGCTGCGCCACCGCCGAGACGATGTCCCAGGTGGTCTCGCCCTGCGCGAATTGCTGCGCGCCGAGCGGGCCATTGCCCTCCCACGGGCGCTGCATCGAGCCCTTGCGCCCGGCATGGCCGAGCTGGATGGCCGGCACGCTGCCCTGGCGCCTTGATGAAATCGGTGATGCGCCTGAGCGGGGCGACCTGCGCGTCGTCCCACAGGCCGAGGTCGCCATGGGTGATGCGCCCGTCGCGCAGCACCGAGACCACCTCGCAGAACACCAGCCCGAAGCCGCCGACCGCGAAGCGGCCGAGTTGCACCATGTGCCAGTCATCGGCCATGCCCTCGGTCGCGGAATACTGGCACAGCGGCGGCACCGCGGCGCGGTTGGGGATGGTGAGGCCGCGCAGCGTCAGCGGCGAGAACAGCAGCGATCCCATGCGGGATGTCCTCCGGAATGCGGTGTGTTGCGCGAAGGATGGAACGGCTGACGCACGCAGACCAGAGCGCGTCCGGGTCCGTCACGCCATCAGCGAGACCCAGACAGCGCCGCGACCGATGCCCTACCCCGCCAGATGCCGCCGCCGCAGCAGCCGCGGCAGCAGCCCATCGACCGGCCCGCCCAGCACCGACACCGCCCAGGCGCCGCCCGCCACCAGCACGATGGCCGGCCCCGTCGGCACATCCGCATGGAAGGACAGCAGGATGCCGGTGATGGAGCAGGCCACCGCGATCCCCACCGCCACATAGGCCATGCCGCCCACTTCCCGCGCCCAATGCCGCGCGGCGATGGCGGGCAGCATCATCAGCCCCACCGCCATCAGCGTGCCCAGCGCCTGGAAGGCCGAGATCACGTTCAGCACCACCAGCGCCTGGAACACCAGGTGCCACGCCCCGCCGCGCGCCCCCGCGGCGGCGGCGAAGGCCGGGTCGAAGCATTCCAGCACCAGCGGCCGCCAGGCGAAGGCCAGCACCGCCAGCGTCAGCGTCGCCACCCCCGCCATCAGCAGCAGCGCGGCATCATCCACGCCGAGCACGGAGCCGAACAGGATATGCGTGAGGCTGCCCGCGCCGCCGCCCATGGAGATCAGCGCAACACCCGCACCGAGTGCGACCAGGTACAGCGCGGTCAGCGTCGAATCCTCCCGCCCGCCAGTCGCGCGCGACAGCGCGCCGGCGCCCACCGCCACCACCAGCCCCGCGACCAGCCCGCCCAGCCACAGCACCGGCACCGACAGCCCGGCCAGCAGGAAGGCGATGGCGATGCCCGGCAGCGCGCCATGCGCCAGCACATCCGCCGTCAGGCTCATCCGCCGCAGCACCAGGAACACGCCCAGCACCGGGGCGGCGACCGACAGCGCGAGGCAACCCACCAGCGCGCGGCGCAGGAAGCCGAATTCGGCGAAGGGGGCGATCAGCAGGTCATGCATGGCGCGGTGGTTCGGTTCGCATGTCCGGGGCGGCGCCGCGATCCAGCGCGCCAGGGGGTCCGGCCGGGCGCCAAGGCGACAGGCGCCGGCTCAGGCGGCCCGGTCGCAGGCCTGCGCGTCGTCCGCCCAGCCCTCGGCCATCATGCGCGCGCGCAGGCGGTTGGCGGCCGAAAGTGCCTCGCGCGTCGGGCCCCAGGCGATGGCGTCGCGCGCGATCAGCAGCGTGTCGGGAAATTCGCGGGCGACCAGGTCGAGGTCGTGCAGCACCGCCACCACGGTGCGCCCCTGCCCGTGCCATTCGCGCACCAGGCGCAGCAGGTCGGCGGAGGTTTTCGCATCCACCGCGTTGAAGGGCTCATCGAGCAGCAGGATGTCGGCGTCCTGTACCAGCAGGCGGGCGAACAGCAGGCGCTGCGTCTGCCCCGCCGAGAGCGAGCCGACCGACCGGGATCCGAACCCCGAGAGCCCAACGGCCGCGAGGGCGTGTTCGCAGCGGTGGCGTTCGTCCTCCGGCACCGAACGGAAGGCGCCCAGGCGTGGCCAGAGGCCCTGCATCACCACGTCGCGGCAGGCGATGGGGAAGGCGCGGTCCAGCGCGGCCAGTTGCGGCAGCAGCGCGATGCGCGCCGCCCCTTCCTGCGCGATGGTGCCCGAATCCGGTCGGTGCAGGCCCGCCAGCGCGCGCAGAAGCGTGGTCTTCCCGGCCCCGTTCGGCCCGACCACCGCGGTCAGGCTGCCAGGGGCGAAGCGGCCCGAGACATGGTGCACCGCCGCGCGGCGGCCATGCGTGAGGGTCAGGTTCTCCAGCCGCAGGCCGGCCGGGTTGCGCCGCGCGTTCATGCCGCCATCGCCCAGGCCACCGCCGCCCACAACACGGCCGCCACGCCGGCGGCCAGCGCGAGGCGGGCCACCGCGCCGGAGGACAGCGCGAGGGGGTCGTGGAAGCGGATCAGCATAGGTTATGATGTAACATACGCATCCCGCTGGGCAAGGGCCCGCTGGCGGCTTATCTCCGCGCTCCATGCAGGCCAGCCCCGCCACCGACCCCGATGCCGACCTGCGCCGCAGCCTGCGGCGGCACCGCGCGTTCGCCACCGGCCTGCTGGTGGCGATGGGCGCGCTGCTGCTGGCCACCTATCGCCTGCCGCCGGGCTACTGGACGGACCTGCTGCAGGCTTCCGCCAAGGCCGGCGTGGTGGGCGGGATCGCCGACTGGTTCGCGGTGACGGCGCTGTTCCGCCGCCCGCTCGGCCTGCCCATCCCGCACACCGCCATCGTGCCCAACCAGAAGGAGCGCCTGGGCCGCGCGCTCGGGCGCTTCGTCGCCTCCCACGTGTTCACCGAGGCCGAGGTGCGGCGCGTGATCGGCCGGCTGGATCTCGCGCGGATCGTGCAGAACTTCATGGCCGACCCCGCCGCCTCCCGCCCCGCCGCGGTGGCGCTGGCGGGCAGCCTGCCGCGGGTGCTCTCCAGCCTGGAGGATGGGCGGGCGAAGCGGCTGCTGGTGCGGCTGCTGCCGCGCATCGTCTCGGGCCCGGCGGGCGCGCGGCTGGTGGCCCGCGTGCTGCGCACCTTCGTGGCGTCCGGCCGCCACCAGGAGGTGTTCACGCTCGCCATCGGCCAGGTGAAGGTGATGCTGGCCGGGCGCGAGGATGCGCTGCGCGAGGTGATCGAGAACCGCATCCGCGCCGAGGGCGGCTCGGTGCTGGGCTGGCTGGCGGGTGCCACGGTCGCCAGGCGCGTGCTGCACGCGATCAACACCGAGCTGGAGAAGGTGGAACCCGCCGACAGCGACCTGCGCGCCGCCTTCGCGGTGTGGCTGGGCCAGGAGATCGAGCGGCTGGAGACCGACCCCGCGCGGGCCGAGGCGATCGGGCGCGTGCTGCGCGAGGCGCTGGCGCACCCCTCGGTCGCGGCCTGGCTGATGGATGTGTGGGCGCGGCTGCGCATCGCCCTCACCGCCGATGCGGCGCGCCCGGACGGTCGGACGGTGGCGCTGCTGTCGGGCGTGTTCGCCAATGCCGGCACGCTGCTGGCCGAGGACCCGACGGCGCGCGAGCGGCTCAACCGCGCTGTCGAGGGCGTGCTGATCCGGCTGCTGCCCTCGGCGCAGGCGCAGGTGTCGGATTTCATCGCCGGCGTGGTCGGCAACTGGGATGCGCGCAGCATCGCCGACAAGATCGAGCTGCGCGTGGGCCGCGACCTGCAATATGTGCGGGTGAACGGCACGCTGGTGGGCTTCCTCGCCGGCGGGGCGCTGTTCGCGGCGCTCAGCGCGGCCTTCGGCGGGGTGGCCCATTGAGCCGAACCGGATCAGGTGGACGCCGCCTGATCGCGTGAGGATGGCCGGCATGTTCGCGTGCATCGCCTCGCTCGCCGCGTGGCGCCTGGCGCGATGATGGCATCGCGTCCGCGGCATCGTTGCCTCTGCCGTTGATCGCCGGAGCCAGGCGCCGACCGGCACCGCGCAGGCAACAGCGACCCAGGCCCCATCCTCGCCATGGGATGGAGAACGCGCCGGACCAGGATTGAACAGCCGCTTCGCGCGCCACCGCCTTGGACCCGAGGTGGCGGAACAAGGATGAGTTCAATCAGCCACACTGTGGCAAATCCAACACGGCCAGCCCGAACGAATCCGACCGATACGCGTTTGGCGGCGTTTACCCGTTGTATACTCGCGCATAGCGTGCATAACCTTTACGTGACGTTACCAACGCGGGGGCGATGATGGGCACCGGGGTGGTTATGGCGTTGCGCCACGAGGAAGACGAACTCTTGCGCGAGTTGCACACATCCGTGCCACTCCGGCGGCTGATCGAGGTGCGGCGGTTGCTGGACCTCTACACCAGTGAGCAACCGGTGGGGGCGGCGTTCGATGCGCTGATCGCCCAGGCGGCGGAGCGCACGTCCCGCAGCGAGTTCTCACGCCGCCGGGACCATGTGGAGGCCGGCGCGGCCTGAGCCATTCGGTCAGGCGGGAAACAGGTTACCCCTCCCGCTTGCCCGTGCCTGCGCTAGGTTGGTCGGCATGAACGCCTTTACCCTTTCGGTTCTCGACCAATCCTCCGTCGCATCAGGGCGCACACCCGGCGAGGCGGTCCGCGAAACCATCGCCCTCGCCCGCCATTGCGACGCGCTGGGCTTCCGCCGCTACTGGTGCGCCGAGCATCACAACAGCGCATCGCATGCCGGCACCGCGCCGGAGGTGCTGCTGGCGGCCATCGCCACCGTCACGCAGCGCATTCGCCTGGGCAGCGCGGGGGTGATGCTGCCGCACTACGCCTCGCTGAAGGTGGCCGAGCAGTTCCGCATGCTGGAGGCCATCGCGCCGGGGCGCATCGACCTCGGCGTGGGGCGCGCGCCGGGCTCCGACCAGCGCACCGCCTTCGCGCTGAACCCCGGGGCCGCGCAGGCCGCCGACCGCTTCCCCGCACAAGTGATGGAGGTGCTGGGCTGGCACGGCGACGGCCTGCCCGAGAACCACCCCTTCCGCAGCATCATCGCCCAGCCCGAGGTCGAGACGCGGCCGGAGATGTGGATCCTGGGCAGTTCGGACTACGGCGCGCAGGTCGCGGGGTATTTCGCCCTGCCCTACTGCTTCGCGCATTTCTTCACCGATGGCGGCGGCTCCGAGCAGGCGATCGCGGTCTATCGCGAGAGTTTCCAGCCCAAGCCGGACATGCCCGGGCGGCTGGCCGCACCCAACCCGGCGCTCGGCGTCTATTGCCTGGTGGCGGATACCGAGGCGGAGGCCCGGCGGCTGTTCCGCTCGCGCGAATTGTGGCGACTGAAGCGCGATCGCGGCCTGTTCCTGCCGCTGCCCAGCGTCGAGGAAGCCGAGGCCTACGAGTATTCGGACCTCGAGATGGCGCGCATCGAACGCATGCGGGAGGTCGCGATGGTCGGCACGCCGGAACAGGTGAAGGCGCGGCTGGAAGCACTCTCGGCGGCGCATGGCGGCGTGGCGGAATTCGCCGTCATCACCCATTGCCACGACGCGCAGGCGCGCCGGCGTTCCTACACGCTGCTGGCGGAGGTGTTCGGGCTGTCGGCGGGCGAGGTGGCGCTGGCGGCGGAGTGACCGGCGCGCCAGTGCGCCCATAAGGGCGAGGCGCTGCCTCGCGCTCCGCCAGGTGGCAGTGCCACCTGGACCGCCGTCATTGGGCGCCGGCGAGGGTGTTGCGCAGCACGCCGATGCCCTCGATCGAGACCTCGACCACCATGCCCGGGCGCATCGGCAGCGCGCCGACCGAGGTGCCGCAGGCGATGAGGTCGCCAGGCTCCAGCGTCATCTCCTGCGACAACAGGCTGACGATGCGCGCCGGGGGCAGGATCATGTCGGCGGCGGGGTAGTCCTGCCGTACACGCCCGTTCAACGCCACGCGGATGCGCAGGGCCGACCAGTCGAGCCCGGTCACGATGGCGGGGCCGACCGGGCCGAAGCCGTCGGGTGACTTCGCCCGCGCCCATTGCGGGAAGGACGGGTCGGCATTCAGCACATCGAGCGCGGTGACGTCGTTCACCGCGGTCAGGCCGAAGATGGCACCGGTGGCTTCATCCTCGGTGACGTCCTTGCAGCGCCGGCCGATCACCAGGCCGAGCTCGCCCTCATAGAGCACGCGCCCGGCGTAGCGCGATGGCGGATGGATGGTGCCCTCGGGGTCGAGGATGCTGGTTGGCGCCTTGAGGAACCACAGCGGCGTTTCGGGGATCGCCGCGCCGGTCTTGGCCGCCAGTTCGTGGAAGTTGTTCCACAGCCCGATGAACTTGCCGGGGCGGACGGGGGCGCGCAGGCGAAAGGTGCCGGGCGCAAGCGTCTCGCCGGTCGCGGCCGGGGCGTCGAACAGGTTGCCCGCATGCACCGTGACGGCGCCCGTGCCGGCGTCCAGCGTGCCGAAGCCGTCCGATGAATCCTGCCGGATGAAGCGAACCCAGGCCGCCATGCGCGTCTCCCGCCGATGCCCGAGCCCCCTGCCGTTTGCCCATGCTCACGGCAACGACTGCAGGCTTTTGGTGTCCCGAGCATCGTTCCCTCATCGGATGAACCCACCCGATAGTGTTCTGCTCTCGGCGGCAGGCTAGAGCAGATCCCGATCAGGTGGAATCACCTGATCGGGTGAGGATGCTCGCGAAAACAACGGCCTAGAGTTGTGGCCGTGAGCCAAGGCGAACGGAAACGGCGCTCGTGGGCATTGCCTTGGGCCGCGAACCGGCGGTTCCGGCTCGGGCGTTCTGCGCGGCGCCAGGCTCAGCGGCGAACTACGACGAAGCGCACATTGCCCGGCGGCGCGGTGCCGTTGCGTCGCGCCCGGCGCACCCGCCACCACAGGGAGGCCGCACCGATGCCGCCCGCCACCAGCACCACCGGCAGCAGGATGCCGATCGCCAGGATGGCGAGGCCGACCAGCATCACCCCGCCGGCTACGGCCGCGACAAGGATCCCGGCCGCACCGATGCGTGCCAGGGCCCGGTCCAGCGGACCGGCCAGGCGCGGCGGCACCGGGTCGCGGAACTCGCCTTCCGGCGTCATGTCGATCACGGGCTTGGGGCGTTGCGTGTTCATCGTGGGATGGACGTGGCAAGCGGATGGGCCGGGGTCAAGGGCTGTCACACTCCGTGACGCAGCGCATCGAGGCGCGCAAAGAGTTCCGCCATCGGCAGGCCGGTCAGGTCATGGTGCTCCTGGCCCGCCAGATTGGTCCCTATGGCCGACGGCAGGTGGGAGGTCACCGCCGCGGCAACCGGCGCGGGCGCGACGATGGCAAGGCTGTCGGCGGTGCCGGCGCGCAGCGCCTGCGCGATGTCGGCCGCGATCCGTCGCGCCAGGTCGCGCTTGGCGTGCTCCTTCGGACTGTCGTCCGTGCCGTCATGCTCGATGGCGCTGCGCTGTGTCGCGCCGGCGCCGGGGAAGGTGCGGCCGGGTCGGTCCTCGCCCTGGTCGGCATCTCGCCGCCGGGCGTCGGGTTCGTCCCAGGTCAGGACGGCGTCGTAGCCGGTCTCGCCAAGGCGCTTCAGGTAGGCTTTGCCACGGCTGCCATTGGCGACGAGGAACAGGCGCCGCGCGTGGCCACCGGGGATGTCGGATCCGATTGGGCTCATGGGGGTCCTCCATTGGAGAGGACCATGCGCCGATGCCACCGCGCGCGGCTTGATCAGGAACAACCGGCAGGCGCGCCGGGCGCCACGCCGCTATTCCGGACGGACCACCAGCGTGGTGCCGTCGATGCCCTCCACCCGCACGCGGGTGCCCGAGGCACTCTCGGCGACATCGCGCGGCAGGCGCGCCGCCCAGTCGCTGTCGCCGACCCTCACGCGCGGGCCCGTCGTGCCAGGTTCGATCAGCACGCCGTGCCGCCCGACCAGGCCGGAATTGGGCATGTTGACCCGCGGGCGGGGGTGCTCGGCCCGCTTGAGGCGCAGCGCGATGGCGATACCCGCGGCCAGCAGGGCGATGAAGGTCACGACAGCCACCCAGAAGGGCGGCACGACGGCGAACAGCATCAGGCCCGTGCCCACCGCTGCGATGCCGATCCACAGCAGGAAGACGCCCGGGATGAAGATCTCGGCGCCGAGCAGCAGCAGCCCGGCGAGGATCCAGATCAGCGCGGGGTCCATGGCGAGGGCACCTCCGGCGCAGGCGCGGCGGGCGGGCGCGGCGTGGGCGGGCGGGGCGGGGATTGGCCGTCCGGCGCGCGGATCAGTTCCATCGCCTGCGCGATGCCCCCGGCCAGCGCGCTGCTCTCCATCGGCACGATCACCAGCTTCTGCGCCGGGTTGCCGGCCAGCACCTCGAACGCCTTCACGTATTTGTCGGCGATGAAGTAGCGCAGCGCGTCCGTCCCGGCCCCGGCCGCCACCTCGGCCACCATGCGCGTGGCATTGGCCTCGGCCTCGGCGGAACGCTCGCGCGCCTCGGCGTCGCGGAAGGCGGCTTCCTTGCGGCCCTCGGCTTCCAGGATAAGGGACTGCTTCTCGCCCTCGGCGCGCTTGATCTCGGCCTCCCGCTCGCCCTCGGCCTTGGCGACGGTGGCGCGCCGCTCGCGCTCGGCGGTCATCTGCAGGTTCATCGCGCGGATCAGGTTCTCGGGCGGCTCGATCTTGCGGATCTCGACGCGGGCGATCTTGACGCCCCACGGGTCGGTCGCGCCATCGAGGATGGCCAGCAGCGAGGAATTGATGCGGTCGCGCGAGGAGAGCGTCTGGTCGAGATCCATTTCGCCGATCACCGCGCGGATGTTGGTCATCGACAGCGCGGTCAGCGCCTGCTGCAGGAACTGCACGGCATAGGCCGCCTTGGCGGGGTCCATGACGCGGTAATAGACGATGCCGTCCACCGCGACCGTCGCGTTGTCGCGGGTGATGACGGATTGCTCGGGGATGTCGAGCACCACCTCCTGCACGTTCATCCGCCGCCCGATGGTGTCGATGAACGGGATGATGAAGTTCAGGCCCGGCGACAGCATGGAGGTGAAGGCGCCGAAGCGTTCCACCGTCCAGACCTCGCCCTGGGGCACGGTGCGGATGCCCCGCGTGGCGATCAGGACCGCGAGCAGCAGGAGCACGATCAGCACGATGACCGAGGGCGAGACGAAATCGAAAATGTTCATGCACTCACGATAGCCTGCGCCCCGCCGGAACGGAATGCTTCCCCTTGCCCGCCCGGGCGCGGCGCGGGACGATGGCTGAAGCGTTGCACGGGGGGATCGCGGGATGCAGGGCAATCACCAACCGCTGACGGTGGACCTTTCGGGGCTTCGGGTGGCGATCAGCGCCGGGGCGGGGGGTATCGGCCGCGTCATGGCCGACAGCTTCGCCGCGCGCGGCGCGCGGGTGTTCGTCTGCGACGTGGATGCCGAGGCGCTGGCCGCCTGCCCCCACCCCGCGATGCGTGCGGACATGGGCGAGGTCGCGGAATGCGAGGCGTTCGTCGATGCCGCGGCGGCGCAACTGGGCGGGCTCGACGTGCTGGTGAACAATGCCGGCATCGCCGGCCCCACCGCGCGGGTCGAGGATGTCTCGCCCGAGGCGCTGGAGGCCACGCTGCGCATCGACCTGGCCGCGATGTTCCATTGCGCGCGCCGCGCGGTGCCGCCACCTGCGCGCGGCCGGCGGCGGCTCGATCGTGAACCTCTCCTCGGCCGCCGGGCGCTTCGGCTTTCCGCTGCGCAGCCCCTATGCGGCGGCGAAATGGGGCGTGGTGGGCTTCACCAAGTCGCTGGCGATCGAACTCGGGCCGGACCGCATCCGGGTCAACGCCATCCTGCCCGGGCTGGTGGCGGGCGATCGCATCCGCCGCGTCATCGAGGCCAAGGCGCAGGCGCAGGGCGTGTCCTTCGCCGAGAAGGAGGCGGAGCTGCTGCGCGACGTCTCGATGCGCTGCTACGTCACCCAGCACGACATCGCCAACATGGCGCTGTTCGTCTGCTCGCCCTTCGGGGCCACCGTCTCGGGCCAGGCGCTTTCGGTGGATGGCGACCAGCAGAGGCTAGGCTGAAGCGGACCCGCCGGCGCCTCCCCGAGCGCGCCGGGCACGGGTCGCTTGCGCTCGCACACGCCCTTGTTGCATCGTCGAGACAATCGGTAGGGAGGATCGCAGCATGGCCCGGCGCGCGACACGCAAGCCCCCCGCAAAGGCCAAGGACCAGGATGCACCCGCACCGCGCTTCGGCGGCCGCCGGCTCGACGCGATGCCCGACCGCGTCGATGCACGCGACTGGTTCTACCAGCCGCGCCTGACACCCCTGCCCCAGGTGCTGGTGAATTGCGACCGCGTGCCGGACATCCTCGACCAGGGCCGGGAGGGTGCCTGCACCGGCTTCGCGCTGGCCGCGGTGGTGAACTTCCTGCTGCGCGGGCGGTGGGAGAACAACGCCGTCAGCCCGCGCATGCTCTACGAGATGGCGCGCCGCTACGACGAATGGCCGGGCGAACGCTATGACGGCTCCTCCGCGCGCGGCGCGATGAAGGGCTGGGTGCGCCACGGTGTCTGCCTGCGCGAAACCTGGCCCGACGACGCCCACGGCCCGCAGCACCTGACACCCGAGGTGTCCGAGCAGGCGCGGGCATTCCCCGGCGGCGCCTTCTATCGCGTCATGCAGCGCGAGATCCGCGACATGCACGCCGCCCTCGCCGAGGTCGGCATCCTGTACGTCACGCTGATGGTGCATGACGGCTGGACCGAACCCGGCCCGCGCATGGCCGAGGTGGAATACAGCGAGGGCGGCCAGGTGCGCCGGCGCCGCCTGCCGGTGATCACCCGCCCCTCCCCCGACAGCCGCGCCGATGGCGGCCATGCGGTGGCACTTGTCGGCTACACCGACGAAGGCTTCATCGTGCAGAATTCCTGGGGGCCGGAATGGGGTGCCGAGGGCTTCGCGCTGCTGCCCTACGACGACTGGGCGCTGCACGCGACCGATGTCTGGGCCGCGCAGCTCGGCGTGCCGGTGCGCGGCGAGGAACGCGCGCGCGACATGGCGGTGGCCGGCGCGGGGGCTGCGCGCATGCTCTCGCTGGTGCCGCTGTCGGAGATCCGCCCCTTCGTCGTGAATGTCGGCAACAACGGCCGCCTGTCGGAGAATGGCGACTACTGGACCACGCCGCAGGACGTGCACCGGCTGTTCCACGAGGTGATTCAACACCGCACCGCCGAGTGGCCCAGCGTGCGCGTGATGCTCTACCTGCATGGCGGGCTGAACGACGAGCGCGCGGCGGCGCGGCGCGTGCTGGCGATGCGCGATGTCATGCTCGCCAACCACATCTACCCCGTGCACGTCATGTGGGAATCGGGCGCGGTCGAGACCGTGCGCGGCATGATCGAGGACCTCTTCACCTCCGAGGATGCCCGCGCGGGCAATATCGCGGAATGGATGCGCCGCGCGCGGCAGGGCCTGGTGGAGGCCAAGGACCGTTCGCTGGAACTCACGCTTGCCCTGCCCGGCGGGGCGCTGTGGCGCGAGATGAAGGAGAATGCCGGGCTCTCGGCGGTCGGCCCCGATGGCGCCGCACGGCTGATGGCGAACGAGGCACGTGCCGCCTGGGACGCCGCCGGGCCGGCGCAGCGCGCGCGGTGGGAACTGCATGTGGTCGGCCACAGCGCGGGGGCGATCTATGCGGCCAACATCATCGACCTGCTGCTCGAGTTCGGGATGCCGCTGCGCTCGCTGCAGTTCATGGCGCCGGCGGCGACCACGGCGCTGTTCGCGCAATCGGTGCTGCCGCATATCGGCGGGCCCTGCCCGATGCCCGAGATCTACCTGCTCTCGGATGCCGCGGAGCGCGACGACAGCGTGGGCCTCTATGGCAAGTCCCTGCTGTACCTGGTGAGCAACGCCTTCGAGGCGCGGCGCGAGACGCCGCTGCTGGGGATGCGCCGCTTCCTCGCCCCGGATGCGGCGCTGGGCGAGGGCTTCGCCTCCGACCTCGAACGCACGCTGGGGGCGATGCTGGAGGGGCATGTGGTCACCGCGGGGATGGGCAAGGTCGGCGCGCTCGGCCTCGAATCCACCGCCACCTCCCATGGTGGCTTCGACAACGACACGGTGACGATGAATTCCATCCTGCGACGCATCCTGGGCGCGGAACCCGCACGGCCCTTCCTGCCGCGCGACCTTGCCTATTGAGTCGCGCGCGCTTCACGCGGCCAGGCCATGCGGGCTAGAGCAGCGTCCGATCGGACATAAGCTGCTCTAGAGTCTATGTTTTCCAGAGCAAGAAATCCGATCGGATGGTTCCATCCGATTGGATATTGCTCTAGATGGCGCGCATGGATGCCATTCGTTCGCTCGATGACCTGGCGCCCGGCCAGGCGTGGGATCTCGGCACGCTCAGCCTGCCGGTCGAGGAGGTCGTGGCCTTCGCCGCGAAATACGATCCGCAATTCTTCCACCTCGATGCCGAGGCGGCGCGGGAGAGCATTTTCGGCGAATTGGTGGTGAGCGGGCTGCACACCCTCTCGGCGGTGTTCGGGCGGGTGATGGGCAGCGGGCTGATTTCCGGCATCTCGATGGGCGGCAACCAGATCGACACCAAATGGCCCGCGCCGCTGCGCCCGGATGAGGAGGTGGCGGTGCGCGTGCAGGTCGAGGAGGTGCGACCCTCGCGCAGCGGCCGCCCGCTGGGTGTGGCGAAGCTGCGCTATACCGCGCGGCGGGTGGCCGACGGCGTCGTGGTGCTGGACGCCGTGGGCACGCATTTCCTCAGGCGCTGAGGCGCCCGCTCAGCGGCAGGAACAGCGCGCGCCGGCACCGCCGAAATTGTTGCGCGCGAAATCCTGCGCCGAGGAAAGGAAGCCGAATTTCGGCCCCATCTGGCAGGTGCCCGAACCGCGCGCGCTGCGCATCTGGTCGGGGTTGCGGCTGTCCACCTCGATGCGGTTGTTGGCGCAATAGACGTAGTAGTCGGCGAGCGCCGCGGCCGGGGCCAGCAGCGCGGCCGCGGCGATGGCGGCGAAGACAAATCTCATGGCGATGGACCTCCCTGGGACGTGGAGGCCAGCATGGGGCGCCCAGTGTCGCTGCCGCAAGTGAGCCCGGTCACGAAAACGGCGCGGCAGGTGGACCCGCCGCGCCGTTCCGTGAACCGTTTCACGCCCTGGTCGGCCTTTCGGCCCGATGCCCCGCATCGGGCCGGGAGCGCACAGCGCGACCGCGCCCAGAGATCCCGCCGCCGCCGGCACACCAGCGCACGGCGCGCCAGCCAAGCCGGCGCCCGGCGCCTGAGGGCGTTGAACTAGGCGCTCTTCGCCATGATCTCGTCGGCGATGTTGCGCGGCACCGGGTCGTAGTGGTGGAACTGCATCGAGAAGGACGCACGGCCCTTGGTCATGCCGCGCAGGTTGGAGATGTAGCCGAACATCTCCTTCAGCGGCACATGCGCGCGCACGATGACCGAGGTGCCCGCCATGTCCTGGGACTGGATCACGCCGCGGCGGCGGTTGAGGTCGCCCACCACGTCGCCGACATGGTCCTGCGGGGTGGTCACCTCGACATCCATGATCGGCTCCAGGATGACCGGGCCGGCCTTCTTCATGCCTTCGCGGAAGCAGGCCTTGGCGGCGATCTCGAAGGCCAGCGCGCGAGGAGTCGACGTCGTGGTACTTGCCGTCCACCAGCGTGTACTTGAAGTCCACGGTCGGGAAGCCGGCCAGCACGCCGGTATCGGCCTGCATCTTGATGCCCTTCTCGACCGCCGGGACGTATTCGCGCGGCACCGCGCCGCCGACCACGCCGTTGACGAACTCGATGCCCGTCGTTGCGCTCCTTCGGCTCGAAGACGATCTTCACCTCGGCATACTGGCCCGAACCGCCGGTCTGCTTCTTGTGGGTGTAGATCTCGGTGTGCGGCTTGGTGATGGTCTCGCGATAGGCCACCTGCGGCGCGCCGATGTTGGCAGTCCACGCCGTATTCGCGGCGCAGCCGGTCGATGATGATCTCCAGGTGCAGCTCGCCCATGCCGGACAGGATGGTCTGGCCGGTCTCCTGGTCGGTGCGCAGCGCGCAGCGAGGGGTCCTCGCCGGCCAGCTTCTGCAGGCCGAGCGTCATCTTCTCGACACCCTCCTTGGTGCTGCGGCTCGACCGAGATGTCGATGACCGGCACCGGGAAGGCCATGCGCTCGAGGACCACGGGGTCGTCGGTGGAGGCCAGCGTGTCGCCGGTGCCGGTGTCCTTCAGGCCCACGAAGGCGGCGATGTCGCCGGCGAAGACCTCCTTGATCTCCTCGCGCTTGTCGGCGTGCATCTGGAACATGCGGCCGATCCGCTCGCGGCCGTCCTTGGTGGTGTTCTGGATCATGTCGCCCTGCTTCAGCGTGCCGCGATAGACGCGCACGAAGGTCAGGTTGCCGTACTTGTCGTTGATGATCTTGAAGGCCAGGCCGGCGAAGGGCGCATCCGGGTCGGCCGGGATGTGCCGGCGCTCCTGCGTCTCGTCGTAGCCCTCATCGGGGGCGACCTTGATGCCCGGCACGTCGATCGGGCATCGGCAGGTAGTCGATCACCGCGTCGAGCAGCGGCTGCACGCCCTTGTTCTTGAAGGCGGTGCCGCACAGCACCGGGCGGAACTCGCCGCTGATGGTGCCCTTCTTGATGCAGCGCTTGCAGCGTCTCGACGCTGACATCGCCCTTCTCGAAATATTCCTCCATCGCCGTCTCATCGACGCCGACCGCGGTGTCGAGCAGGATCTGGCGGTATTCGGCCGCCTTCTCCTTCAGGTCGTCGGGGATCGGCGCGTCGTGGTAGGCCGGCGCCCAGCTCGTCGCCCTCCCAGATGATCGCCTTCATCTCGACCAGGTCCACCACGCCCTGGAAGGTGTCCTCGATGCCGATCGGCAGCTGCAGCGTCACCCAGTTGATGCCGAGCTTCTCGGTCAGCGTCGCCGCCGGCCTTGTAGAAATCGGCGCCGGTGCGATCGAGCTTGTTGATGAAGATGATGCGCGGGACGTTGTAGCGGTCGGCCAGGCGCCAG
Source organism: uncultured Alphaproteobacteria bacterium (assembly GCA_963716705.1). Taxonomy (GTDB): domain Bacteria; phylum Pseudomonadota; class Alphaproteobacteria; order Acetobacterales; family Acetobacteraceae; genus Neoroseomonas. Next base: position 205,140 of record CAVQTW010000012.1, read on the forward strand.
TTGGTCTCGGACTGCGGCTGCACGCCGGCCACGCCCTCGATGATGAAGATCGCGCCATCCAGCACGCGCAGCGAACGGTTCACCTCGATGTTGAAGTCGATGTGGCCGGGGGTGTCGATGACGTTGATGCGGTGGTCGTTCCACACGGCGGTCACGGCCGCGGAGGTGATGGTGATCCCCCGCTCGCGCTCCTGGTCCATGTAGTCGGTCGTGGTGTTGCCCTCATGCACCTCGCCGATGCGGTGGGACTTGCCGGTGTAGTACAGGATCCGCTCCGTCGTGGTGGTCTTGCCGGCGTCGATATGTGCGGTGATGCCGATGTTCCGGATCCGGTCTAGCGAAGTGCGCGCCACGATGGGCCTCCATAAGCAAAAGCGGGCGCCCGCGACGGGGCTTGTGCCCCGCGCCGCCCGTCAAGGTTCGCGTCGGTCAGTCTGGGGCGGGTATCTGCGACGTCCGCGCGGGGTTTGCAAGCGCAACATCTGTTCGAACCTCCCTCCGGGACACGTTTCGTTGCATCACATCTCGCGCGGAACGCGATATACGGGGCGCCATGGAGACACCGCCCGTCATCGCCGCGACGCGCTTCGGCCACGGCCGACGGCCCGGCGACCCCCTGCCCGCGGACCCGCTCGCCTGGCTCGAACTCGCAACTCGCGCCGGGCCTCGCCCCACCGCCCCCGCCCGAGGGCATCCCGGCCACCCTGCCCGAGATCTTCGTCGCCCAGGCCGAGGACGGGCAGTCCGCCCGCGCCGGCATGGGCCGGCCCAACATGGGCCGCATCTGGCGCGGCGAAGGGGCCGCGGCACTGGGCCTCGACATCGCCTCGCCCTACGGATTCCGCGAACGGCTGGTGGCCTTCTGGGCCAACCACTTCACCGTGGCGCGGCAGAAGGTGCCCTATTTCGTCGGCCACTACCTGCGCGAGGCCATCCGCCCGCATGTGACCGGCAAGTTCGAGGACATGCTGGTGGCCGTGGCGCGCCACCCGGCGATGCTGGCCTATCTCGACAACCAGGGCTCGATCGGCCCGGACAGCCGCGCGGGGCAGCGCATGCGGCGAGGGCTGAACGAGAACCTGGCGCGCGAGATCCTGGAACTGCACACCGTGACGCCGGCGGCCGGCTATACGCAGGCGGATGTCACGGCCTTCGCCAAGGTGCTGACCGGCTGGTCGTTCATGGGCAACCGCGAGCCTTATGGCTTCGCCTTCCGCCCCTTCGCGCATGAGCCCGGCGCCAAGACCGTGATGGGCCGCACCTTCCCCGAAGGCCAGGAGGGCGGCTTGCAGGCGCTGGCCTGGCTTGGCCGGCACGAGGCGACGCATCGCCACCTCGCCACCAAGCTGGTGCGCCATTTCGTCGATGACGAACCGCCGCCCGAGGCAGTGCGCACGGTGTTTGCCGCGCTGCGCGACACGCGCGGCGACCTTGGTGCGGCATCGCGCGCGCTGGTCCGCCTGCCCCAGGCCTGGGCGCCGCCGCTCACCAAGCTGCGCACGCCCACCGACTACGTGATCGCCGTGCTGCGCGCGGTGGACGCCCCGCCCGAGACCGGCCAACGCGCCATCGGCGCGCTGCAGTACCTCGGCCAGCCGCTGTGGAACGCCCGTGCACCGATCGGCTGGCCGGATGTGGGGGCCGAATGGGCCTCCGCCGAGACCATGCTGCGGCGGATCGAATGGGCGAACGGCGTCTCCGGCCGCGGCTCCGCCATGGGCGCGGCCGAACTGGCCGAGGCGGTGCTCGGCCCGCTCTGCCGGCCCGAGACGCTGCGCGCGGCCGCCCGTGCAGGCTCTGCGCGCGAGGCGCTCACCATCGTGCTCACCAGCCCGGAGTTCCACCGCCGATGACCGCGCACCTGCCAGCCTTCGGCCGCCGCGCCGCGCTGTTCGGCCTGGCTGCCGCCATGACCCTGCCGCGCGCCCGCGTGGCCTTCGCCGATGCGCCGGGCGATGCGCGGCTGATCGTGGTGCTGCTGCGCGGCGGCCTCGATGGGCTGTTCGCGGTACAGCCCTATGCGGAACCCAATTTCGCCGAGCTGCGCGGCCCCCTCGCCCTGCCCGAGCCGGGGCAGGAAGGCGGGCTGCTCGACCTGGGCGGGCGCTTCGGCCTGCATCCGCGCATGGCGAACCTGCATGCGATGTATGCCGGCAATGAGGCGCTGGTGCTGCAGGCGGTGGCCGGCAATTGGCGCACCCGCAGCCATTTCGACGCGCAGGACATGCTGGAATCGGGCGCCGACCAGCGCCTGGCCAGCGGCTGGCTCAACCGCGCGCTCTCGGCCATTCCCGCCCGGCGCGGCGCGCAGCACAACGGCATCGCGGTGGGCACCGACATGCCATTGCTGATGCGCGGCCCGACGCCGGTTTCCAACTACGCGCCACGCGGCACCGCGACGCCCCCGCCCGACCTTTTCGCCCGCGTGGCGGAACTCAACGCCTCCGACCCGCTGACCGGCCCGGCCATGGCCGAGGGGATGCGCGTGCGCGGCTATGCCGTCACGACGCTGGGCGCGGATGCGGCGGTCCGCCCCGCACCCGGCGGCGCCTTCCGCGCGCTGGCGCTCTCGGCCGCGCGGCTGCTGGCGCAGGCCGACGGGCCACGGGTCGCGACCTTCGACCTGGCGGGCTGGGACACCCATGCGCAGCAGGTCAATCGCCTCAACGGGCCGCTGTTCCAGCTGGATGAGGGCCTGGGGGCGATGAAGGAGGCGCTGGGCCCGCATTGGCGCCGCACGGCGGTGCTGGTGGTCACCGAATTCGGCCGCACCGTGCGGGTGAACGGCACCATGGGCACCGACCACGGCACCGGCGGCGTGGCCTTCGTGCTGGGCGGCGCGGTGATCGGCGGGCGCGTGGCCGGGGATTGGCCGGGGCTTGCCGAGCGCAACCTGCTGCAGAACCGCGACCTCGCACCCACCACCGACCTGCGCAGCGTGGCCAAGGGGCTGCTGCGCGACCACCTGAAGCTGCCCCCGCAGGCGGTGGCGCGGGCGTTTCCGGGCAGCGACGCAACGGCGCCGATGGGGCGGCTGATCAGGGTGTGACGACCCTCACGACCCGCGATAGGTCGTGTAGGACCAGGGCGTGCACAACAGCGGGACGTGGTAGTGCCCACGCCCATCCGCCAGGCCGAAGGCCACGCTGACCACATCGAGGAAGCGCGGCTCCGGCGCCATGTCGCGCGCCGCGAAGTAGTCACCGATATGGAAGCGCAACTCGTAGCGCCCGGCGCGGAATGTCCCCGGCGGCAGCAGCGGGTCCGCCGTGCGGCCATCGGCGTTGGTGATGGTGGCCACGACCTGGGCGGGTTCGGGGTCGAGGCGCCAGAGCTCGATGCGAACGCCCTCCGCCGGCAGGCCCTGCGCGGTGTTCAGCACATGGGTCGAGAGCGTACCAGGTCCGTTGCCTGCCATGGGGCCTTCTCCCGCCTCAGAAACTCATGCCGATGCCGACGGAAGTGCCCGTCACGCCATCGTCGCCGTAGAAATAGCGCGCCACCAGGCGCACGCGGCTGAGGTAGATGCCCACGGCACCGACCTCGTAGCGGCCGACATCGATCTCGATCCCGCCGCCGGCCTTGACCGCCCAGCGGAAGCCGATGGTCTCCGCCTGCTCGCCGATGTACCAGCTGGCATTGCCGTCCAGCACCCAGCGCACCGGCCGCCCGAAGGCCTCCCATCCCGTCGGCCAGCGGTAGCGCGCCCACAGGCCGAAGGTCTGCGCGGTGGAACGCCCGCGCGCGGCGCGCACGGTGTCACCCACCGTCTGCAACTCGATCTGCGTGTAGCGGGCCTCGACATCGATATCGCGTGCCGGCTGGTAGTCGTAATAGGCCAGCATGAGGGAGCCGCCGAGCCCCAGGACATTGACGCGCTGGTCGGTCAGCGCCGCGACGTCGCGGTCCGTGCGGAACTGGATGAAGCTGCCGAACAGCGACGCGTCCGACGCCGCATAGCCGCCCGCGACGTTGAAAATCGGGCGCAGCCAGAGGTATTCCCCGATGCGGATGTCGTAGCCAACGCCGATGGTGGCAGCGAAGTTGTTCCAGCGCAGCGGCACCTGCCGCGCGCCCAGGTTGGTGAACACCGCGCGCGGATCGTAGCGCGCATAGCCCATGTACATCTCGGTAAACAGCGGGAAGGACTCGCTCCAGGTGAAGCCGAAGCCGAACTGGCTGAGCGTCAGCGTCGAGCCGCCCTGGTCGTCGCTGAGGGTGCTGCGATTGACCGTCAGGGAATTGGCCGACCCGTCGGGGGTCATGTTGTACCCCATCAGGCCGAGCACGCCGGGGCCACGGCTGCCGAGCTGGTTGCGGATGGCGTCGATGCGGTCGAGCAAGCCGTCCAGGCGGTCGCCGGTGATCTCCTGGGTCGCGGCGACGCCGGGGCAGGCGAGAGCGAGCCCCGCGCCCAGCGCAGCCACCTGGCGCATGCGCGGGCGCCGCGCGGTCATGGGCTTGCCGCGGCCGGCACGGGAAGCGCCGGGCGCGGCAGGGCGAAGGCGGCACGGTGAAGCTGGTCCTCCTGCGCCCGCACGAGTTGCACCACGTCGTCACGCGTGATGTGGCCGGCGCGCTCCCGCAGCAAGGCGTGGCCCTCGCCGATGCGGGTGACCACGGCGACGTATTCCGTGCGCGTGGCGGCGAGGGGGTCGGGCTCCGGTTCCGCGGCCGGCGCCGCGCCGCCTTCGATGGTGCCGGAGAGGGCGACCACCAGCGCCTGCACCGGCGGGTCGAAGGCGCGGATGGTGTCGCGCAGTTCGGGTGCCTGCCAATTGCCGCGGGAAGCACGGCGCAACAGCGCTCCCATGGCGGCGACAGCCTCGCCCCCGGCGGGGTCGGCGCGCGCGGCGCGCGGGGCCAGCTCCTCGAAGGGATTTTCGAGGAAGGGCAGCACGCCGTCATCCGCCATCCGGCCAAGGGCGGAGAGGTAGGTCACCAGCGCCTCGCGCATGGCCAGGGTGCCCTCGCGCTGGTCAGCCGCGGCGGGCGGGGGGACGACCGCGAGTGCGGCGGGGTGGTCCGCCGCCAGGCTCGCGGTGCGCGCCCAGCCCATCACGGGGCTGTAGTCCGGCGCGCTGCAGGCGCTGGCGAACATCAGCAACGCGGCGGCCAGGCCCTGGCGCATGAGGCGCTTCATGGCTGTACCACCGCGGCGACGGCCCCCTGCGCGGGCGGGCGCCGGGCCGCCACCAGCGGATCGGGCGGCAGCAGGCGGGCGGCGCGGCGCAGCCGGTCCTCGGCGTCGCGCAGGTCGCGCGCGACCTCCCGCTGGCCAATGACGGACACGCGCGCATGAATGAGGGCCTGGCCGGCGCGGATTTCGGTGAGCGCCTGGCGATAGGCCTCGGCCCCCTCCGGTGCAGGGCCGTCCACACCTTCGGACAGCGAGGCGAGCAACTGGTCCACCGGCGCATTCGCTGCTCGGATCAGCCGGCGCAGGCGCAGATCCTCGACCACCGTGGACTGGTTGGCGCTGTTGGCGCGCGCATCCGGCGGCAGGTTGCCCGCGCGCGCGATGGCGAGCAGCGCGCCGAGCTGCGCGACGGCCTGCCCCGCCGCAGGGTCGTTGACCGCCGCGCGGCGCGCGAGGTCATCATAGGGGTCCGCGCGGAAGGTCAGCATCCGTTCCTCCTCGGCCAGCACGCCGAGCGCGTAGAAGTAGATCGCGAGCGCCTGCTGCTGCGCGAGCAGGGCATCGCCGCGGGGCGACGGCGCGACCATCGCCGGCTGGTCGGCGGTGACGCTCGCGGTGCGCGCCCAATCCCGCAAGGCGGTGTTGGGCGGCAGGGCGCAGCCGGCCAGCAGCACCAGGATGGCGGGGGCGAAGCGCGTCAGCATGGTCATCCCCCGATCGCGGCATTCCACCTCGCGCCAGTGTATGGGCCGCTCCGCGACAGTGGCAACGACGCCCTACTCGGCCGGCGCGCCGGCGGCAACCCAGGCGAGCAGGCGCCCGCGTTCCTCGGCCGTGATCTCCGTGAGGTTGCCCGGCGGCATCGCCTCGGTCTGCACCTGCTGGCGCATCGCCCCCGCCCAGCGGCGGATCTGCTGGGGCGTTTCCATCACCACGCCCTTGGGCGGGGCGGCGAAGCCCTCCATGGTCGGCCGTGCGGCGTGGCAGGAGACGCAGCGCGAGGCCACGATGGTCTGCACCTCGGCGAAGGGCGGCGCCTCGGCCAGGGCGCCCAGGCTGCGGTCCGGCGCGCCGGTCCAGACGAGCAGCGCGACCACCGCCGCGCCCGCGGCGGGCAGCCAGACCGGGTTGGCACCCTTCTGCCGCAGCACGAAATACTGCCGCACCAGCGCCCCCGACAGGCCGACCGCCAGCAGCACCAGCCAGTTCCACTGGCCCTGATAGGTCATCGGGTAGTGCGGCGAGATCATGATGAACAGCACCGGCAGCGTCAGGTAGGTGTTGTGGACGCTGCGCTGCTTGCCCCAGCGGCCGTATTTGGGGTCCGGTTCCTCGCCGCGGCGCATCGCCTCGACCATGCGGCGCTGGCCCGGGATGATCACCATCGCGACATTGGCCACCATGATGGTGCCGGTCATCGCCCCCACCTGCAGGAAGGCCCCGCGGCCGCCGAAGATGTGGCAGGCGACGAAGGCGACCACCGCCAGCGCCGCCGCGCCGATGGCACCCAGCAGCGCCTCGTTCTCGCCCAGGCCCGAGCGGCACACACGGTCATAGGCGACCCAGCCGCCCGCGAGCATCGTCGCGCTGACCAGCACCGCGAGCCAGGCGGGAATGTCCAGCACCGCCGGGTCCACCAGGTATGTCGAAGCCTGGAACCAGTAGATCAGCACGAACAGCGAGAAACCGCTGATCCAGGTCCAGTAGGCTTCCCATTTGAACCAGTGCAGTTTTTCCGGCAGCACCGCCGGTGACACCAGGTATTTCTGCTTATGGTAGAAGCCGCCACCATGGATGGACCATTGTTCACCGGCAACGCGCGGATTGCCGTCCTGCGGCTTGTCCAACTGGTTGTCGAGGCTGATGAAATAGAAGGAGGTGCCGATCCAGGCGACGCCGGTGATGACATGCAGCCAGCGCAGCAGCAGGTTGGCCCATTCCGAGAGGTAGGCAGCGTCCATGAAGCACCCTTGCGCGGCGCGCCCGGCCGCTGCGGTGCAGCATTGCGATGGCCACGGGCAGCCGGCAAGGGGTTTGCCCTGAGGGGTTTGCCCTTGTCTCGCGGGCCGCCAGGGGGCAGGAAGCGCGCCCCTGAAGCCGCGTGGTCCGTCGCATGTCCCCTGCCCGCCTGTCCCTGCCCAAGGACAAGATCCGCATCCTGCTGCTCGAAGGCGTGTCCGACAGCGCCGTCGCGCAGCTCGAACAGGCCGGCTATGCCAGCATCAAGCGCGAATCGAAGGCGCTGGATGGCGCCACGCTCGGCCGCGCCCTGAAGGGCGTGCACATCCTGGGCATCCGCTCGCGCACCCAGGTGACCGCCGAGGTGCTGGACGCCGCCGACCGGCTGATGGCGGTGGGCTGCTTTTGCATCGGCACCAACCAGGTGGCGCTGGAACAGGCGGCGATGCGCGGCATCCCGGTGTTCAACGCGCCCTTCTCCAACACCCGCTCGGTCGCCGAACTGACGCTGGGCGAGATCGTGATGCTGCTGCGCGGCATCTTCCCCAAATCCAACGCCGCCCATCGCGGCGAATGGGACAAGTCCGCCGCCAATTCATGGGAGATGCGCGGCAAGACGCTCGGCATCGTCGGCTACGGCAATATCGGCAGCCAGTTGTCGGTGCTGGCGGAAGCCTTCGGCATGCGCGTGGTCTATTGGGACCGCACGGGCAAGCTGCCGCACGGCAATGCCCAGCCCATGGCATCCCTGCACGCGATGCTCGCGGAATCCGATGCCGTGACGCTGCACGTGCCCGAGACGCCCGACACACGCAACATGATCGGTGCCGCCGAACTGCGCGCCATGAAGAAGGGCGCGGTGCTGGTGAACAACGCGCGCGGCACGGTGGTCGACCTCGATGCGCTGGCGGCATCTCTGCGCGAGGGCCATCTGCTGGGTGCCGCGATCGACGTGTTTCCCGAGGAACCCTCGCGCAACGGCGAGCCCTTCGTGACACCGTTGCAGGGCCTGACCAACGTGATCCTGACGCCGCATATCGGCGGCTCCACCGGCGAGGCGCAGTGGCGCATCGGCGAGGAAGTGTCGCGCGCGCTGATCGAATATTCCGACACGGGTGCCACCTTCGGCGCGGTGAATTTCCCGCAGGTTCAGCTGCCCGCCCGGCCGACCGGCGCGCGCTACCTGCATGTGCACCGCAACGTGCCCGGCGTGCTGCGCCAGGTGGACGAGGCCTTCGCGCGGCGGAGCATCAACATCTCCGCACAGTTCCTGCAGACCCATGGCGGGCTCGGCTACGTCGTGATCGACAGCGACAATGCGCGCGATCGCAGGCACAGGACCTGCTGACCGAATTGCGCGCCATCGAGGGCACGATCCGCGCCCGGCTGGTGTACGAGCGGCGCTGAGGGCGCCGACCACGCACCCCGCCCGGGCGCCGGGATCAGGACGCGGCCAGGAAGGGCCGCGCCGCGACAAGGGCCGGGCCGCAGGCGGGTGCGGCGCCGCGCAGCACCGCCTCGGGCGAGGTGGTGCCGACCCAGGCGCCGACCGCCGTGGTGATGGCCCACCAGGGTTCGTTCGCGGCACGCGAGGCCAGCGCGGGCAAGGCGGCGGTGACGCAAGCCTCCACCTGCTGCACCACGGCCTGGGGCGCGCGTCCATCCGCGAGCTGCCCGACCAGCGTCGATTGCAGGGGCCCGAGCAGGAAGGTGGCGACCAGAAAGGCGATGACGTCGCCGATCATGCCACGCCCGCGCGCCGGCGGCGCAGCAGGGCCCAGCCGAGCCCCAGCAGGGCCAGGATCGCCGCGACCGCCGTGGCGGAGCGCGATGCGATGGCCGCCCCGGCCTCGCCGGTGAACAGCGCGGGCACCTGCGGCAGCGCCGTGCCGCCGCCCATCAGCGCGATCGCGGCGACCAGCGCGCCGCCCACCGCGGCCGCCACCGGCCAACGCCCGGCCAGCGAGACCAGCAGCGCCGCAACGCCGAGCCCGGCCGGGATCAGCGCTGTCCAATGCACCGGCGGCGGCGGCAGGAAATAGCCCAGCATGCCGACCAGCAGCAGCACCGCGCCGAATATGCGCAGCACCACCGGCACGCGCGAGGATGAATGGGGGATCATGGCGAGATGCCTCCTCTGCCACGGCGCGCCTGGCGGCACGCCGGATGGAGGTCCGACATCACGCCGCGCCCGGCAGGGCGGCGGCGCCAGAGGGGCCCGGACCGATGCTCAAGCAGATGGTCCGGCACCCACGGCGTTCAAGCGGCGCCGATGCCGATGTCAGCGCACCGGCATCGCGTACATCAGCCCGCCGCGCGTCCACAGGTCGTTGACACCCCGCTGCAGGCCGATCGGCGAGCCGCTGCCGAGGTTGCGCTCGAAGATCTCGCCGTAATTGCCCACCGCCTTGATCGCGTTGTAGGCCCAGCGGCGATCGAGCCCCATCAGCGGCCCGTGGTCGCCCGAATTGCCGAGCAGGCGGCGGATGGCCGGGTTCTGGCTTTCCAGCATCTGGTCCACATTGGCCTGGGTGATGCCCAGCTCCTCCGCCTCGATCAGCGCGAAGACCGTCCAGCGCACGATGTCGAACCACTGGTCGTCGCCATGGCGCACGGCGGGCGAAAGCGGTTCCTTCGAGATGATGTCGGGCAGGATCATGTGCTCGTTGGGGTCGCGCAGCGCGGTGCGGATGCCCGCGAGCTGCGAGGCATCGGTGGTGAAGGCGTCGCAGCGGCCGGAATTGTATGCGTTGCGGGTTTCCTCGTTCTGGTCGAACACCAGCGGCAGGATCGGGATGTTGTTGGCGCGCGACCAGTCCGCGAGGTTGAGCTCGTTGGTGGTGCCGGAGGTGACGCAGATGGTCGCGCCCGCCAGGTCGCGCGCGCGGGCCACGCCGGCGGCGCGGCGCACCATGAAGCCCTGCCCGTCATAGAAGGTGACGGCGGTGAAGTTCAGCCCGTTGGCGGTGTCGCGCGTCTGCGTCCAGGTCGTGGTGCGCGGCAGCACGTCCACCTGGCCCGATTGCAGCGCCGGCAACCGCGCCTGGGAGGACAGCACCACCCAGCGCGCCTTCGCGGCATCGCCGAGTGCGGCGGCAGCGATGGCGCGGCAGGTGTCGGCATCGAGGCCGCGATGCACGCCCTGGCTGTCGAGCACGTTGAAGCCCGGTGCGCCCGGATGCGCGCCGCAGATCACTGAGCCGCGCGACTGCACGGCGGCGAGCGTGGGTCCCGGCGAGGCGGGCTGCGCGAGGGCGGACCCGCTCGCCAGGATGGCGGCGGCGGCAATGGCGAAGGGAGAGCGCATGGCGGGTTTCCTCTGCTGTTATCGTTGTCGGCGAGACTACCGTTTTCGTGGTCCGTCGCGAAATGCGCGCCTCAGGCGAGCACGCGCCGTGGCCACAGCATCTGCCACGCGATCACCAGCGCGAAGGCGGCGGCCACCACGCCCAGCCGCGTCCAGTCCGGCACCGCGTGGATGAAGGCGCCGAACAGCCCGGCGCTGGCCAGCAGCAGCCGCAGCGGCACCGACATCGGCCGCAGCAGGTGCCCGGCATAGGCGGAGGTGATCAGCAGCAGCGCCAGCACCTGGATGGATACCGCGCCGATGATGTCGATCATTCCGCCGCGCAGGATGATCCCCGGGTCGTAGATGAAGGCGAAGCCCACGGTGAAGCCGGCGATGGCGAAGCGCGCGGCATGCAGGCCCGCCATCATCGGGCTCGATTTCGAGATGGCGGCGGCGGCGAAGGCGGCGGCGGCGACCGGCGGCGTGGCATCCGCCAGCACCGCGAAATAGAACACGAACAGATGCGCCTGGATCGGCTCCACGCCGATGTACCGCCCGAGTTCCAGTATCTGCGGCACGCCGATCGCCGCGGCGATGATGTAGGAGGGCGTGGTGGGTATCCCCATGCCCAGAACGATGACGGTCAGCGCCAGCAGCACCAGCAGCAGCGCGAGGTTGCCCCCCGAGAGTTCCTTGATGATGCCCCCGAAGGCCACGACCATCCCGGTGGCCGTCAGCGCCGAGACCACCACCCCCGCACCGGCGATCGAGACCGCCAGCGGCGCCATGGTCATGCCCGCCGATTGCAGGCTGCCCAGCACCTCCCGCCAGCCCATGCGGGTGCGCCGGCGCAGCCAGGACACCACGACCATCGCAAGCGTCGCGCAGAACGCGGCGTAGTTGCCCGACCAGCGCTCGACCATCAGGTACACGATCAGCGCGATCGGCAGGGCCAGGTGCAGATCCGCCAGCACCTCCCGCCAGGTCGGGATGTCGGCGATGGGCATGGGCGCGATGCCCAGGCGCTTCGCCTCGAAATGCACCGCGGACAGGATGGCGAAGAAATACAGCACCGCGCCGAGTGCCGCGGCCACGATGATGTCGGCATAGGCGATGCCGGCGATCTCGGCCATCACGAAGGCGGCGGCACCCATCACCGGGGGCATCAGCGCGCCGCCGACCGAGGAGGCGCTCTCGATCCCCGCCGCCACGCCGGGCTTGTAGCCGGTGCGGATCATCACCGGGATGGTCATCGAGCCGGTGGTGATGACGTTGGAGACCGAACTGCCGCTCATGGTGCCGAACAGGCCCGAGGAGATCACCGCCACCTTCGCCGGCCCGCCCGAATAGCGCCCCGCCACCGCGCCGCCGAAATTGGCGAACAGCCGCCCGGTGCCGCTGCCCTGCATGAAGGATCCGAAGATGATGAACACCGCGATGGTGGTCGCCACGATGCCGGTGAGCGGCCCATAGACGCCGCCCGCCGTGGGCACCAGCCAGGCGGCCTCGACGATCTCGGCGGTGGTGAAGTTGCGCGTGTTCAGCACGCCGGGCAGGTGATGGCCCACGAACATGTACAGGATGCAGATGGCGACCATCACCGCCAGGCCCGGTTCCACCGCGCGGCGGATCGCCTCCAGCAGCGTGACCAGGCAGATGATGCCCAGCGCCATCATCTCCGGCCCGAAGGGATCGACGTATTCCATGCGGTCGTTGACCGCGCCGGCGTTCCACAGCACCCACAGATGCGGCGTGGCGGAAGCGACCAGCCAGGCCCAGTCGAACACGCTCGGGCGGTGCTTCGGCGAGCGCGACTTGAAGGCCGGGTACAGCAGGAACAGCGGCGGCGTGAACACCACGAGATGCAGCGCGCGCATCTCGACCGGCGCGGGAAAGCCGAAGCCGCCGAAATACAGGTGCACGGCTGCCCAGAAGGCCAGCCACAGCGTGACCGTGCCCTTCAGCCAGCCCGGAAGTTCCCGCACCGTCCGGTGCCGGGGTCAGGCCGGCGGGTTCGCGCCCGCCGCGCGGAACGCCGCCGCCGCCCCCGGATGGAATGGCACGCCGCGGTAGTCCACCGCCTTCTCCGGCGTCCAGCCGCCCATGCTGGCGTGGATGTTCGCCAGGCGCTGGCCCTTGTTCTTGATGAGCGTGGCGGTGATCTTCTGCACGGCATCCGCCGGCACCGTCTCGTTCACCAGGATCACGCTGTCCATCATGGTGACCGGCACGTCGGCGCTCATCATGGTGGGATAGGTGGCCGCCGGCAGCACGCCCTGCGCATAGGCGTATTGCTGCGTCAGGTGGTCGCGGATGTCCTGCGGGAAGGCCACGATCTGCCCGCCGCGGCGCCCGCGCGCGATTTCCATCATCATCGCCGCCGGCTTGGCCAGCGCGACATAGACGTAGTCGATCTGCCCGTCATTGTAGGCGCTGGCGAGGTCGGCATAGGAGCCGTTGAGGTAGCGCCCGCCATCGCGGATCTTGTCGGGGCTGGAGCCCAGGAAGCGCAGGATGCGCTGCAGCGTCATCTCGTCGGTGCTGCTGCGCTGGGGCGCGCCGATGCGCAGGCCCGGCTGCATCAGGATGGCGCGCATGTCGGTCGGCCCGTCGCCGGGCTGGCGCAGGAAGTGGTGCTCGGTCGGCGAATAGCCGGTGCCCAGGCAGCGGATTTTCTCGTGCTTGGCGGAATAGGGCTCCGCGCCCGTGACCGCGGAGGCGGCGAAGGCATCGATGCCCCAGCCGATCTGCGACTGGCCGTTGTTGATGCGCGTGGGGTTGGCGAGGCCGCCGCCGGGCACCACGCGGATCTGGAGGTCGGGGTTTTCCTCACGGATCAGCGAGGACAGGCCGGCGGCCATGGTGTACCAGCCCCCGCCCAGCGACCCCGCCACCCATTCGAGCGTGGTCTGCGCCGCGGCGGTGCGGATCGTGGGCGCCGCCAGCGCCAGGCCCAAGGTGCTGCGCGCCAGTGTGCGCCGGCCAATGATGAGCGTCATGCCCGCCTCCTGTTCTGCCGGGCGAGTATGAGCGCGTAACCGGCGGCCGGGCAACGGCCACCTGGCGCGCGGTTCAGCAGGGCTCGGCGGGGAAGGCGCGGGTGGGGGCCACGAACTCGTCCTGCGCCGCCACCGTCAGGATCTCGCGCGAGCCCGCCTCGGCGGTGCGGCGCAGCACGCCGAAGACCGAGGCGGCGGCGGCGGCGAGCGCGTCATCGGCGCCGCCGCGCAGGCGATGGAACAGGAACAGCGCGGCGATCGCATCCCCCGCGCCATTCACCGACAGCGGCAGCATCGGCGTGGCGAGGCGCCAGAAGCGCCCGCCCTCCCCCGCCAGCATGCCGATCTCGCCGATCGGCGTATCGGCCAGGCGAAGGGAGGTGACCAGCACGCAGCGCGGCCCGCGCGCCTGCACCTGCGCGATGGCGGATTTCGCATCCTCCAGCGTGGTGATCTCGCGCCCGGTCAGCCATTCCAGTTCGAACTGGTTGGGGGTGATGATGTCGGCCTGCGCCAGCGCGGTGTCGCGCATGAATTCCGGGATGCCCGGGCGCACGAACACGCCGCGGCCGACATCGCCGATCACCGGGTCGCAGCACCACAGCGCCTCCGGGTTCGCCGCCTTCACCCGCCGCACCGCATCGAGGATGGCCTCGCCGATCTCGGGCGAGCCCATGTAGCCCGACAGCACCGCATCGCAGCGCGCCAGCGCGCCGCGTTCCTCGATGCCGGTGACGATGTCGCGCACGAGCTCGCCACCGAACACCTGCCCGCGCCACGCGCCGTAGCCGGTGTGGTTGGAGAACTGCACGGTGTGGATGCCCCACACCTCGGCGCCCAGGCGCTGCAGCGGAAAGATCGCGCTGGCATTGCCGACATGGCCATAGGCGACCCAGGACTGGATCGAGAGAATCGAGGGCATCGGGGCACCTGCCACGCGTAAGGGGTGCATGCAGGCTAGTGCAGATGGCGCGCACCTGGATATCGTCCGCCCGCGCGTCACGACCTTCACAGCGCGGGCACCTACGTCCATGCTGTGGCACAGCCCGGCGCAACGTCCGGGATAGAACAGACGGAGGGACCCATGACCGCATCGCTCTCGCGCCGGGAGGCGCTGGCTGCCGGATTCGGCACCGTGCTGCTGCCCGCCACACTTTCCGCGCAGCCTGTCGCCAAGCCTGCCGAGCTCAAGATCGGCGTCACCACCTTCCTGTCGGGCCCAGCCTCGGTGTTCGGCGTGCCATCGCGCCGCGCCTGCGAGATGCTGGTCGAGCAGATGAACGCCGCCGGCGGCATCGCCGGCGTGCCGATCCGCCCGATCTTCGTCGATGAAGGCCCCGGCACCGACCACCTGGTGGGCGAGTTCCGCCGCCTCGTGCAGTCCGAGGGTGTCGCGGTGATGCTCTCGGCGATCTCGTCGGGGTCGTGCCTGGCCTGCACGCCGCTGTCGCGCGAACTCTCGAAGGTCACCATCCTGTGGGATTGCGGCACCCAGCGCATCTTCGAGGAGGCGAACTACGACTACGCCTTCCGCACCCAGGGCTACGCGACGCCGGAGGTGCTGGCGCCCCTGCTGTACCTGCTGCGCAAGAAGCCCAACATCCGCACCGTGGCGGTGATCAACCAGGACTACTCCTGGGGCCGTGATTCCTGGGAAATCTGGAAGACCGCGATGGACGCGCTGAAGCCCGGCACGCGCGTGGTGGCCGAGATGTTCCCCCGCTTCGGCTCCACCGACTTCTCGACCGAGATCACGCGGCTGCTGGCGCTGCGCCCGGATGTGGTGTTCTCCACCTCCTGGGGCGGCGAGCTGGTCACGCTGGTCCGCCAGGCGACCGAGCGGCGGCTGCATGAACGCACCACCTTCGTGCTGCCGGTGGCCGAAGCCTCGCTGGGCATCCTCGGCCGCTCGATGCCCGAGGGCCACATCATCGGCGCGCGCGGCGACCACTGGAACAACCACCCCGCGCCGGCCAACCCGGAACTGTTCAACAAGTTCGTCGCCGACTACCGCGCCAAGTTCAACGAATACCCGATCTATCCGTGCCACCACATGGCGCAGGCGATGTGGGCGCTGAAGGCGGCGCTGGAGAAGGCGGTGGCGGCCAAGGGCGGCGGCTGGCCCTCGGATGCCGAACTGGCGGGCGCCTTCCGCGGCCTGACCTTCCCCACCCCCACCTCGACCATCACGCTGCGCGAGGACGGCCAGGGGCTCGAGGACCAGATCGTCGGCCTGTCCTCCTTCGACAGCCGCTTCCCCTTCGCGGTGCCCAAGGAAATGATGCGCTTCCCGGCCGCGCAGGTCTCGACACCGGCGGGGCAGAAAAGCGTGGACTGGCTCAAGACGCTCAAGCCCGAGATGGTCCAGCAGGCCGGCGAAGCGTTGTAGCGCCGGCGAAGGGGGGCGGCAGGCATGGCGACCTGGTTCCAGGACAACGGCCTGCTGCTCGGCCTCGCGCTTGCTCGATGGCCTGTCCTCGGCGGGGCTGATCTTCCTCGTCGCGGTCGGGCTCAACCTGGTGTTCGGCGTGCTGCGCATCATCAATGTCGCGCATGGCTCGCTCTATGCGATCGGGGCCTATACCGCGGCCTCGGTCGGCATTTTCCTCACCAGCCTGGGGCTGCCGGACTGGGCCTCGATCCCGGCGCTGGTGCTCTCGGCGGCGCTGGTGGGCGCGGTGCTCGGCCCGCTGATCGAACGCCTGCTGCTGCGGCGCATCTACCGGCAGGAGGAGGTGGTGCAGCTGCTGGTCACCTTCGCCCTGTTCATGGTGCTGGAGGATGTGCAGAAGCTCATCTGGGGCGTGCAGCCCATCCACCACGACACCGCGATGCGCCTGCTGGGCAATTTCGACGTGCCCTTCGGCAGTGATTTCATCCCCTTCACCGCCTACCAGCTCTTCGTGCTGCCGGGCTTCGCGGTGGTCACGCTGGTCGGCCTCGCCTGGTTCCTGCGCCGCACGCTGACCGGGCGCGTCATCGTCGCCGTCACCACCGACCGCGAGGCGGCGACGTGCCATGGGCATCGATGCCAGCCGACGTCTATCTGCTGACCTTCACCTTCGGCGCGATGCTGGCGGCATTGGGCGGCGCGCTGTCCTCGCCCACCGCCGCGCTGGTGCCGGGCATCGGCGCGCAGACCATCGTGCTGAGTTTCGCCGTGGTGGCGACGGCCGGGCTCGGGCAGATCGAGGGCGCGGCGCTGACCTCGCTGATGATGGGCATGGGGCGGTCCATCGCGGTGTATTTCGAGCCGGAGTTGGAAGTGGTCGTGCCCTACATCATCATGGTGCTGGTGCTGCTGGTGCGCCCGCAGGGGCTGTTCGGCGTGACCGAGACGCGCCGGGTATGAGGCGCCTCGAACCCTGGCTGGCGCTGGCGCTGGCCGGTGCGATGATCGCCGCGGCCATCGCCGCGCCCTGGCTGCGCTTCGTGCTGACCATCGCACTCGCCAAGGGCATCGCGGTGCTCGGCATCCTGCTGCTGCTGCGCGCGGGGCAGGTCTCCTTCGGCCATGCGCTGTACGTCGCCTTCGGCGCCTATGCGGTCGCGTTCCTCGCCCCCGAACTCAACGACGCGCTGCTGCTGCTGGCCGCGGCGGGGGTGGCCTCGGGGCTGCTCGGGCTGGTGATCGGGCTGTTCGTCTCGCGCTACCGGCAGATCTTCTTCGGCATGCTGAACCTCGCCATGGCGATGGTGTTCTATTCGCTGCTCGAGAAGCTCTACCACGTCACCAAGGGCAGCGACGGCATCCGCGTCGAGGTCATGCCCATCGCCGGCCAGGTGCTGGACCGCGTCGCCTATGAATGGACCATCTTCGGCATCGCGCTGGCCCTCGCGCTGGCGCTCAGCGTGTTCCTGCGCCTGTATCTCGCCTCCCCGATGGGCGAGGCGCTGGCCGCCATCAAGACGCGCGAGACGCGGCTTGAATTCATGGGCGTGCCGGCGCGCGGCGTGCTGCTCGCGGCCTATGTCATGTCGGCCATCACCGCGGGCTTCGGCGGCGCGATCATCGCCATGACCTCGCGCCATGTCACGCCGCTGCTGGCCTATTGGACCTCGTCGGGCGAGCTGGTGTTCATCGCCATCCTCGGCGGGGCGGGCGGCGTGCTGGGGCCGTTCCTGGGTGCGGCCACCTATCGAACTGGTGCGCGTCTATGCCGCGGCCTCCTTCGCCGATGCCTGGCAGATGATCCTGGGCGCGGTGCTGCTGCTGGTGATCCTGTTCGCGCCGGGCGGGCTGTGGGGCATGGCGGCGCGCGCCATCGGGGCGCGGGCGCGATGAGCGGCGCGCTGCTCCAGGCCAGCGGCCTGCGCCTCGCCTTCGGCGGCGTGAAGGCGGCCGATGGCATCGACCTTTCGGTGATGCGCGGCGAGTTCCTCGCCATCATCGGCCCGAACGGCGCGGGCAAGACCACCTTCATCAACATGACGACCGGCTACCTGCGCCCGCAGGGTGGCTCCATCACCTATGAGGGGCGGCGCATCAACGGGATGTCGCCGCGCGCCATCGTGAAGCTCGGCATCGCGCGGTCGTTCCAGCTGCCGCAGCTGTTCCTCGAACACACGGTGCTGCAGAACGTGGCGCTGGCGGTGGCCTCGCGCGATGGCATCTGGTCGGCCGTGACACCGCTGCTGCGGCGCGCGCTATCGCGATGAGGCCATGGACGTGCTCGGCCGCTTCGGCCTCTCGGCGCTGGCGGAATTCGCGCCGACGCGCTGAACGAGGGCGCGCGGAAACTCGCCGACATCGCCATGGCGGTGGCGCTGAAGCCGCGCCTGCTGCTGATGGACGAACCGACCTCCGGCGTCGCCGCCTCGGAGAAGATGGAAGTGGTCGAGACGCTGGCGCGCGTGCTGCGGGAAGCGAAGGTCACCGCCGTGTTCGTCGAGCACGACATGGATGTGGTGGAACGCTTCGCCGACCGCGTGGCGGTCTGGAGCCAGGGGCGCATCCTGGCGCTGGGCCCGCCGCAGGAGGTGCTGGCCGACCCCGAGGTGCAGCGCGAGGTGATCGGCATCGAACGCCATGTGGTGACAGGAACGTCCGATGCTTGAACTGGCCGGCGTCTCCGTCTCCATCGCCGGTGCGCCGGTGCTGCGCGGGGTTTCGCTCAACGTGCCCGCGGGCAGTCGCGTCGCGCTGATCGGGCGCAACGGCGCGGGCAAGACCACCACGCTGCGCACCCTGATGGGCCTCGTCTCCGCCACCGAAGGCCGCGTGATGATCGATGGCGAGGACGAAACCCGCCTGCCCCCGCACCACCGCCCGCGCCATGGCATCGGCTATGCGCCGGAGGACCGGCGGCTGTTCGGCTCCTTCACGGTGGAGGACAACATGCTGCTGCCCGCGCAGGTGCTGCGCCTGGCGGCGGAGGAGAAGGGCCGCCGGCTCGAACGCATCTATTCCCTGCTGCCCGAATTGCGCGACCTCGCTCCGCGCAAGGCCGCCGGGTTGTCGGGCGGCCAGGGCAAGATGGTCGCACTCGGGCGCGCGCTGATGGTGGGCACCAAGGCGGTGCTGCTGGACGAGCCCTTCCAGGGCCTCGCCCCCGCTTTGGCCATGCGCTACGCGGAAGCGCTGAAGCGCCTGCGCGCGGCGCTGCCCGATGTCGCCATCCTGATCACCGAGAGCAACCCGGAACTGCTGCGCCCGCTGGTCGAGCAGACCTATGTGATCGAGCGCGGGGAGATCACGCCGGGCTGAGCGGCCGAAGGTTGCGTGGCCGGGATGCCCGCCCTATACCCCGCGCTTCCTGCCCGCCGGTCGGTATCGGCGGGCCACCTTTGCGTGAGCACCGCCCGATGAAGCCCGACATCCACCCCGAATACCACGAGATCAAGGTCATCATGACCGACGGGACCGAGTTCACCACCCGGTCCTGCTACGGCAAGGCGGGCGACACCATTCGCCTCGACGTGGACCCCAAGTCCCACCCGGCCTGGACCGGCGTGCAGCGCGTGATGGACACCGGCGGTCAGATCGCGAAGTTCAACAAGAAGTTCGCCGGAATCGGTTCGCGCAAGAAGGCGTAACGCCTCTTTCGCCTGACCGGGCCGACCAGCGCCGTCCCCCTCTTGAAGCGGGGGGCGGCGTTTTCCATTTATGGTGAGCCGGCGGTGCCCCTCGGGGGCTGCCGGCGCGGAACGGCAGGGCTGCCCGAATACGGGGGCCCATTGAGCCCGGATCCGCCCCGCAACGGACCTTGCTAAAGCAGGAGGTTCTATGAACGCGATCGATTTCTCCCCTCTTTTCCGTACCGCCATCGGCTTCGACCGCATGGCCAGGCTGATGGACAACGCCCGCGCGTCGTCCGATTCCAACGGCTATCCGCCCTACAACATCGAGAAGACCGGCGATGAGAGCTACGTGCTCACCATGGCCGTGGCGGGCTTCGCCGAATCCGACCTCGACATCACCGCGCAGGAGAACACCCTGACCATCGTCGGGCGGCCGCAGCCGCAGCCCGAGGATGGCCGGCGCTTCCTGCACCGCGGCATCGCCGGGCGCGCCTTCGAGCGGCGCTTCGTGCTGGCCGACCACATCGTGGTCAGCGGCGCGCAACTCGCCAACGGCCTGCTGCATGTGGCGCTGAAGCACGAAATGCCCGAGGCGCTGAAGCCGCGGCGCATCCAGGTGCAGGCCGGCAGCCCGGCCCTGCCCGCGCAGGACGTGCCGGCCCAGGCGGCCTGACGATACTGCATCCCGGCGGAGCAATCCGCCGGGCGAGCATTGGGGCGCCGTGGGGGAGACCTCCCGGCGCCCTTTCTCGTTTTGGCACTGATCCCAGGCGCAGGCAGGTCCCGCCTTCGTGTCCCTCATGCCCCGGGCGGCGGCCATCCGGACGCCTTGGCTCCGCCGGACTGCCCGCGGGCCGCGGGTCGAACTCTATCCGCCTGGCATGACATGGCGTGCGACGGCGGCCCTGCTGCCGGTTGGCGCGCAGGGAAGGCCCGGCTGGCGCCCGGGTCGGCGCGCTATGTCCCGCAGAAGGTCTGCAGCACCCGCTCCTGCGCCAGCGGCGGCGCGGCATAGGATTCGCGGCCCGGCTGGTCCGTGAAGGGATCCGCCAGCACCTCCAGCAGCGATTCGAAGGGCGTGAAATCCTCCCGCTCGACAGCGGCGACAATCGCCTGTTCCACCAGATGGTTGCGCGGGATGTAGATCGGGCTGACAGCGCGCATCGCCGCCGCACGTGCGGCTGGCGCGCCTTCCTCCTGCGCGAGGCGGGCGCGCCAGCCGGGCACCCAGCCATCATAGGCGGCGGGGTCGGCGAACAGGCTGCGCACCGCGGCATCGCCCTCGGCACCCAGGGCAGCATCGGCAAGGCGGCGGAAGGTCAGGGTGAAATCCGCCTGGCCCTCGGCCATGCGCTCCAGCAGGTCCTGCACCAGCGCCTCGTCACCCTCCTGCGCAGCGACTCAGGCCCAGCTTGCGCAGCAGCCCCGCCCGCCAGGCGGCGCCGAAGCGCGGCGCGAAGCCGCCGATCGCCGCGCGGGCGATCTCCAGCGCCTGCTCCTCCTCCTCCGCGAACAGCGGCAGCATCGCCTCCGCCAGCCGTGCCAGGTTCCAATGCGCGATCGCCGGCTGGTTGCCGTAGGCGTAGCGGCCCTGGTGGTCGATCGAGCTGAAGACGGTCTCGGGATCGTAGGCATCCATGAAGGCGCAGGGGCCGTAGTCGATGGTCTCGCCGGAAATGGTGCAGTTGTCGGTGTTCATCACGCCATGGATGAAGCCCACCAGCATCCAGCGCGCGATGAGCTCCGCCTGGCGCGCGACCACGCCCTCGAACAGCGCCAGCGCCGGGTTCGGCCGCATCGGCGGCGGCGGGGTAGTGGCGGGCGATGACGTGGTCGGCCAGCGCGCGCAGCGCCTCGGCGTCGCCGCGCGCGGCAAAGAACTGGAAGGTGCCGACGCGGATATGGCTGGCGGCGACGCGCGTCAGCACGGCGCCGGGCAGCGCATCCTCGCGCAGCACGTGCTCGCCAGTGGTGACGGCGGCCAGCGCGCGGGTGGTCGGAATGCCGAAGGCGGCCATCGCCTCCGCAGACGATGTATTCGCGCAGCACCGGCCCCAGCGCCGCGCGCCCGTCGCCGCGCCGCGAAAACGGCGTGGGGCCCGAGCCCTTCAGCTGGATGTCGCGCCGCTGCCCGTCGCGCCCGATCACCTCGCCCAGCAGGATGGCGCGCCCGTCGCCCAGGCTCGGCGTGAAATGGCCGAACTGGTGGCCGGCATAGGCCAGGGCGATCGGCTCGGCACCCTCGGGCATCGCATTGCCGGCCAGCATCGCCACGCCCTCGGGCCCGGCCAGCCAGGCGGGGTCGAGGCCCAGCGTCTCCGCCAGCGCGGTGTTCAGCCGCACCAGGCGCGGTGCCGCGACCGGCGTGGGGTCGAGGCGCGCGAACAGCCGTTCGGGCAACCGCGCGTAGGAATTGTCGAAGGCGGGCGGCGCGCCGGCCTGGCTCCGGGGGGCGGGGGATGACATCGGCGTGTCCGGCATGGAGCGCAGATCGCCCCGCGCGGCGCCGGGCACAAGGGCCGATGGGCGAATCCGGGCGGATCGGCTCCCCGCCGGCGGCGCCGCGGACCGGATGCCAGGCGGCGTTCGGGTCAGGGTTTGCGAAAAAACGCCTCGGCCGCCGCGCGCTGCGCCTGTCCGGCAGCGATGGCGGCCTCCGCCCGCGCCACTTCCGCCTGCAATTCCTCGATATAGTCCCGCAACTGGCCCACATCCCAGCCATCGAAGCGCGGTGGCTCCACAATCCGCCGCCGCTTCGGGCGGTCCTCATCGTCGAACGCTGCCATTATGCTTCCTTTCGCATCAGGGCTTTGACCCTGCCGGGCTGCGTCATTATAGGGTGCGTCAACGTCGTGGGGGCCCGTTTCGGCCCCCCCGCCCACGAGGTCCGCACATGCCCCAGCCCTTGATGCCGAAGGCCACCGCCGTGTGGCTGATCGACAAGACTTCCCTTTCCTTCGACCAGATCGCCGATTTCGTCGCCATGCACCCACTCGAGATCCAGGCGATCGCCGATGGCGAGGTGGCGCAGGGCATCGTCGGCTTCGACCCGATCGCGAGCGGCCAGTTGACCCGCGAGGAGATCGCGCGCTGCGAAGCCAGCCCCGAGGCGCGGCTGGTGTTGCAGGAGAGCACGATCGTGCTGCCCAAGCAGCGCAGCAAGGGCGGGCGCTACACGCCGGTCTCCAAGCGCAACGACCGCCCCGACGGCATCGCCTGGCTGCTGCGCAACTATCCCGCTGCTGCCCGATGCGGTGGTGGCGAAGCTGCTCGGCACCACCAAGGACACCATCGCCAAGGTGCGCGACAAGACCCATTGGAACAGCGCCAACATCAAGCCGCGCGACCCGGTGATCCTGGGCCTGTGCAGCCAGGGCGACGTCAATGCCGCGGTGGCGGCGATCGGCGGCGTCTCCGCCCTCGATACACCGCCGGCCGAAGACGCGGCCTGACGCGCGCGGCCACACCCCGCACCGCCCGCGGCACCAGGGCCGCGGGCCGCGTGCGGGCCGTGGGCCTCAGTGATGCGTCGTGGCGCGCAGGCGCTGCATTTCCTCCTTCAGGCGAAGTTTCTCGACTTTCAGTCGGGCGAGTTCCCCGTCATCAGGCCGCGGGCGGCGATCTTCCTCGTGAATGCGGCGCTCGAGATTGGCATGGCGTTCCTCGAGGGAGGCGATCCGGGCTTCAAGCGGCATACGTGATGAATCCTCATCCGGTTGCTGGCCGCGGGCGCGAGGGCCTGGAAGGCCCTGTCGCGCCCCGGCCCTCCCATGATAAGCGCCAACCCGCTACCAATGCATTCACAACTTCGCCCCGGGGCCGCCGGCCATGATCGCCGACCGTGACGCCATGTTGCGCCGCCTGCACGAATTGCGCAGCGAGCACCGCGACCTCGACACCGTGATCGCACGGCTCGACGGGTCTGCGGTGGACCAGCTGCAGTTGCAGCGGCTCAAGAAACGCAAGCTGAAGTTGAAGGACGAGGTGACCTGGCTCGAAAGCCGCCTCGTGCCCGACATCATTGCCTGACCCCCGGGCGCCGGGCAGCCGGCATCCGCCGGCCCTGGCCTGCCGCGACGCCACCGCGCGCCGGCTTCGGCTGAGAGCCCTGGCCCACACTGCGGGCCGCACAGTCACCGTCGTAATTCCTGGCAGGTTTCGATGACAGAGGTTCCGGGCGGCCGTCGCGGTGTGCTGTTTGCACCGGTGTATTTCAATGCGAGCGTGTATGCGCAGGGGGTTTCTCGTATTCGCCTACGACGGTGATTGACTTGGGTGTATTCACCAACCATCTTTTCTTGCGGCCGCGATATCAACACTACTATTTCGGCGACTACTACGCCGCCAACTACCGCGGCGCAGGGTTTCATCCGTGGTTTTCGATCAACACCGGGCATTTCGGCTACGACCCGATCTACGCTCACAACCGCTGGCGGCATCGCCAGGACCGCGGATGGGAACAGCGCCAACAGGCGGACTTCCAAGACCGCCGCGATCACGAGGATCTGCGACCGCCGCGCACCTGGGCGGCCCAACGAGGACTCGGCACGAGGGAGGCCAGAGCAGCGCCGCGTGGTTGCCGCGCCGCTGGAGCAATCGGACGAGGAGCAAAGATAGTCCGCTGCGATTCCAGCACGTCGACCTGTCAGAGAGGCAGGAACTGGGTAAGCGTGGGCAAGAGGTGCATCGATTCCGCGACCAGCGGCAGGAGTTGGAAGCCAGAGTGGCGGCTCCCTCAGCCGGCCCGCTTCCGAAGCAACTTGAGCCGACCAGAGTGCCACTTTCCCCGATCGCCGATTGTGGCGAGTCCCGTCGCTGAGATTGCCAAAGAACATGCTCCGCCGAGAACCCACTCGGCTCCCGGGCCCGATTCGAAGGTTGAGCCCGGGCCGAGAGGACGCGATGGCCGGGGACCCCCAGCAACCTCAGGGACCCGGTGCGCCGAACGGCCGGACCCGCAACCGCAACCCAAAGCCGAGCGGCCGGACCCGCAACCGCAACCCAAAGCCGAGCGGCCGGACCCACAGCCGCAACCCAGCGCCGAACGGCCGGACCCGCAACCGCAACCCAAAGCCGAGCGGCCGGACCCACAACCGCAACCGAGCCGAACGGCCGGACCCGCAACCGCAATCCAAAGCCGAGCGGCCGGACCCACAGCCGCAACCCAGGCGCCGAACGGCCGGACCAGCAACCGCAACCCAAAGCCGAGCGGCCGGACCCACAGCCGCAACCCAGCGCCGAACGGCCGGACCCGCAACCGCAACCCAAAGCCGAGCGGCCGGACCCACAGCCGCAACCCAAGGCCAAACGGCCGGACCCGAAACCACGGGACAAGCCGGCGAGACCGAACCAGGACAAACACAAGGGAAAGGGCAAGGGCAAATAGGGTTCATCGTGGTCGGATGAAATCGTTCGAGATGCGTTTGGCCTTCTGCTGAAAGGAGAACTCAAATGAAGGAAAATACGGCGAGCTTCCTGCAACCTCTGGTTGTGGGGGACTTCTTTACCGCTAATTGAGGAACGACTTGACATAAAAGTTCTACTGGTTGTGGCCGTTTTGCTCCTGGCCGGCATCGCCGGCTTGGGTTTCTACCGGGGTTGGTTCCGTCTTCGACAGAAGGCACAGACCAGCGGCCCCGTGCTGCATTCACGGTGGACAAAGAGATGCACGCGGACAAGGGGGAAATCGCCAAGGAAAAGGTGCAGCACTCGGGCAAGAGGTGAAGGAGAAAGCCGCCGGCGAACCCGACCGAGAAGCTGAAACAATGGCTGCGACCGCCCTGCGACTGCCTTTGCCCAGTTGTGTGGCGGAATTCCCCGTTTGCGGCCGATCTCGCTCCGCCTGCCCCAAGCCGCCTGAAACGACGTTGTACTCTTTGAGACGTTTAACCACGGGCCCGGCATCGGCGGGTTTTCCAAAAGGGCGCAAGACAACGGCCGCGAGACGTGGTCGGCGAGATGGGAATGCATTCCAGGGCTAGGTTCGAGGCATTGCGTCCTCTGACCGTCAACGAGAGCCAATTGAGGAGTAAGAAATCATGTCGTCAGTAGAGCAACTCGTCGAGCGTCTCGCCGCCGAGGCTGCTAACGCAACGGAGCGAATCGACGCACTCCAAACTGAGGCGGCCAAAGCCTTTGTTGGGCAGGAACAGCGATTCATGCGTTTCGTCGTTCGGAAGAACTCCATGCCGCAGCTCATCGAAGACATGCGGTGCGGGACTCTCCGCCACTACGTCACCATGTCGGTGCAGTTTTCGCGGGGGTGCCCGTTCGATTGCGAGTTCTGCGATATTGTCGTCATGAATGGCCGCGTTCCCCGCACCAAATCGCCGGCCCAGTTGATCGCCGAACTCGAACAGTTGCGCCTGCACGGATGGAAGGACATGGTTTTCGTCGTCGATGACAACTTCATTGGCAACAAGAAGCAGGCTAAGGCGTTGCTCCGAGAACTCATTCGTTGGCGGACGCGCACTCGTACCAAGATGGTTTTTATGACCGAGGCCTCGGCCAACGTGGCAGACGACCCGGAACTCTGCGACCTCATGGTGCGCGCTGGTTTCAAGAAGGTCTTCGTCGGGTTCGAGACGCCCTCGACCGAGAGCCTGGAAGAATGCCGGAAAATGCAGAACTGCGGCCGGGACCTCGTGGAGACAGTGAAGACCCTGCAACGGGCGGGCCTGGAGGTCATGGGCGGGTTCATCGTGGGGTTCGACAATGACCCAACGGACATCTTCAAACGCCAGTTTGAGTTCATTCAACGCTCGGGGGTGGTCACGGCCATGGTGGGACTCCTGACCGCCCTGCCGGAGACGCGGCTTTACCGTCGGCTGATGAAGGAGGGACGACTCGAGACGGAAAGCACCGGAAACAACACCCAGGCTACGCTCAATTTCCGTCCAAAATTGGACCGCGAATTCCTCGTCAATGGTTACCGCGAACTCATGAAGGAACTCTATGAGCCGCGGAACTATTACCAGCGAATTCGCACTTTCCTGGAACACAACAGGCCGGAAGGCCCGCGCCTCCGGCTCGCGTGGTCGGACTTCCAGGCTTTTGTGAAATCCTTGTGGCTGCTCGGGGTCTGGCACCGCGGGCGCCGAGCCTACTGGCGATTCTGCGTAACGACGTTGCTCAGGCGGCCTCGCCAGCTCCATCAGGCCATCGCACTTACCATCATCGGTCATCACTTTCGTCGCGTAGCGAAGTCGCTGTGAATCGCGGACAACTCACTCGCCGAAGGAGGACATTGATGAGACGAGCCCTCAGATGGTTTTGGAAAACGGGGATGCTTTCCACGTTTCTGGCCGGTCTGTTTGCCGTGCTCCCGATCGTGATCACGGTCGGCATTATGGCCTGGGTCGGCGGGTTGCTCAAGGCGTGGCTCGGTCCGGAAAGCTTCGTGGGCAAGGCCTTGTTCCAAATGGGACTTCGATTTGTCACCGATCCGACCGTAGCGTCCGTCCTCGGCTGGGTCGCCGTCCTGCTTGCCATCTGGTTCTTGGGCGCCCTGCTGAAATCGGTCGGGAAGAAGAGGATCGAAAAGACGTTTAACGCCGCGGTGGAACGAATCCCGCTCGTCAACGTTCTCTACAGACCGGTCGCCCAGGTCGTCGAGATGCTCCAGCGCGACCCAACAGACAAGATGCAGGGCATGAACGTCGTCTACTGCGCCTTCGGACGCGAGGGAGGCGCCGGATTCCTCGGGCTGCTCGTCTCCGATCAGGTCTACCGCTTCAACGGCCAGGCGTGCCAGATCGTCTACGTGCCGACCTCGCCGGTGCCGATGTCTGGAGCCGTCGTCTTCGCCGCAGCCGACTCCGTTCACCGAGTGGACATGCAGGTCGACGACCTGATGAAAATATGTCTCTCCATCGGGGTGATGTCCTCGAAGGTGATCCCCGACCAATACGTCGTCCTGCCGGAGGAGGTGCAGCGCGCCAAGGACCGTCTGAATGACATTCACTCGGCGAAAGCCACCGTCCATGCCAAGCCGGCTGCGGTTGGCGCAGTTGAATCCGATCCACAACGAGGAGAAGAGCCCCGTTCGGAAACACAGTTGGATGATACTCATCTGCATTTGGAGTAAACCATGTTGAAGGGAACAATTAACAAATTGAAGATCGTAGGCATTGCCGTCATTGTTTTGATCGTTGTGGTCGTGGTCTTGCAGAACACGCAAGCCGTCGAAACAAAGCTGCTATTTCTTACGGTGACGATGCCGAACGCGGCCCTCTTGTTCGGAACGTTGATCATCGGTTTCGCGATCGGCGTACTAACCGCGGGGCATATCGTATCCAGTGTGAAGCCTTGAAAGTAGCTGTCTTCAGCACCGAATCGTCCGACCGCGAATTCGTCACGGCCGCCAACACGGACGTCGGCCCCGACCACTTGCTGAAAATGTTCGCCGATATGACCGCACGACCATGCTGACGGCCTTGCTTTTTCCATAACGCACCATACAATCAGATTCTTGCGAAGGTGGAGCAGATTTTGGCTGGAGAGGCAGCGAACTCGAAAGCCGCTCCGCTTGAAGCGAATTTGAAGTCGTCGGACGACTAGACGAAGAGCAACTCGGCCCTGCCGGGGGGCTTGTTGAAGAGTAAGCCGACGTGGTTGAACGCCTCAGGGTGTTCCACCACGTCGGCTTTTTTTGTCTCTTGGCAAGGCGGCACGTTTGTAATCAACGGGGAGGAGCCGCACGGCCGGAATAAGTCACTGCCGCTTAAGCGACAGATCCCCGCTTACGAGGAAGGGTATAGTGATGAAGCGTTTTCTAGCATTGATTCTGGTCGCCGCACTGGCGGCCCTGGGTGCGAGCTTTGGTTTGAACAAGGCCATTGCCGCACAGCCGGGCCGGAGCGATGCCGAGGAAGGGGTGCAAGTGCTCACGCGCGGGCCGGTTCACGAGGCCTTCGCGGAGACCGTGACTTTCGATCCCGAGCCGGGCATCGTGGTGCCGAAAGCGCCGCCGGCCGCCATCGAGGAACTGCCGCCGGACCAGAGACCGGAGGGGGCCAACGTCGCGTGGATCCCCGGCTACTGGGGCTGGGACGACGAGCGGAGCGATTTCCTTTGGGTCAGCGGCATCTGGCGCGCCCTGCCGCCCGGCCGCCAATGGGTGCCCGGGTATTGGGGCAGGTCCGCGCAAGGCTTTCAATGGACTTCCGGGTACTGGGCCGACGCCAAGGCGAGCGAGGTGGAATACTTGCCCGAGCCGCCGGCGACCGTCGAAGTCGGTCCCAACATTGCCGCATCTTCGGCCGACCAGACATGGCTGCCCGGCTGTTGGGTCTGGCAGCAGGACCGCTACGCCTGGCGCCCCGGTTTCTGGGCGACCGTGCAGCCGGATTGGGTTTGGGTCCCCGCCCATTACGTTTGGGCCCCGCGCGGCTACGTCTTCGTCGACGGCTACTGGGATTACTCGATCGGCCGTCGCGGCGTGCTGTTTGCGCCGGTCTATTTCAATGCGGGCGTGTACACGCGGCCGGGTTTCTCCTACTCGCCGACGACGGTGATCGACCTGGGCGTGTTCGCCAACCATCTCTTCTTGCGGCCGCAATACCAACACTACTACTTCGGCGACTACTACGCCGCCAACTACCGCGACGCGGGGTTCTATCCGTGGTTTTCGTTCAACACCGGCCGTTACGGCTACGATCCGATCTACGCTCACCAGCGCTGGCAGCATCGGCAGGACAGCGGATGGGAGCATCGCCAACAGGCGGACTTCCAAGAACCGCCGCGATCACGAGAAGCTGCGACCGCCGCGCACCTGGGCGAACCAGGGCGAAATCGGCGGGGGCGGCGTGGCTTCGCCGTGCGCAACCTCGTGGGCGCGTCGCTCGATCAAGCGTCGCGGAGCCGGAACGGTGCGTGGCGATTCCAGCCAGTCGACCAGGCCGAGCGACAAAGGCTTAGTCAACACGGGCAAGAGGTCTATCGATTCCGCGACCAACGGCAACAGTGGGAAACCAAAGCGGCGATGGCTCCCGCCGCAGACCCCGCCCACCGCGGCGAGCCGGCCCGCATGAGACTTCCCCCATCTCCGATTGTGGCCAAGTCGGCCGATCAGCTTGGTAAGGACTATACTCCGCCGAGGGCCCATGCGGCGCCGCCGCTCGACAACGTGGTCCAGCCCAAGCCGAGGGCGAATCGCTCACCGGAGCAACCGCGGCTACACACGACGCTCCGAGTGCCGCTGGACACGCCACAAGCGAAGTCTCAGCCCAAAGTTGATCGGCCGGCCCCGCAGCCACGGGACAACAGGCCGGTGGATCCACCGGCGACGGGTCCGAAGCCCGGGGAGCACAAAGGCGAACGCAAAGGTAAAGGCAAGAGCTGAGCGTCGTGCCCGCGAGTTGGCTGCTGGCACCACGGACTGGACCCCTGTGTTTTGGAGATTTGTCCGACCATGTTGACTGCGGCCAGGCCGCGTTCATGCCTCTTCTCGAAGGAGAACTAACATGCTTTCTACGATCTTGATGGTGCTTGTGATTCTGATGCTGCTGGGTTCACTGGGCACGTTGCCCACGTGGGGTCACAGCAGAAACTGGGGTTATGGGCCCGAGCGGCGGGCTGGGATTGGTGGTGCTGATTCTGGTCGTCCTGCTGCTGTTCGGACGCTTCTGATCCCAGCGGCTGAGTAGATGCAGGACAAGACAACGACGCGAGTGTCCAGCCTCGCGTCAAGGGGCGTTTGTTTCTAACTCAGTCGAGGAGGGATTTGTCATGAGAGCGATTCTAGTTGTGGTCGTTTTGCTCATCGTCGGCATCGCCGGCTTGGGGTTTTACCGGGGTTGGTTCCAGCTTTCGTCGGACACGGACAACGCGGACCACACGATCAATACGACGTTCACGGTAGACGAAGACAAAATCCGGGAGGACAAGGAGAAGGTGCAAGAGTTCGGGCACCAGGCGAAGGAAGAAACCGGCGAAGCGATCGATCAGACCAAGTAACAAACGCAGAACGAAGACCTATGGGAGGACGACAACAACCTGTACGTTAAACCATGTTAGTCTTGTCGAGGAAAAGCCGGGAATCGGTGGTAGTCGGAGGGTCCGGTGGGTTCCATCGGCTGCTGAAGGTCACGGTTCTCGGGATTAAAGGCGCCAACGCGAAGCTGGGTTTCGAGCTCGATCCCGATGCACCTATCCATCGTTCGGAGGTGTGGGAACGAATCGACGGGAACGCCCCAGGCAAAGAGCCCCACAGGAGGGCCCGCGCGGATGACAGAGTGAAGGTATCTTGAGTTGTCGATCACATGCCCTGCTGGGAAGTCGCCCAACGGGCCAAACCCTTTCTTATTGGAGGAGCAGACCATGTTACAGTTGGCAATTGCTTGCCTCGTCATCGCTTTGATCGCTGCACTGCTCGGCTTCGGAGGGATCGCAGGCTCCTTCGTGGGAGTGGCGAAAATTTTCTTCGTCGTCTTCCTCATTCTCGCGGTGCTGTCGTTCCTGTTCGGCGGGTTCAGGGGAGGGGGCTTACTGGGGGTAATGGGAGACTAGGCTCCCACCAGGGGCTTTGGGGTAATGTGGATCGTTTCTCCTCCCCCGAGGTGCGGATTGACAAGGAGATCACCGATGTCTTTGAGTATCTCCTGCTTCAATCAGGGCGCCTTATCCTCCACGTTAGCAGCGAACGGCGAAGCGACGAAGGCTATCTGCAAGAAATGTCCGGCAATGCCGCCTCGGCGATAGGAGTCTGAACATGGCCTCGTCGACAAAAGAACAAACCGTCCCGGAATCGCGAAATGAGACCCAGATACCGGCGGGGCCCCGCGAGCCAACGACCAAGAGCGCCCTCGAGCATTTTCAGGAGATGCGGGCGCGAGCGGCCCCGGAATCGTGGCCCTATGGTGCGTCGGCATTGGGTTCGTACTGGGCTGGAAACTCAAGCTGTGGTAAGCGGCCACGCCGATCATCCAGATAGACCCTTGGGGTTCTGACCGTGACGAAAACATCCGCAATGCCCGGCTGGCAGCATGCCTTCATGATCTTGACCGGCACGGTGGTCGGCGTGGTCGTGGTCACCTGCCTGTATTGGGCGCAGACGGTTTTCATCCCGGTCGTGCTGGCGGTGCTCTTGACCTTTCTGCTGGCCCCGCTGGTTACGGCCCTGCAGCGGTGCGGGCTGAGGCGATTGCTTTCGGTAATCGTGGTCGTGATGTTGGCAGGGGCGCTGCTGGGCGGCGTCGTATGGCTGGTCACGGCCCAGGTCACGAGCCTGGCCGGCGAGGCGCCGAAGTACACGGAGAATATCAAGGGCAAGGTCAAATCGCTGCGGCGTCTGGGGCAGGGGTCGGTAACCAGTCGCCTGGAGAAAATGATCGCAAGACATTACCGGGGAGTGGAACCTGCCCACGGCGTACCCAGGAGGGAGAGGCACGGGGGCAAGCCGGTGGTTGCGGCGCGTCGAGAGCCGACGACCGTAGTGGTGGAGCCGGAGAGGCCGGTCTGGCTGGCGCGGACGCCGGCCTTGCTCGACTTCCCTGCTAGGGACGCTCGGCAGCCTGGCCTTGGCCCTGGTGCTGGTCGTTTTCATGCTGCCGAAGTCGCGAGGACCTGCGGAATCGCCTGATCCGGTTGGCGAGTCACGGCCAGATCGACCGTGATGACCAAGGCGTCGGACGACGCTGGCCAGCGGATCAGCCGGTTTCTGCTCATGCAGTTGATCGTGAACGCCACGGTCGGTCTGTCGGTGGGCTTCGGCCTGCTGGCAATCGGCATCGAGTATGCCTTTCTGTGGGGATTCCCGGCGGCCGTGTTCCGCTACATCCCCTACATCGGCGTCTGGATCGCGGCCGTACCGCCGGTCATCCTCAGCCTGGCGATGTTTGAAGGGTGGGTCCAGCCGCTGCTGGTGTTTGGGCTATTCGTGGCGATCGAGTTGCTCGCAAACAACGTCGCTGAACCGCGGCTGTACGGCCAGAGCATCGGCATCTCGGAAGTGGCCCTGCTGGTGGCCGCC
Organism: uncultured Alphaproteobacteria bacterium; assembly: GCA_963716705.1. GTDB lineage: Bacteria > Pseudomonadota > Alphaproteobacteria > Acetobacterales > Acetobacteraceae > Neoroseomonas. The sequence goes on from CAVQTW010000012.1 coordinate 237,518, forward strand.
GCCTTCTGGGGCTTCCTGTGGGGGCCGATTGGTCTGGTCCTGTCCAGCCCGCTGACGGTCTGTCTGGTAGTGCTGGGCAAGTACGTCCCGCAGTTGAAGTTCCTCGACGTGCTCCTGGGCGACGAGCCCCCGTTGGATGCGCACCTCATCTTTTACCAACGGCTGCTGGCTGGCGATCAGGACGAGGCGACGCAACTGGTCTTGGCGCAGGCCAAGGCATCTTCCCCGGAACAGGTCTACGACGACTTCTTGGTGCCGGCCTTGAATTATGTCAAGCGAGACCGCGAGCGAGACGACTTGACGGAATCGGATGAGCAGTCTGTCCTCCAGACGACGCGGGAAATCCTGGAAGACCTGGGAGAGCGGCGGGAAGTTGTTACTCAAGCCGAAGAGGCGATCCACGCGGAGAATCGGGGCAACGCCTCTGCGCCGATCCCACTCCGCGTTCTGGCGTGCCCGGGCCGCGACCAGGCGGATCGGTTGGCGCTGGAGATGCTCCGCCAACTGCTTGGCCCGGCCAAGTGGGCAGTAGAAATCGCCTCCGCTGAAATGATGGCTTCCGACCTGGTGGCGCAGGTGGCCGAGCAGGTGCCGGCGCTGGTCGGCATCGGCGCCTTGCCGCCGGAGGTCTGGCTCACACACGCTACCTGTGCAAGAATTGCGAGCCCGGTTCCCGGAGTCAAGATCGTCGTGGGCGGTGGGGGCTTACCGACAGCGTGGAGGAGACCGGGATCCCCAGGACGCCGGAGCCGACTGACGGCGACCACATCCTGGGAAACGGAACAACTGACAGTCTGTTACCGATCCTTCGCACGAACAGGGAAAGCCCTTGGCGGGCTGAGGGGAAAGCTTCCGCGACGCGTCGCGTTAGTTCTGATCGATGACCCTGCTACAGCACACATTCTAGGAAAAGGAGTCACTATCATGGGTGGCAAGACAGATGTGGTGAAAGGTCGAATCAAGGAAGCCGCCGGTGCGCGACCGGCAACGACGAGCTTCGCGAGGCGGGGAAGACCGACCAGGCAGTGGGCAAGGCCAAGCAAGCCGTCCAAAAGGTGACCGGCAAGGTCAAGAAAGCCATAAGAAAAGCGTTCGAGTGATTAACGAGTCATGCCAAGCAAGCTACCATCGAGCTGCCAAAAGCATTCCCGTACGGATGGTCAAAGTCACGGGCGTCGGTGTTCGCGGCCCGAACGTGAAACTGGGATTCGAGGTCGATGTAGATATTCCCGTCCATCGCTCGGAGGTTTGGGAACGAATCAACGGGAACGGACGGGCGGAGAGCCTGACGAGGAAGCCAGCGCCGCTGCGGAGTGAAGCGGTAGTGCATTACTTGCGGGTCCAGTAACTGGACGGCCTTGCTTTTTCCATTCCCATACAATCAGGTCTGGGTGGAGAGGCGGCGAACTCGAAAGCCGCTCCGCTTGAAGTGAATTTGAAGTCGTCGGACGACTAGACGAAGAGCAACTCGGCCCTGCCGGGGGCTTGTTGAAGAGTAAGCCGACGTGGTTGAACGCCTCAGGGTGTTCCACCACGTCGGCTTTTTTTGTTGGCAAGGCGGCACGTTTGTAATCAACGGGGAGGAGCCGCACGGCCGGAATAGTCACTGCCGCTTAAGCGACAGTCCCCGCTTACGAGGAAGGGTATAGTGATGAAGCGTTTTCTAGCATTGATTCTGGCCGCCGCACTGGCGGCCAGGCGTGAACAACTTTGGTTTGCACAAGGCCGTTGCCGCACAACTGGGCCGGAGCGATGCCGAGGGAGGGGTGAAGTGCTCACGCGGGCCGGTCACGAGGCCTTCGCGGAAACGGTGACTTCGATCCCGAGCCGGGCATCGTGGTGCCGAAGCGCCGCCGGCCGCCATCGAGGAATTGCCGCCGACCAGCGGGGGCCAACGTCGCGTGGATCCCCGGCTACTGGGGCTGGGACGACGAGCGAAGCGATTTCCTTTGGGTCAGCGGCATCTGGCGCGCCCTGCCGCCCGGTCGCCAATGGGTGCCCGGGTATTGGGGCCAGTCCGGCGCAAGGCTTTCAATGGACTTCCGGCTACTGGGCCGATGCCAAGGCGAGCGAGGTGGAATACTTGCCCGAGCCGCCCGCGACCGTCGAAGTCGGTCCCAACATTGCCGCATCTTCGGCCGACCAAACATGGCTGCCCGGCTGTTGGGTCTGGCAGCAGAACCGCTACGCCTGGCGTCCCGGTTTCTGGGCGACCGTCGCAGCCGAATTGGGTTTGGGTCCCCGCCCATTACGTTTGGGCCCCGCGCGGCTACGTCTTCGTCGACGGCTACTGGGATTACTCGATCGGCCGTCGCGGCGTGCTGTTTGCGCCGGTCTATTTCGATGCGGGCGTGTACACGCGGCGGGGTTTCTCCTACTCGCCGACGACGGTGATCGACCTGGGCGTGTTCGCCAGCCATCTCTTCTTGCGGCCGCAGTACCAACACTACTATTTCGGCGACTACTACGCCGCCAACTACCGCGGCGCGGGGTTCTACCCGTGGTTTTCGATCAACACCGGGCGTTTCGGCTACGATCCGATCTACGCTCACCAGCGCTGGCAGCATCGGCAGGACCGCGGATGGGAACAACGCCAACAGGCGGACTTCCAAGACCGCCGCGATCACGAGGATCTGCGACCGCCGCGCACATGGGCGGCCCAGAGAGAAATGGGCACGCGTGCGGTACAAGCAGGAGGGAGGAGCCCCGTGGTCGCCGCGCCACTTGACGATCTTCAGAAGGAGCAAGAGACAGTCCGCTGCGATTCCAGCCGGTGGACCAGTCAGAGAGACAAAGGCTCGGTCAGCAGGGCAAGAGGTCCAGAGATTCCGCCAACAGCGGCAAGACTCTGGAAACCAACGCGGCGGCTGCTCCAGCCGAAGCGCAGCCCAAGGAATTCGCGCCGGCCAGAGTGACACTTCCCAGGTCTCCGATTGTGGCGACGGCCCGTCACTGAGCTCGGAAAGGGCCACGCTCCGCCGAAGACGTACGAGGCTCCCAAGCCGGATCCCAGGGTCGCGGCCAAGCCGAGAGTGAATCGATCGCCGCGCCGCGACAGCCGCGACGTCGGCAGGCCGAAGCCGCTCGCACCAGCCGACGGCGCGCCTCAGCGGGCCGAACTGGTCAACCGCGGACGAGCGCAGGAGGACAAACCCAAGGGCGAAGCCAAGGACAAGGACAACCAGGCAACATCGAAGGAGAAACCACGGAGCATCGGAGAAATGAAAGAAACTGAAGCGTTACCGCCACCTCACGGTCAGAGGATTGCTTTAACACTAATCGAGGAAGGATTTGTCATGAAGACTCTACTGGTTGTGGCCGTTTTGCTCCTGGTCGGCATCGCCGTCTTCGGGTTCTACCGGGGTTGGTTCCATCTTTCGACAGAACGGCACGGACCAGAAGCCCAGTGCTACGATCACGGTGGACAAAGACAAGATCCACGCGGACGAGGAAAAGGCCAAGGAAAAGGTGCAAGGACTCGGGCAAGAGGTGAAGGAGAAAACCGGCGACCTGACCGAGAAGGTCAAACAATAGCCGCGGCAGCCCCGCGACTGCCTTCGAGGCAGTCGTGTGTCGGAACGCTCCGTTGGCGACCAATCGTCGCTCGGACGGTGCCAAGCCACCTGAAACTACGTTGTGGTTTTGAGACGTTTAATCACGGGCCCCGCGGGCATTTCGCCAACTGAGCCCACCTTTGTGAAGGAGAACTGCCATGTTACGACTTGCAATCGCGTTTCTCGTCATCGCTCTGATCGCTGCCTTCCTTGGCTTCGGAGGCGTGGCAGCCCTCTCCTGGGAAGGAGCCAAGATACTTTTCGTTGTCTTCCTCATCCTCGCGGTGCTTTCTTTCTGGGGCACGGGTTCAGGAGGCGGCCCTTCTGGGGGTGACGCAGCAGCTTGAGGACGAAGGCGTCGAGAAATTCGACAAGCGCGTTCGACCAGCCTGATAGAGGCCTTGGCGAACACGTCGCCACGTGGCGCGAGGAAAGCACCATGAACGAGTGCTTGCTCGTTTGCGGGAAGACCGGATGACGCCAAACGCGGCGCCGGCACGGCCAACTGCTGTTTTCCCGTTCCGCCACGATAGAATAAAGCTCGCCGGAGCCGTGGTGAACTTGGTTGCGGCTTCGCGAGAAGTTGATTTGCAGTGGTCGGATGACTAGATGAAGAGCAACTCGGCAGTGCCGGGGGGCTCGTTGACGAGTAAGCCGACGTGGTCGAACGCCTTCGGGTGTTCCACTACGTCGGCTTTTTTCGTTCTTGGCGACGGAGGACATTCGCCACTACAAACAACGCGTCCAAAAACCAAGCTTGGATTGCGGTTGAACACCAAAATGGAAAGAGGAACATGATCGCGACGCGAAGGACTCCGACGGTAAGGTGCAGGGTCTACGAACCGACACCGAGGGACATTCGGCGGGGGTGTGAAGACATTCAGGCGACGTGGTCGCTGCGGCAACGAGCGAAACGGAGTGTGAGTCGGCGCGCGGCATCGTGGCTCCCGCCGAGCAATCTGCTGTCCGGCCTGCTCGAGCAAGTCAACGAGGAATAGGCAGACAGTCTGCCGTAGTTCGGTGTGACGGGTAACGAGGCCAAAGGCTAAGCGGACGCCGAGCAGAGCTTAGCGATCAGCCTCGCGAGAGTTTTGATCGCCGCGATTGGTCCAATGGATGTTCCGAAAGGCGCCGGCATGAACACGCTGCTTCTGGTAATCATCGCCATTCTACTACCGCCGCTGGCGGTCGGTCTCAAGGCCGGCATCGGTTTTCAGCTCTTACTCAACATCGTTCTCACGCTGCTGATGTGGCTGCCCGGCCTGGTTCACGCCGCTGTGGGTGGTGCTGAAGGACTGAGGCCAGTCCATCTGGCTGGACGACAGCGATGTGAAATACGTCGAATCGCTCATCGGACCGAACACGGTCAACACGGTCCAGGTCGAAATGCTCGACGCGTATCGCGACCGCGGAGAGCCGATCGACGGAACAAGAACGGGTAGGTCAATGGCGGGAATCGCGGTCGGAGAGTAAAAACAACATGCAGACTCTTTTCCTACGCTGGCAAACCTGGATGGCCAGGCAAACACGTTCGCGCCCGCGCGCGAGCGAGCCGCCGTTGCGGGCCGAGTTGTTCAGCGTCGAACAACTCGCGCGCCATGCCCGAAGCTCTGGCAGCCAATCATCAGGTGGTCACCGGCAGGGCGCCAACCGTCTGCTCGCCCGGTTGGACGAAAACGAGGAGATCTTGCGAGCCTTCAATCGCGCGACCCTCGCCGTAGATCCAAGCCGGCGCATCACTCCCGCCGCCGAATGGCTGCTGGACAACTTCTATCTGATCGAGGAGCAGATCCAGATGGCCAGGCGGCATCTGCCCCGCGGCTACAGCCGGGAGTTGCCGCGCCTCGTGAACGGTCCTTCCGCCGGACTGCCGCGCGTTTACGACATCGTGCTCGAATTGATCTCGCATGTGGATGCGCAGATTGATGCGGGACCGCTCAGCGCCTTCATCGCCTCCTATCAGACGGTGACCCCCTTGAAACTGGGCGAGTTGTGGGCCATTCCCATCATGCTGCGGCTGGGGTTGATTGAAAACCTCCAGCGCATCACCACCCGGCTGACCATCGCCCGGGAGGATCGCGATCTTGCGGACCTGTGGGTGGATCGTTTGCAGGACATGGCGGAGAACAACCCGTCCCACCTCGTGGTGGTGGTGGCGGACATGGCGAAGTCCGATCTTCCCTCATCCAGTTCGTTCGTGGCGGAATTCTGCCAGCGCTTGTCGCGACACAGTCCGGTGCTGCATCTCGCGCGCAGCTGGCTCGAACAGCGGCTTGATCGAACAGGGCTTGTCCATCGAGCAGCTGGTCCATCTGGAGAGCCAGAATCAGGCGGCCGACCAGGTTTCCGTCAGCCACAGCATCGCCAGCCTGCGCTTCCTGAGCGCCATGGACTGGAAGGAGTTCGTGGAGACCCTGAGCCTGGTCGAGACGACGTTGCGCTCCGACCCGGCCGACGTTTACAGCGACATGGATTTTGCGACCCGCGATCGATATCGCCATGCGGTCGAAGCCATCGCCCGGCACAGCCAGCTACCGGAAGCGGAGGTCGCGCAGAATGCCATCCAACTGGCCGCGGAGAGCGCCCGGGAGAATGGGCGCGATGACCGGACCGCCCATGTGGGCTACTATCTGATCGACAAGGGCCAGCCGATGCTGGAGCGCGCGGCGAAGGTGCGGTGGCCCTGGCGAACGCTGCATCGAACGCGGCATCCACCGCTTTCCGCTGACGTTCTATGCGGGCGGCATCGGGGTGCTCACGCTGCTCGCGACGCTCGGGTTCATGCGGCAGGCCCGGCGCTCGAGCGTGCAGGGCTGGAAGCTCTTGTCGTTCACCCTGGTTTTCCTGCTTTGCGCCAGCCAACTGGCCGTGGCGTTGATGAACTGGCTGTCCACGCTGTTGGTGAAACCCCGCCTGCTCCCGCGCCTGGATTTTTCCTCCGGCATCGCGCCGGATTGCCGCACGATGGTGGTCGTTCCCACGATGCTCACGAGCCTGGAGGGCGTGGATCGCCTCATCGAGACCCTGGAGATTCACCATCTCGCGAACCGGGATCCGCATCTTCATTTCGCGTTGCTGACGGATTTCCGCGACGCACCGGAGGAGATCCTGCCGGAGGATCGAGGCGTTGCTTGCAGCGGGCGCGGGCCGGAGTCGAGATGCTGAACCGGAAGTATCCGTCCGCCGGCAGCAGACCTCTTCTTCCTGTTTCACCGCCCGCGCCGCTGGAACGCCGGCGAAGGCCTGTGGATGGGTTACGAACGCAAGCGCGGGAAAGCTCACGGAGTTCAACGCGCTGCTGCGCGGCGGCTCGCGCGAATGCTTTTCCGAGATCGTCGGGGAGACCGCCATCCTGCCCGCCATCAAGTATGTCATCACGCTCGACACCGACACCCAGCTGCCGCGCGATGCCGCCCGTCAGCTCGTCGGCACCATGGCCCATCCGCTGAACCGTCCGGAATTCGATGCCGTGCGCGGGATCGTCACCGAAGGCTACGGCATTCTGCAGCCGCGCGTCGGCGTGAGTCTGCCGAGCGCCCGGCGATCGTGGTTCGTCCGGCTTTTCGCCGGCGACGCGGGCATCGATCCCTACACCCGGGCGGTTTCCGACGTCTATCAGGATGTCTTCCGGGAAGGCTCGTTCATCGGCAAGGGAATCTACGATGTGGACGCCTTCGAGCGCGCCATGAACGGACGCTTTCCGGAGAATACCGTTCTCAGCCACGATTTGTTGGAAGCGTGTCATGCCCGCTCCGCCCTGGTCAGCGACGTGGAATTCTACGAAGAATATCCTTCCCGCTACAACGTGGACATCGACCGGCGCCACCGCTGGATTCGCGGCGATTGGCAGATCACGCAATGGCTGCTGCCGCGGGTTCCCGGGCCGGACGCCCGGCGCATTGCCAATCCGCTTTCCGCGCTGTCGCAGTGGAAGATCTTCGACAACCTGCGGCGCAGCCTGGTCCCGGTGGCCCTGATGCTCTTCCTGCTGGGCGCATGGCTGCTCCTTCCTGAACTCGGCGGCCTGGGAGCGCTGCTGGTCCTGGCGATCATCACGCTCCCCGGCTTGTTGGCGGCGCTGGTCGACGTGCTTCGCAAGCCGGCGGATCTGCCGTGGGCGATGCATCTGCGGGGAGTGGTCGGGTCGGGCGGCCGGCAGCTCGGCCAGATCTTTCTCACCCTGGCGTTTCTGCCCTACGACGCCTTCATCAGCCTGGACGCCATCGGAAGGACGCTGCTGCGCCTGCTGGTGACGCGCAAACGACTCCTCGAATGGCAGACGTCGAGCGATTCCGAACGGACCACGCGCGCCGATCTCACCGGCTTTTACGCCACCATGTGGATCGCGCCGGCTGGTCGCCGCTGGCGACCGGATTCTTCCTGGCCATCGCTGCAGCCGGCCCAACTGCCACTGGCTCTGCCGATTCTTGGTCTCTGGCTGGCCGCTCCGTGGATCGCCTGGTGGATCAGCCAGCCCATCGAATCCGCGACGCCGGATTTGACGGCAGAGCAGTTGACCTTCCTGCGACACACCGCCCGCAAGACGTGGCATTATTTCGAGACCTTTGTCACCGCGCAGGAGAACTGGCTGCCACCGGACAATTTTCAGGAAGTCCCGGCCCCGACGATCGCCTCGCGGACCTCGCCGACGAACATGGGCCTGGCGCTGCTCGCCAATCTGGCCGCCCGGGATTTCGGCTATCTCTCGATGGGCGGCTTGATCCGACGCACGCAAGACACGCTCGCCACGATGCAGCGACTCGAGCGGTATCGCGGGCATTTCTACAATTGGTATGACACCCGCACGCTCCAACCGCTCCTCCCGCTCTACGTCTCGAGTGTGGACAGCGGCAATCTCGCGGGGCATCTGCTGACGCTCGGCGCCGGACTGAGGGAGCAGGCCGACGAAACGATCTTCACGCCGCAGATTTTCGCCGGTCTGCGCGACACGGTGAGGGTTCTCCGGGACTTGGCCGGCGAAAATGCCGCGCTGGCCGAGCTCGATGCGGAATTGGCAGACAGCCTCCCGCCAGTCTGCGCGCGGCGCTTGCCTTGTTGGAAAAGGCGACGGGCAGGCGACCGAGATCGCCGCTTCGCTGGCGAACGAGAGAGGAGGAACTCAAGAGTGGGCTCAAACGCTGAAGCGGAATTGCGAGGAGCATCTGGAGGATCTGCGGTTCCTCGCGCCGTGGCTGGCAATGCCAGCTCGATCGCGCAGCCGGCGTGAGGACCAGCCGCTCCGCTCGCGACGGCGACAGAGCCTCCACGTCGGCTGCACGAGCTTGAGAGATGCTCGCCGGACTCGACCAGGCACCCACCTTGCGGGAGATCGCGGAGTTCGAGCAATCGCTCGTCCGCTGATCGAAGCGGCATTGCAGGACCTCGCAGCGATCCGCCCAGTCCGGAAGCAGAAGCAAACGTCTCGCCGAACTCTCGCGCTGCCTGCGCGAAGCCAGCGACCACGCCCGCCAGCGACTGCTCGAATTGGAAGCTCTGGCCAAGCAAAGCGACGAACTGGCCGCGATGGATTTCACCTTTCTGTTCGACCCGGCGAGGGATCTGTTTTCCATCGGGTTCAACGTCACCGAACGCCGGCGTGACACCAGCTTCTACGATCTGCTGGCCTCGGAGGCGCGCTTGTGCAGTTACGTCGCCATCGCCTTGGGGCAGGTTCCGCAGGATCACTGGTTCTCGCTGGGCCGCCTGCTCGTCGCTTCGCGGGGCGATCCGCTCCTCGTTTCGTGGAGCGGCTCGATGTTCGAATACCTGATGCCGCTGCTGGTCATGCCCAACTACGAGAACACGCTGCTCGATCACACCTGCAAGGCGGCCGTGCAACAACAGATCGAGTATGGGAAATTGCGCGGCGTGCCGTGGGGCATTTCCGAATCGGGCTACAACCGGACCGACGTTCACCTGAACTACCAATACCGCGCCTTCGGCGTGCCGGGCCTGGGCTTGAAACGCGGACTGGCCGAGGACCTGGTGATCGCTCCTTACGCCACCGCCATGGCGCTGATGGTGGCGCCGCGGCGAAGCCTGTGAAAACCTGCAACGGCTGGCGGCCGAGGGACGCGCCGGCGCTTACGGTTTCTACGAAGCGGTGGATTACACGCCGTCGCGTCTGCCGCCGGACAAAACCAGCGTCACGATCCGATCGTTCATGGCGCATCATCAGGGCATGAGCTTGCTGGCGCTGGTCAATCTGTTGCGGGACTACCCCATGCAACGGCGCTTCATGGCCTGTCCGATGCTCAAGGCCGCGGACCTGCTGTTGCAGGAGCGCGTGCCCAGGACCGCCGCGAGCGTGTTCACCGACGATCTGGCGCTGGAGACATCGCGGACGCTCGCTGGCGAAGGCGAAAGCGGCGATGCGCGTTTTCACGAATCCCACGCCGCCGGTGCCGGAGGTTCATCTGCTGTCCAACGGTCGCTATCATGTCGTCATCAGCAGCGCCGGCGGCGGCTACAGCCGCTGGCGCGATCTGGCGGTCACCCGCTGGCGCGAAGATGCCACGCGCGATTGCTGGGGGACGTTTGTTTATCTGCGCGATCTGGCGACGGGAGAGTTCTGGTCCACCGCGTATCAACCCACCTTGCGCGCGACGAAAGGCTACGAAGCCATCTTCACGCAGGCGCGCGCGGAGTTTCGGCAGCGTCATGCCGGTCTCGAAATCCACACCGAGATCAGCGTGTCGCCGGAAGACGACGTGGAGTTGCGGCGCATCACGATCACCAATCGTTCCACCGCGGCGCGCGTCATTGAACTGACCAGTTATGCGGAAGTGGTGCTCGCGACTCCGGCCGCGGACGCGGCGCATCCCGCTTTCAGCAATCTCTTCGTGCAAACGGAATTCGCGCGAACATCCTCCGCCATTCTCTGCACCCGCCGCGCCCGTTCCCAGGACGAAAAGCCGCCGTGGTTGCTGCATCTGATGGTGGGCCAGGGCGGCGAACTGGGCGAGATCTCCTGCGAAACCGATCGCTCGCAGATTCGTCGGACGCGGCGGAACGCCTGGCCAATCCCGCCGCGATGCAGAGCACTTCGCCCTTGTCCAACACCGTCGGTTCGGTGCTCGATCCCATCATTTCGCTGCGGCGCACGGTCGCTCTGCCGCCCCATGAAACCGCCATCATCGACCTGGTTCTGGGCGTGACCGAAAGCCGGGAAGCCGCGCTGGCGCAGGTGGAGAAATATCAAAGCTCCCGCATGGCGGACCGCGCCTTCGATCTGGCGTGGACCCACAGCCAGGTGACGTTGCACCATCTCAACGTCACGGAGGCGGAAGCGCAACTCTACGGTCGCCTGGCCGGCGCGTTGATCTATGCCGATCCCGCCCGCCGGGCCAACCCCGGCGTGCTGCTCAACAACCGGCGCGGCCAAAACGGACTCTGGAGTTACGGCATTTCGGGCGACGTGCCGATCGTCCTGCTCCGCATCAGCGACGCGGAGAAGATCGAGATCGTTCGGCAATTGATCCGGGCGCATTCCTACTGGCGGATGAAGGGCCTGACCGTCGATCTGGTCATTTTGAACGAGGATGTTTCGGTTTACCGCCAGTCCTTGCACGACCAGATCACCAGTCTGATTTCCTCGGGAATTGAAGCGCAGATGCTGGACAAGCCGGGTGGCATCTTCGTCCGACGCCTCGATCAAATCCCGCAACGATGATCGCGTGCTGCTGCAATCCGTGGCGCGGATCGTGCTGGACGATGAGAAGGGAACGTTGGCGGAGCAACTGGAACATCGGAGTGTTTGGAGCCGTCGGTCCCGGCGCTGACGCCCACCCGCTCCGGGGCTGACCGAGCTGCCCGCCGCCGCTGCCGCAGCGCGAATTGATTTTTCCGAACGGCTTCGGCGGCTTCACCCGCGACGGCCATGAATATGTCATCACCCTCCAGCCCGGCCAGATGACGCCGGCGCCGTGGGTCAATGTGCTGGCCAATCCCTACTTTCGGCACGGTGGTTTCCGAAAGCGGCGCCGCTTACACCTGGGTTGAGAATGCCCATGAGTTTCGCCTGACGCCCTGGAGCAACGATCCGGTGCGGGACACCACGGGCGAGGCTTTCTACATTCGCGACGAGCAGACCGGACAGTTCTGGTCGCCCACGCCGTTGCCCGCGCGCGGGGCAACGCCCTATGTCATCCGCCATGGCTTCGGCTACACCGTGTTCGAGCATACCGAGAACGGCATCATCTCCGAGTTGTGGGTCTATGTGGCGATGGACGCCCCGGTGAAGTTCGCGGTCTTGAAATTGCGCAACGTCTCGGGACGTCCGCGCCGCCTGTCGGTCACCGGATACTGGGAATGGGTGCTGGGCGATCTGCGGCAGAAAAGCCTGCTGCACGTGCAGACCGAAGTGGATCTCAAGACCGGCGCGTTGCTGGCGCGCAATTACTACAACACCGAGTTTCCCGATCGCATTGTGTTCCTCGACGTCAACGATGGAACGCGCACGCTCACCGGGGATCGCAAGGAATTCATCGGCAGGAACGGCAGCCTGTCGCAGCCCGCGGCTCTGAAACGCGCGCGTCTTTCCGGCAGGGTCGGCGCGGGACTGGATCCGTG